>NZ_PIOD01000029.1 GCF_003369565.1 Oceanobacillus chungangensis | reverse complement strand
CCTGCGCTCGACTTGCATGTATTAGGCACGCCGCCAGCGTTCGTCCTGAGCCAAGATCAAACTCTCCAATAAAGTGTTTGAATTGAAATTGACACCAATCAATTTCATATAATGTCTTAGCTTTAAGAAGTGTTACCTTCTTGTTTTATTGAAAAGAAAACAAGTTTCTTTTCATTGACATACTGGTTGTTTTGTTCAGTTTTCAAAGAGCAAATGTTAAGTTGCTTGTCAAAAGCAGCTCAGTTAATATATCATAAATCAATTCTTATTGTCAACAACTTTTTCAAGTTATTTACTGTTGTTTTTTTAACAACTTTTATACAATATCATTTTTCATTTAACAAGTCAACACTTTTTTAAAAAAAGTGCGATGGGCCTGAGTGGACTCGAACCACCGACCTCACGCTTATCAGGCGTGCGCTCTAACCAGCTGAGCTACAGGCCCAAATAATAAATTATTTGGAGCGGGTGAAGGGAATCGAACCCTCATCATCAGCTTGGAAGGCTGAGGTTTTACCACTAAACTACACCCGCATATATAACATTTCCTAAAAGCTTCACTGGTCGGGAAGACAGGATTCGAACCTGCGACCCCTTGGTCCCAAACCAAGTGCTCTACCAAGCTGAGCTACTTCCCGGAATAATGGCGCGCCCGAGAGGAGTCGAACCCCTAACCTCTTGATCCGTAGTCAAACGCTCTATCCAATTGAGCTACGGGCGCTTGAAAATAGTGAAGATATAGATTCTAACATTTCTAAGAGTTAATAGCAAGGCTTTTTAAAGTGCGGCCGAGAGGACTTGAACCTCCACGGGTTATTCACCCACTAGGCCCTCAACCTAGCGCGTCTGCCATTCCGCCACGACCGCGTAGTTGTTCTTCTAACTGAAGAAATATTACTTTAAATGTTATTGATGAGCCATGAAGGATTCGAACCTTCGACCCTTTGATTAAAAGTCAAATGCTCTACCGACTGAGCTAATGGCTCACATTAAAAATACTTGAATGTTTTTTCTAATAAAAAAATACTATTTCTAAATAGTATAAGTAATCTCATGCATACATTTAATTATATGACTGAAACAAACTTAGAAATGGCTGGGCTACTAGGATTCGAACCTAGGATACACGGGATCAAAACCCGATGCCTTACCGCTTGGCTATAGCCCATTAATGGCGGTCCGGACGGGACTCGAACCCGCGACCTCCTGCGTGACAGGCAGGCATTCTAACCAACTGAACTACCGGACCAAAACATATAAAAAACAAAAAAGATGACCCGTACGGGATTCGAACCCGTGATACCGCCGTGAAAGGGCGGTGTCTTAACCGCTTGACCAACGGGCCATTCATTGAAAAAATATGGCGGAGAAGGAGGGATTTGAACCCTCGCGCCGCTTACGCGACCTACACCCTTAGCAGGGGCGCCTCTTCAGCCTCTTGAGTACTTCCCCATATGGCTCCACAGGTAGGATTCGAACCTACGACCGATCGGTTAACAGCCGATTGCTCTACCACTGAGCTACTGTGGAATAATGAATAGTATTGAAGTTCCTTCAAGTAAAACATGAATCCTTTTCGTGTTACAAGTTAATTTCAAATTAACAGCAACGAAAAATATCTTACCATGTTTACCAATAAGTTGTCAACACTTTTTTTCTAGTTAATAAAAATTACTTTAATCTAACTATTACGTTCCCTCAAATCAGATTACAATCTTGCAGTAAAGAATTCTCATCACTAGATTTGATAGCTTATTTAATTTACCATGGATGACATATTTCGTCAATGGATTTTTAATAAAAATTTACAAATGATCTTAATACGATACATCGAGGCTAGTATACCAACCATTTGCCAACTATAATCCAAGTTGTTTATTCGTAATCTGCACAAGCTGTCCACTACATTTACCACAACGATATTTTTTCAAATTTACACGTCGAACTCGCCTATACTCCTGATTACATTGTTTACATTTATATAAATATTGATGTTTTCTTTTTTGAGAAGGAAGTGGGTTACAATGTCTTGGTGAGCCAGTCTTTTTTAATAAAGCTTTAAATTCTGGATCAATATGCTTGTAACCTTTTCCTTCTATATGAAGATGATAATGGCAAAGTTCATGTTTAATGATACCAATAAGTTCATCCATATTCATCTCTGTAACATACTTTGGGTTTAATTGAATTAACCTCTTTCCAGGCATGTATCTGCCACCTGTCGTTTTCAATCGATGATTAAATTCCACATCATGTACAAATGGCTTATCAAAGAACTCTAAAGAAATTCTATCAACCATATTATATAATGTCTGTTTGTTTATTGGATCCATTTCGTATCTTCCCTATTTGTAATGATAATGTGAATAGAAATTATTTTATTTCCCATCCATCTTAACATATTTCTACCTATTATCTACAGACGCCACTTCTTTTTATTTGCCTCAATCTATCTGAATTCCTTCTACTTAATATACCTAAAAACTTATAACATTAATCACACGGCTTTAAATATTGATTTTAAATTTGTTTAATTTATAATTAAATTAGGGAGTTTACAGTGTCTCCAGTAAATACTAATACACCTCCAGCATAAATACTTCTATCATAACCCCAACTCTACTTATTTAAATTTCTATATAAAATCTCTCATTATTCATACATCGTTTATCATTTAATGTTTTAGTTAAGAAAGTTTTCCAACGTGTTTTCTAAAAATTATATTGTATCTTCATAAGTTTTTGTCACAACAAACCCTTTCACTCCACACTTTTCACCGATAATAAGAGTCTATAATAATAGTAATATTATAATTACTATGTTATTATAATTATTGTAGTTTATAAAACAGGAGGGAATAAATTAATGAGCGAGAATAACAAGAAAATGACAACCGCTTTTGGTGCTCCAGTACCTAATGATGATGATTCAAAGACTGCTGGTCCTAGAGGTCCATTGTTGATGGAAGATTTTTGGTTCCTTGAGAAATTAGCACATTTTGATAGAGAAGTAATTCCAGAGCGTCGTATGCATGCGAAAGGTTCTGGTGCTTATGGTACTTTAACTATCACAAATGACATTACAAAATATACTAAAGCTAAGATTTTCTCAGAGGTTGGCAAGAAAACCGACATGTTTGCTCGTTTTTCAACAGTTGCTGGTGAACGTGGAGCTGCTGACGCTGAACGTGATATCCGTGGTGCAGCATTAAAATTCTATACGGAAGAAGGAAACTGGGATTTAGTTGGAAATAATACCCCTGTATTCTTCATGCGTGATCCTAAACGTTTCCCTGATTTAAACCATGTTGTTAAACGTGATCCAAAAACTAACATGCACAACCCACAATCAAACTGGGATTTCTGGACAAGTCTTCCTGAAGCTTTACATCAAGTAACAGTCGTAATGAGTGATCGCGGTATTCCAAACGGATATAGACATATGAATTTATTTGGAAGCCATGCATATAGCATGATTAATGCAGACAATGAACGTGTTTGGGTTAAATTCCATTTTTACACAGAACAAGGTATTGAAAACTTAACAGATCAAGAAGCAGAAGAATTAGTTGGTAAAGACCGTGAAAGCAGTCAAAAAGACTTATTCGATAACATAGAGCAAGGTAACTTCCCCAAATGGAAAATGTACATCCAAGTAATGACAGATGAACAAGCGAAGAATATGCCATATAACCCATTTGATTTAACAAAAGTATGGTATAAAGGTGATTTCCCTCTAATCGAAGTTGGAGAATTGGAGCTTAACCGTAATCCAGAAAACTATTTTGAAGAAGTAGAGCAAGCAGCATTTGCTCCGACAAACATTGTTCCTGGTATCGGCTTCTCACCTGATAGAATGTTACAAGGTCGCCTATTCTCATATGGTGATGCACAACGCTACCGTCTAGGTGTAAACCACTGGCAAATTCCTGTTAACTATCCGAAGAATGCTAAGAACTTCCATCCATACCATCGTGATGGGGCAATGCGTATTCATCCATACGGTGCCAAAATTTCATATAGTCCTAACAGCTACGGCGAATGGGCAGATAGTAAAGAGCACCAAGAGCCTGCACTAGAGCTTGGTGGCGATGCGAACTATTGGGACTTCCGTGAAGACGATGATCTTTACTATGAGCAACCTGGTAAATTATTCAGACTACAAAGCCCAGAAGCACAACAAAGATTATTCGAAAACACTGCGCGTAATATGCAAGGTACGACAAAAGAAATTCAACTTCGCCATATTAATAACTGCTATAAAGCAGATCCAGCTTACGGTGAAGGTGTTGCAAAAGCACTTGGTATTTCAATTAGTGAAGTAGAAGCTGCAAGCGGCAAAGAATAAGTAGTAGTAAAACGCCTCCCAAGTCTTTTCTTGAGAGGCGTTTTTTATTATAGAGACAATTATTTATCATCCTTAATCATAGATAATGCAATTCTTCCTTTATCAGCATCAATATTCTCAACCCAGACTGTTATAACATCTCCAACAGAAGCAATATCCATAGGGTGCTTCACAAATTTATTCGCCATCTTCGAGATATGAACAAGACCATCTTGTTTCACACCAATATCAACGAATACTCCGAAATCGACAACATTTCGTACGGTCCCCTGCATTTCCATGCCAGGTTTTAAGTCTTCCAATGATAAAACGTTTTGCTTTAACAATGGCTGTGGAAAATCATCGCGCGGATCTCTCTCCGGACGACTTAACGCATCAAGTATATCGATTAATGTTGGTACACCGATTTCCAATTTCTCAGCAAGCTCATTATTATCATAAGCATTGATTGTTTCACGAAGCTTCGCTGAACCTATATCTGTAAGCTCACAATCCATCATCTTCAAGAGACTTTCGGTCGTTTTATAACTCTCAGGATGAATTGGTGTTCGATCAAGTGGATGTTCTCCATCAATAATACGTAAGAAACCAATCCCCTGTTCATAGGTTTTTGCACCGAGTCGAGGGATTTTTTTCAATTGTTTACGGTTAGTAAATTTCCCTTCTTCATTTCGTTTCTTCACAATATTATTCGCTACGGTCTTGCTTAGGCCAGCTACATATTGCAGAAGTGAGGATGAGGCAGTATTTACATTAACCCCTACTTGGTTAACCGCTGTTTCAACTACAAACGTTAATGATTCATTTAATGCCTTCTGACTAACATCATGCTGATATTGACCAACACCGATCGATTTCGGGTCAATTTTAACAAGCTCGGCCAATGGATCCTGTACCCGACGGGCAATGGAAGCCGCACTTCTTTGCTCAACTTGTAAATCAGGGAATTCCTCACGTGCCAATTCCGATGCTGAATAGACACTTGCACCGGCCTCATTCACGATAATGTATGGTATATTCAACTGATTATTTGTGATTACATCTGAGATAAAATGCTCTGTTTCTCGTGATGCAGTCCCATTTCCAATTGCAATCAGCTCTATATCAAATTTCTTCACTAATTCTTTCACGATTTTCTCTGAACCTGCGATATCATTTTTAGGGGCGGTCGGATACATTACCCCAACATGTAAGACCTTTCCTGTTTCATCTACAGCAGCAAGCTTACAACCTGTTCGGAATGCAGGGTCAACTCCTAAAATTGACTTGCCCTTTAATGGTGGTTGGAGTAATAGGTTTTTAAGATTTACCGAGAATACATCGATAGCCTGCTCTTCTCCCTTTTCTGTTAAGCTATTGCGTATTTCTCTTTCAATTGACGGTTGGATTAAGCGTTTATAGCTATCCTCGATTGCAACGTTTAATAATTCAGAGACCTTTCCTGTTGTAGACCGTTTCACAACCTTTTTCTGTAAATAATCATTGATTCGATCAATCGGAGGTTCAATCGTAACCTTTAAAACTTCTTCTTTCTCTCCGCGATTAAGCGCTAAAGTTCGATGAGATACGAGCGTTCGAACCGCTTCATGGTATTTGTAGTACATTTCATACACATGCTTCTCGTCCTTCTCCTCATCCTTTACCTCAGAACGAATAACTCCACGCTTAAATGTCTCCTCGCGAATATAATCGCGATATTCCGCATTATCGGATATCCACTCCGCAATAATATCATTTACACCAGCTAAGACATCCTCTATTGTATGTAACTCATGCTCTTCACTGAAATAATTCTCAGCTTCACCTTCAAGATTCGTAACTTCTTGTTGCCATATGAGTTCAGCTAAAGGTTCCAAGCCTTTTTCCTTGGCTATCGTCGCTTTCGTTCTTCGTTTTTGTTTATATGGGCGATAGAGATCTTCTACTCGTTGTAATTGTGTTGCACTTACTATCTCACGCTCAAGTTCCTCCGTTAATTTTCCTTGCTCATCAATAATCCTTAATACTTCTTGTTTTCTATCCGAAAGATTGACAGCATATTGCCATTTGTCCTGAACCGATTTTATTTGAACCTCATCTAATCCGCCGGTCATTTCCTTCCGATATCGTGCAATAAATGGAACAGTATTTCCTTCATCTAATAATGCAATTACTTTTTTCACGGTGCTGGCGTTTACTTCCGTTTCTTTTGCTACCCAGCCCATAAAATCTTGTTCTAATTGTGCTACCACTGTGTTTCCTCCTTTAAATACTCTCTTATTTTATCAAAAATACAGTTTTTTTCCTAATTGGGAACAGTAATATGGGTTGATACTATTTATATATAGGGCAAAGTAACCTTGAATGATTAATGTTCGCGGGCATGCCGCTATAGAAGTACACTACGCTTTTCTCGGTTGGCTGTTGAGCCACCCTGTGAAGAGAGTACTTAGGAGTCTTATACTGTGGATTGTACATCTACTTGATTACCCAAATATTATATGCAGACGTAGCATTGCACTCACTTACCTGTAGCGGATTCCACATTAGAATAATGTTTCAATATATATCAACTATAGTTATTACCCAGCATAGAACAAAAGGACGAACACGAATGTGCCGCCCTTTTCTCATAATTTCTTTTAAGTTCGAATGAACTTCCTCATGCATCGTACCGCATGACGATTAAAGTTGTATCATCATCTATAGCATCAAAGCCTTCCTGTGCAAAGATATCTGTTACTTTATGAACATCATCATTAGTAAAATAATCTTTTGAAAGCTCTTTGTCCGATACGCCATCAGAAAACATGATAAATCTCATTCCAGGTTGAATTTCACCCTTTTCAACTTTAAACGTACGTTTAATACCTGCTAAATATCCTGCATTTGGGATATTACGTTTTTTCTTTTTATTATTCATAATTGTTATTACCCCAATATTTCCAATAGAGGAGAAGGTGTACATCTGTGATTTGAAATTAATTTTCAAAATTCCAAGTACGGCACCACGCTTTCCTTGCAATTTCTTATTACAAATATTTACTAACTGCTCGACTGAAGCTTCGACGTACTCTTCAATAATTTCTACCACAATCTGGGATGACTCTTTGGCAAACTCACCATTTCCTAACCCATCTGCTATCGCACAAATAAACTCTGTATCTGTTTCAGCATAGAAATAACTATCACCACAGCATAAATTACCCTTCTTAGCTTTTTGATATACCGATACATCTACTTTTTGATTTGTATTCAATCGAAAACCTCCGTGCTTTCAGACTGAATTGCTTCCCTAAGTTTGCGTAATGCACGCCGCTGCAATCTAGACACGTGCATTTGCGAGATACCTAATATTTCACCAGTTTCCTTCTGACTAAGATTCTCGAAGTATGTATATTTTAATATTTGCTGTTCTCGTTCAGATAGTATATGTAGAATATTTTCAAGGATAATCTTTTGATCAATATTATCGTAGCTTTCATCTTCGTTTCCGACTACATCTAATATAGCAACCGTTCCACCATCGGAATCACCTTCCACTTTCCGGTCAACTGAAAGAGCTTTATAGCTTTTACTCATTTCCATTGTTTCTAAGATTTCCTCTTCTGATGTTTCGAGATATTCAGCTATTTCTTTAATGGAAGGGGACTTTTGATTTGCGGTTGTTAATTCATCTACAGCCCTTTTTATCTTCGGTCCTAATTCTTTAATACGCCTTGGTACATGGACACTCCAAGTCTTATCGCGGATGAATCGTTTTATCTCTCCTATAATCGTTGGAACAGCAAAGGATTCAAAGGTTTTACCAAAAGAGGCATCATATCTTCTTACTGCTGCTAGCAATCCAATCATACCTACCTGTACTAGATCTTCATGAATCATACTATTCCTTGAGTATTTTCTAGCAATTGATTCTACAAGATTTTTATATGTAAGCACAATTTTCTCTTGTACCACTTCATCTGTCGGCTCTTTTTGTAGAAATTCAATCCATTGGTAAACCTCATCTCTTCCTTTACTGTGTGGTTGAGATTTGGTTGTCATCAATATCCACCTCTGCTTCGTATAAATACTTAGTCATTAGTACTATGACACCATGGTTATTGTTAATTCGTACTTCATCCATTAATGCATTAATAAGAAACAGACCGAAGCCACCTTCTCTTAAATCGTCAACAGATTCATTACCAGCATATGGCCCAATATCATCTTTGATTTCCTTTATGTCAAAGCTACCGCCATGGTCAGCTACCATAATTTCTAGTTTATTCTCATAAACCCCAAAGCCAATTGTAATTTCACCTTGGTCTTCTTGTTGATACGCATGTGTCACCGCATTTGTAATTGCTTCAGAAATAGATACCTTAAGATCTTCAATATCCTCATATGAAAATCCCATTCGATTTGCAATCCCAGACAAACTCAAACGAATAACACCAATATATTCGGCCTTAGCTGGAATTTTCATCTCAATAAAATCAAAGTTTTCCATTTAGATTTCCACCTCTAATCGCTGTATCTATATCGATAATTTTTTCTAAACCTGTTATCTTAAACAATCGTAATACACGATCTTGTAAATTTACTAATTTCATACTGCTATTATTTTCCTTTGTAGATTTTAGTGCACTAACAAAGATACCTAGCCCGGTGCTATCCATATAATCAACATTTTCTAAATTAATCTCAATTGCATTTCCAGCTTGTTTTGTCAATGGTAAGAGATTCTCTTTTAGGTTAGGTGCAGTATATGCATCGATTTCACCAGATAAATTGATAATAAATTTATCCACATCTTCATGAATATTAACAGTTAAATTCATTTTCATCCCCCTCTGACTACAGTGGACTGCCAAGTAATCATTCATTATTGCAGTCATCTATTTAAAACTATTTCCTTTCTCGTATAATTCACTTTCCCCATTATTATGGTGCTTAAACTTCTTTTCGTAAAATGAGTAATGTGAAATCATCTTTTAACTGAAAGTCCTGCAATTTTTCGAAATGCTTGTACACATTGGTTACTATCTCTTGTGCCGGTAAGTCGATGTACTCTTTAATGATATTTAATACTTCCTCTGTCTCAATAAATCGTTCTCCATCCCTACACTCAGTCACACCATCTGTTAAAAAAATCACCATATCCTGCTCATGAATTTCTAATTCGTATCGTTTATAATTGGTATCCGGTAACACTCCTAAAATAAGTCCTTCTGTTTCTATTTCTTTAAAGGTTCCCTTCTCAGCATTGTAATAAAAACCAGGCTCATGACCAGCTGATGCATACATTAGTTTACTTTCTGAAGGTAGATATTGTGAATAAATCATCGTGATAAACATGCTTGAGTCTACGTTTCGTTCTACCACCCGGTTAAGGTTCTTTAAGATCATCTCCGGGCTCATCTTATCCTCTGGGTAGCTATCAATCGCATATTTAATCATCGACATACATAATGCCGCTGGTATGCCCTTTCCAATGACATCAGCCATTGCGATTCCGATAGAGCCATCATTCCCCTTCACGAAATGATGATAATCCCCATTCATTTGATTCGCTGGAACACTAATAACTCCAATATCTAACCCCTCAACCTCTGGAACAGTCGTACCTAAAAGTGTTTCCTGCATATTTGCTGCAACCGATATTTCTGATTTAAGTGCAAGCTGTTCTTCTCGAAGTGTTTGGACCTCTTGAAGCGCAAGTCCATATGAGATCATTGCTTCTAGTAAAAAATCCATGGAATGCTTCACATCAAGGTTTAAATCCGGGCATAATTCACTCAATGCTTGAATATGTAGGTTCACAATTTCATCGGGAAGTATATTATTTTTAATGAAAGATTTACTAACTAGTTCTACACCATATAAGGATTGTTCATTTTGATTTCTTAAATATTTTTTTAGTAGTGATTTATAATGAGAAATATCCAAGTCCATAATTTTATCCATAATAAACCCTCCTAGTATATTTGCATTTTTGCTTTACTTATATGGGATACATAGTAGAAACATAGCAAATTACCGATTATTTACTTGATTTAGCGAATCCATTTTACTGTGTTAATCTGTGTTCCCTGTCCAACTTCAGATTGAATATCAAACTCATCCATCAATCTTTTTACACCAGGAAGTCCTGCTCCAAGGCCACCAGAAGTGGTAAAACCATCTTGCATTACTTGACTAATATCCGTTATTCCTGGCCCTGTATCAGTTGCACTTACACTTAAACCTTTGTGATCTGCTGTTTCCAATACTTCAAAACAAATTTGGCCTTCCTCTGCATATAAATAGATATTTCTAGCAAGTTCTGATACTGCAGTTGTTATTCTAGCCTGATCAACTGTACTAAATCTTAGTTTTTTTGCCATTTCTCTACCGAGTTGCCTAGCACTGACGATATCCCATTCTTCTCTAATTTTCACACACGACTGTGGGGTCATAATTATACCCTCAATTCTTGGTACAATTTAATGAGACCTTGTTCTAAGTCTAATGCTGTAGCGACATTTTGCAAGTGTATACCAAGATCGATCAATGTCATCGCTACTGCTGGCTGAATACCTGTTAGAACTACTTTCGCCCCCATCAGATCTGACATTGTTATCACATCACCCAATACCTTTGCAATAAAGGAATCAATAATGTCTACAGACGTCAAGTCAATCACTACCCCTGTTGCGCCGGTTTTGTGTATTTTATCTAATAAATCTTCCTGAAACTGAATTGCAGTTTTATCATCTATTTCGGTTTGAATTGAAATCAATAAGTAATTGTACAGTTTTAAAATAGGGATTGACAATGTTCTCACTCTCCTTGTATAGAATTTATCATTTCTTCAATACCATCTTCCATAGGTTTAAGATTAATA
The DNA here is from genome assembly GCF_003369565.1 of Oceanobacillus chungangensis. GTDB lineage: Bacteria > Bacillota > Bacilli > Bacillales > Amphibacillaceae > Oceanobacillus > Oceanobacillus chungangensis. Next base: position 72,013 of record NZ_PIOD01000029.1, on the reverse strand, counting down.
ACTTTTCGATTTGTCATTTCTAATGCAGTAATAAAGCCTTTCTTCAAAGAGCTTTTTGTCGGTAAATTTGTTAGGTCAATACCGAGATTTACAATGGTTTGCGCAATTTCAGGGCGGATCCCAACAAGAATACAATTGGAACCAATCAATCTTACTGCCTCAGCTGCTTGAATAATATGATGAGCTACCATTGTATCAACGACAGGAACCCCAGTAATATCAATCAGTACTACTTCTGAATTATGCTTGATTACACCATCAAGTAAGTTCTCCATAATTTGCTTCGCGCGTTCTGTATCAATCGTACCAATTAAGGGCATAATCGTAATTCCATCTGTCACTGGAATAAGTGGTGCTGATAACTCTTGTAATGCGATACGTTGAATGGACAGAATATGTTCCCAGCTACCGGTGTACTCATTTATAAGTTGATGAATAATCGGTTCTACCCATTTATCCACACTTGTGAGTACTGCCGAAAAGAAATTCGTGTCCACCTGATCTGAATTACTTAAAATATAGTCAATCGTCACTCTTCTGAATAACTGTAAGCCATCCGTAATATAACTTAATGGCCACCCTAATGTAATAAGTTTTTCCGAGAATGTGATGACCTCAATTAATGATCCTTGTTGTTTAATACTTGTAAAAATCACGTTTACAAACTCACGATTTGTATTTTCAAATAACTCATCGGAGGTGGAAAAACGAAATTCTTCACCTTTTAATGAATCTATTTTCTCCAACCACATTTGTACAATTGTATCACTGTTTTCAATGGCAATATTTCTTAGATTAGTATTCATCGTTTACCCCCACATAAATATCGTTATAAGTATTGTTACATGTACATGTATATTGCGCAAATTTCAGACATAATTTCCAATAGACTGATGTCGCAGAATATTATATCATACTATATTTTACCTATTTGGGTTTTCTGTATATTAAAAAAAAACAAAAGCACAAGCATCAGTGTGGTGAAGTTAGGTCTACTGCATTAGAACAATTTTATTCGATGAGGTAGAAAACTCCAGCCCTAGTAAGCTGCAATCCTAGTCAGACTTCTTTTGAATGCTTTGAAACAGGGGAAACTCCTTGAGCGTGAAATTTTGGTATGAGATAAAAGGAAGCCTCCCTCATGTTAAGCGGTAAAGCAGGTTGAGACATCTCCTGTTATGGGAATTGAATCAGAAATAATTAATATTTTTCTATTCTAATACAAAAATACCCTTCCATTATCTTGAGAAGGGTATATACTAATGTCCATTATAGATATCTTTGAGACCAAGGCTTATCTCTACTGCTTGATTGATTTTCTTCATCATTTCATTATCTAACTTTGTAATTTTATCTGTTAATCTTTGCTTATCTAACGTCCGAATTTGTTCTAACAAGATGACTGAATTACGTTCAAACCCATATCGCTTCGCATCGATCTCGACATGTGTCGGTAATTTAGCCTTTTGGATTTGTGCAGTGATAGCTGCAACAATGACTGTTGGACTAAAACGGTTGCCAATATCATTTTGTAGGATCAACACCGGACGTACGCCCCCCTGTTCAGATCCAACAACAGGAGAAAGGTCTGCAAAATATACCTCGCCTCTTTGAACAATCAAAATATTACACCCCGATCACAGAGCGCTCTAAGGTGTAATCAGCCTCCTCTTCAGCCTGAAAAGCTTCTGAAGCAATAGTCAGATTAATGCGGCCCATTTCTTCGTAACCCCGCTGCATTGTCTCGTGAAATTGTTGAATATGCTCATCTTTTTTATGTTGTAGATAGTTTTTCGTAGCTTGACATATGAAATCACTTAAATTACTATTTTCATGCTGCATTAATCCATCCACCTCATTTAGTAGGTTTTTTGGTAATTTTACTACCACTTCCTGCAAGCTCTCTGACAAAACCATGCACCTCCGCCAACTGTTGAACAAACTATATAAAATTCTATTTAATAATATCATTGAATCAGATGGTTTGCAAAGGGTTGTGGCGATTTTTTTGGTAAATCCTTTGTTTTTGTCGTTTAATATTCAGTAAAATGTGGTATTTGAATTAATTAGTGTCAGTAAATTCGCGTTAAAAGGAAGCTTTTACTATCCGTCGGTCCTCCTATAAACTATATGCTCTTCTTTTTATTAAAATGACAGGAATTGAGGTGGACGTAATTCTTATCCATAAATCAGAGCTATTATCGTTCAAAACTAAAGTAGTCCTTCCTCACTATACGGTAGTTACCCCCCTTTTAATATTTTAAGGGGGGCAAGAATGATATCCGATCATCTGATTGATGGGGCTGTTAACCTTATGGCATGGTAGGGATACCATTCGGATGTCCACTCATTTTATTTCGTACTTTTCCCTTGCACAGATTCTGCGACTTGAATCATCTCATCTTTCGTTAATTCATCACTTGCCAAAATATAATCTACGCCATCATAGCTCCACTCTAATGTTTTATCTGTAAGGGCTGCAACTGTGTGTCCTAGGTTAACAATTTCCCCTTTTACCTCTTTAGGTTCAGATAACGTAGGTAAGACTTCAGCATGCTCCTCAACTAACGTAAAGCTTCGCTCCCCAGTAAAGGTTAATATAACACGATTGCCATTTTCTAATTCTACATTTTTCTGTTCTGCCAGCTCAGCACCCGCAGTATATTCTGGGAGCATTACCGATAACACTTGTTTTGATTCCGATACTGCTTCCTCTCCAGATGGAGCAGCACTAGCAGCGCTTGCAGCGAGATTCTTATCTACTGAAAAATCATCCTCTGCAAATTTCGAATCCAATTCAAAACTAGCAAAGTTGACTTCTACCAATACATTATTATCTTTATCAAGTACTTTTACCGTAGCAGGAGTCAGTGTCTTTTTATCAAAATAAATTTCTTGATTTGGTAAATTATTATTACTTTGATAATTCGTTTTCGTTCTAAAAACATAGTGGGAATCATTCGCTTCAAACGCTGCCTCACCATCCTTCAGAACATCATTGATAAGCGATTGATACAAGTAGGGTTGGCTACTGTTTTGCGGCCATTCGGATTGGAATTTAAAACTTTTATTTAGCGCTGGCGTTAATACGAATACGCCATCCTTATTTTTTAGAATGATTTGACTTCCTTTATCATCCAGATTACTTGATAAGGACACACGATAATAACCATCCTTTTTATGCCAAATATCAATATTAAACTTCTGTTCCTCTTGTCCAGTATTCATTGTCATTTCTGCCTGTGCTTTGTAAGAGCTCAACTTCTCTAGATTTTCACTCAGTTTTTTTACAACGTCCTCCTGTGACTTCTCCCCGCATGCAGCTAACACAAGAATTAATAATCCAAAGATAAGCAGCTTCCAGTTAAACACCTTTCTCATTAACATATCTCCCCCGTCTCTATTAGCAAAGGAAACTATCTATTCCCGCATAAAGTAAGATTTTGATACGAACCTTCGATAATTTTCACACGTACCATACCTTCCCTTTGCGTTATCCAATAGTTACTCTGCTCCATCCTACCCGCATTAAAATATATGAGACAACCTTTGAAAATATGTTAAATATCAAAATAGGAAGCGCCCGTGTATAGACGTACAGACGGTGCCTCGCCCGTATCACAATCTAATTCTTTGGCGAACACCTTCTATGCCATTTGAGATAAAAGAAACTCTTTTGAAGCTAACAAAAATACAATTAGTTCTTGTGTTAATTATCAAGGCTTGCTCTGGTCACTGGCACACTTATTTAATTTAGAGAATTTATTAGTCCTCTCCTTCAATCACAACCTGTGCGACTGCATACTCACGGCTATGGGTGATGGAAATAAAACTGCGATAGGCTTCGTATCCATAAGCTGTTATGGTTGGTGCACCATTTCTATCTGGCAGAACTTCAATATCGTGGAAGCTCAGCTTGCCAATCCCAGTACCGACAGCCTTTGAAAAAGCTTCTTTAGCAGCAAATCTACCAGCAAGGAACTCAACTTTTCGATGATGATTTTGTAATCGAATAAATAAGTTCATTTCATTCTCTGTTAAAATTCGATCTACAAATCGATTATTTCTCTCTAAGCTGCCTTTTATCCTTTCTAACTCGATAATATCAATACCAATTCCTTTAATCATGTTACCTTTGACCTCGCATTCCTTCTTCATGAGCTAATAGTAGTCATCTGAATTAAATTTACGTATTATAATAATAGTACCCAACTTTGTTATGATACAACAATATCTTATAGAGGTTGTTGAAAAAGTCCAGCAAAAATCACACATCGATCTTTCTAGTTGGCTTGTTTTCCGTCCTAGAAAAAGAAATCAACTTTTCCAGCTTGAGGCGGATCCGGGAAAGTATTCCTTTGCTCTAGCTAGAAAAATTAAGGGTCTTCTACTAAAAGTTTCTACGTCCAGCGACCTTTGCCGACGCAGCCCTATTTATCTTCCTTAATAAACATTCACTTGCATTTACGATTATTATTTTAGTTATTGGAGGGAGTCCATTACATGTTTATCCGTAACGAAAGAAGTATCAAGGAGTTCATACAATCCTATCCAGTAGTATCCACCCTTGTCATTATTAATCTTATATTATGGTTAATCATTAACTTTCTGCAGCTGCCAATTGGATTCATGATTCGGGACTGGGCTATTGGCTATAATCTCTATATTGCTGCTGGTGAGTACTGGCGTTTAGTCACCCCGATATTCCTGCATGGTGACATGATGCATGTTTTATTCAACTCATTTTCACTTATTCTGTTTGGACCCGCTTTAGAACAAATGCTAGGTAAATTTAAATTTATCTTTGCCTATCTTGGAGTTGGTATCATCGGAAACATTGCAACTTACTTTTTTGAACCGCTATACTATGCCCATCTCGGTGCGTCTGGCTCCATTTACGGTCTATTTGGAATTTATGTCTATATGATGATTTTCAGAAAAGATTTGATGGACAGTGGAAGCACACAGATGATTAGAGCAATTGTCGTCATTGGCTTAATCATGACATTCATTCGCCCGAATATTAATATTTTCGCCCATCTTGGGGGATTTATTGGCGGGTTACTAATTGCGCCGCTCGTCCTTCGAAATGTTCGTGGATATAATCCTTGGCAGCGCAGAAGCTATCGAACCGACGATGATTCTATTCAGTTTGATCCGAACCGTTGGAATAAGAAACGCCTTCTGCCACCGAAGATTAAGAAAAATCTCCCATGGATTATTATCGGGATTCTTGCTTTATTTGGCTTATTAAGCAGATTATTTTAAATTCCATATTATAGAAACAAGGGGACATAGGCAACGCACGCAATTGCCTATGTCCCCTTCTAATTGTTGTTTTTACTAAAGATTTTATATTAACAGGGGGTGCATGATATATCGCTGTTTATATAAACTGCGATCTAACTTAGGTTAATATTTGGGTCCTTGGCCTTCGCTCTAGAAATAGAGAGTAGTATCTAGAAACAACAGAATGACAAACCTACTAACTATCAACAATGATTGTAGCAATATACACGAGATTCCTGTGTAAATTGCAACGACTATCTAGATTCAAAGACATAATTGGCACTTCTTCGCACCGCACTTTATATCAATAAAAACATAAAATGCTAAATGGCTTAAATATCCCTATATGAATACCAATCCGATAGGTGATCTATCGATTCTACATCGAATTCTTTTAGATAAAAATGAGCTCCACCCATCTTGCCTATAATCGATACATGCATATTCCCAAGCTTTTGTTTACGATGAACGATATGCTGTTTTTTTTCGAATGATTGGATACGGTTATGATACATAATCATCGTTTTCTTACTAAACAGGCGGTACCTGAGCAGTAACTGTTCCCCTTTAACTTGATAACCTGCGTCCTTATAGCGGAGATGACCTAAATAAATGAACACGAGAAGCAATAATACTGGCAACAAGCTAAATTTCGGAAAGAAGTAGAATACAGCAATACTAGCCAAAAGGAAGAAGATACTCGACCGTAATAGATAGTACTTCAGTGCTCGCTTCGGTAATCCTGTCCATTCTTCTTCTTTTATTGCATAATCCGGTAGAAATTCAGCTAGAAAAGATGCGACTTCCTCTTGCTTCATAATTGGAAATAACACCGTTGCTGCGTCCTCCCCTTTTCCAGATGTTCCCCCTGCAACTTCAGCGAATACTGTAACATATCCTAATGGTTGCCTGAGAATACTCTCCTCGATGCCAATTGCCTGAATTCGTTTTAAAGGGATTGTTATTTGCTTTTTCTCCAATAATCCCCTCGTAATAAATAACTCCTCATGGTGCTTTGTTATTGTGAAATTTCCATATTTAATCATTGTACCTGCAATTCCAACTAACCAAACAATAATCAATACTAGAAATGCTAAACCGGCGATAAAGAAAATACTCAGACCAATAATCCATTGCACTGTCGTTTCGAAAAATTGTTCTGGGATAAATTGTTCAATCTCTGATAACCCTCCACCGAGGATTGCAAGAATAATACCGAGACTTCCTGATGTAGATCCAGCTAGAAACAAGCGTTTAAAGGAAATGGTAGAAGTTGGGTGTTCTGGCTCATCATCATTCTGTTCAATTACTACGGTTATTCCATTTTTCAACTCATTTTGCAATCGTTCCCCTTCTGCAAATTTCACTGCCTGCAGTGATGCCTCAGCACCATCACCACTTCCTGCTGTTTCAATTTGCACTTTTGTAAGCTTAAATATTCTGTGGAGGACTCCTTGGGTTAAATCAATCGATTGAATTCGATTTTTGGAAATAAATCGTTTTTTTCGAATGAAAACGCCATATTCAATACACAATTCCTCATTTTCAATCCGATATGTATAACGATACCAAGAAAGAAAGCTAGAAACGAGCCCTAAAACAATAATTGCAACAATAGCAAGAATATAATAAAGAAGACCACTATCGCGAAACGTGAAGAAGCCTAAAATAATTAGGAATACCATCTCCTTTAATCCTTTCATAAGGTTAAAAAGAATCGCTGCCGGGTGTAAACGCTGCTCCTTAGACATCATCTTCATCCACCCTTGCTAGTGCAGAAATTCGATCACGCAGTTCAGATGCATCCTCTTCTAGAAGTGCTGGAATCTCATGAGTTGTAGCAGCTGTTGAGATAGTAACACTGGCTAATTGATACTTTTTCAATATTGGACCTTGCTTCGTATCAACATGTTGGACACGAATCATAGGAACCAATGTACGTGACATGATAAGTATCCCGTGTTGTATGTATATTTCTTGTTCAAATATTTCATAACGCCATCTTTTAAAGCGAACCTTTGGTAAGACGAATACTGATAAATAGGTGGTAATAATGCCGATGATTGCAGCAATCAATACATACCAATAAGGCAGTTCAAAATAATACGTTACAATAGCAAAAACAATAATTGCAATCCAGAAAATTAACTCATAAATTAAGGCTGTTATCCTCCAAGCCTTTATCGCGTCTGCAGCGATTGTATTCTTAGGTGGCTGTCTCATTCTATCCCTTCCTTTCAATTTCATCCTATCCTATATACGAGTTCAAGTGAAGATTGGTTTCATGTAAAGTACAAGTGCCGGTATAGTTTGTTGCTATATATAAACTGCGAAGAAGGTGCAATGTTGATTTCCGCTGCGGACAGTTGCGCATCCGGAGGGCAACGCTTTAGCTCCTTCGGAAGAAGAACACTTCCGATAGATCTTCAGCCGTTGCTATTCCCACAGGAGTCTCCTGTCCTCCGCTACAATCAACAGCCATGAGAGAGGAAAATGCTCTTCTATCCAATATAGATATAGAAAATTATTATTACTCGCACATCCCAGCGGAGAAAATACACGAAGACTCCTGCGGTAAGAAGAGCATAGGTGAGACTACGAAGAGCGATAGCGCGAGTAGGCTCACCAGCTCCCCGCGGAAAGCGAAGTGTATTTTCGGAGCGACTGGCCAAAGAGCATTTGATATCCTTAGTTAATTCACAATTTTAATCAACTAGTCTTGAGAAGCAACTATCCATTGAAAACTGCCCATTAAAAAAAGCTCCTAAATAGGAGCTTTCTTCAGTTCAATTCTTATTGATCGCGATTTCTGCGTTTTTGGAAGTTGCCTTTGCGGTTTCTTCCTCCACTTTGACTTTGGTTGCGTCCGCCTTGATTTCTAGAACCTTGGTTACGACCACCATAACGATTATTATTTGAACGACGTTTATCAGAACCATGTGCTTTCTTCACACTAATTGGTGCAACTGAAGAAATTCTAACTGGCGTATCTCTGCGTTCTTTTGTTAATAATTTCAATGCAGCTGCAATGACAGTAATCGAATCATTATCTTGTAATAATTCATTTGCCGCTTCATGATATGATTTTAAATCTTGTTTCTCAATTGTTTTTTGCAGTTTATCAATCGCTACTTGTTGTTGACCTCTTTGAGCGTCTTGGTTAGTAGGAGGCATTAATCGTTTCATTTTACTCTTCGTAACTTTCTCGATTAAGTGTAAATGTGCAATTTCTCTTGGTGTAATAAATGAAATTGCTTCACCAGTGCGTCCAGCACGACCTGTACGTCCGATTCGGTGTACGTAGCTTTCTGGATCCTGTGGAATGTCAAAATTATAAACGTGAGTTACACCAGAAATATCCAGTCCACGAGCAGCAACATCTGTTGCAACTAATACATCTAAGCGTCCACCTTTAAATTTATTTAGAACAGACATACGTTTGCCTTGTGTTAAATCGCCATGGATTCCTTCCGCACGGTATCCTCTTGCTTGCAGTCCTTCTGTAACTTCATCAACACGCTTCTTCGTTCTAGCGAAGACAATCGCGAGTTCAGGTGAATTAATATCTAAATGATTATTTAACGTATCGAATTTGTACTTCTCTGGAATTTCGATGAAGAATTGATCAATATTCTCTACAGTCATCTCTTTTGATTTTACTTTAACTTCTTTTGGTTCCTTCATTAACTTAGAAGCAATATCACGGATTTCTCTTGGCATTGTAGCCGAGAATAATAATGTTTGACGTTCTTCAGGAATTCCTTTAAGAATATCACGAATATCATCAATGAATCCCATGTTTAACATTTCATCTGCTTCGTCCAGAACCGCTACTTGAACGTTTTCAATGTGAATTGTTCTTCTGCGCATATGGTCAAGCAATCTTCCCGGTGTTGCTACTACAATTTGCGGGCCATCTTTTAATGCACGAATTTGGCGGTCCATAGGTGATCCACCGTAAATTGATAATGCACGAACACCTTTGAATTTTGCTAGGCGGTTTAGTTCTTCTGCTACTTGAATAGCAAGTTCTCTTGTTGGTGCCACTACTAAACCTTGGATCTTTCTTAATTTTGGATCGAATTTCTCGATCATCGGAATTCCGAATGCTGCTGTTTTACCTGTACCTGTTTGGGCTTGTCCGATTACATCGTTTCCAGCAATTGCGAGAGGAATTGTCTCTGCTTGGATTGGTGTTGCTTCTTCAAATCCCATTTTTTCTAATGCCTTCATGACAGGTGCTGAAACACCTATTTCTTTAAATGTTGTCACTTAATTGTCTACTCCTTTTTTTGTGAAAAATTTATTCGCAAAAGAGGCCCTGATTTTTCTCATACTTTATTCTTTATATAGTTTTACCACGTTTATAATTAGGTAAACTTAACTTGTTTAAGAAATAATATATAAATCGTTTCATATATTTACGTTTCACTGTAAAGTACAAAAAAGGCATCACCATTTTTGGTAAGAGGCCTCAAAACTAATGCTTGTACAAGTATAGCATAATTAAAGTAATGATAGCTACTACTTGCCTGATTAATGTTAATTTTTTCTGCATCATGTTAGAATGAGACATACTTGATAGAAAGAATCTTATTAGTTTCTTCAAGATGTGAAAGACTACAATAGTAATAAGACATTACTTCTAATGCGAAAGGGAAGTTAATAATCAATGCGTATTCCTCCATTTAATCCATATATAGCTGTATTTATTGGTGTGTTTGCAATTTCAACCACCGCGATTCTAATTAAGTTAGTAAGTGGAGCCCCTATTTCAATCATTGCAAATTTTCAACTACTGATTGCTTTGCTCATTATGGCTCCAATTATCTTTACAAAATATAAACACGAATTTCAATCCATTACGAATAAGAATTGGGTTGTCTTGATTGGTGCAGGAATAATACTAACCGTTCATCTAATTCTTTTAATGGAATCCTTACAGTTAACTTCTGTTTCAAGTTCAGCATTATTACTAACATTACAATTCATCTTTACATTACTTCTACCTTCGATATTACGGCAGGAAAGATTATCATCAGGAGCATTTATAAGTGCCATTATTATATTATTTGGAAATGCAATCATTCTACGTGGAGATTTCTTGTTGGGTGGAGACATCATTTACGGAGATGTTTTCGCAATCCTTGCAGCAATTGCACTTTCGATATCGCAGCTTTTTGGGCAAAAGATTAGAAGACGAGTATCCGTCATCACCTATACGTTTATCCTATTTTCTATTGGTGCTGCGATATTAATTATTTATAATATTGTTAAACAACATTCTTTCGTTAGTTATCCAGTGAATTATTGGTGGGTATTTATTGCATTAGCAATTATCCCAACTTTCTTTGGTCACTTCTTGTTTAATTGGGCTGCAAAATGGATGAATGCTTCTGCCATTTCCTTCTCCACTGCATTTCAACCTGCTGGTGCAACAATATTAGCACTGCTCATATTAAATGAAATGGTTTCTTGGTACCAGGTTTTAGGCGGGTCGATTATCTTATTCGGTTTAATCATGTTAATTGTAAGCACAACAAAGAAGACGGAATTTACTATTTCTAAAAAGGAAAATAAATAAAGCAAGGTTGATGATTCATACAATTGACACAGGAAGATAAGAAAAAAATACTACCTTTTTCCTATTTGCTGATATACTATTAACATTAATAATAAAGTAGGTGTTTTTATGACTATTCAACTAATGACAGACAGTGGTGCTGATATTCCCAAAAAATTAAGCGATGCGATTGATATAAAAGTTATTCCACTATATTTAAACTTTAGTGATGGTGAATATAAAACCGGTGTCACTTTAGATTTAGAAGGTTTTTATAGAAAAGTAAAGGAGTTAAAGGAAGTACCTCGTTCTGCTGCTCCAAGCCCGAGTGATTTCTATGCAGAATATAAGAAGGTTGATCCGAGCACTCCAATTCTAATGCTAAGCATCTCTAAAGGATTAAGTAGCACGTATGAGAATGCAGTTGCAGGGAAAAACATGTTACTTGAAGAGGAACCGAACCGTAAAATTGAAGTAATCAACACTAAGACAGCATCAAGTGGAATCACTTTATTACTTCAAGAAGCAAAAGAAAAAATCGAAGAAGGCTTTACATTTGAGCAACTTACAAGCTATATGACTGAATGTACCGAGCATATTACAACCCTATTCGTCTTGAAAACCCTCGATAACCTTGTACTTGGTGGAAGATTAGATAAAGTAAAAGGAAAAATTGCCAAAACCCTTAATATCAAGCTGCTAATGCGTGGCAGTGATGAGGGTACGATAGAAGTTACAGAAAAGGTTCGCGGGGATAAAAAGTCAATTAGACGGTTTATCGATCAAATTGGAGAATACACAAAGAATGTAGAAGACAAAGTGATCGCAATGACCCATTGCAATGATGAGCACCGTGCGAAAAAAGTGCTCGACGACATTCGAAATAAGTATGCATTTAAAGATGCCCTATTAACCGAAACAGGACCATTGATTTCCACTTATGGTGGAGAAGGTGCATTGGTTATTGCCTTTTTTAAAGACAAATAAGAGAGGCAAAAGTACAAGAACCCGAATAATGACGTAGGCGGTCTGCGCTCCATAACGTTTGTGATTCGAGGTTGTCATGTAATGTGACGAATTTGATCTAAGCATTCCTTCCTAGGAGTTCCTTAGAAGAGCAAAAAGTCTGCTTCCCCGTTTGGAGCAGGCTTTTAGTTTGTTCGATTTAAGAAGTCATACACCATCGTATTCAATGTATCACGATCATTCCCTAGACAAATAAGATGTCGAGATTGGTCAAAGAAGACGACTTCTTTATTCTCAGATTGAATTTCCTTGTCTAAATAATATGCCGTTTTATATGGTACCATTCCATCTAAATGGCCCTGGGCTATTAACACTTTTGAGTTAATCTCCTTTAAATAACGCCGGGTAAATTTAACTAACCTCATAAATTCAATATTCGCCCGCATTGGAATCGCCCGTGCACTTAGCTTCTTTTTATAATGAAGATAAAGTTTATTTTCACCTAGTGTTCCTCTAATTCCATCTCCAATTACATCTCCAATATCCAGAGCGATTTGTTTAAGGTTTAAGTATTTACCAGAAGCAGCTAACAATACAAGCTTATCAATATTATATTTTGCTGCCAAATAAGCCGCAATCATTCCACCCATGGAAAAGCCAATTAAGTATATTTCGTCAAAATCTTGTTTCAATCGTTTCAGCGCATTCTCTGCTGCTGTAATCCAATCCTTATATGATGCATTTTCGAGATGTAGCTCCATCCCATGTCCAGGCAATGTCGGTACTTCGATATGCCAGTCAGTATTTTCCTTCAAATAATTTGCTAATGGCTCCACTTCATATGGTCCACCAGTATATCCATGAATAACTAAGCATCCAATCATCAATCATTACTCCTTTCGTCTCATTTAATATGTGTCAACTATCTACTATTATCCTATAACTTTTTACCATTTCGTCTGAATTTGCTCACTCCTTCACTATATTTAACATATCCTTTACAATCATTTATCTAGAGTATCTAGCGAGCCTTAATACTTAAAAAGAATACACGACACGCAACTTATAGTTCGCTTACTAGGATGGAGAAAATATCCCTAAGAAAAAAGAAGCTGATATGTATTATCGCTAACACTATCAGCTATATTATGTTTACGTTCTAAAGTTCTTTATAATCGAACCAAATTGTTGGATTATTGGTGAGACCTGATGATAGGTACTCGCTAGTTGGCCAACAGTTGATAACATTTTATCGAAATCAACTTGCCCATTCCCATCTTGAAAAAAGGACTTAATATTGCTCGTCGGTCCTCCATTAGGAGACTGCATGAAATTAGGGTTTGTTGCTGCTTGATTCGCCCAGTTTAATGGCTGCTGTGGTTTTTGAAAATAATCATAAGGTGTTTGTTGTTGGATTGGGCTATTTATTGGATAGTTTTGCTGGAATGGTTGTTGTGAGTATATATTATTGTGAAAGTTATTTTGTGGGTATATGGGTTCGCCTTGAAAATAGGAGGAATAATAATTCATCAATATACACCTCTTTATTAAATCGTTTCTATAATAAAGTATGCAATAATTGTTAAATAGGTGTATTCGTTGGTACCTCTACTTTCCATATCCTCTATACTTAGAACGCGTTAATTTGACCTTGACTTTCTTTTTCTTAGTGCTGATATTAGTTTTTCCTTTTGAAATCCTAATATCGGATACTTTCTATCCTCAATAAAGGTTGCAGGTGTTCCAAAAATTCCTTTGCTTTGCAGTTCCTGTAAATATTGTCCGTCTTTTGTTACATTTTTTGTTTTGTACCTTACCTCCAATGTATCCATAAGTTTTAATACCTGACTGCAATGCGGATTATCCTCACTAATATAAATAATCACATTTTTGTTACTCAAAAGAATCCCTCTTCCTAGTTGTTAGTCGATGGATATTTTTCTCTATACAGGTAATAAATACCCAGATTTTACGTTTATTAAACAACCTATTTATTAGAAAACTTGGTTGTCAACAAGTTTTTTAGTGACTGCCTTAGTTGCACGCATGTAGTAAGAAATTTTTTATTCTTTCTTAACTACCAATTACTTAATATTTATATTATAAAATGTCGGATATTATTGTACTGTTTAGCACCACTTGCTGGTCAGATAAAACTAAATCTTTCGAATTGATGTACCTAATTTTTTTAATAAATGAGTTGCCATCTCTTTTTCCTCTTCACTCAATCCTGACATCATATCTCGAATCATCTTCCAGTGATTCGGAAAGATCTCATCTAATAATTGCTCACCTTTTTTATTTATGCTGGCATAGGTTATCCTTTTATCACTTTCACAAGGCTTCCGCTCGATATACCCTATTTTTTCTAGCTTATTTATGATATATGTAATACTGCCACTCGTAATTAGAATCTTCTTACCTATTTTCTGTAATGGCTGCTGTCCTTTATGGTACAGAAGCTCCAATACTGCGAAATCGGTAAAGTTTAATCCTTTTGATTTAATATCTGCTTCAGCGCGTTCCATCACAGATTGATATGCTTTAGACAAGGTAACAAACAGCTTTAATGATGTATCATTCATTTTCTCTTCCATCTGCTTCATCGTCTATCCTCCTTTTTTACTGATAGATAAGACCTATTCTTATTATCGGTAAAACCTTCAAAAAGTGTAATTTCCCCCATGAGTTTAATGAAGTTTGTATAATAGATATATACATAATGAAGAAATCCGAATATATTGGAGAGGATTTACTAACATGTCAATCGAAACTGCAAAAATCAATATTCTATATACGAGTGATATTCATGGACATGTACTGCCAGTTTTATATGGAACAAATGAACCAGCAGTCATTGGACTAGCAAAATATTCGACGGTTGTGAAAGAATTCCGAGCGAAGAATAAGAAAGAATACTATTGTTCTTGATAATGACGATTTAATTCAAGGTACGCCATTAATGACATATTACGTAAATCATGCTACAAAGAGAGAAAACCCAATGGTTGGGATATTAAATCATTTGGAAATTGATGCAGGGGTCATCGGTAATCATGAATTTAACTTTGGAAAAGAGATATTAACTGACGCAATTAATCAATCCAATTATCCTTGGATTTCGGCAAACACATTGGATTTAGAAAGTGGTGAACCTTTATTTGGTCCCCCCTATATTATGAAGACATTATCAAATGGAATAAGAGTAGCAATTGTTGCTGTCACGACTCATTATATTCCGAATTGGGAATCACCGAGTAATATTAAAGGCATTGAATTTGCCGATGCTTTTTCCACATTACAAAAATGGGTTAACCACATTCGGGCATCAGAAAACCCTAATATGCTAATTGCCGCTTACCATGGTGGACTAGAACGTGATCCAGAAAATGGAGAACCTACGGAGACATTGACTGGTGAGAACCAAGGGTATCAAATGTGTGAACAGATAGATGGTATTGAATTCCTATTAACCGGACATCAACACCGGACTCTAATAAGCAAGGTTCATGATGCACTTGTCATTCAACCTGGAAATAATGGACAAGCATATGCTGAAATTGGCATCACACTAGTAAAGAACAATAATCATTGGCAAATCACCGATAAACAGGGAAGCCTTCATACTTTGGAAAATATCGAATCTGACCCTTGGGTTATCGGCTATATGCGAGAACTTGAAGAATCTACGCAAAAGTGGCTCGATCAACCAGTGGGATATATTGAAGGAAACATGACAATTACAGAGCCACTCCAAGCCCGAATTCACAAGCATGCTTTTGTTCAATTTATTCAAGATGTACAAATCGATGTAAGTGGAGTGGATATCTCGATTACTGCTTTGCTGAATAATACATCAACTGGGTTTGGGCCTACAGTTACGATGAGAGACATCGTCGCAAACTATATGTACCCGAATACCCTCGTTGTCCTTGAACTTACAGGGAAGGATATTAAAGCTGCATTAGAAAAAAGCGCAACCTATTTTAGGCTAAATGAGCGAGGTCAAATATTAGCGAATCAAATGTATCTTGAGCCTAAACCACAGCACTATAACTATGATATGTGGGAAGGAATTGATTATGTGATTAATGTAGCGAATCCAATCGGATCAAGAATTGAATCTATTACTTACCATGGTGAGAGGCTTGAAGCAGATAGCACTTATAATGTCGTCTTAAACAATTACCGGGCATCAGGTGGTGGAGATTATGTGAAGTTCAGAAATAAGCCAGTAAAGAAGGAAATCAAAAGGGATACAGTAGAACTAATACATGCTTATTTCAAAAAGAATAAAACGGTTCGGGCTCACGTAGTAGATAATTTCATTGTAAAACCAAAAGGAAAGGGGGATTAATTCCCCTTTCCTCTTTATCATACAAAATGAATCTCTTCATTTTGAATTTTTATTGTTATTTTCTCGCTGACGAGATCGTGCTTTTCCGCCCTTTTCACCATTTTCCTCATAAAACTCTTGGTCATGGTTTCGTGCGGTCGCTTCTCCACCCTTTTGACCGATTTCCTCATAGAATTCCTGGTCATGGTTTCTTGCGGTTGCTTCTCCACCTTTTTGACCAATTTCCTCATAAAATTCTTGGTCGTGGTTTTTGGCGGTTGCTTCTCCACCTTTTTGACCGATTTCTTCATAAAATTCTTGGTCATGATTTCTTGATGTTGCTTTTCCACCTTTTTCTCCTGCTTGTTCACGAGACATCTTACCATTATTGTTCTTAGCCATTTGTATATAACTCCTCTCAATATTTGATAGTCTTGCTCGTACATTAGTTGTATTCCACGCTTGAAATTCTTTAAACATTTAATTCCATTTTATATAGTATTGTAATAAGAGTATAATACTTTTACTCAAACAAGTGTTTACTGCATATTATCCTCCAAGAACAACTGCACAATGTTCTAATTACTATTTCTTACTATTTCTTTTGTTCAATTTCTCTAATACCTTTTCAGCTGCTGTATCTTTTTCTTCTTTTTCTTTGTCTTCCAATGCAAAATTGATGCGATCTTCGGTTGGCAAACTAAAATACGAATCCTTTTTGGACTTCTGTTCTTTGAAAACCATATGCTCACCCCTTTCGATCATAGTTTATAAATTTCTCCATGTAATTCCTACGTCAGGTTCGGCCACGTCCAGCTCTAGCGACTAGCGAGACTTCCCTTACCTTCGTACGATAAAGAAGACTTGCCGATTGGTTACACATGAGGCTTAGTCGCACTTATACCCTTTGTCGTGAAAATCAACTTCGACTCCTGGTGTTAAGGAAGACCGACTAAAAACAGGCTTCGCCAACGTCGGCATACCCCTAAAGAGAGAGGGTATGTTTCCTTTATCTCAAAGGGCAAGGAGAAGTTCGACTTAGGTCACCACTTCCTGGGACTGCGAGTACTCGCCCCATCGAAAACCATTGTGGCAATGTCGAACCCCCCCTCTTCCTGAGGGGCGCAGTCCGTACGTTGCTAAACTAGCTTTACGCTTTTATTCTTTTTATAATCGAGCATTTATTTCAGAATTCATATAGTTTTTCCGTTTCATCCACACGAAACCATCGCCTTTCGTAATAATGGCAACATCAATCGGTGGGCCAACAGTCTCTGTCGCTCTTGTGACACGACGTTTAAAAGAAGTAAGATTTACCAGCGTTTCTGCCATATCTGCTAACTCCTCTTTTGGCAATGATCTAACAACACCGAGCAGTGGCTCAATATAATTCGTTTGCTGGTATTCCTTTAATGTGTCCTCAATAGATTCGTATACTTCTTTACCCATCTTTTCAAGATCAGTAACCTGTTCATCTGTAAACTGAATCGACAAATGTTTTTGAATCTGGTTCGGATAATCTTTTAATACTTTAGCAATAATATCGAAAATGACTTCCTCCATACTTGGTTCCATCCCGCTAATAAATGAATCCACCATTTCCCGTTGGGCAAATGCTGTGACAGATGCAGTACCATCTTCTTTATCTGAGGTATAGCTAATTTTCTTTTCTTTTAGCTTTTTATATTTCAATTGATTACATACAAAACCTTCCAGCCTGTAATTTAACAGATGAGGGAAAATCTCCTTTTCTCCATACCCAGCAATTACTAACCCAGTACTCCCTATGCTGAAGTAATCCTTCTTCGTTGCTTCAAAGGCAAGCATATAGAATTTTTCTGCCAGATTTTCAGGAATCTCATACATAATCAACTCATCTTTTACTTCATCTATCACTGTGCCAAACTTCTCTTTAAAGACTTGATAGTTTAGCTCTAAAAAAGACTTTTCCTCATTTTTATATGATTTTATATTTCTACTCACACAATCAACTAACCAATCGGTCACTTTTTTTGGAGAAACATTGCTACCTGTATTTTTTTCATTGGTTATCGTTTCTTCCACTTCCCTTACGATACGCTTTAATTTATCAGAAAAAATGCGGTAGACGATTATTTCTTCCACTTCCTCATTTTTAAATCGATTATCATGCCGTAAAAAATTCAACAGGTCCTCAACATAATCCGTTAAATCAGCAAATTTCTTTTTACCCAAATGATCTCGATAAGATTTAATAATGACATCCCAGGGCACCTCCATAAAGGATGCAGCACCATAGACCATGATTCCGACTGGATGGTCACTCGATAGAGAAAATAATTTGTTTGCTGTATTATAAACCTTTTGCACACCCTCACCGCCACTTGTTATCGCACTGTCAGCAGCCATGGACAATCCCCGCTTATTCATAACTACTACTTCTGCTGTCATGAGCATACCTCCTTTTTTCTTACTATATATGTATCACTTATCAAGACATATGAAACGAAAGCAAAATCAGCTATTGCGTAAATAAAACTGATTTGAAGTCCTGTAATAATTTGGGATCGCGGTTAATAAACAAATTCTACGGGTAATAAGAAATTAGCTTATAAAATTGATATATAGGTGGAGATTATCATGGAAACTACAATAACAATGAAAATAATTGTTGGACTCATAGCGTTATTACTCGTTGTTCGACTGTTGGGGAAAAAGGAACTTTCACAAATAACACCGTTTGATCTTGTATATCTATTAGTTCTTGGTGGCCTGCTTGAAGAATCGGTTTATGATGATTTGGTGAGTGTGTGGGATATACTTTACGCAATAGCATTATGGGCGATTCTAATCTTTATTATTGAAATGATAGTGAGGAAGATTGAAAAAATGCGCCCCGTATTGAAAGGAGAACCATCAATTATAGTCTCAGATGGTGAACTCGATATTAAGAAGCTTAAAAAGAATAAACTAGAATCCGAACAGCTTCGAACAATGCTCCGTCAACAAGGGATATTTTCTTTAAAAGAAGTAAAGTATGCAGTCTTAGAACCAAGCGGCCAATTAAGTGTTATGAAAAATGAATTATCATCACCTGTTACTGCCGAAATGCTATCCATTAAACCCGAAGAAACCTCATTATCCTACTTATTGGTTGATGAAGGGAGAATTGAGGACAAGACACTAGAATATATCGGAAAAGATGAGGAATGGCTGCGAGCACAATTATATGAAAAGGGGTATAAAGACTTAAGCAAGATTTATTATGCTGAATGGTCTAAAACGCATGGGTTTGTTGTTAGAGGGGTAGATAGGTAGGAAATTCTAAAGAGGAATGATAATATATTTCTCTACTAGGATTTTTTCGAAGAATATGCTATTGAAACAGCCTCATCGGACAGAATGAAGCTGTTTTATAACAATGAGATAAAGCCGTCATATAAATAGAAGCTAATCCAAGTGGATTAGCTTCTATTTCCATTGTTTAGTCATCATCACCGTGATCAATATCAACAACTAGAATTTTTCCAGTGTATGCATCGATTTCTATTTCTGCATCGCTATCCCCATTTTCCATTTCAATTTCATAAATTAATCGTCCATCGTCTTCATCAAGGTCAAGCTCGACGATTGTACCTGAAAATTGATTAGCAGCAATGCTTCTCGCTTTTTTATCACCAATTACAGCTTTGTTAGTTGATTTTTGTTCAACTGTTTTTTGGGTAACAGAATCTTTGTCATCATCTGTTGCTTTACTTTCACTCTTTGTTTGCCTGTCTTCATCTGTTTTTATGTTATCATTTTTTGTTTCCTTTTCATCAAGAGCTAGAACTTCACCAGTATTTCCATCAATCTCTAATTCGTATTCCCTATTGTCATTTTTAATTTCCACCTCGTAAATCGGCTTATTTGATTTTTCATCTAGTTCCAGTTCCGTAATTGTTCCTGGATATTGGGTTGTCACTTTTTCTTTAATTTCATTTACTGTAATCACTGGGTCAGCATTTACAACTACATTTTGTGAAAACCCTAATCCGACTAATCCGGCAACTGCCATCGCTCCAATAGTTACGCCTATTTTCTTTTTCATATTATTTCCTCCTTGTATTCTTGTTACTTACATCATAGCTATCATGAATGAAAGGATCATGTGAAGAAAGTTAGAAATTGATGAGAATCTTTGTATTTCCCTTTAAACATGGTCCTTAATTCTGGGTGATGTCTAAGTTTATAATTTCCCCTGTAAATGCGTCCACTTCAATTTTTGCCTCTTGATTCCGATTTGTAATCTCAACTTCGTATGTTTGGCAATTATCGACCCATGTAAGTTGATGCTGTTTCACGATGCCTGTAAATTCCTGTAATGCAATGTGTTCTGCTTCTAATAGACTTATTTTTTCTCCGTTTTCTGGATTAGCTATTGAAGCACTTGTTTGCGACGGACCAAATACGAATAATCCGATGCAAATAAATGTAGCAATAACGAAACCAATTGTCTTTTTCATCTCTTTTCCCCCTCGTTTTCTTGTTACTTACATCATATCCATCATGAATGAAAAGACGATGTGAGTAAGATTAGAATTTGATGAGAATAAAAAAATAAGCTACTAGATTTCTCTAATAGCTTACGATTTAATCTTCATCATCCGCTGATTCAATATCCAGCAAAATTACATCTCCAGTATAGGCATCGATTAGAATTTCTGCTTCTGCTGTTTCATTTTTCATTTCGATTTCATAGCTTAAACGATCGTTATCTTTTTCAAGCTCTATCTTTTCAAATGTACCAGTAAATTGCTTTAACGCAATTTCTTTAGCTTGTTCTAGATCAATTACCGCATCGCTAGTAGCTCTCTGTTGGGTCCCATTATTTCCTGGTTGATCCGGTTGTTCCTCTTTTTTATTAGCATCCTTCTCTTTTTCCACTGTTTTACCCTTCTGTGCTATTTTTCTGGAGTTGTCTTGCATATTGATGGATAGCACCTCACCAGTATTGCCATCCATTCTAATTTTATAGGACTTGTCACCATTATTGGAAGTAACGTCATATACTGTCCCATTCTCACCTGCTACTAATACCGGTTCCGATATCGTTCCAGGGTATTGACTCTCCACCAATCGCCGAATCTCTGCTACTGAAAGCTTTGGTTCTTTAGCAGAGCCGCTCCAAAGAAAAATACTAATTCCCACAATTATAATTACGACGATGCTTGCCACGATGATACCTAATTTCTTTGCCATTTTATCACCCGCTTCAAACTTTTATTACGTCAATCAACTGGTAATGCTAGTGAAAAAGTCGATCCCTCACCAGGTATACTTTTCACAGATAATGTTCCATGGTGCTGATCTGTGATAGTCTTAGCGATTGCTAAACCGAGTCCAGTCCCACCTGTATCCCTGTTTCTTGCCTTATCAACACGATAAAATCGTTCAAAAATCCGCGATTGCTCTGTTTCTGGTATTCCTTGTCCATAATCGCGAACCGAAAATGTAGCTAGATTATTTTGTTCTGAAAGCTTAATTTCTATTTTCTCTTTACTATATTTCAACGCATTTTCAATGAGAATATACAGAACCTGCTCCAATTGATCGCGAGATCCATTCACAAAAACAGTACCTACTTCTTGAATAAAATGAAATTGCCTTTTATATGCACCTTGAAACGTTGAAACAGTGTCCGCAACAAGAGACGTGAGGTCAATCTTCTCCCTGGGTGCTACTTGCGTATTCTTTGCTAATGACAGCATCTGTTCAATCAGTTTTTGCATCCGGTCGGCCTCTGAATCGATCGCATCAACTGCTTCTTGAAAAAGCTCTGGATTATCGCGCCCTCGCCGTGCAAGTAATTGTCCATAGCTCTTCACAATTTGAATGGGCGTTTTTAATTCATGGGATGCATTGGAAACGAACATCTCCTGTTTCTCATAGTTGTCCTTTAAATAATCAATCATTTCATTAAAGGTCATTTCCATCTCATATAATTCGTCCTTCGAGCGGTTCTCAACATTAATTTTCTTCCATTTTGCCTGCTTCGTGTTTTCCTTCATTGTTTCGATTAATTGTTTTATCGGGAGCAGAAGAAATTTACTTAAAACATTTCCCGCAATTAAAATTGGAATAAGCATAATGACAAATAAGATTGACAGGACATAAAATAATGTTTGCATCGTTTCATGAAGTGGAATTAAATGATTTGCAACCTGTACTGTCACAATTTCCCCTGCATGCTCCCCATTAGTCCATATAATTGGCTTCGTCACTATTGCAATATCTGGTGCATTATCCTGAGGAAGAAGTTCCCGCGATTCTGTAGTCGTATATCCCCAAGGTAATGTCTCATACTCCCCTAATTTCATCAGCTGATGGATTGGATTACCATTCTTATCAATTACACGAATGATTCCATCTGCGGGTAAATAAGCCCTTAACAGATTTTCCGCTTCCACTTCACTGATTTCTGGATTATCCGCCAATGTTGTGAAGAGAGTATTTGTTTGTTCTGATAATTGCTCTAATTCGCTATCAGCAGTCATTTGATAAAATAGATAGTAAATGGCGATATTCACGAGCAAGATTAAAATGAGCATCAATAAACTAGAAAAAAGCTGAATCTTAGTCTTTAGCTTCATTTATCAAGTTCCTTTATTGTATAGCCGACACCACGTATAGTTTGGATATAAGGTGATTCAAATCCTTTATCAATCTTTTGACGCAGATAACGGATATAAACATCAACCACATTAGTATCACCGTAATAATCGAATCCCCATACTTGTTCGATTAACTGATCCCTAGTCAAGACGATATTTTTATTTTCCAGCAGGTAGACAAGTAAATCGAATTCACGTGGTGTAAGTTCTATTTGCTTCTCGTCCCTTACAATTTCACGACTACTTACATTTACACTTAATTCCCCTATAGTTAGCATATCAGCAGTTTCTTTCTTCCCTTGAGGTTTTCGTAAATGCACACGGACTCGCGCTAAGAGCTCTTCAATCTGGAATGGCTTCGTAATATAATCATTCGCACCTAAATCAAGACCGCTTACTTTATCATGAATTTCATCTCTTGCCGTTAATAAAATTACCGGAGTATGTTCATCCGTTCGCCTTACCCTGCGAAGCACTTCTAAGCCACTCAATTCCGGAATCATAATATCAAGCAATACCAAATCCCATTCCTTTTCTCCAATTAAACGGACTGCGTCATTGCCATTATCTGCAACTTCTGTTTCATAGTTTTCATAATCCAGTTCGATTTCCAGTACTCGACTTATTTTCCGCTCATCTTCTACTATTAATATTTTTGGGCGTCCCATATTCCTCACCTGCCTATTTACTAATTACTCTCTAATCTTCGCATAAATACAAGAATCACGTAGTTCCTCCCTATCGATAGATACCGAAGCATTTCGGAGAGTTCCCTCAAGCGTATATCCTAAACGTTCTGGAATGGCCCTGCTCTTTACATTTTTCGAATCACATTGAATTTCAACTCGATTTGCGTGCAGCGCATAGAAGGCATAAAAGGTTAATCCCTCAACGGCTTCTAGCATGTAGCCATTACCGCTTTTTCTGCTATCAATCCAGTACCCAATTTCAAATGCCGGTACATTCCAGTTAATATGATGAAGACTTGTCGAGCCAATAAAGTCACCCGTCTTTTTATGAAAAATGTGGAAGCGTAATTCGATCCGTTGTAAGAAATGAATATGTGCCTCCCTCACCATCTGTTCCACCTGATCCAGAGACTGTTCATATAAAGCGAACTCCAACCATTTATTCAAGTCCTTCCTACTTGCATTCATCGCGTCATATACAACATTCCCATCACCAGGCATTGCCATTCGAATAAAAAGACGTTCCGTATTAAAATCTTGTGGTAAATCAATTAATATCGGATTTATCATGTGCTGTCTCTTCCCCTTACTTCCCGATAGTTTATACTATTATACTAATGTATACGAAAAAATACGAATAGGTGCCTGTCACACCTCGAATTTCGAATATATTGATATCAACCAATTAAAGTACTATATCAGCCGTTTTTCAAGTATTTCAGCTTTTTCTTGCCCAAAAAAACGATCACCATATGATATGAATGATCGTTTTACTAATTAGCCTAGCTGTTGATGAAGAAATGCTGATACTTCTCCCGGTGATTTTGTGTAAGCACTATGCTGATGTGCAAGCTTCTCTCCATTTTGGAAAATTAATATACTCGGTATCCCCATCACATCGTAGCTCTCAGCTACCCCGTTTAGCTCATCACTATTTACTTCATACCATTGATATTGACTGAATTCGCTTTTAACGTCACCAATAAACATATCAAGTACCTTACAGTCTGTGCACCAATCCGCATAAAACTTTACGATAATTGGATTCTCACTTTGAATTTTTTCTTCAAACATTTCGATTGTATTGATTTTTTCCACTCATGGTCACTTCCTTTCTTTTATTCCATTGTATATAACTCCCCCTAACTTGTCCTATTCTTTGCTTTAAATATATTTTTCAACTAAATTTTTGGAAAATATAATAATAATCCTTGCATTTTCTCTTTTAAAGGTTATATACTCTAAATAAGCTACTTTGCATCGCAAGGTAGCTATCTAAAGGTTCACTATATTGTTATACAAGGTAGGTGAGTGAAAATTTCACAACGAAGCCAACTATTAAAAGGAATTTTAGAAGGATGCATTTTATCGATTATTAAGATGCAACCAACCTATGGCTACGAGGTTTCGATGAAACTCCAAGAATTTGGATTATCCGATGTTAGTGAAGGGTCCATTTATCCGATATTACTTAGACTACAAAAAGAAAAATTGATCATTGGAGAAATGAAGAAATCAGATACAGGTCCAAAACGGAAATATTATCAACTCACAACTGAGGGAGAAATACAACTCACCGAATTCATTCATCAATGGGAATTACTTAAACAACCAGTAGATAAAATTATTGAAAAAGGAGTTCATTACAATAAAAATAAATGATTCGATTATAATATCAATCCTAAAATTTGTCTGCTATATGTAGAATACCGATTAAGCTATGTAGTCATGGTTTTGTTTATTCAAATTTAAAATTCGACCGATTTATAAGAAGTATAGCCTCAGGAAACGGGACGGACAGCAAATAACCATGTGCAATATTCTCGTTATAGAAACGCCAGCATTCTATGCTGTGACTGTGTTTACGATTACCATTTTCGACGTTTTCATTCTATATTTACTTATTTTCTAGGCAATGGTTGAACAAAATCGTTATTCGTAAAAAAGAAAATTCAAAACAAACTTATATGAATCTTAGAAGGTCAAAAAGGTCTGAATTACCCCATAAATTTGCAAGAAAATAATTAGACTGGCAGGTGTATCTATGCTTCCCGATTTATTAGAAACAATTGTTCATCTCTTATATGGCTGTATTATTTATGTAATCTCTTACTTACTAAGAAAGTGGAATACAAAACTAGGATATGTCAGTGAAATTACGTTAGCACTTCTATTTAGCAGCTTTATCTTTTATCAAAATGGTTATTCTGACGGATTTATCTATATTTCTTTTATGTCAGCTGGATACTTATCGATGCATTTATTATTAGCTGATTATGGAAAATTTGGGGAGATAAAAGCGGAAATTAACGAGCAAACTGCTATAGAAGAAATACAGATTGTGCGAAATAACAAGCGAATATTCGGAGATTTAGCGATTTCCATCCTTGTATTTGCTGGTGCAACCCTATTTTTAATTTATGGACCGGAATATAGTCTCTTAAATTATGTCATCGTTTTTGGTATGCTCACTGCCATTACAGAAATGATCAAGCGAATCATAACGTACAATACAACAAGAATATATTTATCAAAAGAACTAGAAAGCTTGTATATTCTGTCTCGCTTAGATTCAAGAATATACCCGCTTGAGGATATTGAGAAGATAACAATCGAAACTGGAGTAGATCTATTAAAACTGCACCCTTATCTTACTTTATTTACAACGAATACTGATTTTACGACTAGCTTTGATAAAGTACTGCGATTGCAAATGCCTGGTGAAACTGTCTATCTAACAATTAAAGAAACAGAAACATTGAAAGCAGAAGTAGAGCCAGAATCCCAAATAGCGGATGCAATAGAAGAAAAGGTTACTATTCTGCCTCTCTATCATAAGAAGAATATAAAGCGACTTCTCGGCAAGTTTTATTTCGCGATTACAGTCAAAGGGGTTTCGGCATATACAAGTATTCTATTGCTCTTATATATTATCAAAGCACCGGTTTGGCTAATGGTTAGTTTTGCAATCATTTATTGGCTCTTTAATATGTATGTATCCGATCGTGTGTTAAAGGTTGCAATGGATGCAAAGCCTACTAAGAATCCTGATGTCATTTCTGCAGCTGAAAAAATATTCGTTCGTGCTGGAATTCCAAATGTAAACGTTTATGAGACAGATTCTGCACAGTATAACGGGATGGCGACAGGAATGAATATCGGCAAATCGATGGTAACTTTAACCTCAGCTACATTAACATTACCGATTGAAGCAATTGAAGGAATTTTAGCTCATGAAGCAGTACATGTAAAGAAACGTGATGTTATGTGGGGACAACTATGTCGTGCCTTTCTAATGCTCGTTGTCGTCTTCTCACTTTTATTTGTGTTAGAACAGATAGAGAATATAGAAGATTATTCTACACCATTATTTTTTATTATTTGGACACTTATGCTCCTTTTTCCCCTTGTACAATCATTTTATTTACAGCTAATGGAAGTAAGGGCAGATCATTTAGGTGCTGCATTTCTTGATGGAGGTAAACGGCAAATGGCCGACAGTCTAGCCACGCTTGCTACTCGTCAGGATGAAGCATTGAGAAAAGCACAACAATACAGTCTGGAAATAAGAAATCAAAAAGAGATTAAATCATCCTTAGAGCGCTCACCGTGGTTTTATCGACTATTAGAGTTTCAATTTATGGCCCATCCTCCAATCTATTGGCGAGTACATACATTAAGAAGTGATCGTAATCAATGGGGCAGTCGAATTTGGAAGCGTTGGTTGGCCGATCGATTTAAAGAATCATTTACAAAGTAGCATCATTTATAAAGGAGGTCATTAACAGTGAATCCCAAGGACATTGTTCAGTTAAACAACGATAAAAGAAAGATGTTACATGAGGAAAACTTAGCTTATTATGAAGATATGCTTATCTATATCCGTTTAAATGCTAATAAATCTGAGCAACAGACTGAAGAAGTGTTATTAGAGCTGCTTGAACATCTGCTTCATGCCCAGACAGAAGGTAAGACCGCAAAGGATGTATTTGGCGATGATTTAAAAGCATACTGTGATGAAGTGATCGAAGAAATTCCCAGTGAACAGACAAAAGACACAGCAAAGCTGCTCAGTTTTATTGTTATCCAATTTCTGGCTATTATCAGTCTCTGTCATGGTATTATCAGTTTTGGACTAAATTACTTTTTTGATTTAGGTTCCAATTTCATAACCTTTCAGTTAGGTTCAGGGGTCATTATCATACTTGGTTATTTAATCTCGCTTTACTTATTCATCAAAATAATTATGAAATGGATGAAACAAACATCTTTCAAAAAGAAGAAAACAAAACCATGGGTAGAATTTCTACAGGTTTGGATTATCAGTATGGTATTTATTGGAGTTTTTATACTTATACCAATCATTACTCCTGGATTCGGTACAACAATAAGTCTTCCGATACTGACATTTGCTGTGATTGGAGCTGTCTTATATTTAATATCCTTTATTCTAAATAAAATGTATCGAATAACTGCTTAAAAGTGCAGCCCCTATGTATGAGGGGCTGCATTTTACTCTTCCACAAACTTAAGCTCAGGCACCCACTGTGCCATATGTGCCTGAATTTCCTCATACTGAGCCGATGCATCTGCCAAATCCTGATTTGTTAATTTATACATTGGAACTACCCGATACTCCTTCAACTCTGGTCGAAACTTCACATAGGTTGGCAGGAATTCTGGAGAATGAACCTCAATTGTATCCTTCTCCCCTTGTATTGTCTTCATAATCTTTACCGTTAATACTCCACCTATCCGCTGATACAATTCCTGCTGATTTGATAGAAAATTACCGAGTGAATACGCTGCGAATGTCTTATTTCCATCCTTACCTGTCACCCATTCTACTGGCTGTAATACATGTGGATGATGCCCAATTACAATATGAACTCCCTGATCAGCTGCAAATTGAATGAGCTCCTTTTGCGCTTCATTTGGCAGTCTTTCATATTCATTACCGAAATGAAGGCTGAGAGCAATAACATCTGCTTCCTCCTTCGCTTTCGCAATTTCACTAGCAATCAATTCCTGATCAATAAGATTCACTAAATAATCCTTGCCATCTGGAACTGGAATGCCATTCGTTCCATATGTATAAGATAAAAATGCAATAGAAATCCCTTCTGGTGTTTCATAGACTCGTAGATTTTCCCTATCTATCTCGTTTTTGTACGCTCCTGTGTACATCATATCTATCGTTTCCCAATGGCTGATTGCGCTCTGAATTACAGCTTCTCCACGATCCAATGTATGATTATTAGCGATGGAAACAACATCTACTCCTATATTTTTCAACGCATCCCCAACCTCATATGGACTATTAAAGGAAGGATATGTTGATAAACCAAATTTCTCTCCACCTATCATCGTTTCCTGATTTGCGATTGCAACAGTAGAACGTTCTAAGTAAGGAGCAACTTGTTCGAGCATCGGCATAAAATCATATCCCCCATCAACCATCGCATCTAAATATACCGGACTATGAATCAACAGATCGCCAATGGCAGAGAGGCTAATTTCTTTTGTTATAATCGGCTGTTCTTTTTCCATGAGAGATACTTCCTTAAAACTCAAATTACCAAAAGGAATTATTTCACTAGGTTTGCTACATGCTGAAACTATTGAAAATAGAATAATAACGAGAATCAATCGACCAAATTTCAATTTATCCATCATTTTTCTCCTCTTTAAATTTGATGCTATTATACCATTTAACAGGGTTTTAATCTTCAAATTTTTTACATTTTTCCGTGTAATAGGGTATCACTTAAGATCAAATTAGTTTTGTAGAACTATCAATCAGTCCTTACTCCTACAAAAAACAAGCAAAGGAATTCATTTTAAAGAGAAATTTGCGTCGTATCTTAGCAGATTCTAAATTCCACGTTCTCCATAGTCCACTTGTCCATTCCTAATCTATGAAAATCGAATAACTTGATAAGGAGGGGAGTGTTATGTATGGCGAATGATAAAGATACGAAAATGACGTCTGAATTAGCGAAGCATCTTTTAAACGATAAAAATGCGTATTTAACAGAAGAAGGTAAACGAATTTTACAAGGATTAGTAAAAGAAAAGAAATGGTACCACTAATAGGAGATAGGCTTTGGGGAAGTTCGGTTGAAAACCCGATGTCATGGGACTGCGGCTACTCGTCCCACAAAAGACCATTGTCGCAACACCGAACTGACCTACATCCTATATGCCCCACCTATGTAGTAAGAAATAATATATACTTTCTTAACTACCAAATATATTCTGTTATCTGTTTTTTTATTTTATTGAAACTTTTCCAGTCCTCACCCGTAAGAAGGTATAGAAAGAATAATGGAGGTATGAATAATGACAGAAGTTGCAATGGAATTGATTGACCTCAAAAAGACAATTGGCAAAAAGGAAATTATTAAAGGGTTATCCTTTACAATTAACCGCGGCGAAGTATTTGGCTTCATCGGACCGAATGGTGCTGGAAAAACGACAACAATACGGATGATGGTTGGCTTAATGAGCATTACCGATGGTGATGTCCGAATACTTGGGAACAGTATCAAGCAAAACTTTAAAAAAGCAATACGAGAAGTTGGTGCAATTGTAGAAAATCCAGAAATGTATCCCTTTATGACCGGTCGGCAAAATTTGTTGCATTTTGCTAGGATGATACCCGGGATTGACAAAGAGCGCATCAATGAAGTAATCGCAGTTGTCGGATTGGAGAAAGTAATTAACCAAAAAGCCGGGAAATATTCATTAGGAATGCGGCAGCGTCTTGGGATTGCACAAGCACTTTTACATAAGCCCTCGATTTTAATCCTTGATGAACCGACAAATGGATTAGATCCAGCTGGAATTAGAGAAATTAGACATTATATCCGCAAGCTAGCCACAGAGGAAAACGTTGCAGTTATTATCTCAAGTCATCTTTTATCTGAAATTGAACTCATGTGTGACCGGATTGGGATTATTAAAAATGGTGAACTAATAGCCACACAGCTTGTAAACGATACGACACCAGATAACATTAATCTCACACAAGTAACACTCGAGGCAACACCAATAAATCAGGCAATCGATTTATTAAAGACAAATTATGAAATCGATGTTGTTCAAGAGGGCAACCAGCTTATTTTCCAAAGTGAAAAAGAAATAATTCCAAATGTGATTAAGACCTTTGTAAAACACGAGATTGCAGTTTATCAGGTCGGTGTTTCTAAAGCAACGTTAGAAGACAAATTCTTTGATTTGATTGGGGAGAATACAATTGAGTAATTTTTTTCAGCTTGTATATAATGAACTAAATAAAATTTATATCCGTAAATCAACATGGGCTATGTACGGTATTTTAGCCGCATTAATTATTGGTGGAGCCATTCTTACAAATTCCTTTGAGGACTTAGATAAGTACGAGAATGACAATTGGCGTGAAGTATTACAAGAAGAGAATGCAGCATTAGAGCAAGAAATCGCAGAATATGAGTCAGATGATTTTATTCTGGAAATAAACACTTCTGAAATTGAGAAGAATAACTATCACATAGAAAATGATATTCAGCCTCAGTACGGTGCATGGCAATACGTCTTAGAAAACGCTGGATTGCTCTCCATTGTCAGTTTGCTTACAATCATCATTGCTGCTGGGATTGTAGCAAATGAATTTCGCTGGGGCACGATTAAACTATTACTAATCAGACCGATTACCCGAACAAAAATACTTGCATCAAAATATGTATCTGTACTGATTTTTGCTTTGTTTACTTTATTATTTGTGCTGATCTTTTCTTTAATCGTTGGTGCATTATTCTTCGGACTAGAAGGAATGAATCCGCCGATTGTTATTGAACAAGGCGCAGGATTCGCTGATGTAAGTGCCATATCACATATACTGTCAGAATACGGTTATGGCATGGTGAACCTAATCATGATGACAACCTTTGCCTTCATGATATCCACTGTTTTCCGTAATAGCTCACTCGCAATTGGAACTGCTATTTTCCTAATGATGGCTGGTAATACAATTGTTTCTATTTTCATGGAAAAACCTTGGGCCAAATATATTTTATTTGCCAATACAGATTTAAGTCAGTATGCGAGTGGTGGAGAACCATGGGTTGAAGGAACTTCACTAGGATTCTCGATAATAGTATTAATCGTGTACTTTATTATCTTCCAATTATTATCCTGGTTCTTCTTTAATAAACGCGACGTTGCAGGTAACTGAGGTAAGAGCTAGCGGGTAAATATCCGCTAGCTCTTTATTTTATAATATTTTTTAAATTCTATATGCGCTAACTATTCTTTTGATATAATATAATTGAGTTAGCAGATTGATGTTTATATAAATGTTTTATGAAATTTTCTGATGATGTAGACTGTGGACTAACTTTAGATAGGAATTCCTCACGGGCTGTTCGCTCCGAGAATAATCTTTCTTTCTATAATATAAGACGAGAGGGCAATCCCTCTACCATCGCCGTTGATTGTAGCGGAGGACAGGAGACTTCTGCGGGAATAGGAACGGCTGAAAATCCATCGGAAGTGGTTTTCTTCCGATGGAGCAGACCGCGTTGCCCTATGGCGTGCGACTGTCCACAGCGGAAATCAACATTGCGCCTAGTTCGCAGTTTATCTAAATCACAACCTACTCAAAGAGTATTATTTTCACCAATTTTAGGAGTGTTCAATTTGAAGCGTTATTTAACAATCATATATATTGTATTAAGCGGAATATGTGTTTTAGCTGGTCTAATGCTTGATAAGGTTTGGAGCGGCATTGTCGGCTGGGCATTGGCTGTCATTCTCTTAATATTCGCTTTAAACTATACGAAATACATTCCAGAGGAAACAGAAGAAAAAAGGCAAAGATGATCATACGAATTGGGGGAATCTTCAATGAAGAACATGACTTCAAATGAAAACGTACCAACAGTTAGCTGTACTAGTGAATACGATCGATTGAAGCAAGTCATCACCGTATCTCCTCAGCATATGAAAATAGAAGAAGCCATAAACAACACACAGCAGCACTATCTTACGAATAATATCGATACAGAAATAGCAGTAAAGCAACATGAAAAATTTATTAATACATTGAAGACCAATGGAGCGGCAGTTATTCAGCTAGATGCGAAAGAAGAACTAAATGAACAGGTGTTTTCTCGTGATATCGGATTTACGATTGGAGGTACCTTCTTTGTGTCATCAATGAAGGAAGGGATGCGAAAAGCGGAAATTGCCGTCTTGAAAAATTGGCTGGAGAGCATGGAAATTCCCTATCAAACCATTGATAACGGCAACATTGAGGGTGGCGACGTTGTAGTTGACAACAAGAATATTTGGGTCGGCATAAGCGGCCGGACTTCCCCTTCTGCAGTAACTGCTTTACAGCAATTGCTTCCAGACTATAATATAACACCTATTCAACTTAGGGAGGATATCCTCCATCTTGACTGTGTATTTAATATTATTAGCAAGGATACCGCATTAATCTATCGACCTGCCATTGATTCTGATGTGTATGAGTATTTGAATAAGACGTATCAATTAATAGAGGTTACTGAAGAAGAACAGTTCAAAATGGGGCCAAATGTCCTTTCCATTGGTGATAAGAAAATAGTCAGCTTGCCGGAAAATAAACGGTTGAATCAAGTATTGGCGCAATCAGGATATCAAATGATTGAAATAGACTTTTCCGAGATTATTAAATCTGGTGGTTCCTTCCGCTGTTGTACTTTACCACTTGTTAGAGGATAATTTTTTCACATCATTTAAGAATTTTATGTTTTCTTTTTAATGAATCTGGCGCAATCTTTACCATTAATTGCATGATTAAAATTGCAAGCGTTACATCGTCAGCGATCCCAATGCCGAGTAAGAAATCTGGAATGATATCAAAAGGAAGCACGATATAGCCTAAGATTAAGAATATAAATAGTAATTTCTTTGCATAATTAATTTCCTTCGATAGAAAGAAATCCTTCATAAATGGAATTGATTTGTGAAATTTGAATAGAAACCCTATTCTTGAGGTAAAACGTCTCATCGTTACACCTTCTTTATAATTTTTATGGGGAAAGTTAGAGAACACCACTTTATGAATTAAAGTGGTGTTCCATTCTTCACTCTTCTTGCAAAATCTACAAAGCGGAATTTATCTGGCCGATGTCGCGACTCACCATACTGGAATAAGCGTGTATCCTCTAAATAAACAAGACTTTTTATCACAACAATATTAGAAAATCCCTCTAAATCCAATAATTCACGATCCTCTGCAGTTGGTTCTTCTACGATTATTTCCTTTTGAGCAAAACCAATTACAAGTTCAAGCTCTGTCTCGATATATTCATAAATGGAATGCTCACAAATTTCCTTAGTAGGTAATGGAATGTAGCTTTCATTAAAATAATCCTTATCCAGTATGATTTTCTCCCCAGATATTTCTCGAACGCGATCCACATGCCATACTTGGTCATGCTTATCTACGTTAAGGATTTCTTGATATGGATTACCAGACACTAATCTCCCAAAGTTTTCCACATAGGTTTTACTAGAGAAATCTAACTTTTCGGTAATTTCTTTAAAACTAACGATTCCAGATACGGGAAAGGAGAATTTATCACGATTAATAATAACCGATCCCTTTCCGCGTACTTTTTGAATATAGCCATTTTGAGCAAGTAGATTAAGTGCCTTGCGAATAGTTTCTCTTGATGTCGCATAGGTAACACTTAATTCATTTTCTGATGGAAGCATCTCAGTCTCTTGCCATGATTTTAAAAGAATTTTATTTAATAAATCATGATAAATTGTTAAATACTTCTTCTGCATATCTACCCCTCATTATTTTACATAATACACAATTGATTCATACGCTCTTAATGTGAGCTGTTCTCCTAGCATATCAGAATCAGGATAGTTTGATAATAATATTTCGGCATTTTCTAGACTTCCAACAGGCAGTTGTACAGTCGCTTCTTCACTGTAAAAGTTACTAACAACAACTAGTTTTTCATCCTGCCAATTTCGTGTAAATGCAAATATTCTTGAGTCATCTGCTAGTAATAATTGATAGTCCCCATACGTAATAATATCATATTTCTTACGCAGCGCGATTAATTGTTGATAATGATAGAAAATCGAATTCGGATCCTCTACCGAACTTTCCGCATTGATCTTCGGATAATTTCTTGCAGTATTTATCCACGGTTTACCAGTTGTAAACCCTGCATTCTCTGCGGCTGACCACTGCATCGGCGTTCTTCCGTTATCTCGGGATTTTTGCTGGAGAATTTCTACTATCTCCTGCTCCGATTTTCCTGCAGCTAAAAGCGCCTGATGGGCGTTTAAAGACTCTACATCACGATAGTCAGAAATGGAGGTAAAACCGGGATTGGTCATGCCGATTTCTTCTCCTTGATAAATATAAGGAGTCCCCTTCATAAGATGCAAGGTAGTCGCAAGCATTTTTCCTGATTCAAGGTGATATTTTCCATCATCACCAAAACGAGAGATGGCACGTGGCTGATCATGATTACACCAGAATAGTGCATTCCAACCATCCCCTTCATGCATTCCTACTTGCC
Organism: Oceanobacillus chungangensis; assembly: GCF_003369565.1. Taxonomy (GTDB): domain Bacteria; phylum Bacillota; class Bacilli; order Bacillales; family Amphibacillaceae; genus Oceanobacillus; species Oceanobacillus chungangensis. Next base: position 36,962 of record NZ_PIOD01000029.1, on the reverse strand, counting down.
AATCAGAAAGAATTTTCTTTAATTCTATAAAATCAAATGGCGCTTTTGTCCACTTTTCACCATTTGGATAATCAACCTTTAAATGATGAAATTGAAATGTCATCGAAAGCTCTTCACGTTCAGGTCTAGTATAAAGCACACAGTTATCCAGTGTTGTTGACGACATCTCTCCTACTGTTAACATGTCATAATCCTTCAATGCAGCCTGATTCATTTCATGCAAAAATTCATGAATACGAGGTCCATCTGTATAGAATCTACGTCCATCGCCTATATCGTCATTAGGAAATTCTTGATTTTTTGAGATTAGATTGATGACATCTAGTCGGAAGCCATCGATTCCTTTCTCCGCCCAAAAACGAATCATTTCATATAATTTTTCTCTAAGTGCTTCATTTTCCCAATTTAAATCCGCCTGTGTCTTGTCAAAAAGATGTAAATAATATTGCCCTGATTTCTCATTGTATTGCCATGCATTTCCACCAAACTTCGATTGCCAGTTATTCGGTTCCCCACCTGAATCAGCAGACGGATCCTTCCAAATATAAAAATCACGGAACTCATTCGCTTTTGATGATGCTGCTTGCTTAAACCATTCATGCTCTGTTGAAGTATGATTGATAACTAGGTCCATTATCAGCTTCATTCCACGCTGATGTGTCTGCTCAAGTAATTCCTCAAAATCATCCATTGTTCCATACGAAGGCTCAATAGCATAATAATCACTAATATCATAGCCATTGTCATTTTGTGGGGATTGGTAAATTGGTGTTAGCCAAATAACATCTACACCTAATTTTTTCAGGTAATCCAATCGATTAATAATTCCTTGGATATCTCCTGTCCCATTTCCTGTCGTATCCTGGAAACTTTTCGGATAGATTTGATATACTACTGATTTTTTCCACCATTGTTCACTCATACTATCGCTCCTAACATCTTTTGAAAAATGATTCATTTTTATTGGTTTTTATTTATATAATCTGCGAACTAGGCGCAAAGTTGATTTCCGCTGTGGACAGTCGCACGCCCTAGGGCAACGCGGTCTGCTCCTTTGGAAGATCTTCAGCCGTTGCTTTTCCGGTAGGAGTCTCCTGTCCTCCACTCCAATCAACATCCATGAGAGAGGAAAATGCGGTTCCATCTAATTAGGGATAGAAAAATATTTTTACTCGCACATCGCACATCCCTAGCGTAGAAAATACACGGAGACTCCTGCGGAAGGATAGGCCTCGGTGAGACTTCGAAGTGCGTCAGCACAAGGAGGCTCACCAGCCGCCCGCGGAAAGCGAAGTGTATTTTCGGAGCGGCTGGTCAGTGAGCCCTTTGTTAAATCACTGGTACTATTTTAGCTTTCTTTTTGCGATGATAAACGTAATTACGAATGGCACAACGATAACGATTGCCATACCAATGAAGAACGCTATCCAACTGCTTTGCTGGATTGATAAGAAAGCAGGGATACCTCCAACACCAACAGATGATGCTAATACTTGCTGGACAGAAATGAATGCTCCAGCAATTGCAGTTCCAATAATTGCTGCATAAAACGGATATTTATATCTTAAGTTTACTCCGAACATTGCAGGTTCCGTAACACCTAGCCATGCAGAAACACCTGAAGTACCCGCTAAACCTTTTAATTTCTCATCTTTAGCAGCTAAAAACATTGCAAATACTGCTGAACCTTGCGCAATATTCGAGAGCGCAACAACCGGCCATAATAAAGTTGATCCTGTGCTAGCTATAAGCTGGAAGTCTACTGCTAGGAATGTATGATGCATTCCTGTAATTACTAATGGCGCATAGAATGCCCCGTAAACTAACCCACCAATAATTGGTGCAAAATCAAAGATAGTAACAATTCCTTCTGTAATCCAGTTCCCAATTGTAAATGTAACTGGTCCAATTAATATAAATGACAAGAATCCAGTGACTAATAAAGCAATAGGTGCAACTACTAATAATTGTAAGGAGTCAAGCACACGCTTCTTCAGCCAAATCTCTATTTTAGCTAATACCCATGCAGCAACTAAAACTGGAAGAACCTGTCCTTGATAGCCCATCATATTCACATCAAATCCAAATACATTCCATGTAGGTGCATCTCCTGCGATTACCGCTTGGGCAAAATCACTTGCAGGCATTAAAGCAGGATGTACTAGAATTAAGCCGAGCACAATACCGAGTAACGGATTCCCACCAAATTGCCGAACAGCAGACCAACCAATTAATGCCGGTAAGAAAGTAAACGCAGTACTTGCGATAATATTTATCATGTCGGCTACTCCAGCCCATGATGGATACATCTCAATGATCGATTGCTCAGAGAAGATTGGATTAACTAAAATATTATTGAGTCCAAGTAATAGTCCCGCTGTTACAATCGCAGGTAAAATTGGAATAAAAATATCTGCTAATGTTTTAATCGCCCGTTGCAAAGCATTTTGCTTTTTGCCGCCTGCCGCTTTAACATCTTCTTTCGTAGCCTCTGAAACGCCTGCTTCACTTACCATTGCATTATAAACCTTATCTACTGTGCCTTGACCAATAACAACTTGATACTGACCATTAGCTGAGAAAGTTCCTTTTACAATTCCCATATTTTCTAACGCATTCTTATCAACTTTATCCTCATCCGCTAATGCGAAGCGCAGTCGTGTTACACAATGAGTTGCTGCGTCAATATTATCGAGACCACCGACAGCTGCGACAATATCTTCTGCTTCTGCACTATACTGTGGTCTGTCTGTAGCTTTAGTAGTTGTCTTGCTACTAGTCGTTTCTTTATCATTTACTCTTACTTCTAATAATGCTGTTTTACCTGCTACAACTTCTTTTTCATCTGTCGTATGATATATCTCAAAATCGTTACTATTTGTAATAACGATTGGCGTTATATGACTAGCTGCTTTTTCCTTTATAAAATCCAAATCAAAGGTTATTAGCGGATCGCCAGCTTTTACTTGATCGCCTTGCTTAACATGTGCTTCAAACCCTTCCCCACCTAAAGCGACCGTTTCCAATCCGATATGAATTAATATTTCTAATCCGGATTCCCCTTGCAAGCCAATCGCATGTTTTGTGGGGAATAGCTGCACAATTTCCCCATCTATTGGTGCAACAACTATACCATCTACAGGCTTAATTGCTATCCCATCCCCAATCATTTTTTGCGCAAACGTTGGATCTGGCACATCTTCAAGACGTATTACTTGTCCATTTAAAGGTGCAACAACTGCTTCCTCATTAGCTATTGTTTTATGCTTAACCAATGGAAATACCTCCTCTATAAAAAATATTATATATTTTAACTTGTATATACAGGTTATAACTGTATTATAACTTGTATATACAAATTCTGCAACGGCTTACATAATGATGTAAGATTCAGTTAAGTATTCCCTAATCATAGTAATTTTTAACCACATTGGATTTGATTGAAACCCAAATATATATCAGTTAAACTTATTATTAGAAATTAACTGATGAAAAAGGAGGTATTTTTTTGACTGCTAAGATTGAAAATATTAATGGAGTACCTGCTGCTATTTACAAACGCGACATTATTCATAGTGTTGCTGAGGTTTGGTCCTATTTAACAGAGAACGAAAAATTACAGCAATGGTTCCCCGAATTAGAAATTAAATTATTAGAAAATGAGGGTGAAATTCACTTTAATTTTGGAGACGGAAGCTATGAGAAGATTGAAATAACAGAGCTTGAGCCTAATAAGGTATTCGCTTTTTCATGGCCACCTAAAAATTCAGTTCGGTTCGAATTAGAGGGAAATAATCAGGGTTGTAAGCTTGTTTTTATCGAATATTTACATGAAATTACGGATCATACACCAAAAGATTTAACTGGATGGCATGTGTGCCTAGATGTAATTGAAACACTACTCGACGGGAAAATATTTGAAGATCGCAAATCATATTGGCAGGAGCGGCTGCCACAATATCAAGAGCTACTAAAAGAATTATCTAATTAATTTAGATGCTTTTATATTTTTGTGAAGGAATTGTTTCAGTGATTGGGCATCGCATTACTTCTTGCTCCGTCCTCATAGCTTTTCCCTGCACGCCCCTTATATGCGCTACATGATAATAACAACAAAAACAACCCCCAACAAATGTCATCGCATGGTTGGGGGCTAATCTTATGGTTGTTATGATTTATGTCTTGCTGCTTTTTCGCGTTCGCTCTTGTTTAAAATTTTCTTGCGCAGACGAATTGACTCTGGTGTTACTTCACAGTATTCATCTTCATCCAAATATTCTAATGCTTCTTCAAGAGACATCTTACGAGGTTTCTTGATGCTAGAAGTTTGGTCTTTGTTTGCTGAACGGGTATTGGTCAAATGCTTTTCTTTTGTAATGTTTACTGTAAGGTCATTTTCCCGACTATGTTCACCGACAATCATGCCAGAATAAACTTCTGTACCTGGTTCGATGAAAATAACACCACGATCTTCTAACTGCATCGTACCATACATCGTTGATTTACCATTTTCCAATGCAACTAACACACCTTCACGTCTTCCGCCGACATTCCCTTTAATTACTGGTTCATAAGCTTCAAATGTGTGGTTTAAGATACCATAACCATGAGTTTGTGTCATGAATTCAGTTGCATAACCTAGTAAGCCACGTGAAGGAACCTTGAACTCAAGGCGTACTTGTCCATTACCATGGTTAACCATATCAAGCATTTCACCTTTACGTTCACCAAGAGATTCCATAATCGCTCCTGTATATTCTTCAGGAAGGTCGATTTGTACACGCTCCATAGGTTCACATTTTTGGCCATCAATCTCTTTAATAATAACCTGTGGTTTAGAAAGCTGTAATTCAAAACCTTCACGGCGCATATTCTCAATTAAAATAGACAAGTGAAGTTCACCACGACCAGATACAATCCAAGCATCTGGAGATTCAGTTGGATCTACACGTAAGCTTACGTCTGTTTCCAATTGTTTCATTAAGCGTTCTTCAATTTTACGTGATGTAATATATTTACCTTCACGGCCAGCGAATGGGCTATTGTTCACAACGAAAGTCATTTGTAAAGTTGGCTCATCAATGTGCAACCATGGCAATGCTTCTGGATTGCTTTGTGGTGCAATGGTTTCACCAATATTAATGTCTTCCATACCTGCTACTGCTACAATTTCTCCAGCACTTGCTTCCTGGATTTCCGTACGTTTTAAGCCTATAAATCCGAATAATTTCGTTACGCGGAAAGCTTTATTTGTGCCATCCTCTTTCATTACTACAACTTGTTGGCCAACATGGATTTTACCACGAACAACTCGACCTACACCAATACGTCCAACATAATCATTATAATCAAGTAGAGTAATTTGGAATTGCAATGGTTCATCACTATTATCCACTGGTGCAGGAATATGTTCTATTACCGTTTCGAAAATCGGATCCATTGATTGCTGTTGATCTTCCGCCTCAAGTCCAGATGTACCATTCAATGCGGATGCATAAACAACAGGGAATTCCAATTGCTCATCATCTGCACCAAGCTCGATGAATAAATCAAGTACTTCATCAATTACTTCTGCTGGTCTTGCATTCGGACGGTCAATCTTATTTACAACAACAATTGGTGTTAGTTTTTGTTCCAATGCCTTTTTCAAAACAAATCGTGTTTGTGGCATTGTTCCTTCATAAGAATCGACAACTAATACTACACCATCAACCATTTTCATAATCCGTTCCACTTCACCACCAAAATCGGCGTGTCCTGGTGTATCTAAAATATTGATTGTTTTTTCTTTATATTTAACTGCAGTGTTTTTTGCTAAAATTGTAATTCCACGTTCACGTTCTATATCTCCTGAGTCCATCATACGGTCGTCAACTTGTTCATTTTCGCGAAATGTCCCTGAATATTTTAATAGTTGATCAACGAGTGTTGTTTTACCGTGGTCAACGTGGGCAATAATCGCGATATTTCGAATATCTTCTCTTAATTGCATAAAAGTACGCTCCTCTATAATTCCGAATGAATCAAACTAGAACATTATACCACATAATGCCCTTTGTAGTAGAATTTTTTACTTATTTTTAATAAAATTAATTCTTTACTTTTAAAAAGTATTACTCGCTATTTTATTCCGGAAGATTAATTTCAAACTCAGCACCGCCAAGTTTAGATCTTCCTACTGTAATTTTCCCATTTGATTGTTCAATAATCGCTCGTGCAATTGCTAGACCTAAACCTGTTTCCCCATTCTTACCTTTTACAAACCGGTGAAAAATATTCGAAGCAACTTCCTTAGATATTCCTTCCCCATCATCAGCGATTGTTATAATGATTCGCCGACCTTTCTTCAACACATTAATTTCAATCTGTGACTCGGCATGACGAATCCCGTTAAATACAATATTTAACAGTGCCCTTAACAATTTTTCCTCATCTGCAAATAGAGTAATATTAGTCTGTACTTCATGGCGAAGTGTGATTCCCTTTTCATTTACGAACGGAATTGCACGGTCTACTACTTGATTAATCAAAGCTGAGACATCAATTTTCACGGGTTCATAAACAGATGGTTCACTATCTAATTTCGCTAATAAAATCATTTCATTAATTATAACCTTCAGGCGATTGACTTCAGAAACCATTACTTCTAACCCTTTTTCCGCTTCCTTCTCTGTAAATATCCCATCCTTAATCCCTTCTGCATATCCCTGAATTGTCATAAGCGGTGTTTTTAATTCATGACTTGCATTTTGGAAAAAGGTTTGCTGTGTATTCATATAACGCTGAAGTTCATTTGCCATTTCGTAAACACTATCTGCAACCTCTTTAATTTCTCCTGTAGCCTTAATATGTTCGATATCAAATTGCCGCTTTTCGATCTTCTTTAATTGCCGTTTCAGCTTACTGAGTGGGGTCACCAGTTTTCTCGTTAAATAATAACTAATGAGTACCGCTGCAAGCGCGCCAATAATAAAGATAAAGAATATCCGCGTAAAGAAGCTCTGCTGCACAATTCGTAAATCACTGAGAGGGGTGAGTAATATCAGTTCTAATCCTGATTCCTCTGGAAGGAAAATGATTCTTGATGTTACAAACCGTTCATTTCCATATTGCCATTGGGTTTTCTTTGTATCTGAGAAGTCATTGTTTTTAAAAAATCCTTTTGCAACTTGATTGGACATTGTTGATAACAATACCTGGTCATGCTTTCGGTCATACATAAACATTTGTAAGTTCTGATCCTGTAAAATCTCATTAAACTGCTGCACATCCGTTGTTCCGTATTGTTCATTTAAAACATTAACGAGCAACTCTCCTGTTTTTTTAAGCTGCCTTTGTTCATCCTGAATGAGTAAATCCAGAATTAAAGAATAGATGACATACCAGGCAACTGCCATAATAACTAGTAATAATGCTGTAAATGCCACCGTTAATTGTGATTGAAGTTTCATCGATTATTCCTCTTCTTTTCGCAATCGATAGCCATAGCCCCATACAGTTTCAATTGGAACATCGTCGAGTTTTTTACGAATTCGCTTCACTAAATCATCGACTGCACGATCACTGCCAAAATAGTCATTCCCCCAGATTTTTACCAATAACTCATCACGGGAAAATGCCCGATTCGCATTTTCAGCTAGTAATAAAAGCATATCAAACTCCTTCGTTGTCACTTCGTATTCTTTTCCATTCCAGAAGATCCGACGATCATTGCGGTATATTAGGAGGTGATCAACCTTGAGTCTATCTTGAACGGCCCGTGCTGGCTCTATTTGTGAACGTTTAAACAACCGTTTTACCCTCGCCATTAGTTCTCTCGGACTAAACGGCTTTGTTAAATAATCATCCCCACCAAGCTCAAGACCAATAATTTTATCAATTTCTTCATCCTTTGCCGAAATGATGATAATTGGTACATTACTTTCATTACGTATTTTCTTACAAAATTCATAACCATCCATACCTGGCAGCATAATGTCTAGAATCCACATATCTGGTGGATCATTTTCCCAAAGTTCCCAGCCCTTTTCCGCTGAGTCCATAGTCGTAATCTCATAGCCTTCTTTCTTTAAATAAGCAGATACGATATTCTGGATATTTAAATCATCTTCAACTATTCCAATATGATAATTCATGTCAATGTCACCTTTTCAATATCGATATTTTAATTCCATTTTTACATAGATTAGCGCAAAATTACATGATTTCGTATATTTACACATTTATTCCACATTATTTCCAAATCTTTCCCTACGTACATGTATATAATAAAATTATACATTAGAAATAGCTATTTTCTAAAAGATTGCTGCTATTATTGTGATGAACGATTGGTGTACTGTGATTTAAGTTAGGTGAACAATTGCTCTCTGGCCGATCGCTCCGAAAATACACTTCGCTTTCCGCGGGGGGCTGGTGAGTCTTCTTCCGAAGGAGCTGAAGTGTTGCTCACGGAAAGCGACTGTCCGGAGCGGAAATCAACAATGCGCCTAGTTCGCAGTTTGTATTATAAGCAGTAAACTGTACGAAATGAGTCTTAATCATATAAAATAATAATTATTAAAGGGTGATAAACATGGAGAATAATAACAATAATAAAGATTCTCAATCACAAAGACCACTGGAAGATATTCGTGAGAGTGAAGCAAGGAACAATCCACCTGTTGATTCGGGATATCATGAAAACAATCAGGATAATTGGAGTGAACCTACAGAAACAGATCAACTCCAGTCTAATCAACAATGGATTGAAGATGAGTCATCAAGCGAGATTCCAAAGGAAGATGTAAGCTACCAGGAACCGATTCAACCAACTGCAAACAAAAAAACAAAAGAGAAGAAGACTTGGGTCAGCGCTTTATTTGGCGGTGTTGTCGGTGGCCTAATTTCAGCAATCATCATTGTCCTATTATTTACGAATAATATTATTCCTAATGGTAACGGCAATGACAGTAATCAATCAGCTGAAAATGATGGCAGTCCAGAAGTGGTTGAAACGCTCGCTTCTGAGGATGCAGACGTGTCAACCAATATTGAAGAAGTTTCGAATGCCGTTGTTGGTGTCTCCAATATGCAGCAACAAAGTATTTGGACTGAAAGTGAAGAAGCAGGTACAGGGTCAGGGATTATCTACAAGAAAGAAAACGGAAAAGCATACATTGTTACGAACCACCATGTCGTCGATGGCGCACAACAAGTTGAAGTCGTACTGAATGATGATGAAAAACTTGATGCCAAAGTATTAGGTGGAGATTCATTAACCGACTTAGCAGTTCTAGAAGTTGATGGGGCAACGATTGATACGGTCGCAAATATTGGCTCATCAGATGATTTAAAAGTCGGAGAAACAGTACTAGCAATTGGAAACCCACTTGGAATAGATTTTGCTAACTCAGTAACGAAAGGGATTATTAGTGGATTAAACCGTTCCGTTTCAGTAGATACAAATGGTGACAGCCAGCCTGACTGGGTGACTGAGGTATTACAAACAGATGCTGCAATTAACCCTGGTAATAGTGGTGGTGCCTTAGTAAACAGTAATGGTGAAGTAATAGGGATTAACTCCATGAAGATTGCTGAGAGCGCAGTGGAAGGAATTGGATTTGCAATTCCTATTGATAGCGCACTGCCTATTATTGAACAACTTGAAACAAATAGTGAAGTAGCAAGACCACAAATCGGAATTGCGACAGCATCTCTATCTCAAGTCCCGCCACAATATCGTTATGAAATCAGCTTACCTGAAAATGTTGAAGGTGGAATGGTTATTGCAAATGTTCAAACCGGCTCCCCTGCAGATGAAGCAGGTCTGCAACAATTTGATGTTATAACAAAAATCAATGGACAAGAGGTTACAAGCATTCTGGAATTACGGAAATACTTGTATACAGAAACAAGCATTGGGGATTCCATTGATATTGAATATATTCGGAATGGAAAAATCCAAAACACTACTTTAGTACTACAGGAAGCGGTGCAACAAGAAGCTGCATAGACAGAAGCAATATCGTGGACGACGCGTGCTGCGTCCACAGTGCTTATCATACACTGTCCATAATAACTTTCCTATTATACGAAAAGAAGGGGTATTTCTCCCCTTCTTTTTTGTATTTTGCAATAGTATACTAACTTTGAGCATTTTATACCCTATCTTTCTTAGGCGTTTAATAATGTTGAATAATGATATATAAATTAAGGGAGTGTTTACATGCTTTGTTCATCATGCAAGCAAGAAACAGAACCAGGGAAATTTTGTACCGTTTGTGGGGCATCACTAGTTGTCGAAGAAACTGCTGCTACGTCTGATCCTCAACCAATAAATGTAGTCAGTGAAACCGAACAACCAAAGAAAAAGAATCCTGATCAGTCAAACGAGTTTACTGAAAAGGTGACAGCAGAAGCAAAAACATTTTGGAATTTTGTGCTTACCTTTTTAAAGAAACCAAGTGCAGCACAGAATGTAACAGGAAGTGAGTGGATTTCTGGAATTATTACACTTATTATTTTTTCCTTACTTATCGCCTTAGGTTCATTTATCACAGCGAATAGTTACTTCTCGTCTTCTTTCTGGAATAGTTTTGTCCAGCCATTTATTCAATTCATCGTACTATTTGCAGGTATTGCTGCAATAACTTTTGCAGGTGTAAAGATTACCGCACAATCATTTTCATTCCAAGACATTGTCGCTAAGATTGGAGCGTACACTATTCCATTTTTAGGCTTAGCAATTATTGGATCGATTCTTGCAATGCTTAATATCCCTTTTGCAGGGACATTCATTATGTTAAGTCTCATAGGACCACTTTTAATCGTTCCTACTTTTATTTTCTTGGAGAAACCTGCAGCAGGATTTGATCGAATTTATGTATTACTAGGCGTTTATGTTATCGGACTTATTTTATCATCATTCTTAGTACAAAGAGCTGCTTTTATTTTTATAGGCGACCTGTTAGGCGGCATTTGGTAAATGTGAAACGTTATAAGGAACTCTTCTCAATAAAGAAGAAGTTCCTTATTTTTAATCTTCTTCATATTTTCTAAAATTAGGAGTTATCCCATTAAAATCTCCATTAATATCGGCAGAAACAAAATTCTCTAAATCCTCAACCGTACCAATGTTCTCATCACTATTTGGATACATTCCATCATAGTCCAAATGGTCACCATAGAAATCCGCTGCTGTCTCTGATGTACCATATCTACTTACATCCTGCCATGTATCTTCTGCATCATAACCTACTTTCTCCTCTTCCAATGCCTGGGGATCAGTTAAATTGGGAGAAAACACTTCTTCCTCAACTGGTCTGTCCCGTTCAAAAATATTAGCCTCCGCGTGTTCGATACATTGATCTGTAGTTGGAACTGCAAATAACCGTTGATAAGGAATATCGATTCCACATGTTTTACATATTCCATATGTCCCTGCATCGATGGAATGGAGAGCCTCATTTATCTCTTCTAATTCTTTTTCCGCATGTTCATTTAAGGCGACATCTTTCCCTCTCTCAAATAATTCCGTACCTAAATCTGCTGGGTGATTATCATAATTCGATAACTCGCCAACCGATTCTTTAGCCGATTCGAGTGTCAAACCAAAATGGTCCTGAACATGATTGATTAAATCTGTTTGTCGTTCAATCAAAGTAGCTTTACACTGTTGTAATTGCTCGTTCGTGATCATTAAGCAACAGCCTCCCATTAGCGTTATACAATTTTATGACTGACACCAGAGTTTAAGTGTAAGCCTGCGTTGTATTAATGCAGTGAGTTATTTCTTATCAAATGATTCCTAACTATACTATGTGTAACTACTGTCGAATGATTCTTCATTTATAACTCCAAATCATGTCAATATCGGAAATTCTATCCTCTGAATAAATCATTGAAAATCGATTGGACTCTCCATAAAGAATAGAATTCCTCTAAATGACTTTGTACCGCAAAGCAACACGGTCTGTTTCATCCATAATTAAAATCTTTTAGTAAATATCTCTTTATTAAACCTATGATGAAAAAGGATTTAAGCTGGATACTGTCGAATATTGTTCAGAGAAGGGAGAATCAGTGTAATGATTTCAAAAGATACAAAAATTGGATTTATTGGTACTGGTGTTATGGGGAAAAGTATGGCGAGGAACCTACAAATGGCCGGATACCAAATCAACGTTTATACACGTACAAAAGAAAAAGCAAAAGAATTAATTGGCCTAGGTGCTGATTGGAAAAATACAGTAGCGGAATTAGCACGCGATTCTGAAGTGATTATTACGATGGTCGGCTATCCATCGGATGTTGAGGAAGTATATTTTGGAGAAAATGGCATTTTGGATAATGCCAAAATAGGTACCTTTGTCATTGATATGACAACCTCTAAACCATCCCTTGCAAAAGAAATTTACGCTGCAGCAACTGATAAACAAATCTTCTCACTTGATGCACCCGTCTCTGGTGGTGACACTGGTGCACAAAGTGGCAAATTAGCGATTATGGTTGGCGGTGATCAGAAAGCATTTGATGAGCTGCTCCCTATTTTTACAGTGATAGGTGAGAATATTATTTTGCAAGGTGGACCTGGAGCTGGGCAGCATACAAAATTGGCGAATCAAATTACGATTGCTTCAAACATGGTTGGGGTTTGTGAGGCAATCATTTATGCAAAAAAAGCAGGCCTTAATCCTGGACGTGTCCTCGATAGTATTTCGACAGGAGCAGCTGCAAGCTTCTCACTCTCAAACCTGGGTCCACGAATGCTTAAGAGAGACTTCGCACCTGGTTTTTATGTCAAACATTTTATTAAAGATATGACAATTGCATTAGAATCTGCAAAAGAAATGGGGCTAGCAACTCCAGGACTTTCCCTTTCACTAGAGCTTTACAAGGAACTTGCTGAAAAGGGAGAAAATGATAGTGGCACCCAGGCATTAATTAAATTGCTTGAAAGATAGAACCAGCGTAAAGCGAGGAGGACATTACTTTCCTCGCTTTTCGATTTCTGTTTGAACAGCAAAAGCTAAATCATCATTCCCAAAAAGCTGCAATACGTTTAGTACCGTTTGGTCAGAAATTTCTTCTGCTTCGTTTTTTGGAACAGCCTGTTCAATCGTTTCCAGTAATACATTATTTTTCTTTTGCCCTGGATAGGAATTTTCATACAGAACAAGGGGATCTAAATCATGATTCACACACCATTGCACAAAAATAAGAATCATCATTTTCTCATCGTTTTGGTAATTTTCGACTATCTGCTTTTCAAGCTCTTCTTTACTCATCTCTTTCACCTACTTTATCTTCTTTTACTTATTTATTTTACACCAAAAAAAGGTTTATCTCACGAATGAGATAAACCTTTCCAAATCATCTATTATAAGCGAGTTACGTTAGCTGCTTGTGGTCCACGGTTACCTTCAACGATTTCAAATTCAACTTCTTGACCTTCTTCAAGAGTTTTGAAACCTTCAGCTTGGATTGCTGAGAAATGTACGAATACATCGTCTCCGTCTTCGCGTTCGATGAAACCGAAACCTTTTTCTGCATTAAACCATTTTACTTTACCAGTCATGTAAATGACCTCCTTATACAATATGCTGCAAAGTAATTGAATCATAAATACTTTTACACCACTTGAATAAGAGATCGTAAAGTATTATTCAAACTCCAATTTCCTTTTGCACCTTTAATGTTACTCTTTTTCATATACAAATGCAAGCGTTTTTAAGTAATAATTTCTGAAAAAAATTACTACTTTTTCCTTGTTTTTTCGACATTTTTTGTCGAAAAAATGCATAATAAAATTCAAACGTTATCCTAAATTGAAAACGCTTCATAATAAGGTGGATTTGTTTTTTATTTTGAAATGTAGAAATCAGGATAAATACATGATAAAATATTATCTTGCAAGATAAAATTGAATAACCGACTACCAAGCATTTGTATCTTGCAAATATAAATGAATAGGTGGTAAACAAAATGGAAACTACTACAGATTATCAAGTATTACTGTATTACAATTATGTGCATATTGAAGATCCTGAAGCATTCGCTGCAGAGCACCTAAAATTCTGTAAGGAATTAGAGTTAAAAGGCCGTATATTGGTCGCTCATGAAGGAATTAATGGCACTGTTTCTGGAACAGTTGAACAAACGAATAAATATATGGAAGCAATGCACAATGATCCGCGCTTTGCTGATATGGTATTTAAAGTTGATCCGAGTGATAGACACGCATTTAAGAAGATGCATGTACGTCCGCGTAAGGAATTAGTAACACTTCGCCTGGAAGATGATATTAATCCTTTAGAAACAACTGGAAAATACCTGGAGCCGAAAGAATTTTACGAAGCAATGCAAGATGAAAACACAATTGTCTTAGATGCTCGTAATGACTATGAATTTGATTTAGGTCATTTCCGTGGTGCTGTTCGTCCAGACATCGAAACATTCCGCGAATTACCAAATTGGGTTCGCGATAATAAACAACTTTTGGAAGGTAAACGAGTGTTAACATATTGCACTGGCGGAATCCGTTGTGAGAAGTTCTCTGGCTGGTTAGTGAAAGAAGGCTTTGAGAATGTTGGTCAATTACATGGTGGAATTGTAACCTACGGGAAGGATCCTGAGGTTCAAGGTGATTTATGGGACGGTCAATTGTATGTATTCGATGAACGTATCGCAGTTCCCGTCAATCGTAAGGAACACGTTGTAGTCGGCGTGGATTATTTCGATGGCCAGCCTTGTGAACGCTACGCAAATTGCGCAAATCCTGAATGTAATCGCCAAATGCTATGCTCTGAAGAAAATGAACATAAACATTTACGCGGTTGTTCACATGAATGCCGAGTAACACCACGTAATTTATTTGTACAAGAGCATAACTTATCTGCAGAAGAAGTAGAAGCACGTCTAGCACTACTTGGAGAAACATTAAAACAAGAAGCATAATATGGGAAAACGCCTTATTAACGGGTATCGAGTATCATATTTATGTACAAAATTTTAATTATAAGCGCCTACGAAAGGATTCATATTTTCGTAGGCGCTTTATAGTTGAGTTGCAAAAGTTTCTCAACTAAAGGCAATTTTAATTAATCTAAATGCATCTAGAGTTTATCTAAAATGAACCGGATTTTACTCTCTTTTTCTATTTTTAAAAGCCAGCCATGCTGTTTTTAATGCAGAATATGTCCCTACAGCAGCCGCACCATAAAAAGCTCCCATAAAAATACCAGCCCATAGATCTCCTCTATGGCTTATAAAAATAGAAATGATAAACCCTAAAACACTTGCGATGGTTGGATAATACTGACGAGGAATAGGGAAAAGTTTAAAACATTGCGTTAATAATACTATAGCAGGTACAGCAATAACAGCATCCCAGAAATTTGTATGGATAATTGGGAATTCCAAGTTATCCCTCCTTTTTATGGGTTATTATGTCCTGCAGAGAGTAGAATTATGATTGTTTCTATTTACATAAAAACAAGACAATCCGCTCAATGATTGCCTTGTTAATTGAAAACACCTATAAGTAATTTCTGAACGAGTTTTGATTTCCAAATAGCAAAACCTATCAAGGCACCAATCAACATTTTTTTCATCTATCTCTCCTTTATTAGGATAAACATGGGTAAACTGTAAAAGAAATGACTTCAATTCATATCTAAATTAATATTTTGACATCTCCTCCCTCAGTTGTTACTCTTTTTCTTAAAGGGAGATGGATAAAATGAGCGTATATGATTTTTCCGTGAAAACAATGGATGGTAATAAAAAGTCTTTAGCTGATTATAGAGGGAAAGTGCTACTTATCGCTAATACTGCGAGTGAATGTGGGTTTACTCCACAATTCAAAGGGCTGCAAAATTTATTTGAAAAATATAAGGAAAAAGATTTTGTTGTATTAGGATTTCCTTGCAATCAATTTGGGAATCAAGACCCTGGCACAAACGAGGAAATCGCAGGATTTTGCCAAGCCAATTATGGGGTTAGCTTCCCTATGTTTAGTAAAATTGATGTGAAAGGTGAAAATGCAGATCCACTTTTCACTTATTTAACAAAGGAAGCAAAAGGATTACTTACAGAGCAGATCAAGTGGAACTTCACAAAATTCCTCATCGACAAAAATGGGTGTGTAGTGAACCGCTTCGCACCGCAAACGAAGCCTGAATCAATTGAAAAGGACATCGAGGCATTGCTCAGTGTGCAGGATTAAACACACAAGCGCTCATAGCTTGTTTTTTGTCAAGAATATGGATTGAATATGGGTGAGCACTCCATTCATAGAAAGAAAGCTCCAGCTTTCAATACTTGGACTGTGAGCTCCAGACCAAGTGTAAGGCGATCGAATCTTTGGTCCAAGCGTTCCAATAAACATCACTAACATAAAAATGTAAAAGCCATTCATCCATAAATGAATGGCTTTTACATATTACAACACCTTCGCCAGGAAATCCTGTGCTCGTTCTGTTTTCGGATGATTGAAAAACTCCTGCGGGCGCCCTTCCTCTACTAGCACTCCATCTGCCAAAAATAGTACTTTATCAGCCACTTCCTTGGCAAAATTCATTTCGTGTGTGACGATTACCATTGTCATACCTGTATCCACTAAATCCTTCATAACATCGAGTACTTCTTTTACCATTTCCGGGTCTAACGCGGATGTCGGTTCGTCAAATAGCATAATTTCCGGTTCCATCGCTAATGCTCTAGCGATTGCTACGCGTTGTTTCTGTCCGCCAGATAAGCGATTTGGATAGGCAGCAACCTTATCCGTTAATCCTACTTTATCCAGCAATTTATTAGCAATTGATTCCGCTTCTGTCTTTGATAATTTTTTCACTTTTTGTGGCGCATAAGCGACATTTTCCAACACGGTCATATGCGGGAATAAATGAAAATGCTGAAATACCATACCTATATTTTTTCGGATTGCTAATTTATCAATTTTTTTGTCTGTAATTTTTTTATCATTAATAAAGATATTACCTGATGTCGGTTCTTCCAGCAGGTTGAGACATCTTAAAAATGTTGATTTACCAGATCCTGATGGACCAATAATTGCAACGACCTCACCATGATTAATCGTTGTCGATATATCCTTTAATACTGTATTTGCTCCAAAGTCTTTTGTAATATTCACTGCCTTAATCACTCTGTCTCAACCTCCGCTCTGCTGCCTTTCCAAGTTTTGTTAGAACGAATACCATCACCCAGTAAATTGCCCCAACGAACAATAACGGCTCGAAGTTACGATAGATGTCCGCCCCGACAATTTGTGCACGGCGCATTAGATCTAAGTAGCCAATCGTCGATACGATTGCCGATTCTTTCGTTAATGTGATGAATTCATTCATCAATGCTGGCAAAATATTTTTTACTGCTTGTGGCAAAATAATATTTTGCATCATTGGTCGGTACGATACACCTAATGCTTCCGCAGCCTCGATTTGCCCTCGATCAACCGCCATAATACCCGCGCGAATAATCTCGGAGACATACGCAGCGGAGTTAAGACCGAATGCCATAATTGCCGACACGAATGCCCCAATATCATATCCGGTTAATTGTGGAATTGCGAAATAAATGATCATCAACTGCAATATTAAAGGTGTCCCTCGGAAAATCGAGGTGTATACATCGGCAACACCTATTAATAATTTGCTCTTCGTTATTTTAAATAATGCTAATATTATTCCTAAAATTAATCCGATTAATATCGAAACAAATACAAATCCTAATGTAACCCATATTCCCTCTATCATAAAAGGAATATAAGGCACGATTTGGCTAAAATCCAAATTCATGCCCTAGCACCTCATTTCTCTAGCTGTGATTTTTTTATTCTGCTAATTCCCACTTATCCCTTAACTCTTGGATTTTTCCACTTGCTTCTAGTTCTTCAAGAACACCATTCACATCTTCTACAAGCTCACTTCCCTTAGGAAAGGCAATCGCCATCCCTGGTGAACTAGTAGTAGGGTCATCAAAGCCGATTAATCCTTGCTCTTCCATATAACCTGTAGCAACTTCTTTATCCATATAAGCAACATCAATCCGATTTGAGTTTATTTCTTGAATTAGAATTCCTGCGTTGTCTACTTTCTTCACTTCAAAGCCATATTGTTCACTAAGCTCATCTGCACCTTCTTCTTGGATTGTCCCAAGCTGTACCCCAACGACTTTTCCTTTTAATGCCTCAAGATCCTTAATCGCTGAATCTGATTTCGTTAAGAACATTTCCCCTGAACGATGATATTCTGTGGAGAAATCAACATTTTTCTTACGTTTTTCATCTGCACTCATTCCCGCTAGCACCATGTCTACACGGTTGGATTGAAGTGCACCAACCAATCCATCAAATTTCATATCTTCAATTTTTAATTCATATCCAAGTTCATCTGCAACTAAATTTGCTAGGTCAATGTCAAAGCCCTCGAAGTTTCCTTTTGTATCACGTGACTCAAATGGCGGAAAGTCTGCTGATGTAGCCATCTTCAATACTTTTTTATCTCCTTCACTAGCGTTTGAATCCGTTCCTTCTTTATTCGTAGATCCACATGCTGCAAGTACTGCTATCATAAATGCTAAAACTAATAATTTACTAATAGATGATTTCATCGTTCTCTCTCCCTATAAATTTGTATTTGCAAATTCTTCTTTAATAGTCTTTAGTAGTTCGGTATCTGTTATTACATCGTATCCAGTTTGTGCCAAAGCTAATGCACCGCTAACAAGTGCTTGATGTCCATCGACTGTAATTGTCTTATCCGCAAATTCAGTAGTATGGGCAATCAGTCCAGGTTGATTTAGGCTAATATATGGATGGATTGCAGGTACAACCTGACTTACATTTCCCATATCAATTGAGCCTGTATTTTTCTTTGCTTGATAAATTGGTCCTGGGCTCAATTCTTTAAGATTAGCTGTAAAAGCTTTTGACAGTGATTCGTTTGTAATCATATTATCGTAGCTTAGCTCGTAATTCGATATTTCCAAGGTTGCACCTGTCATGAGTGCAGCTCCTTCTGCAATATTATTTACCCTTTTAACAACCTCATTCAAATATGCACGATTCTTTGCACGAATATAAAATTGTGCAACCGCTTTGTCTGGAACAACATTCGCCGCTTGCCCACCTTCAGCGATTATTCCGTGAATTCGTACATCTGATGTTACATGCTGGCGCAACGCATTGATTCCGTTAAATAGCTGAATAACACTGTCCAAAGCATTAATACCTTCTTCAGGTGATGCAGCAGCATGTGCGGATTTTCCGCTATATGCATACTGAATTGCATCCATCGCCAATGATTCTCCGCTTTCATACGATTGATCCCCCGGATGCACAATCATCGCAACATCAATATCGTTGAATATTCCTTCTGCACTCATTGGCACCTTGGCACCATTGGTTTCCTCAGCAGGTGTACCGAAAACAGTGACAGAACCACCAATCTCCTCAATCACTTTACTAAGGGCAACTCCCGCGCCGACACTCATTGTGCCTATTAAGTTATGCCCACAGCCATGACCAACACCAGGTAGTGCATCATATTCGGCTAAATATGCAATTGCAGGACCAGGTTTATTACTTTTGTATTCCGCTTTAAAAGCTGTCGGTCTATTTACAATTCCAGTTTCTATATTAAATTTATGTTCTTTTAGAAAGTCAGTTAGAAGTTTCATAGATTCATATTCCTGATCACCTAACTCTGGATGTTCATACAGATGATCGCTCATTCTCCAAAGCTGTGCTTGGATATCCTCTATCTCTTGTTGTAGTTTATTTTTCACGGTAGTTCCTCCGGTGTTTTGTATATTTATTAGTTTATATGTATATTTATATCATATTAATGTATATTTATGCAATAGATTTTATGAAAATAATTATTATTAATTGCGTGGGTTGAGATGAGATATGACACTTATAGATATTTCTCGATGCGCGATAAATGCAGTGTTATGAATTATTTTTTATTTCGTGGGGAAATTGTACTCTCGATATTGAGGTCTTATGGAAATATTGCTGGACTCCGGGCGATATTTCGGTTCTCCTGATGATATTTCTTAGTTCCTGACGATATCTGGATTCTCCCGACGATATCCTCTTTCTCCTGATGATATAATTTCCCTCCCGACGATATCCTCTTTCTCCTGATGATATATTTTCCCTCCCGACGATATCCTCTTTCTCCTGATGATATATTTTCCCTCCCGACGATATCCTCTTTCTCTTGATGATATATTTTCCCTCATGCCGATATCCTCTTTCTCTTGATGATATAATATCTCTCATGCCGATATCTTTATTCTCCTGATGATATCCCCACGCTCCTGATAATATCCTCACTCTTCTGCTGATATTCCCGCACTCCCGCCAATATCTGGATTATGCCGCAGATATTTCCGCGCTCCAGTCAATGTCGCTGGCCCATAAAAAAAACGAGCACTCCTAAGAATGCTCGTTCTCACTATTAATATGCTTTTGCCCAAATAACTAATTCTTTTGCTTCTTTTCCACAACATACGCATGTATCTGCTACTTCCTCTTGCTCGAATGGAATACAGCGTGATGTTGCAGTTGTTTCCTCTTTAATTTGTTCCTCACAAGCTAAATCGCCACACCACATTGCTTTGATGAAGCCACCTTTTTCTTCAAGGTTTTGTTTGAACTCATCCATGTTCTTAGCTGTAGATGTTTTTTCATTGCGATGCTCAAGTGCTTTATTATATAAATTCGATTGAATTTCTTCTAATAGAGCTGGTAGACGCGTTTCTAAATCACTAAGGGCAACAAATTCCTTTTCACCTGTGTCACGGCGAACAAGAACAACTTGTTCCTTCTCAATGTCTTTCGGTCCCATCTCAATTCGGACTGGGATACCTTTCATTTCATATTCATTGAATTTCCAGCCTGGCATTTTATCACTTGCATCTATATCAACACGAACAAGGTTCTTCAATTGATCTCGAAGACCGTATGCTTTATCTAATACGCCTTCTTTATGCTGTGCAATTGGTACAATCATTGCTTGAGTCGGTGCAATTCTAGGCGGGATTACTAATCCACGATTATCGCCATGGACCATGATTAATGCACCCATAATTCGTGTAGATAGACCCCAAGATGTTTGGTGAGCAAATTGACTCTCTCCATTTTCATCTAAATACGTAATATCGAATGCTTCTGCAAAACCTGAACCAAAATGATGGGATGTTGCTGATTGCAATGCTTTTCCATCATGCATCAAGCTTTCGATTGTTAATGTATATTTTGCACCTGCGAATTTTTCTTTATCTGTTTTGCGGCCTTTGATTACTGGAATGGCAAGATAGTTTTCGACAAGATCAACATATACTCCTAACATTTTATCTGTTTCCGCTGCTGCATCGGCATCTGTCGCATGTGCAGTATGACCTTCCTGCCAGTGGAACTCAGAAGAACGCAAGAATGGACGTGTTGTCTTTTCCCATCTTACAACGTTTGCCCATTGGTTATATAGCATTGGCAAGTCACGGTAAGAATGAATATTTTTTGAATAATAATCACAGAAAAGCACTTCTGATGTTGGACGAACTGCAATTCGCTCGGCTAATTCCTCATCTCCACCATGAGTTACCCAAGCAACCTCAGGCGCAAAACCAACGACATGGTCCTTCTCCTTTTGCAGCAGGCTTTCAGGAATAAATAATGGGAATGCAACATTTGAATGTCCTGTTTCTTTGATTTGACGGTCTAGTTCATCGCGGATATTTTCCCAGATTGCAAAACCATATGGCTTAATAATCATTGTTCCGCGAACTTGTCCATAATCAACTAATTCTGCTTGCTTCACGACATCTGTATACCATTGTGCGAAATCGTCTTCCATTGCTGTGATTTTCTCAACAAATTGCTTGTTCTTCTTACCCAAGCTAAACACCTCTTTATTTAAATTTATTGTAAACATTAGAAAACTGGACAGTCACCAAGCTTTGCGGTGACTGCCCTAGTTGCACTTATTATAGTAAGAAAGTTTTTTACTTTCTTAACAACCAAAAAATCCCCGCGTCCAAAAAAGGGACCGAGGCCTGGTGGTACCACCCTTGTTTGCAAAGGGAATACCCCCTGCACACTTCACTTGATAACGGTCATAAACCGCGCACATCTTATAGCAATCTTGCCTTTCCGATGGCGAACTCAGGAGCAGGTTCTAATTAATGTCTTTGGAAATTCCCAGCAACCATTTCCTCTCTTGGAAAGACAAATAAATTATACTAATCTCCATCAACGTTTCCTATATCATCCTTAATATATATGTATGCTTTTATAAAGTCAAGGCTTACTGAACAAAAGCTCAAGCGCCCGTTTAGCGACGTACGGACTGCGCCCCATAGGACGTGGGTTCGACGTTGCCACATGAAGTGGCGACCTTAGTCGAACTTCCTCTAGATCTCAGAGATAAAGGAAACTCTTTGGGAGCGTAAGCGAATCGATGTTGACTTTCACCACAAGGGTATAAGTGCGACTAAGCCTCATGTGTAACCAATCGGCAAGTCTTCTTTATCGTACGAGGTGAGGGAAGTCTCGCTAGGAGCACGGGCGCTGGAGCTGGACGAAGCCTCTCCTGCCATGGGAATGGAATAAGAAAAATTCCTATTCTTCTTTCTCAACTTGATGAATCTTTTCATACTTTGAAAATCTCTCTTCCTCCTGCTCGCCATAACCAACAAAAGTAAAACCTGCATCTAAATAAAATTTATTCAAAACAGGATTGTTAGCGATGCAATCGAGTCTGACAGAGCCATTCTCTAACTTCAGATTGTGATCAATCCAGCTTAATAGCTTTCTTCCTATTTGCTGATGGCGGTATTTCGGATTTACTGCGAGTCGGTGAATGTAGTAAGCAGCATCATTTCGTTTTCCCCACAGCGCTATATCCCAGTCATTCTGCTTACTAGAGAAATTAAACGCAGCAACCATTTCTCCATTAGCTTCAACAACATATGTCGTCCCTGCTACAACCCCCTGTTCAATCTCCTTTGTATCTTCGCCTAGAAGCAAATACTCCCATTGCAAAATCCCTTTTTTCTGCAAGCTGCTAGCAGTATCCTGCAATAACCGTATAACAGATTCTGTATCAGTCTCTTCCGCTATTCTAACCATATAATTATCAAATTCATATTCTCGGAACAATGATCTCAACCTCCTCCTATTGCTAAGTTGATTTTATATTAGATATAGGAAAATAAGCAAATAACCTCAGAAAATTCCTCCGAATAGAATTTTCATGCAATTTAAATATTTACTTCTCATTTTATTAGTGATATCATATGTTAAATAAATTTAACCGTATAAATTTTCTTAACAACGAGAGGTAGATCTTATGAAACAAATTATGACAATCGAAACATATAATCAGATGAAGGCTATCGGTGACCCGCTACGTGCAGAGATGATGATGTATCTTTGTGAAGGTCCCTATACTGGGCAACAACTTTCAGAGACATTGGATATCCCAAGAGGAAAGATCCACTATCATCTAAAAGAACTTGAAAAAAACGGCATCATTGAAATTGTAAAAAAGGAAGAAAAGAATGGTATCATCCAGAAGTTTTATCGTTCCGTTGCTAATGGATTCACAATATCCGAAGAACTGCTCCCATTCCATGAAGTTGACCAAACGACAAGACAAATCATTTACAGTATGATTGATCGCGCGAAAAAGAGGGTACAAACAGCGCCAAAGGAAGCTTTTGAAAGGAAAAATAATAGCGAGAATCCAGAAGATTGGGGCTATATGTCAACAGCAATGGAAATTGAAGCTAGTGAAGCACAATTTAAACAATGGACTAAAAAATATTTTGCGTTAATGGAAGAGCTCGAAAAAATGGGTGAGGAAACTGAAGAAGAAAAAAATATCTATTATTTCTTTAATCTTGGCTTCCAAGTACAAGAATTTGCATTTAAAAAACGTGAGAAAAAAGATTCCTGAGCAATTTCAGAAAAGGAGAAAACAAATGGGGATACTAAAAAATAAGAACTTTTTATTCTTACTTATAGGAAGAATCATTACAAATATTGGAGACAGTATTTATTACATTGCCGCAATGTGGCTCGTATATAGTTTAGGTGGCAATGCTTTTTATTCCGGTTTAGCTGGTTTTTTAACTTTACTGCCTGTCTCCCTTCAATTTATTACAGGTCCATTCGTCGATCGCTGGCCCGTGAAACGAACGCTTATCATTACACAGGTTTTGCAAGCAATTCTAATATTAATTATTCCGATTACATACTACTTTGGTGTGCTAACTGTTCAAATCGTACTTATTGTTATGCCGATTGTAGCGTTTATTGAACAGTTTGCCTATCCATCCCAAACAAAAGCATTGCCACTTATTCTTCCAAAGAAGGATTTGTTAAAAGGGAATTCCTATTTTTCGTTTGCCTATCAAGGGATTGATTTAGTATTTAATGCAGTGGCTGGGATACTGGTAGCAGTTGTTGGAGCCGTTACATTATTTCTGGTTGACTCGGTTACGTTTACTGTAGCCGCTATCCTTTTTAGTTTATTAAAAATTCCACATACTAAAGAAAAAACACTCAATCAAGAAAAAGGATTAAAACAAGGGTTGAAAAAGTATTTTTTCGAATTAAAAGAAGGATTTTCGATTGTATTCGGCTCTCTTATGGCAACCTTTTTAATTGGCTCGATTGTAGCTAACTTTGCTATCGGTGGAGCGATGGCGATTCTTCCAGCGTTCGCTGATCATATGGGCGGCTCAGAAATATATGGATTTTACCTAGCTGCAATGTCTACTGGAGCACTGGTTGGCGCACTACTAGCAAATCAGATGGGGAAATTCCGTATCGGACCTTTTGTTATCCTCTCATTTTTGTTTTCATCTATTTGTTGGGTAATCGCCTCCATCGTACCGTGGACATTCCTTGGAGTACTACTATTCAGTATAGCTTGGATTCCAATAGGTGGAACAAATGTTATTTTTGCCGCTACTGTACAAACAGTTGTTCCGAATCACGTTCTCGGCCGGGTAAACACTGTATCGGCAAGTATGGGTACAATCGCAATGCCAATAGGTTCTTTAGCAGGAGGTTATTTTGCAAGCGTTACTAATGCTACACTAATTTTTGCGTTAACAGGACTTGGTTTAGCGCTGCTCTCCATCATCTGGTTCCTTCACCCAAGATTACGCAGCCTGCCAAAAGCTAAGGATTTAGATCCTAAAGCATTCGGTTTAGATTTCGCTGAGGAGTTAGTTGATCAATCGAATTGAAGCTGATTATAGAACGCAGGGAAATGAGGGCTTAAAGGCATATCGCTTCATAAATACACTACTAGCGTGTAAACGTAAAATCCTGATGTTTACTCATGATGGAAATTCGCAGTTAAGAAGGCAAGAGATATTTATCTCATAGCCTTTTTAAATTGTTTTTTCAACTAAGCTCAAGTTTATAAGACTACTTGAATTCATTCATTAATTGTTCTGTTGTAAAAATAGTAGCGAATTCTTCATTTAAAGTAGCTAGCAATACATTATGTATAGTCTGGGCATTATAATAGTTATCATCTTGGTCGTTCAAGCCGAACGCCGCTGTTGCATCTGAAATAAGGTATGTATTAAAACCTAAATTCCCACTCATTCTTGTAGTTGTAGATACACAGTGGGGGGTAGTCAATCCAGTAATAACTACTGTAGTGATACCATTTGATTTTAAATACGCTTCTAAATTTGTACCGATAAAACTACTATTCACTTTCTTAGTTATAACTACCTCTTCTTTAATAGGCTTAACTAATTCTTTTATAGTAAATCCTTCATTATTTGGATGAAATAGAGAATTAGGACTATCCGATTTGTGTTGAATATGTATGACCTTCCAGCCTTTTTCTCTCCACAATGTCAGTATCCTGCTAATATTTTTTTCTGCCATTAAATTGTTTCTTTCTCCCCATTTTTTATCATCAAATGCTTTTTGCACATCAACTATTATTAAAGCTTTATTATTATCCACCACAATTCCCCCCAAAATAATTTAATGTTATTCTGCAAATTCTATTTCATAAATTTTAATATAATCTTGAGCAGATTAATTAACTGGCGCTGTACTCAGACGAAGATTTTTAGCTCTTGTTTCAATAGTGTAGTGTAGTCTTTTGCTTTATGTAAGAGCATTTCTCATACTCCATACATATCCCTTTATCAGATAATTTTATTTTACACTAAATCCAGGTTTTTGTTTCAATATTCGAATTTTTGTCTAAGTCAACGTTCAAACATATTAACCCTCGAAATATCAATTAGAAAGCTCTTTGCTACAACCTTAATTGCACTAATGCAAAGAGGTTTTTTTCATTCTTACCTACCAAATACAAACACGCTATTTCCTATATGAAATAACGTGTTTGTCAATTGATCTATTTTTATTTAATACCCTGAAATTGAATTCCTAGTTCTTTAACCTTCCATCACCTCAGCACCTAAAGAATTTACAAAATGTCCAAGTGCCCAGTCATGACCTGCTTGATTAAAGCTTGCAACAGCATCTTTGTGAACTACAATCTTGAATCCTTTGTTATACGCATCGACAGCAGTATGTAATACACAAATATCTGTGCATACACCGATAATATGAACTTCATCAATCCCTCGTTCACGGAGTTTAATCTCCAAATCAGTTCCAGCAAATGCACTATAACGTGTTTTATCATAATAATAAACATTTTCTTTGTGCTTATTCTCTTCATAAACATCTGCTAATTTACCATATAAATCTCTTCCTTGTGTTCCTGCGATATTATGCGGTGGAAATAGAGCTGTTTCTGGATGCAGCTTATCCCCTTCGTAGTGGATATCGATTGCAAACGCAACGTAATCTCCTGCTTCAATGAATTCTTTTGTTAATGCAACAACCTTGTCCTCAATTTCTTGACCAGGTTTACCTGCTGTCAGTGCACCATCTTCTGCTACAAAATCATAGGTGTAATCAACATTAATTAAAGCGCGTTTTCCCATTACTTTCCCCTCCATTAACAATTATTGGATGTGCTTCTCCATGTTTTCGCTCTGCCGCGTGATATGTCGGGCCAACGATTTCCGTATACGAAAACCCATGCTCAATTGCAGTTGTCACAAAGCTTTTTGCAAGTCGTACCGCCTCACGTACAGGTACTCCCTTTGTTAAATGAGCAGCAATTGCTGCGGAATAAGTGCAGCCTGCCCCGCTCGTATTAACCGTCTCGATTCGTGGTGCTTCATATGTAATCAGTTGTTCCCCGTCATATAGAACATCTACCGCTGGTCCCTCTATTCTTCCACCTTTAACTAGCACATACTTTGCACCAAGAGAATACAAATCGACTGCAGCTTGTTTCAAATCTTCGACATTCTGAATCTCTCGGTCCCCTAGAAGCACAGATGCTTCTGGTACATTCGGTGTGATAATCGTCGCTAATGGAATGAGTAATCGTTTTAACGCTTCGATTGCATCATCCTTTAGCAGCTTGGAATTCATTTTCCCAATCATGACTGGATCGACAACAATCG
Source organism: Oceanobacillus chungangensis (assembly GCF_003369565.1). Taxonomy (GTDB): domain Bacteria; phylum Bacillota; class Bacilli; order Bacillales; family Amphibacillaceae; genus Oceanobacillus; species Oceanobacillus chungangensis. Next base: position 9,422 of record NZ_PIOD01000029.1, on the reverse strand, counting down.
TTTTGATTGAAGCATGTTCTATTAAGTTTGCAACCGTTTCAATAATTTCCTTGGAAAATAGCATTCCAGTTTTCAGTCCATTAACACCGACCTGCTTTATCGCAGTTGTAAACTGTGCCTCAATTGCCTCCAACGATTGGATATGTATATTCTTATTCGTCTCTGGATGTCTAGCAACAATTGCAGTAACAACGCTCATGCCATACACATCTAATTCCTGAAATGTTTTTAAATCTGCCTGAATTCCCGCACTGCCCCCAGCAGCAGAACCAGCAACCGTAATAACACGTGATGGAAAATTCATATTCGATGTTCCTTTCTCTGATCATACTGAAAATTAACGTTCTCTTGTTAAAAATTGAATGATAGATCATTAGCTTTGAAGGTAAAGTATAAACTAGTTTATGGTGCTGTGGGCTCTCGGACCATTCGCTCCAGAAATACACTTCGCTTTCCGCGGGGAGCTGGTGAGCCAACTCGCGCTATCGCACTTCGTAGTCTCACCTAGGCTCTTCTTCCCGCAGGACAAGGAAAGCTTCGGCAGCATTGCATCGCACGAAGAAAATGGCTCTTTATTTTCGAGGAGTCTCCGTATATTTCTTCCGCTAGGGATTGTGCTGTCATATTGCTTTTCATCTTTCTATAAATAAGATAAGATGGCATTATCCTCTCTCAAGGCAGTTGATTGTAGTGGAGGACAGGAGACTCCTGCGGAAAAAGCAACGGCTGAAGATCCATCGGAAGTGGTTTTCTTCCGAAAGAGCTGAAGCGTTGCCCTCCGGATGCGCGACTGTCCGCAGCGGAAATCAACTTTTCGCCTAACTAGTCCGCAGTTTTACCTAAAAGAAAATAATCATCCGTAAGTATACCCTAAAACAATACTACGGCAAAAAACCAAATAATCATAATAACTTGAATTACAAATTTCGCTATCGTACCACCTAAGAAGCCAAACAATGAGCCAATCGATGCTTTAAATGCATCCGGTAAAGTTCGTTGCTGTAGCATTTCTATGATAAATACAACGACAAAAGGCACAATAATAATTCCAAATGGCGGGATGATGAAGGAGCCAATGATTACAGCGATTGCTGCACCCCGTTCTCCCCATTTGCTTCCACCATATTTCTTTACAAAGTAACTATTGGCAATAATATCAGCGACAAATAGAGCTACAGTAAATAACCCCATTGCAATCCAAAAGATTAGATTAAGCTCATCAGCATTAATAAAAAATTGATAGAGCAGGAACCCACCCCATAATACAAGTACTCCAGGAATAATCGGATAAATTAATCCGACGAAGCTTAAAATAAATAATGCTGCAATGAAAATCCAAATTAGAATATCTACCATCACTTTCTCCAATCATTAAACTATTAGAAGTCTAGGATTTAACCAAGCCTATAGGTGACAGCCATAGTTGCACTTATTCGTTAAGAAAGTTCCTATGACTTTATTATCTCTCCTAAGATACTTTCTTCTTAAACATACTGGATAACTTTCTCTCTTCCTTATTTATTATCCGTTTATAATTTTCTATATGTTTCATAATACTTAATATAGATAATAGCACGACAACGAGTGCCGGTTCCATTCCAAAGAATATATAAGTTGTAACCAAAAAGGAAAGATACATAAACAAGACTCCTACAACTAAATAATCCGTCGTAAAGGTAAATAGGAGTAAAATCCCAATGCCTATTACTGCAACCTTCCAATCAATCGCAAGTAATGCACCAACGAGTGATGCCGTTCCTTTTCCACCACTAAATTTCATTGTGATTGGATAATTATGACCAACAATAACAAACAATGCGGTAATATATACAAACAGTGTTTGACTTTCACTGACAATGCCATTTTCATTTAAGATAAATAATACGAGTAAGATTGCTAATGTTGCTTTGAATATATCGATAAACGCAACTAAAATGCCATACTTCCACCCAAGTAAAATCGTCGTATTCGATGCGCCCGCATTTTTCACACCTGCATTTTTTATATCAACCTTCTTATACTTCCCCACCAATTGAGAACCGTGAATACAGCCAAATAGATACCCAATTAGACTAGCAATCACATAATACATACTGCCCCTCCTCTTATTTACACATTCACAATATCCCCAAAGTCTATTTGTGTGTCACATACTTTTTTTAGCAGCTTTCCATCATGGCTAATCACAAGTACACCAACATTTCGATTTCTAGCATGGTTCACAATCGTTTTCCAAAGTTTTGCTTGTGTAATCGCATCTAACATCGTCGTAATTTCGTCAGCGATAATGTATTTCACATCAGGATGTAGTGCCCGAGCAACACAAAATCGCTGCAATTCTCCACCAGATAGCTCGCTAGGATAGCGTGTGAACCATTCCGGCTTAATTCCTAGGTCTTCAAGAAGATCACTGTCTAGCATTCCGCATTCTGCAAGAACCTTCTTCATTTGCCATCTTGGATTTATTGCCTTTTCGGGATGCTGCCAAATGAGTTGGACAGGATTGATCCCTGAATACTTCCTAGACTTCCCATTTACTAATACATTCCCATTTTCTGCTTCCCTATACCCAGCAATAATCTGTGCCATCGTTGTTTTTCCTGATCCACTATAGCCATGTATGCCAAGTACCTCGCCAGGATTAACGAATAAATGTAGATTTTTAAAAAGATAGGCTCCTTTTTGATAGCGATAGCTAATGCCATCTACCTTTAACCCTTCTGCCGATGGATTCGTATTAGCTCTCACACGCTTTGTTATAGCATCATCCCAGAAATCATTTTGTGGTAATGCATTCCACAATGCCTTTGTGAAATGATTTAACTTTTCTCCATGACCGTAAAAATTTGCAGCTTCCGTGATTTCAACTGTTTCCCCTTTATTAAAAACAACAACCTTATCTGCGACTTTTAATGCGGTGTCAATATCATGCGTTATGAACATGACACCTTTCCCGTCTGTTGCCAGTTGCTTAACTACTGCTACCGTTTCATTTAGTGCTTTGGGGTCTAGTCCAGGTGTTGGCTCATCAGCAATAATCAATTCTGCATCACTTACCATTGCTGTTGCTGCTAAAACTCGTCTTGCCATTCCTCCTGATAATTCAAAGGGGTATTTCTTGCCGGCTTCAATCGGTAATCCTACTTTACGAAAGATATTTTTTTGTATTTCCTGCTTATTCCCTTCACGAATCACTGTTTGTACTTGTTTTGCCGTCTTCATCAGAGGGTCAAGCGCATTTACCGATTGAGGTATAAGTGAAATTTCTTTTCCACGAATCTGTTTCTGCTTTTCACTAGTAAGCGGGATTCCTTTATAATTTAGGGTCCCATGTTGAATGGAGTGATTAGGAAGAATGCCGAGGATTGCATTTGCAAGCAAACTTTTACCTGATCCACTTGCACCAACAACTGCAACGATTTCTCCTGCGTGAATTCGCATATTTAAATTACGTACAACTTGCAATTTGGTTTCATGCAGTCCTTTTTTATATTGACGAAAGGAGAGGGAAAAGTCCTTCACTTCTAATAATGGATTACTGTTTCTCATTTTTTTCATATGCAAATCCCTCAACCTTTCTGTCCGTGAAATGGATCTATTAATTTCCGAATATTTTTTCCTAGTATATCAAAGATACCAACCATAATTAATAACGAGAGCCCTGGGAAGAAGGCAAGCCACCACATGCCAGTTGATAGATAGCGCATCGATTCTGATAGAATAATCCCAATTGCAGGCTGTTCAGTTGATAAGCCGAACCCAAGGAAGGTAATCGCAGCCTCATGTAAAATCGCATGGGGAAATAATAGTACCATGCCAACAAATAATTGGGGCAATAAATGCGGGATTAAATGATGCCTTGCAATCCACCATCTGCTTTTTCCTAATCGCCTAGAGATTCCTACATATTCTGCTGACTTTATTTGTAGCACTTCTCCTCGCAGTAATCTTGTCAGACTTGGCCAATGTGTGAGTGAGAGTCCAATCACTACACCTGTAAATCCTCCACCAACGGCAAATGAGATTAAGATGAGCAATACAAGATGTGGAACACTCAGGAACATATCAATGAGCCATGTAATCATAGCGTCCATTGTTTTATTCCATGACGCTAATAAACTAAAAGCTAGTGCTATTAGCGAGCTGAGAATGGCTGCAAGTAATCCTACCCCAAGACTGATTGTAAGTCCCTTTAAAGTACGTGCCAGCATGTCCCGCCCTAACCAATCCGTACCAAATAGGTGTGCAAGTGATGGTGCACTATTTTTCAAATCCAATTGAATCGAAAGCTTGTCATTCCCAATCAGCAAGCCACTGACAATAATCGCAATTAGAAAAAGGATTGCTAGAATAATTTTTGCTATCGTTCGTTGTCTGAGGTTAAATTTCTTCGTTATCCCCTTCATTAGAAATCCCCCTTCCTAATGCGTGGATCAATCACTTTATAGAGGATATCAGCGATTAAATTTCCTATAAAGACAAAAATCGTCATAAATAAAACAATTCCTAATAACAAAGGGATGTCTCCACCTAATCCAGCTTGAACTACTGCTTGACCTAGACCAGGATAAGAAAAGACTTGTTCTGTTAATACTGCTCCACCAAAGAGCTCACCAAAAGAGGCAAAATGAAGGGAGATTGCAGGCAGTGCAATATTCTTGATACCATGACGAAGGAACAATTTAAACCCATGCTCCCCCTTAGCATTTGCATAACGTATATAATCGCTATTAAGCACCTCAATAAGCTTTTGTCTCGTATGCAAGGCAACATTTGCCACACCTACAATACTTAAGGTTAACGTAGGTAAGAATAAATGCCGCAAGCGTTCAAGTAAAGAAACGTCTCCTGCTAATACCCCTGCTGGTGTTCCTAATCCAATCGGGAACCAGCCTAAGCTCACAGAAAAGATCATTACAAGTAACAGCCCTAGCCAAAATGCTGGAGTGGATGCCAGTGTATAACAATAACCTTTAATAATTCGATCAATCCATGTTCCTTCTTTCATACCAGCAATACTGCCAATTAAAAAACCAAAAAGACCTGAGAATACCCAGGCCAATCCCATTAACGCTAACGAAGCAAGGAATCTTTCGGCAATAATTGCAGTAACTGGACTACGATATAACAAGGAAGTACCTAAATCCCCTTGTAATAAATGACTTCCCCAATTCAGAAACTTCTGTACCTTCGACTCATTGAGACCCCAATATTCCGCAATGTTCTCGCGCTGTTCTGGACCAACTCTTGTCATATCTGCCCCTATATAGGACCTAACAGGATCAATTGGGGAAAGACTAATTAGCGTGAACGATAGAATACTAACTGCTACTAATAATGTTATTAGTTTTCCTATTTTTTTAAAAATGTATAATGCAATTCGTTGATAGTGCAATTTCTATCTCCTCTCTCACAGCTTGAATCCTAATCCCTAATTATAATTAGGAGGACATAAAAGTCCCCCTAGAATAGTTTTTATAAATCGATTACTCTTTCCAATGCCACTGCTCAATAAAGTCAGTAACTGGCCAGCCATGTCCGTGTGGCTGAAGCTTCTGTTTGCCAATTTCTAAATCCTCATTTACAAAATATAAATGTTGAATATTAACGAGCCATGCCCACGGTGCATCACCCTGTGCTGAAAAGCCTGTTTCTCCGTCCCACTGCGCTTTTTGCCAGTAGCTATTTGCCTCTTCCTCTGTTGTCGCATGTAATGCTTGATTCATATACTCATCAACAACATCATTTGCGTAATAGTTGGCATTATAATAGCCAATTACCCTTGTTTCACTGCTGTACAAATTATACATTTCGATTGGGTCATGACTTCCCCAGCCCATCATAACTGGATTCGAAAACATTAATGTTTCTAATTCATTCCAGCTTTTACCCTCTGTACTTACATCAATTCCAAGTGGTTTCATCATATCGGCAAATAAAATCGATAAGGATTGACGGATTTGATCACCCGCTGGATATAATAAAGTAAATTCTGCTGTTAATCCGTCTTTCTCTCGTATACCGTCTTCATTTTCTTTCCATCCGGCTTCATCTAAGATTTGCTTCGCCTTTTCTACGTCATTGTCTTCAATCACAGTATCCGCATTCCACCACGGCATATTGTCGGCGACAGAGTATGCTGGTGTACCAAATCCTTCAACTACACCATCAACAAACGCCTGGCGATCAACGCCAACATTTATCGCTTTACGGATTGCTATATCTGCTGTCACATCATTCCCAATCGGTGCACCATTATCTGTTACCTCACCAGCTGGTACATATGGGAACATAACCCCACGATTATCAACGGTATCTAATTTAATTAATTCCATTCCAGAAACTTCTTCTTTAGCGAAGGTTGGCGGTACAGATACGACATCAACTTCTCCTGCCTTAGCAGCAGCAAAAGCAGCATCCTCAGCTAAAAAGAGAAATGTGAGCTTTGTAAAAGATGGCTTTTCTCCATAATAATATGGGTTTTCCTCAACAATAATTTGCTGTCCTTTATCCCATTGTACGAGAGTAAATGGCCCAGAGCCAATCGGATTTTCATTGTAAGCATCATCATAAGCATGCTCTGGTACAATTCCAGTTGATACAAGTAAATAAATAAAAGTAGATGCAGGTTCAATCAATGTAAATTGTACGGTATGATCATCCGAGCTTTCAACTTTCTCCAAATTACTTAGATCAATTACCGATCCGCTCGTTTTAGCCGTTTCAAATGTGAATACGACATCATCGGCAGTAAGGGCTTCCCCGTCTGAGAATTTCACATCCTCACGAATCTCTACTGTCCATGTTTTCCCGTCTTCACTCACATTATAATCTGTTGCTAAATCATTTTTGATGTTAAAATCTTTATCATATTTTAGTAATGTACTTTGGAACAGTGGTGAACCGTAGCGTCCCCAGCCTGTTGTTGGATCAAATCCATCCTCTGGCTCTCCACCAATTGCTAGGATCAATTCATCTTTTACCTGTTGATTATCTTGTTGTCCCGTTTCATCCGTAGAGGAACAAGCACTTAATAATAAAATTGAAAAAAGTAACGTTACTGTAATGAATAGTAAATTCTTTTTCATATCATAGTTCTCCTCCCTTATGTTTTAGTTTTGAAATTCTTATCTATTTTAACCACTATGTTATGGCTCTGTATATCGTTTGACTCACTGAATCACTCCCCACATTCTACCATCAATTCTCACGAACATATATCTTTCTTTAGAAAATTTGACTGTTTATCCATTTTTAGGTAACAGTCCTACTGCATTTTCCTAGTAAAATATTTATAATCTATAAGAGAGAGATTCTATATGCTTAACCCTATCTATTGTATTTTAGTAAAATATAAATATACGTAATTTTTTTGATTTGTAATGACTAGCTAATTCATATCAGTGTTACTTCTTCAAACGATACGTTCCCAATCCATAGCCTTTTTAATAGTTTGTTTACTAAACAAACTATTAATCTATCTTATTTGAAACCGCTTTATTAGTCAAGTGGTTTTTTACATACATCCCCTCTCATTTGGTAATATTCTGGAAAGCGATGCGACTTAATATCTGATATAATAGATATATAGCTACATGAAGGAGAATTTTTGTACGTGAAGAAATTCAGCAATTTGCTCATAACCTGGGGAATCGTCTTCCTATTCCTTATTATCCTTGGCTTCTTCTATAATCGATCAATTGATGACAATTATTTATATTTAGGAGAAGATGCACCAATACCGACCCAGCTTCACCCACTCGTTGAGGAAAAGAAAAATATATTGCTACAACAAGCTGCAGAATCGAGTATCAATCTCGTAATTACTGATGAATTTCGTACATTCGAGGAACAGGACGCCTTATTTGAACGTGGAAGAACCACCCAAGGTAATATCGTTACAAATGCAAGAGCTGGGGAAACCTACCATAATTATGGATTAGCAATAGATTATGCATTAATAAATGAAGCTGGCGATTATATTTGGGATACGACTTACGACGGAAATAATAATGGGATATCGGATTGGTTTGAAGTTGCCGAGCTTGCGAAGGATTTGGGCTTCGAATGGGGCGGTGATTGGTCAGGCTTCAAAGATTATCCACATCTGCAAATGACCTTTGGACTTAGCATCCACCAGCTACAAGACGGGATGCGTCCAGCTACTTAAGAATTAGAAAGCACCGAATAAAGTTAACGATGTTAAATGAGGAGGGAATAGAATGGAAATAAAAGGTATCCACCACGTATCAGCAATTACCGCAAATGCAAAGAAAAACTTACATTTTTATACAGAAGTTCTAGGAATGCGACTCGTGAAGAAAACCGTTAATCAGGATGATACTTCTATGTATCATCTATTTTATGCGGATGAAGTTGGTAATCCCGGAACAGATTTCACATTCTTTGAAATACCGAATGCCGGACATACATACCCAGGGACAAGCAGTATCTCCGGAACGTCATTACGAGTTCCAGATAATGCTGCACTTGAATACTGGCAGGAACGATTAACAGAATTAAATGTTGACCATGATGGGATTATGAAGCAAGGAGAACGTAATATTCTTAACTTCCGTGACCCGGAAGGACAGCGATTAACATTAGTCTCGGATGAAAATAATCAAGGGGTGCCAGGCGGAAATGTTTGGGAGCATAGTAGTGTACCAGCTGACAAAGGTATTATTGGACTTGGTCCAACGAAACTAACCGTTAGAAAGCTTGATGCAACGGTTCGAATTTTAACGGAGCTTCTTACTTTTAAACTGACCGGAAAATATCCCAATTCTGTTGCAGGTCAAGCAGATATTCTAGTATTCTCTACTGGTGAAGGTGGAACAGGTGCAGAGGTACATTTAGAAGTACGGGATGATTTACCACAAGAACGTCCAGGAAGAGGTAGTGTTCATCACGTAGCATTACGCGTAGACAATAATGATGAACTAATAAAATGGAAAAATCGCCTAGAAGAAATCCAGCTTCCGAACTCAGGATTAGTAGAACGTTTTTATTTCAAATCGGTTTACTTTAGAGATGCAAATGGGATATTATTTGAACTCGCAACAGATGGTCCGGGATTTTCAGTAGATGAAGATGTCGAACATTTAGGTGAATCATTAGCACTTCCACCATATCTTGAAAACCAACGGGAGAAGATTGAAGCGAAAATTTCTCCATTATGAACAAAAGCTCAAACGAGCAATTAGCACCGCATAGGATATGCCCTGCAGGATAAGGAAAGCATCCTTGAGAAACATCGAACGCAGGTAAAGTGCTTTTTTTTCAAGGTGTGGATGTTTTGAATTTATCATAGGAAGTAGCAATACAAAGAGGTCGCACTAAGGTGGTTACCCCTAAAAGTTAGAGTTTTTATTATGCAGCTGATTGGCTGGATTGCGTTCGGTATTCGACTGGACTTAATC
>NZ_PIOD01000027.1:1012-1369 GCF_003369565.1 Oceanobacillus chungangensis | reverse complement strand
CCATCCCGAACACAGTAGTTAAGCTCTTCAGCGCCGATGGTAGTTGGGACTTTGTCCCTGCGAGAGTAGGACGCCGCCAGGCAAACGTTTTATTTCTAATCGCTTTACAGTATTTCAATGGTAGAGCATCGGCAGTTCGTCGATTGCTCGTAATTTGAAGTCTATCTGTGGAGCTATTTATTTGCAAAAGTTTAACTGGCCCGTTGGTCAAGCGGTTAAGACACCGCCCTTTCACGGCGGTATCACGGGTTCGAATCCCGTACGGGTCACCATTTTAAAGGATGGCATGTTAAGTACGCGACGTCCTATCGCAACACATGCACTAGCACATCCTGTGCGTTGGAGGATTAGCTCAGT
>NZ_PIOD01000027.1:0-656 GCF_003369565.1 Oceanobacillus chungangensis | reverse complement strand
CATCGCGGGGTGGAGCAGTCTGGTAGCTCGTTGGGCTCATAACCCAAAGGTCGTAGGTTCAAATCCTGCCCCCGCAACCAAAAGTATTATTAATGTTTTGTACTTAAAAAGTATATATGGTCCGGTAGTTCAGTTGGTTAGAATGCCTGCCTGTCACGCAGGAGGTCGCGGGTTCGAGTCCCGTCCGGACCGCCATATGCCGGCCTAGCTCAATTGGTAGAGCAACTGACTTGTAATCAGTAGGTTGGGGGTTCAAGTCCTCTGGCCGGCATCATTGACTTATGAATAAAATTATACCCTATAGTTAAGTATGGAGGGGTAGCGAAGTGGCTAAACGCGGCGGACTGTAAATCCGCTCCCTTTGGGTTCGGCAGTTCGAATCTGCCCCCCTCCACCATATTGATTGTTGGGCTATAGCCAAGCGGTAAGGCAACGGGTTTTGATCCCGTCATTCCCAGGTTCGAATCCTGGTAGCCCAGCCACTTTTTTATTTTAGGACTTTTTAAGACCACGCACTCTTACTATTAATTCGAGCCATTAGCTCAGTCGGTAGAGCATTTGACTTTTAATCAAAGGGTCGAAGGTTCGAATCCTTCATGGCTCACCATTTACTTGCGGGTGTGGCGGAATTGGCAGACGCGCTAGACTTAGGATCT
>NZ_PIOD01000004.1 GCF_003369565.1 Oceanobacillus chungangensis | reverse complement strand
ATTAGCTCACGTTTCCGCGAGTTATCCCGATCTTACAGGTAGGTTGCCCACGTGTTACTCACCCGTCCGCCGCTCATTCCACTTCTCCTCTCCCCGAAGGGATCGGAAAAGCTTCCTGCGCTCGACTTGCATGTATTAGGCACGCCGCCAGCGTTCGTCCTGAGCCAAGATCAAACTCTCCAATAAAGTGTTTGAAATGAAATTGACACCAATCAATTTCATAAGTCTCAAGCTTTAAGAAGTGTTACCTTCTTGTTTTGTTGAAAAGAAAACATGTTTCTTTTCATTGACATACTGGTTGTTTTGTTCAGTTTTCAAAGAGCAAAAATATTATTGTTTAAAAAGTAACTCGCACATCTTACCACTACTCAAAACATCTTGTCAACAACAAATTTAATTTGTAAATTTATTTTAACAATTCATTTCCTAAGTGGAATTAAATAATAACATGTTCACCAAAGCTTGTCAACAACAATTAGCAACATTTTTAAACAACAGGTGATTCATCTCCAACCTGTTCATAAACTAAGCATGTTGATACTTTTAGACAACACCATTTAACTGTGCGATATAATTTATCTTATCATCAAAACAACTAATCAAATGATCTCTACTCAGCATTATTAGTATTTTTCTACTCTATTATCTTACGCGTTTATCATTATTTCATTTGACGTAATAGCATTCCTACATCATCCACTAAGTTTCATTACATTAATAGATAAATACCGCCTATTGCAGTAAGTATTATGATAAGCCATTGAAAGACCTTCTGTGGAATAAGCGGCAAAATTCTAATACCGATAATTGCACCAACTATAATTGCTGGAACCATCCATAGATTAAAAGTTAAAGATTCCTGCGTTATCAAACCTAAATATAAATAGAAAGGAACTTTAATCACATTTACCACTAGAAAAAACCAAGCAGCAGTACCAACAAACTCATTCTTTGATAAGCCTTTTACGAGTAAGTAAATGGCCATTACGCCGCCCGCAGCATTTCCTACCATAGTCGTAAACCCGCCTAATATCCCCATTAGAGAAATAAACCCGAGTGAAGATGGTAGAATCTGATTAAACCGCTCTCCAAATTTTTGTTTCGTTAAATGAAGTACAATCATAGCAAGCACTATTATCCCAATCATTGGCTTCAACTGTTCGCTGTTTACATGTGATAACACAAAGTAACCGCATAAAATCCCAATTAATACCCAAGGAATTAAAGATATGAGGTGTTTCCATATAACATTTCTACGATAATATGTTACAGCAAACACATCACCTACCAGTAGCATCGGCAGCAATATACCAACAGATTCCTTTGCAGGAAATACTAGCATGAGCACCGTAACAACAAAGATAACCAAATTCGGTAAACCTGATTTTGAAAAACCGATAAAAACAGCACAAAGAATAACGATAAACCATTCTGCAACAGATAGTTCAAACATATGTAGTTCCCCCATTTCGAACTTTTTTACCTATCGTACCACATGTGCCATGTGCTAATAGCTTGAAATGCATTGATAAATTGATATTTTATCTGACTTATATGAATAGCAAACCATATTCTTACACAATCTAAAATAAAAAATGAGATTGGAGAGTCGCGGATGAGACATAGAGTCGCTATTTGTATCTTACTTGTTTCTTTACTTTTACCAGTAACGGTAAGGGCAAATGAAACAAAGCAAGAACCTATTTTAATTGAAACGTACCAATCAGATGTCACAGGAGATGGGCAAAATGAAGAAATTAATTTGTATGGTATTTTATTTTCTCCAGATACGAGATACTACCGAGACATCTGGGCAAATATAACAGGTCCTGAAGGGGAAAGCTGGAAAATCAATTACGGCGGTGGATACGACCCGACCATTCGATTTGTTGATTTAAACCATGATAAAATAAACGACATTTTTTATCAAAGCCCAACTGGAGGAAGTGGTGGTATATATACAAGTTTTCTTCATACACTTGCTAATAAAGAGTTATTGGAAATTCCGCTTCCTGAACAACCATATGTAAAAGGGCAATTCGAGGAGAACTTTACTGTCAGCATTGAATTAACGCCAAACGGAAAACCAATTGTTATGGATGTTAAAAGCCGTGCAGAAGATTATATTCGATTAGGCATTTATAATAAAGAAGGAAAACTACTAACTCCCACTGAGATTATGGTAGATCCAATTGCCTTTTTTGAGCCAATCAAAATCAGCGCTGACAAGGGATATGGTCTAAAGAGCTATCAACAAATTAGTGGCGCATACCATGCTGATCAATTAGGAACATTGGAAACCCTCTGGTATTATGAGAACGATAAATGGATTTTGCTGCAAACGAACTGGAATCCGGCATCACCTTAATGAAAAAGGACCTCATTAATTACATGAGGTCCTAAATTATTTAACTGATAAAGCTAGTATTAGTTAGCCACAACATTTACTAATTTTCCAGGAACAACAATTACTTTACGAATCGTTTTTCCTTCTAACCATTTTTGAAGTGATTCATCTGCGAGTGCGACTTTTTCAAGATCTTCTCTTGAAATATCTCTGCCTACATTAATTTTTGAACGAACTTTACCCATTACTTGTAAAACAACTTCCACTTCTTCTTCTTCAAGTTTGGTTTCGTCAAATATTGGCCATTCCTCATAAGTAATGGTTTCCGTGAACCCTAGTTTTTCCCAAAGCTCTTCAGCAATATGTGGTGCTATTGGGGAAAGAAGCTTCACAATTCCTTCTACATGACGCTTAGAGATCTTCTCTGCCTTGTATCCTTCATTAATAAATACCATTAACTGAGAAATCCCAGTATTAAAATGCAGTTGCTGATAATCTTCAGTAACTTTTTTCACTGTCTCATGATAAACCTTATCCAGTGTACTTTCCTCTTGTTCAACAATTTTATCTGAAAGTGTTCCATCTTCATTTATGAATAAACGCCAGACACGATCAAGGAAACGTCTTGCACCATCAAGCCCATTTGTTGACCATGCAACAGATGCATCGAGTGGTCCCATGAACATTTCATATAATCTTAGTGTATCTGCACCATGTGAAGCAACGATGTCATCAGGGTTTACAACATTCCCTTTTGATTTACTCATCTTCTCATTACCTTCACCAAGAATCATTCCTTGATTAAATAGCTTTTGGAAAGGTTCTTTCGTCGGTACCACGCCAATATCGTATAAAAACTTATGCCAGAAACGTGCATATAGCAAATGGAGTACGGCATGCTCGGCTCCTCCAATATAAATATCAATAGGCAGCCATTTTTCTAATGCTTCTGGAGCAGCAAGTTGCTCCGTATTATCCGGATCAATATAGCGTAAGAAATACCAGCAGCTACCAGCCCATTGTGGCATCGTATTTGTTTCGCGACGACCTTTCATACCAGTCTTCGGATCGATAACATTTACCCACTCTTCATTATTCGCAAGTGGTGATTCCCCTGTACCAGATGGTTTAATTTCCTCCATGACTGGAAGCTCTAATGGAAGTTCTTCCTCTGGAACAGTTGTCATTGTCCCATCTTCCCAGTGTATAATCGGAATTGGTTCACCCCAGTAACGCTGCCTTGCAAATAACCAGTCACGAAGACGATACGTAATTTTCTTTTCGCCTTTTCCTTCTGCAACTAGCCAGTCAATCATTTTCGATATGGCTTCTTCTTTTCCAAGACCATCAAGGAAGCTAGAATTCACATGCTCTCCGTCACCAGTATAAGCTTCTTTTTCTACATCTCCACCAGCTACTACTTCAATAATCGGTAATGCAAATTTCTTCGCAAACTCATAATCTCGTTCATCATGTGCAGGTACTGCCATGATTGCTCCTGTACCATAAGACATTAGTACATAATCCGCAACCCAGATCGGCATTTTTTCATTATTGACCGGATTAATTGCATATGCACCGGTAAATACACCTGTTTTATCCTTTGCCAAATCTGTACGATCTAGATCCGATTTGGTTTCCACTTCATGAAGATAAGCTTCAACTGTTGCTTTTTGTTCTGTAGTAGTTATCTTCTTAACGAATGGATGCTCTGGCGCAAGTACCGCATATGTTGCACCAAAAAGCGTATCCGGTCTTGTTGTGAACACAGTAAATTGCTCACCATGTCCATCGATTGAAAACGTAACTTCTGCACCTTCTGAACGGCCAATCCAATTTCGTTGCATTTCTTTCAAGCTATCTGGCCAATCAAGATCATCTAAATCTTCAAGCAAACGGTCAGCATATGCTGTAATCTTCAACATCCATTGCTTCATTGGTTTACGAACAACAGGATGTCCTCCACGCTCACTTTTACCATCGATTACTTCCTCATTAGCTAGAACCGTTCCAAGTGCAGGACACCAGTTAACAGCTACTTCATCAATATAGGCAAGACCTTTTTCATAAAGTTTTGTAAAAATCCATTGTGTCCATTTATAATAATTCGGGTCGGTCGTATTTACTTCACGATCCCAATCATAAGAGAATCCCAGTTCTTGAATTTGTCGTTTAAAAGTGGCAATATTATGTGCAGTAAATTCCGCTGGACTATTTCCAGTGTCGATTGCGTATTGCTCTGCTGGTAAACCGAAAGCATCCCAGCCCATCGGATGAAGAACTTCATATCCTTGCATTCGCTTCATACGTGAAAGAATATCGGTTGCTGTATATCCTTCTGGGTGACCAACATGTAATCCTACCCCTGATGGGTATGGGAACATATCAAGTGCATAGAACTTCTCTTTCTTTGAAAAAGTATCTGTTTTAAACGTTTTATTCTCATTCCAGTAATGTTGCCATTTCTTTTCTATTTCTTGGTGTTTGAAACTCATGTTTATTTCCTCCTTGTCGACTTTACGGAAAATATAGCTTAACCAAGCCTATATCAGCTTTTTCTAGCGTTTTAACGTTTTTAGAATACTAGGGGATTAGTCTAGCCATCGTTGTAATGATTCTACCGTAAAGTTCTATATTTATTCATCAAACAACAAAAAAAGCCACTCATCCCTAGAAAGGGACGAGAAGCTTCTATACTCCCGCGGTACCACCCAAATTAACGTAATTAATACGTTCACTCGAATCCATAACGTGGATTTACGGCAGAAACTACTACACATTCATTTCTGCAACATAAAAGGTGAGTTCATAAATAGATCAAGGACAGCTTACACCACCCGCTGCCTCTCTATGCTTGAATTATTTATTACTAATCCTTATCAAAGTCGTTTCATTATTATATCGAAAGTATAAAGAATAGTACCATTTTTGTCAACTATGCATTAGAATATACATCGCTTTTTTGATTATGTTACACTAGTCAGTAGGAATTAATTTAAGGAGTTATACGACGATATGCTTAAAGGAATTTTAAATTATGCACATTATTTATTAGAAGAAGCAATCAAAAAAGACGAATTAGTTATTGATGCAACTTGTGGAAATGGAAATGATACATTATTTTTAAGTACACTTGTAGGTGAACATGGAAAAGTACTGGCGTTTGACATTCAGAAGGAAGCAATAGCTGCAACGAAGCAACGAATCATTGCAAACGAAAGAACGAATGTATCGCTAATCCATGATAGCCATGAGAATATTGCTAAATATTTACCCGTTCATACGAATGAAAAAATCAGTGGTGCCATTTTCAACCTTGGATATTTGCCTAAAAGCGATAAAAAAATTATAACGAAGCCAGACTCAACAATAATTGCCATTGACACACTTCTAAACCATTTGAGAAAAGATGGGCTTATCGTTATTGTCGTTTATCATGGACATGAAGGCGGCAAGGCAGAAAAGGAAGCAATTTTAAAATATCTATTCCATCTGGATCAGAAGCAGTATAGTGTCCTACGCTATGGCTTTATCAACCAGAAAAATGATCCGCCATTTATTCTAGCGATTCAGAAAAAGATAGATTAATACACACGCTTTGACCAAGTGTCAGAGCGTGTTTTTTATAACACATATTTGATCCTTACCTGCATCCAATAAAGGCGAAAAACACCTCTATGTAACTTTTCAACCTATGCTTGTCTGAAAACATTTTATCTTAAATATAACTCTTCCTCATTAAGATACTGCTTCTCTGGCAGAATATCTTTGTATCGCTATGTATTTAAATAGTAAAGGACCTAAAACCTTCCAGTTTAGGTCCTCTATCCCCAAATTCTCCTAGCTTTTTCTATTCCATCCATGCTTACTAGCATTTTTTGCATTGGCAATGGACAAAGCGTATTATATTCCTTCACCTTTTTATTAATTCTTTTAATATCTTTATCCGTCTTCGCTTTTTCAAGTAATGTAGATATTTCCTTTTGCAGTTTAAGCCATGACGGGAGGTATCCAGCATCCTTTGCTATCTTCTGGAAGTTTTGAAACACATCTCGCTGTACATATCCTTTTGGCAGTGGCTTGCCTTTTCCTTCTAAATTGAAATTATCCTTCTCCCCAGATGATTCCAGTATTTCACCGATTAGATCATTATATTTTCTATCCATTGATCTCCCCCCCACCGAACGAACTCTTTTAGCGTCCTGCCTTCTTTTTTCAGTAACCGATACATTGAAATAAAACAAAGAATATTGACTACTGAAAAATATAAGGTTGATAGTAAAATGAAACTGTAATCCACTAAGCTTAAATACAATGAACAGAAGTAGTAGTGCAATAATTAATAAAGAATACAAACCATGCGTCCTTTAGCATATTGACAACTGCTTTAATTTATTCCTAACTAAATACGAAATAAAATAATTGTAATCTGTTCAAATTGTCGCTTGTTCATTTCCTGTATTAGAATCATTATCTATATATAATATATTCTATGCTTCAGTAAAAAACTCCTTTTATCCTTGGTAAAAACTCAAATGTTAACACTCATATCTTCGCTCGCTTATGATACATTCTAATATTCCAATGGAAAATTTTTGCCATAACCCCACTTGCTTTTAAGAGAGCCTTAGTCATTTCCTCACCATCATCAAGTTGTTTTACTTTTTTATCACCTAAATACAATGCGACTAAACCTTGCTGTACCATTTCATGAAACTTCCGATCAGGCAGAATTTGAACATGCTTTGCCGTTTGCTCAATAAAGTAATGAAAACGCAGATTCATTTGTTCTTTGTTCAGATAGAAGCTACAGAAATTTAAATCACCTTCTTGTTCGTCTTCTTGTTGATCAATAAAGTAGTCAAGTAAAATATGTAATCCTTGCATATATGGAAAATATCCGTCATAGATTTTTCTCGCAAGCTCTCCTGACATCCCGCCACCAAGCGCATATGAAATAAGACAGAAAATCCCTAGCGTCGACCCTGAAGCAGCTGCAAATTCATGCCAAGCTAATGTGGGAGTTTTCCATTTGTTTTCTTCATACCAAGCAGTTAAGCGTGGAACTCTATCTTCCAATTGAACATGTTTATGTACTTGTAAATCTGCATACATCGCTTCAAGTTCCAACAAAATTGGCTTAATAACAGAATAAGTAGGGATTTCTTCTATTATTTGCTGGCAAGTTCGAACAAGTTCCGCTAGATACCCCCCATCATCTTGTTCTTTTCTCAATTCATAATAATTTCCCACCTCATTCTTAGGCGATAGTGCGTCCTCCATAGATTCATGCAATAAGCGAAAATCATCCGGATCCATCGACGTGCTTCGATCACAAAGATTGTCTAAATAGTCGCTGATTGTTTGATAAGCAACGATAAATCGAATCGCTGTTTTTTGATTTTTTGCTGCTAATAGTGCATATGTAGCACCACCTTGACAATGAAATCGTTTCGAATCAATACTCGCAAGTGCCTGGGCCCGCAATTCCAAATCAGGAATCTGCTCTGCCTTTCTTTTCCAGTAGGCTAATGCTTTGTCAACTTCAGGAAAAATATCGCGATAAACCGCTCTTAGTAATGTCAATGCTGTCTTTGGTACATTTGTAGTCAAACTACTTCCTCCGCTCTATCATTTCATTCATCCAATTAATAAAAGTTTGTTATACTCGATATTATAGCATCAACTTTTGAGTATTATACGATGTCGAAATTATCCAGACTGGAGGGAGCGTAGTTGATTGGTGAATACAAAGATACAAAACCGAACATACATGATACTGCTTTTATTGCAAAAGACGCCGTGATTGTTGGTGACGTGACAATTGATGAACAATCGTGCATTTGGTTTCATACTGTTATTCGTGGCGATGTTGCGCCAACAAGGATTGGCAAAAGGGTTAGTATTCAAGATTTATCCATGTTACATCAAAGTCCTGACAATCCATTAATTATTGAAGACGATGTGACGGTTGGACATCAGGTCACCCTACATTCTGCAATAATAAGAAAAAACGCTCTAATCGGGATGGGATCCATTATCCTTGATGGAGCTGAGGTTGGAGAGAATGCCTTTATTGGCGCAGGAAGTCTAATTCCACCCGGGAAAAAGATTCCAGCAAACACGCTTGCTTTCGGGAGGCCAGCCAAAGTAATCCGTGACCTAAATAAAGCCGACTATGCAGAAATGGAAAGAATAAGGAAATCATATGTAGAAAAAGGACAGTATTATAAGAAAAATACGGAGTTAGGCTCGTAAGGAAATCGGCAAGATTGCCGATTTCCTTTTTTTGAGATGAATCTACCGAGCCGCCCCTTTAAAACCAATAAAAAAAGCCGTTCAGCAAAACTACTGCCAAACGACTTGATATAGAAATTATTTTACCAATAACGTCTTTAATTCATTCACTTTATCTGTTTTTTCCCATGGGAACTCGATATCTGTTCTACCAAAATGACCGTATGCAGCCGTGTTTCGGAAGATTGGCTTTCTTAAGTCTAGCATATTGATAATTCCAGCTGGTCGAAGGTCAAATAATTGACGAACCGCTTCAACAAGAACATCCTCCGCTACAATGCCAGTGCCAAATGTATTTATCGCAATTGAAACTGGTTCCGCAACACCAATTGCATATGCAAGTTGAACTTCACATGACTTCGCAAGGTCCGCGGCAACGATATTTTTTGCAACATAGCGTGCTGCATATGCTGCCGAACGATCTACTTTGGTAGCATCCTTACCGCTAAATGCTCCACCACCATGACGAGCATATCCACCATATGTGTCCACGATAATTTTACGACCAGTCAATCCTACGTCACCTTGAGGTCCGCCAATAACAAAGCGTCCAGTTGGATTGATGAAATATTTTGTTTCATCGTCAAGAAGTGCTTCTGGAACGATTGGACGAATGACATGTTCAATCATGTCTTTTTCAATTTGTTCTGTTGTAATATCTTGATGGTGCTGTGTAGAAATAACAATCGTATCAACACGTACAGGAGAATCGTTCTCATCATATTCGATTGTTACTTGTGTTTTTCCATCTGGACGGAGATAATCCAAGGTTTGATCTTTGCGTACATCTGTTAATCGTTTTGCAAGTTTATGCGCCAAAGAAATAGGCAATGGCATTAATTCTTCTGTTTCATTACAAGCAAAGCCAAACATTAAGCCTTGATCCCCCGCCCCAATTGAGTCAATTTCTGCTTCACTCATTTTTCCTTGACGCGCTTCAAGTGCTTTATCCACACCGCCAGCAATATCTGCAGATTGCTCATCAATCGCAGTCATTACCGCGCAAGTTTCTGCGTCAAATCCAAATTTTGCTCTTGTGTAGCCGATTTCCTTCACTGTTTGGCGAACGACTGCTGGAATATCTACATACGTACTTGTAGATATTTCTCCTGCAACTAATACTAAACCTGTTGTTACCGTAGTCTCA
Source organism: Oceanobacillus chungangensis (assembly GCF_003369565.1). GTDB lineage: Bacteria > Bacillota > Bacilli > Bacillales > Amphibacillaceae > Oceanobacillus > Oceanobacillus chungangensis. The sequence continues at coordinate 112,612 of NZ_PIOD01000004.1, read as the reverse complement.
CATGCGACACGCGCAAATGGATCCTTTTCTAAAATTGCATCTAAAATTGCGTCTGAGATTTGATCAGACATTTTATCAGGATGTCCTTCTGTTACAGACTCTGATGTAAATAAACGACGATTTGCAGCCATTAGGCTTACTCCCCTTTATATGATGTTACGGATCTCTATTTAGTAAGTTATGATTAATTTTATTCAACGTACCTGAGAAAGTAAAAAAATATTCCTTATCCCCATCTGGAGAATTTCTTATCATCTTACTATAAGAAATAAAATATTTACTCTTTAAAGTAAAAAAGCCCTTCCTATAAATGAGGAAAGGGTTACCGGGCCTTTCACTCTTATTGTTCAAGGAGTTTTCCTTGCATCAGGTTAGCACCTTTTCACATGATGTGATGGTTGCTGGGCTTCATTGGGTCTGTCCCTCCGCCGGCTCTGAATAAGAGATATCCGTTCCTTATAAGATTAACGAATCCATAGGTTCATGTCAACAGTAAAATTAGCGTACTAACATAAGAGCAAGATACTTCATATGATTGAATGTTTAAAACTGGCAAACTAATTATTGTATTTGTTTAAGATATATAAACCTAGGTATAGAATCACTTTATGCCTTCAATAAATAATTTCCATATATATTGGTTAACATTTACCCCTATAGTTTTATCTTTTCACCAATTTCCCATGTTGCTTTCCAACTAAATCGAAGTCACTCATTATGTTGCATCTCTCCTTAAAGAATTAAGCTCATGAATACCAAAATTTTCAACATTAAAAATAAATCCTATAAAATATTAAAAATATCGATTATTGGTATGGACTATTATTATTAATGTGTTATACTAATTAAAAATTAAGCTTATTAATGTTAGAAATAATGAATGAATTTATCGTATAACAATAAAGGCGGGAGAAATCGAGATGAAAACTGTGGAAAAGTCTTTAGTGAAAGAATTAATTTCTCATGAGAACATACAGCATAATTTATCTGTACCGCAATTAGTTGAAAAGGTCCTAGAACGAAATGAAGGTACTTTAACTAATACTGGCGCTGTACGTGCTACAACAGGAAAGTACACAGGACGCTCTCCAAAAGACAAGTTCATCGTAAGGGATAAAGTATGTGACACATTTATTAATTGGGGACCTGTCAATCAACCAATCGAAGAAGTTTACTTTGATAACCTATATCGTAAAATGGTTGATTATTTAAAGGGAAAAGATGAGGTATATTCTTTTCAAGGGTTTGCTGGTGCAGATGCTAATTACCGATTACCTATTCAAGTAATTAATGAGTATGCATGGCACAACTTATTCTCACGCCAATTATTTATTACAGCTTCAGATGCAGAGCTTAAAACCCATCATTCAGAATTCACGGTCATATCTGCACCGAATTTCAAAGCAGATCCTATTGTAGATAAAACAAATTCAGAAACATTTATTATGATTTCATTTAAGAAACGAATTATCTTAATCGGGGGCACGGAGTATGCAGGAGAAATAAAGAAATCGATCTTTTCCATTATGAATTACCTGTTACCACAGCAGGATATACTTTCTATGCACTGTTCAGCGAATGTTGGCGCAGAAGGTGATGTTGCTTTATTCTTTGGCCTATCTGGCACTGGTAAAACAACTTTATCCGCTGACCCGCATCGTCGCCTTATTGGTGATGATGAGCATGGCTGGGGACCTGATGGTGTATTTAATATTGAAGGTGGCTGCTATGCAAAGTGCGTCAATTTATCACAGGAAAAAGAACCACAGATTTTCAATGCAATCCGGTTCGGTGCGGTATTAGAAAATGTCATCTTAAATGATACGAGAATTCCTGATTATGACGATACATTATTAACGGAGAATACTAGGGCAGCATATCCACTAGAGTATATTGATCATATCATGACTCCAAGTGTCGCAGGTCATCCAAACACGATTATTTTCCTTACTGCCGATGCTTCTGGAACTTTGCCACCAATTAGTAGACTAACGAAGGAACAGGCAATGTATCATTTCTTGAGTGGTTATACGAGTAAATTAGCTGGCACGGAACGAGGTGTTACAGAACCACAAGCAACATTCTCTGCCTGCTTTGGTTCTCCATTTCTTCCATTAGCACCAGCGAGATATGCAGAAATGCTTGGGGGAAAAATTGATTTATATAATGCGAATGTATTCCTTGTGAATACCGGCTGGACTGGCGGGCCTTATGGTGTAGGTGAACGCATAAAGCTTTCCTATACTCGAGCAATGATCCATTCTGCCTTAGAAGGAGAGCTAAATACAGTAGAGACAACAGTCGATGAGATCTTTGGTTTGCAGATACCTTCGTCTATTCCTGGTGTACCAGACAGTGTTCTAATTCCAAGATATACATGGCAAGATAAAGTTGCATATGGGATTGCCGCCAAATCCTTAGCGATGAAATTTCATTATAATTTCGAGAAGTTTACCGAAGCTGGGGAGAGTATTAAGCAAGCAGGTCCACTTTACAAAGGTTAATTTAATTCGTTTCCTCATCCCAAAAGGATTTCTTATATGAGTGAAAGTAAGGATAGCTTGTCTATCCAAAAATTTGTTTAGATTCATCCTAATTGCCGACTTCTTAATGGAAGTCGGTTCTTTTTATGAATTAAAATGATTCCCCTTCCATTAAAAGATTTTCAATCCCCATATAGGCATTCACACATTTTTTCACTATCGCATAAACTGTCTTTAGAAATCCCACTGTTACTATAGCGGCGAGAAAGCTCTAAATCTTTCCTACCTGCAAACATTACTTATTTTGAAAGGGTCGAGTACGATGAGAAAAATGACGATATTAATTTTATTTGCTTCCCTATTTCTATTAATGCTATCCGCTTGTAATACATCAGAAGTTACAAAAATCAGCTTAGCAGAGGTTACAAGATCCCTCTTTTATGCACCACAATATGTAGCACTTGAGAAAGGCTTTTTTGAGGAAGAAGGACTTGAAGTGGAACTGCAAACAACTTGGGGTGGAGATACAACGATGACTACTTTACTTTCTGACGGGGCCGATATTGCACTAGTTGGCTCTGAGACCTCCATCTATGTTTATGCACAGGATTCTAAAGACTACGCAATTAATTTCGCACAATTAACACAAACAGATGGAACATTTTTAGTTGCGAAAGATCCAGATCCTAATTTTACTTGGGAAAATGTTGCGGGAAGCAACTTTTTAGGTCAACGGGTTGGTGGAATGCCACAAATGGTTGGTGAGTACGTTCTGAAACAACATGGTATTAATCCACATACAGATTTGGAATTAACGCAAAACATTGATTTTGCAAATATTCCTGGTGCATTTGCTTCTGGTGATTATGAATATGTTCAATTATTTGAGCCAACAGCTAGTGTGTTTGAGAAAGAAGGTCAAGGCCATATTGTTGCATCATTCGGTGAAGAATCTGGTACCGTACCATACACCGTTTTTATGGCAAAACAGAGCTTCCTAGATGAGAATCCTGAAACAATTACAAAATTTACAAGAGCAATCTACAAGGCACAGCAATGGGTTGCAGAAAATAAAGCGGAGGAAATCGCAAAAGTAATCGAACCTTATTTTGAAGATACCGCCCTAGAAATATTGACTACATCCATTGAACGTTATAAAAATCAAGACTCTTTTGCAACAGATCCAATTTTAGACGAAGCAGAATGGGATAACTTAAAAGACATAATGGATGAAGCTGGCGAGCTTCCAGCAGATGTGCCATATGAAGATTTGGTTAATACAGAGTTTGCAGAAGATGTTATTGGTAACTAAGGAGGACATAATGTGTCATTTCTAACCTTGGATCATGTTTCCCATCACTATTTTTCGAAAAATGGCTTTACAAAAGCATTGGATAATATTTCATTGTCGGTAAAGGAAGGTGAATTTATTTCCTTACTTGGACCAAGTGGTTGTGGCAAATCAACAATATTGTCCATCATCGCTGGAATAATGAAACAAACTGCTGGGGATGTATTTCTCCAGCAGAAATTAATCAGCAATACTGATTTATCGATTGGTTATATGCTGCAGCAAGACTATCTGTTTCCTTGGAAAACAATTATTGATAATGTTTTATTAGGACCGAGGATTCAGAACCAATTTACAGAGGAAACCCGTTCGCGAGCATTAGAGCTATTAGATGTCGTCGGTCTCCCTAATGTTGCGGAAAAGTATCCGAGCGCGTTATCCGGTGGAATGAGACAACGTGTTGCATTAGTTCGGACTTTAATTAATAACCCAAAACTCTTATTACTAGATGAACCATTTTCAGCACTTGATTATCAAACGAAATTAAAACTCGAAAACTTAGTTGCAAAATTATTCAAGACTTATCACAAAACCGCCATTCTCGTAACCCATGATATCGGTGAGGCAATTGCAATGAGTGACCGTGTATTTATCATGAACGCTAATCCCGGTTCCATTGCTAAAGTATTTGAAGTACCAATTGAATTACGAAATGAAACACCAATACTCGTTCGGAAGCATCAAAAATATCAGCTGCTTTTCGATAAAATTTGGGAAGAATTAGACAAGAAAGAATCAGCAAGCAAGGTGGTGTTCTAAAAGATATGAAGCAAAAAACAGATCAACACTTATTTGAAGACTATAACAGACAATTAAAAAAGGAAAAAAAGGTCGTATTAACTTGGCAGCTTGCTATCCTAATCTTTTTTATCGCACTTTGGGAGATTGCGAGCAGATTTTATTGGATTGACCCATTATTATTCAGTTCCCCTACCAAGGTAATCGATTTGCTCATTACAAGATTTGCAAACGGCTCAATTTTCAGCCACGTTTCGATCACTCTGTTTGAAACGATTTTAGGCTTTATCATTGGAACCATTGGTGGAATTTTAATTGCCATCATGCTTTGGACATCGGCTCGATTTTCCAAAGTCATGGATCCCTATCTCGTCGTTTTTAATGCGATGCCAAAAGTAGCACTCGGTCCCATCCTAATCGTTGCATTTGGACCTGGATATTTCTCTATCATTGCGATGGGATTTATTATTTCTGTTATCGTTACAACACTTGTCGTTTATTCTGCTTTTAATGAAGTGGATCCAAACTACGAGAAAGTATTGAGAAGCTTCGGCGCATCGAAATCACAAATTTTTAAAGAAGCGATTTTTCCAGCAGCACTGCCTGCAATGATTTCTACACTTAAAGTAAACGTAGGATTATCTTGGGTTGGTGTAATCGTTGGGGAATACCTTGTATCAAAGGAAGGTCTCGGCTATTTAATCATTTACGGATTCCAAGTATTTGATTTTACACTCGTAATGGCAAGCCTTGTTATCATCGCGATTCTCGCTGCAATCATGTATAAGATTGTGGAGAGGATTGAAACCTGGTTGATCAAACATACGACCTAATTAGAATCGTTAACGAGTCGTAAAAAAACTGGCCAAGTAAAAACGCTTGGAAAATTTCTCTCCAAGCGTTACATTTTCTACATTACATGCCTTTAAACTGGACGTAAAGAAATACTCTCATTCTGAATATACTCCATGCAATATTCTAATACTCCATCTTTCATCACAAAGCTGTACCGATCATTATACCTTACATTTTCGGGTATCGATTTAAGCAGCTGCGGCCCGTCTGTTTCAAAATAGGTTTCCTGATTTAACAACTGATTAACATTCGCACAGTAAACATTCTTTATTACGGTATCACTTTTCCCGTATACAATGTATTGACCAATATATACAATACTCTCTACCGTTCCTCCAGTTTCTTCCTTTACTTCACGAATTGCTGCTTGCTCTGCAGTTTCACCGATTTCAACTTTCCCCCCAGGGAATTCTAACCCCCGCTCACTATGCTTAGTTAATAGCCAATTTCCTCGATGCTTGCAAATCACCCATACATGTTTCGGCTCTTTGGAGAAAGGATGATCATCAAAGGAAAGCTTCACCTCATTGTTGTAATAATCCCTAAATTTTTTCAATTATCAACTACCCTTTTCTCTATTAAATCAAGTGAAACTTTATTCACTAGGGATTCCCCCTATTTTGAACCTAATACTGATGTGCAATGCCCGTTATCCTCCAAGCAGATCCATCATACGTGAATTCTATACTAACAGTATAATTTCCATGTAATTCTGATTCATTATATTGATTTACCATTGCTTTATTTTCACTTACCTGTTGTACTTTATAATCGTTATTTTCTTCAAACCATGGTGGCGTTTCTGTTGGCAGAATATAAATTCCATCCGCTTCTTCATGGAAATAAAAATTTACATACTCAGCAACAACTTCTCGATCTATGAACACCGAAAAAACATCCATTAATTCATCTATTGTCGCATAATTTAGTACTCGATAATTATCATCTATCGGTTGTACTAATGTATTCATAAAGCGATCCGTTAGTTCAACAATATTTTGATGTGTAAGTTCTGGAATCGTATCTTGTTGTTCCATTCCCACATTATCCTTTGCTGAATCAGACTGTTTCTGCTCCGTTACCAGATTTTCTCTTGTTGAAGAAGCAACTGCTTGCTCTATTTCCATGCTATTTATTATTGAGTTATTTTGCTGTGCTTTCCCCACACTACCTAATGTCGAAATGATTTGCTGATGATTCTTTGCTTGAACAGGTAAAGTATTATGATTGCTTACGACTAATAGTAACAGAATTACGCCTACACTTAAAACACAAAGTATCCATTTGCTGTTTCTTTTTAATTTATGCTTCATTCTAACATCCCCTTTAAGGTACGTACTAGCTTAATACTATGGTAGACTATTCCTTATTTCTATAAAGATTAAACACAAAATATCGACAAAAACTGCAGTTGAACTTTATTCCTGATTTTCTAGAAAAATCCCCATGCTTTCAATATGTGCCTTTGTTTGTGAATTACCTAATTGATGAATGAGTTGATACGCTTCTGTAAGATTTTTATCGTATTGTTCGTTTGCTTGGTCGTGATGATACTCTAGAAATGGAATTTGCGCCCGAATAAATGAATCAAAGCTTGAATCATGCATGTCATCCATTTTCCTCCTTAGCTGATTCACCTCCTCTGCTGTCGCTTGTATTATTAACGCAAAATTGTTTTCGTTTTTTATTTGTGAAATTTCACCAGTACCTATATTAATAAAATACGTATTCTTTTCCATACCACACCTCCTGTTCTTAATTTTGGCAACAAGAACGGAAAGTATACTTGGAACATAAGCGGAAGTGCCAGTATCGCCGCAAATATTCTTACCTACAAAAAAGCAGGACATCCGCTAAAGCTAGCGTGTATCCTGCTTGATAACTCCTATATTATGATTGTTGTACATAGAGAATAAATGTTACTGATAAGTTTAAATTAACTGCTAACTATGCGCATAGTTGATTTTCGCTCAGACAGTCGTATACTTTAGAGCCTTGACGATAATCAGTACATTTGTCGCTTCAATATCGTGAGTTTTCGTATAAACCTAGCGGAAGAAATACACGAAGACTCCTTGAAAATAAAGTTCGATTTGCCTGATTGCGATGAAATGCTGCCGAAGCTTTTCTTTCCCTGCGGGGAAGAGCCTATTATTTTTGCAATGATCCAACCAATAAGTAATACGAGAATTGCAATTACAAGATTTTGTAAACCATCCATGAAGCTTACCGAAAAATATTGATCAAACATATTATTCATCCAATTTCCCTCCTCTTCGTGATATATCCTTCTATATACCTTCCATGTTTTTTTTAAAACCATGAAATGTGATTTGGAGGAAAATTCTTTAGTTCCGTAATTTATTACGAACTAGCTTATTTGCTGCATTTCTCGGCAATGCATCTACGAAATGAATTTCCTTTGGCAGCTTATATTTCGCCAAATGTTTTTCAGCAAAAGCTAGTATTTCTTCAATTGATACTTCTCGACTCTTCACAATGAAAGCAACAGGTACCGTTCCCCAGCGCACATCCTCTTTCCCTGTCACTCCTACTTCCTTGACCTGCTCCATCGCTGACAAAACACTTTCGATTTCCGATGGGTAAATATTCTCACCACCAGAAATAATTAAGTCTTTTCTGCGATCAACGACATATAAGAACCCTTCATCATCCAAATACCCTAAATCTCCCGTTGCCAGCCAACCGTCTTTAATCGACGTTTCATTTGCAGATTTGTGATTATAGTACCCCTTCGTTACCATCGGACCTTTTACTTGAATTTCACCAACATTCATTTCGTCCGGCTCAACTATTTTCAATTGTGCTGGAAATAGAGCTTTCCCTGCAGAGCCAACCTTTTCTAGTGCATCCTTTGGACTCAGCGTTACAATTTGTGACGCTGTTTCTGTCATTCCATACGACTGGAATACTGGAACTTGTCTGTCCTTTGCTTTTTCCAATAAAGGTTTCGGAGCTGGTCCACCGCCTAATAGCATGCATCTTAATGTTTTTGGATAGCTGTTTTCACCTAATAAATTCATTAAACGCTGCACCATGACAGTAACAACAGAGACAATTGATATTCCTTTCGTCATAATTGCTTCATGGACGATTTTCTCATCAAATTTTTCTAGTAAATAAATCGGCATACCATAAATCACACTTTTTATTAAAGTAGATAACCCGCTCACATGAAACAGTGGCAGAGGAATTAACCATTTATCCTGTTTATCCAGGCCTAAATTAAGCGCAGAACCGATTGCACTCCACCAATGATTACCGTAAGTATGCATCACACCTTTCGGAAAACCAGTCGTTCCAGATGTATAAATAATTGTAAACGTTGCATTTAAATCCAACTCCGAAATAACCTCTACATCCTTTTCCTCGTATGCTTCAACTTCTGAGAAGGAAAGAACTTCTCTTACATTGAAAGCTGCCTGTTCTTCCTCATTAAGCTGACTAGCAGTCAAGAGATGGGTTACTTCTGCATCCTGGAGCTGATAATTGACTTCCTTTGTCGTTAAACGAGTGTTTAATAAAACGCCAACTGCCTCTAAATAACTAAGAGCATGAATCACTGTAATCATCCTAAGATTATTAGTCGATAATATCCCAACATGCATTCCATTAGAAATTCCAGCTTTTGCTAGTTTTCTAGCGAAACGCTGACTATTTGCTTTTAACTCATTAAAGGTGAGAACATCGCCATTGTCCATTTCAACGGCGACTCCATCCGGATTAATATCAGCCTGCTTCGTTAACCAATGTGGTATTGTTTCTGTCATAACGCTATTTCCTTTCATTATGGAGTTCCAATTAAATATTAATTACATAAGCAAAAACCTTTGCTTGTTTCAGCAAAGGTTTTATCTTCGTTCATCACACAATATGACTTAAGGAAAACGTGGAAACTGTTTGAAGTTTGGTTTTCTCTTTTCTTTGAAGGCATCTCTTCCTTCTTTCGCTTCATCTGTTGTATAGTAGAGCAATGTTGCATCCCCACCCATTTGCTGTAATCCAGCTAAACCGTCTGTATCCGCATTGAAGGATGCTTTCAAGAATCGAAGTGCTGTTGGTGATTTTTCTAAAATTTCTTCACACCATTGCAATGTTTCTTCTTCCAGGTTTTCGAGGGGAACGACTTTATTTACCATGCCCATTTCATATGCTTCTTCCGCATTGTATTGGCGGCAAAGATACCAGATTTCACGTGCGCGCTTATGACCGACCATACGTGCAAGATAACCTGCACCATATCCAGCATCAAAGCTTCCCACTTTTGGACCTGTTTGACCGAAAATAGCATTATCCGATGCAATCGTTAAATCACAGACAACATGTAATACATGCCCCCCACCGATTGCATAACCATTTACCATAGCAATTACCGGTTTTGGAGTCGTCCGGATTAGGCGTTGTAAATCAAGTACGTTTAAGCGTGGAATATTGTCACTGCCAACATATCCGCCATTTCCACGTACACTTTGGTCTCCGCCAGAACAGAATGCTTTATCTCCTGCACCTGTTAAAATAATGACTCCGATTGAAGAATCATCACGTGCATCTGCAAATGCATCAATCATTTCATTTACTGTTAAAGGTGTGAAGGCATTACGTTTATGCTCGCGATTGATGGTAACTTTTGCAACACCGTTATATTTTTCATAAAAGATTTCTTCGTATTTCTTTGCTTCTTCCCATTGTACAGCCATATTATTCCTCCTAATATTGACACTATGTAATGATTGTCGTTAGAAAACCTCGTAATCACCAAGCCTTTCGGTAACTACACTAGTCGCACTTATGTAGTAAGAAAGTTTTTATACTTTCATAACTACAAAAAAGCTTATTACTGTCTTTTCAATATAAACTCACTTACTAGTGTATCAAAAATTGCTGATTTTTCAATGTGGATTGCATGTCCAGCTTTTTCTACAATCACTAACTCACTATTTTCCAAGCTATTCCTCATGCTTTTATTTATCTCCACAAACTTCTGATCAAGTTCACCTGCAAGTAATAAAACAGGTCGCTTGAACGCATGTAATTTCCCCCACCATGATGGCTGTTTTCCAGTTCCCATAAAGCGGAGGGAATCTGCCATCCCTTGTACAGTCTGGGCTAAACGTTCATTACGAATTGCTTGCTGAACATGTTGGGGCAGCTTTTTTTGCGTCTGGAATAAGGGAATATCCTGCCAAAAGTTGACAAAGGAAGCTAATCCCTCTTGCTCAATCTTTTCTGCAAGCAATTCATCCTTTTCTACTCGCAACTTCCGCTCATCCACATTAAGTAATCCTGGTGATGCACTCTCTAAAACAAGCGTTGCTATCATTTCTGGATAGATTAATGCAAACGAAAGTGCCGTTCTTCCCCCCATTGAATAGCCTACTAAATGAATCGAATCTAGCTGAAGATATTGAAATAGCTGAGATAAGTCATGGCAAAATGCTTCCATCGTTACCGGTTCCTTCGTTTCAGTTTTCCCGTGCCCCGGTAAATCGATGGTGATAATTTGAAGCTCGTCTCTCTGCTGCGCAATAAAATGCTGCCAAGTTAAATTACTACCTGTAAAACCGTGTAATAGGACGACTGGTATTCCTTCACCATGAACCTCATACCAATAGCTTGCTGTTTCCGTCTGATAATACAATTTTTTAATCCATGCCTTTCAGAATCTCTTGTTCAATCGCCGTCCATTTTCCACGGTGCCAGTCAACGTTCTCTGTGCGATCTGTTTGTATTTCAATCACATGTAATCCTTTTTCCTGATAACTCTTCGTAAGCAGCTCTTTCAATTCTGTTTCCGTCTTAGCGAGTTTATATTCCCCTCCATACATGCTGACAGCATGCTGGAAGTCAATATTCAGTGGCGTACCAAATAATGCCTCGAAGTGCTTTTTATCATTTGCTTGTGAGAGGAATGAGAAGATTCCTCCACCATTATTGTTGATCAATAATATTGTAACATTTAACTGATAATGTTTGGCAGCTAGTAATCCATTCATATCATGGAAAAACGACAGATCGCCACTAACGATTGTCACCGGATTCCCCGTTGTTGCAGCACCAATACCACTGGAGAGCAATCCATCGATTCCGTTAGCTCCACGATTTGCAAGTACTGTAAATGACTTGTTTGTTGTTAGCATAAACGTGTCAAAATCACGGATTGGCATACTGTTTGCAACATAGGCACTGCCATTCTCTGGAATAACATCAACAAGTCCTCGGATAGCCTCTCCCTCAGTAATCTTGTCCTCGACATTAGCTAGTAAATGTTTTTTTGCGATGTTATTCATTTCCTGCCATGTTTGTAACCAGCTAGGATCGAAATTCATTTCCGGAGATTGTGTGAGCAAATCCTTACATAAGGATACAGCATCAGCGAAAATAAACTCCGTAATATTACCCGTAGGTTCACGATATCCAGCGCTATTTTCAATAGTAAACTGCATGACATCCTTATTCTCTTTTAGATAAAAAAGATATTGCTTAGATACAGGCATTGCACCAAACCGTATGATGAATTCTGGCTTCAGTTGCTTGCGAATTGTCTCGTTTCTTAAGAAGGCATCATAGCTTTCAATAACATTTACCTTTGCATGCTTGCCTGACCTGAGCTGTGACAATGGGTCTGCTAAAATCGGCAAACCCCAATTTGCTGCGAGTGCTGTGACTGCAGTTGCAAACTCATCATCCACTTGTGGGCCACAGACAATTACACCTTTTTTCTTAGCTGTTAACTTTTCAATTAAAAGCTGTAACTGCGCAGTGGAGAGCCGTTTGCTTCCATCAAGTGACGCTTGGTAGATTCGTTCATGATTACCATAACCAGTTGGCTCCCAGATCGCTTCTAATGAGAAATCAGGATTTAGTGGTTCACGGAATGGAAAATTAAGGTGGACAGGCCCTGGATTTCCCTCTTCTGCGATATAAACAGCATGTGCAGCCTTATTACGCACATAGTTTAACATCTCAGGGGTACCTTCAGGGAGCGCCATTTCATGAAATTCTTTCACATAATCTCCGTATAGCTTTACTTGCTCAATCGCCTGTGGAGCACCGACTCCCCGTAATTCATGTGGACGATCAGCGGTGATTACTATTAATGGTACCCTGCTATAATGTGATTCTACTATCGCAGGGAAATAATTTGCTGCCGCAGTACCTGAAGTACATATAAGTGCAACAGCCCTTTTCGTTTGTTTTGCAATTCCCAATGCAAAAAATGCGGCAGAGCGTTCGTCAATAATAATCCATTCCTTTATGGAAGGATGTTCTGAGAATGTTAATGCAAGCGGAGTCGATCTTGAGCCTGGTGAGATAACTACATCTTTTACTCCACTCTTAACGAGTTCATCAACGAAATTTGCTGTATATCTCGTCAATATTTCTGTATGTTCCATTTCTTTATCCCCCTAAGACAGATAGCATTGGCATTAATTTAATATTTGTTTCTTCATATTCTGCTTCAGGATCTGAATCTTTTACAACCCCGCAGCCTGCAAATAAGGAAGCCGTGTCACCATGAATTAATCCAGAGCGAATGGCTACTGCAAATTCTCCATTTTGATTACTATCGAGCCAGCCAACTGGGGCACCATACCAACCACGGTCGAGCAATTCATTTTCTCTAATGAATGCAAGTGATTCTTCCCGAGGAGTCCCACCTAAGGCAGGGGTTGGATGCAACTGCTCAATAATATCAAAAATACTGTATCCTTCCTTCAGCTTGGCTGTAACAGGTGTGTATAAATGCTGTAAATTTTTGAGTGGATAAACGACAGGCTCATCTGGGATTACAAGATCTGTACAATGATCTTTGATCGCCTGCTTTATCATTTGCACAACAAAGTCATGTTCTTCACGATTTTTTTGATCATGCAAGAGCTCTTCGCTAATTCTTTCATCCTCTTCCCTTGTCTCACCTCTCGGGGCTGTTCCAGCTAGACATGTTGACAGAAGATTGTCCTGCTCTACTTTTACTAGTCTTTCTGGTGTAGCACCGATAAAACAATGATTATTCTTTTCAAATGCAAAGATATAACTATTTGCTTGAGTATCCAATAGTTTATCTATTACAACACTACTTTTCACCTGTTTATCAAATGATAAACGTACTTCACGCGCCAAAACGATTTTTTCTACCTTCTTGTTAAGAATTTCACTTGTTGCCGCACGGACAGTTTCTTTCCAACGTTCAGGATTAATTTCTACTTTTTTCTCTATCGTTAATGATTCAGGCTCTACTTGGATTGTTTGAAAAAGCGTTTCTTCCATTCGCTGAATCGAAGCCGCCAATTGACCTGAATGATCATCCTTATTAATCAAAACATTAATTGTATAATAGGATTCTCCTTGGTAAATCGTTAATTGGAACTCAGGAATCGTAAACTGACTTGGTTTGAAATGCTTCCATAATTCTGTCGTTTCCTTTTTAGGATCAAATGACATGCCACCAAGTGCAGTCACCCCTGTTCCAGGCAACTTATAAGGATTATGAATTACTGCTTGCTCTAATAATTTATCCCATTTCTGTTTCGTTTCCTTGAATCGTGATTGGGCAGCAGTAATTTCAAACGTTTCACCAACCCCCACTAAGTATAAACTTCGATTTGAATTTGTCCAATACGTTCGATTTTTCCCCATATAACTAGCCCGTTGATAAAATTCCAGGGCATCTATCGGTTGTATTTTTTTTGTAATGCTAACAAGTCGGGCATCTTCATTGTTCTGCAACCCTTGAATTACTTTTTCGAACAATGCTTCAACCTGTCCTTCTTTTATTTCAATCATTTAAGTAAACCTCCGTATTATACAATGACTAGAAAACTTAGGATCATCCCAGCCTATTTGTGATGTCTTTGTTTCACTAGTACAACGAGAAAGTTTATAAGCTTTCTAATTTAATTAAGAACCTCGGCAATCGATTAAGCATTTAAACGAATGATCCTAGTGCAGTTGTGCAGTAAGATATGCCGACATTCTATCTTTTCTTTTAAAAAACGTCCATATTCATTTTATGCTCTTTTGCTAGGATTCTCAAGAAAAGCCTCTACATTTCTATCGAAAGATTGACACTACCTCTTAATTTGCCTAAAATTAGGATGGTATTGAAAGAAAAATCAGGGGGAAAACTTCCATGCAGTCAGCACAAAATGTAAATGTTAAAGAAGCCTTAAATGAAAGAGATGGCTTTCATATTTGGTGGCGTTTAATCCGCCCACATACACTAACTGCGTCATTTATACCCGTCTTTATTGGTACAATGATTGCTTTTATTGATGGCTCAATCAATTGGTTATTGTTCCTGGCCATGCTAATCGCTTCCTTGCTTATCCAATCGGCAACGAATATGTTTAATGAATACTATGATTACGCAAGAGGATTAGATACAGAAGAATCTGTTGGAATTAGCGGTACGATTGTTAGAGATGGAATCGAACCGAAGAAAATACGAAATATCGCATTTATCTTTTATGGCATTTCTATTTTAATTGGTATCTATATTTGTACAGCATCAAGCTGGTGGATTGCCGTTATCGGACTTATTTGTATGGCATTTGGTTATTTATATACAGGTGGACCGCTTCCTATTTCCTATACTCCACTTGGCGAGCTTTTCTCAGGAGTATTAATGGGTTCCGTCATTATTGGGATTACGTATTTTATTCAAACTGGTACAGTAACGGCTACAATGATTTGGATTTCCATTCCAATTACAATCTTTATCGGTAGTATTAACTTATCGAATAATATTCGTGACCGTGATGGCGATGAAATTGGGGGACGAAAAACAATCCCGGTTTTAATCGGCAGAGAAAAATCCATTACCTTTTTAGCAACATTATTCATTATCGCATATACACTAACAGCAATTTATATTATTATCGGCATCTTGCCAAGTTGGTCGCTGCTTACCTTCTTAAGTGCAATAAAAGCACGTAGCGTAATTAAAAACTTCCGCGGGAAAACAGAGCCGCTGGAAATGATGCCAGCAATGAAGGCAACAGGGATTACCAATACGATTTATGGTTTCTTATTAGCGATTTCATTATTAATTAGTAAATTAGTGTAATAAGGGGGATATTGTCATGAATTTCGAAAATACATTAATGGGTTCACTCGGAATCGAGGTCGTATCAATCGATAAAGATTTAGTAGTCTTAACAATGCCTGTTGATGGACGAACCTTCCAGCCTGCTGGATTCCTACACGGAGGCGCAAATGTTGCCCTAGCTGAAACAGCAGCAAGCATCGGTGCTGCCGCATACGTTGACCTGGAAGAAAATAGTGTATTTGGAATTGAAATAAATGCTAATCACGTTAAAAGTAAACGGGATGGCATTGTAACAGCCATGGCAACCCCACTTCACACCGGAAAGACTACGATGGTCTGGGAAATTAATATAACCGATGAGGATGACAATCTAATTTGCATCTCAAGATGTACGATTGGAATTGTTGCAAAAAGGAAAGACTAATAGAAAAACTGGTTTGGATGCCCAAGCCAGTTTTTTTCGTTTTAAGGTAGGGTATTTACTTAATTACATTTCATCTTTCTATTTGCACAACATTAGTAATGCATGAGATTGAGTAATCTATTTTACTTTATTAATTCAAGTACTATTGAAGAAAACGACAATTTTGAATGTAAAAAGGCTAATCTCGCTGTACTGCTAGAGATTAGCCTTTTTTCTATGTTAATGATACTTGTTTTTGTTCAATCCAACGACGCATTTTAATAAATATAGGGATAAATAGTAATGCAACAACGATGCCTTTAATTACATTAAATGGTAGAACACCTGCTATAACAGAAGCCCAAATAACTTGATTAGTCATTTCCCATCCCATGAACCATCCATAAGCTGGTAAAATGACGAAATAATTTAGCACACTCATTCCTACTGCCATAATAATCGTTCCTGTTACTAATCCAGATACAACGCTCTTTGTACCTTTTTTAAACTTATGATAAATTAATGAAACTGGTACAACAAACATTAATCCTGCCAGGAAGTTAGCTGCAACTCCAATTGGATCACCGGCTCCAGAGATAGCTAGGTAAAGTAAATTTTTAATTGCAACAACAATTATTCCTGCCATTGGTGAAAAAATCAATCCTGCCATTATTGCAGGCACCTCACTAAAATCAATCTTTAAATAAGCCGGTAGAAATGGTAATGGGAAATTCAAGAAAAATAATACAAGTGAAATTGTCCCTAGTAATGCCAAAATAATAAGTTTTAATAAATTTGATGACTGCATGCTTGTTTTTTGCATCATCGTTCTCCTCCTTCATCAATTAATCGATTCCGCTCTCGTTAATGAAGGAGTAAGTCCTAGCCTAATCAACTATACTAAAAAATAGTATATAAAAACCCTAAAGTCCTATAGGGGCTTTAGGGTAAAATTCATAGATAAATTAAAGTGTATGATAATACACTAAAATTAGGCTCGACATCTTCTCTTATCCAGACTGTAACTGTCGGTCCTGGAATCACACCAGGTCCACCACGTAAGCAAATCGCTTTTGTGGGTCGCGGACTTCGAGCAATAATGCTCGTTACCGCCGGTCGGGAATTGCACCCTGCCCCGAAGATTGGAATCGATTATTAAATTGTATAATTTTATTATACTTACTTTTAGTAATTATGCAAGGGGAAAAGGAAAATATTTTTATAAGTTTTTTTCTTAACTTGAATGGATATGATGTCTATGTTCTCCTGGCGATATTTCTGCTCTCCTGCTGATATTGTGTTTCTCCTGGCGATATTCTTGATCTCCTGCTGATATTGTGTTAATCCTGCCAATATTTCTGCTCTCCTGCTGATATAGTTGTTCTCCTGGCGATATTCTTGCTCTCCTGCTGATATAGTTGTTCTCCTGGCGATATTTCTGCTCTCCTGCTGATATATTTTTCTCCTGGCGATATTTCTGCTCTCCTGCTGATATATTTTTCTCCTGACGATATTCTTGCTCTCCTGCTGATATATTTTTTCTCCTGTCGATATTCTTGCTCTCCTGCTGATATATTTTTTCTCCTGGCGATATTCTTGCTCTTCTGCTGATATAGTTGTTCTCCTGGCGATATTCTTGTTCTCCTGCTGATATTGTGTTTCTTCTGGCGATATTTCTGCTCTCCTGCTGATATATTTTTTCTCCTGTCGATATTCTTGTTCTCCTGCTGATATTGTGTTAATCCTGCCAATATTTCTGCTCTCCTGCTGATATTGTGTTTCTTCTGGCGATATTTCTGCTCTCCTGCTAATATAAGATTTCCCACAATCACAATGACATTTTGCAAAACGACATTCTTATTGTCGTTTTGAAGGGCTCGCATATTAGATTGAAGCTCTTATTCAAAACCTCGAGCTTCCATCATCATCCTTTGAGCGTCGAAAAAATAATCGGGAACCCATTGGCTCCCGATTATTTTTGTATTAAACCTATTATTCTACATTAATAAATAATTTTCCTTTTGCTTCGGCACGTGTTTCATTGCCAAAGCTGTCTACTGCTTTCACTTCAATTACAGCACCTTTAGCAAATGCGTTGCTTGTAGCTGTCCAGTAGCCCACATAATGTCCATCAGCCGTTTCAATCATTGGTAACTCTGTCGCATTCTGAACAGTATTTGTTAAAGGCATATGGATGAAGAAGGTAGCTTTTAAATCTTCTTCACTATCAAATTCAATTTTCACTGTTTCGCCGGATTTAAGATTTTTATCCTCTGTTGGCGTCAAGTTTTCAATTTCTGGTGCTTCATAATCTGCTTGAACTGTTATCTTCTTATTTGCTTTATTTCCTGCATTATCTTGAGCAACTACTTTAATTTCGTTCGCACCATTTTCTAAAATGATTCGTTTCGAATATTTCCCATCGGTGACTGTTGCTTTTTGGCCATTTACCTTAACCCAATTTAGATTTGCATCACTTACAGTCCCCTCTACTGTTACCGTTTCCCGATTCAATTTATCTCCCTTTTTCGGACTGTCAATTGTCAGCTCTGGCTTCTTGGTATCAAGTGTAACGGTAACTGTTTCGGACTCCCCTACTGTGACGCCATTCATCAGCGTTACTGCTTGAAGTTCATTGGTGCCTTCTGTCAATTCGATTGGTAATGAGAATACTCCATCATCGCCAACTTCAGAAGTACCGATTTCTTCTCCATTATTCAGTAATTGTAATGTGGTTGTTGCGGATGCCTTTCCTTCAACTGTAAGAGCTGCTTCATTTGTAATAAAATCCTCAGCAGGTGATGTGATGACTGGATCTTCCACGCCATAAGCAACTCGAGCACGAATCATATAGTTCCCTTCTGCTTTAGGTGATGGTGACCATGCTCCAGCAACTACCTGATAACTACGCTCGGCATTTGGACCATTCTCATCCGTAGCTAAACCTGGTGCATTCGTATTTATTCCTTTTTGGATATAAACCATATAGAAATCACCATCGACCTGGATAGCGTGTTCCGTAAGATCTACAACTGTCCACTCTGCTAAGCTTCTTATTGCTTCTGCATCAATCGGGCCAGCTAGCTTCTTCCCTGGTGCTCCGTTCGATCCAGATGCATCCCAAACTTCTACTGCAAATGCTGTTCCACCTGGCACTGGCCAGTCAGCATCATGGAATTGGAATACACCTTCTGTTACAATCCCACTATCTTTACCCTCTGGCAATGACATTCTAACTGCCCAGCCGTTACCTGCATCATAAAATGCGCGTGCATTCTCAGCAGTGCCATCGTCATAACCAATTTCTCCACCAGGAACAGTATAGAATGGCTCAAGGGAAACATCGATTGCAGCATCTGCGCCATCAAGATTCACCTCTACCTCTTTACCATGGTATCCTCTTGCTAGAACCTTTAATGTGTATGTTCCTTCGTATGCAGTTAATGAATAGTTACCGGATGAATCCGTTGCAGCTGGTTCAACATTAGCGTCTTCTACAAGCAGAACTGTTGCACCTTCCACCGCTTCTCCAGTATCTTCATCAGTTATTGTTCCACTAATAGTAAATTTGTCAATTTCCTCTAATGTAAAATTAGCTGTTGTCGTTTGATCATTTTCAATTGTTACTTCCTGTGTAACTGGATGAAATCCGTATGCTTCTGCTTGGACTGTGAAGTCACCTGCAGCATGCAGTAATGAATAGCTTCCATTTGCAGGATTTGTATTTATTGTTCTGCCGCTTTCAAGCACGCTGACCTGTGCACCGATTGGTAATAGTGCTGGTGCGATAGCATCCCCTTTAATAGGAGTTTTTTCCTTGATCGGCTGTACTGGTACGATTTTTCCTGGTTCTACTTTCTTTCCTTTTAATGCTGTACTGCTTTCTTTTTCAACACCTAAATTAGCATTCGACTTGCTCTTGGCATTTGCTTTTCCTAAGGACTTAGCAGTACCCTGCGACGTATCTGATAGTGCTACATCATCAATATACCAGCCAGTTCTAACTACACTGCCGTCCGTATCTAGATTAAAACCGATATAAACGCGCTGACCAGCATATTCTGATAAGTCGATTTCAGCACTTTGCCAGCCATTATTAACATCTGTTATACGTAAAAGCTGTGTCCAATTCTCCTGGTCTGTAGAAATAAATACATGTCCATAATCCCAATTTCGCTCAAGGTTATACCAATGATTAAACTGTAAGTAAGAATTTCCATCTGGCAAGTCAATCGGTGGCATCATTAAAGTTGAGTTTTCATTGGAATTATAGTTTCCAACAGGATTCGTTGCATACACATACTCGCCAGACGCAGCATTTCCCGGACCTGTTGTAGGTATGCCGCGATCCCAGCTACTATTTTCACCAAAGATCGTCCAGCCTGCTGGTGCAGTTTCAAAATCTGTACTATAACCAACCGTTATACCAGCCGCTACTGCTACAACGTAGTTATCACTTGTAACCTCATTATTTCCAAAATCATTTACTGTAATGGAATAGGTGAATGAATCAACTACAATATCCTCACCAGGTACTGTTGCCACATATTCTCCGTTCTTGTAGTCACCGGAAACACGCTTGGCTGTAATTGTTTGAATTTCCTGATTTGCATCCTCGTAATTTACCTCGACAGATGAAACGCTTACATTATCTCCTGCTTGAATAATTAAATCTAAGTTCATTCCTGCATAAGTTTCTGCTGGTGCAGCATGCTCAAATGTAGGGGCTTCTGAATCTTCTCCAGCTTTAGTAACCTGGCCTTCCATTGTTCCAAGCCCTGATACGATGGACGATACTGCATCATAAGCATTTACTAGCCCATGGCCATATCCCATATTAGGAGATGCTGAGTACTCTCTATCGGTGAGTGGTGTCGCAGTTGCAAATAAAATCTCTTCAATTTCGTCTACAGTTAAGCTTGAATCAACTTGTTTTAATAATGCAACTACTGCAGAAACAGCTGGTCCCGCCATCGAAGTTCCATTCCAGCCACCTTCATAGCCGCCACCTGGAACAGTTGAACGAATATTTACACCAGGCGCCGATATGTCTGGTTTAATATCCCCTTCATATGGTGAAGGTCCTTCTAACGAAAAGCTTGCTAACAAATCATTACTATCAGTTGCCCCTGTTGCAAATGATTCCGGATAGTTTGCAGGTGTAGCAATCGATCCTGGACCACCAGGGTTAGATAGTGTCGTATTGCCTGCTGAGAACTCTGGGAAAATTTCAGCAGCACGCCATGCAATGACAACATCACGATACCATTCGTTAAGACCTGGACCACCGCCCCATGAGTTGTTGACAACATCAGGTGCTTTCGTAACATCGCCACCTGGAGCTAAAATCCATTCTGCCGCCTCCAGTAAATCTACGTCCGTTCCACCTGCTGCTGTAAACGCCCTTGCAGAGATGAAGGTTGCTCCCGGTGCTACCCCAACTTGATTCGATCCGTCTGGTTCACTACCGACCATTGTTCCCGTAACATGTGTGCCATGACCTTGATCATCATATGGTGCATCTCGGCCTGCTGTTGCATCAAACCAGCTATACGTATGATCTACTTCACCAGATGCAGCATCATAGCCACGGTATTTCTCTGCAAGTCCTGGATGATCGTGATCAACACCTGTATCAATACTTGCTACGACAATTCCTGTACCATCAATGCCCATATTCCAAACTGCTGGTGCCCCTACTCGCTCCACATTCCATTCAATGTTTGCAGTTTCTGATTTTGGAGCTTTTGCATCTTTTGATACCGTGGTATATAATTCCCTTGTTTCATTCGGTAAAAGCTTTTCAACTTCAGCGAATGTTGCTATTTTCTCTGCCACTTCTTTTGTTGCAGTAACAGCGATACCATTTACGACATGATAGGAATGAAAATCATCTACATTCCCTTGCTTTTGTTCCTGCTCCAGATAAGTCATTACATTTGCTTGTGATTTAATTGATACTTCCTTTAACTCAGCGATAACTGCTGAACGTTGGATATGCTCTTGCTTTTGTGTGGAAAGCTTTGCTTTTTCTGCACTTGCTCTCGCATCTGCTGCGACTTTTTTAGCATCTGCTTTTTCGTTAAACTTAATTAAAAAAGTAACCTTTTCATCTGCCTTAAATGACGAAAGTAATGTTTTGTTTACTTTTGACTCTACTATTTTTTTCGAATCATTTAATGAATGATGAACCTTAGAAGATTGTGTCGTGCTACTAGACTCTGCAAGCGAAATACCAGGTGTAAGTAAAGAAAATGTCATTAAAAATGTAGCGGCAAAGCTAAATGCTCTGATTTGGCGTTTTTTCTTCGTTTTCAAATCTTTTCCTCCCCTCATTTTTAAAACGGAATACCTTCAACTAAATAAGCCCCCTCTCTTCATGATTTGATTCGCTCTTTCTGAAAAAGAGTCTAGTTGTTAAAACAAAGTATAATAGATTACTTGAAGGATTAATGTCGAATCTCGTCAGTTTTAATCTGAATTTTCACAATTGATATATTAGTATTATTTTTTCTTTCTTTAGTTCTAAGGATATATTCCTGATAAAAAATGGAACACAGTTAGAAACGGAGATAGTACGGGGAAAATCAGGTATCCGGAATGATAATATTAATATAACGAAATAAAAAATGATAGATAAGACCTGTCTATCATCGGATTATTTGTAATTCATTTTCATTACAGTAGAAAACATAGGAGGTTTGAATACCTTTCGTTAACATTTTCTGAATCATTTGTAGGAGATTTTGATACACTTGTAAAACATAACACGTCTTTATACCTTATTTCAGAAATAATGTCGCTTGATTGTAATTTAATAGAAAACTAGGTTTTGTACATGCAATTAGGTGACAGATCCGCCTTTGTTGTTTGTTGCATGTATGCAGTGAAGTTTCCTAACTATCATGTCCGTCCGCCATTTTGCTTCACAGAAAATCGCATTGAAATAGGCTTAGAAAAAACACTTTTTCCCTAAGCCTTTTTTTCTTTAGCTTCTACAGTTAAGACACTTTCTTGTTAATGATTTCATTGTTATATTAAGCATTAATTTAGGTGAATAATAATTTACTGAGGACAGTAATGATGTATTATGTTCAAAAGACGCACCGCATTTTCTGATGATACATTTTCAGATAATCTTGCTCCAGCAATAATCGGTGCCCATTGAAAAACTTCCTCTTGTAACAAACCACTTTTTTCACAGTAAAGTCTTAAATACATATCGGCTAAATCCATTGAATACTGATAATATAACAGATACGTACGATATACATCGGCACGAATATCTCCTGAACTGGAATCAACCCAATCAATAATTGCTACCATTTTATCTGACATTATTAAATTAAATAGATGGAAATCTCCATGGCAAAGTCTCTGTTCATATGTCATCAAGTTCAATTTATGTATTAAAATAGACTTATGTCTCTCATCTAATATAGGAACGGATTCAATTTGACGTTGTAATTTTTTGGCCATCGGCTCAAGCGAATTAGTAACAACAGAATGGATTTTCTGTTGTATATCAACGGAAATGCTAATATAATACTCCAGCTTCTCCATGTTATTAACTAGTAAATCACCTATTGTATCTCCTTCAATATATTCCATGACTATTGCTTGTTTTCCATCTACTTCTGTAACATCTAGTATTCTAGGCACAAAAAGTCCACATGAGTAAGCAAACCTTTGCTTATTTGCTTCATTAGAAGATTCCGTATTCGGAAGATGGTCTTTAAATATTTTTATAATCTTGTTTTCCAATAGATATATTTCCGCTGTATTCCCAATAGCAAATGGAGTACCTAAGTCCATTCTTAATCCCTCTCCAAATAATTTCTTCTTTCGCTCTGCCAATCTTCTTTGTTAAGTATGTAATGATAATGCGTTTGATCATCAATATCAATATCTCCATTAAAACGAAAACCGCATTTTTGAATAACTTTACTTGAGCTTATATTACGGGGTAGAACAACTGTATTTAATTGTTCTACATTTGTTTTCTCAAACAAGTAATTTATCAATCCATTTACTGCTTTAGTTGTATATCCCTGGTTTCTGTAATGCTTTGAAATAGCATATGCAATTTCCCGATTTGGCTTCCTTATTTCCTTTTTGATACCCGTATTACAGAAACCAATAAATTCCCCAGTTTCCTTTAAAACAATTCCCAACTTCAAAAATTCTCCATCTATATTAGGAACAGATGACAGAAACTCTTTATTGTCAGGTATCTCATAATGTGTCACCCAATCTAACCGTTGTTCTCTTGTAGACCGCCAATCAGGCAAAAACTCATAAACCTCAGGTTGTGACGTAAGTTCATAAATAGCATCTGCATCTTCAATTCTAAACTCCCGCAGTAAGATTTCCCCACAGTCTATTGAAAACAAATTATTCATATCTATCTTCTCCGTTTCCGAATATTTAATCTGCAAATATCCTCTTCAATTTCCCTTATGAATTTATTAATAGTTTAATAAGCGATTATATTATCCTCTTAGAATAATTTCACTTGTTTACTAAACCAAAGGAATATGAATCGTTATATTTCAAGCACTAGATAAATTTCTCCTGGTCTTTATCGTAGAATTTAACTTTTGCTCCAAGTATCATATGCAGGACATATGTTAGCTTAAACACAGGAATATGGTATTTCATATGAGTCACTTATTCCCATACAAATTCTAATCCCAATAACAAACCTGCAACTTATTACCATCTAGATCAAATAGATTAAAATACTTATTCACACCGTCGTAATGTAAGTCACTAACAGTTACACAATTTTCTTTTAATACATCATATACATTCTCGATATTTTTAGAGTAAAAAATTGGATAAACTTGACTATGTGAAGATCTCACAACGCCTTCTTCAATGGTTAATGGTACTTTGCTATTTCCTACAGTTAAAATCCGATAATTGTCACCTTTAAAAGATTCATTGAAGCCTAAAATATCTTGATACCAGGTACTTGCCTTTTCAATATCACTAACTTTTAAACAAATAGAATCAACTCTCTCAAGCAAACTCATTTTAACTATCAGTCCTCTCAATCTAATCGTTCTATCTCTTCTATCTATTAGTGTTGCAGCTGCAATCATTCTATCTTTTTCTCTGTTTAATCCGTATATTTTTATTCTGTGTTCTCGTTATTTACTATATTAAATATCTTGCTTTGAAAATTGGACTAAGTTCACTCCATACATCGAATTTATTATCATCTAAGTCATAAAAAATAAAATTTCTTCCACCGTGTCCTCTGTTTTCAATATCTCCAACTCTTATCCCATTTCTCTTAAATTCCTTACGTATTGCTTTTAAAGCATCTAAACCATTCACTTCAAATGTTAAGGAAAAACGTTCTACACCATAAATATCAATGAAATTGGAACTCTGATTTTGACTTGATTTAACAAGGAAGATGCTTTGGTTTGCGAAATTTAGAATCGCCTTGTCTTTATCTTTATAGCTTAACTCTGCACCTTATTTATTTACAAACCATACAGTTGAAATTTCTACATTAGTTACTGGAATATAAGTGGTTCCGACCCTCAATAATTTCTCACTCATATTAAAACTCCCTCCAAACTTTGATTTGCATCTGGTAGCTTAGTAGTAAAATAACTTATTCTCGCATCACTCCAACTTTCCATGTTTTTTTAACATCTTCTGCAAATATTCTTCTGAGTTTCCTTTAGGAATACTAAGGCTTTCCCATTCCTCATCCTTAATTTGCTTACCGACATAAACAATTTGGCCGATATGATAAGCATAATGAGCGATTTGCCTTTCAATCGCATCAATTACCATATGGCTTTCGCCGCGGATATTAATATTTTTTAATAAGTCTTCTTCGACTAAATTATCGATTGATCTAAAAAGTGTATTCCAACCGCTTTCCCAAATAATAATCATTTCTTGCTTAGATGATATAGTATCTATAAATTCCTGGTCCCGCTTCCTATTGTTTTTTTCACCATCAGATGTTAAAAAATCAGTCCATCTTGAAATCATATTTCCGCTTAAATGCTTAACGATAATTGCAATACTATTAGAAGATTTATTTAAAGCCCAATGTATTTCATCTTCTGACAACCGTTGTATGGTCTTATCTCCTAACTCTTTAATACTTCTAAACCTTTCTTGGACTACCTGTAAATACTCATTCCCCAGAGTCATTCCTTTCCCCTCCCATTAATTTAGCAGAATGATTTTTCTAAATTATTAAATAATTTAAAATAAAAATAGCTTGCCCTTTTAAATTTCGACCGTAATAATTCACTGTCTTCTTTTAGTACTGTATTGCTAGTGAGAAAAAAGTTACTTATCTTCTACTTGAACCGTGTGTTCCTCGTAAGTTTCAATGTTTTTCACTATAATCGTCCATCGTTCTTTATCAGAATCATATACAATGGAGCGAACTGTAAAAAGTTTATTTTTTAAAGTCATTGCAGTTATGGCCTTATTTAGTGCTTCATTATCAGAAAGTGTTGCACCTTCTGAAGTAGAGCTCGGGATAATTTCAATTTTGCCAACAGAGGCTTGACCTGGATATGATTCTTGTACACCAGCGTCAAACCACACGTTAACTTGGTCCCCAACCTTAATATCCTCAGGGGAGTTATTCGCCCATACTGCATCATAAAATTCTTCCTTTCCGCCTGTTTCGCTAAAATCTACCGCTTCAGGATTTACAATTAGAATTGATTCCTCTATCTTATCTATTACATACCCCGTAATTCCTGGTTCTCCACTATAATCAACCGTATCACCATTACTGCACCCAACTAATATTAGAAATAAAAATCCTGCTAAGTAAATTATTTTATTAGACAATTAAACTCTCCTATAATTTTATTAGATGATCCCCACTTCATCCTCATCCGCTCCGTTTATATTTAGTAACTATTACTTTGAATTTTATGATAATTTTATCATAAATACTAATATCCTATTATAATAATTTACTAAATATTTAAATTAAATTTCCATTTACACTGTGTTACATAATAAACCCAATCAAAACATTAAAATAAAAATATAAAAACACACATTATTTCAAGGGTGAAATAATGTGTGTTTTACAATATTAGGTAATACATTCAGCGTGGTTTTTCCCCTATAATGCAATATTAATCTTCCAACGGATTTAGGCTTTCACTACCAGTCAATCCAGCAATCATCGTTACAAGCAATTCAATTTCTTCATCGATATCTTGAAGACTAGCTGTTTCAACAGGTGAATGCATATAGCGTAATGGTAATGATACTAACGATACAGGAACACCTTTACCTGTTAACCGCATCTTATCTGCGTCTGTTCCCGTCATTCTTGGTGTTAATTCATATTGAACATGCATATCGAGATCCTTTGCAGCCTTCTCCAATAATTTATTAATTTTAATATTGATTGGAGCTCCTTTAGCAAGAACAGGTCCTTTTTCTAAGCGAATGTCACCATGCTTGTTTTTATTCACACCAGGATAGTCTGTTGCAAAAGTGACATCACATGCAATTGCCATTGTCGGCTCGATTCCTGCAGCCGCAAAATATGCACCGCCCATATTTGTTTCCTCATTTACTGTACTTACAGCATAGACGCCGACCTTAACATCTTTTTCTGCCAATCGTTTTAATACTTCAGCAACAATAAATGATCCTGTTCTGTTATCCAGACCACGACCAGCTATGTAGCGTTCCATTAATATTTCCGGTTCCGTTTTATATACACATAGGTCACCAATTTGCACGTATTTTTCGGCTTCTTCTTTTGATTTAAATCCACAGTCAATAAATAAATCCGCTAAATCAAAATCATTCTTCAATCCACCATGATGCTGTGCGTTCACACCGGTAACACCAGTAACAGTGCCACCTGCCCCAAGAACTGTAACTCGCATACCAACAGCAGCTTTCGGATTAATTCCACCCATTTTATCAAAATGTAAGTATCCTTCATCATCAATCCGGTTAACTACAAGTGCAATTTCATCGGCATGCCCTGCTAATAATACTTTAAAAGGTGCATCAGGATTCAGAACACCAATTGCATTCCCTGCATTGTCTGTACGAATTTCATCTGCAAATTCCTTTACATAATTTATCCACTTTTTCTGAATCTCCATTTCCATACTCGATGGCGATGGAGTGTTTAATAGCTCAAGTAAAAAATCTAAATTAGCCTTAGTCATCAAAATTCCTCCTTCATACATCTAACACTTTCTATATCATAGCAAAAATTTAATTTGAGAGCACTTTTATTTACGCTGGTCCATTAAATCGGTAAACTTTCATTATATTGAATTATAAAGGAGAATGAATCAATGAGCTTAAACGAATGGTTTGAAAAAGGAATTACCCCAAGTAATTATATTGATGCGATGGGAGTTAACCAGGCCGATTTACAGCATGTATATAATAATTTTGACGTACCAAACGATGAAGACTTTTTCAAAAAGACAAAAGAAAAAAACCTCCGTGCAATTGTTCTGACAGAGGATTGGTGCGGTGATGCGATGTTAAATGTCCCGATTTTACTAAAAATCGCAGAAGCATCAGATTTCAAGGTTAACATGCTTTATCGTGATCAAAACCTGGAATTAATGGATCAATACTTAACCAATGGCAAAGCGCGTTCGATTCCTATTTTTATCTTCATCGATAAAGATGGCAATGAAGTTGCTAAATGGGGACCGCGTGCTGAGAAGATACAGCAATATGTTAATGAATCACAAAACAAACTGCCAAATAAAGAAGAACCTGAATACGAGGAAAAAGCAAAAGAAATGTATGCCTCTTTCAAGAAATCTTATCGAGAAAATACAGACTTTTGGAATGA
The DNA here is from genome assembly GCF_003369565.1 of Oceanobacillus chungangensis. GTDB lineage: Bacteria > Bacillota > Bacilli > Bacillales > Amphibacillaceae > Oceanobacillus > Oceanobacillus chungangensis. Next base: position 83,869 of record NZ_PIOD01000004.1, on the reverse strand, counting down.
AGTTTATCATAGTATTAAAGCAACATTATATTCCTAAGCAACAAGGGCAAACAGCTCGGAGATTATCCAGGCTGTCTGCCTTTTTTCATCTTGGGTTCAAACAATTACAGAGTATAATCAATCCTTCTTATGGTCCATACTATTAGTAAATTGTATCACTCGAATATAAGGTGACCTAATGATAATAAAACAGTTTAAACTAATATACTTCCGGATTCCTATCATCATAAAACTATTAATAACAATTGTTATTCTTATGTGTTTCTTTGGCACTGTAATTCATTTCATTGAACCGATGCAATTTCCTACGATTTTCGAAGGGATATGGTGGGCTTTTGTTACGGCTGCTACAGTAGGATTTGGTGACTATGTGCCACTAACAACAAGCGGCAGGTTAATCGGCATTCTGCTAATCCTAACAGGCGGTGGGTTAATCGGGTTTTATGTATCTTCTATCGCGACTGGAACAATAAAGCGGGAGCAGGATATCGAACATGGCAGGCTAGCTTTTAAAGGCACGGGGCATCTTATCCTTGTCGGTTGGAATGAACGAACAAGACAATTAATTAAAGTAGTATTTGATAATAATCCAAATGAAAAAATCGTGCTTATTGACAGGACATTACGTCATATCTCGTTCAACGAATTTCCTATCCATTATATTAATGGTGATGCAACGGAGGATACAATATTAGAAAGAGCGAATATTCGGTATGCAGAACGAGTTCTCCTCACTGCCGATCTCGTTAAAAATGAGAGACAAGCGGATACATATACAATTCTTGCGACCGTTGCGATTCGAGGCAATAATGAAACGATACCCATTATTGCAGAAATCTTATCAAAAACACAAATAGAAAATGCATTACGTGCAGGTGCAACAACGATTATCCGCTCAAATGATTTCATGAGCGCATTATTTTATCATGAACTCACACATTCCGCAGCGGTTACACCTTTTGAGGATATTTTACAAATTCTCAGCAAGCAACAATTTTCACATATTACACTTCCAGTTGAATTGGAGAATAAACGATTTGTAGAGGTTTCTCATCATTTATTAATAGGAGATCATTTACTACTTGGAATTATTCGTGATAGAAAATACTGTATTCATCCATCTGCTAATTTATTATTACTGAATGGAGATATCCTTGTAACACTCGTACGTTTATAGTTCCTAAAAGATTCCTTAAATATGTTTTGCTAGAATCGTTCCTTTGTGATAACATAATATATTGTGTAAAAAGAATCGATTATATATAGGAGTTGTTCAGCATGACTAACAAATTTGAAGCTGGTCAAATTATTGATGGAAAAGTAACTGGTATTCAACCATATGGCGCATTTGTCGCTTTAGATGAAGAAACACAAGGATTGGTTCACATTTCAGAAGTAACACATGGTTTTGTTAAAGATATTAACGAACATTTAACAGTTGGTGAAGAAGTAAAAGTGAAGGTTCTTAATGTAGATGAAGAAAAGAATAAAGTTTCCTTATCTATTCGTGCTACAGAAGAAGCACCTGCAAAACCTGCTCAAACAAAGAGAACACAACCTGTTAAACAAGTACAACAAGATAACGACACGGCTGGTTTCAATACGTTGAAAGACAAGCTAGAAGAATGGATTGAACAATCAAGCTCATTTAAGAAATAATTGAATAAAAGCATCAGCAAGAGGAAGCACCGTCTCACTTCTTGCTGATGCTTTTTTTTACCCAATCCTACCTTTTACCTTAAACTTCGTCATTTCATAATTCTCGTTCTTGATTTAATAGGAACAATTCGTTAAAGTTAGATTATAAATCGCATTTATAGGAGGAATATACATGACACACGTATCATTCAAGTATGATAAAGCATTGAAGTTTTTTAATGAACAAGAAATTGCGAATTTAAGTGATTATGTTCAAACAGCACATAACCAATTACATAATAAAACTGGAGCTGGCAGTGATTTCTTAGGTTGGATAGACCTTCCTGAAAACTACGATAAAGAAGAATATGCTCGCATTAAAGCAAGCGCTGAGAAGATTCAAAATGATTCCGATATTTTACTAGTTATCGGTATTGGCGGTTCTTACTTAGGTGCTCGTGCAGCACTTGAAATGTTAAACCATTCATTCCAAAACCTACTTTCTAAAGAAGAAAGAAAAGCACCACAAATCATCTTTGTTGGTCATCATTTAAGTTCAACATATATAAGTGAATTATTTGATGTATTGAAGGACAAGGACTTCTCTATCAACGTAATTTCTAAGAGTGGAACAACAACAGAGCCAGCAGTTGCTTTCCGTATTTTCAAGAAATACTTAGAAGAAAAATATGGTGTGGAAGAAGCTAAACACCGCATCTATGCAACGACGGATAAAGCAAGAGGAGCACTTAAAACTTCTGCAGATGAAGCTGGATATGAAACATTTGTAATTCCTGATGATGTTGGTGGTCGTTATTCCGTACTAACAGCTGTTGGACTGCTGCCAATCGCAGTAAGTGGCGTTGCAATTGACGATATCATGCAAGGTGCTAAAGATGCAATGACTGATTTCTCAGAGGCTAGCTTAGAGAAAAACCCTGCATACCAATATGCAGCAGTTCGAAATGTTTTATACAGCAAAGGGAAAGTTACCGAGCTATTAATTAATTATGAGCCAAGTCTTCAATATTTCTCTGAATGGTGGAAACAATTATTTGGCGAAAGTGAAGGAAAAGACCAAAAAGGTATCTACCCTTCTTCTGCTAACTTTACAACAGACTTACATTCTTTAGGTCAATACATTCAAGAAGGCCGCAGAAATATTTTCGAAACAGTTCTACATGTAAACAGTTCTAAAAAAGAATTGACATTAGAAGCTGCAGAAAATAATTCTGATGGACTTAACTATTTGGCTGGTAAAACAATCCATGAAATTAATGATAAAGCATTCCAAGGAACAATGTTAGCACATACAGATGGCGATGTTCCAAACCTTATCGTTGAAGTGCCTGCACTTGATGCCTATACTTTTGGCTACCTTGTTTACTTCTTCGAAAAAGCTTGTGCAATCAGCGGCTACTTACTTGGCGTAAATCCATTTGATCAACCAGGTGTTGAAGCATACAAGAAAAATATGTTTGCACTACTTGGTAAACCAGGATTTGAAAGTGAAAAAGAAGAGCTGGAAAAACGTTTATAATGGTATAAAGAGAATGCTCCTTGCTTTTATTGCAAGGAGCGTTTTACTTTTTTATAAATTTAGTTGTAATAACAATGTTGATTTAAGTAGCGGTATGATAAGCTACCATTTAATAAATTATAATAAGATTAAATAATCTGGCATTAATCTTGTCTCAGCCGAGTTTCAAATAAAAATATTTTTTTATGTTTAATTTTAGCTATTGTGGGAATAACTATGTATGTAAGACTTTCTCGTATTCCCCCTGTAAGCAAAGCGATTCTCGCTTTGCTTTTTTTTCTTAATTTTAGCCTTGATTTGCTATAATAGAATAAAGAGACGTAAAACTAGCCTAGCTTTCATGCTAGTTCTTTACTCTTAATGGGTAGGTTCTTCCCTTTACATAGTAACCCTTAAGGAGGATTTTGATGAGTATATTTGATGAAGTACATGATAGAAGAAAAACTAGATCGGTGAAATGGGACATGCTGCAGCCTTTTTTCCAGTCGGAGGATATTATCCCAATGTGGGTCGCCGATATGGACTTCAGAGCTCCTGATGCAGTAAATGACGCGCTAGTAAAACGAGCGGAGCATGGTATCTATGGCTATACGATCATTGACAAAGATGTAACAGATTCAATTGTAAATTGGCAGAAAAACGAGCATGATTGGGAAATTAAAGCTGAATGGCTTTCCTTTAGTCCTGGTGTTGTTACAAGTTTACATATGGCAATTCAAGCATTTACAGAGCCTAGTGACAAAGTATTAATCCAAACTCCTGTTTATCCCCCATTTTATAATGTAATTAAAGCACATGGAAGGGAAATTATTAAAAGTCCACTACATTACCAAGACAATTATTATTCAATTGATTTTGCTGACTTTGAAGAGAAATTAAAATCTGGTGTGAAGGCATTTATTCTCTGCTCACCCCATAATCCAGTCGGGCGTATATGGACAGAAGATGAGCTCAAAGAAATAGCAAGATTATGCTTGAAGTATGATGTTCTGATTATTTCTGATGAGATTCATGCAGATCTTGTATATCCTGGCGAGCGTCATATTCCAATTGCTTCCCTCTCAAAGGAAATTGCAGATAAGACGATTACATGTATGGCACCTTCTAAAACATTTAATTTAGCTGGATTAGAAGCATCCTACACGATAGTTATAAATGAGCAAATGCGCAATAAACTAAAAGCTCAATTTTCAAAGCAGGGATACTCCAATTCACTTAACACAATGGCAAACACTGCAATTGAAGCAGCGTACAATCATGGAAAATCTTGGCTTGATGAATTAGTGACCGTTTTGAGCAGTCATCAACAATATGTTACCGAAATGTTTAGAGAACATGCGCCGGAACTTAAAGTTGTCCAAGGTGAAGGCACCTATTTATTATGGATAGACTGCAGCGCGCTCGGCATGAGTAACAAAGAATTAAAACAATTTTTCATTGAAAAGGCAAAGGTTGGATTGAATGCTGGAGCCGATTATGGGGACGAAGGCGATTCGTTCATGCGCATGAATATCGCCTGTCCGAAAGCAACACTTGTGGACGGAGTAACACAAATTATCGATGCAGTTAAAAATCGTTGATCATGCACTTATTAAAAAACAGCCATGTAACGCTACACATGGCTGTTTTCTTATTCTTTCTTCTTTTTGGTTTCCGTTGGATTTGATGGTGATTCCGCTTTGTCTGTTTTCGAAGCTGCAGTAATTTTCCCACATATGATTCGTGCACCGGAATTACCACTTGGTTGGCTTACACCATCATCCTGTTTTTCAGTGACGATTAATGAGGTTCCTTCACCACGAAGAATTGATTTATTTCCTTCCTTCATCGTTGCACCTGCAAGCATTAATTCTGCATCAACAGCTCCAGATCCATCTGCTTCCACATTCGGCAAATCACCTAAATGGGCCCCATCCGTGCGCATCAATCCATGTTCCTTTCCTTCTGGATTAAGATGATTTCCAGCATTACTAAAATCAGGACCTTTACACTTTGGAAACTCGTGCACATGGATGCCATGGAATCCCGGTTCAAGTCCCTTAATTTTCACTTTGATTTTTACACCATCAGGCTGTTCATTTAATTTCGCGGTCCCTACCATATCACCGGAAGCATTAAACATCTCGACCTCTTTTATTGACGGACTGTTCCCTTGGCAAGCTACTAAAAAGACTAAACAACAAATACATATGAAACGCATCTGGCATACTCCTTCATCGGCGTTTTTACTTAGTATCCACAGATGCGAGTGCGCTATACCTATGTATCCCACGTTTAACGAATCTTAAATCGTTTACTTCGGTTCTACAGATTCCTTTGCGTCATGTATACTTTTCTCATACTTATCATTAAAAGCTTGTTCATCTTTTTTTGATTTCTTATAAAATAAATACATCGTTACTGAAGCCATGGCCATAAAAATGACTAAGGTTACCGCTGCAGGCAAGTATGCTGTTTTATCTTCTGGAAAATAAAGAAATGGCATTATCCTCACGTCCTTTTTGTATTTCCACTTACTAAATTTAAAAAATAAAATGCTTCCATTGTTAATTATATCAAATTTTCAGGTTATACCAATAACATCGGGTTAATTATTCGCAAATTTTTCATTTTTTTGGCACAATGAACTGGAAGATAGGAGGAATATTATGGCAATTGTTAACATCGGAGATATTGTGAAAGCACATTATCATTCAGGTACTTATATTGGCGAGGTAAAGGAAGATCGCGGAGAACATTATTTAATAGAGGTTCTCGCTGTTTATAAACACCCTTTACAGGGAGATCTTCATAATCCCGGAGCAGTTGAGAATGTATTCTTCCATGAAAGGAAGGCATTAGCGCACCACGAAAAAATGAATGTAAAAAAACCTGCTGTACATCCTTATCATGAAGAAATTCCGAGTTATGGTAAATCATTGAAAGAGGCGGTATCTCAGTACAAAGAAAAGCTTTCAAAAGAAGATTCTGCCTATAATAAACTTGCAATTGAAAGATTGCATGGGCTTGAAATGAACTACTATGAAAAAATCGAGAACTAAAGCGCAAGCGCCCGTTTAGCGACGTACGGACTGCGCCCCATAGGACGTGGGGTGGTTCGACGTTGCCACATGAAGTGGCGACCTTAGTCGAACTTCCTCTAGATCTCAGAGATAAAGGAAACACGATGAGCGAAAGCGAATCGATGTTAACTCATCGTACGGAGGTGAGGGAAGTCTCGTTAGGAGCACGGGCGCTGGAGCTGGAAGTCGCTATTCTCGGTAATTAAGTTATCCACAGTATCGTAAATTGTTCCTAAGCGGTAATTAAAAAAAGCTAGAGGAACGAGCCCTCTAGCTTTTCTTTTTAATTATTCACCTAAATGTTCTTTGATTACTTCAGCAATACCATTGATTGCTTCTTCTTCATCAGAACCAGTTGCAGAAACTTCAATTTCCGCACCTTTAGGAATTCCTAAAGACATAACGCCCATGATAGATTTTAAATTAACGGTTTTATCCTTATACGCTACATTAACTTCTGATTCAAATTGTCCTGCTTTGTTAACTAATAGTGTTGCTGGTCTTGCATGAACACCTGACTCTGCTGTTATCGTAAATGTTTGTGCTTTCATTATGATTCATCCTTCCAAAAACTTTTGCTTATTTTATACTATTTTGCTGTAGTGCTATTAGTATTATACACAATTATATCAATTTTTGATAGCCTTAACAACGATATTGCAATTATAATTTGTAGATATTTGTTTTTCGCCCAATCCTATGATAACTTTATTTTACTAACGTAATTTTCTTTTTTGAAGGAGGATATCATAATGAGTGTACATATTGGAGCGAAACACGGAGAAATTGCCGACAAAATTTTATTACCGGGTGATCCTCTTCGTGCGAAATATATTGCAGAAACATTTTTAGAAGATGTTATTCAATACAATGAAGTTCGTGGCATGTATGGTTTCACCGGAACCTACAATGGTGAACGAGTATCTGTCCAAGGTACTGGAATGGGTGTTCCTTCCATTTCCATTTACGTAAATGAACTGATCCGTGAATATGATGTAAAAAAATTAATTCGAGTTGGTACATGTGGTGCTCTACAAAAGGACGTAAAAGTAAGAGATGTTATTTTAGCACAAGGTGCAACAACCGATTCACAGGTTAATCGTATGGTATTTGGCGGTATTGATTTTGCGCCACTCGCTGATTTTCAATTATTAAAGCATGCATTTGACGAAGGTACTAGAAAGAATCTAAATCTTCGTGTTGGAAATATCTTTACAAGTGATTCTTTCTATCGTGAAAATGCGCAAACAGTAAACGAATTGCTCGCAAGCTATCAAGTGTTAGGTATTGAAATGGAGTCTTCTGTTCTATACACACTTGCTGCGAAATATGGACGTCAAGCATTATCCGTTCTAACCGTTTCCGATCATATTTTAACTGGTGAAGAGACGACTTCTGAAGAACGACAAACAACGTTCAATGAAATGATTGAAATTGCACTTGCTGCAATCATCAAGTAAAGAATCTTTGAATTTAGAATTGGTAGTTCGCTATAATGGCGGACTACTTTTTAATTGTTGTTTTAGTTTAAATTTCTCATCAGCCAATCACAGAAAGAAATTGATGAAGCTATAGTTGCAATATGGTGCTTTATCTTGACAATTATTTTTCCGACCAGTTTTATCGGTATTACCACTTCGATAATGCACCCTTTTGTTAACCACAAAATGACAAAGGTTGACATTATGTCTATCTCCGTATATTATTTTTTAAAAAAGGGGGAGTAATATGAGACGTTTACGTGCAATTGATTTAACATATGGGGCAGTATTTGTTTGCTTAATGGCTATTGGCGCGAATATTACCGTATGGTTTCCTATATTAGCCGTTCCAATCGGCGGTACATCTGTTCCATTATCTTTACAAACATTCTTTGCAATCTTAGCTGGTTTCATGTTAGGAAAAAGACTTGGTTCATTATCCATGCTTACATACTTATTACTAGGCACAGCAGGTGTGCCAATATTTGCAGGACTTGAAGGTGGACCATTCGCTTTAATAAGTCCCACAGGCGGATTCATCATTTCCTTTATATTTGTTGCCTATTTCGTCGGTCTTATCGCTGAGTGGTATAAGTCTCCATCAATATTAATCTACACAGTTGCAGCCATTATTGGATTACTTATTAATTATGGGTTAGGTGTTTCGTATATGTATATTGCCATGAACACATGGCTCGAGCTCACAATATCTTACTCCATCGCCTGGATTGGAATGATTCCATTCTTGATAAAGGATGCGATACTTTCTATTGTAGCAGCTACCTTCATGGTAAACATAACGAAACGATTACCGTTACTCTGGCAACGAGCGTAATTTAACTATTGGTACGAAGGCTTATCAAGAGCCTTCGCTTTTTGTTTCCTTATTTTACATTTTTTCTGGTTGAAAACAGAATCCCCATAGACCTCCCCACTTTATTTACCTTCACACACTCATATGGTAAAATAACAACATCATTTATTAATCGAACCATCGAGATAATCTATTGTAATAAAATATCGATGAACTGCACACAATAGAGTTCTACTTAATGGAGCAGAAAGGACGTAGAATATAGATATGGAATTATTTATGAATTTCCCGCTTTGGGCAGCATTAATTGCTATTGTTTTTGCCCAGGTAGTTAAAATCCCAATAAGATTTATTGCAACGAGAGAATTCACACCTAGTTTAGCATTTAGCACCGGTGGAATGCCAAGCAGCCACTCTGCTGCAGTTACAGCCCTAACAACAGGTATCGGCATCGTCGACGGCGTTACAAGCACTATTTTCGCCCTTTCTGCTGTGTTTAGTGTTATCACGATGTTTGATGCCTCAGGAGTCCGAAGACACGCAGGTGAGCAAGCCGTTGTCTTAAATCGGTTATTGAAGGATTTCCAACTATTCTTTGATGGAGCAAAGGATTGGAATAGAAAAGAAGAATATGAAAAACGTAAGGAATTAAAAGAACTCCTAGGGCATCAGCCAAGCGAAGTATTTATAGGCGGCATAACTGGAATCCTCATCGCCTTTCTGTTATATTCCTTTTATTAAAAAAACCTACGAAATAGCCCAGAAAACAAAAAGCTACTGTCAGTAGCGGAACACATTGCATATTCTGAGCGATTAATACTAATAGCAAAAACGAAACAAGACCTCCAATCATGGAAGTCTTGTTTTTCATACTTATTCAACTATTTATTGGCGAAATACTTGTAATGCCTCTGTTTCATTTAATTGAACTAAAGTTTCTTCTGTTAATGTTCCGTCACCGATTTCTACAATATATACATCGAGCTCACGTTTCCCCCATTCGGCGAATACATCATCTACCGTATGATAGTATAGATCAATTTTATTCCCAGTAATGGCACTTCCCTTATCCGCTACAACACCATACCCATAATCTGGAATGTAGAGAATTGTTCCAATTGGATAAACATCTAAATCTGCAGCAATGGTAGAATACAAGTCTCGCTTCACTTTAACACCCGAAAAGGTTATACCATATTCAGGATGGGAGCTTGTTTTCCCAGTTGATTCCACCCCTGCAGTATATCCTGTCGCAACGACGGTAGCAGTCGGATACTGATCAAAGTCAATTACCTCTTCCAGTGAGTTTGGTCCCTTTATTTCATCATTCGAGATTAATGTTTTCTTTCCTTCTACGATGTTTAAATGCTTATCCTTCAAGGCTACCTGTCGATACTCTGATGCTTGCTGTACATGGCTTAGACGGTCATTATAAATATTCTCAGTCAACGTTTTAATATCTTGAAACGTCACATTTGATATCGATGATGCTGTGACGATTAATGCTGCCAAAAATAACAGCGTCATAACGATTCTTCGTATAAACAATTTTAATTCCATGATTAACACCTCTCTGGATGTCATCATGTCCAATCTGAGAGGAATTATGCATGAAATCTATTAAAACATTCGATAGCCGCTCTTACGTAATAGTTTTATAACGATACCCGAAACGATAGTTCCAGCAAAACCAGCCAGTAAAATAATGATGTCTACTGTGGTTAAATTCATTAATTTATTACCTAAAGCAGAGAAGGCATTTCTGGTATTTGTAAAATATTCCCACGTAGAAATATTATCGATTATGAGAATAATGATAACAGGATATAAATATGACATTACCCATGTTTTTCTAATCAACATATTTAGAATAAATGCAATACCAAAAAAGATAACAAAATATAATAATATGGAAACGACTAATTGTACCAATGTGGAAACTCCCCCCGTATCCCCTATGTAATCATACAACCTTAATCTTATAATAAAACAAAGAAAAAGCAAAGGCATACAACTGCCCTTGCTTAAGCGTGTGCATAGTGAACAAAGCGCATGCTCCTGTTCAGCGAAGCACTGAGGTAAGGTAAGTCTCCCTAGGAGCACGGCGCTTACGCTTGACGATTAGTAAAAGAAATTAAACTTTCCTTTCTTCATTACTAAGCCTATTCCACCAAGTTTTAAAAGATATCGGTTATCGATAATTTTCTTCATCACAGAAGCTTTCCAACCAAATACTTTCCGGTTATTTAAAACAACACCTATTGCATCATGGTGTCCGAGCGATGCTACAGTACCTAATGATTTTGCTTTAAATGGCTCTGTTGCTTTTCCTTCGATCAATGCCTTAATGTTATGCGCGATAACTGAAGATTGTTGGATAGCAATTTGTGCAGTTGGTGGAAATGGGCTATCCGTTTCTTTATCAATAATCATTGCACAGTCACCGACAACAAAAACATCGTCATATTCTGGTGAACGTAAGTCGTCTCTTACTTCAACTTTCCCACAATTTGTCTCAAAACCAGATTGTTCAACAATACAATTTGCTCTTACCCCTGCAGACCATATGATGGTCTTCGAAGGAATTTCACATTTTTTACCATCTTTTTCATAAATAACCGAGTCCTGTGTACATTCTTTAATTGCTGCATTTGTAACAAACTCAACGCCACGAGATTGAAGAGAGGTCATAGCATATTCAACTAATTGAGGATCAAAGCCTTGCAGAACTGTAGATGAGGCTTCTAAAATAATAACACGTACGAGTGCTTTCTCAATATCATATTCGGCACTCAGCTCTGGTATACGGTTGACCAATTCACCTGCAAATTCCATGCCTGTGAAACCTCCGCCGCCAATCACAATATTCAAACGCGCATTATCATTCACTTTATCAAGATGATAATTCGCAAAATTATATTCTAAATGCTCTCTAATTAAGCGAGCGCTATTAATACTTTCAATTGAAAATGCATGATCTCTAATCCCTGGTATTCCAAATGTCGTCTTCTCAAATCCTAAGCCAATGACAAGCATATCATACGCTAATTCTCCGTTTTTCAGCTTCACCTTTTTTTCAGAAGGATTAATTGAAACAACGGTATCAATAATAAAATCAACCTTATTCATATCCACGACTTCTTTAATTGGGATTCTTGTCCGATCATGATGCAAAGTACCAGCAGCATTTTCATGTAGCCATGTTGTTTGATAGTGATAATCTTCCTTGTTCACAAGGGTAATCTTAATTTGCCCTATTCCAAATAGTTTCTGCAATTTCACTGTAGTCATGATTCCGCCATACCCGGCACCAATGATTACTACATGTGGCTTATGCATATTTTTCACTTCCAATATTTAAATTATGTTGACCTGTTTTTAATAGAAAAACAGGTAAGTAATCAAACTATAATCATTTTGTTACACATTTGTAATATATGCCCATTGCTTATAGTAGCGGTTTTCGTTATTTTTTTCAACCCTTAATAGCTAATTTGTAATTGGGATAAATTTCCAATAATGTTAATTAAAGTAAACGTACCTTCTTACAGACGGAAATTTCTTATCTTTGGTTATTTGTTCTTAGATTCATTAGCCAAGACGTTTTCTTTAATCATAATTTGCATTGCTACTCAGTATCGATTGGTTTGTGTTAAAATTGAGATATGAATAATTAGAAAGAAATGAGGTATTTTTTCCATGTCTGAAAATGTATATGACATTACGATTATTGGCGCAGGTCCCATCGGTTTATTTACAGCGTTTTATGGTGGTATGCGTCAAGCAAGTGTTAAAATAATCGAAAGCTTACCACAAGTCGGTGGACAATTATCTGCCCTATATCCAGAGAAGTATATATACGACGTTGCAGGGTTTCCGAAAGTTCGTGCCCAGGATTTAGTAGATAATCTAGAAAAACAAGCAAGCGTATTCGAGCCGTCAATCGTACTTAATCAAGCAATTGATACGGTCGAGCGCTTAGACGATGATTCCTTTAAGCTTACATCGAATACTGGTGAAATCCATTATACGAGAACCATAATAATCACTGCGGGGAATGGTGCTTTTCAGCCTCGTCGTTTAAACATTGGGGATAGCGAACAATTCGAAGGGAATAATCTTCATTATTACGTGAAGGACATGAACCAGTTTAAGGGTCAGCATGTTGCACTATTAGGTGGTGGAGATTCCGCTGTCGACTGGGCCTTGATGCTTGAGCAAGTCGCTGATAAAGTAACGCTCATCCATCGTCGTGATCAATTCCGTGCACATGAGCATAGTGTCGCTAAACTCCAAGCTTCCACTGTAAATATCGTTACTCCATTTGTTCCAACTGAAATTATGACATCCGATAAGATTGAGAGGCTAATTTTAGAAGAGGTAAAAGGCGATCGGAAAATGGAGCTTACGGTAGATTCAATTCTTTGTAATTATGGATTCATTTCTACACTTGGACCAATTAAGGAATGGGGATTGGACATTGAGAAAAATAGTATCGTTGTCAATTCCAAAATGGAAACAAATATCCCTGGAATTTATGCAGCAGGTGACATCTGTACATATGATGGGAAAGTGAAACTAATCGCTACTGGATTCGGTGAAGGACCAACCGCAGTTAATCATGCGAAACAATACATCGATCCGAAAGCAAGATTACAACCAAAGCATTCATCAGATATGGATTTACCTGTTTGATAAAACAAAAGCTTAAAGCTAGTTTGTGCTGTGTACGGACTGTGCCCCGCAGTTTGGGGTGGATCGACGTGTCGAACATTCCTTCTTAGGAGATAAAGGAAACTCTTTGGGAGCGCAAGCGAGTCGATGTTGACTTTCACGCAAGGGTATAAGCGCGACTAAGCCTCATGTGTAAACAATCGGCAAGTCTTCTTTATCGTACGGAGATGATGGAAGTCTCGCTAGGAGCACCGGCGCTGGAGCTGGACGCGACCTCTCCTGTTATGGGATTTGAAAAAGGGGATTTTTTTATACTTTGCTATTATATTAGGAAGCTAAGGTTTAACCAAGCTTTTCGGTGACACCTTAGCTGCACTTATTCATTAAGAAAGTTTGTGGACTCTCTTAACTACCAAAAAAGCAGCAGAGGAAGATAAATCCATTGCTGCTTTTTGTTGTTTATGATTTTATTAGCAATCCCCAGGTGTTCCAACATTTTCCTTCGTTCTAAAAGAGGAACCACAACCACATGAAAGAATAGCGTTTGGATTTTCGATGCTGAATCCGCCGCCCATCATATTTTGTTTAAAATCAATTGTAGTTCCTTCGATAACAGGAATATCCTGACTAAAAATCGCTATTGGGATTCCATTTATTTCTTCTACTGTATCTAATTCATCGTTAACTTCATAATCAAATCCTAATGAGTAAGATAACCCACTGCATCCGCCACCTCTGACCCCAAAGCGGAGAACGGCATCAGCAGATTCTTCTTTCATCATTTCTCTTATTTGCATACTTGCATTTTCTGTTAAATTAATGATCATTTCTTTCCCCTCCGATTCCTTTTCATACATTAGCTTCCTATAATAATTATACAAATAACTATTCTGTTATACAACTAAATGATTTATGCCAATTGTTTCATTTATCAATAGGGACATAACTTAGGATGGGAATTACTCACAGGCCAGTCGCTCAGAAATACACTTCGCTTTCCGCGGGGCCTGGTGAGTCTTCGTGTATTTCTTCCGCTGAAAATAGATGTAGAATCTAAATACAAAATAATGAACTCGAGTATGTCACTTGTTCGTAATTTATATCGAATATAAATATCAATAATCAGTTAAAAATGAAATAGATTTTATGTTGGAACGAGTAACTTCAATCCCAATTTTAAAAGCAGCCAAGCATTATGATGCCCTCTCCTTGAACCTTCTTTTATTAAACACCTATCAATTGCTTAATTCTTTTTATTTACAAAATCAGAATTTAGGAATACAATAATAGAGAATAGTTATCAATTAGGCAATTTTGATTGTGTATGGTAAAATATTATATAACTTACTCAATAGTTTTTAAAAGAATTTCATAATATAATATAGGTGTGTGGGAAGGAGAAGGTGGATTATGCAAGAACAAGTACAAGAAGTATTAAATAAGTTGCGTCCATTCTTACTGCGTGACGGTGGAGATGTAGAATTGATTGATGTTGATGATGAAGGTATTGTCCTTCTTCGTCTTATGGGTGCTTGTGGAAACTGCCCAAGTTCTACAATTACATTAAAAGCAGGAATTGAACGTGCATTAATGGCTGAGGTTCCTGGTGTTAAAGAAATCGAACAAGTTTTTTAAATAAATCATTCTAAAGGTAGACAGTCAATGAACTGCACCCCAATTTTTAGACACACTCTAACAATTGGTGGTGCAGTTTTTTATTCAGGTCCATTTATAATTGTCTGTTTAGCACTTACCGAATTGCTGTTTTTGCTCCTGTTCCACTGAGTACCCCTGCAATATTATCCATGCAAAGACGAATCATCTCTGTTCGTGTTTCTTCGCTTGCAGAACCAATATGTGGAATACATACCACATTGTCTAATTGCATCAGTGGATGATCACTGGTGATTGGTTCCACTTCAAATACATCAAGACCTGCAGCTTTAATTGTTTTCGTCCGAATTGCCTCTACAAGTGCATCCTCATCTACTGTTGCACCTCGAGAAATGTTGATAAAAATAGCAGTCTGCTTCATCTTTTCAAATGCTGCTTTGTTGAAAATTTTATTCGTCTCTGGTGTGAACGGCACAACAGAAACGATGAAATCTGCCTCACCAATCAATTGCTCGAAGCTTACATAGGTTGCTTGCAATTCTTCTTCAGCGGCCGGTTTGCGTGAGCGATTGTGGTAAAGGATGTTCATACCAAATCCCTTGGCTCTTCTTGCAATTGCTTCTCCAATTCGGCCCATACCTACAATGCCAATGGTTTTATGATGAATGTCAGCCCCTGCAAGCAAAAAAGGAGCCCAGTTTTGCCATTTATTTGTTTTAATATAATGATTCGCTTCCACGATTCGGCGAGCAGTAGCCATTAATAATGCAAATCCTAAATCTGCAGTTGTTTCTGTTAATACGTCCGGTGTATTCGTTGCAATGACCCCATGTTCACTCGCTGCTTCTAAATCAATATTGTCGTACCCTACTGCTAAATTAGAAACGACTTTTAAGTTATGCGCATGCTGTAATAGTTCTTCATCGATTTTGTCACTTAGCATGCAGAAAAGTCCATCTATATCTTTTACTTCTTTTAATAAAATATCTCTCGGTACAGGTTCCTCTTCTTTCCCCCACATGCGGATTTCGAATAAGTCAGCATAAGGTGCAAGTACAGCTTCATTTAATTTTCTTGTAATATAAATACGTTTTTTCTCCAGCCTTCTCCCTCTCTTCATTAGTAAACTAAGGTTTAACCACGGCTTTCGGTGACTGCCTTAGTTGACTTATACAGTAAGATAGTCAACATACTTTCTTAACTACCTAAATATTCCTTACATTAACCATTGTACCACAGGAATATTCCATGTATCTGAATCCACCCCAACACTTTGATAAAATCCGCGCAACCGCTTTTCATAAATTGTTTGTTGCTCTAATAGGGTTGCTAAGTCGATGTATAATTGATCAAAGTCTTCACTAACAAAACCGCGGGAAATCAAGTCGAATATAGGAATTGGATAAAGCAGCCGCCCATAAATGAGTCTCCAGCTAAATACCGATAATGGTCGTGACTCCTGATAATCGAATAGAAAAGCTGTCACCTTCTCATCCGGTTCATTCATTAAAAATTGACGTCTAATATATTCTGCAATATCTCTTACAGGATGATCATAAACCAAATCCTCAGACCAGATAATCGGCTCATGAAGTTGATTCGAGTATCTATTAAATGTGATTGTTCCTTGATCCACCTCATGAAAACGTTGTTCCCCCTCACTTTCTTGTATATATTGAATCGCATTTTCGCTTATTCCAATTAAATATGGTAGGCTATCCATTAAAAGTCGATAATATGCTGTTGGGTGAAGCTTTGCCTCTTGTTCAATTTTTGTCTCAAAAACGGTCAATTTCTCAATCCACAACGCTTTCCATGCACCATAGCTAGATATATTTTTCGGCTCATAACGATAAACCGAACCTAATTGATGAAACATCGCCAGGGCTTTCCCCTCTGTTTGTCGATTTTCCTGCTTTAGCTGTTCAACTCGAAAAACCATATAACTTTTATCAGCAAAGGAGCTAAACCACTCTCCATATAGATTTGGAATTGGCATTGTAATTTGTTTATGGTCATTTTCCATTAAGTAATAGGCAAGTGCGGCTTGTTCCATTAAGATTACTTCCTTGTTGTCACTTGTAGTGGTAAAATAAAATTGATTATCCTGCCTATATCCTTCTTTGCCATGTAACCATATTTTTTCTTCTATTTGGATATTATAATGGGTAGAAAGTAATTCTCTTAAAGGCAACGAAATCCCTCCCCTTCTTATATTATTACTGTATGATTGGAAACATTATATTTTAACTAAAAATGAGAAAAGGTGATTATTAATGGCTGAAAATACAAGTAAAACTGCATTGGAAATTAAGGCAAGGGAAGTATTAAAAGAACGAGGCGTACAATTAGAAAACATCGCGGAACTTGTTTATTATTTACAATCAAGTTACCATGATGATCTAACGATGGAGGAATGTCTCCATAATGTTGACCGTGTTTTAACAAAACGTGAAGTTCAAAATGCCGTATTAACAGGAATCCAGTTGGATATTCTAGCAGAGAAAAAACAACTGTTAGAGCCACTGCAAACGACGATAGAGAATGATGAGGGCTTATATGGTGTTGATGAGATTATCGCATTATCGATTGTTAATGTATATGGGTCAATCGGATTTACGAATTACGGTTACATCGATAAACAAAAACCAGGAATACTTAAAAGATTAAACGATAAATCAACTGGAGAAGTACATACATTTTTAGATGATATTGTTGGTGCTATTGCTGCGGCAGCTTCAAGTAGACTAGCACATAGCAATGAGGAATAACTATTACCCGAGATCTGACAATACATTTAGAAAATGGCTCATTTAAGTGAAACGTTTTTATTAATATACACTTCAGTCATGCAATGTTAGTTTTCTCTTCAGGAAATAAGCTTTCCACAGTGTAGTGGAAAGCTTATTTTTTTCGGAGCAAATTCAATTATATTAATTTTGATTATAGAACCTAGCAAGTGATAATCAAAACTCTAAAATTTTGAAGTGGAGAATCACTATTACAGCATAACTCCCCTCAATGACAGGATGGTTCCATACTATATAGTCATAAAAACTCTCCTATCCAGAAAAATACAGACATGTTTAATTCCTTTAATTACAGCTTAAAAGTGTAATTACCTTGCTGCTTTACTTAACTCATTTCCTTATAAGTAATTACGATAATAGCTTGTTTATTTATACTTAATAGGGAAGACACTTTATCTCATAATTTAAGGGGATGTGAATAAATGAAGGCAGTAACGTTTCAGGGAAAAGAGGCTATGGAAACAAAGAAGGTCGACGACCCCCAAATACATGAAAAGGATGATATGATAGTACGAATTACCGCCAGCGGAATCTGCGGATCGGATCTTCACCTGTATAATGGCGGGATTGTTCCGGAAAAGGATTACGTGGTTGGACATGAACCGATGGTATCGTGGAGGATGTCGGTCCCAATGTGAAAAACTTGAAAATAGGAGATCGTGTCGTTATTCCATTTAATATAGGGTGTGGAGATTTAAATGATGAGAAATCAGCATATGGAACACGTAAATATTCTGCTTGACCACCGTGGTGATTGCCAAAATCATCGCCAAACCCGAATAAACCACCAGGTTCACCATGCGGATTGGAATTGTCACATTGACTTTCCATCTGGTTATTACAGTAGAAGCAATCTAGTTCCAGAATCAAGTGAATTGGAGGACGAACAGTTATTATTATTATCTGACGTCATCCCTACCGCCTATTGGAGTGTAGAACACGGTGGTGTAAAAAAGGGGGACACTGTAATTATTTTGGGAAGTGGTCCAATTGGGCTCATGGCTCAAAAATTCGCTTGGCTTAAGGGAGCAAAACGTGTTATTGCAGTTGACCAAGTAAAACATCGACTAGCGCATGCAAAGAAATCAAATAATGTGGAAACTTATAATTTTAAAGAACATGAAAAAATTGGTCAGCTTTTACATGAAGAAACAAAGGGTGGAGCAGATGTTGTTATTGACTGTGTTGGGATGGATGGGACAGTCCCGCCAAACACAGAATTCGGTTCAAAACAGGATAATCAATTTGGAACGATCAGCCCAATTATTACTGCTTCACAATCTGTACGGAAGTTTGGGACTGTTCAAATAACCGGTGTATATGGTACGGAGGCAAATAACTTCCCTCTTGGTGATTTTTTCACACGGAACGTTTCCTTAAAAATGGGACAAGCACCTGTGATCAATATTATGCCTAAACTGTATAACATGATTGAAAATAAAGAGTTTGATCCAACAGATATTATCACACACCGCGTAAGTTTAGATGAAGCTGCAAAAGCATATGATATTTTCGACAAGAAAGAAGACGGATCCATTAAAGTAATATTCAAACCATAAAAGGATTGGCAGACTCCATTAAGTAATTCAACGTAAATATATTCTTAGAGCGGTGTAGGAAAGTGTTCAATATGCAAATATACAAACTAAACAACCTGCTTCCATTATTCGGAAACAGGTTGTTTATATGAAATAATTAGAACTTGAATTTGAATCAGTAATTTATTTTGGTGATTGTAAAAGCTACTATATATGCTCGATCCATTCACGTAAACTATGGGCATAGTATGTCGGTTGTTTTTCTAGGTTTGGCAATTCTTCAAACGGTGTTACCCCAGTGAATACCATCAATGTATCAATACCTGCATTAATACCTGCACGAATATCGGTGTTATAATTATCTCCTACCATCAATGTTTCTTCTTTGGATAAGCCTAAAATGGATAAAGCTTCCTCCATAATAATTGCCTCTGGCTTTCCAATGAAAATTGGCGCCACACCAGTACTTACTGTTACAACACTTGTTAACGCGCCATTTCCTGGCAGCAGACCACGCTCCGTAGGAATAGCGACATCACTATTTGTGGAAATAAAAGTTGCCCCACTCCGAACCGCAAGTACGGCTTTCACATACTTCTCATAACTGATTTCTCGATCGATCCCAACGATAACATAATCTGGATCTACATCCGTAATGATGAGCTGATTTTCTTCAAGAGCTGAAATTATCCCTTCCTCGCCAATTACATAGCAACGAGCATTTTTCTTTTTACTTTTGATAAAATTAGCAGTTGCTAAACTTGTTGACACCACCTGATTTGGTTTACAAATAATTCCCATTTCATTCAAATTATCCGCTACAGATGCTCTCGTTTTCGAGGAATTGTTTGTTACAAATAAGTAGGGAATGTTTTTCTTAATTAATGTACGGACAAAATCTGCTGCCGCTTCAATTGGCTCTATTCCACGATACATCGTTCCGTCCAAATCAATTAGATAACCTTTATAATTTTTCATCTAACATCCTCGTTTCAATATCATTTCAATATCATCTTCCACTTTACTAAAGCGGATTCATTCGTTTGAAAAAGCATTGGCAACACCTAATGCATTCTTTAAATAACTGTGAATATGTACACTAAATTGCTGAAGTATTGCTTTCTTTGTTAATAGCATATCCTGTAGTAATTTATGGTCGATAGTCCGATACTCATGTATTAAAGCTTTTCGTAACCGGATGAATGTTTTGTAATCCCCTTCTTCTTCAGCCGGGATCACTTTTTCATCTACAAGGATATCAATAATATCCTCATATCCACCTGGATCGCGCATAATAAAACCATCAATCATCATATTCCCAACATCAATAATTGACTCAATTAACATATGGACCATTCGTTCAAGGCCTAGTTTTTCCTTAAAGGAAACAAAGTTATTTTTATGCGATACCTCATCTAGTATTTTCCCCATATATAAAAGCGTTTCTTCAATTTTACTTTGGTCTACGAAATACATATGTATTACCTCCGATTGACATTATTCAATAATATCATATCATATATATTATGAAGATACAGACTTGAATGATATAGTTGGCATAAGCGGTTTGTAGAATGGAATAATATAAGTATTAATAAAGTGTAACGAAGAAGGTATGATAGATGGGTGTAAATTCAATTATCGATATGGACGCAACAGCGATTGCTGAAAAAATTAAACAAGGTGAGCTCACAAGTGTTGATGCTGTTACCGCTTATATCAATCATATAAAAAAGGTAAACCCTAACATTAATGCATTAGTGGAAGAGCGTTTTTCTGACGCGTTAAAAGAGGCAGAAGAGCTGGATTTAATGAGTCAAAACGGCAATAGTATCGGGCCGCTACATGGAGTACCGATAAGTGTAAAAGAAGCCTTCCATATTACAAATATGAAAACAACCGCCGGATTAGTTCATCGCCAGGATTTGATTTCAAGAGAAGATGCTGTGGTTATTTCCAAATTAAAGGCCAAGGGAGCTATTATTTTAGGTAAAACGAATACCCCTACTCTTTGCTTTAATCAAGAAACTGAAAATAAATTATATGGCAGAACGAATAATCCTTGGGATGTTACAAAAACTGCTGGTGGTTCAAGTGGTGGAGAAGGTGCTTTACTAGCTGTTGGTGGTTCCGCGGTTGGTATTGCTTCCGATATTGGCGGCTCTATTCGAATCCCTGCGCATTTTAATGGTGTCGTAGGATTTAAACCTGGAATGAATCAAGTTCCAGCAGAGGGACATTTTCCTGCTCCAAGCGACCCAATTCAAGAAAGAATGTTTGCCGTTGGTCCGATGGGCAAGTCAGTTCGTGATATGCGACTAATCTACCAGATTATTTCAGAAAAACCGATTCGAACAAAGCATTTGCAATCTTTTAAAATGGAAATTTTACCTAGTAATATGGGCTATCCTTTATCAGATAATACAAAGGAATTTCTAAATGAAATTGAGTATCTTTTGGAGAAGTCCGTATCAACGAAACGAACCGTACCTCCATTCTTTGATGAGAGTGCTCAAATTTGGCAAGATATCATATCCATGGGAGGCAGCGACTTACTCGAAAAGGAAGCATACAGCAATGATCGTTCAAATATTTTTAAAGCGTTTCTAAGGGAGAAGCTCTCTCAAAGAACTGCCATACACCCTAATCTATCTCGTGCAATTATCGCTTCAAAAATGTTCAAGCCTTCAGTGAAACGAATACGAGAAGTAAAGGAAGTTCTTCAGCAAGGCGATGTTCGATTAGCAGATTATATGAAAAATCGGATATTAATCTTCCCTATCTATCATTCAAGTGCGCTGACACATGGAAAGGTATATCAGGAAATATTTTCATTGCGGAAAACTTTTCTAAATGTCATGCCATATGTAGCATATGCTAATGTTTGGGGATTACCTGCGTTATCTATTCCAGTTGGGATGGACGAAAATAATATGCCAATTAGCATCCAATTAATGAGTTCAATTGGTAATGAGGATGTACTATTTCGCTTAGGAAGAATTCTCGAGAAGAAATTTAAAGGTTATACCCGTTGTCGAAATTATGATTAATCCCTTTCATAACATTTCCCTTTTTGCAAAGACTATAATAGACATGCTCAATTAACTTTAACTGTTTTTGAATTTGTTAAGAAAAGGTTTATTTTTTGCAATTTACAAAGGGTAGTAGCCATATTTCATTAGCAACAATCATTCAATAAACACCCTTTGTTAATGAAAGGATGAATGTAATGAGAAGGAAAGGAAAGAATTATAACGATTTTTCTAATGCAGGGTTAAATAAAACTCAACCCGTCCCAGAGGAATTTCCTGATGGAGCATTTGGTTCACCTAAGAAAGAAAAAAGAAATGTTAAAATAAAATAGAAGAACTATGTGCAGTTTCATAAGTAATTGGAAGTAAACAACCATCGTTCCAAACGAAACGATGGTTGTTTACTTCGTTACCTTCTTAATGACAAAATACGCACAGCCAAAATTGCAATATTCATATAAGTAATCATCCAATGTATTTATTTGCATATCAATTGCAGCTTTAGGATGTCGATCTCGATAAAACCCTTTTAAACGTAGCTGTTCATATCCCCAATCGCCCACGATATAATCATATTTTGCCAAAATATCTGAGTAACGTTCTTTTAGAGCTTCTTCTTGAAAGCCATTCTTAATATTCTCTACTATCTTATAATGCTTACCATGTAATTCAATCAAACAATTCACCCCGCTATCACTGCTCTTAGTTTACCATAAAATGCATTCAAGTAAATAACAATAATTATATGCATGATTTCATGAGTAAACAGCAAACTATGGACAAGGACGTCGAAGGAGGTTAATGATTGAATTGAACTTGTTACGCATTCTAGTTTTGTGCTTATTATTTGTCATGATATTTACCTCAACGGCTTATGCTGAAGAAGAGTCTATTTACGATAAGCGCATGGCATTGTTTAAGAAAACGGAAGCATTAACACAAATTCCTTGGTATTATTTTGCAGCGATAGACAATTATGAACGAAATATTAAAGATAGCAGTGAACCTGAGCAGGTTATCTCCATCACTTTTCCATCAGAATCATGGTTTGGGATAGGAAACCCTTCCTCAAATATGGATGTAAGATCCATCACGTTTTTTGATGGAATCGGTGTCGATGGTAACGATGACGGTCAGGCAGATCCGACAAACGCAGAGGATGTCCTGCAAACGATGGCAAATCTCCTTTTAGAATATGGACAAACAGACGAAGATATTAAGATCGCCCTCTGGGAATATTATCAACGCGATCTCACAGTTCAAACGATCATGAATACAGCGAAGGTCTTCCAAACATACCAGTCAATTAATTTAACTGATCGGGATTTTCCTGTATCACTTCAGCATAATTACAGTTACCGGAGTACTTGGGGAGCCCGTCGGGGATTCGGTGGACTGCGAATTCATGAGGGGACAGATATTTTTGCAGGATATGGAACACCAATTAAGTCGACAACCTTTGGCGTAGTTGAATTGATGGGTTGGAATTTATACGGTGGTTGGCGCGTCGGAATTCGCGATATTTATAATATTTATCACTATTATGCTCACATGAACGGCTATAGTGAAGGACTAAAGGTTGGACAGGTAGTCAAACCTGGGGATGTCCTCGGCAGTGTTGGTTCTAGCGGCTATGGTCCACCAGGTACATCAGGTAAGTTTCCACCCCATCTACATTACGGAATGTATAAGGATAATGGGTATAGTGAATGGTCATTTGATCCCTATCCTTACCTACAAAGATGGGAAAGAATGGCAAGGCAGAAGAAGAATTAATGAACGGCCCCCTGTAGTTATGACAGGGGGCCGTTCTTTTCATTTTAATTTATTTAATTTACTGAAGTTTTTTTAGCAATTAATAGATGCTGAACGAAAACTGCAGCTGCTAGCAGCACGACCGAAACAAATAGTGCAAGGACTACTTGATTGGTAAAACCAATCACTAAGAAACCAATTGCTGCAATAATTGCTGACATTATTGCATATGGAAGCTGTGTCAGCACATGATCCATATGGTTCGAGCCTGCTCCTGTTGCGGAAAGTATCGTCGTATCAGAGATTGGTGAACAATGATCACCAAATACAGAACCTGATAGGATAGCTGCAAGAGCAGGTAAAAGTAATTGACTATCTGTATGCATCATTATTTCAACACCGATTGGCAGCATCATACCAAATGTTCCCCATGAAGTTCCAGTTGCTAGAGACATCAATAGAGTAACAGCAAAGAAAATGATAGGTATGAAGCTGACATTAATGGAAGCATTATTTACGATCTCTGCTAAATAAGCTCCTATTTTCAGTGTGCTGATAACTGAACCTACCATCCATGCCAATAGTAAAATATTTATTGCGGGCAGCATAGTTTTTAATCCCTCAACAAATATTTTTCCAACATTTTCACGTGGCTGTTTTTGTGAAAAATGAAAAATGGCAGATGTTAGTACAGCCATAAACCCACCAATAAATAATGATAAATTTACATTCGTATTGGCAAAAGCTGTTATTATGCTTGCTTTTCCTTCTGTAGCCTGAATTCCTGTAACTAGCATTGCAACAATTGTTGCAACAAACAGCATGATAATCGGAACAATTAAATGATATACTCTTCCGTTTTTATTTGGCTCAAATACATCACTCAAATCCCCTGGCACATTATTTTGCTTTGGATCCAATAGCTCTCCGGTTTGGACAGCTCTATCTTCATGTGTTCGCATTGGACCAATATTAAAATTAAAGATTGCCACAATAAATACGAGTAAGACTGCTATTATTGCATAAAAATTATGTGGAATCATCATGATAAATGCTTCAATAGGCTGCATCGATGTTATTCCATTGGCAGCGAATAAACCACCTAATATACCAATAATATACGCACCCCAACTGGAAATAGGTGATAATACAGTTACTGGTGCTGCCATTGAATCAATAAAATACGCTAACTTCGCTCGTGATACCCGATGACGGTCTGTCAATGGCCGAGCAATTTGTCCAATGGATAAACTGCTGAAATAATCATCAATGAAAATAATGATGCCGAGTATTCCTGTCATTATCTGTGCACCAGCACGGGTTTTCACTCGTTTCATCATCCACTCACCAA
The DNA here is from genome assembly GCF_003369565.1 of Oceanobacillus chungangensis. Classification (GTDB taxonomy): domain Bacteria; phylum Bacillota; class Bacilli; order Bacillales; family Amphibacillaceae; genus Oceanobacillus; species Oceanobacillus chungangensis. The sequence goes on along the minus strand of NZ_PIOD01000004.1, from coordinate 58,560 downwards.
ATGCCCTGCTCCCTCCGGATGCTTGAAGAAATGCTGTCATAATACCTAGTAAAAACAGGAAGACTAATAATAAAATATTTCCCCAATTTGGCGAGCCATCAACTACAAATATTCCATAAAATACTAGCCAAACTTCTTTTAGAGATTCCACTATATTAAAATCGTGGATAAATAACGCTCCAACGATAATTCCTGTTCCTAGTGATAAAAGAACTTTCCTTGTCACTAATACGAGAATCAACATGATTACTGCTGGTATTAGTGAATAAATTGTACCTTCCATTTTTCCTACCTCCGTATTGAACTTGATGTATAGAGGGAGATTCTAGATGAAATAAACTGGATTTTGTATACTAAATTAATGCACAAAAAAACAATGACAGAAAATAACTATCATTGTTTCTACAATATACGTTATCCTCCATTTCGATCAGTAGTTCCCCACACTCTTTGTAAAAGCATGACAGTATAACTCTTGTTCAAAGATACACCAGCAATAATAAGCTCGACTCTTATTACACTTCGGCAAGCAATCCTTTTATCAACAATCATCGTTGTCATTCTCCTGTTGATTACTAATATTACTTGCACCTCTACCTCACCGATCTGATAAGGTCATATTCAATTTACAGTAATACTATACTAGAGTATTAGTTATTATGCAAGTCGTCTTTTGGAATTGCTATTGATGGCCCTCCTCCATCTCCTCCATAATAATCAGGCACCTTACTCATAATTGCCCCTCCATCTAGATAAATTTCTTTACTAACCGTGTGTACTTCCGTTGTAAACGGGATAATTATTTGAACGTCTGCCTCTACTTGTAAATAAAGAGAAAGCCATGCACCATTGATTCCAAAATCCTCGACATCCCGTTTAATATTCGTTCGTACACTGCCAATTACTTCTAAATTCACTGGAATCTTTGGCCCTAAATTCGCTAGCACTGTATTCCTTGTAACCTGCCCTAATGGTATCTCAACAAGGGTTGGGTCCTGCCCTGCCATACTCTCAGCAGTCCCACTATATTCTGGTACTTCCTCTAATGGATAATCAAATTGATATGGTTCTCCTCTATTTACATATTGAAAAAACTCTTCGACTCTTTCCGTCGCACCACGGGTAATTTCATTCATTACGACTGGGTTATAGCCATAAATTGCAGGATGTCCTTCATTATCATATGTAATATTGACAAAATCCTCAAAACTATAGCCCTCTGCAAATCTAACTGCCGAATTAATTGCTCGTGTAGCAAATTCGTCTGTCTTCATCTCTGCAATATCCATTAATGTTGGTTGAATCCCTTTATCAATAATCCAAATATTCACCATAATAATTAACAGAAATAAAATCATAGTTATAATTAAGATCCCTTTGGCTGGAGGTGATCCACGTTTTTTTCCGAATCTCCTTCTCTGTCCAAACATAAAACAATCCCCCCTAGAAAAAGCTTATGCCTAATACTAGAGGGATAGAATTAAATTTCCGTTTCCATGAGAAGAATGACAATTGCAATATTCATCATCTTTACTTAGGAAACTACCAAAAAAAATATGTCCTCCAAATTTGGAAGACATAAAATTTATGATATGTTAACAAGTGCATCTCTACCAGTCATGCCAACTTCCCAGCCATAATCCTTGGAAGCATCTGTAATTTTTTCTAATGGTGCATTTAATAATTCATCAATCGTTCTTACGCCAACCGCTCGACCAGCAATTACTTTCCGTTCCATTAATTTCGGAATTTCATTGAAGATATCGACATCGAGTGCTGCACACATAATATAGCCGATGTCGTTTGAGATTATTAATAAATTCGTCTTTGGTAACTCTACTGTAATCGCTGTGAAAAACATGCCTTCAACTTCTAGTGGATTCACCGTGATCATAAGTAAAAATGCCTCCTTTGCAAGATACACTATATCTGTATGCACGAGGCTAGCAAATTGTCACTCCATGAATTGATGATCTTCACACGTTTATTTCATTGCAAATTTATTCTGTAATGTCGCTGCTAATAGGTCGCGTAAGAATTCTGGAAGAAAATAATGCTTCGTTTCAGACCTTGCAACTTCTGGCAGTAATCGTCCGAATGTAAATGTGTCAGCGGTTGCTACTGTATATGTCCTATCCGCTTCAAAAGGTATTCCACCATCAAATACCGCATCTACCACATATTCTTCCCCATTATCATGAAAATCGGTTTTAACTTGTATACCCGAAAACATCATCCTTCCAATAACTTCACCTCGAAAACCAAATCCTTTTAGTTTTAATTCCATGAAATCCTTCGTAAATGCCGATCGAACCACTTCTAATAATTCATTGCCACGAAGCTCAACGACAACTGGATTAATTGGATGTGGACATATGCGGTGTACATCGCCGTATGTTATATCTCCTGCTGGTAATTGATCAAGCAGTAATCCAGCATTTAACATTGCACAATCTGCCATCGTCCAATCTTTTAGTGTATCCGTTAATTCCTTCAAGATTGTCGTATCTTGGAACCACTTTACTTCAATCGGCTCTTCAAGATGTACAATTGGCTTCCCTAATTGTTTGTCCGCCTTCATTTGCATCTGAAATAATGTTTGCTCGGTCATTAAATCCTTTGGTACCTCGGCAATGTCCGTTGCGTAGGCTTCTTTCTGTACAAGACAATGGTTGGCATGATCCCATGTCAAAATAACTTCTCCAATATAAAAACTATGCTTTCCTGCAGCAGTTATTAACGTTTGATTGATAACTTCACCTGTTCTCAGCAGATGATGGGTGTGTCCGCCGATAATCAGATCGATATCCTCATATCTTCTAGCGATTTCCTGGTCTTCACTAATGCCAAGATGGGATAATAGAATGATAATATCTGTTGACTCTTTTAAGACATTTACATAATTATCTAAAGCTTCATATTGGGGAGAAACATGCCAGTTTAGTAAATCATAATAATCATTGAATGGAACTGTTAACCCAACTACACCGATTTTCACCCCGCTATCCGTTTCAATAATCTCCGTTCGTTTTAACCAATTTGGCTCCTGTTCGTCCACGCTATGTAAATTCGAGCAAACAACATTAAAATTTGCCTTATCATATAAATGATATAAATCATTATGCGAGAGTGTTATCCCCTCGTTATTTCCAATTGTCACAAGGTTATAACCTAAATCATTCATTAATTGAACGTTTGCACTCCCCATCGTTGCTTCCGATATTGGATGTACACGATCAACATGGTCACCGATATCGAAAATCCAGTACGGGTCACCATGTTCTTTCCTTGTTGATTTTGCTTCTTCTAAGAATCCAGCCACTCTTGGCCATTGTTCAAAATTGCTATGAAAGTCATTTGTATAATAGATAAATAATTTCTCTTCCATTCGTCATGCTCCTTATGCAAGTCCTTGAAAAATCATTCGAATCCCGATAATAATTAGTAAAACTCGTAATATCCACACCAGTATTTTGCTAGGTAATCGTTGATTGAGCCAAGCACCTGCTCGGCCACCAATCCATGCACCAGGTATAAAGAATATTGCATACCCACAAAGAATATTCCCTAGTGTAAGATGGGTTATTGAACCAGATATACTAACAAAAAATATCATAAACATCGAGGTCGCCGTTGCAACATGTGCTGGAACACCAAATAATAGTATCATCGCTGGGACAATAATCGATCCTCCACCAATACCGAATAAGCCAGATAGAATCCCTACAGAGAGAGAAAGAATAACAGCACTAAATACGGGAACACGGTAATGATAGGTTATTCCCTGCAAACTAAAGGAACGCATTCCCCTCTTTTCGGGGTCTTGTTCCATTTTAAACCGGTCCCTTTTAATAAACATTAATAACGAAATGACAACCATTAAGAAACCAAAATAAAGCAGAAATACATCAGCATTAATAAATTGATTTAGCCAAGAACCAATAATACCACCAGGAATACTGCCAATTAAAAATAATAGTCCCGTCTGGTAGTCTATCCGCTTGCCTTTCACATAAGCTAACGTAGAAGATAATCCAGTAAATATCATTGTAACTAATGAAATGCCTACAATTGCTTGCGGTGTTGCCCAGGAAAAAGCGTCAGAAATACTTTGCATAAAAAACAGGCTTGGAACTAATATTACCCCTCCACCTATCCCAGCAACGGCGCCAATAAGTGCTGTCATCATACCAATTAATAAACAAACAAGAAATACCAAGCGCAACCCTTCGATCTGTCTTTATTTATATTAATAGTAGCATTATTTGTGTGTGATTCCTAATAAATTGAAACTTCTTTCAGCAGAGGGTTATTAGCTTGCAGACTAGTTTACTCATCGGTCTATTTGAAACATCACCTTAAAATTATCGAAAAATCAACTTCTGCGAAAAATAATTATGTTTTATCATTGGTAAAGAAGGAGTATGAAAATCTGATGTATTAGAAACAACTCAAAGCTTTTGAGCGTCATGCTCTAGTTCAAACAAATTAGTTGCATGGAATTTTAAGATAAGATAAGCTTCATTAAAATGGTACTATTGCTTGAATTTGCAATAAGATGATAATAATACAAACGCTGAATATGTTATTCAACGTTAATACTAATCATAATGTGAGGTAGAAATAATGAAACTTGTTGGAATCTCGGGAGCACTAGCTGGAGATAAGACTTCACTAGCTGTTAACAATGTTTTAGTTGCGGCTGGGCGTCTTGATTCATCAATTAAGACTGAATTAATTGATCTAAGAGAGTATGATGTAGAATTTTCTGTTGGGGCTCCTATAGCACTTTATAACGATGATACAATGGATGTTGTGAAAAAAATACTATCTGCTGATTTTCTAGTATTCGGTACACCAATTTATCAAGCATCTATTTCAGGAGCATTAAAAAACCTGTTAGACCTACTCCCTGAAAATGCCTTTAAGTACAAAGTGACAGGTATTGTTGCAACAGGATGGACGAACAAACATTTCCTAGTACCGGAATATCAGCTAAAGCCAGTTCTTTCTTACTTTAAAGGCTTAATTCCCACGGGTAATGTCTATATCCATAATAACGCTTTTAATGAAGATAGTGATGTAATTATAGATCAAGAAATATCCGAGAGAATTGAAAAGCTTGCCGAGGAAATGATTTATCTGCAACGTGGGATTAATAATCGATAATGATTTTTGATTTTGTCTTACCTAGTAGGTAATTTACCAATCACTCTCGGCTGGAAAGATAATTCCCAAGAACCATGATGCAAAAGAGTTGCATCATGGTTTTTAATTACTTATAAAATTGATTTTTCCATGTCGAGTTTGAAAAACGTGTTTCATTAGAGTACAAATGCATCTTATGATTGATAGACCTAATGAACAGTTGAATAAACATTATCCTTCTTCATACTTTTAACAACTTAGTTATCTTTACCGCATGCTTTCCGGAAAAACTTCAGCAGGTTGAGCATATTGGTATCTGCGGAATACAATTCTTCCGGATGGAATTGCAGTCCAAGAATAAACAAATCCTTATCTATCGCTTCTACAGCTTCAATCGTCCCATCTTCTGCTGTAGCAGCTATTCTAAGGGAATCAGCCAGAACATCAATAGCTTGATGGTGCTTACTGTTAACCAATGCGCTATTTACTCCCAGCAATTGATATAAATGACTATCCTCTTTTATAGTTACGTTATGGCTAGGCAATTTACGGCTGATCTCCTGATTGTGTGAAATAAGTCTTTCTTTAGTCTCAATATTCTGTTTCATGGAACCACCAAGTGCAACATTAATTACACCTAAACCACGACAGGTACCCATAATAGGTATCCTTTTCTCCAAGGCATACTTTACGAGCGGTAGCTCCATTTCATCCCTCGCAATATTGGTTTTCTGTAATTCCTTTAAAGGAGGTTCATTATAATTGGATGGATTGATATCTTCACCACTGGCAAAGATGATACCGTCGCAAATATCGGCATATTCTTTGGCAATTTCTTTATTGATTACTGGGAGAACGATAGGTATGCCACCTATTTCATTCACTGCTTTAACATATTGATGGTTAGTTTGGACAGAAGGATTTACTTCTCCCTTGATCTCTATATCAAGGATTGTACTTGTTATTCCAATAATAGGTTTATTTTTCTTCAAATCGCTGTCCCCTATCTGTAATTTATTTCTCTTTCTCTTTTAAAATCTATAAAATTTATATTAACATTTATTTCATTTTTCCACTTAAATTCATAAATGAAACATACTTTTATCTTTATAGACAAACATATAGTCATTTGAAAATTGGTCTTGCCGATAAACTACCTAAATACTTCGTAGGATTGCGTTGTCAGTTTGTACAAGAAAAAGTGATTGGTGAAGAAGCGGTTTTTATAGTTGGTACCCAGATTACAGAATATGTAATTAATGAGCAAGCCTGTCATTTCACCCAATATAAAAAAAACCCGATGCAATAAAAAATGCATCGGGGTTTTTAGTTATTATCCAATCGAACCTTCCATCTCGAACTTAATCAGTCGATTCATTTCAACTGCATATTCCATTGGAAGTTCTTTAGTAAACGGCTCAATGAAGCCCATTACGATCATTTCCGTAGCTTCTTGTTCGGATAATCCTCTACTCATTAAGTAGAATAATTGCTCTTCTGATACTTTAGAAACTTTTGCTTCATGCTCTAATGAAATATTATCATTGTAAATTTCATTATAAGGAATCGTATCTGATGTTGATTCATTATCTAGAATCAGCGTATCACACTCGATATTAGAGCGAGATCCATCGGCTTTACGTCCGAAGTGTACTAATCCACGATAAGAAACCTTTCCACCTTGTTTAGAGAAGGATTTGGAAACAATCGATGAAGATGTATTTGGTGCTAAATGATACATCTTAGCTCCAGCATCTTGCACTTGTCCACGCCCAGCAATTGCAATTGAGATTGTGTTTCCACGTGCACCTTCACCTCTTAAGTGAATAGCAGGGTATTTCATCGTAAGTTTTGAACCAATGTTTCCATCGATCCATTCCATTGTAGCATTTGCATCAACTACTGCTCGTTTGGTTACGAGATTGTATACGTTATTTGCCCAGTTTTGAATCGTTGTATAACGACAATAGCCATCTTTCTTAACGATGATTTCTACAACTGCACTATGAAGTGAATTAGTCGTATAAACTGGTGCAGTACAACCCTCAACATAATGGACAGATGCACCTTCATCAACAATGATTAGGGTTCTCTCGAATTGTCCCATATTTTCTGAGTTAATTCGGAAATATGCTTGAAGTGGTGATGTTGCTTTCACACCTTTTGGTACATATATGAATGAACCACCAGACCAGACAGCTGAGTTTAATGCAGAAAACTTATTATCTGAGTACGGAATAACGGTTCCGAAATATTCTTTAACAAGTTCCTCATGCTCTTGTAATGCAGTATCTGTATCCAAGAAAATAATTCCCATTTCTTCAAGATCTTCTTTAAGACTATGGTAAACTACTTCCGATTCATATTGTGCTGAAACACCAGCTAAATATTTTTGTTCTGCTTCTGGGATACCCAATTTATCAAATGTTTGTTTGATTTCATCGGGTACTTCATCCCAAGTTTTTCCTTGTCTTTCTGATGGTTTTACATAATACACGATTTCATCGAAGTCTAATCCTTCAAGATCTCCACCCCATTGTGGCATTGGACGATCGTAGAAATGCTGCAATGATTTCAAGCGATAATCCAACATCCATTGAGGTTCATTTTTCATTTTTGAAATTTCTTCTACAACTTTACGGGTTAACCCTCTTTCCGTACGAAAGACGGAAACATCTCGGTCACGGAACCCATATTGATATTCTTCTATTTCTGGTACATTCTTAGCCATTAATAAAACCTCCCTTAGGTATTTACATCTAAAGCGAACAATACTCGTTCTTACTTCAGATTATCTTACCCTATTCCTCACGAACACCTTTTTCCATTGCTTTCCATGCCAATGTTGCGCATTTAATTCGTGCAGGAAACTTTGATACACCCTGTAATGCTTCTATATCACCAAATTCTAATTCGTCCGTGTCTAGCTCTTTACCAAGCATCATATCAGAAAATTGATGTGACATTTCTAGTACTTCACTAACTTTTTTCCCTTTTACCGCTTGCGTCATCATTGATGCAGAAGACATACTGATTGAACAGCCTTCTCCATCGAATTTCGCATCCTTCACGGTACCGTCTTCCACCTGCAATTGCAATTGAATCCGGTCACCGCATGTAGGGTTATTCATGTCAATCGTTACTGCATCACCAGCAACGACGCCACGATTTCTAGGGTTTTTATAATGATCCATAATTACTGTTCTATATAGCTGATCAAGGTTATTTAAAGACATTCCCAAAATACTCCTTTGTTTTCAAGAGTCCAGCAACGAAACGATCAATATCTTCTTCTGTATTATATAAATAAAAGCTTGCTCTAGCTGTTGCCGTTACATCTAGCCACTTCATTAATGGCTGTGCACAATGATGTCCCGCACGTACAGCTATACCTTCAGCATCCAGTACAGTTGCAGTATCATGTGGATGTACATCATCTAAATTAAATGTGACGAGTGCTCCGCGGTCCTCTGGGCCATAAATGGTTATACCATCTATTTCACTTAATCGCTCCATTGCATAATGAGCTAGTTTCTTATCATGCTCCAAAATATTATCCATACCAACTTCATTTAGAAAGTCGATGGCAGCGCCAAGTCCAATCGCTCCAGCAATAATTGGAGTGCCCCCTTCGAATTTCCAAGGAAGCTCCTTCCATGTTGAATCGTATAAATTCACGAAGTCAATCATTTCGCCACCGAATTCAACTGGCTCCATATGTTCAAGCAATTCTTTTTTTCCATATAATACGCCGATTCCAGTCGGTGCACACATTTTATGTCCGGAGAATGCATAGAAATCACAATCTAATTCTTGCACATCAACTGTCATATGTGGCGCACCTTGTGCGCCATCGATTAAGATGACTGCACCATTTGCATGAGCAATTGCTGCAATCTCCTTTACAGGGTTAATTGTTCCTAATACGTTTGACATATGCGTAATAGCGACAATCTTTGTTTTTTCAGTAATTGTCTGCCTTACATCTTCAAGAGAAATCGTACCATCATCCTGTAAAGGAATATATTTCAATGTTGCTCCTGTGGATTTTGCTGCTTGCTGCCATGGAATAATATTACTATGATGCTCCATCGGCGTAATGACAATCTCATCACCAGCAACTAAATTTGCACGCGCATAGCTATATGCCACTGTATTAATCGATGTGGTTGTACCACGTGTGAAAATAACTTCTGCTACACTGCTAGCATTAATGAATTGGCGTACCTTTTCACGCGCTCCTTCATATTTATCAGTAGCTCTAGTTCCTAGCGTATGGACACCACGATGGACATTCGAATTATCTTGGCGGTAATAATCATTAACCGCCTCGATAACTTGAATTGGTTTCTGTGATGTTGCTGAGGAATCAAGATAAACTAACGGATGTCCATTCACTTCCTGATCTAAAATAGGGAACATTTGACGAATGGCATTTATATCCATTAGTTTACTTTCCTTTCAATTACCTGTTTCAATTGATTCTTAACAGATTCAATTGGTAATTGATCTACTACTGGCGCTAGGAATCCGTGAATAATCAGACGTTCTGCTTCCTCTGTTGTTAACCCACGACTCTTAAGATAGTACATCTGCATTGGATCTACACGACCAACGGATGCCGCGTGACCTGCCGTTACATCGTCCTCTTCAATTAAAAGAATTGGATTCGCATCTCCACGTGCATCAGGGCTAAGCATCAATACGCGAGATTCTTGTTCAGAATTCGCCTTTTTTCCACCATGTTCAATCTTACCAATTGCATTAAAGATCATCGTTGCTTTTTCTTTCATTACGCCACGTTGTAAAATAAATCCATCCGTAGCCTTACCATGCTGATCAATGCTCGCAGTAAAGTTTTGAATTTGTTTTCCACGACCAACGGATACTGCATTTGCTTTTGACGTAGAACCGTCGCCGATAAGATGTGTAATATTTTCTGAGACAGTATTCCCATCATTCATTTGGCCAAGTGCCCAATCGATTGATGCATTTCGATAAGCTATCCCACGTCTATTCACATATGATGTTGTTCCAGCTGCGAAATTATCTACAGCACCAAATGAAATAGAAGCATTATCTAATGCAATCACTTCTGTTATAATATTTGCTACTGTTTCTTGTTCTTCGTTATTTGAAATGTAGTTTTCTACATACGTTAGTTTACTATTCTCATCTGCAACTACGATAACATGGTTCACTAAAGCTAACTCCGGATCTTCTTGCCAGAAAATAACTTGGAGTGGATCTTCTATCTCCACATTCTTCGGAACATATAGGAACGCACCGCCATTGAATAATGCTGCATGTAGTGCTGTTAGTTTATTTTGATCCACTGATACAGCATCTTTCATGAAATATTTTTCAACTAATTTACTATGATTTTGCAATGCAGTAAAGATGTCAGTAAAAATAACACCCTTTTCTTTTAATTCTTCGCTCAATGTTGCGAATGCAACAGAATGGTTGCGTTGAATTAACAAGTTTTCCGGGATGTTCTTTTCATCAAAATAATCCTGGATTTCTTTTGGCAGATCCTCAATTGAAGTAATTGCTTCGCCTTTTGTATATTCATGTTTAAAATTACTGAAATTCCATCTTGTAATTTTTGTTTTATCTGGCTTTGGCATTTCTAATATTTCTGCTTGTTCAAGCGCTTGAAGACGCAATGATTTTACCCATTCTGGTTCATTTCTATCCTTAGAAAATTGCTCGATATATTCTCTATTATAAGGAAGCTTCGTTTCAACAGTCATATTACCCCTCCTAACACTTACGCATTTTGTTCTACAGATTCTTCTGTGTCTTCGATACCCAACTCTTCTTTAATCCATTCATATCCTTCTGCTTCTAAGCGTTTTGCTAGTTCAGGTCCACCTGATTTCACAACACGACCTTGCATCATTACATGAACATAGTCTGGAGTAATATAGTTAAGTAAACGTTGGTAGTGCGTGATCATTAAGCAACCGAAGCTTTCACTACGCATTTTATTAATCCCTTTAGATACAATCTTAAGTGCATCAATATCTAGTCCTGAGTCAATTTCATCAAGGATAGCAATATTTGGTTTAATTTGCAGTAATTGGAGAATTTCATTTCGTTTCTTTTCCCCACCAGAGAAACCTTCGTTTAGGTAGCGTGTTGCCATGTTTTGATCAATATCTAGAAGGTCTAAGTCTTTATCCAATTCTTTAATAAATTTCATTAACGGAATTCCGTCGCCTTCTTCACGTCTTGCATTGATTGCTGAACGTAAGAAGTCAGAAGTCGTTACTCCACTAATTTCACTTGGATATTGCATTGCAAGGAAAAGACCTGCACGTGCACGTTCGTCCACTTCCATTTCCAATACATCTTCACCATCAAGTGTAATGCTTCCTTCTGTTACTTCGTATTTTGGATGACCCATAATTGCTGAAGCTAGTGTTGACTTACCTGTTCCATTCGGTCCCATGACTGCATGGAATTCTCCACCCTTTATTGTAAGGTCTACACCCTTTAATATCTCTTTATCCTCAATTGACACATGAAGATTCTTAATTTCTAACACTGATCCTGCCATTACAAAACCTCCAAATACTAATATATTTTATGAAATGGATATTAAACCCATTATCAATCTATTCTCATTATAATCTTATAGCAAATCAAATTAATTATCAACATATTTACGAATAACGTCAAATAAAGGCTTTCCTAGCATTTTAACCCTTTATTCTTTATTATTCCTTCCTATATAATATAATCACCTACAAAGTAAAAAAATTATTGCGTAATCGATAATCATAATAAGCTAATTGATAACAGAAGCATGTTTCTTCCCCAGAGAGAATACCATGATTTACCACATTATTCAAAAATGCTGATGCACTTATAGAGCATCAGCATTTCTTTTTTCAATTTTTACATGTGGATGTTACTATTTACTTCGGCGGCTAAAACTTTGCAATCATGATAGTCCTTCTCTCGTCTTTCTTCAACCTCAAGACGATTGACTAACTTTTGTTCATACTCTGCATAACTCATATGATGTGAATGATGCATTGCTTTTTCCATTTCTGATGTGTACCTCAGACCATTAATAGTGAACCATCCTCTCAAATATTGACTACATATAAAATGGTAACATAAAGATGTCTCTTAAGACAAAATCGATATAACGCGATGTGGTACAATATCGTTTGATCTCATCAAGTTTGATTGGCACTATCATGGTCTATCGTTTAATTTCTGCTATTTTCTAATGAATACTCTTGAATCCCCAACAAACGATTATTTCTTGCCGCCTGCTGGTACAATTGCACCTTCATAATTTTCTAGAATAAAATTAGCAATTTCTTCTGACTGAAGGACATCAACCAGTTTATTTAATGATTCATTATCTTTATCCTCAGAACGAACGGCAATAATATTTACGTAGTCCGATTCTTCACCTTCAATAAAGAGTGCATCATCTATTGGATTTAATTCAGCTCCAATTGCATAGTTAGTGTTAATTACGACAAGTGCATCTTCTTCCTTAAGATATAACTCTGGTAATATTTCAGGTGCATAATCTGGTGAAAACTCAAGGTTTTTCGGATTATCAACAATGCTATCAAGCGTAATTTCTTCAGCATTTTCTTCTAATGTAATCAAACCTTCTGCTTCAAATAACTTTAGAATACGTGCATGGTCTGCTACAGAGTTACTTAAGATAACTTCAGCACCATCCTGAATGTCATCTACACTTTTAATGTTCTTAGAATATACACCCATCGGTTCTACATGAACTCCACCAATAGATTCAATTTCATATCCTGTATTTCCAATAGTTTCTTCTAAAAATGGCTTATGTTGAAAATAGTTTGCATCCAAGTCACCATTTGCTAAGTCGTCATTAGGCAAAACATAATCTTCATATGGTTCTATTTCTAATGTAATACCTTCCTCTTCAAGTAATGGTGCTGCTTCTTCTAGAATCTCTGCATGTGGCGTACTTGATGCTCCAACTTTAAGTACAGCACTTTCTTGACCGCCTTCAGTTTTTTCCGATGAATCATTTTCGTTTGAATTACTTCCACAAGCTGCCAATACTAAAACAGCTAGAAGTGCAATTAAAGCTAAATATTTCCTCATAATTAAGTTCCCCTTTTCTAATTATTAATATATTTATTAAGGATAATATATCCTAAATAACTTATTATTAGCGCTTATCGATTCGTTTAGAAATCATATCTCCGATAAATTGGAAAATAAATACAATGATTACAATAATAATCGTACAAGCCAGTACTACATCAAAATCTCGACGCATAAAACCGTAATAATGAGCACGATTTCCTAAGCCGCCAGCCCCGATTAAACCAGCCATTGCCGTATATCCAATTAATGCAATAGACGTTACGGTAATACCAGAAACGAGTGCTGGCATTGATTCTGGCAGCAATACTTTGAATATAATTGTTTTTGTTTTTGCTCCCATTGATTTTGCAGCTTCTACAACACCTTTATCGACTTCAATTAATGCTATTTCTACTAAACGCGCATAAAACGGTGCGGAGCCGATAATTAATGCTGGTATAGCAGCATTTGGTCCTCGAACGGTACCAATAAGAAAGTCCGTGAATGGAAATAGTAATAAAATTAAAATAATAAATGGTACTGCACGGAAAAAATTCACCACTGCTGACGTACTATGATAAATATATTGATTCTCCCAAATTCCATTCTTATTCGTTAAGTAAAGCAAAAGACCCAATAGTATGCCGAATATAACGACTCCAACTAATGAAAGGAGCGTCATATACAGTGTCTCATAGGTTGCCTCAATCATATCTTCTGCTTTCACATTTGGAAATAAATCAGATAGCATTTTCAATGACCTCCAATTCTACAGAGGTTTCATTTTCAATAAACTGACAAGCATTCTTGATTACTTCATTTTCACCATTCATTTGTACATATAATGTACCAAATGCACCATGCTGTGTTTGAGTAATTTTCCCTTGTAATATATTGATATCAACGTTAAACTTGCGTGAAACCTCACTTATTAATGCCTGATTCGTCGTTTCGCCAATAAATTGCAAACGAAGTATTTTCCCAGATGCCGTATTTGTGATTAACTGATTAATAACTTCATTATCCTCATTATTGCCCATTACTTGCTCAACAAATTTCTTTGTCACAGGTTGCTGTGGCTTTTGAAAGACATTTAAAACATCACCTTGTTCCACAACCTTTCCATTCTCCATTACTGCTACACTACTGCAGATTTTTCGAATGACGTGCATTTCATGTGTAATTAAAATAATGGTCAATTTCATTTTTGCATTAATATCGACTAACAGTTCTAAAATAGAATTGGTTGTTTCTGGATCGAGGGCAGATGTTGCTTCATCACAAAGCAACACTTTCGGTTTATTTGCTAATGCACGAGCGATACCTACTCGCTGCTTCTGTCCCCCACTTAACTGAGATGGATATGCATTTTCTCTTCCAGTAAGTCCAACTAAATGGATTAATTCTTGAACCCTTTTTTCACGTTCTTCCTTTGAAACTCCCGCTATTTCTAAAGGAAAAGCAATGTTCTCCTTTACCGTACGTGACCAAAGCAAATTAAAATGTTGGAAGATCATCCCTATTTCTCTTCTCGCAAGTCGAAGCTCGTTTGATTTTAGAGAGGTAATTTCCTGGTTATCAATAATAACCTTTCCACTTGTAGGTTCCTCCAAACGATTGATTAGTCGGACAAACGTACTTTTACCTGCACCACTATAACCGATAATGCCATATATTTCACCTCGATTAATCTTTAAGTTCAGATTATCAACGGCTTTAAGCTGCTTCTTATCCTGTTTAAAAAATTTACTTAATCCTTCAATCGAAATCACTAAGATTCCTCCTTTTAATACATAACCCATCTTAAACTTACTATACCCCAAATTGCTTCGGTGACAAATGTTCTCGAGCATTCCGTTTCGGAAATAACCCATTGCCTCCTATTTCACTGTATATATAATAGCAATAAAAATAAGAAATATGCTTAACCAAAAAACGTCCTTCTGGTTGAGAACAGAAGGACGTTTAATATTAAATGTCTCATGTTCTCTCATCTGTCAAAGCAATGCTTTGCAGGAATTAGCACCTTTCAAGCAGACTATGCTTGAAGGTTGCCGCGGCTTCAAAGGGCCAGTCCCTCCACCGCTCAAGATAAGAGCTATCTACATATTCGTTTATTTTTGTATAACGAAACCATATTATCATGCTAGTATTATTATGTCAATTGTGATCGATGCGTACCTTATCACTGGACTTTAAATAATTCTGGCTTGTAGTCCAACAATAGTGAATAAATATTTGCAATCGATTTGAATGCATAAACCTTCTCTTTTATTTCATTATCTTGTTTAATTAACAGGCAAGGGACACTCTCAACCTTATACTCCTGCATAAATTTCGGGTGTAGGGATGCATTCATTTCATAAAAGATTTCCTGCTTATGGACCGACTCAATTTTATCCAGCATGCTTCTTGCAACACTACACGTACCACAAAATGGGGTATAAATATATAATAAAAAGTTCTCCTGCTCTAATTGTTTATTCGTTGTTTCTTGCAAAATAACCACCTTAAATTCTCTATAAATTCGGCATTAAAAATATTGGATGAACCTGGAAATTCTTGCTAAGTAACGCAGAGGCCAGTATATGCACAGGTGTTGTTGCAACCTCACGATACTCACTGCTCACATAAATATGGTCCGCATGCGGTAATTCACGGGCAAGTAGTTTTCTTAGCTTCAAACCTGGTTTATCCTCATCAACTAAAATAAAAACTTCTTTTTCATCTAAACAATACATATCTAATAATTCTTCAAAACGTCCAATACCCAATGTACCGTTTGTACAGACAATCGTTACATCATCATTAATCACTTTCTCAACCCTTCGTTTATCGGTTAATCCTTCTACAATGATTATTTTATCTGGTTCCATCGTCATCATCGCACAGCACTCCCCATATAAGTAAGCAAGACGCTTCGTTGATTTATTATATGATAGAAAGAAAGCTAACTATACACTATTTTCTAATGTTAGTTAGCCTCTTGTTTTAGTCTTGTTCTATGAAAGCCTTGTACTGTTCAGCTGTTAATAATTCATCAAGTTCTGATTCATCAGATAGTTCAACTACAACCATCCACGCCTTTTCATATGGAGATTCATTTACGTATTCCGGATTATCTTCTAATTCTTCGTTTACTTCCACTACTTTTCCACCAACTGGAGCATATAATTCGGAAACAGTCTTAACAGATTCCACACTTCCGAATGGCTCATCACCAGAAACCTCATCATCTACTTCTGGTAATTCAATAAACACAATATCCCCTAGCTCATCTTGTGCAAATTCTGTAATACCAATACGAACATTGTTTCCTTCTTTTTTAATCCATTCGTGGTCTTTTGAATACAATAATTCTTCTGGTAAGTTCATCCTATTCCCTCCATTAGATTATTTTACTTTAACTATACAATGTTAGGGTATATATTTCTAGCTTTATATCATTTTTCATTCACTTATTTTGCTCCAAGCTTCTTCAAATGTATCCGCCTTGAAACCGATCGTTACTTTTTGACCATCCGTAACAATCGGACGCTTGATCAGCATACCATCTGACGCTAAATATCCTGCCATTTCTTCTATACTTGCATCTTTAATTTTATCCTTCATATTCAATTCCCGGTACTTCATGCCGCTTGTATTGAAAAATTTCTTAGCAGGTAATCCACTATTTTCAATTAACTCGAGAATCGCTTCTTTCGATGGCGTTTCCTCGACAATATGTATTGCTGTGTAATCAATATTACGTTCATCAAACCATTTTTTAGCCTGCTTGCATGTACCACATTGAGGCAACAAATAAAATGTTAAGCCCATATTATTACCTCCTCTATAATAAAATTACTATCATTATAGCAAATTTTAACTCTTTTCACCTCGAATTGCTTAAAAGTATATGGTTTTTTCATATAGTTTGCTGTTTAGATAAAGAGCGAACTAACTTTGGACGATATTTTCTTCCTTGGCTGTCGCTCCAGAAATACACTTCGCTTTCCGCGGGCGGCTGGTGAGCCTCTTTGTGCTGACGCACTTCATAGTCTCACCTATGCCGTTCCTCCCGCAGGAGTCTTCGTGTATTTCTTCCGCTGGGGATAGGTAGAAATTAACGACAAAAGAATAGCAAGCCCACTAACTTTCGAAGTTGATTGTAGTAGATACTGGCAACTCGTGTATCAATAGCAGCTGCTAGCCAAATCTTAAATTACAATTGTCATTAGTTCGCAGTTATAACTAATGTTCATTAATAAAACATTTAGTAAATAACTTTAAATTAAAGATAGGCCTATAAAAAAATCTCCCATGCTTGATTAATACGAAGCATGGGGGATGGATTATTCTTTTCTTCTAATATTAAATTTCTGCTTTACAACACATATTCCTCTTTCTCAATTAATTTAGCAGCAATCTCTCTTTTCTTAGCTACAACATTAGTCGGTGTATGTCTTGTTAATTTCCGTAATGAGGAAAGCAGCATACGGAGTGTGTCTCCTTTTTCAATAGTAATTAGAATCTCCTTTGCATCTGCTTCCATTCGATTAAATGCTTCTTGGACATATACCATGGTATAAAGGATTTTCTGTTTATTTTTTTCTTCGCCAGTATTATTAATTGCTTTTTCCGTTCGTAGAATTGCCGATTCGATATTATAAACCTCGGAGACCATATCGGCAATATTCACCAATACCTCTTGCTCCTTTTCAATCCTTTGCATATATTTCTGTGCAGCGAGACCTGCTGCAAAAAGCACGAGCTTTTTCGCGTTTCTTAATAAATATTTCTCTTGCTCTAATATCCCGTCACCAACCTCCTCAGGCATTTTCATTATCATTTCTTCTTGTAATGTTTTTGCCTTCTGCAACAATGGAAGTTCACCCTTCATTGCTTTCTTCAATATAGTTCCAGGTACTAGCAAACGGTTAATTTCATTCGTTCCTTCAAAAATACGATTTATTCTCGAGTCGCGATAGATTCTTTCTACCTCATATTCTTGAATAAATCCATTTCCACCATGAATTTGCACCGCTTCATCTACCGTATAATCAAGCATTTCTGTTGCCATGTATTTATTCATCGAGCATTCAATTTGATATTCTGCAATCGCAGCCGCAACCTCTCTGCCGTCTTTTAATTGCTCCGCTGACAGCACACCCATCCTTTGTTCCATAAGCCCAACAGTTCTGTATGCGGCACTTTCATTAGCATATATTTTAGATGCCATTGTTGCCAATTTCTCCTTTGTTAACGAAAAGATAGAAATCGACGTCCCGAATTGTTTCCGTTCATTTGCATAATTTATCGCCAATTCCAGTGCACGTTTTGCCCCGCCAACTGCGCCAATCCCTAGTTTATAGCGTCCTACATTTAGGATGTTAAAGGCAATAATATGGCCGCGGCCCTTTTCCCCTAGAAGATTTTCTGCAGGTATCTCTGCATTATCCAAAATCAAAGTACGGGTCGAGGAACTCTTTATTCCCATTTTCTTTTCTTCTGGACCTGTTGATACCCCTGGGTAGTCACGTTCAACTATAAAGGTTGAAAAATGCTCACCATCAATCTTTCCATAAACAATAAAAACATCCGCAAATGCTGAATTCGTAATAAATTGCTTTTCACCATTCAAAATATAATGGGTGCCCGCCTCATTTAACACTGCTGTAGTCTTAGCACCTAACGCATCAGACCCTGAACTAGATTCTGTTAGCGCATATGCAGCAATCAATTCTCCAGTAGCTAGCTTCGGCAAATACTGCTTCTTCTGATTATCATTTCCAAAGAATACAATTGGCAGTGATCCGATTCCTACATGCGCACCATGGGTTATCGAAAATCCGCCCGCAAGCGAGAATTTTTCTGTAATTAATGCAGAGCTTATTTTATCTAAGCCAAGTCCACCGTACTCCTCCGGAACATCTGCACCTAATAAACCGAGTTCACCGGCTTTTTTTAGTAATGCCACGGAATGCTCAAATTCCTGTTTTTCCAGCTGTTCAACTTTCGGTAATACTTCGCCAACAATAAAATCCTCGGTCGTCTTCGCAATCATCTTCTGCTCTTCCGTAAAATCTTCTGGTGTAATAATATCATCAGCAGTCAAATCTTCTACTAAAAAAGCTGCCCCTTTAAAAAGCTTTTCTCTCGTTTCACTCATCTCAAATCTCCCCTTTGCCATTTTTTAAAGTAATTCAAACACTCCAGCTGCACCCATCCCTCCGCCAATACACATCGTAACAACACCGAATTGAATATTTCTACGTTTCATTTCATGGATCAAAGTTAAAGTTAACTTTGTTCCTGTACATCCAAGTGGGTGTCCAAGTGCAATAGCGCCGCCATTTACGTTAACGATTGCTGGATCTAAATCAAGCGCTTGAATTACCCTTAGAGCCTGTGATGCAAATGCTTCATTTAATTCAAACAAACCAATATCCCCAAGTTCAAGACCTGCGAGCTTCAATGCTTTCGGAATCGCTGCAACTGGGCCAACACCCATTATTTCTGGCTCCACTCCTGCGACTGCAAAGGATCTAAATTTGACGATTGGAGCAAGTCCCTCAGCCTCTGCTTTTTCACGTTCCATAACTAGGACGGAAGCTGCACCATCACTCATTTGTGAGGCATTCCCAGCAGTTACCGTTCCATTCACAGAAAATGCGGGACGAAGTTTTGCTAAGATTTCCAGCGTCGTACCCGCTCGAACACCTTCATCCATTTTAAAAAGGCTCGATTTATCTTCAATTCGATTATGTTTACCAATTACTCTGTCTGTAACTTCTACAGGAACAATCTCATCGATGAATTTCCCTTCTTCTATTGCCTTCGTAGCTCGTTGATGACTTTGTACAGCGAATTCGTCCTGATCTGTTCGAGAAATATTAAATCGTTTGGCAACTTCTTCCGCGGTATATCCCATTCCCATATAATATCCCGGTGCATTTTCCACGAGCTTAGGGTTCGGTTTAATGACATGCCCCCCCATTGGAATCATGCTCATTGATTCTGCACCACCAGCGATAATGGTGTCTCCCGCCCCGATCATAATTCTTTCCGCCGCAAAGGCAATCGATTGTAATCCCGACGAGCAATAGCGATTAATCGTTATCCCTGGAACATCTATTGCAAGGCCAGCAAGCCCTGCAATATTCCTTGCCATGTTCATTCCCTGCTCTGCCTCTGGGTTTGCACAACCAATAATGACGTCATCAATATTGCCAGCATAGTCCCCAGCCCTTTTTAACGTTTCCCTAATTGTTAAAGCTGCTAAATCATCCGGTCGAAAATTTGCTAATGATCCCTTATGCGCTTTCCCTACAGGGGTTCTAGCACCAGATACAATAACTGCTTCCTTCAATAGTCTCTCCCCCTTATCCTTATAATGTCATGTTAAAATAAAAATTTCCCTATACCATTCCTATATCAAAAATGGTCACGTCCAGCTCGAGCGCCCACGCTCTTAGCGAGACTTCCCTCACCTCATGACCAAAGGCCTAGTCACTTATACACTTGTGGTGAAAGTCAAGATCTATTCGCTCACTCCCAAGGCGTTTCCTATATCTCCTTCGAAGGAATGTTCGCCACGTCGAACCACCCAAAACTGCAGGGCACAGTCCGTACACAGCACAAATGGACGCTTGCACTTTTGCTAGTTTCTTAATGCTTTTCCTTTTAGCAGCATATGCTGCATCCTTGCTTGGGTAAGTGGTTCACCGATTAAACTTAAAAATGCTTCCCGTTCAAGATCAAGCATGACTTGTTCGTCTATTAACGTTCCTTCTTTCATTCGTCCGCCTGATAGAACATAGGCAAGCTTTTCTGCAATTTTTACATCATAATCTGATGCGTATCCACCGTACCTTAATGCTTTCGCTCCCATTAGCATTGCTGCATACCCAGCATCACCAACTATCGGGATTTTCTCTCGATGTGGCATGCGATATCCAGTTTTCACTAGTGATAATACTTTTGCTTTCGCATCATGTAACAAATGGTCAGGATTCATCGTAATGCTGTCACCCGCCCCTAAGAAACCGCTCTCAAAAGCTTCCGCAGCTGATGTTGAAACCTTCGCCATCGCAACTTTTTCAAATACATTATTGGCTACCTTTGTTAAGTCAAACTGTACACCTTGTGGTAGATTACGAAGCTCCTTTAAATAAAGCTCCTTCGTTCCCCCACCACCAGGAATTAGCCCCACCCCAAATTCTACTAGCCCTATATAGGTTTCCGCTGACGCTTGGATTGCAGCGGCTGGCAAAGTAACCTCTGCACCTCCACCAAGGGTCATATTAAACGGTGCAGTGACCACTGGCTTTTCGGAATACTTAATATTCATTGTCATGTTCTGAAACCCACGAATAACCATATCTAATTCGTCAAAGTTATCATCCTGCGCTTCCATTAACATTAGCGCTAAATTCGCACCTACACAGAAATTTTTTCCTTGATTGCCGATAACTAGACCTTCATAATTGGTAGCAACTTCATCAATTGCAGCATTCACCATTTGGATAATATCAAGACCAATTGCATTACTTTTCGAGTGAAACTCTAATAATGCAACCCCATCACCTAAATCTACTAAACTTGCACCATTATTTTGTTTGATTACAGGATTTGCTTCTTTATGAAGCTGTAAATTGATTACTTTCTTATTAACCGTTTCCTTTATAAATTCACCATAATCGTAATAACTGATTTCGCCCTTCTCTTGTTTATAAAATGTTTCATTTCCATCCTCTAAGAAATGCAGCACCCAATTCGGTATCGTTAATCCTTCCGCTTGCATTCTCGCAACTGATTTTCTAACTCCGATTTGATCCCATATTTCAAATGGACCTGCCTTCCAGCCGAATCCCCACTTCATTGCCCTGTCAATTGCTGAGATGTCATCGGCAATTTCGCCAAGTAGCTTAGCAGAATAGATGAGTACAGGTTTAATAATTGACCATACAAAGTCACCCGCACGATCACCCTCCGATTCTATAAGCGCTTTCAATTTCCGATGTGAACCCTTTTCTTGCTTAGCCAGCTCAGTAGCTGCTGTTGAAAGAGATCTCCTGTCCTCATATTCTAATGTCTCAGGATTTATTTCATAAATAACTCCAGCATCTTTCTTATAGAACCCTTGACTACTTTTCGAACCAAGCCAGCCCTTTTCATTCATTTTCTTCATAACTTCCGGGATTTCAAATACATCCTGCTCACCTTCCACATGCTGATAAACATTATTTGCTACATGAATGAAGGTATCTAAACCAACAACATCTAGTGTACGAAATGTTGCGCTTTTCGGACGCCCTATTAATGGTCCAGTTACAGAGTCAACCTCGCCAACACTATATCCCCCTCTTAACATCTCTCTTACGGTAACGAGTAATCCATACGTACCGATTCGATTTGCAATAAAATTAGGGGTATCTTTGGCAATAACAACACCTTTTCCTAGAACGTCCTCACTAAAGGTTTTCATAAACGTTAGTACTTCTGAGCTCGTATACCTCGTTGGAATCAATTCTAATAATTTTAAATATCGTGGTGGATTAAAAAAGTGCGTGCCAAGAAAATGCTTCTTAAAATCGTCAGAGCAATCTTTCATCATTTCTTCAATCGATATACCGGAAGTATTCGAACTTACGATTGTTCCTTTTTTGCGATGCTCCTCTACATTTTTTAAAACCCGCTTCTTAATTTCTAACTTCTCCGTAACAACCTCTACAATCCAGTCTGCTCCAGCAATTTTTTCCATATCATCTTCAAAATTTCCGACGGTAATCAGCTCTAAACTCTTTTTAGAAGTAATTGGCGATGGTTTTTGCTTCAGCAATAATTGCTTACTTGCAGCGGCTATTCTATTTCGAACTTCACGATCTTCCAATGTCAGCCCTTTATGTCGTTCACCCTCCGTCAACGTTCGCGGTACGATATCAAGCATTAATACTGGTATACCTACATTTGCTAAGTGGGCAGCAATTCCCGATCCCATTACACCTGAACCTAAAACAGCTGCACGCTTGATCGATTGCTTCATTATTATAATCCCCCAGTCCATTATTGAATGAATAGTCATTCATTATCGTTCTAGTTTCTACTATAAAGGAATATCAGATATTTCGCAATAATATTAATTAAATTTTAGAAATTTAAGGTTTAACAAAGCCATCCGGTGACAGTCATAGTTTCCCTGATAAAGTAAGAAATATTTTCTACTTTCTTAATTACTGAAGTAGAAACGTAATCATTCCTATTTACATATCGGAATGATTACGATATGATACTATTTATAGTTAGTTAATTTAGGAAAAGAACGGAGAAAATATATGAAATCTTTATATAAATTATTACCATTATTATTTATTGGTTTGCTTGTTACCGGTTGTACGTCAGCAAGTAACGATATGCCATCTAGCAATGATAATTTAACAGTATATACAACCATTTATCCGATCCAGTATATTGTCGAACAAATTGGCGGTGATAGCCTTACAGTAAAATCCGTTTATCCTCCAGGTGTGGATGCACATACGTATGAGCCGACTTCAAAGGATATGACAGATATTGCTGAGAGTGATGCCTTTATCTATTTAGGTGCTGGCATGGAAAGCTTTGCTCAAACTGCTGCAGGTGCATTAGAAAAACAGGATGTATTATTAATGGAAATTGGGAAGCATGAAGAGCTTTTTCAATCATCAGGTTCTACAGAACACGACCATGAAGATGAGCACGAACATCATCATGGTGATCAAGACCCACATATATGGATTGACCCATTACGAATGATTGAAATGGCTGCGATTATAAAAGATGAACTAATTACGCTAAACCCTGATGAGGAAACAGCCTATACAGATAATTTTGCTGCATTAAAAGAAGACTTGCTCCAGTTAGATCAACAATTTACCGAAACACTTGAGTCAAAAGAGAATAAGAAAATTTTAGTTTCTCATGCTGCATTTGGATATTGGGAAGAGCGTTATGGTATTGAACAAATATCGGTTAACGGAATATCCTCTAGTAGCGAACCATCCCAGAAGGAATTAACAGAAATCATTGATCAGGCAAAAGAATACAATCTTGATTATATTCTTTTTGAACAAAACAGCTCAAATCGTGTATCGGAAGTAATTCAAAATGAAATAGGTGCTGAAGTGTTAACTATCCACAATTTATCTGTATTAACCGATGAAGATATTGCAAACAATGAAGACTATCTTTCTTTAATGACTTACAATTTAGAGATACTAGATCAAGCTACGAAATAAATATTCAATCTCGTACCTACCTCTTTTTGAACAGATGTAGGTACTTACTTTTAAGAGGTGAAATTAATGAAAGAACCAATTATCTCGATGGAAAATATTAGTTACGCATACGATAAAAAAACAGTACTAAATCGGATTAACATGGAAATTCCAAAAGGATCATTCATTGGATTAATCGGCCCAAATGGCGGAGGGAAAACAACATTAATCAAACTCATCCTAGGCTTATTAAAACCAGATGAAGGCACTATTAAACTTTTCGGTGAGCCAATCGATAAATTTAAGGATAGAAGTAAAATTGGTTTTGTCTCGCAAAAAGCGAATGCATTTAATCGAGGCTTCCCTGCCACCGTATTTGAGGTTGTTTCAACAGGTCTTACAGCGAAAGTAGGCTACTTTAATTTTTTCAATCAGAAGCACAAAGCAAAGATTCTTCAAGCAATCGAGCAAGTAGATATGCTCGATTATGCTTATCGAAATATTGGCGACCTTTCTGGTGGTCAACAGCAACGAATTTTCATCGCAAGATCGCTTGTTAATGATCCAGAATTGCTGATTTTGGATGAACCTACCGTTGGAATTGATGCTGAAAATGTAAAACGATTTTATGATTTACTGCATCAACTACATGATAAACGAAATATTTCATTACTACTTGTCACACACGACACAGGTACGATGACGGAGCATGCGACTGACATCGTTTGTTTAAATAAAACCTTACATTTTCATGGAAAATCTGAGGATTTCACATCCCTGTCTGAATATGATTTATCCAATATTTACGGACACGCGTTAAATATTGTCACCCACAATCACTAATGTTGGAGGAACGACTATGCTAGCAGATATTTTGCAATATGACTTTTTAAGGTATACATTTATAACAGGAATATTAATTGGCATCATTGCTCCATTACTAGGCACATTTATTGTTGTCAGACGTCTGTCTTTAATTGCGGATGCACTTTCCCATGTAACATTAGGTGGGATTGCTTTCGGTCTAATGCTTGAGAAATTATTCGCGATTGTATTCAATCCCCTATTAAGTGGGCTTGCATTTTCTGTAGTAGGCTCCGTCTTAATTGAAAAACTGCGTGGGGTATATAAAGCATACCAAGAAATCGCAATCCCAATAATTATGTCAGCTGGTGTTGGCCTAAGTATTATTTTCATTTCCATTGCGGATGGATTTAATACCGATTTACTTAATTATTTATTTGGCTCTGTTTCCGCAGTAAGCCAAAGTGATTTTTTTATGATTCTTGGGATTTCTATATTTGTAATTCTTGTCATTACACTATTTTATAAGGAGCTCTTTACCCTCTCCTTCGATGAAGAATATGCATCAATTTCTGGAATTCATGCCAAACAAATTCATTTATTGTTTATTATTTTAACTGCACTTGTTATAGGGTCATCGATACAAATCGTTGGGGTTTTATTAGTCTCCGCGTTAATGACTCTCCCCGTCGCAGCAGCTATGCGAATCGCAAAAGGTTTTAAGCAAATGATGTTCCTTTCCATTTTATTTGGGGAGCTAGCAGTTATTATCGGATTAATCTCTGGCTATTATTTAAGTATCCCACCAGGCGGTACAATAGTCATGGTCGCTATTGCTATTTTATTACTTACAATCGGGATTAAGAAGGTTAACTTATTTAAAAAGGTGCGTGAAGCTTAATGAATATAGAAGAAGCTATCGATCTCTTAAAGAACAAAGGATATAAAGCAACTGGTAGAAGAAAGGATATTTTATCTTATTTCAATGAAGCAGATGGCTACCGGACCGCGAAGGATTTAATTAACCACTTAGAAGAAAGCTATGATGGCATCAGCTTCGATACAATCTATCGTAATTTACATTTATACCATGAGGTTGGAATTCTAGAGTCTACGGAACTAAATGGCGAGAAATTGTTTCGGATGAATTGCACACATCACCACCACCATCATTTTATTTGTAATGAGTGTGGAAAAACAAAAGAAATAGATGTGTGCCCAATGGATGAATTGCTTGGTACCCTTTCTAACTACGAAATTGAAGGCCATAAATTTGAAATCTACGGACTCTGTCCAGTTTGTAAAGGGGCATGAATATAAAAGCGTATTTGGCTGTTGCTCTCGGTGGAATGATTGGTGCAATCGGCCGTTACAGTATTTCTGTCCTCTTCAGTGGCTATCCAGGATTTCCATACGCAACACTTGTAGTCAATTTAATTGGCTGCTTTTTTCTGAGTTTTTTAATGAATCATGATGTCATCAAGAAGAAGCTCCCCTCTGAAATTTTTACTGCTTTAACAGTAGGGATTATAGGATCATTTACAACATTCTCTACTTTTGCGGTGGAGACCATTCAATTAGCAGCTACTAGTCTTGGTTTAGCAATCACCTATATTATAATCAGTTTATTTGGAGGACTAAGTTGCTGCTACCTTGGATTAAAAGCAGCGAATAGAAAGCAGGTTTTTAGATGAATCTTTTGCTTGTTGCTCTAGGAGGCTTTTTCGGCAGTATTACTCGGTATAATATTTCTTTGAATACAGAAAAACGTTTAATTGGTACATGGACCGCAAATATTTCAGGATCAATACTCTTAGGGTTTCTTGTGCATTTTCATATAAATGAAACATTACCGGAGTGGATTTGGCTTTTTGCTGGTGTCGGATTTTGTGGTGCATATACAACTTTCTCCACTTTTGGAAATGAGACATTAAATTTATTTCTAGATAAAAAATACGGAACGGCTTTTTTCTATATTCTAAGTACATTAATAACTGCTCTATTCACCGTATACATCATCATGAAAATCCTTTGAATTGCAGTAATTATTCTACATTATTCGATAAATTACAAACGACAATTTAATTTTCTACAACTTTCGTGTATAATATTGGTAGATAACATATACTAGGAGATTTGATATGAAAAAACATAAAGGTCTTTATATTTTCATTTTAACAATTATCACTTTAGCATTTATAGTGTTTGTTGCGTTCATGCAGCGTAGCTTCATGAATCCTGAATTCTCAGCATCTGGCACCGACCCTGTTCTAACCAATACAACGAGCTCGAAAGACAGTGAATCAACTGAAGAAGATGCAAAGCAAAATACTGATGAAGCAAGTGTAAAAGAGGAAGAAAGTCAAAATACTGGCGCCGAGGAAGATGAGGATGAAACACCAACTATCTCCACAAAAGTTGTTAACGTTGATTTATTAACTGTTCGCAGTGAACCAGATGTGGAATCCGATCCTATTAAATTTGTGACAATGAATCAAGCATTAGAAGTAGAAGATATTAACCATCCGGATGGTTGGGTTAAAGTCACGACAGATGAATTTACAGGTTATGTGAAGGATAAGTTTCTAGATGATGTAGAATAGATGGTTTATTAAGAAAAGAGAAATCAAATCTAATTGAATTGATTTCTCTTTTTTGATTGCCTATATGAAATGATATAAGCGAATGATATTTTTCAATATTTTCATTGAGGCTCAGTTCAAGTAAAATAATAAAAAGTATTTCCAATCACTAAACATCCCAATTTATATCAGATTTTTCACTCCGCTATATTTAAAAATTTAACTCTAACCATTCATCCGTTTCTTTAAACCCAAACTTTTTATATACTGGTCTCCCTAATTTTGAAGCACCCAGCCATATTTTTGAAATTCCCGATTCCTTGGCTACATCTACTAAATTAGTCAATAAATTCGTTGCTATCCCCTGACCACGGTAATTTTCTTTAGTAAACATGTTTGTAATATAAGCCTTTTTACCACTTTTATTAGTATAAGAGGGTGGAAATTCATAAAAAATGATTGCACCACAGGCAATTATTTCTTCCTTATCTTCTACTAATAACTGAATTAACGTGCTGTCACTAAGTTTAGTATGAAAGAACACATTTAGTTCCTTATCAATATCCCCGCTCGGTTCTATCCCCTCATCCACTAATTGCTGCTTCCTTAATTCAATCAATTTATCAATATCATCAATATTTGCTTTACGATAATTCAATTCCTATCCCCCCTGTTTGTAATGCCATCGTAAACTAAATTCGTTCACGTATTTCTTGAAGTTTTAAGTTGACCTCGATTTGCATTGAATAAGCAACAGTTCTTATTCAATATTAGTTGGCACAATAAATTACACTAGTCGCTTCTTAAAAACATAACTTACTTTTTGGTAGTTCATTTTATCTTCATAAAAATGATGGGCATCTTTTCGTTGTATGCCTGACGATAGGGCAACACTTTCATAATTATATTCTTTTGCCCACTTATGAACATATGCAAGTAATTGTTCACCATATCCCTTGGAACGTTTCCTTGTATCTGT
The DNA here is from genome assembly GCF_003369565.1 of Oceanobacillus chungangensis. Classification (GTDB taxonomy): domain Bacteria; phylum Bacillota; class Bacilli; order Bacillales; family Amphibacillaceae; genus Oceanobacillus; species Oceanobacillus chungangensis. Next base: position 29,704 of record NZ_PIOD01000004.1, on the reverse strand, counting down.
AACCAAATCGCAAACCCACACAAATCTACCATAGTAAAGTGTTATCATCGGCTTAAAACCAGTTAATGCTACAATTTCATTATCATCAATTAAAGCATAAAGTTTATAATTATCTTTTTCCTTGGCCTCAGTGACTAAATCGAGATATGTATTTTCGTTGAGATGGGTCCGTAACTGCTTTATAATTGAAAATGCCTCAAGGATCTCTTTTTCTGTTTCAAGTTCTTTTATTGATGAATGTTCCAATGCATGAGGACCTCTTTCGCTTGAAGTTTATCAAATTCTTTATGTCATTTCACTATACTGCCACCTTACGAAAGAATCGAAATTCTAATTATTTATTAGTTTTGATTAGTAAATATTGTGTTAACTATATTTTACCATATATAATCTTCACAGCTTCAAAGACTAAAAGAATCAATGAACAATAGCATGACTTTAAAAATCTATGTTTCTATAAACCCTATTAACTTATCAACTTCAAACCAACTGCTGCCGTTAAGATCATTGCGATAAATAGCATTCTCCGCCAATCTCTCGGTTCATTAAAAAGCAGCATACCGATAATTGCACTTCCAGCAGTACCAATTCCTGTCCATACTGCATAAGCAGTCCCCATTGGAATAGTCTGCATTGCCAAGGTTAGGAAAAGAAAACTGAGAAAAAATCCGCCAATAAGTAATGCAAAGGCGGCAATACTTCGCTCGCTATTTACTCGATTAATACCCATTACTCCAAAAATCTCACCCGCACTTGCAATCATCAAAAAGATCCAATCCATTATGCATGTCCTCCTTCCTTGTCATTATCTCCGGTTATTGTTAATAGGCCAATAACGCCACAAACTAACACTAAAATTAATAAGACTTTTACTAATTGGAATGGCTCTCCAAAAACAATTATTTCTAAAATGACCGTTCCAGATGTCCCCATCCCTGTAAAAACTGCGTACGTTGTACCTACTGGCAATCTTCTCGAGCCAATGATTAATAAATGCATACTAAAGTAAATGGCACATAGTGTTAATCCCCAAGTCCACCAATTATAGGAATGATTTAAACCAATCACCCAGCCTATTTCAAGTAAACCTGCTAAAGAGACGATACACCAGTCTCGCTTCATATTTGACACCCCTTTTTCTCAAAATATGTAAAAGGCCCGGAAAGATATCTTTGCTCAGATATCCTCCCGGGCTTTTATCCCTCCGTGTACGTGATTGCGTTCACGCGTTTTCTCTTGGTCCAGGCCAAAAACTTGCGGAACCCTAGAAAACCTTTGTTCAACCATCCAAAATTATAGTTATCTTTTAGCTTTTGGGCAAGTAAATCATTTATTAGGATTATTAGGTTGACGTTTAATACTGTTGCAGTTTATTTAGTTTCATAAAAAGACTGTACGTAATGAGGATAACAGCAATAAAATTATGGATTAATTTATGCCTATAGTTTAAAAGAGGCAAACCCATATTGGGATTGCCTCTTTTGCAAAACGATCGTTAGGCTTTCACGATTTTTACTTTTTTAATCTGATAGCCATCCATCTCATCAATAATGAACTGGTATCCTTCGTGATCAATTGTTGTACCTTCTTTAGCATCTAGGTTATTTGTAAACACCCAGCCACCAATTGTGTCCACTTCTTCATCCTCGATCGTAATACCTAATCGTTCATTTACCTCATCTAATTGTAATTTACCAGAAACAACGGTTGTCTCCTCGTCAACAACATCAATCATTGGGATTTCATTGACATCAAATTCATCCCTGATTTCTCCAACGATTTCTTCTAATATATCCTCAACAGTTACAAGCCCTGCAGTTCCTCCGTATTCATCGTTGACAATTGCCATATGAATACGATCTTTCTGCATCTTAAGCAAAAGCTCTTTGATAGGGGTTGCTTCCGATACATGAATTATTGGACGAATGAATTTCTCTATTGAGAGAGGTTTATCATCATCAATTTGTGCAGTAAATATTTCTTTTAAATTTACTAAACCAATAATATTATCCTTATCTTCATCTGCAACCGGATATCTTGTAAATTGGCCTGTACGAGTAATATCAATATTCACATCAAAACTATCTTCTAAATAAAAGCAAACAATTTCGGTACGAGGAACCATTATTTCTCTCGTTACTCTCTCATCAAATTCAAAGATATTGTTTACATACATCATCTCTGATTGATTAATTTCACCGTTTTCATAGCTATCCGCTAAGATTAAGCGTAACTCTTCCTCACTATGTGATTCCTCATGACCTGACATAGGCTTTAAACCAACCGCACGTGTTAGGAGCCTTGCTGAACCATTTAATAACCAAATAAACGGGTATAACAGTCGATAGAACCACATTAATGGTCTTGCTGTCCAAAGTGTCACTTGCTCGGCCTTTTGAATTGCTAATGTCTTGGGGGCTAGTTCCCCTACAACAACATGAAGAAAAGTTGCAAACAAGAATGAGATAGCAATTGAAAATGTCGTTATAAGTGCACCACTTATCGGCAATTGTCCTATGAGGGGATGAAGCATTTTCTCAAATGTAGGTTCTGCCAATCGACCAATACCGAGCGCAGTAATCGTTATTCCTAATTGGCATGCTGATAGATATTCGTCAAGATTGGTCACCACTTGCTTTGCATATACTGCTCGTTTATTACCATTTTCAATATGAGGTTCGAGCTGTGTACTACGCACCTTAACAATTGCAAATTCTGCCATAACAAAAAAAGCTGTAAACATTAACAGTATGGCGACTGCTATTAAATTCCATAGGGTCGCTATGTCCAATTAATTCCCTTGTATCATATGACACAAGGAATTCACCTCCTGGTTTTATCTCAATATACTAAATAATAATCACGGACTTTTTAATAGCAAATGATTCAACATCTTAGGTAAAAAATATATAAGTGAACGATGATTGAATTGTCCATATAATTTCACCTTCCCATGGAATCACCTACTTTCTTAAACTAAATTATATTATACAGAGAAAAATAAGTCTACAATTATTTCATTATCATAAGATAATAGTGCATATATTTTAAAGAGACAAGCTGTCGGTTGGACGAGGTGGGAATAACGTGCTAAATAAAGCTATTTCAATTATCGTAGGAAGTCTTTGTATTGCCATTGGCATCAATTTCTTTGTTATCCCATACCATCTACTTGATGGTGGAATAATCGGAATTGGATTACTCCTAAATTACACATACGGATTAAAGCCAGGGTTAGCAATTATATTAATAAGTATTCCATTATATACACTTGCCTTTTATTACAATAGAAGCTATTTTTATAATGGAATACATGGACTACTTATCTCCTCATTACTAATTGACTTTTTCCATTTTATTTCGTTATGGAATACAGGAGAAATACCAATCTTAATCAATGCACTAATTGCTGGATTATTAATTGGTATTGGAATTGGAATGATGTTATTAAATGAAATTAGTACAGGTGGTATAGATCTATTAGCATTAATCGTTTCCAACATAACTAAATTGAATCCAGGAATATTCATATTCATCATTGATTGTTTCATTTTACTAATTGGCTGGTTTGTCGTACCTGAACTAATCTTTTTTTATTCCTGTATCATGGTTCTTACGGTTGATTGCACTACTTATCTCTTTTTAAAGCTTGTTCCATAAAGTTTGGGTCTACAGTTACTCGTCCCAATGCGTTTTCAGGTTATGGAAAACAAATAACTGTTGAAATAAACTTCTACATAACTTAGGGTGGCGATTGCTCATAGGTTGTCGCTCCGGAAATGCACTACCATGGTTTTGTGCTATTACTGCCATTTTTCTAACACTTTAAAGACTGTTGCTGTTTTTTTAAAGGTAGTAGGGTCTCATTTATGACTGTAAATAAAATGAAAGGAACCAATGACACTCCTACGAGAAAAACATCAAAAGAGATGATTTTGAGCTATACTAAAGTGATTTCGAGTTACAGATGGCATGATAATACGAAAAAGAGCATCCATCATCGATGGATGCTCTTAATCTCCTAAACTATTATCTTACTACACTACGAACATGACCAGAGAAATGATCTTTCCAGTAACCAGATGTCATATCGGCAACATCTAATCCTGAATCTTGAGAACCGATAAATTTACCGCCACCAAGGTAAATTCCTACATGACCGTTTGTTTTATACGTATTAAAGAATACGATATCTCCTGGTTGCATGTTACTTGCTGAAACTTTAGTTCCTGTGCTTTGTAACGCTGCCGTACTTGATGGAATTGAAATTCCTGCTTGAGCAAATGCCCATGATACAAATCCTGAACAGTCAAAGCCGCCTGGTCCTTTACCACCCCATACATATGGTGTACCAATGTGAGCAAATCCTGCGTTAATTGCTATATCAATATTTCCACCACCTGTTGAACGTGACGGTGTATTATTTGTTGATTTCTCTTTTGTTGATTTCTCTTTTGTTGATTTCTCTTCCGTTGCTTTTTGCTCTGTTACTTTTTCATTATCAGCAGTGTCTACTGTACTAACAGCTTGAATTGGTTGTGAAGCCGCATCAATACTTTGTTTCACTTCAGCCTCTAATGATGCTAGATTACTATCTTCTATTTTTAATTCTGCTACTAATGTAGCTAATTCAGCTTCTTTATTGTTTAATTGAGCTTTTTTATCTTCATTTTGTTGCTTTTGTTCATTAATCACAGCTTGCATACCTTCAAGTTCAACCTTCAAGCTGTTTAATTCTTCTAACTTATCTAAAACAGTATTTTGTTTTTCTTCTACTGCTTTTTTATCGTTTTCTTGTTTTTCCATTAATGCTGCGTCAGATTCAGCAATTTGATTAACTGCTGATACACGGCTAAGAAAATCTCCAAAGCTTTGAGAACCAAAGATTACTTCTAAGTAGCTAATAGATCCACCTGATTGTTGATAGGAAATTGCACGTTCTTTAAGAATATCAAAACGTTTTTCAATCGCAGCTTCTAGCTCCGCTATTTCCTCTTCAAGCTTATTCACTTGCGATTCCTTTGCTTTAATATCATTACCTGTTTGGCTAATCATATTATTATTTTCTTTTAATGCATCATTAACCTTTGTAATTTCTTTATTCAATTTTTCAAGCTCAATCATAACATCTGCAATTTCTGCTTCTGCATCAGAAAGGTTTGCTTTTAACTCATTACGATCATCTTGAATTTGCGCTTGTTTGGCTTCTAAGTTACTTACTGTTTCAGCATGGGTTGTTTGTGCACCAAAAAATGAACTGCCAATTCCAACCACTGCCGCTGCGGTTACTGTAATCAATACTTTATTCAATTTGAAGATCCTCGCTTCCTTAATTACATTACCGCAAAACGCTCTATGTATGTATATCTGTCTGTTTTAATTTGCAGTTATGTTATCTATGTATTTTATGAGTATATTTATCTACACAAGACGCATTATAGCATCCAAAAATGACATAAGTATTATAGAAATATTACAGTTATGTTTCAAAAGCGACATATTTCACCTTTATAATAAAAAAAACTGCTTATTCTCAAAATGGAAATAAGCAGTTATTTGTATTATCTTGTAGTTTAATTAAAAGTTAATTACGTATTCTAATCATTATTTTACAAGATCATGTTTAAAGGCGTAAATTACAGCCTGCGTTCGGTCTTGTACTTCCAGCTTTCCTAATACATTACTCACGTGGACTTTTACCGTTTTCAATGCGATATAGAGCTGATCTGCTATTTCTTGATTCGAATTTCCTTGTGCAATTAGTAATAGGATTTCCATTTCACGTTCTGTTAATTGATCATGCAAATTCACTTCTGGCTTTTCCCGCATTTTTGTCATAATCTTTCCTGTTACTTCTGGTTCCAGTATCGACTGTCCGCCATAAGTTGCACGAATGGCTTTTGCAATTTCTTCAGCTTTGGACGTCTTTAACATATAACTTGTTGCACCTGCTTCAAGGGCTGGATAAACCTTTTCATCATCAAGAAAACTAGTGACAATAATAATTTTCGCTTCCGGCCATTGTTCAATAATCTTTCTAGTTGCTTCAATTCCATCCATTTCCTTCATCACTAAGTCCATCAAGATAATATCCGGTTTTAATTCCAAAGCAAGCGCTACTGCCGGTGCTCCGTCATCAGCCTCTGCTACAATTTCAATATCCGGCTGTGCAGAAAGATAGGCTGATACCCCAATTCGAACCATCTCATGATCATCTGCAAATAAAACTTTAATCACTGCTATTTTCCTCCTTCCGCAATACAGGAATCTTCACTTCTAATTTGGTCCCTTCATTTGGTACACTAATAACTTTAAACGTTCCGCCAACCTCATATGCCCGTTCTCGCATATTTTGCATGCCATATGAACTTGTTTTCACTTGATCTAAATTAAAACCAATTCCATTGTCTTCAACCCGTAAGATGACAGTTTCATCTCGTTCTATTAATAGAACGTGTAAAAGTGTAGCTTTTGCATGTCTTAATGTGTTCGATAATGACTCCTGTAAAATACGGAAAAGCTGGTCCTCAACCCCTTTATCAACACGAAATCCCTCAACTTTTGCATCAATTTCCATCGGCACTTTTTGTGTAAGTTCTAATAATAGCTCTTCTACGCCTTGCTTAAGAGATTTGCCTTTTAACGCAACAGGACGTAGATGCAGGAGTAAAGCTCGCATTTCAAGCTGGGATTGATGAATCATTTTCTCCACCATTCGTAATTGTTGTTTAAATTTCTCATCTTGAGGGGCTTTCATTTCATTAATTGCTGACATCATCATTGATGCGGCAAATAATTGCTGACTCACTGAGTCATGTAATTCTCGCGCTAGACGATTCCTTTCCTGAACAACAATTTCCTGGAGACTAACCTCTCGTTCGCGAGCACGTTCAGTCGCTAGCCGTTGTGCATGTTCTGCTTGATTTCTGAATTTTTCCTGAATCTGGTACATTCGCTCTTGAATACTATCAAGCTCTTTATAGGTTTCATCATCTGCTGATAGCTTTTGTCCTTTGACGAGTTCGTCTAGTTTACGATCGATTTGGTACAGACGCTCTTTCCAATACCAGCCAGTAGCAATTCCTATAATGGTTCCAAAAGAGATAACAATTCCTATCACAGTAACCAGATAAGATACATCGCCAATTCGTTGCTGCCAGATTATTGACCAGCCGTCTGGGAAATCTAAGGAAAAAGCTATAAAAGTCAACCCAATCAACATTGCCGCAAGAAGCAAGCTGCAGATAACCGTTGAAATAATATGTCGAATAATCGTATTCATACCCGCTTCACCTCAAGATCCCCAGAGAATAATGAAGTCACAATTTTCACTCGAGGTTGTGCGGTATCATAGCCTTTCGTTTGATATAGAATAGTTTTATTCATTAGCTTCCAGTGATGCTTACCTAAAATATGCACACGACCAAAAATTGAGCTATGTGAAATACTTACTTCCACTTCATATGGGACATAAATTTCAATATTCCCTACGAGGTGACGAATAGAGATAACCGCAGTATCATTAGGTAGCACTGTATTACTTAAATCGATCAGCCGATCACCGAATGCGCCGTGAATATTCACGTCACGCCACTGATATGCTGTATCTTCTGTTTTCTGATCATCAAACAGCTTATGATTAAACAACGGCTTCATTTCCATAAGTGTCTCTTGCCTTATTTCTCCGCCTGGGAGAATCGGTTCAAGATGGTCAACATCTTTTTTCGTTTTAGAATAATTAATAACAAATAAAATAATTGCAGTAATGATTAAAAATCTGACTGCAAGCAAATTCAGTACGGCCAATACGAGGCTAACAAGGGCGAGCCAAAATATTATTTTCCCCCATAATTTATAAAAATATTTCCAGCCAATATATATAAATAACCCAGAAAATAAAGCCGAAAAGATACTTCCCCCATAGAAAAAAACCATTTCAAAAATAAAGAGTATCACTCCAATGATCAATATCCAGTTAAAAGTATCTGTTGTAAGTCGTTTGAACATGAAGTGATCCTCCTCTAGTATGTAATAAGTACAGGCACACAACAAGCGCCTGTACTGTAGTATATCATGGTTTCCTTTTTTTCTGCACTACGAATTAGTTAGCTTTTTCTTGCTCGCTTAGTTCTTTTTCTAACTTAGCGATTTTACTATCGAACGTGCTCTTATAGTATGCACTATTTACTTTATATTCCAATCCCTCAATATATCTTTCCATTTCTGCAAATTTCGAGAAAGGCTTATCCGAAACTTCCTCTACAACTCGGTTGATCTGATGATTCGCATGTGCAATGTTTTCCCGACCCATTAATTCCATCCGGCGTAAATGCATGTCTTTTAAGCGATGTTTCATTTCCTCATATTTCTGCTCAAGTGAATCTAATTGTTCTGTTGCCTCTTCACGACAAGCCTTCATTCGGTCCGCACGTCCTTGGTACTCCTCATATTCCTTCAGTGCAAATGCATGCATGTCAGCCTCGTCAGCTTTTTCTGCAATCCCAGCTTGTTTCAAGCGTTTGTCAGCAAGATCCTGTGCTTTCATAAATTCCTTTGTAAATTCATCTTTCAATTTGTATTGGCGATCGATTAGCTTACGAACCTTTTCCTTCTCCTGTTCGCTTTGACGCAAATACTGATTCAAAGCTGCAATTGGATTCTTTTGTTCCTTCTTGTCAAGCATATTATGAAGATCAGCCTCGATTGAATTTTTCATACGTGTAAAAATGTTTGTCATTGTTATTCGCTCCTTTTATCAAAATAAATAGTTTAAAATTTGACTGAATTATTTCTTATGCTGGAACAGCCACGTCCAGCTCCAGCGCCCATGCTCCTAGCGAGACTTCCCTCACCTTCGTACGATAAATTTGTCGAATGGTTACACATGAGGCTTAGTCGCACTTATATCCTTGTAGTGTAAGTCAAAATTCGCTGACGATTTCAAAACCTTACCTTTATCTCCTACGAAGGAATGTTTGACACGTCGAACCACCCTTAATGCGGGGCGAAGTCCGTACACGGCACAAACCGACGCTACGCTTTTGCTCTTAGTTATTTAACTCTGCCCATTGACGTTCAAAATTTGTAAATGGATCATCATCTTCCACAACACTTACAACTGGGTCATTGTCTTCCTTATTCCAATTCTTAACGATGTAGTATAGGGCAACTGCTGCCGCTAAACCTATCACTGAAAATACATTTGAAATTCCGATGCTTAAGATAATTAATGCTAGGATTACCCAGCCAATCTTAGCTGCTACAGAATCGGTTTTCACAAACTTTTTAAAGACAATATAAAGTAACCAAACGCTGAGGCCTAGTAAAACCATCGGTCCAAGATTCGCGAGCAAAATCACCAGGGCAACTAACCCTCCAATAAACAATAGAAATTTTCTCATTTTCATTTGCCTCCTTTCGTTATCTTGATTTAATCTTATCGTGTTATATGATTTTGGATAATGAGCTTAAGGAATATTTTCTGCTAGGACTTAAGGCGTATTATAAGGTAGAACATGAGGTATAGTGTCTGGGGTTAATCTGTTTAGGTAGAGGGCGGATTAGCCTGCGGTGCTCGTGCTGATATTCCCTGGATCCTGCTGATTTATTTTTCCTCATGCTGATATTCCCTGGATCATGCTGATTTACTTTTCCTCATGCTGATATTCTCTAGATCCTGCTGATTTATTTTTCCTCGTGCTGATATTCTCTAGCTCCTGCTGATTTATTTTTCCTCGTGCTGATATTCTCTAGCTCCTGCTGATTTACTTATCCTCGTGCTGATATTCTCTAGCTCCTGCTGATTTATTTTTCCTCGTGCTGATATTCTCTAGATCCTGCTGATTTACTTATCCTCGTGCTGATATTCTCTAGCTCCTGCTGATTTATTTTTCCTCGTGCTGATATTCTCTAGCTCCTGCTGATTTACTTATCCTCGTGCTGATATTCTTCTTTTAATAGGCACAAAAAAAGGCGACCATTCAGGTCAGCCTTTATTTCCTTTTTCTTAGCTTTCTAATATAGAGCACGACCAAGATTATACCAGTGATTGCGATAATTGCATAAGCAATACTAGAATATAAATCCATGAATCCGAGAATATTTTCCCAATTTGCCCCAAGCATAACTCCAGCATAGATTAAAATTAGATTCCAAATTATCGTTCCTATCGTCGTGAATAAAAGGAAAAGTCCAAATTTCATGTTTGACATCCCAGCTGGAATGGATATTAGACTTCTAATTAACGGAATCATTCTGCAAAATAAGACTGTCCAATAACCATATTTATCAAACCATGCATCTGCTTTATGTATATCTTCTTTTTTAATACGAAGGATGTGTCCCCAGCGATCCACGATTTTTTCTAAGGTTTCTACATCAATCATCAAACCAATTCCATAAAGTATAATTGCTCCCAGGATTGAACCAGCAGTCGCGGCAATAACAACTCCAAATACAGTAAGATCCGAATTTGTCGTCATAAACCCACCGAACGGAAGAACGATCTCAGATGGTATTGGTGGAAATACATTTTCTAATGCCATCATTAGGAATATCCCAAGATAGCCAAATTGCTCCATAATATCAGTTACCCAAGCTTGCATACTAACCTCCATATTTAAATAAATAGTTTGTCCATAATAAGTATAGTTTATCACATAAATTATTATGAGTTATTTCTACAGAAAAAGAAAGTTTAATTTCGTTAACAAACGTTCAGCCTAAATATCCTTTTTGTGTATCTGCTAAATCAAACGCTTCGGCAATTAGCTGATAAGATTTTCTCCTTGCCTCATAATCATGTGTATTCGTAACAATCATCATTTCATCCGTCTGATATGCTGCTTGAAGTTCCTCCAATTTCATTCGAACTTCTTGGGGAGTTCCAATAATCTGTTTCTCTTTCATCTTTTCAATCATCACTAGCTCTTCATCATTAAAAATATAATCATGTGCTTCCTCAATCGATGGAACACCATCCTTACTTTCCCCTTTATTTTGTTGCACCCTCCAAAGTAAATTACTTAAAGCTATCTCTTCGGCTGCTTCCGTTGTTTCTGCACAAATTACTGAAACTGTAACAATCACTTTCGGTGTCCCTTGCTTAAAATTGTCGCGATACGTTTTTACAATAGAGTGTCCATCTTGATCACTCATGAAATGACCAAACACATAGGCCATTTCTTTTTCTGCAGCTAATATTGCACTTCTTTTACTAGTCCCTAAAAGCCATGGGACAGGAGCAAGCACCGGCATAGGCGCAGCAGACACTTTCGAAAATAAATGATCGTCAGGAAAATCACGATGTAAAAAGTGATCTAGCTCATCTAATAGTGCTGGCATTTTTTTTACTTGTTCAAGGAAGTTCCCAGCTAGAGCGATTGATACTTCTGCCGATCCACCTGGTGCCCTGCCAAGACCGATATCGACACGACCCGGATACATTGTAGCCAGCAGATTATACCTCTCCGCAATATTGAATGGCTTATAATTTGGCAATAAGACTGCACCAGAACCAATTCGAATGCGTTCCGTCTTAGAGCCAATAATGCCTAACAGAATATCTGGAGCTGGAGAGGCTAGGCCTTTTAAGTCATGATGCTCAGCAACCCAATATCTTGTGTAGCCTAATTTATCGGCAAGCTTTGCTAGTTCAATTGTCGCTTCTAATGCTTCTCTCGCTGTATTCCCACTAGAGACCGGTGCTTGATCCAATATACTAAGTTTCATGCTCTACATCCCTTCATCTATAGGAAAAGAACCTACCTTTTAAAAGGTAAGTTCATCATTCTAATTAAATAGATACCATGGAAGATTGTACGTAATGATACAGTAATTTTTCCGTATTCAAAAGTGATTCTTCATGGGTTCTTTCGAATGCGTGTGAAGAATCGATTCCTGGTCCAATTAAACCGTGAACAATATCATGGCCAGCACGGATTGCTGCCGAAGCATCGGAACCATAATATGGGTAAATATCTAATTTATAGCCAAGCTTATTTTCCACTGCTAATTCCACTAGGTTTTTACGTAATTCATAATGATACGGACCACTGGCATCCTTTACACAAATGGAAACTGTGTATTCATCTGTTGATTGACCATCTCCCATTGCTCCCATATCTACTGCTAAATATTCGATTGTTTCTGGTGTAATATTTGAATTACCACCATAACCAATTTCTTCATTATTAGAAATTAGAAAATGTGTTGTATATGGAAGAGCGACTTTTTCTTCTTTCAATCGCTTCATTAGCTGTAATAGGATTGCAACGCTAGCTTTATCATCTAGATGACGTGACTTAATAAAGCCGTTATCTGTTAATTCCACACGAGGGTCAAAAGAAACAAAATCACCCACTTCAATGCCAAGAGCTCGTATATCTTCTGCGTTTTCTACCCTAGCATCGATACGGACCTCCATATTCACTTGGTCACGTTTCGCATCCCCAGCATCTTTATAAACATGCACGGAAGTTTGATGCATTAAGATTGTGCCGGTAAAAATCTTACCACTAGTAGTATGGATTTCACAATATTCTCCCTCAATCGAGTTGTAGCGAAATCCGCCAATCAAATCGAGACGCAATCGACCATTCGGCTTCACTTCTTTCACCATTGCTCCTAAGGTATCGACATGAGCAGTCAACATCCGATGTTCTTGGTTATTTTCTCCTGGCAATGTTGCAATTAATCCACCTTTACGATTGCGCTTCGTTTCGACATGTATTTTTTTAAGATAATCCTCAACAAATTGAATAACCTTTCCAGTCTTTCCAGATGGACTAGGTATTGATACTAATTGTTTAATTAAATCTTTGGTTTCGTTCACTTTTGGATATGTAGTCAATTTAGTTTCTCCTCTCAAAACGCTGTCTCTATTTTATCGCTACTAGTAATAGTAAACAAGAAATCAACTTAACTAGTCTCTTTTCGCTTGAGGCTCTTTCATGCCATCAATAATTTTTTCTGCTGCTCTGCGGTATAAATTACTCATATTTGCAAATGAGGCAACTAATAATAATTGCTGAAAATATTCAGCATCTATATTTTCTTGCTCCGCTATATCTGGGAAGATTTCTTGATTTAATGCCATACTATCATCAAGAAAACGTGCAACATTATTTTCTGCTAATATTAGATAACGATCATATAGCTTTTCTATGTTGAATTCCTCTTCCTCTAATATTTTTTCATTTAGTGTCTGTAGGCTTTTTTTAATATCATTAATTGATAATGCACTCTTCATTTGATAAATCATACTAATCAACATGATATGTTCTTTTGTATATTTTTTATTTTTAATCGGAAAAAATAACTTGCCCTTTGCATAATTATTAACCATTGTTTTTGTTAATATTTTTTCATCGTCATTTCTTTTTGTCGGTGCAAATTTATTCTCAAATAATTGAATCACTTGATCCATATAGAGGTTAATCTCTGGAATGTCCTTAAGTGATAGAGTGGTATCCAAATGCAATTCTTTCATTAATTCATTGATATTTTCCATTATCACCACTCCAATATTCTATTTTAATATGTTCCATTATACGATTAAATTTTCACGATGTAAACATTGACTAGATGGCGAGATACCTATATGATTATCATATAGTATTGGAAACTACTTAAAAATAAAGGTGTTGATTAATTTGAATAATTATATTCGAGAACCGATTAATGGTTTGACACATCTCTTCGGCGCATTATTAGCTGTCGTTGGTCTAGTACTAATGATTATCAAGGCAGCAATTACAACTGAATCAGTTCTAGCGATTACAGCGGTAATTATTTTTGGTGTAAGCATGATTTTATTATATTCCGCTTCTGCTACATATCATATGGTGATTGCTAAGGACCAGGTGATTGCTTGGTTCCGGAGGATTGACCATTCCATGATATTCATTCTCATCGCCGGAACGTACACACCTTTTTGTTTAATCAGTCTAAACGGTACATTAGGTTGGGTTCTTTTCTTTATCGTTAATGGCTTAGCACTGCTTGGTGTAACATTTAAATTAACTTGGTTCCACTCACCGAGATGGTTATCAACAGCAATTTATTTAGGGATGGGCTGGCTCGTTATTTTCTTTACAGGTGAACTCGCACCAACGCTCGGAACTGGTGGAATGGTATTCTTAATTCTTGGTGGATTAGCCTACACCATTGGTGGAATTATCTATGGATTCAAACCGAAGTTCCTTCAATATAAAAATTGGGGATTTCATGAGATTTTTCACATCTTTATTTTAATTGGTAGCTTGTTTCATTTCATTTGTATATATGGATATGTGTTATAGAAGTAATTTAAGGCATGTGTGTTCGATTCAGAACCACATGCCTTTGTTGATAAAACTCACATCGAATTCTCTTTCCTTCCCCCCCATACTAAAGATTCCAGTTTCGACCTTAATTTTTCAAATAAGTTCTTAAACAGCCCCTTCAACTAATAACTATGTAGAGAGTAGATTGTTTAAGGAGGGTGCTGTTTTGGGATATTATGTGAAAGTGGAACCTACCGTAAATATTTTTGTGGAAGATGTGAACCCAACAAGTGAAAAGGTCATCCTCTTTGTTCACGGCTGGCCGGCAAACCATAGATTATTTGAGTATCAGTTTAATATTCTTCCAGGTCAAGGTTATCGTTGTATTGGGATTGACATCAGAGGATTCGGCAAATCGGATAAGCCATGGGATGGATATTCATATGATCGACTTGCTGATGATATTCGTTATGTGGTCGAGACGCTTGGCTTACAAAACTTCACATTAGCAGGACATTCGGTTGGTGGTGCAATTGTGATTCGTTACATGGCTCGGCATCATGGATATGGCGTTGCAAAATTAGCCCTCTTTGCAGCGGCAGCTCCTAGTTTCACAGAACAACCAGGATTTCCTTATGGACTAAAGAAAAGCGATGTTGATCAACTTATTCAACAAACCTATCAAGACCGACCGCAAATGCTTTCTAATTTTACCGAGATGTTTTTCTATCAAAAGCTCACAAAAGCTTTTTCCGATTGGTTTTTCCAGTTAGGGCTTGAAGCGGCGGGTTACGCTACGGTAAGTTTAGCAATATCTTTGAGAGATGAAACCCTATTTAATGATCTTGGTAAAGTTCAGGTTCCTACACTAATCCTTCAGGGCGTGCATGACAGGGTATGTTTACCACCAATTGCATCAGCATTACATCAAGGCATTCGAAATTCAAAGCTCGTGTGGTTCGAAAAAAGTGGACATGGATTGTTTTGGGAGGAAAAAGATAAATTTAACCGGGAATTGCTCAATTTTATCGGATAGTAACAGACTTGATTATAGAATAGGAGGGTTGTCTCCAAAAACATAAGCTGACAACCCTCGTTAGACCTTTAGCTAAGCTATCTCAATTAGTTCCTTTCTCTCTATTTCAATGCTTGTAAGCTCTCTTTCCAGCTCCAGTACTTCAGCTTCAAGTTTATGAATGATACGTCCAACTTTGGCTAATTGATTTCTCGCCTGCTTCAACGAATCTTCAATTCTCCCTTGCACCATCCAATCGGAAATAATATCATCAAAGAAAAAGTCCGCAAACTTTAATAAGCCAGAAATATCGATGTCTATATTGGCAGCCTCATCCACATCGAGTAATTCCTTTTGAAAACGTCGCATACTAGACTGTGCGTTATGAATCGAATTCGCTGCCTCGTCAATATGACTATGCTTAACCATGCTAGCAATTGCTCCACCGCCGAATAAATCAAACGTTCCCCATCCTGATGCACTTTCAAGCGATTTGACTGCATTCTCTAGGTTACCATTCGCAATATTCCCTGCTGTTATTGCTTCATTGAGCTCTGTCAGCATGAGCTGTATATCCCCTGCTAGCTCTGTTAACTCAAATAATTTATTTGCTGAAGCTGAATTGCTATTCTTGATAAATTCTTCCTTTCTTACAAGCAATCGTTCATATTCCATTTCGATATGTGCTAAGTTTTCGATTTTGCGCTCTAATTCTGTAACTGAATGAAAAATTTCTGCTTTCGTATTCTCTGCTTCTTTGAGCTGAAGTTGAACTGCTATGACCTCCTGCTTTTCCTTCGTCAGCTTCTCTTCCTTTGAGCCAAAAAAGGTTTGAAATAAATTAGTAAACCCCACCCGTTCTAGCTTTTTGACATCCTTCATTTCAGCTGTTAACTGTTTTTCTAAGGCAGATATTGCATCCTCAATCACTAATAATTCTTTGCAATAATCCGCCAATTGCAGCTCCCATTTTTGCTTCTGACTAAGGTACCCCTTTATTTTTGCGAGTTGGATATTTAAATTATTCATGCGTTCTCCCCCGATTTGTACTTTCGACTATTCTAATAAAGTGCTGCCTTCAGTAATAGATGGTAATTTGCAAGTACTATCTATTGCAGCAAACACTGGATATTCCCTCATTTTAATACGGTTTACTTCCCAAATAAGTTTCAATTAATAATCAAAATAAAGGCAGCTTAGATATTTATCTAAAGCTGCCTTTATTTTGATTTCTATTGATGTACGACTCTAGTATCGCTAATCATATCATGTATACCTTGCTTCTTACCATCAAACGCAACGACAATATATAATAGTTGCGCAATGAATATAACCCGGTAAAAGAATCTCCCCACCAGCTCACGGAAAACAATATCACTCCACTGTAGTGCTTTAAGGTCTTTACGAATCACCTTTATTCCAAAAATCATTTTACCTAGTGTTTGCCCATAGTATTTTGTCATTAATAAAAAGTATAAATAAAGAACAAGCACACTAATTAATCCCGCTAGAGTCCAATAGCCAAGCTCAATCGGTTTTCCACCGTCGATAAACTTAAGTGGGCTAAGAAGGATTCCATTGATACTAAAAACGATAACCAAATCAGCTAAATATGCCCAAAATCTTATCCAAAAACCTGCATATCTTGTATTATCTGTAAGTGATGCAGCAATATCATATTCCATTTGTTCGTCACTCATAGCAGCATATCATCCTCCTTATCTTGAATATAAGTACATTGCCCTTGGTGCATTTGCTTCCCTAAAAATATTCTCCAGATCAGCTAATTCTGACTGATTGCCGAATACGCTCTGTACTGCTCCACCTAAAAATTTGTTGAATTCAAATCCATTTGTATATTCAATTACAGTCGCATCTGATAAACCTTGTTCCTCTTTCATCATCGCTATTGTGTCATCTAAAGTTCCTAGCTCATCAACCAAGCCATTTTCCTTCGCTTGAGTCCCGGTATAAACTCGTCCATCCCCTAATTCTCTAACAGTTGATTCTGACATACCACGACCATCAACAATTACTTGAACAAATTCACCATATAGCTCATCAATCATCGTTTGAAGAATTGTTCTTTCTCCATCTGTCATTTCACGTGAGGCAGACATAATATCTTTATATTCTCCGCTTTTAATCGTGTTAAAATCAATTCCAAGATTATCTGCAAGCTCTGCATAATTTAATGCTTGCATAATAACGCCAATCGATCCTGTTAATGTGGCCGGATGGGCAACAATTTTATCTGCCGGAGCAGAAATATAATACCCGCCAGATGCAGCAGTATTCCCCATTGATACATATACTGGTTTCTTATAGGTTTGTTGAATCTCCAATACCTTTTCATGAATCTCTGCACTTTCCACAACCCCACCGCCAGGGGTATTCACGTCCATTACAATTGCCTTAATGGATTTATCTTCTCCTGCATGGTCAAGCAAGTCCAAAAATCGTTGATGATTATATGAACCCGTACTCAACAACCCTGGCGCAATGCCTTCCTGAATTACTCCATTCAGTCTGAGCACTGCGATTTTATCCATACTAGTTCCTAGATCAATTACTTCTTCTCCATACTTCCCATTAAACGAATTAAATATAGAATCAAAATCTGTAGTTGCAACGGTTGTACGAATTTGTGAAATAATTGACACGATGAATATTCCAACGGCTATTACTAATGCAATCCAACGTTTCTTATCCAATATGTACACCCCAAGTTAATATTTTTTTAAGAGAAAGGATTATCCATTTTATTCATAATAATTTCGATAAAACTCTCTGCTGTAAATCATGTCATGTAATGCTTTAAAAATCCACAGTAAGACTAAAACAAACTTGTTGAATAACAACCCCTTTCTACTAATTCCAAATAATATTTTCATCCTAATATATTATTTGGTTCCTGTCACTTCCCGAGCTTAGTCGTCGAACATTAGCGAAAAATAAATTGAATGCTCTTACTTACTGAAACCCGTTACTAAAGTATCTATTAGTGGAGCTGCTAGATTAGAACGCTCTCATTGTTTATTTTTATATCAAACCTTAAGGCACAAGGATAATTTTACCTAAGCTCTTTCTGCTTTCTAATAATCGATGTGCTTCAGCACCATCGATTAAATCAAATTTTGTGGGGGTCTTGACTTTTAGTTTTCCTGCTATCATCCAGTCAAATAACTGCTTCGAGCGTATCTTTCTTTCCTCGAATGAAGTTAATACATTCCACAAATCCCCTCCGGTTAGAGTCTTGGATGTATCCATTAACATTCTTGGGTCCACAGGTGTAGGGTCTCCGCCAGACATTCCATAAAATACTACAGTACCACCTATTCTTGTTGCATTAAAGCTAGCTGCTAATGTTGAGCCAACAGATTCATATACAACATCTACACCTTGTCTGTTCGTTATTTCTTTTACTTTTTCTAACCAATCCTCTTCATATAAGCATACATAGTCTGCTCCAGCTTCATACGCTGCTTTGGATTTTTCTAAAGTTGACGTTAGGCCAATCACTTTACCACCTAAATGTTTCCCTATTTGAATCAAATTCTGCCCAACACCACCTGCTGCGGCATGGACAAGAACATAATCGCCTGATTTAATTTGATAACTATCCTTCGTTAAGTATTGCGCGGTCAGCCCCTGTAATAATATAGAGGAGGCAGCTTCATATGTTATCTCATCAGGTAATGGGATTACCTTTTCAATTGGAACAGCAACTAATTCCGCATTTGCATATGGAACATCAGCAAATGCTACCCGGTCACCCACACTTATATTTGATACGCTAGCTCCAACGCTTTCAACAACCCCCGCTCCCTCATATCCCAATATATATGGTGGCTTACCAGCAAGATGATAATTTCCTTTTCTTCTATATATATCCGCAAAGTTCAAGCCAATTGCCTTCATCCGCACTAATATTTCATTTTCCTTTATAATTGGATCTGATATTTCTTGATATTTCAATACATCTGGTCCACCAAACTCCTCAAAAATAAGTGCTTTCATGTCTACCACTCCTGTCATAATTAAATGTTAATTCATTATTTGACATATCATTATACTAAAAGAAGCCATCTGATCTTTCAACTCAACTTACAATTGAGATAGCTTCTTTAATTTACTATGTATTACAATTTCTTCCAAACCGCTTCATACACCTTTTTCAATGGCAAGTTATGAAGTTTTGCAAGTTTACGGCAGTCTTCATACTCTGGCGAACTTTGAAAAACCTTCCCATGATAAATTCCTTGTTTCACGGTCACGTTTCCCCACTCGGTTTCAATCACGATAAATCGTCGCTCCATCCTGTGAACTGTAATCGGATAATAGCGAATCCCTAAAGTTGTTGTTTCCTTCAACAATATTTCTTTCATTTTATCGATTGCTTGAACGGAGCAAAGTAATTGCAGTAGTACTCCAGGTCGATTCTTCTTCATATAGATTGGCGTATAAAATACATCATTCGCTCCTGCATCAAAGAGGAGGTCCATCACATTACCAATCCACTCCCCAGAAATATCATCAAGATTTACTTCCATTTTTATCATTTCATTATCAATATGTTCATGATTTGGCGGATGCTTCGCAGTCATGTTGAATTTTCCCCCTTTCTTCTTAGAAAACTTGATTGTACTTATGTAATTAGAAAGGATTTATCCTTTCCTAACTACCAACATTAATTTCACTTGTTCTTCCTAGCAAGCTGATCAATCAATACAGCACTATAAGCCCCACCGAATCCGTTATCAATGTTTACGACACTTATACCGCTCGCACAGGAGTTTAGCATGGTTAGCAATGCCGACAATCCGTGAAAATTAGCACCATAGCCTACACTAGTCGGTACTGCAATTACCGGATGAGATACAAGTCCACCAACAACACTTGGCAGCGCACCTTCCATCCCCGCCACCACAACGGAAACCGATGCTTTTTGAATTTCTTCGGCGTGATCAAGTAAGCGATGAATTCCCGCTACACCAACATCATAGAATCGCTTCACATTACTTCCGAGTACCTCTGCAGTAATTGCCGCTTCTTCTGCAACACGTAAATCAGATGTACCTGCACAAAGTACCGCGATAAAGCTTTCAGATTTTTCTTGTTTCCCCTCTGATTTCCAATACAAAATTTCCGCTACTGGATGGTAGGTAAACTCTGGATGGACTTCTAGCACCTTGCTCGCCTTTTCATCAGAAATCCTTGTAATTAAAACGTCATTTTGCTTCGCCTTAATTGCCTCAAGGATTGTAATGATTTGTTCCACCGATTTTCCTTCTCCATAAATAATTTCAGGAAATCCTTGCCGTTTCTGCCGATGATGGTCTACTTTCGCAAATCCTAAATCTTCATATGTAGCTAATGCTTTCTTCGCTTCTTCTATCGATAAAGCACCTGCTTGTACTAATTTCAAAATATTTTCCATCAATTTTCCACCCCGTAATTCCTAGTTTCACCGATAATAATTTATCCAATATGCTATTCACCGATCATTACGCGAAGTACATTCGGGTGATTTGGAAAGCTTTTCGTTCCTGCACCATAACCAATTTGCGTAACCTTCATTGCTGGGAATGTGCCGTATTCAGTAGCGAGTACAGCTGCAATTGCTGCTCCAGTTGGTGTTGTAAGCTCTGATTTTAGTTCACTCTTTGCAAGTGGCACGCCACGTAAAATTTCCAATGTTGCTGGAGCTGGTACTGGATATACCCCATGGTCGATATGAATGTGACCTGATCCTGTTGGTACTGGGGCTGATCTAATTTCATCTATTCCAAGCTGTTCAACTAAAATTGCCGTCCCAACAATATCGATGATGGAATCCACTGCCCCAACCTCATGGAAATGAACATCAGCTAATGGCACACCATGAATTTTACCCTCTGCTTCGCCGATTTTTTTAAACATTTTCAATGCCATCTCTTCTACTTTTTCAGAGAATCCTGCTTGTTTAATCAATTGGACAATATCGCGGTAGGCACGGTGATGATGTTCATGACTGTGCGAATGATCATGATTGTGTGTATGACTATGTTCATGATGATGATGACTGCTATGATCATGTGTATGTACATTTTGTTTCCCGTGTTCATGCTTGCTATGATCATGCGTATGATCATAAACCAGTTCATTTCCCAGCACTACATCAAACTTTGTACTCGTGATTCCATTTTTTACAACCTTGCTTATTTTAAGCTCATATTCATCATCTATTTGTAATTTCTTTAATTCGTTTTCTAAATGGGGAAAATCCCCACCTGCATCAAGAAGCGCACCTATTGTCATATCTCCGCTTAAACCAGAAAAACAATCCAAATAAAGAATTTTCATGTCTATTCTCCTTACCTTTTAATGTAACCTTTACAACATTGCATTATAGCAGATAATCGGTTCATAACCTATTATTCAAGTTTCATTCTAAATAGAAAAAAATAACCGGGAAGTGGTACCCTCCCGGCAAAAAATAATGATTTCAATTAAGCATTTACAGCCACTTTTTGTTCTGTTAATTCTGGAAGAACTTCATTCATACTTCCTGAACGGTATCCGCGAAGGTCAACAGATACATAATCGAATCCAAGTGATACGAGTTTGTTTTGAATTTCTTCACGTTTCGTTAATAGATCAGCAATCTTATCTGCAGCAACTTCAATTCTTGCTACATTCTCATGATAACGTACGCGAACAGAAGCAAAACCAATTCTAGCTAGATAAAGCTCAGCTTCATTTACTTGATTTACTTTTTGTTTATCAAGTGCTGTACCATATGGGAATCTTGATGCCAAGCTACATGAAGCAAGTTTATTCCAAACTGGAAGATCTAATTCTTTTGCAAGTTCACGAACTTCTGTCTTATAAATATTTGCTTCCTGTAATACACTGCGAATTCCTTCTTCAGTTCTAGCTTTTAAACCTGGACGGAAATCCGCTTCGTCATCCATAATCATACCGTCTAATACAAATGGATAATCTAATTCTTTCGCTAATTTATTTAAATGTGTGTACAATAATTTTTTGCTGTAATACCAGCTTTCTGGATTATTAGCTACGATATTCGCATCCTCAAGTTCTTTAATTTCCGTCTTAAGAACAGCGACACCCATATCTTCCGCCAATTTAACTGCTGCATCAAATTCAGAATCACGATATAGTTCAGAAGCAACAACAACAGCTAACACTTGATCGCCAAGTTCTTGCTTTGCTCTTTTCAATACTACAGCGCTATCAACACCGCCAGAAAACGCAACCATTACACGGCCCATTTCTTGCAATATTCCACCTAACTGATTATTTTTATTACGAGTTACTTCATTCATTCCATTCACCTCATCTTCCCTAAAATAGGGGAATTTGACCTCTTTATTATTCAATAAAGAATCTAGTAGATTATACTTGATATTTTATTATAGCACTTATTAAACAAAAATACGATAAATGAATCCCTTTTCATTCAACTTCAACATGGAGTACTGCTTTAACTTAGTTTGTAGTAATCATTAGCTGGAGAGTCATATGATTTATTTTTTCTATTTTCTCAGCATCATTTTCTTCATTTAAATATTCTTCACAAATATCCTTCAGCCCCCCATGAAGCAAACTTATCCCTTAAAATAGTTATAACGTTGGATTGTTTTTACTATTCGTAATTGATAATCTATTAATGAAGATAGATTATTATAAAAGGAGGAGTAAAATGAGTAACAGGAAAAAGATATGGTTTGAAGATGTCGAACGTAAACTGGACCCTGGCTTAGTCGAACAATTACGGAATTCTCGAAAAGTAAACAAGAATGTGACAAGCAACAATGAAATCCCCATTATCGTTTATTTGAAAAAGAATTGTAATCAAGACAAAAAAAACGACCTCCTAAAAGTATGTAATGTTGACTCTCAAAACAAACTCGGTAAAGAACTACACAGTATTAATGGTGTAAAAGGCCATTTAACACCTGATAAAATAAAAAAAATTAAAGATCATGAAGCAGTAGATCGGATTTTTTACGACCGGATAGTAACCTCCTATCTCGATATTGCTTGTGAGCAAATTGGAGCTGTCAAAGTGCGAGAACGGCTCGATTTAACTGGAAATGGCGTTACGATTGCAGTAATAGATACAGGGATCCATCCACATGAAGACTTGACGAGTCCTAATAATAGAATTATAGCTTTTCACGATTTGATAAACGGAAAAAGCGAACCGTACGATGATAATGGACACGGAACACATTGTGCTGGAGATGCTGCTGGAAATGGAAGCCTCTCTAACGGAAAATATATAGGTCCAGCACCAGAAGCCTCTATCATTGGAATAAAGGTTCTAGATGAACAAGGAAGTGGCAGACTATCAACGATTATAGAAGGATTGGAATGGTGTATGGATCATAAAGAGGAGTATAATATACGGATTATCTCTCTTTCGCTCGGAGCACCCGCCTATGAATCTTTCAGAGTTGATCCATTGTCAATAGCTGCTCAAGCTGCGTGGCATCAAGGAATTGTTGTATGTGCTGCTGCTGGGAACAGTGGACCTGCTGCATCGACTATCAGTACCCCAGCAATCGACCCATTTATCATTACGGTTGGATCAACTGATGATCAGAACACGTTAGAGCGTACAGATGATATTATAGCAGATTATTCTAGTAGAGGTCCTACAATTGATACCCTGATTAAGCCGGATATTTATGCACCAGGTACAAATATTATCTCCTTGTTAGCTACAGGATCAGCAATTGAATCTCAACTACCGGAGATGATTATCGATGAAAATTATATTCAATTGTCTGGTACATCTATGGCGACACCAATTTGTGCAGGGATCATTGCCCTTATGCTGGAAGCGAATCCGAATCTCAGTCCAAATGATATTAAGAGCATCCTAAAAGCTACTTCTCACCCAACACTTGATGACGTATGGGGATATATTGAAGCTGAAAATGCAGTTGAAATGG
Source organism: Oceanobacillus chungangensis (assembly GCF_003369565.1). GTDB lineage: Bacteria > Bacillota > Bacilli > Bacillales > Amphibacillaceae > Oceanobacillus > Oceanobacillus chungangensis. The sequence goes on along the minus strand of NZ_PIOD01000004.1, from coordinate 5,459 downwards.
CAAAATATTACCTTCAAATTCCAACTGAAGCAGTCCAGGAAAGCTAAACTTAAGGCAAAAGGGAGAACAAAGAGTCCTCCCTTTTGCCTATTTTATACATTGGTCGGAATAGTCATCATCAGAATTTATTTGTTCAAAGGATTTTGGAAGATGGCAGGATTGTTCAACATAAAGATAAGTAGTATAGGCAGTAAGAGCAATTAAGGGGCATAATGCAGCTTTCTTCCCCACCAGGAGATGTGGGGAGACGAAAAGTGAGTTAAACTCGTTTTCTCTAGCATTATGTAGCCGTCCCCTTTAGAAAGGAAACGGGCTATAGAGATAATAATAATCAACGATATAATTTAATTTTGAGCTTTTTAACTCCACTCTAAAAGAAAGTATTTTATTATCACGATTATACATAAGTTACTTTGATTCCGCATACTCTAAGGAGTGTTGTTCTTTTAGAATATCCGCAAATTCCCAAAAACCATAAGTGCTGCTATAGTCGTATTGCCTGACTATCTCTATAATTCTTATTCTAAGTTCCTGGTATAGGTCGACCTGTTCCTGGGGAGATGTTTGTTTCAATGAGGCTCTGATTTTAGGTTCGAATAATCTAAGAACAATTTCCAATGAATCGATATCATTATGCTCTTGAACTTTTTTCGTTAAGTCAATGAGTCGAGTCATGAAATGTCCCTCCTTAATTCATTTATAATATCCGATAAATTTTCTGAATGTTTTTCTAAGCGTTCCATTCTAACCTCATAACGGATTAATAATATTAAAGCCACTACCACCGGAAATCCAACATTACCTACTAATTGTATCATATCAGAAAGAGCAGAAACTTCATTCATATTTTCCCTCCTCTGCTAATAGTTGTTTTTTCAGATTACTTAATGCTTTATTTCTAGTTTTTGAAATGGATTGCTGGGAGACACCTTCTTTAGCAGCTATTTCCGTATCTGTCAAATTGAAAAGATACGATGCTTCTAAAATATATTTCTGTCTGGGTGTGAGGGAACGAATAGCATGATAAAGAGTAAAATTTTCAATAAAACTTTCCAAATGTTGATCGTTTTTTAATGCTTCCTCATCAACAGATAAAGCGTAATTGTCTGCAATAAGATCTACTTTTGATGTGATGATCATCGCATCTTCATTAATTGGCTGGTCCATAATTAATAATTGCCGTTTTCTATACAAGTTAACTTTCTGATCGTAACGAATGGCATATCTCCGCAAATCATTAGACAATTGACTAATTAACCTAATCTCGGCAAGGTGGTCGCGAAACGCCTCGTCTAAAGCCTTTTTAGTATCAAATGTTGAATAGCGGATGGACTGATCCAGCAGAAAGCAATTTTTCTTCGTAAGCAAAAAGGATCGCATTAGATTGTTTTGAAAAATCAACTCATTTTCATCGACAAATTTTCTTGCCCATGTGTATTCACATTGTTCCTCATCAGGACATATTTTTTCTTCCATCCTAATCCTCCTCCCTTCTATCTAATAAAGGCAAAATTAATATCTATGATACAACCTAAAAGAACATCCGTTTCCTATATTATAATTAATATTTCCAATTATTTCTATATATTATATTTTTTAAATTTTTGACGAATGGGTCGTAATTCGGGATAATTAATGACGTTTATAAGGTAACTTGGGGAAATATTACTGAGCTATAAATACTAAATAACCAAGGAAAATATGAAAAGGAAGCATAAAAGGAGTAAAATCAGCTTTAATATACGACAATTAAGCAAAAATAACTATGCTTAAGGCACCTGAAAAAATTTACATTTGTGCCTGTCACTTTCCGGTTTTTGGCAGTTCTTGTCGAAGTATACCGTGTATTCCTTTCACTAGTATCAACTGCTTCATCCACTGATAAGCTCATGCTCATTTACCAATTTACATGGGTTACTATTCCTATAGTGATTTACAAATGTAAGTCGTATCCAACCATTTACCTCCCCACGATCAAACGGGTGATAACCTTCCCCCTCCGCCCATTCAAGCATTCCCTTTTGTTCCCGATGAGTTTCATCTTGATAATTCCGCTGCAGCAAAATAATATTAGATTGCAGTTTAATAAAATATATACTGGGAATTTCATTTAAGTGTAAGGTATTATTAACTAGGAGGGTTTGTGGAAATGTCAGATGAACAACATGATGAACTAATTCAGACTTTGCATGAGTGTATGACTGCATGTAACCACTGCTTCGATGCGTGTTTAAAGGAAGACGATATTAAAATGATGGCAGAATGCATGCGGTTGGATAGAGAGTGCGCAGATGTATGTAATTATTTAGAACAGGCGCTTTTAAGAAACTCACCTTTCATTACTGAGTTGGCTGCTGTTTGTGTTAAGATTTGTGAAGCATGTGGAAACGAATGCAAAAAGCATGATCATGACCACTGCCAAAAATGTGCTGACTCTTGCTTTAAGTGTGCTGAAGCTTGTAAAAGCATTGCTTAATCATGCTTTACAAGAATAATCAAACCTAAGTAAATCGCTCAAAAACGAAATAAATTCGGTTTTGAGCGATTTTATCTTCGGATTAGGAACATTCCTCTTAATAATTTCAAAAATCCCCAATAAAAAGACTATGTGTAACAACATTCACATAGCCTAATTTAAAGGTGGATAACGAAAGAAGCACTCGTTAAAAAAATAAGTAAAGAACAGAGCAATATATAGAATGGAGAACAATAGATAAATTATTCCTTTACATATTATCACACGTTTTTCTATGTTTGATAATTCTTTTCCATCTCTAAGAACCCTTCTATGAAAATGAGTATTTTTTTGTTCGATAAGAGTATATAAAACGATACCTAATCCAAGCATGGTAGCTAGTACAGAGCTTCCCCCATAGCTCATAAGTAGAAGAGGAATTCCTGTTATCGGAAGTAACCCGGAACTTATCCCATTTATTTACAAAACAATCTTCTTGTAAACCTATAATAATTTGCTTACATAATTTTGATATCAATTCCATCTCATTTTTTTTGGAAAAGACTTCCTTCCAGACCAATTTTTCAATTTCTTCAATATTTTTTTCAAGTGAAATCCCCATACTAGAAGCTAGCTTAATAATTAAATCTCTATGGTTGCTTATCACTTTTTCAAACCTTCTTATCGCACCGTTTTCAAATACAGTATTTTTAAAGCTCATAAAATATATTCTTTCAAATGGTTGTTGAGGTGAAAAAACAAAATCCTCTATCAGTTGCAGAACTTAAGGCTGTTGTTCAAAAAAAGAGTATTAAATATCTAATTTACGGGTACCTATCCTATTCACCATTTCAGGGTCTCTATGAGAAAAGAATAAGCTCTCCTTCGTATCTAACGTAGCAATCTTCTCCATATCCTCAATGCTTAGTTCGAAGTCAAAGATATTGAAGTTTTCGACGATTTTTTCCTTACGAACAGACTTTGGAATCGCAACAATGCCTCTTTGTTTCAGCCACCGTAAAGCCACCTGAGCCACGGATTTATTATACTTTTCAGCGATTGATACTAAAATTTTGTTTTGGAAGAAGTTATTTTTACCTTCAGCAAATGGCCCCCAAGACTCAATTTGAACATTATTCTCCTTCATAAAGTTATGACTTTCAATTTGTTGATTGTATACATGTGTTTCGACTTGGTTAACTGCAGGAACAACTTCATTATGAATGATTAAATCGATCAAGCGGTCCGGGTGGAAGTTACTCACTCCGATAGCCTTGATTTGACCTTCATGGTACAATTCCTCCATCGCACGCCAAGAACCGTGAACATCACCAAAGGGCTGGTGAATTAAATACAAGTCCAAATAATCCAATTGAAGTCTTTCCAGTGAATTTGCGAATGCTTTTTTCGTGCTCTCATACCCAGCATCCTGAACCCAGAGTTTAGTGGTAATAAACAATTCCTCTCTCGGTACACCACTACGCTTGATTGCTCTCCCCACTGCTTCTTCATTTATATAAGAAGCTGCTGTATCAATAAGACGATAACCTGCATTTATTGCGTCAAGAACAGCTTGTTCACATTCATTTTCATCATTCATTTGAAATACTCCAAAGCCTAGTATAGGCATCTCAACACCATTGTTCATAATTACTTTTTGCATGTAAAATCCTCCTGTTATTTCATTTTTAAGGAAAAAAACCTAGAATTTGTAGAACTTGTTAATCTACTATTCATTATAATCAATTTGAAAGAAAACCTATAACCTATTCGTGTTCAATGTTAGCCTAATCCTCTATAAGGGCGTTTACAAAACTATATATTACAAATTATAATGTACATACTAATCCCAAGGAGAAGAGGAGAATTTATGCAAGAGAAAACATTAACTCAGCAAACAGAATTAGCTAGAGTCATCGAGCGTCACACAGGTACGAACGGTGTTCACGAGACTGCTATTCCTTCTTTATCTTTTGTTCGGCGTTCTACTGATAAAGATCCTAACTATGGGGTTTATAAGCCATCCCTTTGCATTACTGCTCAAGGTGTGAAAGAAGTGTCGGTGGGAATGGAGGACTATAAATACGGTCCTGGAGATTACCTTGTTGCATCTGTCGACTTACCTGCTACAAGCCAAATCATCGAGACATCTTCTGAAAATCCTTATTTAGGATTTATACTAGAACTTTCGGTTGACCAAATCTTGGGAGTTATGGGTGATGTCAACTTTTCATATGCTTCAGAAGGGAATCCAAGTCGGGGCATGTTTGTCAGCAAACTAAATCCATCTTTGTTGGATGCAGTAGCGAGGTTAGTTCGACTTTTAGATACTCCCGATGATATTCCTACACTTGCTCCTCTGTTCACAAAAGAGGTGATTTATAGAGTTCTGAAGGGGGAACATGGTGATACGCTAAAGAAAATTGTAATAAAAGGCAACAGTGCTTATCACATTAAAAATGCCATCCAACTAATAATGACTAACTATGATAAACTTTTTAAGGTTGAAGAGCTTGCAGAAACAGCCAATATGAGCGTGTCCTCGTTTCATAAGCATTTTAAAGAAGTAACTGCAATGAGCCCTATCCAGTTTCAAAAACAATTAAAACTACGGGAAGCTCGTCGTCTGTTATTATCTGAGTCCGCCGATGCCACTGCAGTGGCATATCGTGTAGGCTATGAAAGCCCATCGCAATTCAGCCGTGAATATTCACGAATGTTTGGCTTTCCTCCAATAGAAGATATGAAGCGGCTTAGGGAGAACTTGACCACAGGATAAACGCTTAGCCGAAAGTCTTGATAAAAGTTAATTATGTAGAAGCTAATGCCGATTTTCAGTAGTGGAGGTCGGCTTTTTTTCTATACCTTGTGACAGATTGTACTTAAACTAAACTGCCCCTTTAGTTAAAAAAGACCGCCGTAGGTGCTTACCCCTATAAGTTAGAGTTTTTATTATGCAGCTGATTGGGTTGATTGAGTTCGGTAATCGACTGGACTTAATCCA
>NZ_PIOD01000026.1 GCF_003369565.1 Oceanobacillus chungangensis | reverse complement strand
GATTAAGTCCAGTCGAATACCGAACGCAATCCAGCCAATCAGCTGCATAATAAAAACTCTAACTTTTAGGGGTAACCACCTTTTGATGATTGTCTTGTTTAACAATTGCGCCATACGATGGAACAAGAATTAAATTAGAATTATAAAATTTCCCACCCTAAAAACTCTTCACCGCTTAATCAATGCCGTGAAGTCACCCTTAAAAACTTTTTCTTTATTATTATTGTAAGTAGATAATCTTAAAGTAATGATTCCAGCTTCTTTTTTTATTGCTCTCTTATCAATAACCTCAGCAATGGTATGCAACTCATCACTAGGGTATACTGGTTTTATAAATTTAATATTATTCATTCCTCTTCCAGCGATGATATCATCACCATGGACTCCTTGTTCAATCCAAAGTTTAAATGAAATGCTTAGCGTATGTATTCCAGAAGCAATGATTCCATTAAATATCCCCTGTGTTGCTTTTTCTTCTTCTAAATGCATATATTGAGGGTCGAATTCTCCAGCAAATCTCATAATATCTTCTTTTGTCAATTTATATGATTTAGTTTCGAATACATCTCCAATTGTAAATTCATCTAACTTCATAAAAACACCTCCTAATTACACTTACATCTAATTTTAACATCTGTTATTAATAGTTAGTACTAATTTTTGTTTTTTCTTATTCAACTGACCTGCTCCGTTAGCTTTAATAATCTCCTTGTTTAACTATCGCACTAAATAGTTGAAGTTATAATAAGATTACTTGTCACTGCGATACAAGCTCTTTTGCAATTTCCGTATATAAACGATTTGACCAATATGATAGGCGTTATGCGTAATAGTATTTCCGAGTAGCTCATACCATTTAGCTGGTACAGGAAATCCATTTATATTACTTTCGAGTTGTTTCTCGGTTAGTAGATTTTGCCATTCTAACAGCACCTCTATCAGTTCCGCTTTTAATTCATTAAACATTTTGTTTTCTTGAATAATAAAAGTTTCATCATTATCATGAATGGAATGGGTATTGATAATTTAGGCTAATTAGCCCTTTTAGTACAATAATTTCAACAGAAAGGCGTTAATGCAATAAGAAAATAATTGGTCTTAAGCATTCAATTACTTTGCATTTAAAATGAAACTGTTTAATGACTTCTCCTTCTCATTTGACACGTTCATCAGTTCATAATAGCTGGTAACCAGTGTTCGTATCATCGAGGGGGCGTTGGCGAACTCATTACGAATGCTATTGGCATAACTTTTTTCCCACTGTGCGTCCTGTAAATACGAAGCATCGACCACACCCTGTTTAACGATTTTAAAACCTACCTTTTCAAGCAACTCTCGAATTTGTTCTTTATGAAACAAATTTTGTATATTTCCATCATTTTTTACAAAATTCGAGTACATGGCTAGAATGGAAGCTGCGCAAAAATGAACTCGCTGCGATATGTGTGTAAAGTCAAGATTCCACTCTGCAAAGCATATGCATTTCGTCATTCTACGCAATTTCTTAAAATAACGGAGGAGATCTTCAGGTCTTTTAAAATACCAGGAACTATGAGATAACACTGCCACATCAAATATTTCACTTGATTCAAATGATCCAAAATCCATTTCAAAATGGAATGTAATACGCTCTCCCAATGCTGAACTCTTGATTATGTCCGTTGCTTGTCCTAATGTCAACGGAGCTCCATAATCCCGACTGGCAATATCAATGCCGATTACTTCCCCATAATCTCCTACCGCGTCTGCTAATGCTACCGATGTATCACCCTGTCCACAGCCAATTTCTATTACTCTCATTCCCTTTTTAACTCCAAATGCTTCCACTAAATCTAAACGGTGTTGCAGTTGAACTTGCTGTATTAGATTCGTTTCGAAGAGCTTATATTTAGATAAAAACGTAGTTGTTTTGCTGTTTATCTCAACAAATGTCATTGTCAACCTCCAGATTACTTAGTGCCTTATTCTGTTTCCAGATAATTTTTACCAAATGTTAATCCCCTTCTTATAACAAACCTGTCATTATTACAATGATCGCACGTCAATCCATCTTTCATTAACGCACCAGATAGTTTAAGTTCTTTACAAACTAAAAAAACGGAAAATAACAAAGAGGCGGATTTAAATTAACATTACTTATTTGATTTCCTCAGCCAACTCCAAAATAATTCCCTCTGGACCACGAACGTAGCATAATTTATAACTTTCTTCATATCGCTGTATCTCACTAAAGATTTCCGTACCCTTCTTTTTTAATTTGGCAACAATAGCTTCAATATCTTCAACAGTAAATGCAATATGCCGGATACCCAGTGTATTTGCATTGGGTTGGTGAATATCTTTTTCATCTGATGGCGAATAAAATTTGATTAGCTCTACCCATGTCTGACCGTCTGGCATTCCCAATCCTACACACGCTACTTTAACGTCATTAAGCCCAACTGCATATCCCATCAACTCTCCTTCCATTTCCCATTCCCCTTTCACCTCAAGTCCAAAATCGAGAAAAAACTCTTTAGCGGCAGTGAGATCATTTACGATTACACCTACATGATCTATTTTTTGGAACTTCAAATTTCATACCTCCTTTGTTCCTGTTATTTTTCATCATACAGCCAATCCCAAGTTTGTTTTCTTCATGAGTTCTATTCATCAACAAATCGCAGCATTCCTTTTCCAACGGATATAACATCTTCCTGATTAAAAATGATGCAGGCCGTTCCTCCACAGCACATAATTCGGTATGTAAAAATGCTTTAATCGGTTTATCATATAATTTCATATACCTCACATCATTTACAATTAACTTATGCAAAACTCTTCATCTAACCAACCCATTAGTTCCATAACTCTATACAATAATCTTGTTTAACTATCGCACCAGTTAGTGCAATAAAAACAGTAAATTGAATAATTACGATTAGAACTAATACTAGTATAAACATTTCACTAATCGTTAGGATAGATTTTTTTGGATTTTTGGTATATCTCCACTCAAGAATGCTCTTACCGTATAATCTATTCCAGTGGTGATAATCAATGCAATTAGAAAAATGATTATTGAATAATCTCGAAAAAATTATCCAGTTTAGAATAATAATTAATACAATTGCAGAAGTAATACTGATAGCCAAATTAAATTTTTTATGCAAATCGTTTATGTAGTTATACGTAATATGTAGTTATACGTAAAAAATTCCTTTTTCTCTTTCTCAATATTAATGAATAATCGCACCCGTTAGCTTAATTAGATTTGTTCCATTCGTGTTCCAAAACACTATATAATAATGAATCTCTCCAGCCATCTTTAATTAACAAATCTTCTCGAATTCTACCTTCCTTAGTCATACCAACTTTTTCCAAAACTTTTGATGAACCAACATTTCTTGGGTCACAAGTTGCATATATACGATGCAATTTAAGTTTCTCAAATCCAAAATCAATTAACAGAGTTGCTGCTTCCGTTGCTATTCCTTTTCCCCAATGGTCTGGATTAATAATATAAGCGACTTCTCCAACTTTGTTAGTGAAATCCCTGATGTTAAACTCTCCAGCCCCAATCATAGTTTCATTATATATGATTGCAAAAACGAACCTTGTCCTTGGTTCTTTTGTTGCGTTTTCTATCACTTGATTCACAAAATCTCTCGAGTCTTCTTCCGTATTTGGTCCCCAAGGTTGGTATTGACAAACTATATCCTGTGATGCGTATTTATGTACATCAATCCAATCACTTTCAGTAAATTCCCTTAATAGTAACCTTTCATTTGAAAGACTAATCTTAGTATGTTCGATTATAATCCCCTCCACTTTTATAACCATTTTCCACAAATCTACCCTTTAATAAAATGAGACCGTCATATTGACAATCTCATTGTTGAAGTAAAGCACCATAAAATTTAAGTGCATTATTCCACCTACTATAGGATTATTAACATGATAGGAATTTTTAATAAAGGCAAAGTTCTCATTAATTTTTCATCCTTTTAGTCTTGATTAAACCACAGTGGATCTTAGTCATCAACATCACCATAATAATTGATTAAAATCTTGTCTTTTGCTTTTATATCTGTAAAAGCATAGAAGTCGAATGTGTGATTTCTAAAATTAATTTCATAAATTGCATTTGGTTGATAAGAATGGTTAAACAGCATTCCATAACCAAGAAGGATTGCGGAATGATTTATTCCATACTCAAAAACATAATCAGCTAGTATGGTTTGCTCAATGTATTGATGCTAATTGTTTGGATAAGAAATAACAGGTGCTTCGTGTAAAAGTTCTCCTTTTGATATCACATGTAGCAAATAACCCTCTATTGAATTCTCAATCATGTTGTTCACCTACTCACTCTTAAAATATTCCTTCAACTGTAACATTAATTTTGACGTGAGCCCTTTTTATTTAAGAAAGAGACTTTCCAATCTTTATTTATATCAGCATCTATACCTAAATCCTTTGTCTTTAACCATTCAAACGCTTTTAAAACTAATAGTGAGGCATTATCCAAGGAATCATCTTTTTCTTAGATTGACCAATACGGACAAGCACGCATCCCTATCAATGACATTAATTTACCTTTCACGACATAATCCCTCTAAGCTATAATAATATTTGACTGTTTTATTTACAATAAATTATAAAAATTTCGCAAAATACTTTTACTTTCTTCGTCTTATATAGTGTAATAGCTTTTACAAAATCTTAGGAGGAGTAATTATAGATGAAATCAAATGATAAGAATTTTGTTAAACGCCTCCAAATGGAAAAGGAAGACGCATTAGAATATATCGTTAATCAGTACTTGCAACTTGTTAAAGGAATCTCCTTTAAGATATTGGGACCTATGCAAAATGAAGGTCTTTTAGAAGAATGTATAAACGATATATTCCTCTCCATTTGGAATAACGCAAAAAAGTTCAAGGGAAATTCAAGTAATTTTAAATATTGGGTTGCGGCAATTGCTAGATTTAAGGCAATTGATTATTACCGTAGAGCAATTAAAAATAATGAAGTAGGAGCAGATTATATAGAATTTCCAGATCACTACTCTGTAGAGGAGGAAATTATCCAAGCTGAAAATAAGAAGGAAGTTCTGGATTTAATTCGTACCTTAGACCCTATCGATCAAAAAATCATGATTATGCGTTATTTCCTGGATATGCATTCAGAAGAGATTTCTCAAAAGCTAGGAATAACAAAATCAGCTGTTGACAGCAGAATTTTTAGAGGTCGCAAAAAATTGAATAAGCAAGCAGAAAACTATATTTTGGGAGGTAGTTTAGGTTGAAAGATATTTATGAACTTTTTAATGGTATTGAAGTAGACACCAATGTTAAAGAAATGTCTTCAGTTTCAGATATAGAAAAGAAAAAAATTTTTAAAGAGCTGAATCATCGGATTGGAAAAGCAAAAAAGCAAAGTAAATGGAAAAGAGCTTTATCAGTAGCAATTGTTACATTTGGAATTATAACCCCTGCAATAGTTGGTCTATCCTTTACTGCCTATGCCGAAGATATACCGTTTCTAGGAAATATTTTTAATTTTTTTAGTAGTGATGGCAGTTACGAAGGATATGATGAAAATGCTGAGAAACTAGATTTAGTTCAAGAAAGTAATGGTATAAAAATAAGTATCAATGATACTGTTTTTGATGGAAAAACCTTATATATTACCTATATGATTGAAACTGACAAAGATTTAGGGGATTCCCCGTCGGTAAATTCTACGCCTGTCTATGGAGACAGTGGTCTAACAGGTAGTGAAAATATCTCAAGAATTGAAGAAGGAAAATATATAAGTGTGATGGAAACCGAGCATTATTATTCAAATGATCTAGATGAAGTTGATGTTAACTGGAACATTGAAAGTGTATCAACAGAAGCAAATAATAACGGTACTGTATATGATGGAAATTGGAATTTTCAATTTAAAGTAAAAGCTGTTGAAACCCAATATGTCGCCTTAAACGAGACAATAGAAAAAGGGGGAATGACATTTACTGCAGATAATATCGCAATTACCCCAATGTCATTTATCTTATCTTACCAGCATGTTGCAACATACGATATTATAAATAATTGGGATAATCAATTCGTTGAGGTCGAAGTAAAAGATGATCTAGGAAACAGTTATAAGTCATTATCTGTTAGTGGGTACGGCAATCCAAAGTTTTCTAAAAATTGGACTGCCACTTATAATAAACTGTATCCTAATGCAACTAAGTTAATTTTAACTCCAATCATCGAGCTATCGGATAACGAAACTATAGGCTATTACAAAAATGGCGAGCAAATAAAGGCTAATTATCGTACAATGGAAAGTGAAGCAGATTATGAAGAAATACGACTCGAGGATATTACTGTTGAGTTAAAATAAGATAACGAAACCCCTGATATTAAATTCAATATCAGGGGTTTCTATTTTTGAGATTACTCCAGACTAAAATTATATGAATTTCTTATATTTGTATTGTTAGGCCTTCATTAGTGGAACAAGGTTTAACATCTACTTCAACTAGTTCACCAGTTAATTTAAGTATAATATTACACAAAGTTAAATTTTTTTTGATACGCTAATTCCCCTTTACTAAAAAAAGAATCCGTTTATAACCATATGTTTAGTGCCTTGCATCTAAAAGTAATTTTATCTCTTTTATTTGTTCTATATGTCGCATTTCATGCAAATATATCTGTTCAATCCATTGATCAAGAGGTAATTCACCAAAAGCAGGATGTTTCACTGATTTTTCCGCCAATATGGATTTATCTTCTATAGTACTAAGAAAAGTCATCAATTTTTTTCTCGAATCGCTTAACAGATCAATTATTTGTTGAACTTCGAATGGTTCTACATCTGGTTCAACAATTTTTGGAGCTTTAATCTTTTTCGTTCTGTCCAATAATATAAGTTGAACTTTTTTACGTTCTTTTTGAGTACTATCACACTCTTTCAATCCCCATGCAATTGCCTTAATAGAGGACTCTTCCACTAAAACTAAGTGATGGCAAACTTGTGCTATACTCCACTTATTCATATCAGGCTTACTATTAAATTGAGTATCACTTAATAAAGTAATCTCCTTTACCAGGTTATTTCTCGTTTCATACAGATTGTCAATTACTAATTTATTCACGAGATTTCTCTCTTCGCCAGAAAGTGCTTACTTAGATTCCTATTCTTTATATATTCTCTACGATGAAAAGTATTCTCCTAGTTGGATTAAAATGTGAATAGGTCACAATTTTCTCGTTAAACTAACCTGCACATTTCGTACAATAGCTGCCGTTTAATTTCATCTTCAACTAAAGCACCCTTTACTTGAAGACTGTTTATAATTTTTCTTCTAAATCATAAATCCTCTTTTCAAGTTCTTTTACTTTGTTACTACATAATCCCCCCTATTAAAAATCTAAGGTCTCTACGTTTATTTATTTTTCAACTATCCTGCTCCTTTATTTCAACAAAAAGGGTGCAATCTCCTTCTTGAAGGAAAGCACCATATAGTTTAAGTATGAAAACGTCACAATCTCTTCTACAATTAAAAAAATAATCAAATCTCAAATCTGTTACTCCAAGATTTTTCCGGATTTAATAGTTTAAAATTTATTCAACTGGTGAGAGTTCGCTTTCTGTTACCCATTTATGATGTGTTACTTCTTGATCAGTTTCAGTATCTGTATTGCTCACCATATATACTGTTATTTGCTCAGCCGAGTCGATAGTAGCAGTTGCTCCATCCATTCCTTACCATATAGCCCGCAAATAATGATGATTAGTCATTATCTGCGAGTATTTTTTGAACTTTACACCGATTATTTAACTTTTATTACAATTTTCCCTTTGGCATGATGTGTCTCACTTAATTCATGTGCTTTTTGTAACGCTTCTGCTGAAAAATCAAATACACTACCCACTTGAGGCTTAAGTATTCTTTTCTCAATTAATTCGCCTATCTCTCCTAGCTGTTTACCATTTGGCGTTAACCAATAGGAACTTGCTGTTACTTGATACTTTTCTGTTAATGCTGGATTGGGTTGTCCGGCAATAGTTACTAGTCTGCCACCAGGCTTTAATATTTGGAAGCTTTTATTTAAAATGTCGCCGCCCATTGTATCAATGACCACATCATAATCACTTAATTCTTCCTCAAATTGTTGTATACGGTAATTAATGAATTCATCTGCACCTAGCTCTTTTACATATGCTTCATTTTTTTCACTCGCTGTTGTAGCGACATAGGCACCCAAATGTTTGGCCATTTGAATGGCCAAACTTCCTACACCACCAGCTCCAGCATGGATGAGTACTTTATCTCCTTGCTTGACTTTTGTATTATCCACTAAACACTGCCAAGCGGTTAAACCTGCTAATGGAATGGAGGCAGCTTCTTCAAATGTCAGGTTGCTAGGCTTTTTCGCAAGCAATTCCTCATCCACAGTCGTAAATTCCGCATAAGTACCTTCAGCGGTAGTATCCGGTCGTGCAAAAACTTCATCCCCGATCTGAAAATACGTCACTTCACTTCCAACTTCAACGATCTTACCAGCAACATCCCAGCCAAGGATAATTGGGAATGTCCAATCAAGCATCTGCTTTAAGTAACCCGCACGAAGCTTCCAATCAATCGGATTAATGGAAGTTGCATAAACCTCAACAAGTACTTGGTTTGCTTTTATTTCTGGTTTCGGTAGCTCCTGCTCCACCAACACATTTTTACTACCATATTCATTGATGACAACTGCACGCATGAATAGCACTCCCTTTTACGAAATATATTTGCAAGCTCTAGTATTAGTTTCTTCCTAAGAAGTCATTCCTTCACTCCAGAGCTTGATAAAAATCTAACAAAAGATTTTCACTTCCATGTATCTATTTGATACACAATATATCTTAGCTTCTAATAACTTGAAATCAAAATAAATTGCTTAGAAGGTGGTAGATTATGGATTAAATCACCATAGGGTAGTGTCAGGAAAATGCGATTTACACAACGTTAAGCAGATTACAACATAGAAAATCGGTTCCTAACACGATAGGAACCGATTTTTTGATTTGGCTTGTTAAGCAAATGCACCAGTTAGCCATTCATGAAGCGCAAAATCAGCGCTTCACCACAGAGAATGAATGTTTGTTTTTATGTCTATAATGGCTTTTGGGTACATTCACAACAATCTTGGCTTAGCATTTAAAAATCACAAAACGCTGGGTCTAGTTTGTTTTTGTCTTTTTTGCATTTTCGGATGTAAACTTTCATGGTAGTTTAATAAGATTGATTATTTATTAATTCATCATAATACTTTTTTGGATCAGAAATATTGTTATTAATAAAAAACTTTGCGTGACCTTTGAACATATCAATGTAAGAATCCCCACTAATGGTTAAATCTCCTAACTCATCAACGTCTCCTGTAACCTGTACAGTATTATTTTTTAGATCAACAATAACAGTCATATATGTTTTATCCTTGTATAAAACAATACAGTTTACATGTTGTTTAAATAAATCAACATGAGGATATTCATGACGTACTCCCGTTGGTTTAAAAATCGTATATCCAACCTTAGATTTATCTATGTTATCATTCATTTTTACACCCCATTATGAAATTTATGATAAATACTATTCGCCTTTTTATTGTGCTAACCTGCCCTTAGTTAAAAAGACCGCCATATTGACGATCTCCCTGTTATGCTAAAGCACCAGTTAGCTTAATAAGATTAAAAGAAATCTTTGTAATGAATTTCTAAGTAGGGTACATCACTTTCTATTTTTTCCTTCATTGCATTTAGTTTAACTTTTTTATTGTATTTTTGCTCCTCATTTAGAAACTTTGAAAAATAAATATAGGAGAAAATCTGTCTATAATTCAGGAAAAATGGTAATTTGGAAAGCCAATATGAATCAAGATTATTTTCGGTTAAATAACCTTTCAAAAAAGCCTTTATAAATAGATGTGCGAATTCCTCTCTTCCTTTAATATCATTTTCTTCGATAGTTTGAACAGCGTGATATAAAACAATTGCAATATCATATATAAACCAGTTGTATTCACAATCTCCAAAGTCAAATAAGATAATTTTGTTATTATGTACATAGAAGTTTCCTTGATGCAGATCATTATGTATCATTCCATATCCACTTTTATTCTTTGGTAGTTTATTAAGTTCGATGACAAATTTCTCCCATTTTTCAAATACTCCTTTATTAACTTCATCAAAATTATCAATAAATAAAGGCCCCATATTCCATTCTTGCTTTTTTATATTTTTATCTAAGGGACTGTAATTTTTCGATAAACAATGTATTTTGCCAAGTGCTTTTCCCCAAATATAATAAAAATCCTTGTTCCAAGTTTCTGCATCATTAACATTGTTGAAAGATCCATTTGCTTTTTCAAATGCTAAAACATAACATTCTTTTTCAATATCTATCTTAATAGTTTCTATATATTTTCCATTATTTGATAAAAGAGGGCGAGTTACATAAACTCCTGAAGAATGTAAAAATCTTATCCAATCTAATTCTGCAATAATAGAGTCTTTCCTATATAAATAACTGGGATAAAATTTTAATATAATACGTTCACCATTTCTGTTGCATTCAAATACATTATTTGAAAACCCACCAAGTAATTCAAATTCCAATGCATTTACATCAAATCTCTCTGCACCTTTAAATAAAGAAGCCTTATCCAAATTTTCTCCTCCTAATTTATTCTTGTAATAATATACGAATAATTAAATTTAAGGTTTCAGTATTTCAAAGTCTTCTTCAACTATCCTGCCCCTTTAGTTCAATAACACATCTTGATTTTAACATTAACTCCCCCTCGATTCGGCTGAATATTTTAAAAAATTATTTTATTCAACTGTGTGGAAATGATGTTGATAACAATATTTTCGGGAGTGAACAATTATGTTATTATCGGATGCTGCAAAGAGTTATGAGGCAGATAAGAAAATTGAGGGTTTTTCAGCACAAACTTTAAATGCTTATAGGATTCAAGCAAAGCTACTCATTGATTACTTTGGAAATATCAATATTAATAAGATAACAACTCTACAACTGAAGAATTATTTAGCTGAATCAAGTAATAGCTTAAAGCTTTCAAGTTTGTCACATCGTATTAGATTTCTACGTTCCTTATTTGGATGGTTACACGAGGAAGATATCATAGAGTTAAATCCTGCTAGTAAAACAAAGAAACCAAGGGTTGGAAACGGATTCCGAAATTCCTTACTGAAAGAGAAATCGAATATTTAAGGGACGCTTGCTCTTCTCCAATGGAAAAAGGTTTATTTGAATTTATGTTTTCTACTGGTTGTCGAATAGGAGAAATTGTTTCTTTGAATCGAAATAGTATTAATTGGGGAAATCAATCTGCCATTGTTCGTGGTAAAGGAGATAAGGAACAAGAAATGTACTTTAATATCCGTTGCGATATTTGGCTAAAGAAATATATAGATAGCAGATACGATAACGATTCAGCAATATTTGTTACAGAACGCTCTCCACATAGACTGAGTATTGCTCAGATGAGATATATAATTAAACGTATTTCTAAACGAGCGGGAATAAATAAAACCATTCACCCTCACCAGCTAAGGCATAGTTATACAACGCACCTATTAAATAATGGTGCCCTCTAGAAGTTATTCAAAGTCTACTGGACCACAAAAAAGTGAAACTACAAGAATTTATGCAGAACTACGTGGTAGACTACGGCAAGAGTTTTATAGAAAATATTTCTAGAATATTAAAGAGCAACGCATATTATAACAGCGTTGTTCTATTCATCTAATGCACCATATTGTTAAATAAGGTTTTTACTTTCAAGCATGCAAAATTAAGTATTAGAACTATTATGTATTTACGGAATGTCTCTTTCTTTTTAAATGAATGCCAAATAATAACAGAATTATACTATAGATACTAAAACCAACTACCACAAGCGTTGCTTCATTGGTAACACTAATTGGCTCTAATCCGCTATGATTGTTAATATGATACTCTTCCGCTTTATAGGTAAACCAAATAATAGTACCAATAAAAATATATAAAATTATTAGAAATGCTGACTTTATATAAGCTATCGTTTTGTTCTTTGAAGAAATAGAGCGCAATATATATATAAACAGACCGCCATATACAAGCATAAAAATGATTATTTCATAAATCTCGATTTTTAGTCCCATTTCACTGCCTCCTTATTAAACAGTCCTGCTCCTACACTTCAACAAAAGGGTGCGAATTCCTTCTTGCAGAAACGCATCAATTAGTTGAAGAGTGAAAATACTCTTTAGAAAAAACGCTTAGACTTTGTCATTATCCTCTTGATTTTTAGAATTCTTATCTGGCTTGGCCAAATAATATAAGAAACCTGCTGATGACAAAATAACTATTATAGTATAAACAAACCCCATTCTTATCCCCCTATTGGTTAACTAATTATTTAGCTAATCTGCCCCGTTAGCCATTCATGAAGCGCAAAATCAGCGCTTCACCAAAAAGGAAGAAAGTTTGTTTTTATGTCTATAATGGCTTTTGGGTACATTCACAACAATCTTGTCTTTTTTAGCATTTTCGGATGTAAACTTTCATGGTAGCTTAAGAACCTAAAATAATAATACCATAATTTTCTGTAAGTGTAGATTAAAGAAAAAGATCGTACCAGACGACCTTCTTGTTTAACTATCGAACCAATTAATTCAATATGAATTTATAATGACGGAGGACTATCAGACAGACAAATCGATAAATTCTAATTCTATTTCTGCTTCTACTTTCGAACGATAAACGGTAATTTTATCATAGAGTTTCAAGTTATCTTGCCATGATTCTATATTACTCAGAAAATCTCCTCCGTTTTCAGAAATTATCTAGCACTCCAAATCCCTATTGATATAACAAATTGGTGCGTCACTTTCCAAATCACATTGTTGACCAACAGTTCCGATAAATCCACCATTACTATCTATTGCCATAATATCTACATATGGAACCGTATTAAATTCTAAATGTGGAATATCATCGTCAAAGATAAATTGAATATCATAATCGTTAGCATATTTTTGGTACTCCTCATTTTTATGATAAACACTCATAGAATAAATTGTTGTACCTGTTGGTATAATCTCTGTATCTTCTAAAATAAATTTATGGCTCCAGTTAATTCTGTTCTATCTAGATAAACTTTTCGCATCTCACATCTCCGTTTAATCTTATTTTAGAGATAAATGCTCATTCCTTTTGTGATTTCTTATTAAACTATCCTGCCACTTTAGCACAATAGCTGTTTAGTTTTAGTTCCTCCGGGTATTCTTTCCAACTTATAGTTGCTTTTATAATTTCAGATTCATCGACGATAAATGTACACTCACTGCAAGATTGCCTATGCCCCTATTTCTATTACACCTTTATCATCTAATGAAGTATTACCTGCCATTTTTCCGCTGTCCGTTTCGATAATGTAACTAACTTCGCCGTCTGGAATAGGTTTCTCACCAATATATTCTATTTCTGCTTTTGTATGCTCTCTTTGTTCATCGAGTATTTCTACCGTATAGATTACTTTCCAATTATCAATTTTACCTTCAAAATCAACTATTTCTGTTTTTGAACATGAACGTAAAATAGCGTTAATCCTTTTTGAATTAACGCACCATTGGGGCCTAGTTCTCGTCAACTAAACTGTTCGCCAATATTGACAACTATTAGCTGGTTTAGTTTAATTAACCGCCATTAACTATAACTTATTCAAAGTAACAACTTATTTCATGTTATCCCTTGATTTGTGGATGTAACCTCGTTTTATAAGATTTGAGGATAATGGAGATTCCAATAAAAATCTACTTAAAACTTGATTCGCAAGCTGTAATTCATCCTCTGTATAGACTTCCTCAAGTATTTTATACATTTGATTCTCTGCCTTTACTATCAATTTATATTTATCTATTCCTAAACTTGTAAGTTGGAGTCGAACAAATCGAGAATCATTTTTTTCTTTAACTCGTTCAACAAGTTTATCTTTTACCATCCTCTCTACTAATCTTGAAGGACTTCCTGATTCGCAAATTAACATTGCTCCCAATTCTTTTAAAGACATTGGTTGGTACTTCATTAAAATGCTAATTACCTCAGCTTTGGAGGGTGTAACCCCTATCTCAAATAACAAATCCTTGTAAATTCTATTTCCTTGTCTTTGGGATGCTAATATTAAATATCTAAATTTTTCTGCTTCTTTAAATTTGTTTTCCATTTGCTATTCTCCATTTATATTATTCAATAATTTTTGGTTTAATAAAGGGATCGTGATTGGCAATAACTTGTATACAATCTTCCCTACTGGAAAAATCCCTCACCCATTCTAATGACCGTCTTGCGTAAGATTTATTAGTAGTAACACCAGGCAGTATCATTTGTGTCCAGGATTCTTTCGAATATCCAACATCGCTAGCTAACAACAACCATCCTACGTTCATTTTAACCAATACAGAAAACATTCCATCAGTATGACCTGGAGTATGAATTAGATATAGTGTTCCGTCGCCAAATAAATCAAGTCCTTTATTAAATGGACCATATGGTATATCTTTTAAGTGAAACGTTTCAATTGGGGCACCTTCCCACATTGTTTTTATATAGCCAATTTTTTTGTTTGCTGCTTTCCATTCTAGTTCACCTGTAAGTATTTTCTTTGCATCTAAAAGGTGTTTCAAACCACTAACGTGATCTGAGTGAAGATGCGTTAATAATACATAATCGATATCATTACTTTTAACTCCTAAAGTATTCAAGTTATCAAGAATGGAATACCCCTCTGGCAGCATCCCTCTATACATAGAATAAGCTAAACGACCCAAATGCTTTTTCTAATTGGTTCTCATCTCTTCGTGCCACCCCGTATCAACTAAAATAAGACCTTTAGGATGGTCTATAAGATAAGAGGAAACTGGAACCCACATCTTCTTTTCTTCCCCCCTTAACCAACCTGTATATGGTATAGGATGCAAACTCTTTTTTTTATAAGCCAATGCTTCATCAATATGCACTTTACCAGTATGTAGAATATGTACTTTCATAATTTCCCCCCTTAAATTAAATGACGTGTCATCTATGACACCTTAATAATAGATGACACGTCATTTATTGTCAATTCACTTTTCCTTCTTCAACTATCCTGCACTGTTGGCTCAATATCTCTATACCTGAATATAATACCATGATATCCCTAAAAATTTACTCAATTTTCTACAAATAAAGAGGCGACCAAATATGATCACCTTGTGTAACTCTTGCACCCTAGAGTTGAAGAACATTCATCAAGATCAACACTATGCCAAAAATAAGAGAACTTACTATTATCCATAATGTTTGTAAATACATAAAATATATCGTTACACTATCACCCTTTATGTTACCTATGTTTTCAGCAACTTTTAAATTGAATGGAACAAAATAGAAGGAAAAGAGAAATCCTCCTGATAGTGAAATGCATAAATAAATAATTACAAAATTAGAGGTTAATTCTGCCACTAAACTTCCGATTATAAAAAATGGAACTCCAGCCCATATAAAGAAAGTTACAGCCAATAATACCAATGCCATAACAACCAACATAAAGTTCCTTTTAAACACATCTAAATAATTATGAAGATATAAGTTCAATGTTATCACTTCCTGTTTCTTAAAGTATTGCACCCATTAGTTAAGGTAATTACTGTCCTTCCAACTGGTTCAAAAGATGTTTACAAAGATTTTTATGAATTGATTGTTTCCTTAAACTCTTGAGTAAATGCTTTGGATTTATCTCTTTATCAGCAAATATAGAATTTAAGTAGTCTATGAACTCTGGAATATTTGGTAAATCATTTTTGTATATGTCATGTACTTCGATTTGATAGACTTTTAACAACGACTTTAAAGATTCATCTTCTTTAATTAACTCATGATAAGAATTATTATAATTATTATCTGCAACCTTTTTTAGACGGTATTTAAAGGCTGATAAAAAAGGTGGTTAATCCTCCTTGGATCAATGCACTAGTTAGTGAAAAATATTCCTATATTTCTGAGATAGGACTAATAGTAATATTCACGTCATCAATATCATCTTCGTTAGATATCATTCCAAATAACCTGCAATTACCTTATTTTTTACATTCAAACATATATCACATTTTAATTCTTTACCCCATATTTTTACTGCATATAGCATTAAAAAGACACGTCACTTTATGACCAATTACTTATAAATTTAACTAAATTAGGATTATTTCATTCTATGACTAACCTGCCCCGACAGTTGAATAATAAAATTAGTACTTCACTAATTAGCCCAATAAAACTTCTTATTTTAAATCCTTGTTTCTTGGCATATTTATTAATCGCTTTAAGTAGATTACTTTTGGATACGGAAAATGAATTATGAATTTCTCTCTTTTCATCAATTACATATTCTTCAAAAACGATAAAGTTTAATAAGTCCATTTTTTTACAACAAATTGATTACATTCATATTCTCCACATCTGATATTCCCAGAATATATAAAGCGAATAAGTCCGTCATAAGAGTCTTGCTCAGAAATCTCAACTTCTAAAAAATCTTGCAATATATCTTGCATTTAATCACATCCTCTAAGCAAATTCCTTAATTTATATATTAAATTCGATCTAATTACTACAAATTCTTCTTCAACTCTTCTGCCCCTTTAGCACAATAGCTGCCATTCGATTTCATCTTCAACTAATGCACCAGTTAGTGAAAAATCTATTTAACGTTGTAATTAATTATTATTGAGCAATTTTCCTTTAGATTTGCTTAAAATAAGAAATATAGAACAAAAAACATTAATAGTGTCCATATATAAGAAATATGTATAGCTCTTTGGCTTTGCTGAGAAACTCTTTGTTTTTTGTGTTCAAATGAAAAAATAAAAAGGAAAATTAGAAACAGGAAATAAACAAGAAACACATATACTTTGGTATTTTTTCACCTTGAACACCCCTTTTTTTACAATTAAAATATTCTGTTTCCATTTTAACATATCCTATTCCATTAACTTACTGTTTTCGTTAAAAATAGACCGTCGTATAGACGATCTACTTATTGTGTTAAAGCACCAGTTTGTTTAAGTACATCCTTTCACAAACATAACCCATAATCTTCATTTATTACAGAAAGCTGCCCAGTATGTTTTCACTATAACTAGCACTAAATATAATCCATCAGAAATCAGTTTTCTCTGTATTTAAGTTGTAGACGATTAGAATTGGAAATCCCCATCCTTCATTAGCAGGACTTCAGTTCCACCTTCTTTAATGCCCTCTACTTTCATATCTTCGCTACCAAAGGTCACATTGACTAACAAAAGTGAAGTATTCAGACCCGCTGCCTTCAACTCTTCTTCAGATTGGTCAATGCCATTTTGAATATTGGAGGGAGATGCATTTCCGATTCCAATATGACAGGCCGCATTTTCATCAAACAAGGTATTGTAAAAAAGAGTATCTGCCTGAGCAAGAGGAGATTTATTAGAGACCAAGGCAATTTCACCTAGATAATGTGAACCTTCGTCTGTTTCGATGAGATTTTGTAACACTTCTTGTCCCTTTGCGGCATAATAGTCGGTAATCCGTCCATCTTTAAAAATTAGATAAAATTCATCTATGACACTTCCCCCATAGATAAGAGGTTTAGTACCTACCAATTTGCCACTCACCTTATTTTTATGGGGAGCAGTAAATATTTCTTCCGTAGGGATATTTGGAAAGAAAGGTATTCCATTTTTATCTATGACACCCCCACCGATATAGAGATGATTTTTAGGTAGACCAACTAATAAATCAGTTCCACGGCTATTTGTAAAATGCAGGGCTTCAAATTGGCTCTCGTTTAGGATTTTTTTTCGAGACTCGAAGGCTCTATTGTGACTCTCCCAATCTTTTATAGGATTTTCCCCATCTGCCCGAGCCCCACGTAAGATTAATTGCCATAACAATTGCAGAGCTTCTTCTTTAATTAAGTGAGGAAATACTTTAGTTGCCCATGTGAAGTGCGGGACAGCCAGAAGACACCAGCGTATCTCGTGGGATCTAATCTTTGCGTTATGAGCCTTCAACTTGGTGCGAGAGGCCTTTTGGAAGCGGCTCATCCGTTCTGTGGGAACATCCTTAAAGGCATCTAAGTTTTCAGAAATAATATGGATGTAAGCAGCACCCGCATCATTCCACTCTTTAAAGCGTGCAGCTTGCCAGTCTGGAAAGTGGTCGACGGCATCATCTGCAGCATGTAAATAAAAATCTTTGGTAGACTGTTCATCTGTCCAATCCATAACTACATTTGAAGCTCCTGCATCATAAGCTGCTGTTTGAATTAGACGTGCAAACGCAGCATTTTCTATGTCACTATGAATAATCACTAATTGATTCTTTTGCACATTTACTCCCATCCGGACAGCAAGATCTGCATACTTTTTCAACTGTTCTTCGCTAGCAAACTCATATATTCCTTTAATCATCCAATCATCCCCTAACTTTTTATTTCTTTATAAACAGTAAAACTTAGGAATTGTATATTAAGCGGTTGTTTTCACTATAATTTTTATAGGTTTTGGATTAAAATCAATAGCAATCCCTGTATAGTTGGAGAACGACTTTTCTAATTTTCCATCAATTTCAGGTATAATACTAACCCATATATCCTCTACTGAATTGTCTTTAGAAACAAAATTACTCTCATTAATAAATATGAATGGAAGAAGTAAAAATAATAATGAGAAAACAATAAAAACTTCTAAATTATGTTTCTTTATATTTTGTTTTTTTCTAGCTCCTCTCTATATTTTTGTTGTACTTTCCTCTTCTGTAAATATAATTTCATAATTTTTCACACCTTGTTAAGAGGGATTAAAGTTACATACCACTTGCTAATTAAAATAACACCTAAAGATTACTTTTTAGTTAATAATCATCAAAAATTGTCAAGACTGTTTATCATTTAACTTTAAATATATGAGGTCTTTCCGCCTTCATCGATATATGACCACATTCTGAACAAACTGTAACAAGTACTTTAGACCTGCCTTTCCAATCCATTTTTTTAGCTGCCTCTTAAATAAATTCAACAAGAAAGAGTGCTTATCCTTCTTTTAGATAAGCACCAGATTGGAAGTTTAGAGTAGGATGACAAAAGAAGAAAGACCGACAATTATGTCGATCCACTTGTTTAACTCTTGCACCCTTTAGTTGAAGAATAGATATTGTCCTTTATCTAGTGCATTACCCTTTGAGGAGGTAAGGTACGAAGTGAACTGGAATCGTGTCTGTAATCGTAAGTATCTTGATGAATTGACAACTCTTCTCTTCCAATTTTTACAATACCATTACTAACCCATTTTACTTGCGGGTCATAATCATACCAATTAAAGTAAATGGCATTCTCTTTTTTAGTTTCTGTATTTACTAACACAGCCTTTGAATTCATACCATATATTCCAGTGAAATGGTATGTGTTTTATTTGGTGACGGAAACACTGCGTTCAGCTCACCTGCTGGTAAGTAGTTCAGATTATAATACTGATTATAGAATTGAACACTTGATATACCTAACAAAACTAAAAATACCAGTAATCGTTTAGTCGGGAAATTCCTCTTTTTTACTCCCCATCTAAATATTCCTATCAACAGTATTACAAGCGAGACTATAACTATCAATACTAGAACGAAAAAAAAATAAAATAAGATCATATATAAAGTCTCATTCATTAGATAACATTCCTATCTTAGTATACTAAAGAATAGTCTACAATTTATTTTTACATTAACTTGCTGCGTTGATTGAGCAAAGATGCAATGCAATTCCTTCTTTTAGAAATGCACCAGATAGTTTTAGAACATTTATTCACAAGCTCTGATTATAGCAATTCCTTATTTTTATAATAGGAACGCTTTAAAGAAATGTAGCTAGTGAAAAACCAAAGAAGGCCAACACCTGCTAATAATGCGATTATTTCAATCCATTCATTTATGTTGCTTGGTAAACCAAAATAAATAACATAAAACAACGAATATAAAATTACAAAACTACTTGTTTTCACTACAATACTTCTTAATTCTCTCTTATACGAACTTTCTGTTGCAATATCTGTATATTCAATACCTGATATTATATACCTTCCAAATACATAAAAGAGAAAGATAGCTATGGACGACAATAGAACTGTTTCTACGTTTAAAATAAAATATTTATTGCAGATAATCATCGCAATAAGAAAAAGGAAAAGTAACAATCCTCCTTCAGAGAAAAAATACAACATCTTTTTTTCCTTATATTCATCGTTTGGTATTAAAAAAGATATCCAAGATTTCACTACAACTCTACCTCCCAAAATAATTCGTCTAATGTTTTATTAAGTTCTTTTGCAATTGCAATACAAAGCTGAAGACTAGGATTATATTCTCCTTTCTCAATGAGTCCAATTGTTTGTCTGGTTACTCCCACTCGTGCAGCTAACTGTTGTTGAGTCATCGACAATTTGATTCGTGTTATTTTCACATTATTTTTCATTTACTTCACCCACGTTTAGCAATATATATCTAACATACGCAATTTATACATTACATTATACATAGGAAAAAGTCAATTCAAACTAACACTTTTATTTTGAACAAAAAATAGCGATTCCTCCTATTGAAGAATCGCACCAGTTAGTGAAGAAGAAAATCCTACTTTATCTAGCTAAGAATTCTATTTTTTTCCACAAAAGCGAGATGTGGAAAAATAGTAAAGATGCCACGGCACCAAATATAATATACCTTATTTTGTTGGAGTATATAAGATTGTAAAACAATGTATTTAAATTAAGGAAGCAGATTAGATTCGGTGCGGAAGGTGTAAACCAGTTCAGCTTGATGAACCTTAATTACCTTAAATAGAGACCACCCCCAGTATAAATTCTTGTTTACGCAAATTATTGCTATACAGACTTCTTTACATTATTAGTAACAGGATTCGAGCGCATAAAAAATGTGAACCATACGGCAAATCCAAAATATATGAATGTCAAAATAACGAATATGAAGTTAAACTGCTCCATCAGCTGTCGGATTAGAGCAAAAAAGACAACGATGAAATGAATAAGATTTCCCAATACGACAGGTCTGTTATAGATACCACCGATCCGGGCAGAACGTGTGAACCAGTTTAACATTGCAAACCCTAAATATAGTCCTCCAATGATTTGAATTAGAACCTTAGTTATTGGTAAAGGAGAAATCCCTAAAATGTTTGAAATTTCTTCGGGAAGAAAGGTTCCAACTAACCCAAAAAACCCCATCACAACTGCACTACTACTCAAAAGCCAATTTGTTTTCATCTGTTCCCTCTTTTCATATAATCTTGTAATTTATATAGAAAAAAACGATGAAATCTTTTATCCCGTTACTTTAATAAAAAAATATTTCTGAACTGAACTACAATGGCCTGACACGATTGTTAATTTATCTCCATTCATTTGCCAAACCCGTGAATAACACATTTCATCTTCAATTGGCTCTATACCAAATAACCCTTTTAAAGCAGCACGTGTTACAGTTACAGCAGAATTTTCTAATAGAATCACTTTTTGGTCTAAAATTTTGATATCAGTAAAACTCAATACTCCAGAACGATGTGCTTCAAGATCGGCTTCCTTCGTTAATATTTGTCCAAAGTGATTTACAAAAATAAGGTTATCATTAATCAGATTGTCAAGACTATTAACATCCCCAATTAGCATCGCTTCTCGAAGTCGTTCTTCATAATCAATAATTAAACTTTCCTCCATATTTAAGCCTCCCTTAAAGTAGTTAGACATACTATACAGATATTATTATTTCATTGTCATTATTATGTCTTCTTCAACTAAACTGCCCCTTTAGCATTCCTGTAGAACGTTAAATTTCAGGTTTGAAAAAAATAGAGCCCCTCGATAAGATGAATTTACACACACAAGCAAATCAATCTTAGGAGGAAGCTCTACATGAAGTATAAAATGCAAGATAAACAAAATCAACTGATAGAAAGAATATCAGACCAACATTTAGTCGTTGGGGTCGATATCGCACAACAATTCCATGTAGCTCGTGCTGTAAATTACAGAGGTATAGTGATTGGTAATCCCCTCACTTTTGAAAATGATGAAACAGGCTTTGCTAGATTACAAGAATGGATGAACGAATTAAAAGATTCAAAAGGATATCGTACAGAAATAGTTGGTATGGAACCTACCGGACACTACTGGTTAAACCTATCTAAGTGGCTTTATGACCATGAAATTGATGTGGTGACCGTCAATCCTCACCTTGTCAAAAAGAATAAAGAAAATCGAGATAACACACAGTCTAAGAGTGATAAAAAAGACGCACTCGTCATCGCTGACATGGTGAAGAACGGATACTATTCATTTATTCGCCCAACATCGGAGGCTTTCGAAACACTAAGAGTTCTAATGTCCAACCGTGATGTAATCGTAAAACGACTTGTCAGTTCCGTTAACCAAATAAATCGCTGGGTAGATATAGTATTTCCTGAACTAAGAGAAGTGTTTAAAGATGTAAAAGGGAAAGGTGCAATCACAACGCTTCGCTTATTCCCCACACCAGTCGAACTTCGTTCGATGAAAGCCGAGGATATTATTGATGGGTGGAAAACATTAATGAAACGACAACCCGGTTTAAAGAAAGCCAAAAAGCTGATTCAACTAGCCAAGAGAACTGTAGGTACTACCCAAGCTCTTGATGCCTATAAACTCCACCTAGAACAATTACTGGAAGAATTTGACCTCGCAACAAGCCAACTCCAAAAGGTTGAAGAGGAAGCAATGAATGCACTTAAAAAGATTACATTCGCCAATAGAATACTTGGTATTAAAGGGATTACTGAAATTACACTTGGTGGCATCATAGGTGAAGCTGGGGATCTAAGTAAATTTGCACATGGGAACTCCCTATTAAGACATGCCGGCTTAAATTTAGCAGAGGCGAGCTCAGGTAAATGGAAAGGACAAATTGTCATTTCTAAACGTGGAAGATCTCGGCTAAGGCGTAACTTGTTCTTAGCAACTATGAGTCTAGTCGCAAACAACCCTGAGTTTAAGGAATTACATGCCTACAATGTCCAAGTGAAAAAGATGAAAAAAATGAAATCTATTATGAAATTGGTTGGCAAATTCGCAAGAATTTTAGTAGGGATAGCCCGAAATAATGAACCTTATTGCCCTGAAAAAATGCAACCCTTAGCATCAATAGCAGCATAACTGACCCTTTTAATAAGACAGAATTTAACTAAACATCAATATTAGTATTATAGTGAATGTTGGCTTATTCGTAGGATCTCAAAGAAAGCACAGAGTACTGGAATACTTAAACAAAAGGGCACAGACCCATACCGTTAGCAAAACCAGCCTCCACCCTTTGGATAGGCATGATGAAGGAATGAGAGGGCATTGGACCCGTTGAGAAATGGGAGGGAAAGCCTCCAGGGTCGGCGTGGAGAATACGTGCAGGATACTTATAAAAAATTGGAGTTACTAACTCCTCTATTCCCGCATGCCTTCATGAAGCCTTTATTATCGACTCTGATTCCAATTATCCGTTCATGTACTGAAAAGTGGTTTGAAATCCTGCGAATAAGCGAGCATTTACGAGTAAATCGAATCTATCTGAGGGAGTTTAAGTACAATTTTTCACAATCTCATCTAAACTCTAACATAAATATCCAAGCTCCTTTAAGGTGTTGTTCAATTAAATGGCCCTTTCATGAAGAATGACGCTCTTTTTATTTTAGAAAAGCGCCCTATTGTTGAAGATTGTTATTAAAAAAACCGTTAACCTTTAGTTGAATTAAAAAAACATATCGAAAATTATGTTCCATATCATTTACTTATCATTAATTCAAATTCTTCTACCTCATCGTTCCATTCATCGAATTTTGATGTGCTCATTCATTAAATTAGCCCTTAAAAAAGTTGCTTCATTTAGAGTTCATACCAAAGATTATACGTGGTAAAATGAATCTATGGTGTAATTTTGAAAGTAGGTTGTTCAATGGAATTTGTCATCTTTTTTATGATTGGAATTATAGGTAATGTAGTCGGTACATTGGTCGGAGGAGGGGGACTGATTAGCTTACCCACTATGTTACTTATGGGGTTACCCGTGCATTCAGCAATCGGTGCAAACAAGGTTTCCAATACTGTCAGTTCACTCTCAAGCTTTCTTGTCATATTAAAGAGAAAAGAAGTTTCCACGAAAGAAGCATTATTAGTCCTAATGTTTTGTCTTGGAGGAGGTATTTTAGGTGGACTCATTGCTTCCTTTTTAAGCGGAAGTACCCTAACGATTATTGCAATCATTTTATTAAGCTTTGCATTTGTAACTTCCTTCATGAATACAGGTAATTTTGATGGAACTGAACAGTTTCATGCAAATAAAAAATCAGGAACTGCACTAATTGGTATAGGAATGTATGACGGAATGTTTGGGCCAGGAAGCAGTACACTTGCGATGTATTTATATGCAAGCCAAAAAATTGCATATATCCGAGCAATTGGCTTAGCAAGAGTTGGGGTTTTTGCAAGTTGCTTTGGTTCTGCCATCACTTACATATCAACGGGTAAAATTTTCTGGCCACTTACCATAGCATTAATGCTTGGATCCATTGTTGGTGCACAGTTCGGAGTAAGATTAGCTCGTAAATTAAAAACGGAACATGTAAAACCACTTCTTAGATTAGTAACAGTTCTTTTAATCGTACAAATGATTGTAGATTACTTTAATTTTTAAAAGTATCTTTTTTGAAGATACTAATTGAACTACAATTCTAACCAGACAAACAAGACGTCCATCACACTTTTGGATCGACACCTCCTCCTTGATTTAAGATAATATTTATAGGGGTTCTAATAAAAAAATAAAATTCTATTCAACTTGTTCTTCAACTATCCTGCCCCAATAGTTTAAGTACGTTTCTTCACAAACTTTATTTAATTTAAACATTCACTTTATTATATAACACATTATTCTGAAAAAAATTCAAAAAAGGTCCCGTCATTTATTATAACGAAACCTAGCTAATTTAGCATCTATTTTATTAGTTATTTGCATTTTAAAATTATAGTTTATTTCGAGTGTTATTTATAGTGCTAATATAATTTTGTACTTCGCAACGGAACCATTTATTTCAAGATCGCTCTGTTTATTTGCACCAGTTTGTTTAATTAGGCCGACTTTTAAGGTTTATCGATGTTGTAGTTGATGGTATAAATTTACAACAGATAGAAGCAAAATAACAAAACACTAGTCTTATTTTTTACTCCATCTAGAAAACCAAATCAATGGAATTATAATAACAAATGGAAAACCAATAATTAAAAATGCAAAAGGTATATAATAAGCACTACTATCATAAATACCAAAAAAGCCATCTATATCTGTTGCCACTCCAGCAAGAGTTTCATCGGATATAATTCTTGCAAAAAATATCATTACAAACCCACTTATAGTCATAGAAAGACCAAAATTAAAAGCTTTGTGTAACATAAACCTCACCTCTAAATAATCAATGTTAAAAACAATACATCATTGAATGCATTGTCTTCCTTTCGGTAATGCACCAGATACGTTAAGTAGAATTCTTTACAATAGTAAACAATTTATTTCCTCTAAGTACGTCTCCATAAAAAACATTAATTATTACCTTTTTTTATTTGTTCGTTTATATCATCGATTTTCTTTTCTAAACTATCAAGTTGATTTCTCCGTTTAATATAAGAACGGAAAAAACTTACGATTAGTACGATTATAAGCAATAGAAATCCAAGATTTAACAATTGAAATATAGCATCACCAATCCTAAAACTATCCATATTTACACTCCTTTACGATTTACCAAATTTTTTACTTAATATAAACTGCGACTGTAGTACAATAACTTCTACATAAAATATCGTTATCCCTTCTATAATTAACGCATCAGTTTAAGTGCACCATTTCATTACTCTAATTAAACTGATTTTCCTCTTTTAAATGTTGGGTTACCATTATTACAACATGGGTTAATTTTTGTTTAGTTGGGTACTTTAAATATATTAGTTATCCTCTACAAATCAAACAAAGTAAAAAGAGGTGAATCCAAATGGCTAATTTAAGAACTAACCGATTGCTTGTTGGAAGTACAATTTTATCTAGTGCTCTTAGTATCACGGTTATTGCCTTGACAATTTATCACCATTTTACAATTCAAGATAGAATTGATGAACTAAAGAGGGCTTAGGAAACTAAGCTCTCTTTAACTCTTCTTCCCTTTAGTTAAATGACTTTAACAAAATAGGTACTTCTTCTTCTTTAAGATATGCACCAGATAATTGCATAAGTTAATAATTGTTACTTCTTCCATATCAATACAGCACGGTCTAAAATTTAATCCCAAGAATCTGTTCCAGCAATGATTTTTTCTACATCAAAGTTTACATAGTACACAGCATCAATTTTTTCACTTTCAGAAAGTTTCCAGATATAAACCTGTTCATTAAGATTCTTCTTGTTATTAATTAAGTTTCTTGAAGGCGAATCAGCAATTGTCTTTGTATAATAAATAAAACTCACATTCTTTTGCTCGCCGTCAATTTCAAGTAGCATAGGATGAGTTTCGTTAACACTAGCATAGCTTTCACCAAAATAATGGGAAACCAATTGATTATCATTTTGCATTTCAATTTTAACTAGATTTTCTGAATACGGAATAACTGTTTCATAATAAAACACATACGAAAACGCACCTATAAAGATAATAGCCGTTAATAACATAGAAACTATAGAAATCATCACTTTCTTGTTACGCAATTTTTTGGGGTTTAGCATTGATTGAGGAAATTCTTCAAATGGTTGAAGAAGTAAACGTTATTTATCAATATATAGCAGTATTTATTATTGGATTTGTGCCTTTTCTTAAGGCTTTCGTAGCTGTACCAATCGGAGTGCTTTTAGACCTACATTTTATTCTAGTAGTTTTAGTAGGGGTTACTGCCAACTGGCTGTCTGTTATGGCTGTAATAATATTTTCTTCATTTATTAGGTCTTTATTTTCTGAAAAAGAAAGGATTAATTCTGACCGCTTTATTAATAGACGTTTTCAAAAAGCAAAGACATACTTCAATAAATACGGAGTTCCTGGGATTTCACTTTTGGGACCAATAATAGGAACAAATCATATTGGAGCATTAGTTTGCATAATAGCAAAAGCAAATAAAAAGAATATTATACTTTGGCAAACTATCAGTATAGTTATCTGGGCTGTAGGGACTGGTGTTCTTTTTATCTATGGAGTGGATATCTACAATAACATAAATTATTAATTGAAATTATTAATTGTGTTGTGATATATTCCAACGGCATTACCTACTCAATTTTTATTTAATTGATCTTACCCTACAGCTACGTTACTAAAGATCTTTGTAAATCAATAATTGCATAATATTTCAATTTTTTTACCGAAAAAAAGACAATCAATTCAATGATTGTCTTCTATTACATTTGCGCCAGCTAATTGAAGAAGATTGATTTATTATCCTAATAGCTTTGTTTTATATTTTAATCAAAACTTTTCCTTCATAATTTCGGCTTTCAATTAATTTATGAGCCAAAGCAGCATCGTTTAAATTAAACACTTCTGTGATAGGAATAGATACTTTATTTAAAGCAAATAGTTCTATAACTTTTTCCGCAATAGGCCTTAATCGTGCTGGATTGAGTTCCCTAGTTGTACCCAAACTAAAACCTTTAATGTCCCTACAACTACTATGAACATCACTTGTTTTAATTATACCTGCTTCTCCACTGCTATTTCCAAATTGAACAAGAGTACCATAAAAAGCTAAGCAATCTAAACTTCTACTAGTCACTTCTCCAGCAACCGAATCGAAAATAACGTTAGCCCCCAAATTATTAGTCTCCTTTAAAACCTCTTCAGTAAAGGTTTCGTAGGTGCATACAACATCAGCCCCTAACTTCTTAACATAGGATTCTTTATCCAAAGTACCGACAGTGCCTATAATTTTATGGACACCTGCTAGTTTAGCTAATTGAATTAACATCGTACCTACTCCACCACCCGCGCTATGAATAACTATGGTGTCTGATTTTTTTACTTGCCCGATTTCATAGAGTAGAATATACGATAAAAATGAAACAGTTGGCATTGCTGCCGCTTGGTCAAATGGTAGACTGTCTGGAATTTTAAAAACTAATTTTTCATTTGCTACAACATACTCAGCGTAGGATCCGTTTTTAGGAAAAGCAATTACCCGATCTCCCACTGAAAATGTTGAATTCGGAGAAACCTCTTTTACAACCCCCGAAATATCAAGTCCAAGCATCAAAGGAAAAGTCTCTTTTCCCTTATTTCCTACACGCTTTTGAATATCTGCATAATTAACACTTGTGTATGTCGCTTTAATTAAAACCTCGTCATCACCAATAGTGGGTGTATCAACATCTGTATAAGAGAGTACATTTACATCACCAAATTCATTTTGTATTACAGCTTTCAATATTATATAACCCCCTTTATTAACTTAACTAATATTTTATCACCTTATTAACTATTAAGAAAATTGAATAAAATTATCTAATTCCATAAGAAGTACTTATCAGTATTAAATAATCTCTTAATAGGTTAATTCTCCAAAATACTTTTTATTATACAAACCTGTCCTTCAGTTTTAAAAAAAACCGCCGTATTGACGATCTGCTTGTTGTGTTAAAGCACCAGTTAGCGATAATAAGAGTTTAAAGAAATTCTCAGTTAAAATATGGAACCTTCTTAATTGTCAACAAATGCCCTTCTTCTAATAAAAGCTGTTTTGGATTGACAATCTCGTGAAGCAATATTTTGGATTCTTCTCGTACTTTCAGATCAACTTTGCAGGTCCACCTATTTTAACTATATTTTGATATGTGTCATCCTGAAAGAATCCATCAGGAACAGCACAGCGTAAATAGCCAGAAGGTATTAGAAATTTATAACACATCTTTGCAAATACAATACCTTCTGCATATATGAGATGCTCCCGTACGTGTTCGGCCAGTATTGCTGGAATTGAATTATTTTCAAACCTTTTATTCTTAGTATCTTCATCTATTAAATTTAGTTCTTCCTCCTGAGTATGTAACCAACCTGGATTATTATGATATTCCCCTGTACCTATAACCAGTTTTATTTCTGCTTCTTCTATAACCAACACCTTTACCAACAAGATTTCCATAACCAATATTTTCTTAAACGATAATCATTTCCTTCTAAACTAACCTGCCCCTTTAGCACAATAATTGCCGTTCGATCTCACCTCAACTAATGCACCCGTTAGTCACCATGTATTACAAAATCAGCGATACACCACAAGGAATGAAAGTTTGTTTCTATGTCTATAATGACTTTGGGTACATTCACAACAATCTTGTCTCAGCATATAAAAATCATAAAATGCTGGGTCTAGTTTGTTTTTGTCTTTTTTAGGATTTTTCGGATGTTAACTTTCATGGTAGTGGAAGAAGACAAAATGAAATTTTAACTCCTTAGTAATCGCAGCAATTGCAAACCATCGGAAGGATGACCGTTATATGACCCCATCCAATGAGGATAAGTAATGGGTATTAATGTTACTACTACTTGAAAAAAGTTAAATATTGATATCCCCCACATAAAAGATCGAAAATCACCTTGAGGTACAAACATACCTATTATTCCGAATAGAAACACAAGTACTAATGAAATTATTGGTCCACCAGCCAGAGCAACAGCTTTCTGTCGTTTATTTAAATTACCGTCCCAATCAACAAAACCAACATAAGACCAATTTATATGAAAATGGAGTTTTCCAAATCTGAAATTTTCTTTGTTCTCATTATTTTTATTTCCTAAATAAACACGTGCATGATACTTTGAAGACCTGACAGCACCGACAGCACGCCCTATTTCGTGCAATAAAATACACATTGGAATAACAAAGATATAAAAAAGTAGAAATAATAACACTTTTAAAACCCCTTACTACTAATAATTTCTTATTGAACTATTTCTGCTCCGTGAGCTCAATAACTTACTTTCAATATTACCATAATATTCATAAATATTTACTAAATAAAAAGACGATCGTTTTGATAATCGCCTTGTATCACTCTTGCACCCGTTAGTTCATTAATATTAGAAAATTTTAGTTTTTATATCTTTATTGTTTTATTAGTTGTATCTCAATTCTTTTTGCCAAGTCCGATGATACCTTATTTAAATACTCCATAACTTTCTTTCTAATATCACTGGATATGACAATCATGTCGCTAGCTAAATTTTCTACAAGATGTTCTTTTTCTATAGGAGATAACATCATATAGAATTCACCAGCCTGCACAAAATCATCATGCTTTGTTATCGAAGTTCTTTCTAGTTTCCCTTCAACATATCTTCCATCACCACTTGTAATTTGATTAGCTGGTGTCCAATTTTGCTGTTGGTTAACCGGTAATTTACGAAATTCAGCCCCAATTCTTCTTCTTTGAGAATCACTATAAATATTGGCACGGCCCTGCAGTAATTTATCATCAGATAATTCTGCGCCGTCTAGTAAATTTGACGGAGAGAATCCGACCTTTTCTACTTGTTCCATATAATTATCGGGATTTTTAGTTAATACCACTTTGCCTACTGGTATTAGTGGATACTCTTTTTCATCCCATACTTTTGTATCATCTAAAGGATCATAAGAAAGATTTGCTTCATCCTTTAGGTCCATGAGCTGGACATATAAGCCATATTCCACCGGTTTACCAACCGCAATCGCATCGTATAAATCTTTACCAGCGTAATCAGGATTTTCAGCGGCTAGTCTATTTGCTTCTTCGCGACCAATGTATTCTACACCTTCAAATGGGTACCAATGGTATTTAACGTACTTTCTAATACCTTTAGCATTTATCCAAACATATGTATTTACACTATGTCCTGGAATGTGGCGATAACTTTTTACCGTACCAGAATCCGAGTATAACCGTACAACAAAGTGAATCGATTCAGGCGCACTTGCTACAAAGCTCCAAAACCTATTAGGATCAATTAAATTATTTTTTGGTGAAGGTAAGAGTGCTTTAATAAATTCCGGAAATCGTATCGCATCACGAACAGAAAAGACAGGAATGTGATTACACAAAAGGTCAAAAACGCCTTCATCTGTATAAAATTTTGTAGAAAATCCACGCACATTTCTAGATGTATCAGGTGTTCCTTTCGTACTGACAGCTAACGAAAAGCGAACCATAACAGGAACTTTCTGATTAGAATTTTGTAAAAAGCTCAGTTTTGTATGTTCGGACATCGAATATATCGTTTGAAAATAACCAAATGCACCAGATCCTTTTACATGAACAGGTCTTTCTAAAATCTTTTCATGAATAAACTCTTGTAAGGTCTCGTGGAGTACCATATCTTGTTCCAGTACAGGTCCTCTAGAGCCGACTGTCTGTGAATGAAGTTTAGCTGACTCATCATTATTCCATTTGGAGAGGTCTCTATATAACTCTTTTCTTTCATTATAGTCTTCTTCTGATAAAGCCTGCCTCAGTTTAGAATCTTTTTCATTCATTATCATGGCCTCCAAAATTCATTTTCCATCAATTATTACTAAATATGATTTTTAAGCCCCGAATATGTATCTTTTATTTTTATTTTCAACATTTTATGCAATGATAAAAAAACTATCTCTCTATGCTTCGGATAGTTTTTGAAATTTCATTATACGGTTTTCTGAAGTCCCATAATAAAGGATCGCATACAATAACACCAGGAATTAAAGGTATTAATGTCCTCTAGGGCTTAATCAAAAAGGATTTAATTATTTAAATGTAAAATTTACATGTATCTTGAGGGGGTTAGCCGTTATGCAGCATAAGGCCCAATTGTTGAACAAAGATCAAACAGCACTCTTCAACTATCCTGCCTCGTTAGTACAATAACTTCTACGGAAATAGCGTCAATCCTTCTAGAATTAACGCACCCTTTAGCTCGGAAACTTTAAGTCATAATTTCTTTTAGATTATGACTTAAAGAGATAAATTCATCCTTTGATACGCTTACTCCAGGTTCTATCCAAGAGAAACCATCATTTAAAAAACGAGGAATAATGTGCATATGGTAATGCTCCACATCCTTAACTATTCCATTGTTTTGCATTATTGTAATTCCATCAGTTTTTAATAAATTTTCAAGGGCAATTGCTACACGTTGAGATGTAAGAATGATTTGAGTCAAACTATCATTGTCAACTACATTAAACTCTTGATAATGTTTCTTAGGCACAACAAGAATATGTCCCTTGTTTATAGGATACTTATCTAAAAAACAACAAACAACTTCATTTTCAAAAATTATATAAGCATCTTCTTTTTTAGTTACAATATCACAAAAAATACACTGTACCATCTGTTACACTTCCTCTCCAAAACTTTGTAAAAATGTTTATTTTCTTGTTTCACTAACCTGCCCAGTTAGTGAAACAACTTATCTTCCAATAATAGCATAATATTCAAACAATGTTTCTGAAAGAAAAAGACGACCGTTTTGAAGATCGCCCTGTTTAACTCTTGCACGAATTTGCTGATTAAGGACAGTTAAACCAATCGCTTCGCCTTATTCTCTAAATCCCTTTTCTTCATTTCTATTTTCTTAACTTTTTTAAATGTAATTATAGACAGAATTATAAAAAATGCATACCATCCACTAAAATTATCGCTTTTAAAATCATTTATTATTTTCACACCAAAATGTCCCCTTTGTTTACTAAAGCACCATTTAGTAGTTGGATTTAATTTACATAAAAACAACTAAACGTTCTTTTTTTAAAGAAATTAGAAATAACGAGTAGAATTATCCCTATTATGATTGATGGTAAGGAAAAAGGATAATAGACTTCTGGAATATCTTCTACCATCACACCTATCCTTTCATTAAATGCGAATCCCAGCATAAAAAATAGAAAACCTAACCAACCAATTATCTTTCCAAACTTGGTATGTTTTTTCATCATGTTTAATCACCATCCCATTTCATTTCAACTAAATAAAATCAACATTTTATAATCAACTAACCTACCCTGTTAGTAAAATATCTTCTACGTAAAATAGCGTTAATCCTTCTTGAATTAACGCACAAGTTTGTTTAAATTTCATTTAATAAGTCTTCCCCATATTAGAGAACACAACTATTTCATATTTTGTTAAATCATCTTTAGATAAGCTATCTTCTAAGTATTCCTCAACTATTGGTATATCATTTTTATCATAAACATCTATAGAAATTATTGGATTTCCTTCTCTGCGATCCAGATATTCACCAATTTTGGTACTTTGTACTTCATATTTATTCCATACAGATTCCACAACAACACACGCTAAAATTAATATTCCCAACTTGATTTTTACACGTATCTTTTCACCTTCTTTTATTCGTTTACTGGACAGAAAACCTGTTCTAAAATCCGACTCTATAAATAAAGAAAACGCATTCCTAAATGAATTTGCAAATCATGGAAGAACTTATTGGAGAAAGGCACCAGTTAGTATAATAAGAAATCATACTTTAGCAAAGTTCAATATAGCATCCTTGAATTCTAATTAGTTTCCAATATAAGGATGATGGCTACTTAATAATACCCTGATTTTTGGATTCTTAAATTTAAAATTTTGGTGATGGTCTGGACCGACTGCTTCATCTAATTTGCCCGCAATGACCAATACTGGTCTGTTAATTTGTTCAGTTAATGAAGTAAAGTCCTGAAAATATTCATCTGATGAAAACACATATTGTTGAAATTTCGGATCACTGTTCAATCCTTCATCGATTTTATCTACAATTTTTTTATTTTTTAAATTAGCATACTGAAATTTAAAATACTCTTCTTTTTCCATCAACTTTGAAAGGATTGAATAGAATATATCCATAAATGACTCTAAATTTCCACATTGGATTCTTTCCTTCTTCATCCCCAAAATATCAGTGCCCTTTTGAATTAGATGTCTAAAAGAATCGAACATATTTAGTGTTACGTTTGATAATATTAACCCTTTAGTTCTCTCAGTGTAACGTTCCGCATAGTTGACTGCAAGTATTCCGCCAAATGAGTGTCCCATAACATACCATTCACTTAACCCTAAGAAAATCCTAAGTTCCTCAATATCCTCTATTAACCTACTTAAAGAATAATCTTGTGTAGGACTGTATTTGGAACGTCCACATCCTCTTTGGTCTAAATATACCATTTCTAATTTCTCTTCTAAAAGTTCCTGTGAAAAGTATTGAAATGATTTACTCCAATAACCTGGTCCTCCGTGAAGGTATATACAAGGAAATCCTTTTCCACTCTTATCGTAATATAATTCTAGTCCATCACTTGTTATGAACTTCATTTTTACAAATTCTCCCTTGGTTTAACTACATCCTTATTTAACAATCC
Source organism: Oceanobacillus chungangensis (assembly GCF_003369565.1). Taxonomy (GTDB): domain Bacteria; phylum Bacillota; class Bacilli; order Bacillales; family Amphibacillaceae; genus Oceanobacillus; species Oceanobacillus chungangensis. The sequence continues at coordinate 16,009 of NZ_PIOD01000026.1, read as the reverse complement.
TACCCTTATATAAATTCAACAAGGAGAGTTCTTATCCTTCTTTAAGAAGAGCACCAGTTAGTTGAATAAGAATTTGTAATGTTTCATCTTCGTTATGTAGATAATAAGGAAATCTCTATCTTCGGCGAAGGCTAATTCTAAACTTTTTATTTCCTCCAAAGTTTTCCAGGCTGCCTATTAGTTGAAGAGAATTCGTTTATACCATCGTTTTACGGACATCCTCTGGTATCATAACCACTTTGGTTTCTAAATCAACGTGGGGAATCTCTTCATCAATACACTCATACCAATATTCAAGATGTTTCTGATCAACTTCGTGTTGTGACTCTTCAACGCTCTTTCCGCCTTCTCCCTGGACTGAAAACCAATATAAATATTCAATTTCGCCATTCTTTTCTCGAAATATAGACTCTACAAACATTTTCTCATCTTTTAAAGTTAAGAGTACCTGATTCATATGTTCGTTTAAAAAGTTCATCCATTCATCAACTATTTCAGTTTTACCACTTTTAACTTTAAACTTAGATAACTCAACATTTAATGCCAAAAAACCAAGTCCCTTCTATATATTATATTTCACTAAGCTGCCCCTTTATTAATTTCAACAAGTAAAGGTGCTTATCTTTCTTCTTTGAGGAAAGCACCAGTATCCACTTAACAATTTGAAGTTGTTTGCTCTGCACACTCATATTTCATTTTCAAAACTCAAAACTACTTCCGTTCGTATCTTGCATATAAGTCCCATCGGGTTCAAAGCGACCTTTTGTTTAACTATCGCACCCGTTTATTGAGGAAGTTAATTCATAAATGATAGTATCTTCTCTTTCAATCCAGCATTACTTGTAAAAATAATATAAGCATCTGAATCTGTGTTTATTACTACCCTCTCTGTCTGACCATCGGGAAGACCAATCCTAATTCCATTTTTTACTTTTCCAGCGTAGGTATCATCATTTAATACTTCGATTATTTTGGAGAATGGTATTTCAATGTTGCTTAATTGCCATTGAATATGTAATATTTCATTTTTCTTAGTCACCTTAACTTCCATCACAGATCGCTCCTACTCTATATAAATTCATACTTACATATACATTATAAGTTTCAACTTTTCAGTCCCATCAGCTATAAAACCGATTTCATTATTGTATTATTGCATCCGTTAATTGAATAAATAATACAATTTTTTAAGAACAACAATAAATTGCCTTATCAAAAGTATCTTCAGGTAAATCATACCATTTCTAATTTCATAAGGTATTTCATTCTTTTCTAGCAATTCAGTTATTTTTAAAAATACGATCGTTTTAATTTTCTCCAGTTACTTTAACAAGAGAATTTTATAGAAACTAAACTAAAACAAAAAATAAAAGCACTAATACAACTATTAAAGTAACAAAGTAACAAAGAATACCGACTATTTTCACTTTCACCTCGACTCTTGCTTCAGTTTCCAAACTTTTTATATAGCGATATACTACCAACAGACTAATAAGAAGGATAATACCAAATAACCAATTATTTATTAAATAATCCAAAGATAAAGCAGTAACTATCCCTAACGCTATGTAACTAATTATTATTTGAATAACAATCGTCCTCTCTAAGTTATATTTCTACTTATTCAACTTTACTGCCGCTTTAGAACAATAGGAAAAAAGCATAACTGAAATAAGATTACATCTTCAACTCTTGCACCCTTTAGTTTAAGTGCAAAAATCACAATCTATCTTCTTAACAAAATCTTGGTATGTCAACACTAAACTGGACAAAAATTATAGGGTCTTGCTTGAATTCCACTGGTGTTAAATAGCCTAGTGTTCCGTGAATTCGAATGTTATTAAACCAATGAACATAATCATCCAGTTCAAGAGCAAGTTGTTCAAGAGAAGAGAAATGAGCTCCGTTAGCGAATTCTGTTTTGAATACCTTAAACATCGCTTCGGCCACGGCGTTATCATAAGGGCATCCTTTCATGCTTAGTGATCTCTGGATGCCGAATGTTTCAAGTGCTTCTGAAATAAGCTTATTATCAAACTCTTTTCCACGATCTGTATGGAATAGTTGAACATCGTTCAAATTGCCTTTAATGCTCGATAAAGCCTGATAGACAAGCTCTGCACTCTTATTCGCACCAGCACTACGGCCAATAATTTCACGATTAAAAAGGTCAACAAATAAGCAAACATAATGCCATTTTGTTGGGTCACGGACGTATGTTAAATCACTCACGATGACAGCCAACGGTTCTTCTTGTTCAAACTGACGCTGTAATTCATTGTTTATCAACGCCTCATTATATGTTGATTTATGTGGCTTATACTGTGCTACAGTGTAGTTTGATACGAGTCCAAGTTCTTTCATTAAACGACCAATCCGACGACGTGATACGTATCTTGGCTTTGATAATTTACTTAGTTCTTTCTTGATTTTTCGCGTCCCATAATTGTTTCGACTTTCTTTGAAAATCCGGGCAGTCTCTTTGGAAATCTCTTTATCATCAGTTTTAAGCACACGTTTTCCATATAAATTGGCGTGATAGTAATACGTACTTTTTGGAATATTGAGGACGTCATACATTGCTGATACTGAATATTTGTGAGCGTTATTTCGAATCACATCTATTTTCGTCCCATGATCAGCGCTGCTTGCTTTAAAATATCATTCTCCATCATTAAACGTTGATTTTCCTTGCGTAATCGAGCCAATTCATTTTCCTCTTCAGAACGGTTATCTTTGGCGGCGAATGAACCGGTTTCCTTATGGTTTTTAATCCAACGATCTAGCGCAGAAGGCGTAATATCGTATTCCCTAGCAATGTCCGCACGAGATTTACCATTTTCATAAAGCTTCACTAATTGCAGCTTAAATTCGGGTGTAAAAGTTCGACGTTGACGTGTCATAATTGCACGCTCCCTTAAGTTAATAGTCTAAGTTTACAAGCCCTTATTTTATCTGTCCAACTTAGTGTAGCCTATCCATCTAAAAACTCAACGTGTAGGGGCATGAAACTAAGACGCCTTCTTACTCAAGACAAGTGCTCGATTGTGGAAGAGCGCCATTTCATTAAATAAAAATCTATATAAAGATACTAAAGTATTAGGCTTATTGTTTGAACCTTCAATGTTAGATAAGGTAGTTGCTCTTCTCCATAAATAGCCCCCTTGTAAACTTAAAATAGCAATAATTAATTATTTATTCCATGAAAAGTTATGGCAGTTATTATAGATTAGTAATAAACATTAGTAATAAATAGCATGGCCAACTATCTGAAATTTTTTAGGATAGTTGGCTATTATGCACATGATTACATGCTTATTAATTCCTTTTGCACTAAAGGACGTTAGTTGAATTAGAAAATCGAGCAGTTTTTTCAAATAAAGGAATTTATGCAGCGGAAACATTATTACCCATGAAAAAAATGTTGTGCTTTAGTAATATTCTTCTTTCTATAGAATTCAAATGCAGTAAAAATAACTAGTGCAAACAAAAGCGTAAATAACGCAGACAAAACATTTGTATCTGGAATATACACTACCCAGAATGAATTAATTAAGGCATGAAAAATAATACATAGAAAAATACTTTTAGTGGTTAAATAAATGACGGTCATTAAAAAAGATAATGCCAAAGCAATTACAGTAAACCAAAGGAAATTCATACTCATTTGATTTGAACCAACTATGAACCACAATGGCAGATGCCAAATTGCCCAAATAATACCCACAATGAGCGTACTTGTGAAAGACGACCATTTTTTTTGCAACGTAGGCTGTAAATATCCGCGCCAGCCGATTTCTTCCAAGCCGCCTCCTATAATCATGATTGGGAGATTAATTAATGCTAGATATAGGGGGTTCTCCATAGATGCTCCACCCCAAAGAGTTGGCAAAAAACAAGCTATAAACGCTAGCCCAACGGTAAATAGATACCATGCTAATGGATGTCTATAATTTTTTATATTACTAATAAACGAGTTGAATTCTTCTTTAGAACTATACTTCTTTTTTAGCCAAATCTCAGTAATAGCAGGTGCAACACCGCCAAGAATATGCAATATTATTGATAATGCAGTTCCAAACTTAAGCAGATTGAATTGGGTTAAAATTACTAAACCGCCCCAAAATATCCACGACAAAGTAAATGTATAGAATAGATACCTTCCTACCTCTTTCCCCATCAAGTTTCCTCCTTATTTACATCCCAACAATGATTGTACAGACTTGCATAGAGTCTCCATTAGTCGAATCTCGTCAAAAAGTGCTTGTTCATTTTGGAACATACCATAACATTTTTGTAAAACAACATCGCTTACAATTCCATCAATGGAAGTCATGATAAAAGTAAATAAATCATCTAGTGGTACTTCAGGCTGAAAGCTCCCTAAAGAAATTCCCTCATGAATGGTATTAAATATTTGCTCGACCAAGTATTGTCCACTTTCGTTTTCAGTAATATTAGGTAAAATTTTTGTTTGTCTCTCAGGATTGTTCGCAAATAAGATTGTTAGTTCAAATTGAATTTTGCCAACCGTTGATAAGTTTTCTTTAATGTACTCACCGAGAAAAATAAACAACTTTTCTATCGTCTTTTTAGGAGCAGCGCTATTTTCAATGATCGTATCTACAGCTTGCTTATAGTCGGCATTTGCATTAGCTTGATTAATGATTGCAACAAGTATTTCATCTAAATCTGAATAATAGCGATAAATACCCCCTTGACTTACTCCGGACGCTTTAATGATATCTCTCATAGTAATTTCATAGAGTGGCTTAACTGTACACACCGATACAGCTGCTTTTAAAATGGCATTTTTCTTCCTTATTACATATTCATGATTTACTTTAGGCATAATTTCCTCCTCATCATAATAAAAATGACACTAGTGTCATTTTTATTATGTGTCACGAATTACTCATTGTCAATAGTCAAATTATAATATTGTAAAAATTCCTCCTTTTCTAAACCCTGAATAATGAAATTAGTTAATCCATCATGTTGAAAGTTCTATACTTAGACACAAAAACACCCCTTTAGACAATACAATCTAAAGGGGTAAATAAATCTTTAATTAAAACAGTTAAACGTTATTTCAATGAAAATTAAACTAAACTGCTATGCTAGTTGAAGTTTAAAAGTATCCCAATGCGGTGTTTTGTAACATTTCATAAAAAGTTGTTATTCAATAATATGGCCCGATTGTTGAACAAAAGATATAAAACACTCTTCAACTAACCTGCCCCTTTAGTACAATAACTTCTACATAAAATAGCGTTAATCCTTCTTGAATTAACGCACCAGTTAGTTGAACAAGAACCATTATTTTTATATAAGTGAAAATTATTTCCTTTTACATCATTTTTTTAAGGTATGGAATCTTTCTCCATACAAAATGACTTAGCAAATAACTTAGAATGATTCCTAAAGATGCCGTTATAAGAAATTTAGTCCAGACTGGTATTGGTAGGTCATTCAATGTATATTGAATGAAGACAACTCTCCGGAAGAAAAAGACGACCATTTCGAGGATCGCCCTGTTTTACTCTTGCATCCGTTAGTTGAAGTTCATCCACACATTATCATTCTAACCTTTTTCGAAATAAGTCTATTTCAATTTTTTTAGGAGTTTTACATATTCACCATATTCGTCTTCACCCATATATAATACGTTAGTAAATCCCTTCTTTTCATATAAATGTCTTGCGCTTGAGTTATCTGTATCAACACCAAGTGATATTTCCTCATATCCAAGTTGTTCTGCATAATCAATCAAATAATCAAGAATAATACCACCTACTCCACGATTTCGATATTCATCTTTAACTATCATACGAGATAGGTAAATTCGTTTATCTGGAATAGTATAATCTGGGTCATTGTTTTTAAAAACTAACGAACCTTCCCCTATAAACTCGTTATTTTCTAAATAAATAAAAGTAATTCTGTTTCCGCTTATTAATTCGTCATAAAACATCTTCGCCATTTTTTGTTTCTTGTCCATATCCCATATATTACTGCACTTATTATAGTCTTCAAGATTTAATTTATTTTATACGAAGTCATAACCTATCCCTCTCTTAGTTAAATAGTTTTGAAATACAAAGCAACAAATGCAGTTGTTCAACTAGCTGCAACTTTAGTTAAAAAAGACCGCCGTATCGACGATCTTATTGTTGTATTAAAGCACCAGTTAACTCAATTAGTTCAGTATGATTTTTGGTCACTATATAGCATTCTTTTTAAGAAATCTATTTTTCTAATATCTTTATTATTATTGTTATCTGCACGGTAACTATCCTTGGATGAAGATTCGTAAACACTTAAATACTGGTCAGGATTTAGTAGATAATACTTTGTCTCTCCCATTTGGTGCATTTCTAAATCCTCTAATTGTACTCCTGCGAAACTTGGTAAAGTATCAATAATACCAAACTCAATTGATAATCCCTCTTTAATGAACTCATGTTCATGTAAATCAATCAAACTATATTCCATTGAATTCATAATGTTCACTATTTCATCCCAGTTATATATATTTAATTCGGGCGGTACTTCCCACCCTCTTTTATCACCAGGTACATGAATGTCTAAGTCTTGTGCATCCCAACCCTTACCTGTAACGACCTCTAAACCAACCGAACCCATTAACAACGGAATAATTTCAATATCATTTAGTTTTTTTGTAATTTTAATAAATTCATTAAACTTGTAATTATCCATTTGCCCCTCCACTTTTTCTTAATTCTTATTCAACTAACCTGCCCCAATAGCACAAGACACGACTGACCTTATTTAACAATCGCACCATATAGTTCACAACCTTCATGAACGTCCAATTTGTTGTCTTATGGGTGCTTTTCCCAAGAGTCAATTTGTCCAATGGTTAATATTTTATTTCCTTTCTTGATAGCTTCAATTACACCATCAGAAATCTCCTTACTTGTTAACCACCTTGAACGGGAACCCTCTATTACAAATCCCAATTGAACTTGATGATATGAACAACCCGTAGGAATTATAACTTCTCTCTTAATTCTATTTAGATCTGAACTACTGCCTAAAACATGGAATAACTCCCATTCACTTTTACTAATTAAAACCTCTTCCGCTATTATTTTAAGTGCATTTGGAGCAGTAGAGTGAATCCATGCTACTACAATATCAATAGCATCATTTTTATTTATTGTTGCATGCACTTTCTTTTGTAATTCATCATGATTACTATAATCAACAAATAGTGGTGTGACATGACTATCCAAGTCTGTTTGTTCCATTAAATCCTTCATCCGATCAGAATTCCTAGCGATGATTGAAACATGATACCCTTGTTCAAATAACCAGAGTGATACCCCTGATAACATACCTGTTCCACCAACTACTAATGCGTGCTTCATTAATTTTCCTCCCCATTATGATACAATTTTTATAATAACTAAGAAGGTGATTATGTGAGTTCAACAAAACTATTACTAGAAAACAATAATGGAGTTTTCTTATATAAAAAAGATTTCGGCCAAGAAAGCAACTGGCGTTCAGATGATTGTTATAAATTTATTTACTCCCTAAAAGGAACTATAGATTACCAAACGAACAGAAGTCAGCTTACCCTTAATAATCAACATTTTCTTTTATTCAACCCCCTAGATGAGCATAAACAATTAGCAATAGATGACAGAAAATTTCTAATTGAATTAAACCCTTCTTTTCTTAATGAGGTTTCTCAAGCTCTCTATCCTGTTCACAATGATATCCAGTTTGCTTTAGGTACCCAGAAAAACGCTCAAATTTCAAATTGGGTTAGATTTGTATTAGATTTCGCACAACTTGAAAAAGATGACACAAAATCTATAGAAATATTTCTGGAACACAGTTTCACTCAGTTGGCTTTAATGTTACTGAAAAGTGCTGTTGGGACCCATACACAAGATATAAATGTAAATATCTATAAAACAATAGATCCACAAATTTACAAAACAATACTAGCTTTAAAAGAAGATTATAAGCATTCTTGGACCTTGAATGAGATGGCAAAAGTAGCGAATTTAAGTAAATTTCAATTTGCCCATTACTTTAAAGACACCTTAGGGATTTCCCCTTACTCTTGGTTACAAACTTACCGAGTAGTCAGAAGCCAGGAAATGCTTAAAAAAACAAATAAAACTGTATTAAAAATTGCAATGGACTGTGGTTTTTCATCTGTTACTGTTTACAATCAATTATTTAAGCGATTATACGGAATTACTCCAGGTGCTTTTCGAGAAAATGTTAATAAATAAGCGACTGAACAAATAACCATCATAGTTCCACATATTATAAATAAGATGCTTGTAGACAAGAATGAAGAGATGAATCCGAATACACCAAGAGAAATAGTATTTGATAAATATAGAAGAAATGCATTAAAACTAAAGCCCCTACCTAGTTTTTCTGTGGGAAGGTATTTTTGCAACAAATATACCCGTGATAGTCCAGATAAAGGTAAGCCTATTGCTGCCACTAATATCCCTATAAAATAAAGTGGAGTGGTATACGCAAATCCTAAAAGAAGTATACCTATTCCCCAAATCAATGAACCAAACAAATAAATTTTCACACTTAACTTTTTCCAAATTAATGGGATAAGCAGGTTAACTGCAATTACAGCAGCACCATACCATCCTAAAAGTAAGCTGTATAATTCCTCTCCATTTGGGGTTGTTTCTATTAGTTGCAGTAATAAACCGACTTGCCATACCCAGGTATTGAAAAACACAATGATTACTGTAACTATAAATATGGTTCGAATTGTCGCTTGTTTTTTCACCCAAATTGAAAAATCCTTTATTGAGATAAATATATCACTTATTTTTCTTTGATTTGATCTTTCGCCTGTTATATTTTTTTCTGTAAATTGAATTTTATAAATAAGAATCGCACTTAAAAGATATGTTAGTGCATCGAAAGTAAAAAAGTGGATAACGTTAATTGTATTCATTAAGCCTATACTAACAATAGGTCCTAATACAGTAATGCCCCTTGTAACTGTGTCAAGCAAACTGTTAACAGAAGATCTTTCCTCTTCCTTTGTAATAATGGTAAATATAGCCCTATGAGCAGGATTAAAAAAACAGCCTAGGCACTGAATAAGAAAGCTCACTACTATTAAATGCCAATAGTTCAGCAACTCTAATTGTTGAAATAGCACTAATGATAATATTAGAGGTACTCTTATTAGATCGATTATTATTAATATCCTTTTTTTACCTACCCAATCAGCAATTACTCCCCCGATTAATCCAAATAAAAGATAAGGGACTGCTTGTGAGATTGCAACACCAGTTGTATGTATACTTGATTCTGTCATCTGATAAGTTAAAAATAGGAAGGCTAACCCAGATATAACATCCCCCAAACTAGAAGTCCCAGCTCCTAACAAGTAAAATAATACATTTCTATTATTTTTTATAACTTTTAAATACACATTAAATCACCTCTTCCCTGAGTGTACTTATTATTTGAGGTGATTTCTTTACTAATCTTGCTAGATTTTCTTGCAAGATTATGATGTACTTACCAATGTTTATTATTAACCTTGTACTAACCTGCCCATTTAGTTCAATAACTTCTACAAAAAATAGCGTTAATCCTTCTAGAATTAACGCACCAGTTAGTGCAATAAAAATTATTTTGAATTAATATAGTAAATTAGGTTATCAGTCCATTCATCAAATTCATAGATAAAACCTTTTCTTATACATTCAAATTGCATTCCAACACTTTCTGCTAATTTTATCGAAGGAGTATTATCGAGATTAATATGTGCTTCTATACGGTGAAAGTTTAGCTTATTAAAAGCAAGAATTATTGCTGCTTTTACAGCCTCCTTTCCATAACCTTGTCTCCAAAATTGGTTATGAATTGTATAACCGAATCTCGCCCATTGAAAATCATCTCTCATAATCGTCGAGAAATCCATTGCACCCAAATGAGCATTATCTTCTTTTCGAAATATACCAAATACATATACTTTGTCATCCAAAGCCATCTGTTGATGGTTATCTACCAATTCCCCAAACCATTCTTCAGTACAAATGCTCATATCTATTTTTCCGTCATCATATTTGTGCTGTGAAGGTAATCTATTATTAAATTGGGTTAACCAATTTGAAAAATCTTCTTTGATATATGGTCTTATTATTAATCTTTCTGTCTCTGTATTATAGTTAAACTTACTCAAACAAACACCTCATCATAATTTTTAGAGTAATACTAAAACACACCTGCCCCTTTAGTAAATAATTCGACAAAAAGCGTTAATCCTTCTTAAATTAACGCACCAGTTAGATGGAAAATAATGATACTATTTTAGAATCATTATTCCTTTTTAGGCTTAAGTGCATTTTATTTCGTTAACCACACGCTTGTTACGAAATAAACGCCCGACATTACAAAAGGAAAAATAGTAAATAAGTGTTCAGTTAGCACGAAGCCAAAAATTGTGGCAATAGCTATGATTGCTACTGTCTGAAAGATATATGCTTTACTCTTATATACCCAGGCGAATGGAAAAAAGTGTGCTCCTGTTAAAATCCCTACATAAAACGGTAGCAATTGTGGTTCATCAACAAAGATTACCATCAAAAGGGGAGTAAAAAACAGTTGCATAGCACCAAGCATTCCTGCAAGAGCTGATAACGGGTTATCTTTTGCGACCATATCAATTTTCATAATTTTCGACAGAAGTATTCCAAGCGGAAATATAATTGATATTCCTATAAATACTAATAATCCGTGCAATTTAATGTGCATCTCAAAGAAACTTAATAGTCCGACAATAAACCAAAAAACCACCCCTATGATAATCATTGGTAAGCCTCTTCTTGTCTTGTTGATTAAATCATATTGCATTTCCAAAAGTTCCAAACAAATCTCCCCCTATACTTTTTAATAAATTTTTTATTCCATTAACCTGACCCTTTAGTTGAACAAGAAAGAAGAGCCGTCTAACCAGCTAATCGATTTCAAGTAAAGCACCAATTAGTTAAGAATGAAATCAATATTTGAATGAAGTATTTTTTCTTATATTCAGTAAGATTTCATCCAAATCGGAAGGCTGCAAGTAGGTTGTATCGTAGAAAAAGCGTTTATCTATTCCTTCACTTTCAAATTCCTCCACTAATTCTAAACATCTTGCTCCCATCTGTTGTTCTTTAATCCTTAAATGATTACAGTCTTATTCGCTTGTAAAAAATTGATACTTAAATCAGCAATATTTTCCCAAATTAACGAAGATGATTCTTCACTTTTCCAAGGCGGTAGATATCCGCCAACAACCATATGATTGATTAAGTCACCTTCAATATAAGCACTATGGTCAAATTGTTCAGCAAGCCCCTTTGAAGTTGTGGATTTACCAACTCCTGCTGGACCAGATATAATATATATTTTATTCATTATTTCCACCCACTTTTTATATGTACATATGTAATTAAATGTTAAAATCTTAAAGTCCTTCTTAAAGGAAAAATCATTATTTAATGAGCGATTTTGCTTAACTCTCGCACCAGCAAGTATAAGTACGCGTTAATCCTTCTCGAATTAGCACCAGTTAGTCATCAATGTATCGCGAAATCAGCGATACACCACAGGGGGGATTGGGTACATTCACAACAATCTTGTCTCAGCATTAAAAAACTACAGAATGCTGGGTCTAGTTTATTTTTGTCTTTTTTAGGATTTTCGGATGTAAACTTTCATGGTAGTTTAATAACTGTATGTTGGTTTGTTTCTTTTCAAAATATAAGCCTCGTCCATTTTCTTGTGGTACAAATCCTGATAAATTTGATGAATTTTCTACCATATTTTGTTCGTCTGCTATTATAATTATTTCAAGGTCTTTACCTTCAATAGCCTTATTTTCACGCACTTCTTGTTCCTCTACTGTTACAACTCTAATTTTGTCTCTATCACTAACGTCAACTTGTCCTGTTGCTAATACATCTGTAAATCCAGTTGATAGTGCAAAAATTCCTATAAAACCCAAACCTAATTTTCTTTTCATAAAGCAGCTTTCCATTTTGAATATTATATATTCTTTAAATATATTATCATAAACAAATAATAAAACCATCTACTATTTTACTGCCCCTTTAGCACAAGCTGCAGTTCGATCTCATCTTCAACTAATGCACCATTTAGTTGAACAAGGCATTATTCAAATTTAATCAATTGAAATAACACCATCCATAATTGGTATGAAGTTTGCGTTACCACCGATAATCAGAAATAGTTACCTATTGAAAAATATGTACAGTGGGAGACTCTGCCCCAGCTTTACGAGAAATCAGACCTACCATCTGATTACTTGAGGTTATATTTATTTCCAGATCGTAGTTATTATCAAATATGTACTGTACTTGCCCGTATGCATGCTGCATGAAACCTAATAATTCACCATCACTATAGAATTCTATTGGAATCTCTATTGTTAGCTTTTGCAGTTCTTCATTAGCATAGAATCCATTCCCAATCATTCCTACATAATCGGGGAAATATGGAGATATTTCATTTTCAAGACTCTTTAGAAGCTCGTAATCTTCCAAATATTTTTCTTCTCCCTCAGGTGATGGAAAGAGAATATGTTCTTCATCAATGGATTCCCAATCCTTAATTGTATTACTCCCACTTGGTACATTTGTTTTAGCCACATAGTTTCCCGGTACTGGGGATGCATGGTCTTCCTCCCGATATAGGGCAATCATAATAGGAATGTCAGAAAGCCCATCTATTTCCCTCATCCTCTCTACTACTGTTTGTGCTACTTCATATCCTTTTTCTAACATGACTTCCATTTCAATCTCTTCATTATAATCAGGACCATCCTTTGGTGCTTGAAAGCGATAAACTGACTTTAATGAAATACCGATAGAGATCCCCGCCAACTCAAAATTATTACCCTCAACTTTCCTTAAATAGTTTTGCTCTAAAATATACGAGAGAATACGTGGGTTTTTTCGGTGTGTTTCTTCATCCCAGTTATCTTTCCTTTCCGGATTTAAATCATTTATCCAACTTAATAAAGTTTCTTGCGTAAAATATTGTCCCTCTTGAAAATATAAATCACTTGAATCAAATACCTCTTTCGAATGGCGTCTAAGTCCTTCCTCTATTTCATCTATATCTACATGATTCATAATCTGATTCGTAATTAATCCCCTTGCTACATCCGTTTTATATGGAGTAACTATTCCATACGTTTCTTCAGATAATTGAATACCTGGAACAATCGATGTTTCCTGGTTGATCTCACCCGTTTGTAATATTTCTTCCTCATCCATATTTGGCGCACAGCTCGATAGGATTAGTAGTGTGCATAAAGACCAGAAAATTATTTTTTTCATCATGTAACACTCCTCAGTTTTCTAGAGTTTTCTTTGCCTGCTCTTCATTTCCAATCATTATAATAAATATCAGTTCCTTGTCATACTTGGTTTCCCCATCTTCAGCAGCAATCAGTAAATCCTATTTTTGGAAGAAACCAAAGTTTGGAAGGGATTTCATTTAAATGCTTAGCGATTTTTTTCATCTTTAATTGTTTGTAGAATCTTAATTCTTTGATAATTAAATAGAGATTTTGCTATTTTTGTTTCCTTATCGTCTCAAGTTCCTTCTTTCTTTATCAAACCTTTAAAACATAGCCTTAACTAATTCTTCTAGTTCATTTCTCAATGGTATAATTTCTTCTTTAACTATCTCCTTTAACTCCTTTTTCTTATCGTCTACGAAGTATAATTGGCCTTGGTACAAACTGTTTAACAAGAACTCTACGTCCATTAATAATTGATTGTATTGATTCTTTGTTACCTTATCTCTTGGAACCAATGTATCGCGCAAAATAGTAACCTTTCCGTACACTTTATCGTACAACGATTGAACGGATTGTTTAAGGCTCGCTTCGGACTCGCCGCTCTCATAAATCGTTATTAATTCCGATGAGTCATTAAGAATACCCTCTCCTTGTTTGTTCATCTTTTCCCAGAATGAATCTTTATCAGCTTCAGATTCGGCTTCTATTTCTTTTAATGTCCGATTTATCGGATCTGATGCCCACATATCCCGCCTTATTCTTATTTCAGGTACCGCAAACGCTCTGAATTCCGAAGAGTGTACCGTGTGTATTTCACAAATTCCACTATCGCAATAGGTGACTAAAGCTTCATTCCCTACGATTTCTTCCCAATCATCCCTACTGATAAGCTCTTTTGTTTCATTTTTTAAGGTTACCTCTTCTAATTTAATTTGATTTCTCTCATCATAGTATTGCTGCCATTCCTTTGCATCCTCTTTAGATAAGAATAACTCTGTAGTAAGGTCATCCAAATAGTAATAGTTCCCAACCATAACTTCAATTTACTCATTTGTCTGATCAAGGTCTTCTATTTCTTCATTAGAGAAAGTATCATTTACAATAGGAAGCAATCGATATTCCCAGTGTGTTCTACATTCATTTAATTTGTAGAACCCTTCTTCCTCATCTATGGACATATAAGCACACTGCTGAGATGCATTATTAAAAATAACATCTTGCACTTCATTTTCAGTAGGTTTATAGTAGCTCAAATCAGGTTTAACCATAATCCAACCTACATTTGCGTTTGAATCATATTCTGATTCCAAATCGTAGATTATGACGCCTTTTGTTTGATACTTCACCACTCTAATTTGACTTTCGTTGTTTTCGCCAGCCACTTCAACAAAATTATCGAGTATATCTTTATTACTCAACGCATTATTTTTAAACACAACATCACTTTCATTCGGAATGTATATTTCCTCTTGGCTCTTTTCTTCCGGTGAATCATTTTCTACATTTGTTGACTGAGGATTTTCCTGTTTCTGCCCGTTATCTACATCTTCTAAAGAATCGATTTCTGTACTATTACATCCATACAAAAATAACGATAATAAAATTAAACTCAAACAATAAAGAACCACTTTCTTAATAAAAGGAAATTTCATCGTACTTTCTCTCCCACCTTCATAAAATTCATAAAAAATTATCTATATTTAACCATAAATCTCTACTTTTGCACTAGTTAGTGAACTTACATTTATAGAATCTTTGATATAATAAATTTCTATGAATAGTGAAATGGCCTATTTAATTTTTATTTTCTTTTCCTTCAGTCTTTCACGAACAAGATTTTTTAACGTAACAATTTCGTCATAAGTATTAAAGTATCGTTTAGGGAGAATAATCGCTTTATTCCTGGATACATAGGCTAAGAACATATCCTTTTTTTCATAAAACTTGTATATGTCTTCCCATTCAATATAATTATTTGATTTTCTTACTTTTTGATTGATCCCTTCTTTATTAATCGTATAGGATAGATCAGATTTTATTAATCTATCACTCTTATATTCTTTTTGAGTACGGAACAAAATAATGAGGACTCCTAGTGAAGTAATTAGACATGAAGTGATTGCAGCTTTCATTACATCAGAGAAAAAAATAATGGCTATATTCCAATATCTCCCATAAATGAACTGTAACACGAAGTCTGAAATCAAGTTTTCTTGATAAACAAACTACCTCTTAACGAAAAGCAATGTATGTAAACTTAGGCGAAGACTACTTTGATAAACAGAGGCAACAATCTATTGTACGACACTCACTACGTAGACTTGAAAGTTTAGGATACACAGTATCATTACAAGAACCTGAAGCATCTTCATTCCGCCCATATTCCTAGAATCGATTAATGGATCAGGCGCTCTCCCCTTTTTAAAATTTAAATGAGCTGCGTATTATTAAGTATTGCCTTTTTCACTGAATTACAGAATTTTATTTTCATGGTAGTTCAGTCTCTTTACCCGAATAATAACATAATATCTAACAATTTAATTGCAAATTTCCGAAATTAATAATAAAAGAAAAAGACCATCATGGTGCTTACCCCTATAAGTTAGAGTTTTTATTATGCAGCTGATTGGGTTGATTGAGTTCGGTAATCGACTGGACTTAATC
>NZ_PIOD01000025.1:113720-434729 GCF_003369565.1 Oceanobacillus chungangensis | reverse complement strand
ATTTTAAATTCTTCACTATATTTCGCCATAATAACACCCCCGAAAGTTAGATTTTCTACTCTAACTTTCGGGGGTCGGTACCTAATGGAAGGGGTTTTTTATAATTTCAAAGTCTATTTTGATACTAATGAAGTCAAATGATTTAATGCTACTTCCTCATCAACACCATCAGCGATTAGCATCACTTTCTCCCCACGACCAATAGCTAAGCTCATTAATCCCATAATGCTCTTAGCATTTACTTTTTTACCTTCTTTTTCCAGAAAAAGATGTGCAGAATAACGATTTGCCTCCTGAACAAATTGTGCTGCTGGTCTAGCTTGTAATCCCTCTGCCAATTCTACCGTGACTATCCTTTCAATCATTTCCTTCATCCTCCCTATTTTAGTAATTAAGAAAGTTTAAAACTCTCTTATTACATAAGTGCAACTAATGCTGTCACCGAACGGCTCGGCGACAACCAAGCATTGTAAGTAACCGCTATCATTATTGTCCAATAGCTAACTAACAGTGCACAGGGCAATGTTAGTTGTCGTCTATATTTAACAGATTGTATACTTTATATAATTATCTGTATTATATCATGTATTCCGATAAAAGAGAATAATCCCTACTAAGAAGGTTGAATTTGACTTTCTTGCAGTACTTCTCCTTGTTTTATCTTTGCTGCGAATTCATCGATTTTTTTTAATCGATGATTCACACCAGATTTCGAGATTTTCCCACCAGAAACAAGTTCTCCTAGTTCTTTTAATGACACTTCCTGATGTTCGACACGCAATCTTGCAATTTCTTGTAATTTTTCTGGAAGTTGATCAAGACCAACCGTATTTTCAATTAGTTTAATATTTTCAATTTGCCGGAACGCCGCACCAATGGTTTTATTTAAGTTTGCTGTTTCGCAGTTCACAAGACGATTAACCGAATTTCGCATGTCACGAACAATTCGGACATCCTCAAACTTAAACAATGCAATATTTGCACCAATGATACTCAGAAAGTCCGTAATCCTCTCGGCCTCTTTTATGTAAACAATAAAGCCACTTTTTCGCTCCAATGTACGTGCACGAAGATCAAATGAATTTAATAAGTCACATAAAGCATCATTGTGTTCACGATGATAATTAAATATTTCTAAATGATAAGAAGATGTTTCAGGATTATTAATTGAACCACCTGCTAGGAAAGCACCACGTAAGTAGGACCTTTTACAACAGGTTTTGGCTAAAATTTTATCCGAAATCGTCCGGATAATGGTATAGGAATCTTTAATGATTTCTAACTCCGTCAAAAAATCACGGACCTTTTCTTTTAACCGAACAATATAAATATTGTTTTTCTTTAACTTCATTTTTTTCCGGACAAGTAATTCAACGGGAAATCCGTAACACTCTTTAATTAGTGTATAAATACGTCTTGCAATTGCAGCATTTTCGGTTTGTACATCAAGCGTGTAATTCCTGCTTGAAAACGAAATCGCACCATTCATCCTGATTAAGGCAGCGAGTTCCGCGCGTAAACAGCATTCGTCAACTTCAATTGCAGTTAATTCCTTTTTTATTTCCGAAGCAAAGGACATCTTCTTTACCTCCTTTACTATATATTGAGTAAAATCTTTACACTTGCTCTAATATCGAGTAAAGCAAGTTTGCAATTTTATGATTATCATGTCTTACCGTTGAATTAGAATAATTAATTATATCACCTTCAATTATTTCTAATCCCATTTCCAATAGTTTTAATGTATCATAAACTACCGGTTCTGCATTTTCTTCTGCATAGATATCACGGACGGCCTGTTTAATTGGTTCATTATGAACAACAACTGCATCAATACAGCCTGATCCAATATGATCCGTAATTGCTTTTACATGATCCGACGCTTTATAACCGGTTGTTTCTCCAGCCTGTGTCATCACATTACAAACATAAACGACCTTTGCCTTCGTTTCCTTCAATGCAATGTCAATTTGTGGAATGATTAGATTTGGCATAATGCTAGTATATAGGCTTCCAGGTGAAATAACGACTAAATCAGCTTTTTGAATTGCATGGATTGCATTTGGCAATGGTTTAACTGGCTCCGGACTTAAAAACACACGTTCAATTCGTTTTTTTGCAAGCGGAATATTAGATTCGCCGATAACAATCGATCCATCCGTAAACCTTGCATTTAGATCCATATTTTGATTCGATATTGGATAAATTTCTCCCTTTACATTTAAAACACGGGAAATTTCCTTTATCCCTGTGAAAAAATCACCAGTAATCGACGTCATCGCGGCTAATAAAAGATTGCCCATCGAATGGCCGGACAATCCATTTCCTACTGAAAATCGATGCTGGAATAATTCTAAAAGCATTGGTTCCACATCGGATAACGCAGCAATTACATTTCGGATATCTCCTGGCGCAGGGATAGCCATTTCACTGCGCAATCGACCTGAACTACCGCCATCGTCTGCAACAGTAACAAGTGCCGTTAAATCAATTGGTAAATTCTTTAATCCACGTAATAGAACTGGCATCCCAGTCCCACCACCCATCACGACAATTCTAGGGCGCTTCTTGTTCGTCATCATTATTTTCCCTTTCTCTTATCAATATCCCGATGTGTAACATGAGTGATGTAATTCTCAGATAGTGTATTCGCAAAATGTTCTGCTAAGGCAACGGAACGATGCTGTCCTCCTGTGCAGCCAATCGCAACAACAAGCTGTGATTTCCCCTCTTTCTTATATTGAGGTAACATGAACTGCAACAAATCAAGGACCTTATCATTAAATGTTTGTGTATCAGACCACTTAAAGACATATGATGCCACGTCTTGATTTAAACCTGTTAGTGGTTGTAAATGTGCAACATAATGCGGGTTAGGCAAGAACCTTACATCAAAAACAAGGTCTGCATCGATTGGAATTCCATATTTGAATCCAAAAGAGACCATGTGCACCGAGAATATTTCCTGTTTATCTTCGGAATATATTTTTACAATTTTCTCCCGTAATTCACGAGGTTTTAAATTGGTTGTATCAATAATGCGTTGTGCTCTTCCTCGTAATTGGTCAAGTATTTCGCGTTCCTGGTGGATACCTTTAAGTGGAAGTCCGCCAACAGATAATGGATGTGCGCGTCTTGTTTCTTTATAGCGACTGACTAGCTTCTCATCTTTTGCATCTAAGAAAAGAATATGTTCCTCCAGCCAATCTTCTTTCCCAACAGTATCTAATGCATCGAATAAAGAATCAAAGAATTCGCGACCACGTAAATCCATTACAAGCGCCACTTTTCGAATCGTATTTGAGGAATCACGCATAAGATCTAAAAATTTTGGTAGCAATGTAGGGGGTAAGTTATCTACACAATAATAGCCTAAATCTTCAAAGCTTTGCACTGCAACCGTCTTTCCAGCTCCTGACATCCCTGTAATAATCACTAATTTCGTTTCCATTTCTCCGTTTTTCATTGTCAATCTCCCCCTTATATAAACCGTAAAGGTGTTGATAGAACACTAATCATATTGATTCGTTTGTATTACTATACGAAAGTAGTCCGCACTAAATACTTAATTTGTTAAATATGAAAAAAGTCCACTGTAAATATTATACTATGGATAAGTCGAAACTTCCATTCGTCTTGGACAGGAATGAATAAATCCATAACCTAATAACCAACTTTTTTCGACAATATAATATAAAGGAGTTCTTCCAAAAAAAGACACAGGTGCATGCACCTGTGCAAAAACTAATTTATCTATTAAAAGGGGGTCAATTAGTTATCTATAGAATACCTCATTTATGTTGCGAATGTATTACAGTGGCGTTAAGAAGCAGTTAAAAATTATTTTGTGGTTGTTTTTGCTTCTTCCGCAAGATCTTCAACATATTTAATTGCAGCTTCAGCGGCAATACTACCATCACCAGTTGCTGTCACAATTTGTCGAAGTTGTTTCTCACGAATATCACCTGCAGCAAATATACCCGGCACACTCGTCTGCATATTTTCATTCGTTGGAATGTAGCCATCTTCATTGGTAATGCCAAGAGATTTAAAAGGGTCACTGAGTGGAACCATACCAATATATACAAACACACCATCCGTAGCAAATTCCGATTCTTCACCAGTGAGTTTATTTTGAAGAGTTACACTGCTAACTTTTCCTTCAGGTCCATTAATTTTATTTACAACGGTATCCCAAATAAAGTCAATCTTTTCATTTGCAAATGCACGTTGCTGAATAATCTTTTGGGCACGTAACTCATCACGACGATGGACAATCGTAACTTTATCTGCAAATCGAGTTAAATAAATCCCTTCCTCAACTGCTGAATCACCACCACCGATGACAACAAGATTCTTTTGTTTAAAGAACGCGCCATCACATACAGCACAATATGATACACCACGGCCACCGAGTTCATTCTCACCCTCGATCCCCAATTTCTTAAATTGTGCACCAGTCGTAATGATGAGTGCTCTCGTATTATATTCTTTATTTCCAGCAATAACTGTCTTATAATTACCATGATCAACGACTTCTTTGATTTCTCCATATGCATATTCTGCACCGAATTTCTTGGCATGATCAAACATTTTCGTTGACAGTTCTGGTCCTAAAATACTCTCATACCCTGGATAGTTCTCCACATCTTCAGTATTCGCCATTTGGCCTCCAGGCATTCCTCGCTCTAACATTAATGTATCTAGGTTTGCACGAGATGCATAGACTGCTGCTGTCATTCCTGCTGGGCCTGCACCTGCAATAATTACGTCATACATACGTTCTTCGGACATATTGATCGTCCTTTCTTCATTTTATTTAATTCACACGTACTACTAGCTTATTAAAATAATCCTTCTTCGTCTATTATTCTGCTCATAAAGTGAAACTGCATTCAGTGGGAGTCTACCTACCGCCCCACTGGATGTTAGTTAAACAGAATTAGGAATTTATGGACTGTTTACTCCCGCCTTCTATCGTTTTTGGTTTTTCTGCTTAGAGGCAGGGGTATTACAGCCCGTTAATGCGTCAAAAAAGGACCTTTTATTTTTCCCAAGGTCCCGATTCTTTCGATAATAATGGATGCTGCTTGCATCCTTCTTCCCATAATAAAAGTGCTTTAGCTGGCTCGCCAACTTGAAAAGCTGTAATACTATACCATCTATAATAGGATGGATGGTTTTTAACAATCCCTTTTGATAGAGAAATAAAACGTGAATAGGCATCCTGAAAACGCGCCGTTCTTGCTAATGTAACAGCAATACGGAGTTTTTGCTGCTCATGAATTGGATATACATTTAGTAATGATTGCATATGTTTTTCAAATTCCTCTTGTTCATTCAATTCATGATAATACAGTGCTAGGTTCATATGACAATACAATGTATTAGGATTTTGCTTCAAAATATCCAATTCCATTTGCACTGCTTCTTCTTTACGCCCTAAGAAGAATAGGGTTTGAGAATAATCATGCTTTGCTAGCATATACTCAGGGAATAGTGTAATCATTTCCTCTATAACTGGAAGTGCTTTTTCCCATTCCATATTTTCCATATGATAAAATGCCGTTTCTTGATAAATGAGCAGTTCATCTTCATCCTCAAGTTCAAAGTCATCGTCGTCATCATCCACGTCAACAATATCTATTAAATCTAATAAAGCTATAGCATCCTCACTAAAATCACCATTTGGCTCTTTTTGGAGGTAGAGGTTTACATATTTTTCCGCATCATTTAACAGTCCTAAATGTGCATAATTATTTGCAATTAAATAATAGCAATCAGTATATTCCGTTGATTGCAGTACATTCGTTAACAATTGGTTCGCAGCATGATATGAACCAATCTCTGTATAAATAACGGACATTTGACATTGATATAAAGGATCATTTGGCTTTGCTTCAATCGCTTTTTTCATCCATTTTACAGCAATATTAAACTTCCTATTTTGAAAGGCTTCAACACCTTTTGTGAAATAAAAGTCACCTTCAGGAATAAAAGGGATAACATTATTTGATTTTTCTTTTGCTTTATTTTTCACTTGTGTCATCGATATCCCCCTAACTTCAAGACATACACACGTGAAAGTATACCACATAATAACCCATAATTACATAGCCTATAGGTAAAATTGCCGATGGTATACTTCTTGCTGGTTTATCTGTTGTAGCTTAGGGGGACTACCGTTAAGATTGTTTTATCGGTGTCACTGCTTCATGCAATAACTGTTCTAATTCGGCAATATAGCTCCGCTTCTGTTCTTCACTCCATTGCAATTTCCTTGCCATATATTGTATGACACTTTCCTTGTTCGTTCTTACCCAATTGATTTCAAAAAATAAAGCCCCCGTCCTGCGAATGAAGAAATCCACTGGTTTATATGCTGCCTCATACTCCATTGCATATATAAGTTTTGTAAATACTTCTGGAGCAATATTTTCTTTCTCAGCCTCTTCTTTACGTTTTTGATAAATGTCAAAGAGGGTATCAACATTCGATCCATAGGTTGAAACAAATTCGAATGCTTTAGCTTCATCTAGTCCAAGAGCAATACCATCCGCTACTTTACTTTGTAAAAATGCCCCAAAACCTTTAGAGCCTCCGACTTCACCACCAGATATTGGTAATTGTATTGTTTCCGATTTTGAATATAAAATTCCTTCTTCTTCCTTTAACTGATTGACTACTGTATCAACTGCCTGTTCTGCCATTTTCCGATATCCTGTTAATTTTCCACCGGCCATTGAGATTAGACCAGTATCAGAAACGAAGATTTCATCTTTACGGGAGATTTCACTTGGACTGTTTTTTCCTTCTTCCTCAATTAGTGGACGAATTCCTGCCCAGCTTGATTCAACATCTTCCTTCTGTACATTCAATGACGGGAACATATAATTGATAGCATCGAGCACATAGTTTTCATCTGCTTCTGTCATTACTGGGTGAGCAATATCGCCATCATAGGTCGTATCTGTTGTCCCAACGTAAGTTTTGTTATCTCGTGGTATGGCAAAAATCATCCGCCCGTCTGGTGTATCAAAATAGATTGCTTGCTCTAATGGGAACACTTCCTTTGGAAAGACGAGATGAATTCCTTTCGTTAAATGCAAGGTTTTTCCTTTTTTCGAACCATCGATTTCTCGTAATTCATCGACCCAAGGACCACCAGCATTAATAATCTTTTTCGCATAAAGATTGTATTTTGCATGATTGATCTGATCCTCTACTGTTATTCCAGAAACCTTATGCGATTCATTGTAGATAAATTCCGTAACCTTGGCGTAATTTATCGCATGGACTCCTCTTTCCACCGCTTTCTTCAAAACTTCAATTGTCAATCTTGCATCATCCGTTTTATATTCCACATAATAGCCAGCACCTTTCAATCCATCCTTTTTAATTAATGGTTCTTTTTCTAATGCTTCCTGAGGGCTCAACATTTTCCGACGTTCGCTTTTCTTTACCCCTGCTAAAAAGTCATACACTCTTAGTCCAATATTTGTAGTGAGTGGTCCTAAAGTGCTTCCTTTATGAAATGGTAACATCATCCATTCTGGGGTCGTTACATGTGGTCCATTTTCATAAACAATTTCTCGTTCCTTACCGATTTCTGCTACCATTTTAATTTCAAATTGCTGTAAATAACGCAGCCCACCATGGACAAGTTTTGTTGACCGGCTGGATGTTCCGCCAGCAAAATCCTGCATCTCCACTAGCCCGACTTTTAATCCTCGTGTTACGGCATCTAATGCAATTCCTGCACCTGTTATCCCTCCACCAACAACTAATAGATCTAAAGTTTCATTTTCTAATTTGTTGTAAGCCTCTTTACGATTGAAACTTGAAAATATTGTCATCACTAAACACTTCCTATTCTTTTTGTTAAAATCTGAGTAGTTTTCTTTATATTTCATTATTCATTATTTAGGAATGCTTTCTGATAGATTGTTGCTCTTACTTAATAATCGCGACATCCTGGCTTACCGTTCCGGAAATACACTTCTCTTTCTACGAACGGCTGGTGACCCTCCTTGTGAAGAGAGCAATTCGGAGCCTCACTGATGCTTTGCCCTAAATTGTGCAGCTGAAAAGAGCAGAAATCAACATCACTATCTAACACAAACTATGAGAAAAGATCTTTAATTACGATGGCAAAGAATAGAAAAAAGCCGCAAACAAGCTAATGCATATTTGCACTAACTGTTGCGGCTTCTCCAATTCTCCGTCCAAAGTATTAACTTAATTTAAATATAGCATATTTACTATCCGTAGTACAGTAATTTGATTGAATGTTTAGAAGGCTTTTTCTACTGCCCTTTTAATCTCCTGCAAACTTCTGCCCATCCCTGATTCTACAGCCGCAATATATGAACCTTCAACTAAAGGCGCTTCTACTAGTACCACTTCTGACTCTGATAATTCGATTGCTATTTCTGCATTCATTTTTGCACTACCAATATCATAGAAAAGGATAACTCCTTCCCCTTTATCTGCAAGATTAATCGCGCGAGTAATCTTATCGATGCTCGTCCCAATTTCATTTTCTTCCGTTCCACCAGCTAATTCAATTGGAACATCATAAATCACTTGGCGAATTAACTCCTTCATACCTTCCACTATTTTCGAACTATGAGAAATTAACACGACTCCAACATATGCCATATACTATTTTCTCCCTTTGATTACTTCTGCTAAGGCTTCAAAAATCATGTATGTGGAAGCAGATCCTGGATCAATATGACCAATTGATTTTTCCTTAAAATATGCCGCTCGACCCTTTGTTGCCATGATATGCTTCGTATTCTCCATCGCTTCCCTAGCCACTTCTATGAATAGATTGTCCTCAAAGCCTTTTTCTGATTGAAAAACATCTACAACAGGCGACCAAACATCAATCATCGTTTTCTCACCTAATTTTGCTTTTCCACGCTGTTTTACGCCTTGTAATGCTTCCTCAAGGCCTTTCGTAAAACTATCATAATCTACAGGGTTTATCCCCTTTACCGCCTGTGAAAACTTTAAGAAGGCAGTCCCGAATAATGGGCCAGAAGCGCCGCCAACCTTAGAAATAAGAGTCATTGCAACGTGGTTTAATACGTCAGCAACCTCTTCATACTCCTGTGTCGATAATTTATTTACCACCTCTTGAAACCCTCTAGCCATATTTATCCCATGATCACTATCGCCAATCACTTGATCTAGAGTGGTTAGATTTTCTTTGTTTTCTTGAATTTTATCATTTACCACTGTAAACCAATGAATGGCATCTTCTACTCGAAATTCCATGATTCCCCTCCTTAGACGCGAAAAGCAGGTGCTTCTGAACTTAAATTCAATAGCGTTTTCAGTTCGTCATCCAATTTCAGCAGCGTTACGGAGCAACCGGCCATTTCTAATGCTGTCATATATTCCCCAATAAATGTTTTGTAAACATGAATGCCTTTTTCATTTAGGATTTCATTTACCTTACTGTTTACAATATTTAATTCCATCTCCGGTGTAGCGCCTAACCCATTAATCATGATGGCAACATCATCGCCCCGAACATGTACGCCATCATCAAGAATTTTAGTTACTAATTCACTTGCAATTTCATCCGCAGTCGAAATTTCCTTTCTTTCTATTCCTGACTCACCATGGATGCCAATCCCAATTTCCATTTCATTTTCTTTTAGATTGAAGCTAGGCTTACCTGCTGCAGGAACCGTACATGGGGTTAAGGCCATCCCCATTGAACGAACATTCGCAACCACTTTTTCAGCTACTGATTTTACTTCATCTAAAGTTGCACCTTGTTCGGCCTTTGCACCAGCGATTTTATGAACGAAAATTGTTCCAGCAATTCCCCTTCTGCCTGTAGTGAAGGAACTATCTTCGACGGCTACATCATCATTAACAATTACATGCTCCACCTTAATTCCTTCTGCTTCTGCTAGTTCAGCAGCCATCTCAAAATTCAGTACATCTCCTGTATAATTCTTTATAACTAGAAAGACGCCCGAACCACCATCTACCGCCTTGATTGCTTCTAACACTTGATCTGGAGTTGGTGATGTAAAGACCTCACCTGCAACCGCAGCATCAAGCATCCCTTTACCAACATACCCCGCATGGGCCGGTTCATGGCCACTTCCTCCACCACTAACTAAGCCGACTTTATTAATAGTAGGTGCATCACTTCTGACAATTACGGTTGTATCAGGTAATTGTTTTATCGTAGCCGGATTAGCTGCCACCATTCCTTTTAACATATCTTGGACAACTATATTTGGATCATTAATAATCTTTTTCAAACGGACCACTCCCCAAGTAATATATGATAAGACGAAACTTCGATTAGTGGGGCTACTTACTTCTCCCACCGGGTGTAAGTTGAACAGAATCGGACAGGAGCCCCACTTAATCTTCAAGAATTTTTGAGATAGGATTGCTGCCCACTCCATGCTGGATAAAAAAGGAGACCAGCGATCGATCTCCCACTACCAAATTATTTAAATTCCCTTGTCGCAGCTACCGCCTTTTGCCATCCGGAATATAATCTATCACGCTGTTCATCTTCCATTTCATTCGTAAACGTTCGATCATTTTGCCATTGTTTTGCGATTTCCTCTTTATCTTCCCAATAACCCACAGCTAAACCTGCAAGATATGCTGCACCTAATGCTGTAGTTTCCTGCACCACCGGACGATCTACAGGCACACTCAGCATATCACTTTGAAATTGCATTAGAAGGTCGTTCTTTACTGCCCCACCGTCTACCCTTAACGCTTTTAATTCAATTCCAGAGTCAGTAATCATCGCATCAAGAACATCCTTCGTTTGATATGCTAACGATTCTAGTGTTGCACGAATAAAATGCTCCTTTGTTGTTCCTCTCGTTAAACCGAATACAGCACCACGTGCATCACTATCCCAGTAAGGTGTTCCAAGCCCAACAAACGCAGGCACCATATACACTCCATCTGTCGTATCTACTCGTTTTGCATAATCCTCACTTTGAGGCGCATTTTCAATCAATTTCAAACCATCACGTAACCACTGGATTGCAGAACCAGCAACGAAAATACTTCCTTCTAATGCATACTCTACCTTACCATCAACACCCCAAGCTAAAGTAGTAAGTAAACCATTCTCTGATTTGACCGCTTTCTCACCAGTATTCATCAACATAAAGCAACCAGTTCCGTACGTATTTTTCGCCATTCCTTGTTCAAAGCAGGCTTGACCAAATAGTGCTGCTTGCTGGTCACCAGCAATTCCAGCGATTGGCACCTCATGCCCATAGAAGTGATAACCAACAGTATTTGCATAGACTTCAGAGGACTGGCGTACTTCTGGCAGCATACTTTTCGGCACGGTTAATATATCAAGTAATTCATCATCCCATTTAAGATCATAAATATTAAACATTAAAGTTCGCGATGCATTTGAATAATCTGTAATATGCGTTTTCTTACCAGAAAGTTGATAAACAAGCCAAGTATCCATTGTGCCAAATAATAAATCTCCTGCCTCGGCTTTTTCTCTCGCACCTTCGACATTATCAAGTATCCACTTTACTTTTGTCCCGGAGAAATATGGATCAATTAATAAGCCTGTTTTTTCTCGGATAATATCGCCGTGACCTTGTTCAGCTAAAGCTTTACATATATCCTCCGTTTGCCTTGATTGCCAAACGATGGCATGATATATAGGCTTTCCTGTGTTTTTGTCCCAGACAACGGTTGTTTCCCGTTGATTTGTAATTCCTATTCCTGCAATCTGGCTCGGATCAACATCTGATTTCCGTAATACATCCGCAATACAAGCTAGTACGGATGTCCAAATCTCATTCGCATCATGCTCTACCCATCCTGGTTTAGGAAAAAATTGTTGAAATTCCTTTTGTCCTGTTTCGACAATTTCGCCATTATGATTAAATAAAATTGCTCTTGAACTTGTTGTTCCTTGATCTAATGATAAAATGTATTTTTCACTCATATTAGTCTCCCCTATCCAATTTTTTCTTGTATTTTTTCCGAACCATTATCGCTTTTCGTTAATTCTGTATACGCTGCCCCAACCATAATAATTGCTACAATCGCACTTAAAATCCAAAACAGTGCAGAGAAATTCTCTAAGAATATCGCATGATAAAACACTGCTCCGTATACTCCACCAAGAATCGGTCCGACAATAGGAATCCATGCATAACCCCAGTCTGAACTTCCTTTACCAGGAATCGGCAGTAATGCATGTGCAATTCTTGGACCAAAGTCACGTGCAGGGTTTATCGCATAACCTGTAGTTCCTCCAAGGGACATACCGATAGCTACGATTAACGCACCAACGATAAGTGGATTTAATCCTTCTGTAAATTCATTTGCACCGATAAACATTATCCCCATCACTAAAATAAATGTTCCAATAATTTCACTAATTAAATTTGATAATGGACTTCGAATTGCCGGCCCAGTTGAGAAGACAGCAAGTTTGGCAGCCTGATCTTTCGTAGCTTTCCAATGTGGTAAATAATTAAGAAAAACGATAACTCCTCCGACAAACGCACCAATAATTTGTCCAGTTATATATATTGGTACCTTTACCCATGGTAGTTCCCCAACAGAAGCAAATCCTAACGTAACAGCTGGATTTAAGTGTGCACCAGTAAACTTCCCTACTGCATATACCCCCATCGTTACAGCAAGTCCCCAGCCAATGGTGATTACTACCCAACCTGCTCCTTCTGCTTTGCTATTCTTCAATACAACACCACCAACTACTCCACCACCAAAGATGATAAGAACCATTGTGCCAATCAATTCACCTAAGAATTCCGACATCCCACTACACCCCTTTTGACCTTTATTTTTGTCTATCAATGGCTTGACCAAGATTTTCTTAGCAAGCCTTCATTCGCTAAGGAAGACAGCAATAATTCTTCCAATACTATCTTACTAGCGAATTAGTAAAATTATGAAACAGAAAAAGACCCACACTACAATAAACATACTCCTCTCTTAGCTAGTATGATTGCAATGTGGGTCTCCTTTTCTCCATCACATAATTAACTTGTATTCACTATACCTCATTATGTAACCGCTGTCAAACATATTTTCCTAAACTAGTAAAAAAATGTTTCGATTAAGAAATGAGTACTGAATTAACTTTTTCAAATTGAAGGATAGTAGTTTGTAGTGGATGTAAACTGGGGACTAAGCGCAACGTTGATTTCCGCAGCGGACAGTCGCGTATCCGGAGGGAAACACATCAGCTCCATCGGAAGAAACCCGCTTCCGATGGGTCTTCTGCAGTTGCTTTTTTTCCGCAGGAGTCTCCTGTCCACCGCTACAATCAACAGGCATGATAGAGCAATTTCCCTCTCATCTTATATCATGTAGAAAGATGATAGCAATTGCAAAATCCCTAGCGGAAGAAATACGCGAAGACTCCTGCGGGAGGAAGGGCCTCGGCGAGACTTCGAAGTGCGCAGCACAAGAAGGCTCGCCAGCCCCCCGCGGAAAGCGAAGTGTATTTCTGAAGCGAGCGGCCTGAGAGAAATCCCTTAACTAAGTTAGTCCGCAGTCTATATAAAAATTCGAGCTTTATTAAAAATTCCATAAATCTTTCTCCGATGTAGAGATAGCAATTGCACCTGCATCAAGTGCATTTCTAACATCCTCTTCTTTTGTAATTAATCCACCAGCAATAAGCGGCAGCTTCGTATTTTCATAAATTTGTTCAATCATACTTGGCATTAATCCAGGAAGAACCTCGATACAATCAGGTTGTGAACGTTCAATAAGCTTTAAATTATGATCAAGTGCTAAACTATCTAGTAAGAACATACGCTGAATCGCTAATAGTTTATATTTTTTGGCCAATGATATAACATTTGCCCTAGTGGATAAAATTCCATCCGGTTTAATTTCACGAATCAAAAATTCCATTCCATATTCATCAGCTTTTAAGCCTTGAATCAAGTCAAAATGAATGAGGACCTTCTTATTTGCTCTTTTTGCATAATCTACCATACTCTTCAACTGTCCAAGCCGTGTCTCTAAGAAAATAATCGTATCATGTTTAGTCTCCAAGGCTCTGTCAAAATTTTTCATCGATCGAATCGCAGGTATTACGCCTTTAGGAACGTTCATTTTTTCACCGCCCTGAGCTATTTCTCTTCTCCATCTCTTCTTTCGTATAGATGACTTGCATTGGATTTCCCCCAACAAAAGCACCTTCAGGAACATCCTTATGTATGACTGATCCTGCTGATACAATCGCACGGTGACCGATTGTTATACCAGGCAAGATGGTAGTATTGGCACCAACCATTACTTCGTCGCCAATAGTCACTTCCCCTAGTCGATATTCATCAATTAAATATTCATGCGCCAAAATTGTCGTATTATAACCAATAATACTATTTTTTCCAATCTTAATTTTTTCAGGAAACATAATATCGGGTGTGACCATAAAAGCAATCGCAGTATGATCATCAATTTCCATTTTTAAGAAAGTACGATATAACCAATTTTTCATCCCCATAAATGGAACGAATTTAGCGATTAGGATGATAATCGTATTTTTAAAAACCTTCCAAAATGATACCGTTTTATATAATTGCCATAATGAATTAGGTCCTTCTACCTTAAATCGCTCGGTTCGTCGCATCTCCTACACTCCTACAATCGTCAATAAATCGCGCATATCCTCCAAGAGATATGTTGGGTGATGTGCGAGAAGGCGTTCTTTTCCCTTACGTGACCAGGCTACACCAGCTGTTAATACACCAGCGTTATTTCCCGATTCAATATCATGAGAATTATCTCCCACCATCAGGGTCCTACTTGCCTCAGCATCTAACGCTTGCATTGCTTTCACTACCGGTTCTGGATGTGGCTTTGGATGTGTTACATCATCTAACGTAATAATCGTGTCAAAATATGAATCCAATCCCGTGAGTGCTAACCCTTTTAATGCTGTTGTCTTCATCTTTGTAGTGACAATTGCAAGTCGGATATCATTCTTCTTCAGTTCCTCTAAAGTTTCCCTTACTAGTGGAAAAGCTTTAACATACTTATCATGTTCTGTAATATTATGCTCCCGATACTTTGCAATCATTTCATCTACACGCTCAGGATCAATCTTGTGAAATGTATCAATTAATGGCGGGCCATTAAATTCGATTATCTCTTCTTCTGTAAATGATAATTGATAATGATCAAAAGTATACTTGAATGAATCGATAATGAGTTGATTCGTATCGATTAATGTTCCGTCTAAATCAAAAAGTACCGTATCTATGTTCATTTGTTGTTTCCTTCCGTTTACTATTCTCTGCACGTCTCCAGAAAAAGGCGACGATGATAGTCATAATAATTGCTGTTGATAAACGAATAACCAATAATGGCCAAACCGGAATTCCTAACGGGATAAATACAAGTGTATCCTCTACTACGGCATGACAAGAAACAAGAAAGATAAGTGCAAGATACATATCTTTTTTAGAAACACCATCTTCTTTTACTGCTTGAATCATTAAGCCTGCACCATATGCTAAACCGATTGTTAAACCAGCAACCATTGTCATCGATGCACTCTTATCCATCCCAAGGAATCTCATGAACGGTGCAAGTTGGTTAGATAGTTTCGTCAACCAACCTTTTTCACGTAAAAATTGCATGATAATCATTAATGGAATAACGATTATTGCTAACTGCAAAATGGCGATTACCGCTGTCACAACACCATGAAAAACTATTTCTAGCCATCCGACAGGTACCACTTCTGTTGCTGATATTAATCCATATTGTGCAAGTTCTGTACCGCCGCTCCATATTAAATTAATCACAACCGCAGCTAATATTGCTAGGAACACGCGTACTCCAACAATAATCCACCAACGTACCCCAACTCTCGAAGCTACAGCAGATTCAATAAATAGATTATGTGAGAAAGAGAGCATCATTGCCATAATGAATACTTCCTTCACACTAAAATCGAAGGAGACGATAGCAGCGATACCTGCATATAAATTTAGGGCATTACCGAGAACTAACGGAACTGCAGCTTCACCTGATAGGCCAATTAAGCCCATGATTGGCTCGAGTTGTTCGATAATCCAAGGTAACACTGGAGTAAATTGTAAGATTGTTACAATTAACGTAATCGGAAAAATTACTTTTCCTAATGTCCAGGTTGTTGTTAAACCTTGTAAAAATCCACGTTTCAATATTCCATCCATTCTAAATTCCCACCTTACACATTAACTAATCATTCTTATTTTCTTTTCTTTTTCTTGCTTGCTTTGTTATGATACTTTGTTGACTTTTTCTCTGAAAGAGGAACATCATTATATCTGACATTCGTTGTTTTTCTGCGATAGATGATTAATATAATTCCGAGAATTATTAACAAAATGGATAGTAGTTGCGCAGCCCTAAGTTCACCAACTACATATAAGCTATCTGTTCGCATTCCTTCAATGAAATAGCGTCCAATGGAATAGAAGATAATATAACTTAAGAATATTTCTCCACGTAATACATTCATCCTACGCAGTAATAACAATAGTATGAAGACGAGAATATTCCAAGTTGATTCATATAAAAACGTCGGATGATATGTAACCCCATCGATTGTCATCTGGTTCATAATAAAATCTGGCAGCACTCGATAAAACGCGGCAATCGACTCTTCTGCGATTGGTCCACCATGTGCCTCTTGATTCATGAAGTTCCCCCAGCGGCCAATTGCTTGCGCTAAAATAAGGCTTGGTGCAAGAATATCTGCTAATTGCCAGAAGGATATATTTTTAACCCGTGCGAAAACAATCGCAGTTAAGACTCCTCCTATGACAGCACCATGGATAGCAATTCCACCTTCCCAAATTGCAAACACACCCCACCACGGCCCAGTAGCATATCTTTCCCATTCAAATATTACATAGTATATCCGCGCAAAAATAATTGCAATTGGAACGGCAAAAACGATAAAATCAATTAATATTTCCTTATTAAGTCTTAAGCGGTCTGCCTCTTTCATCGCTAGCCATAAACCTATGGCAGCTCCAGTTGCAATAATCACACCATACCAATAAATGGTTAGAGGACCAATTTCCAGAAATACGCGATCTAACTGTGCAACATTATAAATCATCTAACCATCTCCTATATTATAGAATCTTTCTCATGCTCAATCATATTTGTTAAACGATCAGAGAATTCCTGTGCAGCATTTACTCCCATTCTTTTCAAACGGAAATTCATTGCAGCAACTTCAATAATAACAGCGAGGTTTCTACCAGGGCGTACAGGAATGGTCGCTTTTGGTAAATGCACGTCCATTATTTTCATTTTATCGTCATCAAGTCCTAACCGCTCGTACTGCTTGCCTTCTTCCCAGTTTTCTAGATTAATTACCATTGATATACGCTTTTTCGTTCTCACGGAACCAGCACCAAACAAGGTCATTACATTGATTATACCAAGCCCTCGAATTTCCAGCATATGCTCAATTAGTGGAGGGGCATTTCCGATTAGACTATCGTAATCTTCCTGCCTAATTTCTACATTATCATCGGCAACTAATCGATGACCGCGCTTTACAAGCTCCAATGCAGTCTCACTTTTACCGACTCCACTCTGCCCAGTAATTAGTACCCCAACACCATATATATCAACAAGGACACCATGGATTGCTGTAAAGGGGGCAAATTTTCCTTCAAGGAAATTGGTAATACGACTAATAACCCTCGTTGTTTTTCTTGGTGAATGAAGAATTGGTACACCAGCTTCATTTGCAGCTTCAATCAATATTTCAGGAACCCTCATCCCTCTAGAAATAATTATTCCCGGGGTAATATCTGTGCATAATCTCTCAGCTCTATCTCTTTTTTCTTCATCTGTAAGTTCTAGGAAATATGCCATTTCTGTTTTACCGATTAGCTGTAATCTTTCCTTTGGATAATATTTGAAATATCCAGTCATTTCCATGCCTGGACGTGAAATATCACTCGTCATAATTTCTCTATGTAAGCCATCTTTCCCTGCAATTAATGTCAAATTAAAATTGTCTGCTAAATCTTTTGTTCGTACCGTTACTCCCATCTTTCCTTCATCCCTCCACTCAATTTTCCTAACTGATTCTAATTGTAGCATTAGAAAACTATGTTGTCATCAAACGATGAATGCCAATCTACCTAGTTGCATTTATTGAAAATAGGAAGTCAAGTTGACTTCTTGCACCGAGGCAGAAAAGTCCCTCGCCGGGCGCTGGAGCTTTCCTGGTCTCTTTGTCACTTTAGTTCACTATTCTACAAAAAACGTAGGTGTTGCCACCTACGTTTTTTGTAATTAGTCCTGTCTTAAAAAAATGTCTGCACTGGAATTCAGCCCATATATGGATGAAATTAGAATTTCCAAGTATAAAATTGCTCCATTCCTAAACGCATCTTAGCACGCTCTTTTGCATCTAATGCAGGGTCTTCATTTGGTCGCTGCTGATTAAGCGATAGATTAGCCTGCGAGTCATGTGCTAAAATCGCGTCCAACTTTTTATCAAAAAATGGAGTAATGTCATTCATAATATCGGGCATGCCTAATGCTTCAAGATGATCATTAGAGAATGCCTGTGCCCAAATGGTTGGACGAATTTCTGGTTCCATCTGTGCAACTGCATCAATAGCCGCCGCACCAAATGCATTATGATCAGGATGAACTGCATAATCTGGGTAATGCGTGATCACAAGACTTGGCTTTATTTTATCTAAATAGCCTTTTAAATCTGCTGCGATTTCTTCTTTATCTTCAAATTCAATTGTTTTATCTCGATATCCTAGCATTTCTAATTCGATATCAAGGACCTCACATGCCTTTATTAGTTCCTTTTTACGAATGCCTGGAAGTGATTCTCGATTAGCATATGTAGGATTGCCCATATTCCTCCCCATCTCACCTAATGTTCCACATAAATATGTAACGGGTACGCCTTCATCGCGAAATTTAGCGATTGTACCCGCAGCGCCAAATGCTTCATCATCCGGATGTGGATAAATTACAACAACATGTTTTTCCATAACAATCACCTAATTCCTATTTATTTAAAAGGGGCTTCACTTATTTCAAGAGCAACCATCAAACGACCTTCACGATCATGCCCAGCTAATAGCAGCTGTTCATCTTCGTTAATTATCCAATCAGATAATCCCTCAGCATAAACCCAGCCTAGTTCTGTTTTTAGGCCAACACGATAAGTTTTTCCGTCTCCAACAATCGTAGCTTTACTATAGGCCAGCTTCGCATTCCGGATAAATGCACCTACATTATATGCCTTCTCATTTATATGACTTGCATATGCCCCATTAGTAGTTTCTAAATGAACATATACCTCTTTATTCTCATATGACTGCAATATTTCTTGCACTTTTTCTATTTCAATTGGCTTCATATGAAACACCTCCACTTTTCTAGCCGTACTTTATTAGAAAACTTGGTTGCACTAATGTAGTAAGAAATAATTTATACTTTCTTAACTACTAAAAGATTACTTCCACCACGCATCAAACATTGTAGCAGGCTGATTTCGTTTATGCTGAGAAATTAGAAAACGTTCTTCGATTTTAGCTGCATCCTCTGCTGAAACAGTTTTCCCTTCAAGATAGTCATCAAGCACATCATAGCTTATCCCTAATTCCGTCTCATCGGACTGTAACGGTTTATGATCGAGTAAATCTGCTGTAGGCACTTTCAAATAAAGTCTTTCGATTGCGCCTAATTCTATCAATAATGCACGTCCTTGGCGTTTATTTAATCCTGCAAGTGGTAAAATATCAGCACCGCCGTCACCATACTTTGTATAAAATCCTGTAACATTTTCCGCTGCATGGTCTGTACCAATAACGAGTAAATCACTCATACCACCAATCGCATATTGCGCGATCATTCGCATTCTTGCCTTCACATTTCCTTTATCGAAATCACTCAGCGCCTCGTCTGCTGCCTTTAAATAACTTGCAGCAAACGCATCAACTGATTGTGTAATATTAAAGGTAATTGATTCATCTGGCTTTATAAAATCTAATGCAAGCAGTGCGTCCTCTTCATCTGCTTGTTGCATATATGGCAACCGAACAGCGGTAAAGCTCGCTTCCTTTCCTTCACTTCGCAATTCTTCTACCGCTAATTGTCCTAGTTTCCCAGCCAATGTAGAATCTTGTCCACCGCTAATCCCTAATACAAATCCTCTAGCAGTAGATTTCGTTAAATATAATTTAAGAAAGTCAATTCGATTGCGTATCTCCTCTTTAGGATTGATTATTGGTTTTACATGGAGTTCATCAATTATTCTTTGTTGAAAAGACATGGAATTATTCCTCCTATTCATTAACTATGAGGCAAAGTTTGATATTCACGTTACTATAATATCATAATTTTGATAGCTAGGTTTCTTCCTGTACTTAAACACAGGAATCGTTATTCGTGTAGAATTATTCCGTATAGTAAACTTAGAATGATATTTGTTCCTTGGTTATCGCTCCGAAAATACACTTCGCTGGGATTGTGGGATTGCTATTGTTTATTTACATCTATATAAAATAAGATAGGAATACTACCTTCACCTGTTTAATTTTCTGAGTCGGCTCGTTATTTTTTTGAAAATTATGATTTAATTTATCGCTATAAAGTAACCTATCCGCAGACTCCCCCCTGTCCAGTGTGAATCAACATTGAACTTTTGCACAGAATCATTAGTTGGATTTACAACAATCTTAAATACAATCTCCATGTGTTTGTTAAAATACTGAACCACTTTACTTCTTGTTGTATTTATCTGCCCTCTATACTACGCATACCCTCGTTTATAGTGAAAGAAACAGTAAAATTGGTGTTAAAAAGATATAGGCAGTAAATAGCTGTTATACTACTTACTGCCTTCCTATTTTATTTCGTACTGATTTTCTCTTTTGCTTCAACAAGTTCATCCATCCGCTTATGATCACGTTCTAAGACCTCTTTTAAATAGCGTCCGGTATAAGATACATCAGCAAGCGCAGCAATTTCTTCCGGTGTCCCAGTTGCAACGATTGTGCCCCCACGGTCTCCACCCTCAGGCCCTAAATCGATTATATGATCAGCGGTCTTTATCACATCTAAATTATGCTCAATAATAACTACCGTATCACCGTTATCGACTAGTCGTTTCAAGACAACTAATAGACGCTTAATATCATCCGCATGCAGTCCTGTCGTAGGTTCATCTAGTATATAGAATGTTTTTCCATTTGAACGCTTATGAAGTTCACTAGCTAGTTTCACGCGCTGTGCTTCTCCACCTGACAGTGAAGTTGCAGATTGCCCTAATTTTACATAACCGAGACCTACATCATTTAAGGTTTCAAGCTTGCGTTTAATCTTTGGAATTGGCGCAAAAAATTCTACCGAGTCTTCAATCCGCATATCTAAAACATCTGCAATCGACTTACCTTTATATTTCACTTCGAGCGTTTCACGGTTATAACGTTTACCATGACACACTTCACAGGGAACGTAAACATCCGGGAGAAAATGCATTTCAATTTTGATAATGCCATCGCCACGACAAGCTTCACAACGACCGCCTTTTACATTAAAACTAAAGCGCCCCTTCTTATAGCCACGCACCTTTGCTTCATTGGTTTGTGAAAACACATCACGGATATCGTCAAACACACTTGTATAGGTTGCAGGGTTTGATCTTGGTGTTCGACCAATAGGTGATTGATCGATATCAATTACTTTCTCTATATGTTCCATTCCTTTGATTGACTTATGTTTTCCAGGTTTATGCTTCCCACGGTAAAGTTGTTTAGCAAGTGATTTATATAAAATTTCGTTAACTAGAGTACTTTTTCCTGATCCAGATACACCGGTAACAACAGTCATTAAGCCAATTGGAATTTTTACAGAAACATTTTTAAGATTATTTTCTGCAGCACCAACTATTTCAAGCTTACGTTTATCCGCTTTGCGTCGTTTAGTTGGTAATGCGATAAATTCTTTTCCGGCTAAATATCGACCAGTTAAGGAACTTGGATTTTTGATAACATTCTCAGGTGTATCACTCGCAATCACTTGTCCACCATGTTCCCCAGCGCCAGGACCAATATCAATCAACCAGTCCGCTGCACGCATCGTATCTTCATCATGCTCGACAACAATTAATGTATTATCCAAGTCACGCATATGCTGTAATGTACTAATTAATCGGTCATTATCACGTTGATGAAGCCCAATTGATGGTTCATCCAATACATACAGAACTCCTGTTAATGCGGAACCAATTTGAGTTGCTAGGCGTATCCGCTGTGCTTCCCCACCAGACAAGGTACCCGCTGTACGAGATAAATTTAAATAATCGAGCCCAACGTTCAGTAAAAATTCAAGGCGATTATCAATTTCCTTCAATATCATCTTAGAAATTTGTCGCTCTTTTTCCGTTAGTTCGAGATGCTTAAAGAACTCCAATGATTCTGCAATTGAGTAATCTGTTACCTTACTTATATGCAGACCATTGATTAACACTGCTAAAGCTTCTTGTTTCAGTCGATGACCTTTACATGTTTTACAAGCACTTTGTGCCATATATTTTTCCAATGTTTCGCGAATAAATTCTGAGGATGTTTCACGATAACGTCGTTTGACATTATTGATAACTCCTTCAAATAGAATGTCGGTATCGCGGATATTTCCAAATTCATTTTCATAATAGAAATGAATTTTCTCCTTGCCACTGCCATATAAAATAATATCGAGTTTATCTTTCGGAATATCCTTTACAGGAATATCCATACTAATGTTAAAATGATCACATGCACTTTTTAGTAACTGTGGATAATACTGCGAGCTAATTGGCTCCCAAGGTGCGATTGCACCATCATTTAGCGTTCTCTCCCAATCAGGGATTACTAAATCAATATCCACCTCTAATTTAGTCCCTAATCCATCACATGTAGGACATGCCCCGAATGGACTGTTAAATGAAAATAAACGAGGTTCCAATTCACCAATTGAAAAACCACAAATTGGACAAGCGTGATTTTCACTAAAGATCAATTCTTCTTCGCCGAAAACGTCAACAATGATTGTACCTTCTCCGAGACTAAGTGCCGTTTCTATCGAATCTCCTAGACGTCCAGTAACTCCTTCTTTAACGACAATTCGGTCGACAACTACTTCAATCGAATGTTTTTTATTTTTCTCCAGCTTGATTTCTTCCGTTACTTCTCGCATTTCCTTGTCAACACGAATTCGAACATATCCTTCTTGTTTTAGTTTTTCAAAAACCTTAACATGTTCTCCTTTTCGTCCAGAAATAATCGGCGCGAGAATTTGAATCTTCGTTCGTTCTGGATACTCCAGAATTCTGTCAACCATCTGTTCGACTGTTTGTGAGCTAATTTCTATACCATGATTTGGACAGGTTGGACGTCCTACCCTTGCATATAATAATCGTAAATAATCATAGATTTCTGTTACCGTTCCAACCGTTGATCTTGGATTTTTACTAGTAGTTTTTTGGTCAATTGCAATCGCTGGAGACAATCCTTCAATTGAATCTACATCTGGCTTATCCATTTGCCCTAAAAATTGTCTTGCATAGGAAGAAAGGGATTCAACATAGCGGCGTTGTCCCTCCGCGTAAATCGTATCGAAGGCGAGCGATGATTTCCCAGAACCTGATAGTCCGGTTACAACGACTAATTTATTTTTAGGAATTGATAAATCAATATTTTTTAAATTATTTGCTCTTGCACCTAATATTTCAATGGACTTCCTTGACATGCTATCATCACGCTCCTGCTTTCAATTCAAAGATTATATCACGAAGCTCTGCAGCCTTTTCAAAATCAAGCGACTTCGCTGCTTCCTTCATTTCCTTTTCCATTTGCTTGATTAGCTTTTCTTTTTCTTTCTTTGATAGGTTTGTTAATTTCTTTGTACTGCTCTCATACTCGGTTTGCTCTTCAGCTGCAATCGTTGCTTGAATAACATCACGGATTTCCTTCTTAATGGTTTTCGGTGTAATATGATGTTTTTCATTATATGCCATTTGAATTTCCCGACGACGATTCGTTTCATCCATCGCTAACTGCATCGAATTAGTTATTTTGTCTGCATACATAATTACTCTACCATTCTCATTCCTTGCTGCACGTCCCATCGTTTGAATAAGGGAACGTTCTGAACGTAAGAACCCTTCTTTATCAGCATCAAGAATAGCAACAAGAGATACTTCTGGAATGTCCAAGCCTTCCCGCAGTAAGTTTATTCCTATTAAGACATCGTATTTCCCAACCCTTAAATCACGGATGACTTCAATCCGCTCCAATGTTTTAATCTCTGAATGCAAATAGGCAACTTTCATACCTAGCTCTTTTAAGTAATCAGTCAAATCCTCTGACATCTTCTTCGTTAACGTCGTAACTAGAACACGCTCATTTTTATCGACTCGTTTATTGATTTCTCCTATTAAATTATCAATTTGTCCTTCAATAGGGCGGATTTCAATTTCTGGATCTAATAATCCAGTTGGTCGAATAATTTGCTCCGTCATTTCCGGTGAATGTTCAAGTTCATATGGACCAGGTGTAGCGGAAACAAATACAAATTGTTTCGCCTTTTCCTCAAACTCTTCAAATTTTAATGGGCGATTATCAAGTGCAGATGGGAGTCTAAATCCATGATCAACAAGCACTTGTTTTCTCGCTTGGTCTCCATTATACATGCCCCTAATTTGCGGTAAGGAAACATGTGATTCATCTACAACGATAAGAAAGTCCTTTGGAAAATAATCGATTAATGTATATGGCGTTGCCCCAGCTTCTCGTAATGTTAAATGACGGGAATAGTTTTCAATTCCAGAGCAAAAGCCCATTTCATTCATCATTTCTAAATCATAATTAGTCCGTTGTTCAAGTCGCTGTGCTTCTAACAGCTTATTTTCCGCCCGCATTTTTTTTAACTGTTCCTCTAATTCCAATTCAATATTTTTAATTGCCAGCTTCATCTTTTCTTCCCCTGTAACGAAGTGAGATGCAGGGAAAATTGCTATATGCTCTCGATCACCAATAATTTCTCCTGTTAATGCATCGACCTCACGAATACGGTCAATTTCATCACCGAAAAATTCGATGCGGTAACAATTTTCTTCTCTTGATGCTGGAATAATTTCTACGGAATCCCCTCGTACTCGAAACGTTCCGCGCTGGAAATTAATATCATTTCTTGCATATTGAATATCTACAAGATTACGTAATAATTGATCTCGGTCCTTTTCCATTCCCATTCGGATTGAGAGTACTTGGTTACGGTATTCTTCTGGATTACCGAGGCCGTATATACATGAAACACTTGCAACAATTAACACATCTTCACGTTCAAATAAAGAAGAGGTTGCAGAGTGTCGTAGTTTATCAATTTCATCATTGATGCTCGCATCTTTCTCAATAAATGTATCTGTAGATGGAACATATGCTTCAGGTTGATAATAATCATAATAGCTTACAAAGTATTCGACAGCATTGTTCGGGAAAAATTCCTTAAACTCACTATATAACTGTCCTGCTAATGTTTTATTGTGGGCAATCACGAGTGTTGGCCGATTAATTTCTTGGACAACATTAGAGATTGTAAAGGTTTTTCCTGTTCCTGTTGCACCGAGTAATGTTTGGTATCGCTGTCCAGCTAAAACTTTCTCGGTAATTTCTTTAATTGCCGTTGGTTGATCTCCGGCTGGTTGATATTGTGAAACAAGTTCAAATTTATTTTTCAATCAACACGCCTCCGTTCCTTCTATCCCTATTCTATCATAATATATTATCCATTTTAACAAATAACGAACAAATATTCGATTATAATGCATTGGTTTTCTATGTTTATTTTACCCATAAAAGGGATAGAAGAATCATTTAGCTTGTTTGTTGCTATTAAAATAAATATTAATAAAGTGCTACATAATAACAATGTTATTTTCCACTACGAATATTCACTTTCAGCCTCTACTGTTTAAACTGAACAAGGAAGACTTCGACAGCGAGGCATCTTCGTTCGAAAATGTTTCTTTATTTTCGAAGAGTCCCCTGTCTGATATAAGGATAAATGGCAATGATTAATGCGCTCTCTAATCTTATATCAATAGGCTTCGCACAAACCCAGCGGAGAAAATACACGAAGACTCCTGCGGGAGGAAGGGTCTAGGTGAGACTTCGAAGTGCGAATGCACAAGAAGGCTCAACAGCCCCCCGCGGAAAGCGAAGTGTATTTTCGTAGCGGTCGGCCAGTGAGCGAATGTCCTCCTAACTTAAATTATTATTGGTTAGTTGCAAAAGCAATAATCTTTTAGAAAACTTTTCATATAAAAAACTTCCACCAA
The DNA here is from genome assembly GCF_003369565.1 of Oceanobacillus chungangensis. Taxonomy (GTDB): domain Bacteria; phylum Bacillota; class Bacilli; order Bacillales; family Amphibacillaceae; genus Oceanobacillus; species Oceanobacillus chungangensis. The sequence goes on along the minus strand of NZ_PIOD01000025.1, from coordinate 408,337 downwards.
GTTCATTTGGTGGAAGTTCTTATTAATTTACGCCGCTTTCTAAAATAGACAATGTGGCTTTTGTACAATCAATTTGCGCCAGTGCTCCATAAGGTAAAATAAACTTCGGTTCTGTGTGGCCAAAATTTAAATTATAAAGTATCGGCAAATGCTCAAGAGAATATTCTTTCATTACCTGTAAAAGTACTTCTTTGTATTCCTCGTAATATGCCTCATCTTGTGGTTTTCCGAAAATAATTCCATTTGCTTTTTGTAAAATACCTTGGGAAGCATAATTTCGTAACCAATACTTCAATAGATCTGGTGCTGGCTTTTCTTCTGATGTTTCGAAAAATAGGATACAATTCTCCCAATACTTTTCTTCTGGCCAAAGCATCGTTCCCTTTGCAAACTCTAAAACTTCGATGCAACCGCCAATCAAGCGACCTGTTACTGTCCCATTACCTTGTAATACCTCATATCCATGATTCGGTTGCAGCTTACGTTGTGTATCTTTATTGACAATATCCCATTCGAGAAATTCACTTGTCCATTCTTCCGCTGGTTTAATTTCTCCAATAATTTCATTTGAAAATAACGTCCGCTCTATCATATCAACGGTATATGCATCCATCTCCACATTTTCTGCAAAGTCAGTTAGAACTGCAGGTCCATAAAAGGAGGAAATACCTGCTTTGTGACAAAATAAATGCGAAACCGTCACATCAGAATAACCCATAAATACTTTTGGATTTTCACGAATCATATTGAAATCAATGTGAGGTAGTAATCGGATACTATCCTCCCCACCAATATTTGCGATGATTCCTTTTATTGTTTCATCTGCAAAAGCAGCATTTAAGTCAGCGGCACGTGCTTCAGGGTTCTCATAAATATATTCGGATCCCTTTAAGCTATTTGGCATTGGCACTACTTGAAGTCCAAATACTTCTTCAAGTCGTTTTATTCCTTGATTATAACGCCATCTTAGCTCAGGATCACCCGCCCCTCCCCATGAAGGACTAACAGTAGCTACTTTATCTCCACGTTGTAATTTATTCGGTTTAATCAGCATGATAGTATCCCCTTTAGAATTAACTGAATTAGGACTTGATTAAATTATACTTGCCTGCAAGCTCATGTATCTTCTCAATTATTGCCTGTTCCACATTTCCTTCACCCTGAATCGCTTCCTTTGCCATTGGTGCTAGTTGTTCATGGTAACCAATCATTACAGTATGTATGGCATTTTCAAACATTGTTCGGTCATTTGCATCATTTCCGAATGCAACATAATCTCCTTCTTGCACACCTAATTGCTGAAGTGCACTCCATTTATCGATCCCATTCGGACTAAGATCAAAAACATTTTCGTCTCCATGTTTATGGATTGTTATATTTAATTTAGTTAATTCTTCTAGTAATCGTTCATTATTAATCGACTCCAGAATTAAGATTTTTACAACGGAAGTTAAAGTTTCTAGCTTCACATTATGAGCTAACTTAGCAGGATCGAGATTTTGTAGAATCGGATGATTCTCTGGTCCTGTATAAGCATAATTCCATTCCCCATCAATCAAATAGGTTACATTATATGAATCAATTAAACTATTAATCGCAAGCAAATCCTCATCTCCAAAAGATGTTGAATAGAAGATCCTTCCATTTTTAGAAATCAGTGAACCATTTCCACCTATCATCGTGTAAGAATGGAATTCCTTTCCTATCACAGGAAGCATATCGCGAATTGGTCTTGCAGAAGCGAAAATAACTTCATGGCCGTTAGCTTTCAGTGTTGCTAATGCATCAAGAATTTTACCAGATATCGGTTTTCCCTTAAAACAAATAGTTCCGTCTAAATCAAATACAAACTGCATAATATGAATCCCCCCAAACATAATCACAATTATACGCTTAACTAATATTTTTACGCTTCGATTTTTCCCGGAACGGCTTTGCAGTAAAAATTAATCCCAACTCATGATGATCTCCCTGATAGAATGCACCTTGAACAAAGCGCATCTCATTCGCGTCATCAACAACTTCTAATTTGAAATATGCTCCACTGCTTTGTAAAGCACTGTAAAAGTCTTGTTCTGAATTTATTTTTATACCATTCACTTTAATGATCGTTTCACCAACAAGTATATCCAGTCTTTCTGCTGGTGTACCAGGAATAATTCCAAGTATTTTCAAGCCATTATCTTCTGGGTGAAAATATGACATACCAGCTCGGTCATTCACTCTATATCGATAGTGAATCCATTCCCTACCAAAGATAGCGATAATTACAGCAACAAGCGCCATGCTTGGCAAATATAAACTACCAACACCAATAAGAACGACTAAAATCCCCAATATTGTAATCGATTTAGCGAGTTTTTTTGCCGCATTCTGTGGGAGACTTCCTCTGACAATAAAATCAAACCCAAGCACAAATGGGACAAGCAAGACGCTAAACGATTCTCCACCAACCGAAAAATATGGCCAAAATGGCGCAAACGATGTAATCATTCCCGTTGGCACGAGGATGAAAAATGGAATAATACCAATCTTCTTTAATCGATGTTGCCCTATCCATAATCCACGATTCCCTAAGACAAGACTAGGAAATGTCTTATTCCGCTTTATATTTCGAATGAGTATTGCTTCTACAAATAATAATAATCCTAGTAAAATCACTAGCGAAGAGAAATTTACTATTGAAAATAAACTTGAGTCTATGTAGGACTGATTTTCTAATATTAACGGAAAGAATAATAGTAATATAAATGTTATTCCTATTGTGTAGCTAGGAGAAAGCATTGAAAAACGCATCGAAATGCTTAAGATAATCGTAACAACACTTAATAATAATATTGTTTCATATGAAAATACGAAGCCTACTCCAAGCATAATTAAGGAAAGTATGAATCCAGAAATAAGGCTAATTCCCCATGTATTTTTCCATTCTGAAAATAAACCGAATACTTTCACACCGAAATCCAATCGATCCCGTTTAATTCGAAAATATCCTGCAAAAAAAAGAAGTACAAACAACCAATATAATAATGGATTTAAGAAAAGCATTCCAATTCCCTTGAGTAATTCTATAAACCATGCTTCTACCATCCCGCACACCTTCCATCTCTTGTTAGCTCTTACCTAATTAATTCGCTATGAAAAGGTCCTATCCCTGCTTTTGATCATAAACGAATATTAGAAATCTATACTTTCTAAACTACTGAATGAAAATCCGCGAGAACACGCCCCGCGGAATGAATAAGATTACTTATTTATAAATCTCATTTAATGCTGTTTCTAATTGTCGATCATCTTCGCCGCTGCGAATCTTTTCAATAAGTTTTGCTTCAATCATACCTGCTGTCTCCTCATCGACGATTCCAGTAGATTCTATTTTCTGATCTGCTTGGAATTGTTTCACAGCATCTTCCGTTTCCTGATTGAAATAACCATCTGTTCGTCCTGTTTCATATCCGATACCCGTTAACATTAATTGCATATTCGCAATCGTTTCTCCAGTATGGTCCACACTGAGCGGTTCTTCAATTATAATCGGATTTGTATAGAAATACTCAGGCTGTTTAGTATCAATCGTTGGTTCCACACCTTTTTCATTAATCCATTCGCCTTTAGGTGATAGCCATTTATTCATCGTTAGCTTAATCGAACTGCCATCACCTAATGGAATTGCTTGTTGAACTGTTCCTTTACCATAGCTTGTTTGTCCAACAACATCATAGCCTAATTCCTTCATTGCAACTGCCAGTATTTCGGAGGCTGATGCACTTCCTTCATCAATCAGCACACTAATTGGATAGGCTTTCTTTTTATCCAGATCAGAGTAAATTGGTGTTTTTTCTCCATCTTGGTCTTCAATTTGAATATATGGTATATCTTTCGGTACAAATAACTCAAGCATATCCTCAACTACATCTAGCAGTCCGCCTGGATTTCCACGTACATCAATTACCAATCCTTCAATCCCTTCCTCTTCAAGCATGTTCAGCTGATCGGTAAATTCCTTCGCAGTATTCGTAGAGAAATTCGTTACTTCAAGAATACCTGTTTTTTTGCCGTCAATCGTTTCAATTTTATTATAAACGGTTTCGACAGGTATTTCATCACGAGTTATTGTAACTGGAAAAAGCTCAGAAGCCCCTGTTCGTTGAATTTCTAAAACAACCTCAGTTCCTTTTTCACCACGGATTTTAGCAACTGCTTCGTTTAAATTTAACCCTTCCAAGCTTTCACCATCAACTGTTAATACTTGGTCATTCGGTCTTAATCCCGCTTTCTCAGCAGGTGATTCTTTAATTGGTGCCACAATAGTTACAATCCCATTCACCATACTTACCTCAGCACCGATGCCTTCAAACGAGGATTCGATTTGGTCATTGAATTGGCTCATTGTTTCTACATCCATATATGAACTATGTGGATCTTCAAGTGTTGCAAGCATTCCTTCAATTGCACCTTCAATAAGCTGTTTATCTTCCACGTCTTCTAAGTAATTCCCCTTAATTAACGCAAATGCCTGAGTAATCTTTTCTAAGTTCCCTGAGCTTTGAGGTGCTTTTTCACCTGTACTTTCCTTTACTGAAGTATTTGGTATTTCCTCAGATTCTGGCTGCGCAAGCTTCACACCGGAATAAGCACCAGCAAACCCTAGCACTAAGGCTGCGGCTAATAATAAAATGATTTGTGACTTTTTCATCTTCATTCTTCCACCTCGATATCCTTGATTCATATTTAACATTTGTTGCTTATTTACCTACTTACCTATTAGAAACGAGCAATCATGATGGCTCATTTTATGATGTGATATAGAAAAGCATACCATTATCTGCTTCATCTGACTATAATTTTCACTTTGTTATTCAATAAACCTTATTATTTACAAAAGGTGTTTTCTTATAGATTGGGACCTAGATTACACATCTCAGCAAGCATATTCGGTCAAATTGATTATCACAACCTCTTCCGATATATCGCCGGTGCTATTCCCACAGGTGTATCCTGTCCTTCGCTTCATCGGCTATAAGTGGGGATAATCTATTCTATTCTTAATCTCATAAAGAAATCGTTCAATTGTGGGAATTGCATAATCCTAGCGGAGGAAATACACGGAGACTCCTGCGGGAGGAAAGGCCTCGGTGAGACTCAGAAGTGCGATAGCACGAGGAGGCTCACCAGCCGCCCGCGGAAAGCGCAGTGTATTTCCGGAGCGGCATGCTACGAACCAAATATCATCCTAAGTTAGTTCGCAATATTAATTTCAACAAATTTCACGTAATGTGACTGTACAAAAAAGGCATCACAACAAATGTGTGATGCCTTGTAAAATCAATTTATTCAGTTGATAGTCACCTATTAACGAAGATATGATAATGGGTTTACAGGATTTCCATAACCACCAATATGAACTTCAAAGTGAAGATGTGGACCTGTTGAATCTCCTGTATTTCCGGTTGCCCCAATTGCTTCCCCTTGACTTACTGTTTGTCCTGGTGAAACTGAAATTCTACTTAAATGTGCCATAACTGTTGTGTATGTTTTACCATCAATATGGTGGGAAATCATGATCACATTACCGAAACTATTCATATACCTAGCTGTACTTACAACACCATCTGCTGGCGCAACTAATGTTGTACCTGAAGCAACACCGAAATCAATTCCATTATGAGAACCTTGACCACCATAAATTGGATGTATTCTCGGTCCGAATGAAGAAGTAATAGGTCCTGACGCTGGATAAATAAAGATACCACCGCTACTTACATTACTTGATTGATTCGATTGCTTAGGTGGAGTTGGATTTGCTGATGCTATTTTATTAGTTGACTTATCAGATGAAGCTCTCTCAGATGCTGCTCTTTCAGCCGCCTCTTGCTCTGCTGCCGCTTTTTCAGCTGCTACTCTTGCTGCCTCTTCTCTTGCAGCCTGTTCTAATTCACCTTTTTTATTTTGTGCAAGTGCGATTGCTTGTGCTTTAGATATTTCTTCCGCTCGTAAAATTTCTTGTTCATCTTCTAGTGTTAATTTTATTTCTTCCAGTTGTCCATGCTCTTCTTCTAGCTGTGCCATCAATGTAGCTTTTTCATCCATTTGGCCATCTAATTGACCCTTCAATGCTACTAACTCTTGTTTTTGGCCTTCAATCAATTTTTTCTTATCTTCTACAGCTACTTTTTTAACTTCAACTTCCACTTTATTTTCTTCTAATGTCTTTTTATCTGCTGCTTGCTCTTCCATTATTGTTTTATCCTGATCCATAATCGTATTTACCGCTGAAGATCGGCTAATGAAATCCCCGAAACTTTGTGCACCGAACAATACTTCTATGTATTGCATTTCTCCACCATTTTGCTGAATTGTACGAAGACGGTCTTTTAGTAAAACATTGCGTTCTTCAATTCTTTGTTCTAAAACAATAATTTCTTCCTTTAATTTCTCAATTCGACTATTTAAATCTTTTATCTCTTTGTCTGTTTCTTTAATCTCGTTTTCTTTTTCATAAATATCATTGTTCGTCTTAGTCAGTTGTTCATCAATATTACTTATTTCCTGTTCAACCGTTGTTTGCTTGCTCAAATTATCTTGGATTTTACTATCATTATTAGTCTTATCATTCTCGATGTTATTTTTCTTGCTTTCAAGCTCTTGCTTTTCCCGCTCTAGATTATTAATCTCTTTGTCTAAGTCATCGATTGTTTCCGCAGAAAGATAAGGAACATTTGCTGAACTAACGGTAAGAACTAGTCCCGCTACTAAAACATATTTGAAAACCTTTTTCATTGCATTTATTCCTCTTTTCTTTTCATTTTACTTTCGAAATTCTATGGTGATTTACATCATCTGCTATGTATATATTTAATTTATCCCCATCCCTTTCAAAGGGATGGAGGCAATCAATGTTTTCTATTAAACTTTTAAATATTTGCGAATACTCATGACACTACCCCAAACTCCAATAATAGCACCGATAGCTAAAACTAGAAGTGACAGCTGCCATGCAAACGGATTGAACGGCAATAACTCTACAAAACTGAAAGAAATCGTATCAATTACTGCTGAATCCAAGTAATAGTAGCCGCCGAGTACAATTGCAATTGGAATAAACGATCCTAAAACACCTAGCAGTAACCCTTCAATAAAGAATGGCCATCTGATAAATCCATTTGTGGCACCAACAAGTTTCATAATCCCTATTTCCGTACTTCGAGCAATAATTGTTATCTTAATCGTATTCGAAATAAGGAAGATTGCTGTAAATACTAGTGCAACAATCAATGCGATTCCGATTACCCTTGCATAATTATTAAACTCAAATAATTGTTTCACAACATCTTTACCGAAAACAACTTTATTAATGTTATCGAAGGATTGAATCTCTTTTGCAATTTTTTCAGTATCTTGCGGTACTTCAGCTCTGACAACAAATGCGTGATTTAACGGGTTATCCTGTTCAAATAACTCCCATGTTTCCCCTTCTTCACCCATACTATCAATCAAGCCTTGCAATTCTTCATCATTCGAAGAAAACGTGACCGCTTCTACGCCATCTATTTCTTCTAATTGTTTTCCTAAAGCAATTACTTCCTCTTCACTTGTCCCTAGTTCAACCAATGTTTTAATTTCAACGTCATTTTCTATGTTTTTAGCGATCTCATTCAAATTGAGTACCAATGCTAGAAATACCGATACTAAAATTAGTGTGGTTGTCACAGCACCAATTGAAGCTATCGTCATCCAGCCATTACGGATAATATTCCTACAACCTACCCGGATGTGGCGCATTAAAGTTCTAAATTTCATAACCATATTCTCCTTGATCTTCGTCCCTAACAATCATACTGCTTTCAATAGCTATCACGCGTTTTTTCATCGTATTCACAATTTCTTTACTATGCGTTGCCATAATAATTGTCGTTCCATTTGAATTGATATCTTCAAAAGTCTTCATAATTTCCCATGATGTATCGGGGTCCAGATTTCCAGTTGGCTCATCAGCAATTACAATCTGCGGGCGATTTACGATTGCTCGTGCAATCGACACACGTTGTTGCTCTCCACCTGATAATTCACTTGGTATAGAACGGGCTTTATTCTTCAGGCCTACCTCTTCTAAAACGTCCATCACACGCTTACGAATATTAGCTTGGGGCTCTTCAATTACCTCGAGTGCATAGGCAATATTTTCATAGATTGTTAGTTTTGGAAGTAATTTAAAATCTTGAAAGACAACACCAATTTTTCTTCGCAGAAGAGGGATTTGTCTATTTTTCAATTCTGCTAAGTTCATATCATTTATGAGTATTGTTCCACTAGAGGGTTTTTCTTCCCGGTACATTAGCTTAATGAAAGTGGATTTTCCAGCTCCACTTGGTCCAACAATATATACAAATTCACCTTGCTTTATATCAACATTTATTCCGCTCAGCGCAGTCACACCATTCGAGTATGTTTTATATACATCTTTCATTAATATCATATTAGTATCACCTTTTTAGTTTTTTGAAGTTGTTCTCCGATGTTGAATTTCTTGGCTTAGCCAATCCCTTTCAACATTACTACTTTTATCTATGTAGTGAGCGAGTTAGCTTACATTTTGTAAATTTTCCAATGAAAAAGCACCTTCCTTAAAAGTAAAAAGAGGTACTATTTTTCTTACTGTTACAGTATAACATTCTTCTACAAGATTTTTAGACATAAAATTATTACATTTTCATGTCAAAGGAAACATTATTATTAATAGTGTGTAATATTGTCGAATTTTTAGAAAATAAGGAAAAGCTCGGATTGAAGATAACCCTCACCTTCAATCCAAGCTTTTTGATTAAGTACGATTATTGTTTTTCTGCTAACCAATCTGTTAAATTATCTAAATCTTCCCCTGATACACTTTGTGGAGGCATAGTACCTATACCTTTTGTAACTATTTCAGCAATTTCCTCAGCAGAATATTTTGATCCGACTTGAGTTAAGTCAGGACCTACTCCACCTGATAAATCTGCACCGTGACATGACGAACAATTTTGAGCAAATACTGCTTCACCCGCATCTGCATCTACCGTACCACCTTCATTCGTTTCTTCGGTACCATTATCAGTTGCATTCTCAGTTGGCTCTTCATCGCCACCACCGCATGCACCGAGTACTAAGGCTGTCCCAAAAAGTGTTGCGAAAACCCATTTCCTCACTTATTGTCCCTCCCAATGTAAAAATTGAAAACAATATCATATCTATTATACCCCTTTTAATACTATTTTAAAGCTTTTAAAGGCTAACCTACTTTCTAAATAGACTACATGGTTGAAGTTATGTTGTAAGAAAGCTGTTGTAATTCCTAATCATCTTAAAAATGAGAACATCCATTATAGATGCTCTCATTTTTGCTAATTTATTTGTGATCGTAAATATGCGTCGATAAATGGATCAATTTCTCCGTCCATCACTGCCTGCGTATTTCCAATCTCTGTATTCGTGCGATGATCCTTGACCAATGAATATGGATGGAAGACATAAGAGCGAATTTGGCTTCCCCAACCAATCTCTTTTTGTTCACCGCGAATTTCTGCCAGTTCTTGCTGTTGCCTCTCAACTTCCATTTGATATAATTTTGATTTCAGCATTTTCATTGCTGCTTCACGATTTTTAATTTGTGATCGCTCATTTTGACAAGTTACAATCGTATTTGTCGGGAGATGCGTAATCCGAACAGCAGAGTCTGTTGTATTTACATGCTGTCCGCCTGCACCACTTGCACGGTACGTATCAATTTTTATATCCTCGTTCCGCACTTCAATATCAACATCATCTGTCATTTCTGGCGTTACATCACAGGAAACAAATGAAGTATGGCGTCGTCCAGACGAATCAAAAGGTGAAATCCGTACTAAGCGATGGACACCTTTTTCTGCCTTTAAATAGCCGTAAGCATTATGTCCTTTAATAAGTAAAGTAACACTCTTGACCCCTGCCTCTTCACCAGGCAGATAATCCAATATTTCTACTTTAAAGTTTCGGTCCTCTGCCCAACGCTGATACATGCGAAGTAACATTTCAGCGAAATCCATCGACTCTGTTCCACCAGCACCCGGATGTAATTCTAAAATTGCGTTATTTGCATCATATGGATTACTTAGAAGTAATTGTAATTCAAATTCATTCACGTCTTTAATAAATACTGCTAATTCTTTATTAAGTTCCTCAAATAGTTCCTGGTCATTTTCTTCCTTCACTAATTCATATGAAACTTCCAGGTTTTCATATTGCTCTTCTACTTTCTCAAAGTTTTGTATGTCATGCTTAAGAATATTTGATTCACTAATTACTTTTTGTGCGCTATCTTGGTTATTCCAAAAATCAGGATTGGCCATTTCTTGCTCTAATTCTTTTACACGATCCCGTTTGACATCTAAGTCAAAGAGACCCCCTAAAGTCTTCAATCCTTGTAGCTATTTTTTCCAATTCATGTTTGATTTCTACTAATTCCATATTGCTCACCTCTATAATTTATTTTTACCAAAGTTGACCTCGTATAGTTTAATTACTATTTATATAACTGCGAACTACTTTAATGTTGGAAGGATTCACAGGCCAGTCGCTTCAGAAATACACTTCGCGCACCTTAGGGGAGCTGGTGAGCCTTCTTGTGCCGCCGCACTTCGAAGTCTCACCTAGGCTCTTCTTCCCGCAGGAGTCTTCGTGTATTTCTTCCGCTAAGGATAGTGTAAAATCGAAACAAAAGAACGGCAATCCCACTATCTTTGACCGTTTATTATATCGATACTAGAGACTCGTTATTGAATAGCAACAACTGTACGGCTCTTATGTCTTACTTTATATCAACTGCGTAACTTAGCAGATAAGAATATATAAAAGCTTCTCACTTTCTAAGTATAACTACGGCTATTGAGTTTAATTTGATGAAAAAAGCCTAATTCTTTTGCTAACAACTGCTGCCATTGATTAGGAAAGCACTCCTATTTGATATCTGGAGTGCTTTTGCTAACTATTTCCCGTGACAGTTTTTATATTTCTTTCCACTTCCACATGGGCATGGATCATTGCGACCAACCGTTACTGTTTTTACAAATGGCTTTTTGGCTTTTTTCTTTTCTTCCTGCCCGCCAGTAACAGCTGTTGTATTCTTCACAACTTCTTCTCGTTGTAAGTTCTCACGAATTTGAGCTTTCATGATATATTTTGCAACATCATCTTCAATGTTTGCAATCATATCTTCAAACATCGCGAATCCTTCTAACTGATATTCTCGTAAAGGATCGTTCTGTCCATAGGCACGTAAATGAATACCTTGACGAAGCTGGTCCATCTGATCAATATGGTCCATCCATTTAGAATCAACCGTACGTAATACGATTACCTTTTGGAATTCTTGGAATTGATCTGGAGCTAGTTCAGTTGATTTCTCGTCATATTTCTCTCGAACCTTATGCAATATTACTTCAGAAATTTCTTCAGGTGTTTTTCCTTTAACATCATTTACTGAGAGTGCCTCTTGGTCTAATAAGTTACCATGGACATATTCAACAAGTGCTTGTAAATCCCACTCTGCTTCATCACTTTGTGTATGCATGGCAACTGCACGCTGAATAGAAGATTCCATCATACTTTCAATGATTTCACGAATATTTTCGTCTGCATCGATTACCTCGAAGCGTTGTTTATAAATAATTTCACGTTGTTCTCTCAGTACATCATCATAAGATAGAACTGTCTTACGTGCATCAAAGTTATTTCCTTCCACACGTTTCTGAGCAGATTCAACTGCACGGGAAACCATCTTGCTTTCGATTGGTTGCGAATCGTCCATTCCTAATCTTTCCATCATTGTTTTCAGATTGTCTGAACCAAAACGGCGCATTAATTCATCTTCCATCGATAAATAAAATTGCGTAATCCCTGGGTCACCTTGCCGACCTGAACGTCCACGAAGCTGATTATCTATTCGACGAGATTCATGTCGTTCTGTACCGATAACCGCAAGTCCACCTAATTCTCTTACACCTTCACCAAGCTTAATATCTGTACCACGTCCAGCCATGTTAGTCGCAATTGTAACCGCAGATTTTTGACCTGCATTTTCAATAATTTCCGCTTCTCTAAAATGGTTCTTAGCATTTAGGACATCATGCTTGACGCCGGCTTTTTTCAGCAAACTTGAAATCAATTCTGATGTTTCTACAGCAACTGTACCAACTAATACGGGCTGTCCAGTCTTATTCCGTTCTTTAATGCTCTCCACAACAGCACGGAACTTACCTTCCATTGATTTATAAATTAAATCTGGACGGTCATCACGGATGATTGCTTGATTAGTAGGAATTGCAATAACATCCATATTATAAATATTTCTAAATTCCTCTTCTTCTGTTTTCGCTGTACCCGTCATCCCTGACAGTTTGTTATACATACGGAAGAAGTTCTGGAATGTAATAGAAGCAAGAGTCATACTTTCATTTTGAATTTGCAGTCCCTCTTTCGCCTCAATTGCTTGATGAAGACCATCACTATAACGACGGCCCTTCATTAAACGACCAGTGAAAGTATCAACAATCACAACTTCCCCGTCTTCTACCACATAATCATCATCAAGGTGCATCGATACATGAGCTTTTAAAGCCTGATTAATATGGTGGGTTAAGGAAACATGATTCAAGTCAAATAAATTTTCAATCGAAAAATATCGTTCTGCCTTATTTATCCCTTCTTCTGTAAGCTGAACGCCTTTTGTCTTTTCATCATACGTATAATCATCTTCACGTTTTAATGTTGTCACAAAGCTATTTGCTTGCTGATACAAAGATGCTGATTTTTTAGCAGAACCCGAAATAATTAACGGTGTTCTAGCTTCATCGATTAATATAGAGTCAACTTCATCAATAATTGCAAAGTTTAACGGACGTTGTACCATTTGGTTTTTATACAACACCATATTATCCCTAAGGTAATCAAAGCCGAACTCATTGTTGGTACCATAAGTGATATCACAATCATACGCGTCTCGCTTCTCTTCCTTTGATAAACCATTGCCATTTAAACCAACCGTTAAACCAAGAAATTCATAAAGCTCTCCCATTTGTTTTGCATCACGATCAGCTAAGTATTCGTTTACTGTAATAATGTGAACACCTTTACCTGTAATAGCATTCAAATAAGCAGGAAGTGTAGATGCTAATGTTTTCCCTTCCCCTGTCTTCATCTCCGCGATGTTACCCTCATGCAGTGCAATTCCACCCATTAACTGTACACCATATGGTCTCATGCCTAGTACACGTTTTGCTGCTTCGCGAACAACTGCGAAGGCATCCACTAACATATCGTCAATGCTTTCACCATTTGCATACCGTGAACGAAATTCTTCTGTTTTTTGCTTCAGTTCAGAATCCGATAGCTTTTCAATTTCTAGTTCTTTTGCTTCTATTTGATCAACTTGTTTTTGAATTCGGTTAAGTTGCTTTTGATTACCATCGCCGAATATTTTCGTCAATAATCCTGCCATTGTTAACGCTCCTCAATTAAATCGATACTAATACTATTTTCCTCTATAATAATAACACTTTCTCCCAAGAGATGACAACTTGATATACGACATTACAACGTAAGGGAAAGCCTAATTCATCATTTTCTGAAAAAAATTAACAAGAGCAGTCTGGGGATAGACTGCTCTTTACTTTGGGGAATTTCTGAGGAAGTAAGAGGCGATGCTCATGATGTTTTATACTTTTGAATAATATTGCCTCGTTTCTTTTCGTTCTGATAGTTGATTTGAAATTATCCTGTCCGTATCACTCATTTCTATCCCTCCTAGTACTATCAGCTTATTTTTAACACATTATTAGTACTAAAGTCTAATTTGCGTTTTTAAAATTTAGACACTAATTCGACAAGAAATATGATCAAAAACAGCAAATCGCTACCCTTTTTCTTCGATTTAGCCATATATGATTGTTTTATTTTCATAAAAATACAATAATAGTATTTAATTCGACAATTTCCGACAGTCTGTTTAAACCCTTTGTGGTGCATCAGAGTCTAGAAGCTTGTAAAAATTAAATACATATCAAAGATGGACTATATAGATTTGTAAATAAATACAAAAAGACGATCTCCACTTCGGGAGATCGTCTTCCATCTATTATTCTATTATACATTCGGCTCAATTAGACCATATTTTCCATCGCGACGTCGATATACGACATTCGTATCACCAGATTGATCATTCGTATAAACGAAGAATTCATGTCCTAGCATTTCCATTTGTAAAATTGCTTCTTCTGAATCCATAGGTTTAAGATTAAATCGTTTTGTTCGAACTATTTCAATTTCATCTGATTCCTCTTGGACAGCAACTGCTCTTCTTTCATGCTCAATTTGTTCAGCAACCACTTGTTTTGGTGCGCTGTTTTGACGGAACTTACGATTTATTTTTGTTTTGTGTTTACGGATTTGTCTTTCTAATTTATCGACAACTAAGTCAACTGCAGCATATAAATCCAAGTGCTGAACCTCACCACGTAATAATAAATTTGTCATTGGAACCGTTACTTCGATTCTTTGTTCATCATTATAGACACTTAAATTAACATGTACCTCGGATGTAGGGGGTGTATCAAAATACCTTTCAAGTTTACTAATCTTCTTCTCTACGTATTCTCTAATAGCACCTGTAACCTCAATATTTTCACCACGAATGTTAAATTTCATAGTAAGTGCCCTCCTTTAACTATATTATACTACCTTTCCCCCGACTTATCCTTCTTAAACGTGTAAAAAAATTGACAAAATTTGTCCTATTCTTAAAGAAATGTTGATATGGCTAGTTTTTGCGAGTATACACTATCTTAATAAACTTTACAAAAGGCAGAAGATCATCTTGCTGTGGACATGGTATATCTGTAAAAATCGTTTATCTTTAACCTAAGAAAAATCACCTAAATAAATTTAGGTGATTTTCTTATTTCTTCCGATCCATAAACATCCCATCCACTGCTTGCACACTTTTGTATGGGTTAATGTAGGATTGATTCGATTTTTTTTGCTGCTTTACTTGTTTCATTTCCGTTTTAAGATCAGTAAACATCACTTGCATCTTTTTTTGAACAGCTTCATTTATCGGAACAAGCTTTTTTCCAAGATTCTGCTCTTCAGTGGACAAGGGAGCATTTATATTCTCCATTTCCACACCTCTTTTAATTAATATCCGATTCAAATCAGTAATAACTGCTTCTCTCGATTTAGCAGTCATAGGCTCATCTAATAGCTTTTTTAACTCTAAGGTCAAATCGTAAATTGACTCTAATCTGTTCATTAGACCTGAGCGCCTTGAGTATATTGTTTTTGTCTTGTTTTTAAAATAACCTGTTTCCACGTATCGCGAAATTCTGTTACCAATCCAAGTGCTTCTTCTAACAAGCCTGCATCATTTTTTATATTTGCCTCTTTTAATTGGAAATGAATATACTCGTATAAAGGGAGGATTTGATTAGAAATCTCCACTTTTGGATCCAACGTTATCATTAATTCTTGAATAATGTTTTGCGCTTTTTGGATATTTGTATTTTTTGCTTCGTAGTTCTTCGCATGAATCTCTTTCATTGCTTGTTTAATAAATTTCATACAGCCATTATATAGCATCAACGTTAATTCTCCACCTGAGGCGGTAGTTACAGCATTATTTTGGTATGTTTGATATGCTTTGTTTGTCGCCATATTCTTTCACTCCTTTAGAAAATTAGGGGAGCCAATCTTTAGCAAGCACCCTAATTACACTTATCCATTGAGATAGTTTTAAATTTTAAAGCTATAAAAGCAATTTAATTACATACCTCCGCCAAAGCTCATTAGCATAGCGGATTGATTATTCATCATGGAGATTGCTTGCTCCATCGCGGTAAATTGTCTCCAGTAACGATCCTCTATTCGTGTTAAGCGATCCTCGAACGCAGCAATTTGTTCATCAAGACTTTTCATTCTTTTTCCTAATGTATAGTTTTCAAGTGTTGATGTACCTTTACCTGCACGTTCTTCAATTTTACTAACTGTTTGATCAAGCGCATCCTCTAGACGATTTAATAATCCACGGCTAGTGCCTTCACCACTATTTGAGAATAATTTTTGCACACTAGCAGGATCAGATTCTAATGCTGCTTCTAACTTGGTTTTTCCATCCTTATTTAGAGTTTGATCAATCTCTAATTTACCACCATCTAAATAGTCTCTCGTCGTTGTGATTCCTAACTCAGACAGGAATGAAAATGCTCCATCATTTTCAACCTTTTCATACCAACCAGAACGCATGTCAAATAATGCTGTCGTAACAATTGATTCGCCTTTAAGCAATCCGCTCTTCGCTTTTTCTTCCCAAAGCTCAATTTCTTTTTCAGACATTTCTTCTCGCTGTTCATCTGTCAATGGTGGATAGTCACGATATTTCGTTTCAGTTTGAGTACCATTCAGTGCATCTACAAGCTCATTGTATTTCTCTACGAATTCGGTGATTTTTTTAACTGCAGCTCCCGTATCACTCGTAACATTAAGCGATGCTGCACCATTGGTCACACTTTTGAATTCGAATGTGATTCCGTTAAGTGTGTAGTTATTATTCGTTGATTCTAGCTCAACCCCGTTGTTATATTTGAATTTCGCATTTTCCCCACCAATTTCCACTGTTCCAACAAGGTTTAATGCAGAGAAAAATGCGTTATTCTCTAACTTGATTTCTCCACCATTATTTTCATTGTTATTTTTATTAAAGTCACCTGTTCTGGTCGTTTCCATTACCAATTGATTTGATTGTTCATCATAAAACATGCGGACATTATTCGTTTTATCAGCGTTAATTCGCTTCATAACATCATTTAGCGTGTCATCTTCCTTAACTTCAAACTCATGCGTAACTGACTGTCCATCCTTATCATATGTGGAAAAGCTATAAGTTGCAGTTCCTATTCCAATCTCACTTAATTTCATTGTTGGATCAATCTCTAAATTAGCAACTCTCATCGCTGAACTCGCCATTTGTGTTACTTCGATATTATAAGTCCCATTCATCGCACTGCCCGACCCTGTTGCTGTTACTGCACTTTCCTGAGAAGAGCTTACTTTTTTCGTCTCATATGTTTTGCTCATTTTCATATCTAAAATCAATTTATCGAACTCAGCAATTTTCGTATTGATGTCGCGAAAGGCATCGCGCTGCCATTCATATTTCGTTTTATTCTGTTCCATTTTATCGAGGGGCATCCGTTCAGCTGCCATTAATTCCTTAATAATGTTATCTGTATCAATTCCACTTGCAAGGCCACCAATTCTCATTAACATTCACTTCCTTTAAATTCTTTTATCGACTAAAAAGCCCATGAAATCTGCCAGTTCTGCATACATATCTAGCATTTTCTTCGGTGGAATCTCTTTTATTACTTCATGTGTTATCGAATCTACTACTGAAACATAGTATCGATCGAGTTTTTCATGTAGTTCAAATTTAAGATTTGTCCGAATTGGTTGCAGAAATTCATTTAAAGATGCCACTTTTTGCTCGATATCCTGCTTATCAATTTTTGAATCATTTTCTTTAATAGACGTTTTTTCGTTAACATCAACATTGAATGCTTTTATATAATCATCCACAGACTTAGTTGGCTTTGCCCCAAACTCCGCCATACCTACAACTGAATTATTTACCCCACTTATAACATTATCAATTCCCATACTAGTATCCCCCAACACTATTATTTATTTATGTTATCGGCTGGATGTACTAGTATTTAAAGGTTTTTATGAAAAAAGAGAGTAATATTGGCAGAATCATTACTTCTTCGTTTCCTTTAATAAACTCAACAAATCCATTGAAACATTTGCGGCCTCATTATTTTGATTTTGAATATCAACATAAATTTCTTTCCGGTGGATATCAATCGATTTGGGTGCGTCTATTCCTATTTTTATTTGATCCCCTTCAATAGCAAGTATTTTGATTTCTATATCTTCACCAATTTGAATTGCTTCATTACGTTTGCGTGTAAGAACGAGCATTATCTCACCCTGCTTTCATCAATAGCGTCATTTTTAAAGGGAGCTTTCGATGGGTAAGCATCTGTACTTAAAATATATTGCTTTCCATGTTTTTTTGTCGTATTAATAATGATTGGCGCCTTTAGATTTAATGTACTCGTAGCAAATGGATCCTTTAATGTCACAATCGCAAAGACACTGACATCTCTTTCATCTTTTATTTGCAAGGTTTCTAATATATTTTCGTCAAGATTAACTTCATATGACTCATAAATTAAATATGGATTGGTCACGATAAATGCTACATTAGCAGAGTTTGTCGATTGTAATATTTGAAAGACTGGATTGTCAGGTAAATGTAATAAAACAAATTCTAGCTCATCTCCGAATCCCGGTAGACCAGTAGGAAATTGAATAATTTTTTCTGCGTTAATTTCCACTTCACCTAAATATTTTGTTTGAATAAACATACGAACGAATCATCCTTCCTTATTGTTCTAGATTCGTGAAACTAATTTGTAAATCTTCTCGCTGTTTTAAGCTTGTTTCAACCTTACCTGGTTGATAAGTCATGATTGGCTTATTCGGAGTTGCCTCGATTGTCGGCTGGTTTATCTCGACATCGATATGTACCTCTGCTGGCTGATAATTAAATTTTACTGCAAATGGAGATGGGATAAATTTGATCCCTAAGGATTTCGATTGGTCATGACCATTACGAATTGCTTGGTTTATTAATGGAGAACCACCGTTTTCTATTTTCATCAGCTCGGTTCCCTCACTTGCTCTTCTTGCAGTACCCTGGGCGATTGCGCGCATTCCCTCCTCGGCATGTCGTTCATTTCTTTTAAGAATAGACATTAAATTCATATCTTCCCATGCTTTCGATTGGTCAATATCCAGCATAGCAGGTGTTGTCTGGATTGATATTTGTGCTTGCGGTTGATGGATAACTAAATCTGCTTTTGGTTGTTCAATTCGTTGTTTCGCATTTGTAGTATGGATTTGTATTTCTGCATGCTGTGATTGCATGCGAATTTGTGGCAATTGCATAAGGCGAACTTCCTCTCAAAACTTGTTCATTATTAAAACCCTGAACCCTATAATGGGCCAGGGTTATGCTAGTCGTCTATCTGAGAAAATCTAGTAATGTTGGTTGAATAATTCTTGCACCTGCTGAGAGTGCAGCACGATGTAAGCTTTCCTGAGTAATTAATTTTGTAATTACTTCTGCATAATCAATGTCTTCATTGTTCGACATCGTTTTTGTCGCAACAATTTCTTGCTCATTCAAACGATTCTCTACTAACTCTAAACGGTTCATTTTCGCGCCTAAGTCTGCACGTGCATTGATAATATTATTAATACTCAAGTCGATTTCACCCAAGCTCTCATCAATACTGCCAAGCGTTTCATCACCCTCTAGTTTTGTAATAAAATCATCAATAGTCGTAAACAGGTCTTTACCACCATCTCCATTGCCAAAAACCTTATTTCCGTCCACGCTTGCTTGTAAGGTAGAGCCATCAGAAATTTCAATATTTACCGGCTTAAATTGGTAATCAGCTGCATTATACGTAATATCCCAAGTATCTGGATTTCCGCTTATTTTCGTGATAGGTGCTTCAGCTGTATTCGTCCCATTAAAAATATATTTATCATTTACTTTCGTATTGGCTATATCAATTAAGTCTAATTTTATTTGCTTTACTTCTTCAGCTATATTTTTACGTTCATTCTCACCGTACGTATCATTACTAGCTTGTACCGCCAAATCACGTAAACGTTGCATGGCCTGTGTTGCTTGGTTTAATGCTGCATCTGAATTATCATACCAGTTATGTACCTCATTCGTATTCTGCTGGTACTGCTCTACCTTCAATAATTCGGTACGATACCCCATAGCGTTCATCGCAAGTACTGGATTATCAGAAGGCTTGTTAATTTTTTTTCCTGTGCTTAATTGATTCATATACGTATCAAGCTGTGAATAACTATTGGTTAGATTCTTTAACATATTATTCGAAATCATACTCTGTGTTATACGCATAAAATGACACCTACCTTCCTACTAATCCCATATTATTGATTACACGATCAATTAATTCATCATACGCAGTTAAGCTTCTTGCAGCAGCATTGTAGGCATGCTGGAATTTTACTAGATTAGACATTTCTTCATCTAGTGAAACAGAACTTACAGATAATCGCTGGTTTTGCACCTGTGTTAGAAGAATTGCTGTATTATCAGCCATCCGATTCGCTTCACTAGCATTGACTCCCAATTTTCCGATCACAGATTGATAGAAATCTTTTATTGATGTTTCTTCACCATTCGCAAAGTGTAAGTCATCATAAAAGACATCTGCTAAGTCAGTTGCATTTCCACCATCACCTGAGATCCCATCATTGCTTGCTGCAACGAGAGACGGATTCTCCATTATGGATGCGTCAACTTGGATAAGTTTTGCTGCATTTTCAGAGCTTGCTAAATTCTCAAAGAAATTGCGATTCGTGTTTCCATCTAATCCAAAACCAGATTGGTGGACTTCATTAAACGCTGCTGCGAATTGATAAGCCATATCATCTAATGTAGCAATGATATCTGAATAATCTCCTTTAATTTCTGTACCTTCGAAATATCCATACGCTTCAATTAACGCTGCAATTGATCCTTCTTTTGCTGGGGGCATGTCAATCGTTGCTGTTCCATTTGCATCCGTCACGACTAATTTCTCAACCGCATTATAGTTTGCTTCACCATTATTAATCGAAACAGTACTATGTCCGCCGTCCACTCCATTAACTAAAACAACATCGCCCACTTTAATTGTTGCAACTCCCTGTGCAATATCCTTTGCACCAGCACTACTCTCATCATATTGCACACTAATTTCCATCATATTGGACAACTCATCAATTAACAGATCACGTCGATCATAAAGGTCATTCGTTACTAACCCATTTGTTTCTAGCTTCCTTACTTCTACATTAATATCATCGATTTGTCTAAGGATCGAATTAACACTATCCACACTATTATTAAGTTGTTGTTTCAAATCACCTCGAATGGTGTCCAAGGAATTTGATAAATAATGAAAAGTCTCTGCCAATGCTTGTCCACGCTGGACAACGACAGATCTTGCACCTGAATTATCAGGATTGGTCGCTAATCCATTTAATGATTGCCAAAATTGATCCATCGACGCATTAAGTCCTGTTTCAGATGGCTCATTCAATAATACTTCCATCCGACTAAATGCTTCTGTCCTCGTTGACCAATATCCAGAAAGACTGTTCTCTCCGCGAAATTGGGTGTCGAGAAATTGATTTCGTATTCGCTGAACCGACCCAGCTTCAACCCCTGTTCCCATTTGCCCAGGAATTTGCGGACGATTTCTACCAACTGAAGGATATGGTGTTGTCGTTTCAAAGTTTACTCGTTGTCTTGTATAGCCTTCTGTATTCGCATTAGCAATATTATGTCCCGTTGTATACAATGCCGATTGCTGTGTAAATAGTGCCTGCTTAGCCATTTCTAGCCCGTGAAAGGTACTCATTCGATTACTCCTTTAAACCATAAATTTATCTTGTATTTATCTATTTGCTCCTGTACTTATGCCTGTGAATCAAATAAAGACCTAGATGTATCCCCTTTATCTTTGCTCTTATTACCATAATTCAAATTATTAATGGATGGGTTTAACATATCCAATGATAGCTGCACGAATTGCATGGACTGGTTTAACAAAGCTTGATTCAGCTGTTCCTGCTGTTTCAATTTTGTGATTAAATTAGTTAGCTTTGTTGTAATGTCTGCCAACGCCTCTTGCTCCGCTGCGTCTTCGATAGTTTCTAGCATCGTTGTGATAGTTGCTTGCTCCACTGCAATTGCTCTACTTTTTGCCCAAGCTTCAGCACTTTCCTGCCTTTTTGCCTCCACTTGCTCTAGCAATCGAATTTGCTTACGCTCTTTAACAAGTAGCGCCTGTAATTTATCAATAGAACCAACCTTCACGATTTCTGTCTTTTCTTGTGATATTGCTAGCAGCGCTTCATGAACACTCACTAATCTTTCTAATGATTGAATAATTGTTTGTACGGACAATCTATTGTCCTCCTTTTAACACTAAATCGGATTAATTGGACCAAAATTTAACCATCTTGTCCGCTATTCTCTCAGCATCGACTTTATAATCACCAGCTTCGATTGCATTTTTTATTTCTTGAACATACGCAATTCGTTTCGTATTCGGTTTTTCATTTTCTTGTAATTGCTTGGCATGGCTAGATATTTCAACTTGATCCTGCTTACTTATCGTCTTTTTAATCTCTGCTTGCTTCTGGATTATATTTTTATATGGATTAAAATTCGGTTGATTTGGACCGTTTATTTTCATACTAACTCACCCCTCTCAATTTAATTTATCGTGCCTTATTTACTTATTATTATCGGCAAGACTGCCCTAATAATGAAGAATTAATTTCGTTTATGTTTATTAAATGCATAATAGGTATTCGTTGTTTCTTTTTCTTTTATGCGTCTTTCTTCCGAGATTGTTTCTATCTCATCATGGATTGCGAGATCTTTTTTTAGCTCATTCTGACAACTATGACATAGCTTTCCCGTTATAATATCCGTTCCACATCTCTCACATGAATAGGCAAGGTTTGGAAAAAGGGTTGGTAATAACCGTTTTTCTTTCACAAATTTTGATATATATACCTCATCCACATGAGTCGCTTCCACGATTTCTGCCATTGTCGCCGTTCTATTTTTTTGTATTTGTAAAAACTTATATACCGTTTGAAAGGCTGTTTCTTCCTCCTTGTAGCAATTCTGACAGATGTCACGTATCCCTTTAACAAAAACATTACCACAACGTGGGCAATTTGATAATTCTGCCATTGTCATTCCCTCATTTCATTATAATCACGATTGCAAAACTAGTTTTTGCCATTTTTTGGATGGCAGCTTTATTAGATTATTGTTCTTTATATAAATTGTTATCCTCGTATCAACGTAAAGGCATAAACTTTCGGGCAGCCATTGTCCCTTAACAAACTTGCAGCATGTCTTAATGTTGTACCTGTTGTATATATATCATCGACAAGAACGACAGGTTTTTGAAGTTTTTCCTTCATAAAAAATGGATTTTTCGAATCAAGTCGCTCTGCTCTTGTTTTTTTCGATTGCTTTTCACCATGTATCCTAGTTAGGATTTCTTTCGTTTCCATTGGCAAGAATTCTGCTAATCGCTTCGCTTGGTTAAAACCTCTTTCAAGGAGTCTTTCTTCACTTAAAGGGATAGGGATTATGATTGCGTCCTTTTTTAAAAAGGCAAAGGTATCCTTAAATGTCTGCTGAAAGTAAGACTGAAATATATTTCCCAGCACGTAATCACCACGATATTTCCATTTTGTAATAATCGCTTGAATGAAAGGATTATAAGCAAAAATTGAATAATTTAATTCAATCGTCTTTTTAGTTGCATGTTTATTCCACTGAATACAATCAAGACAGAATTCTATTTCCGACCGACGACTACATAGCTTACAACGCTCCCCATCTAATTGGTCCAATTGTTCCACACATTCTCGACATAATGGCTTCGGTTTTTCAGGCATAAACAAATTCATCCATGTAATATCCAATATGATTGTCTTTGCACACCATAAACATTCCATCATGCAAACCCTCCACGTATATTCATCATTTTTATCGACTGAATGGCTTGTATCATCGCCTCCGTTTTCCCATCATGGAAAAAGATTACCTCACCAGTTGGATCATCTGCACTTCTTCCGGCTCTACCAGCAATTTGTACTAAGGCTGCTTCATCAAAAACCTCATGACCTGCATCCAGAATCGCTACATCTACAGATGAAAAAGTGACACCTCTTTCAAGAATCGTTGTTGTAATTAGAACAGTCAGCTCTTTCTGTCTAAATTGGTTCACCTTCTCTTCTCGGTCTGCATCCTCAGCATGTACAAAAAGCAGTTTATCTTTAGCAATAATGATTTGTTCCTTTAGAAAAATAGTCGCCAGCGTTTCCTGTAATTGTTCAGCTAAACGTATGGTGGGGACAAAGATGAGTAATTGTCTTGTAGAATTTTGACGCTTCTTTACCCAGGAAAGAAATGGAACGGGGGCTTGAATATTTTTTAGATCCCTTTTTAATGAAAAGACCATGTTCATTACCGGTATTGGTAAGGGATGACCATGAAACCGGACGGGTACAAAAGTATGAGGAAGCTTCTTTTGATTTATTCGCACCCGATGCTCCTTCCTTGGAGTTGCTGTTAAATAAAGCATTGTACTCTGTGCTGCTCTTGCCCGATTCGCCGCAAATGGTAATGACGGATCTGCATGAAAGGGAAATGCATCAATTTCATCAATGATCAGTAAATCGAATGCATTCTTAAAACGCAATAACTGATGAGTCGTTGCGATGATGAGCTGCGCTGTCGCCTCTTTTTCATCACTCCCTCCATACAATGCTTGTACAGTTACGTTTGCAAATGCTTGTTGAATTCTCGGTCTGAGCTCCCGAACTACATCAGCTCTAGGTGTTGCAATACAAATCCGCTTTCCATGCTTTAGTGCTTCTGTAATTCCCGGAAAAAGCATTTCCGTTTTTCCAGATCCGCACACAGCCCAGCATAAAAGCTCTTTCTCTTGATTATTGATTGCTAATACCATTCGATCTGCTGCTTTTTGTTGGTCAACTGTTAGCTCGCCATCCCAAGAGCTCGGTGCCAAGTGACGTGTCCAATCCGGTCTGGGTCCGTTCCATTCATATAGTGGTTCACATTCAAGTACCCGTCCCATTTCGATGCACTTGCGACAATAAAGATGCCTATTCTTACAGCGATGGCATGGAATCGTTGCAAATAAACTTGGTCTCTGGTTTCCACAACGCATACATTGATAGACAAAATTTCTCTTAGTAATTGACTTCAGTTGGATTAGTAATTTTGCTTTAAGTAGTTTCTGGAAATCTTCATCCTGTAGGGCTATTTCTTTTCGTAAGAGGAGTTTTCCTGAAAATAAAAAGGGGAGTTTATCTAGCTGAGATTTTTCAGGAAGTGGTTGGTTGTCAAACATTTTTTCACTTCCATTCTATTTAGTAGACTCATTTCTAATTGCTTGAATACAAAGTGTGTTTTCAAAAGGTTGCAGCTTATCTAATTAATAGATGATAGAGCTTATTTGATATATACTGCGAACTTTTTAAGGTACTGGGAGCTCACAGGCCAGTCGCTACTGAAATACTCTACGCTTTCCGCGGTCCGTTGTTGAGCCTCCTTGTGAAAAGAGCACTTCATAGTCTCACCGATGCCTTTCCTCCCGCAGGACAAGGAAGGCTTCGGCAGAGCGTTACATCGCAATCAGACAAATGGAACTTTATTTTCGAGGAGTCTTGTGTATTTCCTTCGCTGGACTTGAGCGATTGCTATCGTTTTTCTATCTCTGAAAAAAGAATCGAAGGCAATTCTACTCTGGTGGCTGTTGATTGGAACAGAGGACAGGAAACCTCTGCGGAAATTAACATTGTACCTAGTTCGCAGTTTTTACACTACAAAAAGGAGGCGGGTCTTTACCTCGTTTGCAATGAAGCTATCGGCGTTCTACTTTTGATACCAAACAACACCGAGTGCGCCTTCTCCTAAGTGCGTGCCGATTACCGGACCAAAATAGTTGATTGACGTTTCAGTTGAGGGATATTTTTCTAAAAATGCATCACGTAAATTAATAGCACCTTGCTCATTATTCGCGTGGATAAAAGATACACAAAGTTCGTTACCTTTTGCAGCATCTTCCTCAAGCATGCAAATAATTCGATTTAGGGCTTTTTTTGTTGTGCGAATCTTTTCAAAGGGAACAATTACTTTATCAACAAAATGGAGGATTGGCTTCACTTGTAACAAACTACCTACTAGTGCTTGTGCACCATTTAGTCTGCCACCTCGATGGAGATTACTAAGATTCTCTACCATGAAATAGGCACGCATGCTTTGTTTTATCTCATCCAATCGTGCAAGAATAGCCTCTGGTGTTTTATTTTCGTTCGCCATTTTCACTGCCTCAAGCACGTAAAAACCTAATCCCATACAGCTAAGTTCAGAATCATAAGGATACACCTCGATGCCCTCTACCATGTTTCCCGCACTCGCAACTGCTTGGTAAGTACCACTAATGCCGCTCGAGAGATGCATAGAGATTACAGCATCATAATCTTTGGCAAGTTCCTCAAGCTTCGACGTTATTAACCCAATCGATGGCTGAGAAGTAGTTGGTAATTCTTTCACTTCTTTCATCTTCTGATAAAACTCTTCGGATGTAATGTCAATTTCTTCTTCATAGGATGTACCTTCAAATACTACACTTAATGGAACCATATGAATATTAAGTTCTTCCTTTATTTCTGATGGAAGATAGGCTGTACTATCTGTCATTACAGCAATTTTCATCGAATTTCTTCTCTCCTCTACATAATAACTGCAATATTAAAATATTAATATGAGAATATATTATTTCGTTTATATTTTACATGATAATGTGGAAAAAAGCATTATTATAAAGTGAAACTTGAATTGGTGGAGTCTTCTTTCATTTACACCTAAACTACTTCCCTTCCTCGAATTTACGAGAATGCTTGTATATTTGCAGGATATAGACTAAGAAAGCATAAAAAAATTACCCTAATACCAAATTATGTATCAGGGTAATTGTATCTTAACTACGCTTTATATTACTTCTACCCAGCCTTTTTTAATTGCTGAGACAACTGCTTGCGTACGGTCATTCACATTCATTTTTTGTAGAATATTACTTACATGGTTTTTCACTGTTTTCTCGCTAATATATAAGGTTTCAGCAACAGCACGGTTACTCTTACCATCTGCAAGTAACTGTAGCACTTGGCATTCGCGCTTTGTAAGCAGGTGTAACGGCTTACGATATTCGATACCATGGTCGACATTAGTGATTGCACTCTCTTTAGCAAGACGTCGGTACTCTAGAACAAGATTATGGGTTACTTTCGGATGGAGATAAGAACCACCTTCACTCACAACTTTGATTGCTTCAATCAATGAATCCGAATCCATTTCCTTTAGAAGATAACCCTGTGCACCCGTTTTAAGTGCATGTGTTACATAACTTTCATCATCGTGAATGGATAAAATAATGACTTTTGTATTTGGGAAATATCGAACGAGATCTGCAGTTGCTTGCACACCATTCATATTCGGCATATTTATATCCATTAATACAACATCTGGATTGTTCTCTTTCACTAATTTGGAAGCTTCTGTACCATCTTCCCCTTCCGCAACAACATCAAAGCTTGGTTCAAACTCTAAGATGCGCTTTACCCCTTCACGAAATAATTTATGATCATCAATTAAAACAACACGAATACGTTTTTCTTCATTCATTGTTTTATTCCTCCCTGGCCCATAGCAAAATATATTCTCTAATTTATATACAGTGATGAAGACTATCTTATTATATCAGTTATCTATAAACACTCGATTATTCCTATTATACACATTATACGGCTTTATATGGAACTCTAATTATAATCATCGTTCCTTTTCCGATTACGGAATCAATGGTCAAACTACCATCTAATATTTCTACTCGCTCCTTCATCCCAATTAATCCGAATGAATTGTCATTCTTCACTTTCGGATCGAACCCTTTGCCATTATCTTTAATTAACATTGTCAAATTATTTCTGCGGATTTCCAATCTAACTTGGATGAGTGCTGCTTCTGCATGTTTGATTGCATTTTGAACAGCTTCTTGAACGAGTCGGAAAAAGGCAACTTCATATTTTTGATTTAATCGTGTTTCTTCACCTATGACATTAAAATCGATTTTCATTTTATTGTAATCAGCAATGTTCGCAATATATTTCTTAATTGTTGGTACTAATCCCAGATCATCAAGCGCCATAGGTCTTAAATCGTAAATAATTCTTCTTACTTCATAGAGCGACGAACGAATCATTTTACGGACACTTCTTATTTCTGCTAAAGCTTCTTCCGTATCACCTTGCCTGTAAGACCGCTCCACAAGCTCTGACCGGAGCAGGATATTTGCGAGCATCTGCGCAGGACCATCATGAATTTCTCTAGATATTTTCCGCCGCTCCTCTTCCTGTGCCTCGATAATTTTCAATCCGAATGCTTGCTTTTCCTTTGCATTTTCAATCATTTCATTTACTTGTTTAAAGTCATCTTGTAAATAATTCAATATAACAGAAACTTTACTTGCTAATCCTTCTGCTCTTTCAATTGTCTTCGATAGATTAATGAGTCTTCGTTCTAAATCATCACGTTTTTCTCGTAAAATTTGTTCTTCTTGACGAAGCATCGCTAACTTGGTTTGCATCTTGTGCGTTTTCTCATATACTTCACGAATCTGATCTTCCGTATATCGATCAAAATATTTACTCACTTCTGCTAAACGTTGTCTTGAAAAATAGACTTTCTGCTCGAGATGATCGCCATTTTCAATATGTCTTAGTACTTTTTCTTTCGTTTCTTTTAGCTCTGTCACAAGCTGTTCATGTTCCGTACGAGCTCCTTCACTTATGTAAAATATCTCGTCCTTACTATTTTCAACGACACCAATCATTTCGTCAATCACATGATCTAATGCTTTCTCACTAATTTTAACTGCCATCGTATCCCACCAACCTATGTTATAATTATACGTATATTTTATCTATTTTTATAGGGTCTTTACCTTTTTTCTAGGAAATTTCTACTCTTTTATCAAAAAAACGCGGTTTTCTAATAGATTGGAACTACGGTTCTCGTCCCACCAAAACATCTGGTCTTTTTAGAAAATTGACTTGCACTTTAATTCAAAAAATGTTTTATACTTCATATCGTCGAACGATAGATAATAATGAGTTCACATAAACTGCGAACTATGAGCTACGTTGATTTCCGCTACGAACAAGAGAGTGGAAAATGTCTCTTTATCTTAATAAGAGGTGGTTAAATTATAACAATCCCACAAACTCAGCGGAAGAAACACACGAAGACTCCTCGAAAATAAAGTTCCATTTGTCTGATTGCGATGTAACATTGCCGAAGTCTTCCTTGTCCTGCGGGAAGAGCCTAGGTAAGTCTTTGAAGTGCATCAGCACGGGAAGGCTCACCAAGCTCCCCGCGGTAAGCGTAGTGTATTTCTGGAGCGACTGTCCGTGAGCTCTCTTCAATCCGAGCTATTCCGCAGTTTATATACAGACTGCGCCTATAAAATTGATTATCAAAGTGATCAGATATAACCTTTATCTATTCATCATGTTAGATTTGGAGGAGAAAATCAAGATGTTACCTAATTACTATACAGTAAAAAAAGAAGGTACCGAAGAGCAGATGATTCGAAAATCACGTTTTATTGGCTATGTAAAACGTGTAGAGACGGAAGAAGCAGCAATTAATTTCATACAAGAAATTAAAAAGAAACATCATGACGCGACACATAATTGCTCTGCCTATATAATTGGTGAACATGATCAAATTCAAAAAGCGAATGATGATGGCGAGCCAAGTGGTACTGCCGGTGTACCAATCTTAGAAGTATTAAAAAAGCAGCAACTTAAAGATACTGCCGTTGTTGTAACTAGATATTTCGGGGGAATTAAGCTTGGAGCAGGAGGATTAATACGCGCTTACGGTGGAACGACATCAATCGCAATTAAAACGACAGGAATTGTGAAACGTCAAAAAATGCAAGGTTTCTCTGTAACAGTAGATTACGGACTTTTAGGAAAGCTGGAAAACGTGTTACGTAATTCGCATCATATTCTTGAAGATATTCATTACCTAGAAAATGTGGAATTTATTGTATTCGTTAAAGATAATGAACAGCAAAGCTTTCAAGACTGGATTGTTGATCTTACGAATGATCAAGCAGTTATCTCAGTGACAGAAGCAAAATATATCGAAATAGACGTTGAATCAACGGTTGAAGAGGAATTGGAATAAATGCCCAAAAAACCACATTTCAATTGAAATGTGGTTCCTACTTATGACTGCGTATGACCTCTTAAAACGCTATTTGTTGTAAGTTCTGTAATTAGCTTCTGTATTAGTTCGTCTGTAGATTGAATTTTATCGTTTTCCGTATCATCAATAACTTTCTTTAAAAGTCGCTTATATGCTTCTTGTTCCCCCATGTGGTTCCCGCCTTCATCATAGTTTACGTCAACTGCACATAGCAGATAAACTGAAATCTTCTTATCTGCAAAAGATTATAACACAAATTGATAGATAGTGTTGTCGAATTTCATCAAAATTACTGATTTATTTTATATATTAGTATACTAGTAAAGAAATTCGACATACTTCTCTTTTTATGACGCTTTATTATTTTTCTTTTTTTGGCAACATCGAATATTTAGCTCATTTCGTATATTTAGTTGCTATTTATATACTGCGATCCGATGCAATGCCGATTTCCGCTTTGGAAGAAAGCCGCATCCGATGGTTCTCCAACTATTGCTATTTCCGTTGGAGTTTCCTGTCCTCAGCTTCAATTAACATCGATAGAGTTGTTGCCTTCTCCTCGCCCTAAGGTGCGCGTAGTGATTTCCATAGCGACTGGTCTGTGAGCTCCCATCATCTAAGAAAGTGCGCAGTTTATATCAACTACTTTGTTAATTTTTTTGAATGCAGCGTCATGATAAGTAAGGCTGCAATTGCTGCGCCAATGCTATCAATCACTACATCACCTATATATGGTGTTCTATTTGGTGTAAAACCTTGATGAATTTCATCTAAGATAGCATATGCAACTGTTAAAAGAAATGAAAACAGCATTCTCCTATGGAACGTAATTCCACTTGTTTTTGAGATTGCTAGAAAAATAAAACATAATAAAAGGAAAAACACAGTAACATGTGCACCTTTTCGAATAAAAAATTCAATGAAACCTTCAACACCAAGCACACGAACACTAACAATGCTATTATGATAGGTAAAGCTTATCCAACTGATTATCGGTTCTAAAAAGGAAAGATCAATGAAATTTCCTAAAAAAGGTTTGATATCTTGATTTTCATAAGGTGTGCCGGAAGAATAAAAGATGACACCCATCCAGCTTAAAGGCAATAGCCAGTACCAATATTTTCGCATCTTGCACCTAACTTTTTTAATATTTTTATAGTAAAGCTTCATTATTAATAGTATAGCTTCAATTACAAAAATGTATAGTATGTATGTCATTCATTTTTTAGATTATTACATACTGAAGAAACCGTCCAAACATAAATGTTCAAACGGTTTCCTCTATCATCTTTTATTAGTTGTCATGATTTTTACGCCACTTATTAAATTCCAAGTACTCTTTAAATTGCTCTTTCGTAACTCCAGATTCCATAGCATCTTTAACAATTTTTAACCATTCATCATCCAGGTCTGCCGGATCTGTGGAATTCATATCCTTAATTAAGTCATTTACCGACACACCTAACACACTACTAATCTTCTCGATAAATTGGATCGATGGATTTGATTGAAGGTTTCGTTCAATAGAACTTAAGTATGATTTTGCTACACCTGCACGCTCGGCAAGTTCTGATATAGATAGTTTTTTATCTTGGCGTAATTTTTTGATTTTTTCACCTATCAAATCGTCTCACCCACTCTCATTGCGAATTATACCATAAAATAAGTGGGTAATTCTAAAAATAACATCGGCTAGTTGTAATATCACGGTTTTTCACTGTCATCTTCAAGAAAAAGGCGGATTTCTTCAATGGTTATTCCTAACACTTTTGCTTCTTTAATAAGTGTAATCCATTCATAATCTAACACAATATCATCTATTGTATTCACCACATTCCATCCCCCAATTATCGTTCAGACAATCCAGCCATCCTAGCATTTAGCCTTAGATCTGTGATTTTGCGTCCCATTTTTTCAAATGGTTTGCCTTTAACTGATGAACTCTTATTATCGTAAGCCTATTATACTATAGTTAACAGGTCTAATGACTGACTAGTTTTGTCGCATATTAACTAGTTTTGTAATGTGACGTCATGTCTATAGTCCTGTTATTTTCGATATCATTCATCAAGTTTTATTATTTAAAAACCGCCAACTATTTCCCTGCCTAATCCCTTCTTAGTCTCTCTAGTGAAACTAGATTAATAATTTCTCCCTCCATTCCTGTTTAAATTTATTCAATATTTTATTATTAAGAACACAAAAATTCGTTATAAAGAACCCAACAAGTGTAGTATACTTTATTTTTCTTAAATTAGGAAACCTTAAATACAGTCAAAAAGACTATGTAATAAACTTTTTACTTACTTATTCGTTTATTTTCTTTAATTATCAAATAACTACATTTTTTAAATTATATCTAGAACAATACATTAGCACTTCTTCGATGAAATCTTTCTTATACTCCAGATCATTAACGATAATACTTCCTTACATACAGTGAAATCACTCTAAAATACGACATTTTTATCTTATATCTCACAATATTTGATAGACTATTATTCTCAAATCCGCTATAATTTATCCAGGGTTAGCTAATTTTGTCTATCATTCGTCCTATTTTTTCAGACTTATTAAAACATAGAGGAGAATTCATGTGGTTTCTAGAGCAGAAAATAGAAATAATAAGAAAAAACGCAAATGGCCTTATTGGGTCGGTGGAATCATACTTGCTATTCTATTAATTGGTGTAGGTTTTGCCGTTTACCTTTGGAATGAACTTGGAAATACAATTGAGACAATGCATAGTCCATTATCAAGAGATGATGATCCAGAACGACAAAAGGCAATTCAACAGATTTTCAAAGATACTGAATCAGTAAATGCACTGCTTCTTGGTGTTGATGAGCGCTCTGGTGATAAAGGACGTTCTGATACGATGATTCTATTATCATTAAATCCGAAAACCAACTCGATGACAATGCTGAGTATCCCGCGAGATACGTATGTAAACATTCCGGGTCGTGGCATGGATAAGATTAATCATGCTTATGCATTTGGTGGTACGGAGTTATCTGTTCAAACGGTAGAGGAAGCATTTGATCTCCCTGTCCATGTGTATGCACGAGTTAATATGGAAGGATTCCAACAAGGAATTGATGCTTTAGGTGGAGTTACAGTAAATAATAGTCTCGCATTTTCTCAAGGTGGTTCTACCTTCCCAGAAGGTGAAATTCGGTTAAACGGTGAAGAAGCACTAGATTACATTCGAATGCGTAAAGGTGACGCTCGCGGTGACCTAGGTAGAAATGAACGTCAGAGAAATGTAATTACTGCTGCAATGAAAGAAGGAGCCAATTTCAGCAGCATTACAAAAATAGGTGAGATTCTTAACATTTTAGGTGGTAATGTACAAACAGACCTGGATAAGGAAAAGATACAAACCTTATTTACTGGTTACCGTAACACTGGTAGTAATGTAACAACTTTAGAAATTAACGGTAGTGGTCAAATGATGAATGGCGTATGGTATTATGTAGTGCCAGATTCAGAATTCAACCGAATCCATGATGAAGTAACTGCTCATATGGAAGCAAACTAAATCATAATTATAATTAGACAGTCACACTATTTTCCATAGTGTGACTGTTTCTTTTAGATTACTTTTTAAAATAGCTAGCCTAGCGTATCCAAAATAGTTTATTATTCCAAGAAAATGTTATAATTAACTGGATAAGATTGGGGGTAATTAGATGAAAAAATGGCTCGTTTTATTTATTTTTATGTCAGTCGTTTTAGTTGCATGTTCAGAGGAGAAAGTGACACCTAATGACCGATTCGAGGCATTTGTATCAAATTGGAATGAACTTGAAATAGGAAAATTATATGACTACTTCTCAGCCGATACTAAGGAAGCTTTTCCTGCAGAACAATCAGTAGAACGTCAGCAAAAGATTTACGATGATCTTCAAGTTTCAGAAATTGCAGTGTCCTACGAAGCATTGGAGGAAGAAAGTCTTAAGACAGCTATGGAGGAGGGGACGGCTACATTACCATTTACGGTTGAAATGGAAACCTTCGCAGGACCAATTTCATTTGATTATGAAGCAACCCTTGTCCGTGAAGGGGAAGAAGAAGCAGAAGATTGGTTTGTTCAATGGAATCAAGGGTTTGTTTTTCCAGAGTTAAAAGATGGTGGCGAGATTAATTTTCACACGACGACACCTATTCGTGGAGAAATCCTTGATCGTAATCAAATGCCATTAGCTTTGAATGATGTCGTGTATGAGGTTGGGATTGTTCCTGAAAAACTCGGAAATAATCCAGAGGAAAATAAGGAAAAAATCGCCAAAGCATTAAACATATCTGTTGATTCGATCGATAACGCTTTAAGTGCTGGATGGGTTCAACCAAATTTATTTGTTCCGATTAAAAAAATCTATGATGAAGAACTATTAACTCAATTATGGCAAATAGATGGGATTAGTAGCCAAGAGGTATCTGGTCGTGTCTACCCAGCTGGTAAAGCTGCCGCACATTTAGTTGGTTATATTGGACAAATCACCGCAGAGGAGCTAGAGAAACAAGAGCCTGGCGTTTACAGTGCAAATGATGTAATTGGCAAACGTGGATTGGAACAATTATATGAACAGCGTCTTAAAGGAGAACCAGGTATTCAAGTCACAATATCTAAAGAGAATGAGGAAGACGTCGTTATTGTAGAGAAGCCTGTTAAAAATGGAGAAAATATTTCGGTCACGATCGATATTAATATTCAAGAAAAGATTTATGCAAACTATGGTGAGGATTCAGGGTCTTCTGCAGCGATTAATCCGAAAACAGGGGAAACGTTAGCATTAGTTAGTAGTCCGTCCTTTGACCCAAATGAGATTCTATATGGTACAACTAGCAACATATGGGCAACATTACAAGATGACCCGAAAAATCCATTACTAAATCGTTTCTCTGCAACTTATGCGCCTGGGTCTGTTATTAAACCAGTAACCGCTAGCATCGGCTTGCAAAATGGCATAATTGTACCAGATGAAGGAATTGAAATTAATGGATTAACATGGAGCAATGGATCAGGTTGGGGTGATTATGAAGTACGAAGAGTTTCCACTTCTAATGGACCAGTCGATTTACGTGACTCTCTCGTTCGATCCGATAATATTTATTACGCAATGAAGGCTGTTGAGATGGGAACTGATGCCTTTGTCACAGGGATGGAGCAATTCGGATTCGGCGAAGCGTTACCTTACGAGTATCCGATTACCGCTTCATCTGTATCCTCAACTGGAACCATGGAGGATGAGGTACAGCTCGCAAACTCTAGCTATGGACAGGGACAATTAGAAGTAAGTCCACTTCATATCGCTTCTACCTATACAACATTTTTAAATGGTGGAAATATGATAAAACCAACATTGCTAATGACTGAAAAAACAGGGGAAATATGGCAAGAAGGATTAATTACAGAAGATCAAGCGACAGACATCCAAGAAGCAATGCGAGCAGTTGTTACTGAGCCTAATGGGACAGCACATAAAGCAAATGACGCAGACTTTCCGATAGCTGGAAAAACAGGAACAGCTGAGCTTAAGCTAACGAGTGAACAAGGTGGTGCGGAGAATAGCTGGTTTGTCGCCTACCCTTCTGATTCACAAGATATATTAATTGCAATGATGATCGAAGAAACACAGGAAAAAGGCAGCAGTTATATCGTTGAAAAGATGGCTGATCTTTTAATGGAAATAAAGTGAGTGAACACCATGCATAAAAGCGAAAGTGCCCGTTAGTGCGAGGTACAGAATGCGCCCGCTTTTTGGGATAGTTCGACAAGTCGAATATTTCTTCGTTAGAAAAAAGAAACTCCAAGCAAATAGATTGGTGCAAAAATATTTTAGTCTAAGAAAAATCCGAACTATGATTCAAAATTCTTCAGAAAGAATTTGAATTGGTTCGGATTTTTCTTTATATAGTTAGCTTTTCCAATAATCATTCGCCAGAGTTGAGCGATATTTTGGTTATGTGCGAGCCACTTTTACGTAAAAAGATTACGCTTCTTCTATTGCTAATGCGTTTGCTAGCTTACTGAAGTGTAGCATGCTGTATTTTTAACCAATCGATTAATTCCTTTTCATTTAGAAATACCCGTTCTGCTCCGAGTTCTCTGCCGATTCGTGTCACATTGGGTTGTTCTAAATAAGCTTCTTTTAATAATTCCACTTCAGCAAATATTTCTCTCGGCTCACCATCCAATAGAATCTGCCCATCTTTCATTACAATTGCTCGTTCGAATACATCAGCAGCAAAATCCATGTCATGGATAATCGATAGAACCAACTTTCCTTCTTGGCGTAAACGATTAATTATCGCTTTTATTCTCTCCTTCCCTTGAGAATCTTGACCCATTGTCGGTTCATCAAAAATAACAATTGGCGTATCCATCGCAAGAATTGATGCAATACTAATCATCTTTCGCTCATATAAACTTAAATCATAGGGATTCACTTGTTCCAATCCTCTTAAACCTACCGCTTCAAGTGCTAAATCTGCCTGAATACTTGCCTCTTTCTCAGTAAAGCCAATCATTAATGGACCATATTTAACTTCATCAATTACATTGCTTTTAAATATCTGATCGTTTGGATTTTGAAATACTAAACCAATCTGATTTGCTAGTTTCGCTGCTGTTATCTCCTTCGTATTGGTAGCATTTATTAAAACATCACCTTTTACCGGTTTTAATAATCCTTTAAATAACTTTACTAAAGTTGTCTTTCCTGCTCCATTTTGACCAATTATCGCTGCGGATTTCTCCTTAAAATGGAGATTGATCCCCTTTAATATTTCCTGGTCTGGATAATAACTAAAATGGAGTTCACGCACATTAATTTCTGCCATCATTCATCACCTACATTCCATTGCTGCTTTAGGCCATCCAAGGTTATTGGATAAAACCCTGCTTTATTTTTCAACTTCAAGGCTTTAGCAATTCTGACATAAACAGGTGGAGCAATACCATATTCTAGAATATCATCCCGGGAAAATACTTCCTTAGGGGAACCATAGGCTATCTGCTTTCCTTTATGTAACAGTAAAATCTTTGAGGCATACTCTGCCAGTTTCTCCAATTTATGTTCCGCCATTATGATAGTAATTCCGGATTCTGCGAGTTTTGCTATAACCTGAAAAACTTCGTCAGACCCTTGTGGATCAAGCTGTGAGGTCGGTTCATCCAAGACGATTACATCTGGTTTCATTGCAAGTACACTGGCGATTGCGACTCGTTGCATTTGTCCACCAGATAAATCATAGGGATTTTTATTTTGCAAATGCTCAATATCCATTAAACGTAAACTATTATCTATACGAATACGCATTTCTTCACGTTCTACTCCAGAATTCTCTAATCCAAAGGCGATTTCTTCATATACTGTTGTTTTTGAACCTGTCATTTGTGAGAATGGCTGATCGAAAACGAGTCCTGCTTTGCTAGTCACATCACTAATTTCACTCTGTTTAACATCTATATTATCAATTAAGACATTACCGCCATATGCCCCCTTAAAGAAATGAGGTACAAGCCCTGTTAATGCATAACAGAGTGTTGATTTTCCAGCAGTATTCTCACCGACAATACCAATAAACGCTCCCTTTTCCACTTCAAAGCTTAGATCATCCAGTACCAAACTATCCATATCTGGATAACGATATTTCAGACCCTCTACACGAATTTTGCTCATCCAACAATCCTCCAAACAATTGCAGCAATCAATAAAATTATAAGTCCACACCTGACAAATTTGGGGTAGAAATACGATTTTTCTTCGCTTATAAAAGTCTTCTT
Source organism: Oceanobacillus chungangensis (assembly GCF_003369565.1). Classification (GTDB taxonomy): domain Bacteria; phylum Bacillota; class Bacilli; order Bacillales; family Amphibacillaceae; genus Oceanobacillus; species Oceanobacillus chungangensis. The sequence continues at coordinate 370,484 of NZ_PIOD01000025.1, read as the reverse complement.
CCCTTTTGAACTAAATCCTCTTACTTCTAGGGCAATCGCTCTCTCCTTCGTCATGTTTAATGAACTTAGTACAGCAGGACCAAGTAATGGAAAGAATGCTTTTATTCTTATCATTAGGCTTCCTTCCGTCTCCATCCCCCGTGATCGCTGTGCATCAGTAATCTTTCCTAAAGTTGCACGCATTTGTGGTATAAGCTGAAATACCGAAAGAAATACGTAGCTGATTTTAGGCGACATTCCTTGCTTCATTAAGGATTCCATTAGATCGTCAGGTTTTGTTGTTAAAATAAGCACACCAAATGCAGCAAGCATATTAAACACACGTAATGTAATTAATAATGCAAAGGTAAGTCCCTCTTGATAAAAAACAATCGTTCCAAGCGTCAGCAACGGCATTTCATTCGTTGGATGGGTTAACCCTTGGACGATTATGATTGATAACAATAGCGTAAAACTAATTGCTAATAATGGCACGATCTTTCTTAACACCCGGCCAACCATTAACAATACGATACTTATCAACAAAACGAAGCAGGTAATCGGAATAGACGAAAACAAATATGTAATAAAAATAGACACAAAAGCAAATAACAATTTCGATATTGGATCAATTTGATCGATGTATGATTTCTTATCCGTATATGAATGAATCGGTTCCAAAAAAATGCCTCCTTTCAAACGAATTCGCTGATAAATTCCGTGAGAAACAGGAGTATCCCACGGAATTTTGGCTGAGTTTAACTGAATTAACTGGCTACAAGACCCACAACTCAATAGTTCGAGGAAAATCAAGAATTGTAAGTTGGGTATCAACAGCCAGTAATCCCGATTCGTTCAACTAACATTCTGTGGGGGATAAAGAAAACACCACAGAATAAAGTTTCACTTTATAATTTCTCTATTTCATTATTATTATTAAATAAACGAATTAAGTTTTTTGGTAGGCTTTGATAAATTAAATAGCCAATAACTACGGTAATTACTTTATCTGGAACATCGACAACAACACTGTCACCAAATGAGGCAACCCATTGTGGCATTCCAATACTTTCTAAATATAGGTAAAAGGCATCACCCCAGACATTGCCGGTTGTACCTTCCCAGAACATAATATTTAATGGTGTTGACACAATAGCAGCGAGCAAACCGACAACCAAACCAATTACAATTGCTTTACTTATGGAAGCAATCCACCCTTTATGAGCCATAACCCCTACCCCTAAGCCAATTACAACACTTGTAATCGCATAGACAAACGAAATTGGGCTTAGCGTAAATCCATAAATAATATTATTTATTAGTCCAGTAAATGCACCAATTAATGGTCCTGCTAACATACTAGAAATTACTGTCCCAATAGAATCAAGCCACAATGGCAGCTTTAATGTCTCAATAATAACCTTACCAAGATAATTAATAGCTACCGCAATTGGAATTAATGCAATAACAATAGTTGAAAAATTTAACGACCAAATTCCTTTACTTTTCATGATCCTAACTCCCCCTAAAAGAAACAATTGTGAATTGATTCACATTAAATTAAATATGTAACACTATCTCTCCTAATCATTCCCTTCGCAATATTCATTATATATATAATATCTAAATTTTTATAAATTTACTAGAAAATACTTTAAAAATTAAAATGGAGAAAGCATTCAACCAACTGCTCCCTCCATTTATTATTTATTCAATCTGGATAAAGACACTTTTATCCTGTATGAAACAGCCCTCAGAAACTTGTCTGTCTGTGAAGAGATAGAAATTGATAAACTAAACATATTTTATAATAATTTTACCAATTCATTAAATATCACTTCGTCTCGCTCATCCAATGCTCGGTCAATCATTCGTTTTACATTCGCTTTTTCAAGCTCAGCAATAATTAAAGCGGTTTCATTTTTAAATTCAACCTTGCTGATGCTTACTTCTTGCTTAAAATAATACGATTCAGCAATGGAATCAAGTTGTTTTTGAAAATCAGGGAGTGTCATTAATTTGGTCATGGTGACATAGACAACGTTTTTTTCATTTTGGAAAGCAAACCTTGCATCAATATTTTCTACCTTTTTCGTTTTACGGTTGATTTTTATCTCATTCGCTTCAACAGGTATAAATTGATAAACCTTCTCTTCCATCACAATTGAAAAATACTGATACGCGAGCATAATGCGAACATAATTTTCATCTGCTTTAATGTAATATGGTTTAAGCATTTTTACGGTTACCATCCAATACACCACCCTTTTTATGAAAATTATATATTTTAATTTTCAGTTAATTAATTTTACTTGATAATCACGAAAATATCAAGAGGTAAAATTTATCATTATTAAAAGGTAGATCCTATACTAAAGATCTACCCTTTGACTATTTTATTATTTCCCCATGTATTCTATCCATTATTTGGATAATATCTGTATTTGTAAAAGTAAACTGATTTTCAATTTCCTCTAAATATTTCCCTGCTTCTTTTAAATCTTCAATTCCTTTTTTCATATATGATTTATATAGTTGATTTACCTCTTGAATTTGTGCTGCATATTTTTCATCTGTTCCCGGTGTGACTGTCTCTTCGTACAAATCAAGTATGGTTTCCCCTTCCCTGCTTGGAAAAAATTCATGTGGATCCGTACTATCAAATATACAAAATTCCAATTCGCGAACTAGCACCATATCTAAACTATTCGGGTCAAAGCTACAATGATATACTTCAACATCAAATCCCTTTTGCTGACAAGCTTTAGCAATTTTCTTCATAAGCGTTGATTTTCCTGTTCCTGCTCTTCCTTTAATGTAGTAAACCTTCTTTAATTCACTCGTCAAATGTGGAACCTCATTGACAACGCCATCTGCTGTATTTGTTCCAAACATGCGATGAAACATATTTGCTTGCCGATTCTGTGTCGGCCTATCTTGCAATAGAGTATCGATCAGCTCTTCTGCTAATTGATCTGCACGCTTGAAGTTCATCTCTTTAATGTAAATTTCTTCAAGGTCATCATGAATGTTGAGACCTGTTTTGAAATGATTATGTGCAGCATTTGTTAATGTATAGAATTTTTCTTTTGCTTGATCTATGGATGTATTTGTTGGTGTCGCTACATGTAGCTCTATTGTAACTGAATTTTCTAATTCTGGCGTGGCAACTTCTTCAATAATAAATGCAATAGATTTCCCGCGGATAATTATCCCATCAAGGTATCTTGCTCCTAAAGGGCTCTTTAAAATTTCTAAATTGTTTTCGGTTCCGTAAGTATCGATCAGCTTCCATAATACTGCTGTTTTTACCGTATTTGACTCATGTTTCAGAATGATAACTTGTTTCAAATGCTCTATATTTGATAGTAAATAATTTTTAGTACCTGCTGCCGTATTACCACTAACATAATAATATAGTTTCTTCGACATTGTGACACATCCTTCTAATGGGCTAATTGTATTTTATGATTGCTTTCCTTTATCGGTGAATGGATTCTTACACCACAGATAGTTTACGAATCTATAAATTTGACTATTCATATCTCTTTCCTAATTCATTGTTACATGCTGAAATTTATAATTCTTTATATTTGTTTTCTTATGGATTTACATTGAATCTTAGGGAGGGTCAGCATATAACTTTTACTATTTAGGGAAAGTTATATGAAAGTTTTTTAGCTAGTCCTACAGATGCAACAATTGAAATCTGGAATATTTGGGAGACATTGGGACTTAGTTTCAATTATGTAGTAAAAAAGCATAACAATAAAAAATGTGGTGCCCCAAGTCGGGGCACCACTAGATAATAAAAATATATAGCATGGCTTTTCTTTGGAGATCCTAAATCTATCTCATTTCTGGCAGTACGCGTATTTCATGTTCCATTGATGATTGACATAGTGGACATGATGGCTCTTCATCAAAACTGTATGATTCTCTCATCCAGCCTTGACAATCATCACTTGTACATGACCATACATTTGTTTCCACTTCTGGAACTGGCTCTTTTGGCCCGCGAGAAAATGACATGAAAGCATCCCCTTTCTTACTTCTACTTCTATTATACTCTTCTTTTCTGTACAATGTAAGGGCACTAAGAATACAGAGGATTTCCCTTATTCTACAAGTGAACTTTTTACTAATGATTCAAATGTTTGTAAAGCTTTCGGATGGAACTCATGGTGGTTTTTAATAATTGAAAAATCACGCTGAATCGGTGTTCCCTCTACTTCAAGTTTCTTAATCGTATGTAATTGCAATTCTTTATTTAGCGTTAATTCAGAGAGCAGGCTAATGCCTAGTCCAGATTCAACCCCCTCTTTTATCGTTTGCGTACTCCCTAATATTATGACTCGTTTTGGATGAATATGATTTTTTTTGAAAAAATCTTCTAGTACTTCTCTTGTTCCTGATCCTTGCTCGCGAATAATCCATGTTTGCTGTTCTAATTTTTCATTAGAAATAGTAACCTCACCCTTTAAGGATTGCCGGCCACCTGTAATGATATACATTTTATCCGTCGAAAACTTCTCAGACAAAATCTGTGGATGCACGAATTGTCCCTCAATCAATCCAATATCAATCTCGTGATGGATTAACTTCTTACCGATATCCTCTGTATTCCCAATAAATACGGATGGTATAATTTTTGGAAATTCAACTTGCAAACGAGCGAGTATTTTTGGCAGTAAATACTCGCCAATCGTATAGCTTGCACCAATTTTCAATTGCCCACTAGGATTATTTTTTATATCAGAGACAAGCAGCTTCATTTGATCATAATTCCTAATAATATCTTTGGCATATTGATAAACGATTTTTCCAGCCCTATTTACTTGAACAAATTTATTACTTCTCTCCAATAACCGAACACCGAGCTCCTTTTCTAATGAAGCAATATATTGGCTCACCGCTGGCTGTGACATGTATAAGCTTTTTGCAGCCCGTGAAAAGCTTTTTCGCTCAACCACCTCAATAAAAATCTTTAATTGTTGTTCCATACGATGTACTCCTTAATATTTTCCATGATAAAGATATCTTATCATAACGATAAAAAATATTTATTTTTCTTATCATTTAATAATCCTTATAATTAGGTATTACCTTATTGTAATAGTTTTAGGAAGGAAGACATCTATGAGTAATACAAATGATTTCAACACGATGGGAAGAATAATTTCCGGCATCTTTTTTACATTTATTTTTGCAATTTCAGGGTATTCATTATCTTTAGTTCCTGTCTTTGACCGGATAGGGCCACTAGCAAATGCAATTCTTCTCGCTATTATTTATCGGCAGATTTTTGGTTATCCAGAATTATTCCGTAAGGGCATCGCATTTTCATCAAAATATTTATTACGTTTTGCCATTATTTTATATGGTTTAAAATTAAATATTGAAGTGATTTTTGAAGATGGGATCGGATTACTTGCTAAAGGATTCGTTACAATCGCAGTTGCTATTCTTCTAACATTGTTATTAGCAAAATTATTTAAAGCAGACTCCGAGATTTCATTATTGTTAGGTATTGGTACAGGAGTTTGTGGCGCAGCGGCAATTGCGGCAGCAGCACCAATTATTAAGTCTAAGGACGAAGATACCGCAATTAGCGTTGGTATCATTGCATTGGTTGGAACAATATTCTCCATCATTTACGCATTAATACTGCCCTTTCTACCTATTTCAGATACACAATACGGCGTATGGGCAGGACTTAGTCTCCATGAATTAGCACATGTTGCCCTAGCTGCCGAACCGGCTGGTGAGGAAGCTTTAGCTCTTGCTTTACTAGCAAAGCTTGGTAGAGTGTTATTACTTGTGCCACTTTGTTTAATTTTAATATTTTGGGTTAAAAATCGAAATGTAACAAGAAGTGAAGAGCGTACGAATATTACATTCCCATGGTTTCTACTAGGATTCGTTGCCATGAGTGTATTTGGAAGCTATGTACTAGGCAACCATGTCTCAGTTACCATTGAAGTTATGGATGGAATTAGCTTTATCACTACGTTCATCTTAACGTCAGCGATGGTTGGTCTCGGATTAAATGTTAGTTTAAAGGATGTAAAAGAAAAAGCATTGCGCCCATTACTCGCAATGCTCATTTCTTCAGTTGTAATATCATTATTGATGTACTGGATAGCAGGAGTTTAATAAGGATGTTCTACGACTGATTAGGGACAAGCAAGGAGCGCTGGGATTTTCGATGCGCTCCAACGCTGCAAACATAAGCTCTATTCTCCAAATGAATTGCCCTACTACCCCTCCCAAGCGATATACTAACTGAGTCAAGCAGTCCATATAACCGAATAAAAATAAAAAGCCCCACATAAGTGGGACCACAAATATTATAATACGAATTTTTCTATCGCTTTAGCAACGCCATCATCATTATTTGAATCTGTGATGAAGTTTGCTACCTTTTTTATTGCTTCTTGTGCATTGCCCATTGCAACACCAATTCCAGCCTCTTGGATCATCTTGATATCATTTAGACTATCACCACAAGCCATCACATTATCCATCGTAATGCCAATCTTCTCACATAGAAAATGCAATGCCATTGCTTTGCTCACTCCAGGAGGGTTTACTTCTACGTTTGTTGGCAAGGAGTTAGTCAGTTCTAATCCTTCATAATGTGAAATCTCTTTAATCATTGTATCGAGCTTATCTTGGTCAGTCGATTCACAGCCAAACTTCAGCCACTTATAATCGTAAAAGTTCTCAGGTGCTTCATTACGGAATACTCCTTCTGTAGAGATCATCCACATGTTTACACCAACTTCTAACCCCAAATGATAGAGCTTCTCAATTGTTTTTGTTTCATGTAAATGTTGGTCGAGCAACTCCTTGTCAACATTCCAAATTTCTCCACCGTTTGCGGTGATCAGGTAGGATGTTAATTTCAATTGTTCTGCATAAGGATAGCAAGTTCTAAAGCCACGACCGGTACTTAAGACTACGTGAATATCTTTTGCGAGAGCATTTTTAATAGCCTCTTCCGTACGAGTTGACACCTCATGATTCGTATTTAATAATGTACCATCCATATCCAATGCAATCAGTTTAATATCTGCCATGCTAAAACCCCTTACGTTGTTTATTTTTCTACGTTCACTGTTCGATCATAAAGCTTTGTTGTCACAAATGGGATAAATAAAATTGCGATTAAAATATAAAATAAGAGCTCAATATTATACATATCGACAATAAACCCACCGACTACAGGACCAATCATTCTTCCTGTAGCACCAATACTGTTCACTAGACCTTGGTAAAATCCTTTTCTTCCCTTTGGTGCCAGATCATTTGCCAGTGTTGGAAATGCCGGCCACATCAATACTTCTCCCATCGTTAATATCACCATTGCGGTTGCAAACATCGTGAAATCAGCTGCAAACATGGCAATCACGTAGGACACAATCATAATTGCGATCCCAATGTAAATGTGAATCCTTGGAGAAGTAATCTTCCCTGTTATCCATTTTACCAAAGGTTGAGCAAAAACGATAAGAAAACCATTTATCGCCCAGAGAGAGCTATATTGTTCAAGCGGAATTCCAATGTCCTGTGTATGGGACGCTATCGTGGATTGCCACTGACTATAAGCTACCCACGTAATCAGAAAACCACTACATAGGATCAACAAGGAATAGAATGCACTCTTATCTTTAATTTTTCCACTTTGTTTGATAACCGAAGTATGCATTTGTGGGTTTTGTAATTGATCCATTTCTTTAAATTTAAATAAAACGATGAAGAAAAAGACGATAAATAATAGTGCATTCGCCCAGAATATATAATCGAATGAAATACTAGCAATATATCCTCCTAACGTCGCACCGAGGGCAACACCTAGATTTTGAGCAACATATATTGCATTAAAAGCGCGTCGACCACCTTCTGGCCAAACCGAACCAGCCATTGCCATAATTACTGGCCACGTAATCCCATTACCAAATCCAATTAATATAAGAAAGATAGTATATGGCACTACACTATGGAAAAGTGAAATACCGATTGTTGCAAGTGTCGCTAATAGAGTCCCATATAATATTGTCTTATACGCACTATACCGATCAAACAAAGCGCCACCTAGCAAATTTCCAGCAATATTTGCAGCCGTATTAAACATTAAAATGAACCCAGCAAAAGCTAAACTTCTGCCAAGCTCATTATGCATATAAATAGTATTCAATGGCCATAGAAAAGAGCCACCCGTTACATTAATCGTTGTTGCTATTACCAATAGCCAAATTTGCTTTGGCATTTACATCATCTCTCTTTTACCTTAAGTTCTACTAATTATTCCGATTAGAAAAGACACGGTCTCTTAACGTCATACTTAGCTATTCTAAATGAATGTAGCTTTAGAATCAATAATATTTCGCCCAATATTATTTCCCTGAACAATATATAATAAATCGGTTGAACAACCGCTATTTCGATGTTTACGATAAAGCTATGTGTGAGGGGAAGTGCTATCTCATTTTATAGAAAGATAGTAATTTTTCTAACACCACTCCAGCGGAGAAAATACACGAAGACTCCTGCGGGAGGAAGGGCCTAGGTGAGACTTCGAATTGCATCAGCACAAGAAGGCTCACCAGCCCCCAGCGGAAAGCGTAGTGTATTTTTGGAGCGACTAGCCCGTGAGCAATTTCCATCTCCAGTTAGTTATCTCTTAATATCAATAGCAGAAAACCTTACGAAACGATTGGAGAGAAAAGCAGAAGACTCTTTGAAGGTGAAGCAACATTATCTAATAGAATTTATTCTATCAAAGCTTTCTTCTTACAAGAATACGAACTATAAAAAGAGCTATTCAAGAGGAAATCAACATCGCACTTAATAATAGCATAAGAGAAAAAACCACATATCCGAAAACATGTGATTTTTTCTAACGCTATATTCCATTAAGTTACAGGCAGAAATCTTTGCTATTCGGCAACTACTTCTAATAATTCATTCGTTTCATTTGGATCGATAATACTCTCTAATTCTAGCAAAATCAATAATCCACTTTCTAATCTAGCTACCCCTTTAATAAAGGTTTCTTTCACACCACCGATAAGTTCTGGTGCTGGATCAATGACAGATTGATCGATATCCTTTACCTCAGTTGCAGCATCAACAATTAATCCAATTTGCATCGAATTAATATTTACTACTAAAATACGAGTATCATCAGTTGATTTTGCTTCGTCCATCAATAATCTTTCTTTCAAGTCAATCACGGGCGTTGTTTTCTCGCGAATATAGGTAACACCTTTTATAAATTCAGATGTTCGCGGGACTTCAGTAATTTCCTGTAATCTTTCAATGGAAATTACCTGCGAAACCTCAACGCCAAACGTCTGATTCTTTAGCTTAAATAAAATATATTTATTTACTTCTGCCATCTCTGAAGCCTCCGTTCTCTTATTTTATCAATGCATTCGGATCAATAATTAACGCAACCTCACCATCACCTAAAATAGTTGCGCCTGATATTGCAAAGACATCACGTAAATAAAAACCTAGTGATTTCAATACGACCTCTTTTTGACCGAGGAAGCTATCAACAATTAGCCCTGTTAGTTTTTCGCCTTTTTTAACGATAACAATTGCTTCATGTTTCGATTTATTTTTTTCCACAGATGGGACCTGGAATACTTCCGACAGTGATACAAGCGGAATGACATGTCCTCTAAAGTCCATTACCTTCTGACCATGAGCTGTCATAATCTCTGATTCTTCCAGCAGTACCGTTTCAATAATCGAAGAAAGTGGAATTGCATATGTCTCTTGTTCTACTTTCACAAGTAAAGTCGAAATGATAGAAAGGGTTAGTGGCAATTGAATCGAGAAGATACTGCCCTTTCCTTCTTCTGTCTCAATGCTAATTTGACCACTTAGGGATTCGATTTTACTTTTTACAACATCAAGTCCAACGCCTCGACCAGATATATTAGAAATATGGTCTGCCGTACTAAATCCAGAAGATAAAATAAGCTGTGCAACTTCATCATCGGATAATGTCTCAGCATGTTCCGCAGTGATAATCCCTTTTTCAATTGCCTTTGCTTCTACTTTATTTCGATTGATTCCTGCACCATCATCTTCAATTTCAATAAAGACATGATTTCCACTATGAAATGCTCGTAGAATAATCTTCCCTTCCTCAGGCTTTCCAGCTCGCTTTCTTTCTTCTGGCATCTCAATACCATGATCCACTGAATTACGTATCAAATGTACTAATGGATCACCAATCTCGTCGATTACCGTTCGATCGAGTTCTGTTTCCGCTCCAATAATCTCCAAGTTTATTTTCTTATCAAGATCTCTAGCCAATCCCCTAATCATCCTTGGGAAGCGGTTGAATACTTGCTCGATTTGCACCATTCGCATTGCCAGGATCAAGCTTTGCATATCAGATGATACACGCCCCATATGTTCTACAGTTTCCAGTAAATCCGGATTATTGATACCTTCCGATATCACTTCTAATCTACTGCGATCAATTACCACTTCTTCAAACAAGTTTAAGAGGTCATCAATTCGTTCTAGATTTACCCGGATCGTTTTAGTTGCATGATTACTTTTACTCTCTATAGATGCCTTTTCTGGTTGTGGGCTCAATTCATTCGTTGCTTCAGCAGCTTTTTCTTGTACTTGCTCTTTCTGTTCAAAAATAAGCGTGCTTATGGATACATTTTCCACTTCAGATATTTTATAAAGTGGAGTCTTAATCGCTTCTGCTGTTTCCTTAGATAAGAAAATAAGGGTGAACTCCTGGTCGAAGTCTCCTTCTTCTATTTCTTCCACAGCAGGGGAAGTCTTGACAATCTCACCAGTCTTCTCCAATGCCTCAAATACCATGAAGGCACGTGCACCCTTTAAGATACTATCCTGTGATAAGCGAACAGTAAGCTGATAACCAAACACATTTTGCTCTTTAGCTTGTTCGATAATCGTCATTTGAAACTCATCCAACTCTAATTGCAATGCTTCCTGAGGCTCAATTGTACTCGCAACTTCCAAAGCTGCATCTGAAGCACTGATTGTTTCCCCCTTTTCAACTAATTCTAAACGATGTACAAGCGTCGATACATCCTTCTTTCCATCTTTTCCCTCACTAATTGCATCTACCATATCTTCCAAATACTCAATTGCTTGGAAGATAATATCAATTACTTCTGTCGTAACCGTTAGTTTATTATTACGGATTTGATCCAATACATTTTCCATCTTATGTGTCAATGAAGCAATATCCTCATATCCCATTGTTGCCGACATTCCTTTAAGTGTATGAGCAGAACGAAAGATTTCGTTCACAAGATTGAGGTCATCCGGTTTCTTTTCTAATTCTAAAATATTATCATTCACAGCTTGTAGATGTTCGCGACTTTCATCCAAAAACACTTCTAAATATTGATCCGTCTCCATGTATTACTTCCTTTCTCATATGGTTAATCCGATCAGCTTTTGTATATTTATGTATTATTCATATATATATATATCAAAAAAATAGCTTTACTTACTCCAGCTTATCTAACAAAACACACCTCTATATATGATTATACTAGTAATAATTACCTATTTCCATTATCGGAGAAAAATTCTCGCAAATGAAGGGTTTCACTAAAATAAAGAATATTTTTTTAATCCTATGAGTTTATTAATCTAGTATCAAATAGATTTCTAAATTATCTGCTCCACCAAAAGATGCAGTAAGCAGTATTGCTTTATCATAGCCAGAAAGGGTGGTATTACCTTCTATGGTTGTTGGTGCAGTAATATCTGTTCTAAGCTCGTATTTTACGATGTTTGTCGCCAGATTACCTGCAATCATATTTCCAAGTTCACCACTAAATGACGTTAGCATCTCACCCTCTATTGCCATGCCATACATTGATTCCGCAATCGAACCAAATACAGATTGATTCCCGGAAAAAATTAATTTGCCTCTTATGTCCCCCGTAATACCAATAAGCACACCAAAAGTAAGCTTCAATGTATGCTCCTGTAAGCTTGGCTTAGAAAGCTCATGATCTAATGGGATAATCGATTGCAAGGAATGATGCATTTCATTTAGTAGATTCGTAATATATCGATTTCGTTCATTTGTTGTTATCGTCATTTGGGAAATCTCCTATCAATGTTAATTTTTATAAATGGAACCATAATTGACGATTTAACATGTAAAATAATGCTAAATGCAGATAAGTTTGTGACATTTTGCCACAAACTTAATCTCACTTTATCTCAATCATTCGTTCAAATGAAATCTATAACTTAAACTGTTTTACTAATCCTTCCAACTCTTCTGCCGCCTTTGAAAGCTGTACAGAGGTTGCGGCTACTTCATCCATTGAACTGCTCGTTTGTTCAGTCGAGGCAGCTATTTCCTCGACACCAGCAGCCGCTTCTTCAGAAACCGAGGCTATTTCTTCAATGGAACTGTTCATTTCTTGAGTATTCTCTACGATTTCGTACAAATTACCCGATACAGCAGTAATGTCCTGCACCATTTTAGTCACTGACTCACCGATTTCATTTAACATTGTACCTGTTGTTTGAATTTGTTTCGTTCCTTGCTCAACCTCTTCATATCCTCCACGTAAAGACCCTGCAATTTTACTTGCTTCGTTTTGGATTGCTGTCACGATACCAGTTATATCTGTTACAGAAACCGATACTTGTTCAGCCAATTTACGCACTTCATCAGCAACTACTGCAAAACCTTTTCCATGCTCGCCCGCTCTAGCTGCTTCAATTGCCGCATTTAACGCTAATAAATTTGTTTGATCAGCAATTTCTTGAATGACAGAAACTAATTTAGAAATCTCCTGTGACTGCTCATCTAATCCTCGGACATTCTGTACCGCGTCCTTCACAAGCTGATCAATACTTCCCATTTGTTTTTGTGAGCCTTCCATTAAGCTTCGTCCTTCATTTGTCATTTCCAATACTTTAGTGGAATACTCATGAATCGTTTGTCCTCTTTCATTCGCTTCAGAAACTTTTTCAGTAAAGTTTACCATGATTGCAGCAAGGTCACTAGCACTGTTCGCCTGTGTTTCTGAACCTGTTGCCAACTCCTGCATCGTGACTGCAATTTGGTCTGATCCCGCTTTCACTTCATTCGCGGCACTTGTCAATTCTTCACCCTCGCTTGAAACGGTCTCTGAAACGGTACTAATTTTTGATAGTAGATCTCTGTTATTCAATACCATTTCGTTAGTAGCTACTGTTAACTGTGCTACTTCGTCTGCTGATCTAACCTCTAGCAACTCTCCACTTAGATCTCCTTTTGCAACTAAGTTCATCCGGTCCATCAATGATTTGATCGGCTTTGTAATACTACGTGAAGTAAGTACTGCACTTGCAATACCAAATATTAAAATAAGTCCGCCGACAATTAAACTAATAAAGAACGTTGTATTTCCATTTTCAATAATTCTCTTTCCTCCAGCTTGAATAAGATCTTCTCTATTATTGGTTGCTTCTTGGAATTCTGTCATTATCTCTTCTGAAAGTGGTATTACTTCCGAATTCATTATTCGGTTTGCTTCTTCTTCATTTCCGTTGTCGTATGTTTCAAACACTTCATCTGTTAACGTTCCCCAAACGATCTTCTTATCGATAAGGACTCTTGTTGCTTCCGTATCATTTAATTCCAGTAATCTGTTTTCTAATGCAATTGTTTCTTCGATTGAGTCCTTAAATCTATCTCTCATTCCTGTGTCACCATACAATAAGAATCCACGTAAATAGCCTTCACGTTGTGCCATGTTTGATACCAGTTCTTGGTCTACAATTAGCAATTCCATTTGATAATTTATAATTTCCCTAGTAGCTTCATTCGTTTTATATATAGAGAAAAAATTATAAATGGCAAATAAGATAAACAACCCAATAATTACTGAGAATCCTAGTGTCATTCTTGCTCTAATATTTTTTATTTTAAACCGTTTTTTCATTTCGTCTTAACTCCTTAATGTTCAATTCTTGCAGTTTTGTTTATTGAAAGGAAGGGGTTATTCTCCAGTATTTATTTCATGATTTGGGAGAATAAGTACTTCTACTCGGCGGTTCTTTGCCCGATTTTCCGCACTCGTATTTGGCACAATTGGCTTAAATTCCCCGAATCCTTTTGCACTGAATAGCGTTGGATCTAGATTCTCATTTTCTAGCACTAGCCGCATAAAATTAACAGACCGAGCAACACTCAATTCCCAGTTTGAGCCATATTCTTCATTATTCATGGGTACATCATCCGCATGTCCACTAATTACAATTTGATGTGGTGGTTTTGTAACAAGTACATTCGATACCTCTCTCGCGATTCCCGCTCCTTGTTCCTTAACTTCTGCACTTCCCGGGTCAAAAAAGACTTCATTGACAATTGTGACAAGTAGACCTTCATCGGTTAATTTCGTGCTTAAATTCTCAGTCAGACTATTCGTCGTGATATACCGATTCACTTCTTCTTGAAGTGCTTTTAAATGCTGAAGCTCTTCCTCACTCTTACGCTCTTCTTCAGTTTTCGACTCCAGTTCTTCTTCAATTTTCGATTCGTCTTCTTCATTTTCCTCTTCTTGCTGTTGTTCAGGAGGATTTGGAGAAATGGGATCATTATTTTGTTCAAGTATTCCACTACCACCACCTGAAGAAAATTCATTACGGAATATTCCCGCAAGTTCTTTATATTTGGCTGCATTAACATCACTCATCGCAAATAAGACAATGAATAATGCAACGAGTAATGTTAATAGATCAGAATATGGGAGTAACCACGATTCATCAATATGGCTTCCTTTTTTCTTTTTATTTCTACGCATCGCTATCCCTCTGTTTCATTTCCGCCTGTTCTTTTGTTGTTAATAATGATCCAAGTTTCTCACGTACCATCATCGCGGAATCACCAGTCGTTATTGAGAGAATCCCTTCTACCATAATTTCCATTTGTAAAACTTCCTGTTTTGATTTTTCTCTAAGTTTATTTGCAAATGGATGCCATAGAACATACCCAGTAAAAATTCCAAGTAATGTTGCAACGAATGCTGCGGAAATTGCAGCTCCTAGCGCATTCATATCTGACATATCCCCTAATGCCGCAATTAAGCCGATAACCGCACCAAGTACACCAAGTGTGGGGGCATATGTTCCCGCTTGTGTAAAAACAGATGCCCCTACCTCATGTCGTGCTTCCATGGCATCAATCTTCTCAAGCATTACCTCTCGAATAAATTCTGGTGTTTGTCCATCGATTGCTAACTGTAATCCCGAGATGAGAAACGGATCTTCTACTTCATTTAATTGTGTTTCTAAAGATAATATCCCTTCTCTACGCGTTTGATCTGCCCAGTCGGTGAACATGAGAATCAACGCTTCCGAATCCGTTATTTTCTGCTTCGTAAATATAATTTTGAAATAGTTCGGGACTTTTTTCAAAGTACTCGTAGGGAATGCAATGACAACTGCTGCAATTGTTCCTAAAATAATAATTAATAATGCTGCTGGATTAATTAATGCCGTGATGCTAACACCCTTTAGTACCATCCCAACCCCGATAGCGACAATACCTAGAATTAACCCAATCAAAGATGATATATCCATTTTTTCCTCCTAAAGTTAAGTGACAACTTAGATTGATAAAATCTTTGTTTACACCGGATTTCACTTATGTAGTTAACCAAATTAACATAGTGTTGTTCTATTTAATCTATCGGTTCGTTTACAAATATATAAAGAGAATTTTATTAAGATTTTATGTTAAATGAAATGGAATCGAATACATGATTATGAAGAATTAGGATGTTATAAGGGATATTTATTAAAGGATGAGAGGAATGGAGAGAGGATATGGGTTGGAAGCTAGATTATATTTGAGGGTATCTGCATGAGGATTGCTTAGCAGGACCCATATATTTCATCAACGCTCCCATTCATTTTCGCAGCAAAAAAAATAAGCCTGCTATTGCAAACTTTAACTAAATCGCTTTTTGTGCTATCTTTTTATTATTGTTATTTTCAAGAACACAGGACAATATGCTAGCAAGTCTCTCATCTATTTGTTGAATATCTTTCTCCAACCCGGTGATACCTATATGAATATCATCAGCTCGGGATTGTAAATCAGTGAATAATGCATCAATATGATAACTGTTTGCTTGAATATCCTTAATATCAGCCAACCAAAAGGTAATAACCTCTAACAAATCGTCAATCATCTTCTGGGTCAACCTACATTCCTCCTATCTATTCCATAATAATAATTAGTGCATTGTATCACAAGTGTAATAAGTATGATATTTCCATTTATAAATAGGTATATTTGTACAACGAACATACTCATGGCTCCAAGTTATTCAGTCTGAATTGAAATAAGCATCTAACTTCATAGAATATTAAGTGATATCGTTGCAATTCCAGATGGTACTCTTTATATATTTAATCGGCTAATATTGTCTAAGGAACTTCAATCCTAAAAGAATGAAAAATAAGTTCGAAATTATATTGAGGGGTGTTTTGTGAGTTTTTATATAAATGAATAGCAGTAACTACCCATAGCATCGAGGTATAGGGTAACACTCTTTTCAATCCCTTAAAATTTCCGGTAGATTATTTAAGTGAAGGAGGTATGTTGATATCATCTTGTAATTACGCTAATGTTGTGAATTGTATTACGATATTACCAATGATTTAGTAGTAGGCAAACTCTAGCCATTCTGTTTCAAGAGCAATACATCAGCTTTCGTTTCTAATAATTCATTTGATAGAATCGTAATCTTTGAATCAACTTTTTTGATATCTTCTTTTAATTCTACTTTTATTTCCTGCATCCCTTGTCTTAATTCATTCTTCATTTCTTGCATCTCTTGTCTTAGTTCATTCTTCATTTCTTGCATTTGTACACTTAGATTTTCAACCGCTTTATTGGTCTGATTTAAACTTTCACCAAGCTCTCTTATAGCTAGTAGAATCTGGTTCGTAGTTTCCTTTTGCACAGTATCCCTCCTTTTCATTATGGTGTTAGTTTAACATGAATGCTAAGGTTAAACAATATGTCGAATTCTACATCTAAGCAATTCATTTCGACAAAATTCGTAGACCGATTGACACTCAAATTCTCGCCCACAATCGGTCTACGAACACTCGGAAATAGTGGTATTATACGCTGCATCGTCCCTTATTCAATTGCTCCAATTTAGACATTTGAAAATAACTCGAATTTCCAGAGGATATTCTGATAGTCAATCCAATATACCTGAGCTCCCGCAAGTCTATCAATCTTCAGTTCATTTTCAACAAAACCCGGAAAGTGACAGGCACCTGTCCCCCCACTATTCTACTTCTTCCATCATTGAATTCAACTTTTCTGCAGTTACAGCAATGGTCGATGCGGATTGCTCTACCTCGAGAAGTGCGTCATCAAATGCTTCTAGTTCTGCTTGAATAGCATGATTACTTTGTTTTGTTTTCTCCATCGTTTGATCAATTTTTAGAAATGCTTCATCTGTACTACGCATTTGCTCATTCACTTTCGATAAAAATGTTTGTACATCTTGCAAAGACGCAGAACTATTGAAAATCTGCTCATTCGTCTTTTCAATTAGAGTTGTAACATTTGTTACTGAATTCGCTGTCTGCTCCGCCAATTTTCTAACTTCATCAGCAACAACTGCAAAGCCAAGCCCATGCTCGCCCGCTCTTGCTGCTTCTATTGATGCATTTAATGCCAACAGATTCGTCTGCCCAGCAATAGATTTCACAATCTCTATAATATCTTTTATCTGCGTTGACATTTCCTCTAAGGTCGCCATATCACTGTTTACTTTCGTTGTACTCTCTTGTACCCTGTCGAATGATTGATTCATATCGACTAGGCGCGATTTACCTTGTTTAGCAGCCTCACTTGCATCTTCAGCAAAGGTGGTTCCAACCTTTGAATGAGCTGTCATCCCATTCACTTGGGTTGTCAGTTCCTCAAGCGCTGCATTTGTTTCTTCCGACAAGGTAGCAAGTCCTATAGATGTTTGCTCTAAAGATTTAAAAAGCTCAACTTTACTTTCTGTTTCAATGTCCTTTATACGATTAAATTCATCATCATATGCCTCTAATACTACCTGTTGTTCTAAGTTTAATAGTTTATTAATAACTTTTATTGCCTGGGTATAATCTGAATGGTTTGAAAAATTTTCTATCACAACATTGATCAGCCCATCAAAGATTTTCTGAAAAGAAGCAATATACCACTTTTGTGTAAGTCCGATTTTAACATGCACATGCGCTATAATCTTTCTTCTCTCAATAAACGCCGCATTCATTTCACCCGAGAATATTTCTACAACATGTTTTCTCAGTGTTTTCTTTAACCTTTCAAATGAACTATACGTTTCAATTATTTCAATTAGGGCATCATTATGTTCCAAATTCTGATAAAATCCATTGACAATTTCAACGATTTGTTCTTCAACATATGGCTTTAATGCCTGTGCTATCGCGAAATCTTCCACAGTCAAATCTAACATCTTTAATTGCTTGTCTAAATCAGAACCAGGATCGACCTCTACAATTGGATTCATTTGTTTTGCTGATTGCAGTAATACGTTTTCATTTTTCTCTAGTTGTTTTCTCTTTTTAAATGTTAATACCATAATAGAATTCTCCCCTTAGTAATCTAGCTATTATTTTATTATAGAGTAAATTTTTCAAATTTGTAGGACTTTTATAGTATTTATTATTTATTACTAACAAAAAGCTTAACTAGCCAATCGACCAGTTAAGCTTTTTGTTAAATTATTGTATCGTTATCTTTCCATTATCTGCAGTTAATTTGATTAGATTATCGCCATTACCGATTATCGTATCATAGTTAGATTCTCCAAACACAGTAACTTTTCCATTATCAACATTAATATCAAAGGTAGCATTTGCAGGCTGCTCATCTGTTTGAATGTCAATAACTCCATTATCTGTTTCCAAGGTTATAGGACTATCCAATGATTCGGTTATTAAAGAAATGCGACCGTTATTTGAAGAACCGTTAATTTCTCCCTCGATATCCCTTAATGAGACCTCACCGTTATCCACCTCAAAATTAAATGAAGTGCTTTTTATATGATCAACTATAATTTTACCATTGTCTGCTTCCATATTAATTACATCTGCTTCCATTTCATTCGCTCTGATTTTTCCATTGTCTGTAACAACTTCAATCGTATCATATGCCCTCTCTGGGAGGAAAACTTTTAGAGATACTGATGATGAATTAAAGAATCCAAACGAAAACCAGCGGAACAATCTATCTTTAACCTCGATTTGAAGCGTGTCTCCTTCTACTTTAGTCTCAAGTTTATATTTATTATTTTTATTTCCCTTCAGTTCAATTTCAGCCGCACTGCTATTTGAAGATAAAATTTCAATTTCTACATTTTCTGTCTCTATATCGACCTTGGTAAATGCCTCATTAATCGTTTGCTCATGTTCGGTTTTACCATTCGGGCCAAACGGTAAAAAATTCATTATGGCTGCTATAAATACAGCAGCTACAATTAAAACAACAATCGTATTCTTCTTCATTTTCATCCTCTGCCTTTCCTATTTTTATCTGATTCATCGCTTATTGTTGCCGTTGTTCTGGACTGAACTCTGACTTAGGATAATGTCAACCGTCTAGCATTTTTTTGAAAAGAGCTTTTTGCATTAAAAATGAATTATCTTTTGTTTGTAATATGAGTATACGCTAAGAATAGAAAAATCATCATGACCTTTAAATCTAACTTTTATTAAGACTTAAGTCTTATGTGTAGAGAATATTTTTCAACAAAAGACTATTAACCATTATTAATCTTACTAACTTTAGTGACATCAAGCCAACAACAATAATCGTTTTTTCATAATTTCCCTAACATATATGATCCTTTTGCTCCATAGACAGTACGAATTATACTTAGTATATTTTATTTAATGAATTCGCTTTCATTCATTGGGATAATTATACTCTATCTCTATTATTCCATATCTTTCACAAGGGAGGAATCTTATGCGAAAAATAACGTTGTTAATTATTTTCCTAATTGCACTTCTATCATTAACCAATGTACATGCTGGTCATGGGAATATTCACGAACCAACAATTGAAAAACAGGAAAGAAAGGAATCGAGGAATATGCCACACCCACAATTTTCTTGGGATCAGCCCGGTCCTACCTCACCTGTTTTACATCCTGGTTCCGCAAAAGGAGCAGGTATGGTGGAAGGACCGTTGCGTCAGATTGATACTGAGCTGGAAAACTTGATTGATGATGGAATGATGCCTGGTGCCGTTACATTCGTAGCAAGGCGCGGCCATATTGTACAACATGAAGCATATGGACATGCCTTCTTATACGAAGACGGCACTGGCAAAGAAGTGGACAAACCGATCACAATGGAAAAAGATACAATTTTCGACCTTGCATCAATTAGTAAAATCTTCACTACAACAGCCGCAATGATTCTTTATGAGGAAGGGCTTTTTGAACTCGATGATCCAGTTGCAAACTACATTCCAGAGTTTGCCGAAAATGGAAAAGAGAATGTCACAATTAGACAGCTTATGACCCACACATCTGGATTTACCGCATGGATTCCACTATACACCATTGGTGAAAATAGAGAAGAACGCTTGCAATACGTTTTTCAATACCCACTAGCAAATACTCCAGGATCTACTTACACATACAGCGATTTAAATATGATTACATTAGGTGCCATTATAGAACGACTTTCAGGAAAACGTCTCGATGAATATGTACATGAAAAGATTACCAAACCTTTAAAAATGAATGACACGATGTATAATCCACCTGCATCCTTAAAGTATCGAATTGCTGCAACAGAATATCAACCTTGGACAAATAGAGGCATTGTATGGGGTGAAGTCCATGATGAAAGCGCATGGTCCCTGGACGGTGTTGCTGGCCATGCAGGAGTATTTTCCACTGCCAATGATTTAGGCAAACTTGCCCACATGTTCATTAATGATGGGAAGTATGGTGGCAAAAGAATATTAAAGCCCGAAACAATTAAACTTCTAGTAGAGAATCAGATTCCCGAATTTCCAGGGAATGACCATGGATTAGGATGGGAGCTCGCGCAAGGCTGGTATATGGATGCCTTATCCGAAGCATCTACACTAGGGCATACTGGATATACGGGGACTTCATTAGTCATTAATCTAAACAACGATACAATCGCAATATTATTAACGAATCGGGTCCATCCATCACGCGAGACAGTGTCAACAAATCCAGCACGCCGGCAAATTGCTAGACAAGTTGCGGATGCGATTCCAGTAAAAATGCCAACTAAAAATAAGGACGCATGGTTTTCTGGATATGGTGATCGATTAAATCGGGTAATCACAGCTGAAGTTTCAATAGAAAATGAGGCTACTCTTGCGTTTGATACATGGTACAGAATCGAACAAGACTTCGACTTCGGAATCATAGAAGTCTCGACTGGAGGCGAAAGCTGGGAACAAGTCCACAGCAAATTTACCGGAAGTAGTGTCGACTTTCAAGCAGAAACTGTAGCTATCCCAGCCGGAACAACCCATATCCGCTTCCGATATCAAACAGACGCTACAACAAACGGACGCGGTTGGTATATAACAAATCTTAAACTCGCTGACGATTCTAATCAATCATTACCATTAAATCTAGTGAGTGAAGGATGGAAGAAAAGGAATTACTAGATAATAGGAGGTTAATTATGAAACGCTGGATTAAAGCTTCAATCATGTTATTTGCGACAGTAGTATTACTTATCAGCCCTTATAACGCTTCGAATGTTAAGGCGCAGAAAAGCAAAAAAATCGACAATCTAGTTATTTTGCAAAATATTCCTGAGGCAGAAATAGAAATCACGAATAATAAAGTTGATTTAAATGCCTTACATCTATACAGTGACGGTCATTTTAAAGCTGTATCAGATAATCTAACATGGCGCTCAAAAAACAAAAATGTCGCAACGGTTAATCAAGATGGAATTGTAACGTTTACCGGTCAAAATGGGCGTTCATGGATTACGGTATCAGACGGAAAATTTACCGACGAGATTGCCGTTCATCACAAAAAGTCAGAACAGCTTATTATTAAACAAAAAGGAAAACGATACAACATAATTGATAATGCAATCAAAGGCATGACATTGAATGAGAAAATCGGACAAATGCTGATGCCAGATTTTAGAAACTGGAATGGAAAAAATGTCACAGAGATGCTGCCTGAAATAGAACAAATGGTAAAGGATTACCACCTTGGCGGAGTCATTTTGTTCGCGGAAAATGTAGTGACAACAGAACAAACGACGGAGCTAGTTGCAGCATATCAAGAAGCTGCTGAAAAATATGGGCTGCTGCTAACAATCGACCAAGAAGGTGGAATCGTTGGGCGATTACAGTCAGGAACTTATATGCCTGGTAATATGGCACTTGGCGCAACACGTTCAACCGAAACAGCTAAAAATGTTGGCAGTGTGATTAGTAAAGAATTAAATGCACTTGGTATTAATATGAACCTTGCGCCAGTACTAGATGTCAATAACAACCCTGACAATCCAGTTATCGGTGTCCGTTCTTTTGGTGAAACTCCGGAATTAGTTGCTGATCTAGGAATCTCCTATATTAAGGGAATTCAAAGCAATGGCGTTGCAGCGACAGCAAAACATTTCCCGGGACATGGGGACACAGCAGTTGATTCACACCTTGGTTTACCTGAAGTACCACATGATAAGGAACGTCTATTAGAAGTAGAGCTAATGCCATTTCAACAGGCAATGGATGCAGATATTGATGCAATTATGACTGCACATGTTACCTTCCCGAAAATAGATAATACGAAGGTGATTTCGAAAAAGGATGGAACGGAAATATCTTTACCCGCTACCTTATCACATAAAGTCTTAACTGGTTTAATGCGAGAAGAAATGAACTACGATGGCGTAATCATTACCGATGCATTAAACATGGCAGCAATTTCCGAACACTTCGGAGCAGTAGATGCCGTTATCCGTACTGTCAACGCAGGAACTGACATTATTTTAATGCCTGTTGGACTTGAGGAAGTAGTTAATGGCCTACTCGATGCAGTCGAAAAAGGAGAAATTACAGAAAATCGGATTGAAGAATCTGTTAGAAGGATATTAACCTTAAAGATCAATCGTGGGGTCATAAAAACAGAAAATCCAGTTCCAGTAGAACAATTAGTAGCTAATGCAGAGGCCGTAGTTGGTTCAGCTGCACATAAACAGGTGGAAGCAGATGCAGCAAACCAATCCATTACAATGCTTAAAAATGACAATGTACTTCCTTTACAAGCAGCAGGGGAAGATAAAATTGTAGTTATTGGTAATACGTATAGCAAGAATTTGTACGATGCAATAACAAAATATCATAGTAACACAGAGCTTATTCAAGCATCAGGTCCTTTAAAGAATGACCAATTAGCAGCATTGCAGGATGCCCGTGCTGTTATCTTCGGTTCCTATACATTTAATGTCAGTGGACGAGCGCCATCAAGTCCACAAATGCAACTTGTAAATCAGCTAATTGAACAGGTAGATGCTCCTGTAGTTGGTGTTGGCATCCGAAATCCATATGACATTATGGCATTCCCAGAAATCGATGCATATTTAGCACAATATGGATTTAGAGATGCAAGCTTTTATGCTACTGCAGCTACAATATTTGGTGATAATAATCCGGTCGGGCAGTTGCCTGTTACAATTCCAAGTTTGAACGGCGACGTCTTATTTCCATTCGGATTCGGACTTTCCTATTAAATAATAAGGAGTGAATGACAGATGAAAAAAACGTATATCCTACTTTTGACAGTCGTATTCATTCTTGGCTCCCTTACTGCCGTATTTGCGGATAAGGGAGACTCGAATGGAAAAGGGAAAGGTAAGAAGAAAGAATTTCAACTCGGTGTAGAAGTTTTACTTGATGAACATAAACAATTGATAGAAGGAAAACGCGTTGGCTTAATAACAAATCCTACTGGAGTGGACAAGGAATTAAACAGTATTGTTGACCTGTTGCACAATGATCCCGATGTAGAATTAACTGCATTATATGGACCAGAGCATGGTGTTCGCGGCGATGCCCAGGCCGGACAATATGTAGAATTTTATATTGATGAAACAACAGGACTACCCGTTTATAGCTTGTACGGACAAACGCGTAAACCAACACCAGAAATGCTTGAAAATGTGGATGTACTCCTCTTCGACATTCAAGATGTTGGCACTCGTTTCTATACCTACATTTATACGATGGCCTATGCAATGGAAGCCGCCAAGGAAAATAATATCGAATTTATCGTCCTTGATCGACCGAATCCATTGGGTGGTCATAAGGTAGAAGGACCAGTTCTTGATCCGGCGTATGCATCTTTTGTCGGAAACTATCCAATTCCATTACGTCACGGAATGACAGTTGGAGAATTGGCCACTTTATTTAATGAGGAATTTGAAATTGGTGCTGATTTAACTGTAATAGAGATGAATGGCTGGAAGCGTGACATGTACTATGAAGACACAGGACTGGAGTTTGTTCTGCCATCACCAAATATGCCGACACTTGAAACCGCTCTTGTATATCCAGGGGCAGCATTAATTGAAGGAACAAATTTATCAGAAGGTCGTGGCACAACCAAACCATTCGAATTCATTGGCGCACCATTTGTGAATAGTACGGAATTTGCAGCAACATTAAATGATTTGGAGCTCCCTGGTGTAACATTTAGGGCAGCATCGTTTACCCCGTCTATTTCTAAGCATAGTGGAAAATTAAGCCATGGAATACAAATACACGTTCTAAACAAGAAAGCTTATAAACCAGTTGAAACCGGAATCCATATTGTAAAAACGTTGCACGATATGTACCCAGAGAACTTTAAATTCGGTGCAGAAAATAGCTCAGGCATATCCTTTTTTGATAACCTGATTGGTAACGGCTGGATCCGCGAAGCAATTGAAAATGGAACCTCTGTTAAAGAGATGGAGAAACAATGGAAAAAAGGCTTGAAGGATTTTGAGAAAGTACGAAAGGGATATCTGTTATATAAATAATTAGCAAACTCATTTCGACTGATTTATTACTATTGATATTAAGTGCGACGTAACTTGAATTGAAGATTGCTCTCGGACTAGTCGCTACGAAATACACTTCGCTTTCCGCGGGGGGCTGGTGAGCCTTCTTGTGCAGGACAAGGAAAGCTGCATTACATCGCAATCAGACAAATAGAACTTTATTCGAAAAGTCTTCGGTATTTTCTCAGCTGAGTTGTGCAGCTATCTTTATCTTTATAAGAAACAACGGCATTACCTCTATTATCGCCATAGTTTGTAGCGAGGACTGGAGATTCCTTCAGCCATTGCACCACTGGATGTGCGACTGTCAGGAGCGAAAATCTCCTTTGTGCCTATTTAGCTATAGCAGTTTGCGAAATGTCATTAGCAAAAAAAAATTATTTAAATGTAGCATATAAAAATAATGCTCACCCTTTGATTTTTAATAAATCAGAGGGTGAGCGTTTATTCATTAATCAATCTATTTCTCCATCATAAAGTTCTAATTTTTCTAACCCTTTATTGCTCCTTCTGTCATCCCTTCTGCAATCCGCTTCTGGAAGATTGCGTAGAGAATAATGACAGGAACAATTGCGATTACAAGACTTGCAAACAATGTACCCCAAGCATTCGTATATTGTGCTTCACTGCTTATGAAATCAATTGCGAGTGCAAGTGTATATTTTTCACTGCTTTGCAAAAAGATTAATGCCATAAAATATTCATTCCAAAACTGGATGGCGTTCATTATTGTAACTGTAATGATTCCAGACATACTAAGTGGGGTAATTACTTTCCACAATACGCCATAAGGAGAGAGACCATCAATCGCTGCTGCTTCTTCTAACGATTTAGGAATAGTGCTCATAAAACTCGTTAAAACGAAAATTGTAAAAGGCAGTTGGCTAACAGCGTATACGATTGCTAAGCCGTAAATATTATCCAGTAAATGTAAATCACTCAATAAAAAGAATAATGGGATCCACCCTAATACCATTGGAATCATCATGGCTGATACATATAAAGTAAATAAAAACTTACTGCCACGGAAATTTATCCGCTCAATTGCATATGCTGTTGGTATTGCAAGCATCAATGTTAAGACAGCACCAACTATTGTCACAATGAAGCTATTCAGCACACTTGTGCCAATATTATAGTTTGTCCATGCATCTACATAATTTTGCCAATTAAATGTTTCCGGAAAGCCCCATGGATTTCGGTAAATTTCTGCGTTTGATTTAAATGATCCAAGAAACATCCAGAAGATAGGATACAGTACCGCTATCGTCCAAAGGATTAATGGTATCCGAATCCCGCCTCGCCCAAGAATTTGTCCAACACTTCGCTTCAAGATTATTCATCCCTTCCATGCTTTACTCTCATGATTAGTAATCTACTTTTTCTCTACGCATAAAGAATTGTAAAATGAGCACGGTGAGTAATGACAGTACTAAAATCATCACACCAATTGTTGCCCCATATCCGAAATTAAACTGAACAAATGCTTGCTGATAAAGGTAGGAACCCATTACATGTGTCGCATTATTTGGTCCCCCGCCAGTCATAACCTGAACGATAACAAAGGAGCCATTTAGTGTTGTGATTACAATATAAAGAATCGCAATCTTTATTTGCGGCCATAGCAGCGGAACAGTTACCTTCCAGTATTGCTGCCACTGTGTTGCCCCATCTATCTCAGCTGCTTCATAATAGCTTTTATCAATGTTTGAAATACCACCGATAAGCATAAGCATAAATAAACCAATCCCCGCCCAGACCGATGGTAATACGAGACTAGGAAGTGCCCATTTTTCATCACCGAGCCATGGTTTTGCTAATGACTCTAAGCCAATGAATTCTAAACCTGAATTGACTAAACCAATACTCGGATTATAAATGAACATCCATAGGATCCCAATAACAACAACCGACATGATATTTGGAAAGAAAAATATAACCCGATAAAATGGCGCTTCTTTTAGTTTAAGCTGGGTTAACGCAACCGCAAAGAACATCGCCAAAACCATAATCCCAATAACCTTAGTTACAACTAGAAAATAATCATGAATAATAGTATTCGGGATGATTGCATCATTAAATAGCTTTATGTAATTACCAAATCCAATAAACGTTTTATTGCTTGATGAGCCCGACCAATCAAAAAAGGAATAATACAATCCGCTGAACAACGGATAAAGCGTAAAGATCGCAAACAAAATAAAAGTAGGAACTAAACAAAATGCTAGAAACATATATTTTTGCTTTTTGGATTGAACCATTTTATCACCCTTTTCTATGGCAAATAAAGAACCGATAAAAACCGATATTTCTAAAATCCTTAAGATTAGCTAACACTTTAGTTAATATTCTTTCAAGTTTAATTTAAGAAAGTGCTTCATCTTTCTTAGCTATAAATGAAATAATTGGTATGGAATGCTAAAGAAGTACCGTCACATCCCACACCAATTTCATTTACTTATAGACCGCTGCGATATTCTGCTGCAGCTTTTTCAGCTTCTTCAACAAATTGTTCTGCTGTCATATTCCCCAGCATCAGTGACATTAAAGCATTGCCAAGTGGTGTCTCTAAATCTGCACTCATAGGATATGGCTTCTCATAGATTTGCACTTGTTCCGGGTCATTAATCATTGCATTAGCCTCTGTTAAATAACTAGGAACATTTTCATTTTCTGTTAAATCAACGCCATTAATATTCATAATCGCTCCCGTATGCTCAGAGAATGACATCGCATATTCTCTCGTAAATACAAACTCAACAAATGCTTTAGCCGCCTCCGGATTCTCCGCGTTCTCTGCGATTGCTAGTGGACGTAAATCTGGAACGATTGCAAACGGTTCACCCGCGTCTTGCATTGGTGATGGAATAAATCCAAAGTCAAATCCTTCTGGAATATCATTTGCCATCTCATTTGGCAGCCAGAAACCTACTGGTACAAAAGCATTATCATGCAATAAGAAATTCATCTGGGATTGCGTGTGATTTAATGCTCCTAGTCCTGAATCAAA
The DNA here is from genome assembly GCF_003369565.1 of Oceanobacillus chungangensis. Classification (GTDB taxonomy): domain Bacteria; phylum Bacillota; class Bacilli; order Bacillales; family Amphibacillaceae; genus Oceanobacillus; species Oceanobacillus chungangensis. Next base: position 342,367 of record NZ_PIOD01000025.1, on the reverse strand, counting down.
GAATCCAGCTTTCTGAATTTCCTCTACCTTCTTCATCGTTTCTAATGTAACGTCACTACTCCAGGCACCTTCTGCACCACTGATAAGATCCGCAAGCAATTCTTCACCACCAGCAGCTGCAAATGCAGGGTAAAGCATCCCACGCATGAAATAGTATGGATGCTGCCCACTTGTTACTAATGGATCAATATCTTCCCCTTCTTTAATCTTTTCCATTGAACTCATGAAACTATCGAAATCTGTTGGTACTTCATAGCCTTTTTCATCAAATAATGCCCTGTCGTACCATGTTCCCCATGTATCAAACACAAGTGGCAACGAATAAATATCACCATCATAGGATGCGGGAGCAACAATAAAACTATCAATCAGCTTGTCGCCACCTTCAAGCTCAATCTCCTTGACCCATTCTGTTAAATTCATTAATTGTCCATCTTCTACCATTTGCGTTTCACTGGATCCTGCCCCATCAATGTACACGACATCTGGCGGGTCATTTGATACCCAACGTGAACGCATCTCTTCATTAATATTTGGACCTGCATGCTCGACAATATTTACATCTGGATTTGCTTCTTTAAAATCAGCAATAACTTCTTTCCACCAGGAATCACCATATCCCCCTACAAAATATTGAATTTCGAGATCTCCTGATATTGCTCCATCAGTTCCATCATTTGTTGAATCACTTGGTTCATCTGTCCCGTCACTTGAAGAACTAGAATCTGAATCTGCATCGTCTGAAGAACATGCTGAAATAACAAGTGCAAGCGCTAACATTAAAGTGAGTAATAACCAGACTCGTCCTTTTTGTAATTGTTTCAAGTTATTCATCCCCTCTTATTTTCTTTAATTATGTGAAAGACATTAATAGCGACATGGCTATTAATGGAATTTCAAAGCTTCCTATCTTATGAAAGATAGTCAATTGCCTTTCTTACATAACCATCCGATTGAACAATTGCCTCTTCTGCTTCTTGCAGCGTGACATTTCTTTTAAGCATTACAATCGCTGGCTTTACTTTATAGTTCGTCTGAATAAGTATTTTTTCTACCTCTTCATAGGTAGCTTTTGTTACTTCACTTACTGTTCGCTTTGCTCTTTCCCGAAGTTTATAGTTATTCGCATGAAGATCGACCATTAGATTCTCGTGGACTTTTCCTAGCTTCACCATTGTTGCCGTACTTATCATATTCAATATCATTTTATGCGCAGTAGCCGCTTTCATTCGTGTAGACCCTGTTAATACTTCAGGACCAACGACAACTTCAATCGCACAATCTGCATCACTACTAATCAAGGAATCTTGATTACATGATAATGCAATGGTATATGCTCCAATTGTTTTTGCATATTTGAGAGCACCTATTGGATATGGTGTACGTCCACTTGCGGTGATTCCAATTACAACATCCTTCTTTGCAAGCTTCCTTGTCTGTAAATCAAGACCCCCTTGATTTTCATTATCCTCAGACCCTTCTGCCGCATTAAAAAATGCATCCATTCCTCCTGCCATTACTGTCTGCACCATCTCTTTTGGTGTCATAAATGTTGGTGGACATTCTGATGCATCAATTACCCCTAACCTTCCGCTTGTTCCAGCGCCAACATAAAATAGCCTGCCACCACTGGCGAGCGATGGTACAATATGATCTACCGCAACCTCAATCTTCGGCAGTACCTTTTCTACTGCAAAAGCAACTTTTTTATCTTCTTCATTAATTGTGTGCAGTATCTCAGCTGTAGACATTTGATCCAGGTTCATACTCTTCTTGTTTCTCTGCTCTGTGGTAAGTCTGGATAATTCCATCTGCATGCCATTCTCCTCTATACTTAAGATGAAAAGTAAATTTTCATAATTTTACTTCATTATAATGTTGCTGAATTATATTGTCAATATATATTATATTTTCTGTAATTAAATTTCAGTTGATATATACTGTGAAATAGTGACACAAGTGCTTCAGATCTAGACAGTAGTTGGCTACCTACACACAAGGCTGAGTATGTTGTTACAATCAACGTTGATTCTTAGTGGGTTTGCCATTCTTTTGCTTCGAGATTCTACACTATCATCAGCGGAAGAAATACACGAAGACTCCTGCGGGAAGAAGAGCCTAGGTGAGACTTCGAAGTGCGACAGCACAAGGAGGCTCACCAGCTCCCGGGAAAGCGTAGTGTATTTCTGGAGCGAAGGCCAAGGAAGTATATATCATCCTTAGTTAGTTCGAAGTCTTAATAAAGATGAGTAACACAGTTCTAGTAGTCCTTGTCTATTAGAAAGCATCTTTAATAAAGGAAATTGCAGCTCTTGTTTCGTCTAGATGTTTCACTGTTTTTTCATATTCAACAGAGGCAAGTGTCATAAACAAAATATCAATTACATGAAGCTGGGCAATGCGTGAGGATGTTGCTCCGCTTCGAATCGTTGCTTCCTTTGCGGCGGAAGTAAATAAACGAATATCGGAATAGTTTGAGACAGCAGTGTTTCCATATTTCGTAATACTAATCGTTGTCGTCCGCTTCGATTTTGCAAGCTCCATTAATTTCGCCACTTCTTCCGTATTACCAGAAAAGGAAATCCCAACAACGACATCACCTTCTCCTTTGTTTGCAACAGTTGTTGCGGCCATATGTACATCCGAGAACGAGAATGCATTTTTATTAATTCGTAAAAATTTCTGCTCGGCATCCTTTGCAGCAATATTGGATGCTCCGACACCGAAGAAAATAATTGAGTTTGAAGTTGATAGAGCACTTATTGCTTTTTCAAGAGCTTTAATGTTCATCATATCTGCAGTTTCCTTTAACGTCTGAATTGTATTCGATGTTACCTTTTGAATAATATTATTAAATCCTTCATTTGGCTCAATATCCCGATATTCATCGACTGCCTCCTCCTGCAAGTCACCTGCAATACGGATTTTTAACTCCTGCAACCCGCTAAACCCTAATGATTTGCAAAGGCGAATAACGGCGGCACTACTCGTATTACTCTTTTCCCCTAGCATTAACGCCGTTAAAAGAACCGATTCCTCTGGATTTCGCAAAATATATTCTGCTATTTTTCTCTCTGAAGGCGGTAAACGATTTACCATTTCCTTCAAAATCACAAGTCCACCTTTAATGTGCGACATTGCTTCAACCTCTTCTCTAATTTAGATTGTATCAATTATATTGTTAATGACGGATTGGGACGGCTCTTTCCCTTGGCTTAAATAAGCACCGATTAATGATCCCCCAACTGGAGGCATTTTTGGCAGAATTACTTGCAAATTTTTCTGCAGCTTTTGTAACCTTGTTGCTATTAGTCTTGGAAGAATTTCTTCTTCACTGAATACGCCGCCACATAATACAACTTCTGTTTTTTCATTTTTCTGAAAATGTTTTGTATAAAGCATTATAATATTCGTTGCTAATTCCTTTGCAACATTAGTAATTATTTCACCAGCAACTGAATCTTTTTGTTTATGAGCATCAAGTACTATTTTTGCAAAAGCTGCAATGTCATTCTTAGGTGTGGGCGATGAATAGATTTTTTTCATCAATTCCTGTGGATGAACTATTTTAAAAAAGCTGAATAGATTTGGCAATAAAATTGTATTATCCTCTTTACTATCATAGGTTTTTAGAGCACACATTATCCCCTGTCTACCAATATCGTATCCGCTACCTTCATCACCTAGAAAATACCCCCATCCACCAACGCGATCATGCTGTAACTTAGAATTGATTCCATAGGTGATGCTCCCTGTTCCTGAAATTTGCACAATGCCTGGTTTTCCGTATGTACCAGAATACAAGGCATTAACAGGGTCTGTCTCTACATGAACTTGACTAGTATTTGTTACGATGCGTTTCATTACATCAATGAAGCGACATCGATTCGTTTTATTTCCGGCTCCAGCAATTCCAGCAAAAATATGAATATATTTGAACTCTACATTTCTCGTCTGATTTTTTAACGAAAGAAAAAGCTCCTCGAGTGTCTGTATCAACAATTGATTAGAAATTGAATTCAGATTCGTAGCCCCAACTGTTGCTTGCGCAATAACTTTTCCATTCTCATTGGCAAGTGCTGCTCTTGTTTTTGTCCCACCGCCATCAATACCAAGGATATATCCCAAATCCTCGCCCTCCTTCAGAATCATTTGGTATATTCGTATGTTTATAGATTATATAATTTCATGTCAATAAACAATGCTTTTACCGAAATATTATTTCACCTTTATATTAAATAAAAATAATGCGATAAAATAAATTTTAAAAAGGGGTGCAACATATTGCGTAATCTTTTCCTGTTACTAGTCGGAATTCTGTCCTATCCATTTGTATTTCAACATGTTTACTTTTTCAGGTAAAACATAAAAGTGGATAGCTGGATTTTAGAAAAATTCTTTATCACCAAGTCTTTCAGTGAAAACTGCAGATGTACTTGTTTAGTAAGAAAAATATATATTTTCTTAACTACCAAGGTGACTCAGCATAGTAATGGTTATGAAGATAATGAATTGAACTTATTTATAAGGGCAACGATGCACAATTAATTGGGGCAATAACATTCTCTCTCAATACAAGAACTAGTGAACTTGAAATGACAGATATGTTAGATGATAATAATAGTCTGAAAGTGACTAGTATGAGTAATCCAAATAATGAAAAAACTTTGGAACTCCGAAGCAGAAGTAATAGTAAAGTGGAATGGCAAGGAGGAAAATTTCTTATTAAGCAAAAACTAGTCTTAAATTCCAATGCTCGAACCGCTTATTACAAATGCAGATAAGATAGCTTTAAACCTCCTTATCTGCAAATGAATAATTTTATTATTTAACGTTCAGTTCCTTCCCACTAATTAGCATTGATAGCCTATCAGCAAGCTGTTCACATTTCTTAAGATCTTCTTGATTTGGCCCCAAATCAACAACTAGCTTTTCTGGAACCATAACGGCACCAAGTTTCTCAAAACGCTCATACATTATATCAAGCGCAGTTCCGTACTCATCATAAAAAGAATCTGCCGAGCCAAAAACGGCGAATGGTTTTCTTTTAATATTGACACCATCAAGTTCATCGTAAAAATCCTCAACTTCAAACGGTAAATCTCCGCCAACCCAAGTATAAACGCCAAATAATATACCATCATAGTTTTCAAGTTGTTCTACTTCTATTTCATCATAATCAAACATCTTCACAACAACGTCCTGGTTATTATTTCTTAAATGATTTACCATTGCCTTAGCCATCAACTCCGTATTTCCAGTCGCACTAGCATAGAGCATTAAAATTTTGCTCATAATTGCCCCTCCAATAAATAATTATATAAACCACTATATTGATAATGAGAAGCATTTTCAAGTCACTCTAAAAATAACTTTACGTATCAAAAGAACAAATTTATGTCAAGAAAATAAACAAACTGAATCCGCTGATTCAGTTTGTTTACTACTTAACCATATTTTATTAGACCGTTTAAGCTAGCATTATACTAATTTATAAACTCTAGCTTCATAAGGTTTGAACGTTAACACTCTTTCAGATTCTCCTAAATGAACATGATAATTCGCCAGCAATAATGCTCCTAAATTAACTTTATCTGGCAGTTTCACCTTCGTTTCTACAGCAAAGAGATTCGTCATGATGAGCACCTTCTCACCATCAAGTGTTCTTGTATAGGCAAAAACCTGATCATGGCCAGCTAAAATAAGATCATAGCTACCATAAATTAATACAGGATTTTCTTTTCTAAGCTTTATTAGTAATTTATAATAATAGAAAATAGAATCTGAATGGTCCATTGCATTTGCTACATTTATTTCTTTATAATTCGGATTCACCTTAAGCCATGGCCTTCCATCAGAAAAACCAGCATTTTCCGTATCATTCCATTGCATCGGAGTTCTTGAATTATCACGACCTGTTTTCCAAATCACTTCCATAATTTCCTCAACTGGTGTTCCCGCTGTCAGTTCATTATCGTATAGATTCTTCGCATCTACATCATCATAATCATCAATTGATGGATAATGGACATTCGTCATACCGATTTCTTGCCCTTGATAAATAAACGGTGTTCCCTGCATAAGGAAATACATTGTTGCCAAGCATTTGGCTGATTCCTTTATATACTGATCACTATTTCCCCACGTTGAAACAGAACGCGGCTGATCATGATTTTCTAGAAATAGTGCATTCCAGCCAAAACCATCAAGCCCCTTCTGCCACTTCGTCAATGTCTTTTTCAAGGCATGAATATCGAGTCCTGTATTAGTATCCTTGCCCCATAAATCCAAATGTTCGAATTGGAATATCATATTAAACTTGCCATTTTTCTCGCCAACCCAAACATCTGCATCTTCAATCTTCACTCCATTTGCTTCCCCAACCGTCATAATATCGTAGTTAGCAAATGTCTTTTCCTTTAATTCCTCTAGAAAAATTTGAATGCCATTCTGATTCATGTGACCTGCAAATGATGGCACATATTTCTTCTTCTTTGGATTCGGTAAATCGGGAAAACCTGGACGCTTTTTAATATGTGAGATTGCATCAACTCGAAACCCATCAATTCCCTTATCCAGCCACCAATTCACCATATTGTATAACTCATTTCTTACGTTAGGATTTTCCCAGTTGAGGTCAGGTTGTTTACTTGAGAAAACATGAAGGAAATATTCATTTGTTGTTTTATCGTACTTCCAAGCAGATCCACCAAAAATCGATTCCCAGTTATTAGGCTCTGAGCCATTTTTCCCTGGATGCCATATATAATAATCGCGATAAGCATTATCCTTTGATTTTCTCGATTCAATAAACCATTGATGCTCATCTGAGGTATGATTAATGACAAGATCCATAATTAATTTCATTTCTCGCTGATGTACTTCATCTAATAGTTGATTAAAATCAGCCATTGTTCCAAATTCAGCCATGATCTCCTGATAATTACTAATATCATAGCCATTATCATCATTCGGAGATTGGTAAATCGGCGACATCCAGATTACATCGATTCCTAAATCTTGAAGATAATCTAGTTTGGAAATAACTCCTTGGATATCACCAATTCCATCTCCATTAGAATCCATAAAACTTCTTGGATAAACCTGATACACAACCGCTTCTTTCCACCATTTCTCCATGGATATCCCCCTTACACTTCATTTTTATTTTTTATATTGAAATAGAGTCATAAAAAGCCGCAATGACAAGAAGGCAATCAATGTACCTGTGAAAAAAGGTATTAGAAAGGTAAACTTCATTAAGCTAAGATACAAAATCAGTACACTGCTATTATCACGGCTAAAGATAATCCAAGGGCTTTCGATTGTTGAGTAGCAGAAAAAAGCAGCACTGACATAAGATTGTAATTGGTTTAGCAAACAAATTATTTGCGTTAAGGAATTTAAAGTTAAGTGGAAGGAAGATAAGGCAAAGCAGATTGATGACAGCAAATTACATCACCCATTCACTTCCAGCATTTATCCCACCAAACAACCGAAAACTCCTCTCCCTTCCCTCCACTAATCCTGCAATCGTAGTGTGCAACAAAAAACAAAAACCCCTTCAGATAGTTAACTACTCAAACGATATGAAGGGGTATAAAGCTTTATGCCCACCACATGTTATCAAGTGATTCTTCAATATTGACCGCCTTCAAATTCCGAACAGCAGCCTTAAAGCCTTCATCAATTGACATAATTGGGTCCTCATGCTCGATGCTAATTACGTAGTCATAACCATAAGTCCGTAATGCACTTACAATATTTGACCATTCTTGAATACTATGTCCGTAGCCCACCGAACGGAAGCTCCATGCTCGGGTCTGTACCTTCGAGTAGGCTTGCATATCTGTTAAACCATACATATTGACATTATCTTGATCAATGTATGTATCTTTTGCATGGAAGTGATGGATTGCGTTTTCTTTACCAAGAATTTTGATTGCGGCAACTGGATCAATTCCTTGCCACCATAAGTGACTTGGATCAAGGTTCGCACCGATAGCATCATTTGTTGCTTCTCGCAATTTAAGCATCGTATGTGGCGTATGGACAAGGAATCCTGCATGAAGTTCGAGACCAACCTTCACACCATGATCCTTCGCAAATTGCCCCTGCTCCTTCCAGTAAGGAATCAATTTTTTCTCCCATTGCCACTCTAGTATATCCGAATACTCTGTCGGCCATGGTGTGACGGGCCAGTTTGGTAGTTTGGAATCTTCATTGGAACCAGGAACACCTGAAAAAGTGTTAACGACAGGTACATTTAATAATTCTGCTAATCTCACCGTTTTAATAAATGTATCATGTGATTTCTCTGCATGTGCCTTATCCGGTGAAATGGGATTATCATGACAGCTAAATGCACTAATTGTTAATCCACGCGATTGAATTGTTTCTATGAATGCTTTTCGCTTGTCCTCATTATCTAGCAATTCATCAACATTACAATGTGCTGTTCCAGGGTTGCCACCAGTACCAATTTCCACTGCCTGTAGCCCTGCATCCTTCACATAATCTAACATTTCTTCTAATGGTTTTCCTGAAAACAATACCGTAAAGACGCCTAGTTTCATATGATCTCCTCCACCTTTTTTAATGATGAACCTAATCTCACACTTTTCCCCATTTCACTGCTCTTATAAATGGCCTCTATTATTCTCGAAACTTGTAAAGATTGCTCTGGTTTACTGATTAATTCTGCTTCACCAAGACAAGCAGCAACAAAGTTTTCCGCTTGAAGTAATCCCGCTTCCTGCTGATCATCCGATAGATCTGCACTAGTTGTCATAAATGTTCCATGGTTCGGCTTGTAGAATTCATAGGGAAATACGTTTAATCCTCCATCAACACCGGAAATGCTCAGATGATTCGTATCTTCCTTTATATTTGCAGCCCAGGAGCACTCGAAAAACATCGACGCTCCACCTTCAAACTTAATATAAGCGGAAACATGATCGTCGACATCAAAGGTTTCATGATCGAAAGTTCCCCAGTCATTTAGTTGATTTGGTATTCTACTAAGATGGTTATAAGTCGTACCAATTACTTCAACAGGCTTCGGATCGTTTAATAACCAAAGTGCTAAGTCAAGAAAATGACAGCCATAATCTATTAAACTCCCACCACCTTGCAAATCTTTATTCGTAAATACTCCCCAGCCAGGAACTTTCCGACGTCTGAGCGCCTGTACTCTCGTTACAAGTGGTTCTCCAATATCAGGTACCGCACGCTTTGCAACCTGTGAAACTTCCATATGACGATAATGGTAGCCGATACTTAATACTTTATTCGCCTTTTTCGCAGCAGCAACCATTGCTTCACATTCAGTCGTTGTGATGGCCATCGGTTTCTCACATAAAACGTGAACACCTGCCTCTAATGCTGCTACTGTAATTTCTGCATGAAACTTATTCGGTGTACAAATTGTTACTGCATCAACAACGGAAAAGAGCTTATGATAATCTGTAAACACTTGAGGTATATCATATTTCTTAGCAACTTCCTCTGCACGGACACTATCTAAATCTTGAACAGCAATAATATCCACTTTTTCCTTTAGCTTTAGATATGCAGGGATATGTCGGCCCTGAGCAATACCGCCAGCACCGATGATCCCCATTTTTAATTTTGTCATAAGCCTCATCGCTCCAATTGATAAATACTTTTCGTTTCAACGGATTCAATTGCTCCTAAAATAACTTCGAGCGATTTCTTCCCTTCTTCACCATTAATCAACGGTTCCTTATCCTCAACAATCGCTTCAATAAAATGATCAATTACATGGGTTGTTGTTTGCCCACCTTCTTCATTAGACTGAATTCCACCTAATTCATACTTCACAACTTCACCATTCTTATACTGTACGACAAGGGAAAAGTCTGGATGATCCTCCAACCTTAATGTCGCATTTTCACCATAAATAATCGTCGAATTATCTTCCTTCGCTGTATATGCCCAGCTTGCAGCTAATGTACCAATGACACCACTTGCTGATTTCAATATAAACACGGCATTATCATCAACATCAGTATTCTCTTTTGCACTTGTTTCAACAAATGCACCGACCTCAACGAATTCTTCCCCTAGTATATAGCGAAGTAAATCTGCCTTATGTACGCCAAGATCACCCATAGCCCCAATAAATGCTTGATCCTTATTAAAGAACCAGCTATTTCCCCCATCGACACTCCAGCCTTCTGGTCCACCATGGCCAAATGCTGTGCGGAAGCTATAGATTTTCCCTACTTCACCTTTTTCAATTAGTTGTTTTGCTTTTTGATGAGAAGAAACGAAGCGCTGATTATGACCAATCATCAATTTCTTTTTGTTTTTGTTTGCTGCTTCTATCATTTGTTCTGCTTCTTCGATTGAGGTTGCCATTGGCTTTTCGCATAGCACATGATTTCCTGCATTCAAAGCTGCAATGGAAACTGGGGCATGCAAGTAATTAGGTAAACAAACACTGACAGCATCTAGTTTTTCCGTGTTTAGTAATGTTACATAATCTGTATAAGCTTTTGCTTGATATTTCTCAGCTGCTGCCATTGCTCTTTCTTCTATAAGATCACAAACCGCGACAATTTCAACATTCGGATTAAGCCCATATTCTGGTAAATGCCGATGCTTCGCAATACTTCCACAACCAATAACTGCAACACGTAATTTTGTCATGTCTTTCACTCTCCCAATTAGATTTGTTCTAATGCCTTGTGATTACCATAGGTTGGTGTTAGGGTATTAATACTTGCAGCCCACTTTACCCCATTTTTAATGACTTGCTGAATGTCTTTATGGTGGTACGTTGGATGGGTTTCATGTCCAGGCTGGAAGTAGAAAATCTTCCCCTTTCCGCGTTTAAAGGTTGCTCCACTGCGGAATACTTCCCCACCTGAAAACCAGCCAATAAAGATTAGTTCATCTGGGGCAGGTATATCAAAGTGCTCTCCATACATTTCTTCCTGTTCCAGTTCAATATACTGGCCAATACCTTTTGTGATTGGATGCGTCGGGTCAACAACCCATAATCGTTCTTTATCGCCCGCTTCTCGCCACTTCAGATCACAGCCTGTGCCCATTAGTGTTTTAAAAATCTTTGAAAAATGAGCTGAATGCAGAACAATAAGCCCCATTCCTTCGAGGACACGCTGTTTTACCTTTTCAACCACCTCATCGCTCACCTCATCGTGTGCGAGATGCCCCCACCAAATTAGCACATCTGTATTTGCTAACACTTCATCCGTTAATCCATGTTCTGGCTCATCCAATGTTGCTGTTTTCACATTTTCAAAGTCTTCTTGCAAAAAGGTTGCGATAGTTCCGTGGATCCCATTTGGGTAAATCTCCTTAACGTTTGCATCCTTTTTCTCATGTCGATATTCATTCCAGACAAGAATATTCATATTTTTTACCTCTTTCTATTTTATGCATACACTAGTATTCTTTCTTACTTTGTCTCATTCCTCTAACAAGATTGATTTTAGAATCCATTTATAGTCCTACTTGCGATTAATAACTGAATCTCGGTAAACGATGTTATGCGGAATGATAATTCTTTTTGCGGGCTCTGACTTATTATTTGTTTTGTTGATTATCGCTTCTGCCGACTTTGCACCTAAATCATAAATATGAACATCGACAGTAGTGAGCGCTGGACGGATTATTTCTGAAAGGTAGACATTGTTAAAGCTTACAATTGAAATGTCTTGCGGAACTCGTATATTTGATTTTTCAAGCATACTCACCACTCCAAGACTAATTAAATCATCACTTATAACAATCGCAGTTGGTCGATCCTTCATTGCTAAGATGCACTCAACTGCTTCCTGACCACCCGACTTTAGAAATTCTGTTTGGATGCTATATTCATCAACATTTGGTAATCCAGCTTCCTTCAACGCCACTTGATACCCTGATTCACGGTCCATTGTCACCATCAAGTCCCTTGATCCTCCAATAAATGCAATTCGTTCATGTGATTGTTCGATTAAATAATTTGTAATCTCTTTTCCAGCTTTAAAATTATCATTATCTACATGTGTGACTTGATCAATATCTTCAACCGGCTTCCCAACGATGACAAAGGGAAAATCTTGTTCGCGTAAGAAGTTTGTTACACCATCATTTATTCGGGAGTAAAGTAAAATTACGCCATCCACTGAGCCACCATAGACCATACTTTTTACTTCACTTAGAATTTCTTCTTCCGATTGTCCACTAGAAAGCGTAATTGAATATTGATTTTTATGTGTGACAGATCCGATTCCACGCAAAACCTCTGGAAAGAACGGATTTTGTAATGCTTTATCAGCTGATGAAGACATGACAACCCCGATAGCATTTGATGATTTCACTACTAAATTACGTGCATGAATGTTAGGATAATAACCTAAATCCTCCATCGCTTTTCTAACCTTTTTCTTTGTTTCCGTACTTATTCTTGGATTATCTGCAATAACTCTAGATACTGTAGAGGGAGATACTCCTGTTACTTTTGCTACGTCTTTAATCGTTACCATTCATCTCACCATCTAATAATTATTTACTTCATTTTTTATCTTGCAAATTTCTTGCTGATTCTCTGGTTCTAAGACACATTTGTCACTTGTTCGCAGTTTACATCAATTTTTTTATCCCCATGATCAATTCTATAATCTATAAGAAAACTATCTTAATCTGTATCCATCATATTGAATGAAAAATTATGCTGCTAATTCATCACTGAAACGAGTTTTATAGAAAACAGCTAATATCATCAGTACTGTTCCGAATGACTGAATCAACAGGATCGTGATCATATCATATCGAATGACTCCGATAACCATCGACATTAAGGTAGCAAGCCCCATTGCATTTACAATTAAATTTACGGATTCTTTAAAAGTTTTTATCGAAGAAAATTGACCTTTTCTTGTAAAATAAATGAAAATGGATGATCCAAGTACGATAAATACAATGCTAGCGAGTGACAAACTGAAAACAGCAAGAATTAAACTTCCGACAACAAAGCTTTTATTTTGAATGAACCATTGCTGTGATATAGCGGTTTTCAATTCATTAACTGTCGTGATATTTTTCACTGAAAAATCCTTTGTATATTTCACTTCTGAAACTGGATTTTTTCCTTCTTTTATTAGCAGTCTATTCGCCAGAAATAATATTGCATTTTCCTCCTTGATCAGTTCATCTGCTTCCTCTTTCGATAAGGATCCACCAATCCCCCCTTTGTCACTTTTATAAAGAAAGCTAGAATGTAATTCCATCTCCCCATTTGAGAACTCCGCTTCCTTCATAGCTGTAACTACTGATTCATCAATTAGAGAAAATGCATTTGGAAATGTCCCTTCAATAGGAAAAGAATCCATTTTAGCAAAGCTTAAGGAAACTGGTATCATTATTAGAGCATTTAAAAACAGGATAATTATAATGATTTGCAGCCAATTTAGTTGATGACGACCTTTAAAAACTTTTATTGGTGTCCATATTGTCTTAAAATAATTTAATGGGAATGTATCTGTTTTCATTTATTCACTTCATTTCTCTAAGTTTAGCAGCAGTACCACAATACTAGCCTTTTGTTCCACCAGAAGTTAATCCAGAAACAAAATTCTTTTGCAGCATAAAGAATAATATACTAATTGGTACAGCAATTAATATTGCGCCTGCTGCAAAAAGAGCTACTTTTTGATTCATTGGATTATTAATAAAGGTTTGCAATCCTATTGCTACTGTAAAGTTTTCAGGTGTACGCAGCAGGAACCTGGCAAGCATATATTCTCCAAATGGCGCCATAAAAGCCCACAAAGCTTGAACGGCTAGCATTGGTTTCACTAGAGGTAATACAATTTGGATAAATATTCTTAAATGACCTGCTCCATCAAGCTTAGCTGATTCATCCAAATCAATCGGCACTGTGTCAAAATAACCCTTCATTAACCAAGTATTCATGGGAATTCCGCCACCAACGTATATAAATATCAAGAACCAATTTTGATCCAGTGCACCAAACAGCAAAGCCATAACGTAAAAGGCAGTTAGTGCAGCCGTTGTTGGTACCATTTGTATAATTAGAAAGAACATTAAACTTCTTTTTCTTCCTATGAAACGATACCTGCTGTACGTATAACCAGCTAATGTAACAATTGCAACCTGGATAACCATTGTAATGATGGCAATGATTAACGTATTCAAATACCAATCACCATAAAGCGTTTCAGTAAATAGTCTCCTAAAATTATCTAACGTCCAATTAGCATCAAAGCTCAAATCAAAAGCTGTTATATTTCCAGCTTTAAATGCGGAGCTTGCCGTAATCAAAAGTGGATAAATGATAATAATTGCTAATAGGGTGAGATAAAAGTAAGTAAAGAATTTGCTTAGAGACAAGGAAAATTTTTGGGATTTAAATAGATTCATTATTAATCCTCCATTTCAAAAGCTCTTGTTCTTTTAAATACAAGTAAGGAAATAATAATTACAAATGCTGAAATAAACAATGTTACCGCCGCTGCCACAGAATACTGTGGTGACGTTCCAGTAGTTAATTTATATATCCAGGAAATTAAAATATCAGTTGATCCTGCTCCTGCACCGATACTGCCTGGACCACCTTCATTAAATAGATAAATCATTGTGAAATTATTAAAGTTACCTGTATATTGTGTAATAAAAATAGGCGCTGCAATCATGAAAATAGCTGGCATAGTAATGTGCCTGAATCGCTTAATCGCATTCGCCCCATCAATTTTCGCTGCCTCATATTGTTCTTCTGGAATTGATTGTAAAATACCTGAGACCAAAACATAGATATAAGGAAATCCTAACCATCCCTGAACCATAATTATTGCTATTTTGGTCCAAAAAGGATCTGTCTTCCATGGAATAGCACCCAGATCAATAAATGGAAGAAGCGAATCTATTAGCGGTATTACTTGTGTATTGATTGCTCCAATACTATCATTAAACATATTTGAAAAACTCATAATTGTAATAAAAGCAGGAACTGCCCAAGGTAGCAGAAAGATAATTCCAAAGACTCTTTTTGCGATGATAAACTTTTGATTTAATACTACCGCAGTAAAAATACCGATTACAATTTGCAAGGTTGTTGCACATATCGTCCAAATAATCGTCCAACTTAACACGGACATAAAGGTATCCCTATAGGAGCTGAGAAAGAAAATACTGAAAAAGTTTTTAAAGCCAACCCAATCAATTAAGCTTGCTGGTGGGATATGATAGAAATCATAGTTCGTAAAAGCAATCAGCAGTGTTACTAGCACCGGAAAGATAATGGCAAATATCATTGCGAGGTATGCTGGAATTGTTAGTAAATATGGGAAACCACTATCAGAGACATTCACCATGATGGATTTCATGGTGGTATTTACTTTTTTATTTTCCACCCATAATTTCGCAACTTTTCTTGCGTCAAATATATTTACAATATAAAACAGTAAAAAAATCGCAATAATAAGTATTTGTAATGACCCTTCTATCAACATAAATAAGGAGTGATGCTCACCTGGGGTGCTGCCAAGTGAAATTAATCCAGCTAATGCTTCTGCACCAAACCCTAGCATTTCAACAATGAATAATAGAAAAACAGAAAGAAATACGATTCCTTTAAAAACTTGTTTATTATAAAATTGACCTAACCCAGGAATAATAGAGAGCAATGTTGCATTACGAATGCGCTTTAGATCCAGTTCTATGTATTTCACAATTATTTCACTCCCCCTAAAATAGCTTTGGCAGAGATCAGAGTTAATCTCTGCCAAAAATTACAGGTTATTATATTATTGGTACTTCTGTTCAATATTGCCGCTGATCACTTCAACTGCGTCATTTGCCGATTGTTCTGGTGTTTTACCTCCAGATGCACTATCAAACATTAATGTGGCAGCGCCTGTCCAAACCTCTGCCATTTCTGGAATATTAGGCATTGGAACAGCAGAATTATATTGGTTAATGACCGCAATAGTTAATTCATCGTCCCCTTGCGCCACAACATCTCTTGTATTTTGATTTGCTGGAACTTCTGCATTCATTTCTACTAATAATTCCTGATTTTCATCATTTGTTACAAAATCAAGCCAATTTTGTGCAGCTTCTTTATTTTCAGCATAATTACTAATAATCCAGCCTTTACCACCAGCAAATGGCTGATAGTTTTCACCATTTGGCAACGTTGGTATTGTTGTCGCGCCATAATTAACGCCTGCCTCAGTATAATTATTTGCCGACCATGGACCACCAATAATTGCTGCAGCTTTTCCAGTTGTAAATTGCTCATCAATAAAGTTACCGGAAGTAGTAGCATCAAGCATACCTTGTGGCCAAATATCTTTTAACCAGTGTGTTGCATATTCAATAGCTTCAATAGATTCAGCTGAGTTTAGTCCAATATCTGATGTGTTCGTTCCTTCATCACCAAAGACATATCCGCCATATCCAGAAAGTAAACCATATGAATTATAGAAATCCAGCCAGTTTGCTAAAAATGCTGTGCTCTTTCCTGATTCAGATTCAAAAGCAAATCTTTCGTCTTCTGTTAATTTCTCTAGTTCTTCAAACGTAGCTGGTGCCTTATCAATTAAATCTTTGTTGTAATACATTATTAATGATTCGATAACAAAAGGTGATCCATAAACCTTTTCATTTATTGTGACTTGCTGCTCATCAACTTCATCATATCTGCCATCATCCGGTAGCGTTACTTCAGCTAAATGACCTTGTTGGCCTAAATTCCCAATTCTATCATATGGCGCAATCATTACATCTGGAGCAAGCCCTGCTGGACCGTCTAATGGTAATGCCTCTAAAGTATCAAATAAATCTCTTTCGGTAACTGTAACAGTAACATCGTATTCTTCTTCAAATTTAGGTACGATTTCATTTACAAAATCAATGTAGCCTTCCTCAATCCCTACTTCTAAAGTTGCAGAATTGCTATCCCCGCTTTCTTCTTTACCGCTAGAAGTTTCCTCACTATCACTACACGCCGTTAAGAATAATGATCCGGATACAGCTAAACCAAGAGCAATTTTTTTCCAACCTACAGTATTCATTATTATTCATCCCCCTAAGCAATTAATTAAATCTCTGAAAACAAACTAATTCCCCTACTTTGCTATTAACGTTAATTCTAATAATCTAATACATTGGGTTTTAGGCTAACCAGCATTTTTATTTCCAGTTCTTTGTAAGAGTAACTGTATCCTAGCCTAGTCATCATGAGTGCCTAAATGTACAAATGCGTGTCGTACTACATTCGCACTTACGATTTACCTTTCCATCATTTCCCCCTTTTAGCATGATAGCAGGCAAACAAGATGTTTCATGAAAACGTTTGCGCAACTTATAAAGTCATTATAGCCCGTCTTAAATTTTAATGCAATCGTTTTCACTAATATTTTTTAAATATTTTTACAAACGCTGATTTATTTTTACATCTGAGCCTCACAAAGTACATGTTTTTTATAAAAAATAATTGACAATTAAAAAATCTTCCTGTACATTCAACTTATAAATAATAAGGGCTATGCTTTGTGTTAACACAACAACCCCGTTTTCCTTTATGGAAGACGGGGTTTTATGCAGTTAGTAGGTTAAAGATCATAACGCTATAAGTCTAACTATAACGGTTGTGATGACTTGGCTAAGCCAAATACTATTAAACGAAAGGGATGTTAAAGATGTATCGTGAAGCAATATACCATCGTCCAAAAAATAATTATTCCTATGCTTATGATGAAAAGAGACTACACATTCGACTCAAGACAAAAAAGAATGATGTTGATAATGTAAAGCTTATTCATGGTGATCCTTATGATTGGGATGGAGATGGATGGCAATTTAGTCGTAAAGATATGTTATTGCAAGCATCTGATGCGTTGTTTGATTACTGGATTGTAGAAATTACGCCTCCCTTTCGCCGTCTACGCTATGGATTCGAACTACAAAGTGAGGATGAAAAGCTCATATTTACTGAAAAAGGTTTTTATGAAACAGCTCCGACTGATGATAATTCCTACTACTTCTGCTTTCCATTTCTTAATGCCGCAGATGTATTCATGGCACCTGAATGGGTAAAAGATACGGTTTGGTATCAAATTTTTCCAGAGCGTTTTGCAAATGGTAATCCTAGTTTAAATCCAGCTGGCACCCTTCCTTGGGGGAGCACCAAACCAACAACGACTAATTTCTTTGGTGGTGATTTTCAAGGCGTTATCGATAAGTTAGATTATTTAGTCGATCTAGGAATAAATGGTATTTATTTCACACCTATTTTTAAAGCGCATTCAAATCATAATTACGACACGATCGATTATATGGAAATTGATCCGCAATTTGGTGATAAAGAAACCTTTCGGCTACTGGTAACCGAATGCCATAAACGCGGTATTCGTATAATGTTAGATGCGGTATTTAATCATAGTGGCTATTATTTTGCTCCATTTCAGGATGTTCTTGAAAATCAAGAAGCGTCAGCTTATAAAGATTGGTTTCATTTAAGTGAGTTTCCAATTGTTCATACACCGAAGCCAAATTATGATACATTTGCATACTTTGGTGCAATGCCAAAGCTTAATACAGAAAACCCGGAAGTAAAAGCATATTTACTAAATGTAGCGAAATATTGGATTGAGGAATTTGATATTGACGGCTGGCGTTTAGATGTAGCGAATGAAGTGGACCATAACTTTTGGAGAGAGTTTCGCAAAGCAGTGAAACAGGCAAAATCCGATGCATATATTTTAGGTGAAATCTGGCATGATTCAATGCCATGGCTGCAGGGGGATCAATTTGATGCTGTTATGAACTACCCTTTTACAAATGGTGCAATTGACTTTTTTGCTAAAGATAAGATTAATGCAAGTAGCTTTGCTAATGTCATATCCAAGGTTTTAACGATGTATCCTGCAAATGTAAATGAGGTTTCTTTTAATCTACTTGATAGTCATGATACTCCGAGAATCTTAACACTAGCAAAGGAAAATAAAGACCGGGTAAAACTACTCTATTTATTCCAATTATCCTTTATCGGAACTCCTTGTATTTATTATGGTGATGAAATCGGTATGGCTGGTGGAAATGATCCTGGGTGTCGTGCATGTATGGAATGGGAAGTGCAAAATCAAGATCAAGACCTATTTCAATATGTAAAATTACTAATCGAATTACGAAAATCAGACTCCCTATTCGGTAATGGCGGTTCATTTAGATTTCTTCACATAGACAATAGACAAAATAGTATCGTTTATGAAAAATATGATAAAGGGAGAAGATTAATATTTGCTGTTAATAATAGTGAAGAAACTATCAAAATTCCAATTGAAAAACTCGTAAAAGCAAAACTTGGCGAAATAGAAGAGTGGATATTCCAAGAACATTTATCCATTAAGAAAAAATCCACCTTAGTAAAACCAACATCAACAATAAACATTCAGCCATTAAGTTTTCGTATTTTTGAAATAAAATAAACAAGAATAACTTTTGGAAAAGAAGGACCTCAATATGAGATGAGTACTTCTTTTCCAATCAATCACGACTGAATACTTTTTTATCATCTTTACCCAATTTTCACTTCTGATTTAAACATGACTACCTTATCTTTCTCGTTTACGCCTTCTATGTAAAATTTATTCTCATTACTTGCTGTCGTATCCTTATATAAGATTATTGTGTTCCCTGGCAAAACCTCATTTTTAAAATTAACTTCTATAGATTTGATCCCGCGCTGTATATGGTCTTCCAGCGGAAAGCAATCCATAATAAAGTCTACATATTCCGAATTATTTAGATGACCATTGAAATCAATATCACTATAGCCAATCACCCGTTTATATGCTAATTCTAATTCTCCGTAACGTTTCAACTTCCCTAATTTGCAATCAATTGCCCGTTCTGTGATGGCTTTAGGAGTATGATAGGAAATAACATCCGTTCTTTTCAACTTTCTTTCCTTCATATCCATAATGACCCATGCAGAAACAGCCCTGACAATAATATTCCCCTGCTGATCACGAACAATAAAATCACGCTCAAATTCTAATTTTCCTGGAGTTTGAGCCCATGTCTCGATCGTAATTTCCTCTTCCATCCTTGGATATCGAATAATATCGACGCGAATCTTAATCAAAATCCACGACACACCAAATCCATGTTCTAGATCTGTAATCCCGAATCCCTGATTCTCGGAGGCTAGACTGGCAATATCCTGAAAGCCGTTGAATAAATGACTTAGCTTCATACTTTTTTTAAAATCAACATTGCTTGGATTCACATGAAATTTCTTTTGAAATAATGATACAGCTTCCATTCATTCCTTCCTCCAATCAAGATTATTAACATAAGTTTACCACATACATTGAAATCATTAGGTATAATAGAATTAACAAACAACCCGTATCCCACAATATTAGATTCGTTATTTTAATCTTTAATTAACAATTTCTTTAGACATTTTTAATAATTATCTATTATACTCTTAATATAATGGATAAATTTTGATATTATCGAAGTAGGCATATATTAGAATTTTTTTGGTAGTTAAGAAAGTATAAATTCTTTCTTACTACATAAGTGCAACTAATGGTGTCACCGAATGGCTTGGTGACAACCAAGTTTACTAACGAAAGGTGATTCGATGATAAAGAATTCAAAAATATTGATATTAACTGGAAGTTACGGGAATGGTCATTTAAAGGTTTCAAAGACGTTAAAAGAAACGTTTTTGAAAAATGGATGCAATGACGTTATTGAATCCGATTTATATTTAGAAGCACATCCTCTCTTAACGAAGGCGACGAAGTTTTTATATATTAAGAGCTTTTCGTATGGACAAAGGTTATACGGCTCTTTCTATTATGCAGGGAATAAAGATAAGAATGGTTTACCATTAGATTTCATGAACTACTATGGACGTAAAACGCTTGCGAATTTAGTGAATTCCTATAATCCAGATATCATCATTAATACATTTCCAATGGTCGTTGTTCCAGAATTCTTGAAGAAATCTGGGTCTCCTATTCCGATGGTAAATGTTCTAACAGATTTTGGCCTACATAATAACTGGACACATGAAGAAATTACGAGATATTTTGTTGCATCAGAAGATTTGAAAGCTGCTATGGTAAACAAAGGGATTTCACCAGATAAAATTAAGGTTTCCGGTATCCCAATCGAACCAAGCTTTGAACAACAATTTGATCGCGCTGCACTAATTGAGTCATATGGATTGAATCCCGATAAGCCTCTCACGCTGCTTGCATCCGGTGCTTACGGGGTATTGAAGAATATGGTAGATATCGTCAATCGCCTTCTCCATATTGACGATAATCAGGTCATTGTTGTTTGTGGTCATAATAAAAAACTCAAAACGAATTTAATCAATAAATTCGGTGAGAATAAGAATGTACAAATTTTAGGTTATACGAATAAAATGGATGAATTAATGAAAATGGCAACTGTAATGGTAACTAAACCTGGTGGGATTACATTAAGTGAAGCACTAGCAGTCCAAGTACCATTAATTCTTTACCGTTCTGTGCCAGGCCAAGAAAGGGAAAATGCATTATTCTTTGAACAAAATGGGGCTTCCCTAAACGTTAGCAATCCTGACAAGCTAATCAAAGTGATTTCGGATGTTATTACCAATGAAGGCATCCAACTGGAGATGAAGCGTCAGATGAATGCTTTATATCATGCCAATGCATCTGAAGTTATTTATGAGAATGTTAGTGAAATAATTAATAGAGAGCAAATAAAACTAAAGAAGGAAATTATTTAATAAATGGCTATTCTAAAAGGCATTTCAACTAAGCAAGAGTTTTTCTTACTCGTGATCGCCCTTTTTCTAATCGAATTTGTGCGCGGCGCATTTGTTTTTAGCTTTCTCCCTGGATTATCAATCCATCCGTTAGGGATTTCATTAACAATAATCGGGATGGCAGTGTCCATTCATTTTATTGGGGATTCTGTTACAAACCTTATCGTTGGTTATGTCATGAAACCACTTGGCAGTAATCTCGTGATTCATCTAAGTTTTTTCATATCTTTATTAAGCTTAATGATTGCCGCTACATGGACAAATAGCTTTACGATGATTTTCAGTGCGCTTCTACTAGGAATTGGCGTCTGCCCTCTTTGGATTGTTTTATTGGCCAAAGCAGGAAAGAAGAAACGTGGACAGAATATTAGTATTGTTTATTTTGGCTGGCTCGCTGGAATTGGTGCAGGGCTTGTTACAATGAACCATTTTTTACAATTTAATATCCATCATATTTTATGGTTCCTGCCAATCCTTGTTCTTATTGGTTGGATTATTTATACCATCGCCAATAAGGGGGACATCTCTTACCGTCATTCCGATTTAAAGGAGCAACGAGCTATTACGTTCCAATTATTAAAAACGAGTAAAGTGGTTGTGCCTGGATTACTTTTTCAAGGAATTGCAATAGGAATGATTATCCCTATTCTCCCTGCTTTTGCAATTAATGTCCTAGGCGTAACGACGAATCAATATTCAATGTTAATGCTTTTAGGAGGAGGAAGTGCGCTATTATTCCTTGTACCAATCGGAAAACTAGTTGATCACATTTCTAATAAAGTAATTCTCTTTATCATTGGCCTATGCCTATTTGCATTGTCATTATTATTTTTAATTAGCAGCCCAAATCTTGCAGTAACAATTTCAATCGTTGTTTTTCTTGGATTATGTTATGCACTTTATTTACCAGCTTGGAATTCCTTTATAGCGAGCTATATTCCAGAGAATTTAAAAGAAGCTGGCTGGGGAATATTTTCGGCATTGCAAGGGTTCGGCGTTATGATTGGGCCAACTGTTGGCAGCGTGTTAGCCAATCAAAATAATATCATCACAACAATCCAATTTAGTGCAGCTATGTTCGGATTGACTGCTGTAATTTATTTAATTTATTCGTTGTGGTATAGAAGTAAGAAGCTATTGCTTTAGCATGGTTAACAGCTATAAAAAGCCGATATTCAAGTTTGAACATCGGCTTTTTATATTTAGTATATTTCTCCACTATCTAGGTTAAATTGCCAGCCGATTCCAAATTTATCAGTCACTTGTCCATAGAGCTTGCTCCATGATGTTTCTTGAAGTTCTAGTACTACTTCCCCACCTTTACTCAATTTCTCGTAGGCAGCTCTAATCTCATCTTCATTTTTATTAATTAAAGATAACGTGATGTTGTTTCCTTCTACAAATGGCATCCCAGGGAAATTATCTGAAAACATCACATTACTGCCATCAATATTGAGTCTCGTATGCATAATCAATCCTTCAGTTCCTTCTGGTAAAGGGTAATCTGGATTAGCTGGCTGATCACCAAAAGTCATAATTTTCGGTGTCTCTGTCCCAAAAACCTCTGCATAAAATAATACTGCTTCTCGACAATTACCATTAAACGTAAGATAGATATCAACTGACATTTGAATCACTCCTTCATAGCTTTTATGTCTGCATTTTACCACTAATTTTTACAAATTCCTAATTATTACTAGTTATGTTATCGAACGTTTGCACTTATGTAAAACAAGGCATATGTAAGCGATGGATTTATGTTAAATTACAATAAATTCTCTTAAACCATTATTCCACCAAAAGAATTCCCCGATAATATACACAGTGTAACCTGTCCACAATTATCGGGGATGATCTTTTCTCTATCGATTTGCGAAAAATTCCTCAGCCTTTTCTAAGAAAATCTCTTGAGCTGGTGTTAAGTCATATTCTTCTTCAATTGCAGAAACCGGGCAAACTGCCTTACATGCACCACAATCTATACAAACATCTGGATCAATATAAAATTGATCTGGACCTTCTTCGATACAATCTACTGGGCAGACGCTCACGCACTCTGCTGCCTTTTCCGGACCACATGGATCTAGTATAACAAAAGCCATTTATATTTTACCCCCTTATATCCTAATAAATAATGAATTCCTATTTAGTTTAATGATACATGGAGGTTGATTGCAAGTAAACAGCATTCAAAAACTAACACGATTATTAAAGAGCCCTCATTCTTATTTCTTCCACTTTGCAAGTGCGTCTGCAAGGGCATTATTCGTAAATTCATCATCCTGTTTCTTTAAATACTTGTTCACATCGCTTTTCGACACTTTATGTTTCTTCTCGCGTTGTTTTCGTTCATTAAAAGTAGAAAGCTTCTCTCTATGTCCACAAGCACAAGTGAACATTTGTCCATCACCTTCGCCACGTAATTCCAGGCGTTTATGGCAATTTGGGCATCGGGCATTTGTTACTTTTGCAATATTTTTCTTATGTCCACACGCGCGATCCTGACAGACAAGCATTCGTCCATTTCTATTTTTTACTTCTAACATGAGTTTGCCACAGTTCGGACATTTAGTTCCCGTGATGTTATCATGCTTGAATTTATCATCACTGCCTTTAATTTCCGAAACGACTTCTTTTGTATATTCTTTGATTTCCGTAATAAATTTTCCTTTGGCAAGTTTACCGTCAGCAATGCGGCTAAGCTTCTGCTCCCATTCTGCTGTTAATGCAGGTGAGCGTAAGCCCTCGGGCACGAGTTCCAGCAATTGACGACCTTTTGATGTTATGAAAATATGCTTGCCCTTCAATTCCATCGACATGCTATTAAATAATTTCTCTATGATATCAGCGCGTGTTGCAACAGTTCCTAGCCCGCCTGTTTGATTAATCGTATTTACGAGATGCTTTTCTCCTATACCCATATAGCGAACTGGATTTTCCATTGCTTGCAGCAGGCCACCTTCTGTAAAGCGTTCCGGTGGTTTCGTTTCCCCTAAGGTTTGCGTAACCTTTAAGCTGCTGAAAGTATCACCTTTTTCAACTGCTGGTAAACGCTGATCATCCTGATTATCATCATCATCAAAGCGATTGTCATAAACTTCTTTCCAACCCTGCTTTTTAATAACCTTTCCTCGAGCCTGAAAAATTTCCGTTTCAATTAGTGCATGGATAGTTGTTTGTTCATATTCATGCGGATCCGATAACACTGCCAAGAAACGTTTAACAACAAGATCATAAATTCTTCGTTCCTGATCTGTTAAGTCAGCCAAGACGACATTCTGTTCAGTCGGAATAATTGCATGGTGATCAGACACCTTCGCATTATCCACAACGGATTTTCCAAGCTTGAAGTCTTTACGTAACAGCTTGCCAGCCGCTTTAGCATATTGATCTACCCCACATGCCTTCACACGATCCTTCAATGTTGGCACGATATCGGTTGTAATCACCCGTGAATCTGTCCGAGGATACGTTAACACCTTATGCTGCTCGTAAAGCTTTTGCATAAGCTTAAGTGTCTGCTTCCCAGAAAAATTAAAAATCCGATTGGCATCTCGTTGTAATTCCGTTAAGTCATATAGCTGTGGTGCGAATTTCTTCTTAAATACTTTTTCTACATTAGTTACTTTAGCGGGTTTATTTTGGATTTTCTTCAATAAGGCATCTGCCTTTTCCTTGGAAAAGATTCGTGAATTATGCTTCTCATCCTGCCATCTTAATGTAAATCCCTTATCCGTTTTTGCTTCGATACCATAAAATTTCCGAGGCTTGAATTGTTTTATTTCTTCTTCTCTCGCAGCAACCATTGCAAGTGTCGGTGTTTGTACACGTCCAGCGGATAGCTGTGCATTAAATTTAGTTGTCAGGGCACGGGTTGCATTTAGACCAACATACCAATCTGCCTCTGAACGAGCAACTGCTGATGCATATAAATTCTCGTAATTTTTCCCCGGCTTAAGTTGCTTGAAGCCATCTCGGATTGCTTTATCTGTAACCGAAGAAATCCATAATCGTTTAATCGGTTTATTCACGTGAACTTTTTCTAAAATCCAGCGGGCAACAAGCTCACCTTCACGACCTGCATCTGTGGCAATGACGATTTCTGTTACGTCTTTTCGATTGATCTGAGTTTTCACCGCACTAAATTGCTTTCCAGTCTTTTTCATCACAACAAGGTTAAGATTAGGAGGAAGCATTGGCAGGTCTTCCATTCGCCATGTTTTATATTTATCATCGTAAGTTTCTGGATCGGCCAATGTAACCAGATGACCAAGCGCCCAAGTTACAATATATTTCGCCCCTTCTAAATAACCGTTCCCCTTTTTGCTGCACCCAAGAACACGGGCAATATCACGGCCAACAGAGGGTTTCTCTGCTAGAACTAACGTTTTACTCATCTAAAAAAATCCTCTCTTCATTCGAACTTCTATCAATACTTTACCATATAGGAGGATTATTTGCAGTCTGCTCCTCTTCATGAAAAGAGGCAGCGATTACAATCACAGACGGTACACCTAATGAATTTCAACTTCTGCTCACATCCCTACTCCTGTTCCCATAAACTAATTTAGAATTTACAAGAAGGATATGATGTGATGCTATATTTTACTGGATTATTTTTATTAGTAATTGCGGTAAGTCTAGATGGTTTTGGGGTTGGCATTACGTATGGCATGCAAAAAATCAAGGTTCCTTTACGTGCTTTATTCATTATCATGGTCTGCTCAGGTCTCGTCTTATTAATTTCCATGACCTTAGGAAAAGTGCTTGAAACCCTAATTTCTGCAGACACAGCTAGAGTTCTTGGTGGCGTCATCTTAATTACACTAGGAATATTTTCACTTGTGAATATTATTCGTTCCAAATTAAAAAAACAACATGTTACTGAAACGGATCCCAATTCTACCACCCTCAGCGATATAAAGACTGTACTCTCTACTCCAGATAAAGCAGACTTGGACCAGTCTGGAATCATTTCTGTTAGTGAGGCGGTATTACTCGGATTCGCACTTTCACTCGATGCTTTTGGGGCTGGCATTGGTGCATCGATGCTTGGATACTCACCAATACTGACTGCATTTCTCATTGCTAGTATGAGTGGATTATTTTTATTCTCTGGTATACGCATTGGTATCTTACTAGCCCAACACCAGAAATTCCAGCGATTAACACTGCTCCCACCGGCACTCCTCATTGGGCTTGGGATTGTCAATATAATATTTTGATTTCAAAAGCGGAAGTGCCCGTATAGCTAAGTACGGACTGCGCCTCGCAGTTTGGGGTGGTTCGGGTTGTCGAACATTCCTTCGTAGAAGATAAACGAAACATGCCCCTGCACTTTAGGGATATGCCGACATTTGGCAAAGCCTGCTTTTAGTCGGCCTTCCTTAGGTAGCAGAATCGAGGTTGACTTTCACCACAAGGGTATAAGTGCGACTAAGCCTCATGTGTAACCAATTGGCAAGTCTTCCTTAGATTGTCATGAGGTGAGGGAAATCTCGCTACGAGCACTGGCGCTGGAGTTGGACTTAGCCTGTCTTATCACGGAGATTATCATAAGAAGTTTTAAATACCTTCTTTCAAATTAAAAAGAGGATGAAGCATTCACTGCTTCATCCTATAATGCTTTCACCAATCCACCATCAACGATTAATGATTGACCAGTAATATATGTGTTTGCTCCAGATGCTAAAAACACAACAGCTTTTGCAAATTCATCCGGCTTGCCATATCGCTTCATTGGGATTTTTTCTATTTCTTCTTCTCTTATTTGTTCGATTGCAACATTTTGCTGGTCCGCTTTCGATTTATTTAAATCTAAAATTCGATCCGTTTCAATCGTTCCAGGTCCAACCGTATTGATTAAAATATTATCTGCACTTAATTCCTGTGCCAATGTCTTCGCCAGGCCGACAATACCCGGCCGAAACGTATTTGATAGTACTAGCTGATCCAAACTTGTTTTAATTGAGGAGGAAGCGAGATTTACAATATGACCGCTCTTTTGCTTTTGCATTGCTGGTACAACTGCTCGAATCATCCTAACAAAACTAAGTAAATTTAATTCAAATGCGTGATACCAATCGTCATCAGTCATTTCCATGAATGGACCAGCTGGCGGACCCCCAGCATTATTAATTAACACATCTACGGTTCCATTCCAAGTGACTCCCTTTTCAACTAGTGCCTCAATGTCTTCTGCATTCTTTACATCACACACGGCATATTCAATTGCATTATTTCCAGTTTCTTCAATAATTTCATCCTTTGTTGCTTGCAATGATGCTGCATTGCGGCTGCCAATTAGCACATGAGCTCCTTCACGGGCAAACTCCATTGCGATTGCTTTACCTAATCCCTTGCTTGCAGCGGTTACAATAACTGATTTTCCTTTTAGATTTAATTCCATAATTTCACCCCTCCAAAAGATTAAATAGCATTTTTAGAAAACTTGGCAAACGCCTGCTCCTTTAGGCGGATGCCTTAGTTGCACCTATACAGCATAAGAAAGCTTATACTTTCTTAACTACTAGAACAGCTTCCGCTTCCTGCTTCTTTTTTCATTGAGCCAGCGCTTGATGAAAAAGAATCCCATTGCAAATGAAATAAAAATACCAGAAAAGATAACAAATAATACGAGCCATTCATAGATCGAATATGATTTCAACCTAGAAAATGTCAGAGTACCTAATTCCTCGATTACTAGGTTCATTCCAAAGATTCCTGAGATTACAGTATAGATTGTCAAGATTTGAATCAAATAGTTTAGCCTCTTCCCATCCCAATTATCTTGATTTTTATCAAGAATTGCTATGGAATGCTTCACGTCCTCATAAAGTTTCTCAATTCGAAAAACCCTCTTTACATCTCTAAAAATCTCTTTACCTGCAGAAGTGCTATTAATCTCGGGCAGATAATATTTAGAAGTGAATGTCGTTATCATTATCGTCAGGAGCTCAACTTTTTTTATATCCTTTTCAACTTCGACTCTAGAATAATCATGACTCAGCTTTAATAAAACGAGCTTATAATAGAAGAATAGCAATAGTCCGTAGAAATGCTCACCATACATTTGCTGCGATAATTGCTTACCAATTTTACCCTTCTCTTTTGTCACACAGGAAAAATGTGTATCGCTCGTCACATAATAGGTTGTGTCGCCCCATCTGTCATACACTTTCTCCTCATAATAGCGCTCGAAATAGTCAGGGTTTGATGCTCCCACATAAGCATCACCATTTTCATCATACCCGTTAAGCTCACCGATTCGATATAATTCCTTCTTGATTATTTTACTTTCATTTAAAATTGGAAGAAAGCTAATCACATACATCCTTTCATCGATAAAAAATGGTAGACTACCGAAATAGGTTGTACTATCGGCAGTTCGATTATCGATATAAGCCGTAAAATCAACAAGCAATCCTTGTAAAATAAAATCTCTAACTAGATAAAGAGAATTTTCATTAAACCCAACCTTCACTTTGAACATCTCTTCCTCATTTGCTATTAGGATGCGAAATAAGTCTCCAAAATGAAGAATATCATTGGTTTTTAGGTCTTCTGGAAAATGAATCCTAATATTCAATAGTCCAATATGAAATGGGCAAATAAAGATATCAATCGAATCAATTACAAATGTTGTTATTAAATGAGGCGACTCGAATCGAATCGACATAATGCATCCATCTTTTTCGAAAATCTTCTTAACCCTTCAATGTCATCGAGACCATCTGGGAAAATAATCGGTTCAATATTTGGCATAAAATAGGTTCCTAAATTTCTGTGGGAAATCTTCAATTTTCCATAAAATTGATCCTGCTGTTTCTCATCTGAAACTGAAAAAAAGGTAAAACCTGTTTGCAGTAATTTCTTCACAAAGGCTTCAACCTTACCATCTCTCAATAAAAACGGAAAGAGAAATTGCTGTGAAGCAGCTGCAGATTTGGAGTGTTCAACTGGTTGTTGATTGTTCATTACTTCTACTGCCATTAGCTCTCCCCCGTTATATACAAATTTCATGGCTTATTTTTAAAGAACAGTGTTAAGCTACAATATTTAACAAGATTGTTACGGTCACAATACTTAAAGCTGTTGCGATGAATGTAATGCTTGATACAAGTTCTGGTTCAGTATCAAATTCAATTGCATACATCGTGGTAGTTGCTGCAGTAGGCATTGCAGAAACGATAATTAGGACGAGACCAATTAATGGATCAACATTAAATAATAGGACAAATCCAGCAGCAATAAGTGGTGCAGCAACCATCTTTAATATTACTGCTGATGTTATCACTTGCCAGTTTAATTTAATGCCTGTCAACGAACCAAGCTGCATTCCAAGCATAATCATCATGACTGGAATTGCTGCTTCCCCGACCATCGCAAGCACCGAGTGAAATGATTCTGGTACTTCAACGGAAAAGGTTTGGAATAAGAAAGCTAGAATCGTTGCATAGGTCGTTGGCATTTTAAAAACATTAAGAAGAGCATACTTCATCCCTTTTGAACTTCGCGATGCGTAATAGACACCGAAGAAATTATTTTGTATTCCCTGTACAACCATTATAAATACTGCATATGGCAATGCTTGCGGTCCAACACTAAATAAAACAACTGGAAGTCCATAATTTCCTGCATTCATAAAACCAGTTGCAAGGATTGAAGCACTTTCGATATTTGCTGGCCATTTAAATATTTTCGCTAAGATCTTATTAATAAATACCATAAGAAAGAACAATGAAAACATGTAAACGATAATAATAATATACCCACTATCAAATTCAGCATCATAAAGTGACGTAAAAACTAGACATGGCGATAGTATATACAGTGTTACTGCAGACACAGATTTTACATCAAGAAGTCGAATTCGCTGTAAAGCAAATCCCGCTGCGAAAATAACCATGATTGGCAAAATTACATTAAGAAATAAACTCATTTCAACATCTCCATTTACTAATGCGCGTTCAAAAAGTGGATAATAATGACTAAGAATACTATATGTTCATTCTACCGTACTTTTTGAACATCTTCATATCAAACTACTTAATAGTTTACCATACCTACAATATCAATTAGTATTTTTCCCCATTTTCATATTGCATTATTGAGTATATTGTATATAATGTGTATATACAATATATAGAAAGAGATGATGGAATGAATATTCTAATCTCGACAAGTAGCAAAGAACCTCTCTTCCAGCAAATAATAGATCAAATAAAGCAGCAGATCTTTTCCGGTGATTTAAAGGAAGGCGAGGCACTACCGTCGATGCGATTACTCGCAAAAGAATTGAAAGTAAGTGTCATCACAACAAAACGTGCCTATGAGGATTTAGAAGCAGAAGGATACTTAATCTCTGCTGTTGGTAGAGGAACATTTGTTGCAGGGCAGCAGCCACAGGTCTTAAAGGAATGGCAAACTCGTGAACTAGAGAATGAGTTAGAAAAAATCGTAATTGAAGGAAAGAAAATCGGCATAACGAAAGATGAGCTGCTAGAACTAGTGACGATATATTATGAGGGGGATTGATCAAATGAATACTGTAGAATTTCACAATGTAACAAAATCACGCAAAGACTTCTCTATCAAAAATTTAAGCTTCACAATTCCACAAGGTTTCATTACAGGGTTTATTGGTCCGAATGGCAGTGGGAAAACGACAACGATTCAAATGATGATGAATCTCCTCCATATTGATGAGGGCGACATTCGGCTATTTGGCACCAATCATAAAAATCAACATGTTAAGCAGAAAATCGGATTTGTCTATGATGATCTCTATATGTACGAAGAATTTAATATTAGAAAAATAAAGTCTTTTATTGCCCCACTCTATGAGACATGGAACGAGGAATTATTTCAAAAATATTTAGTGAAGTTCGAGCTTCCGACCGGTAAGAAAATTAAGAAATTCTCAAAAGGAATGAAAATGAAATGTTCCTTACTATTTGCTCTCTCCCATGAGGCTGAATTTATCATCATGGATGAGCCAACATCAGGACTTGATCCAATTTTTCGAAGGGAGTTACTCGATCATATCCAGGAGTTAATGCTAAAGGAAAACCAAACCATTTTTCTTTCATCCCATATTACTGCTGATTTGGATCGGATTGCGGATTATATTATTTTTATTTATCAAGGCAAAATCATGCTGCAAAAGAGTATGGAAGAAATACAAAACCTATTTTATATCATCAAGGGAAAATCTGACCTGATTGACGCGGACACGAAAGAATTATTTATTGGTATTAAACAAACCAGTCTAGGTTTTGAGGCACTCTTTGAAGGTGAGCTGTCCCTATTTGATGCTTTTGGTGATGAAATTGTTGCGGAAAAAGCAACTCTTGAAGATATTATGTATTACATGACAAGAAAGGAGATTTAAGAGATGTTACAAATTTTGAATAAGGAATTTCAGTTAAGCTTCTCAAATATCATATTAACAATCATTTTTATTCCTATTGCTTATATCTTGAACATATCTAGTATATTTCTTTATATAGGATTTATGTTTGGCTTTATATTTTATGCATTTTATTACGATGGTAAAAATCATGCAAACCGTTTTATAAAGAGCTTGCCAATTAAACTTAGGCATGTTGTCTTGGCAAGGCATTTATTTCAACTTGGCCTTTCGATTATTGTTTTAATCTATTTATCTATTATTGATGCTCTCGTACATCATTACTTGCCTTATTTTTCTTATCAGCCTATATCATGGATTACTGTCTTAATTTTATTTGCACTAACTAGTTTTATCAGCGCGGTTTCTTATCCGATTTATTATTATTTCCAATCATTTACGACCGCGGTAGCTGTACAAATAGGATCATTAACTATATTAGCAAGTCTAACTGGAATAGCATTAAATCTCTTTCATGTGCAATTAGAACCATTTATTTTCTTTATTTTGGATCTTATCGAATTCCAGCCAACCTTAATTATCATTCTATTTTCTATCGGCTGTCTATTTCTCTCTTATCTACTTTCATCATGGATCTATGCAAGAAAAGAAACACAATAATATTCCCCAAAGAAGTATTGACAAACGATTGTATCTATGAGATGATACTTAATCTAAGTAACATAAAGTGATCTGGCATTCTGCAATGTTTTTGAAGATGCTTATTCACACTGGCGCGACTAAAGGGTCGCAAGGACGTAAGAGCAGGTTGGGCTTGCGTTGCTTAAGTTAGGAAACACCCAGTGGAACATGTACCGCGGTTAAAGTGAAATTATTATGCTGAAATTTCCCACCCGAAGCTAATCGGGATAATAAAATATATATAAAACTTTAGTGTTACTTTATAATTAAAGGGGTACTCTTATAAAAGGGTATCCCTTTTCCAATACATAGATCGAAAGAAGGGTATATAATCATGAGTACACTGCGAATTGGCACTGTCCAAACAATGAATGTATTACGTAAAATTGAAACAGGATATGTATTATCAAAGGCTGGGGAAGAAGCACTCCTCCACCATAATGAATCAGACCATGAGTTAGAAGAAAATCAAGAAATCCAGGTATTCCTTTATAATGATAAAAAGGGTAATGTCGCAGCAACAACTGCGATTCCTACAGTGCAAATGGATGCATACGACTGGGCAGAGGTTGTTGAGGTTATTCCAAAATTAGGCGCGTTCGTCAACATCGGCATTGCCAAGGAAATGCTTGTCTCTGTTGATGACCTTCCATTATTTGAAGATGTTTGGCCAAATGTTGGCGACAAACTATTTGTTACCTTAGGGAAGGATCAAAAAGGTCGACTACTTGCACTACCTGCTACGGAAGGCGTGATTGCAAGAGAAATCGAGCTTGCACCAGATGAATTATTGAATCAACAGATTAGCGGAACTATCTATCATACGAGTAGAGAAGGCTCTGCAATTCTGACGGAAGAGAATTACCGAGGTTTCATCCATCATACTGAACGCAAAGCAGAACCAAGACTTGGTGAGCTTGTTCATGGAAGGGTAATCGAAGTGAAGGTCGATGGCACATTAAACATTTCACTTCGCCCACTAAAGCAGCATAGTATGGGAGAAGATGCGGATGCAATTTTAGAGCATCTTGAAGCACATGATGGCATCATTCCATTTAGCGACAAGAGTGACCCCGATGATATTCGAGGAACATTCAATATTAGTAAAGCAGCATTTAAGCGAGCGCTCGGCAAGCTAATGAAAGATGGAAAAATTGAGCAACGCGACGGGAATACGTATTTGAAATAAAAATAAACCTTTGTTCGTAGCAATAACGAGCTTACTTATGAGGTGAATAACTCTAACTCTCATTTGGACCCGTTATATTTCACAGAGCTTTCATAGCACTATTACGCAGTTAATAAGGCTTAGAGAAATAATATCTCTAAGCCTTATTTTTTGTACTACACCAATTTATGACATTTTTTATTCACTTTAAAGAACCTTCTGATTTAGAACACTTATACTTGTCATTCATTTTATTGGCTTAATGGCTTTTTAAATATATCCTAAACACGGAACTTCTCTATCTGAATATTACTCATTTTATTATTCGAATCTTCTTTTCTCAATAACATCATGATTTTCATCAAAAATCTGCACTTCGCTCGGTTTGTTTTCCTTGGCCATTCGCTCAGCTGCTTCAATGGCTTCGTCTTTTGTATTATGTTCCTCTTCAGGCGCCACGTCCTCGAGCTTAACAACCCAGCCAGTTAAATCCACATTCGGGGCAATACTGTATGTGTGCATTTTAACAACTCCTTCAGTTTTCTTTATAAACTTTTCCCTTAGATAAACAGGCATAAACATTTTCATTTTCCACATATATTTCCCCGCGAATTAGTACCTGTTATTAATTGCTGGTATTAATATTGGAATTTCTGTATAATATGGTTATTAGCAAGCTAAAGAAACGAGGGATCTTATGACGACAAAGAAAATTGCCTTTGTGACCGACAGCACCGTCTTTTTGACCGAACAATTGAGATCGCATCCTGATGTGTATATCGTGCCAATGGTCGTTATCTCAGATGGTATAGAATACGATGACGCGAATCTTACATCCGATAAGCTGTACGACATCATACGCAGCGAAAAAGAAATACCTAAGACATCACAGCCCAATTCTAATAAATTTCATGAACAGTATGAACAGTTGAAAGAAAACTATGACCAGGCTATCGCTATTCATGTATCATCAGAATTAAGCGGAACACTCTCAAGCTCCGATGCTGGAAAGAATCAGGCCAATTTTTCTGTAGAAATAATTGACTCCCTCTCCCTTTCATATGGAATTACAGACCTTCTAACCGAGGGACTTGCACTTGCCGAAAAGGGCGTGGAAGTCCCTGTGATTGCCAGCCGTTTACGCGAGCGAGCTGCACACGGCCGAAATCTGATTCTTCTCGGCAGCCTCGAACAGCTTTACAAAGGCGGACGCATGTCCGGCGCGCAGTTCCTGCTTGGAAATCTTTTAAAAATCAAACCAATTTTATCGATAACATCTACCGGAAAGCTTGAACTGAAGGAACGCATCCGCTCCGAAAAGAAAGCTATCAACCGCTTGATAGCTCTCATAAAGGAATCCAATCAGGTGAAAAATGTAAAGGAAGTAGGCATCATGCACGGTAATGCCCTCGAAAAGGCTCGTGATCTAAGCGATCGAATTAACAAGGAAATCCCCAATCTAACAACGGTAATTGGTGAAATCAGTTCATCGCTTGCTGTACATGCTGGTGAAGGTACAGTTGCTGTATTTTGGAATGAAGGAAAGTGATAGAACACAACTATCGATTAGTTTAATATAGTAAAAGAATGAAACTCGTCTGCAGGCGGGTTTTTCATTTTATCGTATAAAAAACTCGTTAAGCTCCAAATGATGGAATGAACTTAACTAGATAGCAAAACCCGTGATTAAAATATGAACAACTCAAATAAATTTTAGACTAATCTAGCTTCTGAACAGTTCCGTTTAACGGAAGAGGCAACAAATATGGAGCTGTTATAACGTGCATTTCAAAAGGCAAATGCCCACTAAGTATATAGTGCCGAAGACATTCATTGAAGTTCAGTTTGTGGTTGCAGTCCTAAAGAGAACCCGTAATCATAGAGATTAGAAGTTTTGCTTCTACTTAAAAAACTAAAAAAAGAGCGATATTCGCCCTTTTCTTTGTCCGTATTATGCATTTTGAATATTTTCATCCGCATTCATATATGCGTCAATTATAGCTGTAATCACATAACCAATTGCTGCTGCAAATAATGATGCAATTCCCCATCCACCTAAAGGTGCCCCTGCAAAAGATTCATTCACAAACGTCGCAACTAACAGGAGAATTAATCCTGCTGCAACAAAGATGTGATTTGGAAAATAACTAATAAATTTATCCGCTGCAGTTGCTTTTAAAAGGATAAGATTAATGACTACTACTGCAAATGTTAGAATTCCACCAACAATAAATACTGACCCAATCATCTCATTCACCCCATTATGTAAATTATTCACTATTTTTAGTCTACAATTGAACGCTTCCAAAGTCAATGAAAGCGCCAAATAATCATTGCTTATTTCGTATGAATTCTCCCGACCTGCCCATCTTCGAGCCTTACTTTAATACCATGTGGATGGAATTCTGATTTGGTTAATAAATCCTTCACTATTCCAGCAGTGGTCTTTCCTGTTCGTTGATCCTGTTTCAGAACTATCTCAACAGCTAGTCCAGGTTTAACGTTTTTACGGTATCTACCATCTATTTCCATCATCCCTCGTCACCTCTCTATTTCTGAATTTCAAATAAATCATCAAGCTTTGCTGCTAAATAAGTATGACTATCCTCTACCCCAAGATTATAAAACTTCGGTGCAAGCTCCGTTGTAATAAAATCCAGTAGCATCATTGCTTTTAGATCACCAATTGCATCATCCATATTCTGTTCAAAATATGTTTTTATCCTCGCAGTCATTTCATCCCGCTGTTCTTTGGTTAAAGTCAATTTTTCGTTCATAATATACTCCTCATCATTGTAATTGCTCGCTACATTATAACAAATCTTCAACTAAAAGGTGTAAATTTCCAAAAAGTAAATTATAATTGAATTTGCAATCATCTAACTAAGGGGGAAATATCATGCTTAAGTTTGAAGAATACCTGTACGAACGACCGCATTTACAAACGGAAAAAGAAACGTTTCGGGGACTATTAACAGCCTTTTCAACTGCAGATAACTTAGAAGTTGCGACAAAGGCAATGAAAGCTATTAACGCCTTTCGCAATAAGCTGTCTACTTTATACAATTTAGTTTACATCCGCGCTTCTATCAATACGAATGATGAATATTATCTAAAAGAACGTGATTACTTTGATGAAATATTACCGGAAATCCAGGAACTTGACACTGAATTTTACAAGGTGTTGGTAAAATCAACTTATCGCGAAGCACTTGAAGAAAGATTTGGTACACAGCTTTTTCAAATAGCTGATTTTGCAATCAAATCATTCTCTCCATCAGTTATTGAGCTGATGCAAAAGGAGAATAAATTAGCGTCTGAGTATTCGAAGCTAAAGGCTTCTGCACAAATTGAGTTTCAAGGAGAAACTTATACACTTGCACAATTAGAGCCATTTGAAGAAAGCAAGGACAGAAACGTACGTAAACAAGCAATTGAAGCGAAATTTGGCTTTTTCCAAGACAATGCAGCCAAATTCGATGAACTCTATGATCAACTTGTGAAAACGCGCCATGAAATTGCAGTTAAGCTAGGGTTTAAGAATTTCATCGAGCTTGGCTATCTAAGAATGCAACGGATCGATTATAATGCAGAAATGGTTGATGTTTTCCGTAAACAAGTCCGTGAATTCATTGTTCCTGCTGCTACGAAGTTATATAAGAGACAAGCTGCACGTATTGGTATAGATTCCCTTAAGTTTTATGATGAAAGCTTTGAGTATACAAGTGGAAATGCCGAGCCAAAAGGGTCACCGGAATGGATTATTGAAAACGGCAAGAAAATGTACGAAGAATTATCCGATGAAACGAATGATTTTTTCCAATATATGCTTGACCGTCACTTAATGGATCTTGAAGCTAAAAAAGGAAAAGAAGCTGGTGGATATTGCACATTCATTGACGACTATGAATCTCCATTTATTTTCTCTAATTTCAATGGAACTTCTGGAGATATCGATGTGCTCACACATGAGGCAGGTCATGCATTCCAAGTATATTCCAGTCGTAATATTGGTGTACCTGAGTATTTATGGCCAACAAGTGAATCTGCGGAAATCCACTCTATGAGCATGGAATTCTTCACCTGGCCATGGATGGATAATTTCTTTAAAGAAGATGTCGAAAAATACAAATTCTCACATCTTGCTAGTGGATTAAAATTCATCCCTTATGGGGTTGCCGTTGATGAATTCCAGCATCTTGTCTACGAAAATCCTGAATGGACTCCAGATGAACGTAAAGCTGCATGGAAGAAGCTAGAGGAAGTCTATCTTCCACATCGTGACTATGACGGAATTGCATATTTAGAAGCTGGAGGCTTCTGGCAGCGCCAAGGTCATATTTACCAAGATCCTTTCTATTACATTGATTACACGTTAGCACAAATATGTGCCTTCCAATTCTGGAAACGTGATCGTGAAAACCATGAGGACGCATGGAAGGATTACTTAAATCTATGTAAACTAGGTGGATCAAAACCTTTCCTAGGTTTAGTCGAAGCAGCTAATCTTCGGTCGCCATTTGAAGAAGGAACTGTTGAATCTGTCATTGGTACAATCGAGGAATGGCTTGATTCGGTAAATGATCAGGCATTATAAGTGACATTTTTAATACCAGGCACTCGACTGCCTGGTATTTTTGTTTAATTATCTAGCTATTCTCCACGCTTCATCTAGCATAGTGAATTAAATGCTTTAGTATGCTAAAATTACATCATAAACTATTCTTATGAAAAGGAGATTAACATGACGTACAAAGCACTATTCCTAGATATCGATGGTACCATTTTAAAACCCGATCATACATATACAGAATCAACGAAAGATGCAATCAGTCAAGTAATGGACCAAGGAGTAGAAGTCTTTCTCGCTACCGGTCGTCCAATTCACGAAATAAGTGAACTTGCGGGAGAACTCTCAATCGATTCATTCATTGGCTATAACGGGGCATATGCGCTATACCAAAGAGAAAATATTGTGGATGAACCAATTGATTCAGCAGTGATTGATAAATTTGTCGAGATAGCGAAAGAAAATAATCATGAATTTGTCATGTATACGAATGGGAAAAATTACTTTTCCAATCTAGATAGTCCAACCGTTACGTTATTCACTGAAGCATTCCAAATGAAACATAACGAAGCATATACTCCAGCGATAAATCATCAGATTTTAGGGGTAACCGTGATGAATGTTGAGCCTTCTCAGCCCTCCCTTTATGAATTCGACCCCGCTTTCCATCTTTCTCAGGTGAATGTCGAAGGAGTAGAGAATTCCTATGATATTATTCGCGACACTGTAAATAAAGGGGAAGCAATCACGAAATTGCTTCAACGTATAAATGTAGCAAAAGAAGAAGCAATTGCTTTTGGTGATGGGATGAACGATAAAGAGATGCTTCGTGCAGTTGGCGAAGGCTTTGCTATGGCAAATGCCCATCCAGATCTTTTCCAGTACGCCAAGCACCGGACAACATCTGTAACAGACTCCGGAATCTTTAACGGATTGAAGGAATTAGGTTTAGTTAAATAATCAACAAGAAGCCACGGTCTATTGTGAATAGAACGTGGCTTCTAACAGTGTATGACGCATTTCTTATCGTTTGTTGCTAATTTAGATAAACTGTGAAATAGGGCTCAATGTTGATTTCCGCTACTGCAGGCACGAACCTTAGGACAACGCGGTCTGCTCCTTCGAAAGAAAACCACTTTCGCTGGAGCTTCGGCAACGTTACATCTCACGAAGAAAATCGTTCTTTATTTTCGAGGAGTCTCCTGTCCACCGCTCCCATCAACAGCCATGAGAGAGGAAAATGCAGTTCTATCTAATTAAAGGATAGAAAACTAATATTACTCGCACATCCCCAGCGGAGAAAATACACGAAGACTCCTGCGGGAGGAAGGGCATCGGTGAGACTTCGAAGTGTGCAGCACAAGAAGGCTCACCAGCCCCCCGCGGAAAGCGAAGTGTATTTTCGGAGCGACTAGCCCAAGATCATCTGATAAGTTAGTTCGCAGTTTATATCAACTGCTAATTAGCACCATCACTTGGCTGATAAGAAACAATAAAAAGAAGCACTGCATAAGTGCAACTAATCAATTCACTACTACAACATAAATCCACCATAAACAATCGCAGCAAAAATTACAAAAGCAGGATGTACCTTCCATTTTTCAATCAACAAATAACTTATTCCAGCTATCAAGATTGTTTGCCAAAAACCAATTCCAACGTAGGATTCCAAAAAGAATTTCCAAGCCATCACACCTAATAATATGGCAATCACAGGCTGGACAAATAATGTCAATCGCTTCACCTTTGCTGAATTTTTATACTTATACAATATACTCCCTAGGAAAAGCATAAGAATTAAAGAAGGAGCAACCGAGGCAAAGACACTGACAACAGAACCGAAGACTCCACCAATTTCATAGCCAATATATCCCGCTAGCTTCGTTGCAATCGGACCTGGTAAGGAATTCCCAATTGCCAGTACTTCACCAAACTCTTGAACCGTCATCCATTCATAACGTTTTACAACTTCATTTTCAACCAATGGTATCGACGCCGGTCCACCACCATAACCTAATATCCCAGGAATAAAAAAGGCTAAAAATAATTGCCAATAGATCATGATTTACCTCCACCACTATTTCTGACATGTGGTTTATCACGGAGTGTTAGGGCAATAATTAATAGTACAGCAATAATTATTCCTGGGTGTATATGTAATATTTGCAATGCTATAAATAAAATGCCACCAATGATAATCGCCTTTTCCCAGCCAAAACCTTTTCCAGCCTTTTTCACAAAACCCCAAGTTAGCACGGCCATCATCATTCCTACTACAGGAACAACAGCAGCGGTCATTCCCTGAACCCAATCAAAATCTCTGAAGGAGGAAAGTGATGTTAATAGGAGTATCATTAATATAATCGTTGGAAAAATAGATGCAAATACCCCATTTAACATTCCTGTAAAACCAGAAATCCGGTAACCAACATATCCAGCTAATTTTGTCGCAATTGGTCCTGGCAAAGTGTTAGCGATTGCCAACATATCCCCAAATTCTTCCTCAGTCATCCAGTTGTATTTCTCAACCACTTCTTTTTGAATTAACGGAATAGAAGCAGGACCACCACCAAACCCAAGCATTCCAGAGCGAAAAAATGCCATAAAAATATTCCATTGTGTTCTCATAAGTTTCACAAACCTTTTTTAAATATATTTATTGCCATCTGTAATTTAGATTACTACTGTGATAATCTATTTTATCATATCGAAGTCGAGACTTCCTCCATCGCTAGATATATATTGATTGAATATCAATTTCTCCTGTTAATTAGCCCTAATTAACA
Source organism: Oceanobacillus chungangensis (assembly GCF_003369565.1). Classification (GTDB taxonomy): domain Bacteria; phylum Bacillota; class Bacilli; order Bacillales; family Amphibacillaceae; genus Oceanobacillus; species Oceanobacillus chungangensis. The sequence continues at coordinate 300,958 of NZ_PIOD01000025.1, read as the reverse complement.
GGAGAAATATTATCGTACGCTTACCTATTCTATTGTTCTCTATATACATCCTTGCATTGACAAAAATACGTCTCCCCCTAGGAAAGACGTATTGTAATTAGCGATTATCAATTTTTTCTGGATACATGTCGTGATTCATCATGCGATGATCTGCCATTTGTTCATATTTCGTTCCTGGTTTTCCGTAGTTGCAATATGGATCAATCGAGATTCCGCCTCTTGGTGTAAACTTCCCCCATACTTCAATATAGCGTGGGTCCATCAATTCGATTAAATCATTCATAATGATGTTCATCGTATCTTCGTGGAATGCTCCATGATTTCGAAAACTAAATAGATATAACTTTAATGACTTGCTTTCAACCATTTTCACGTTGGGAATATAACTAATATAAACTGTCGCAAAATCAGGCTGTGCGGTAATTGGACATAGTGCTGTAAATTCTGGGCAGTTAAATTTTACAAAGTAGTCGCGATTTTGATGCTTATTTTCAAATGATTCCAGTACTTCCGGATTGTATTCAAAATCATAGCTTGTCCCTTGATTGCCTAATAATGTTAATCCCGATAAATCTTGTTCCGCCATTTTGACATCTCCTCTTATTTTTGTACGCTAAAATGCCATGTACCCTAAGGCACATGGCATAATCTCAGCATCATCTGTCCTTAGTTTTTTATAGAGGGTTTAAGCTAAGAACCTCTCCTATTAATCTAGCCCATTATATAAAGGAAACACTTCACTGTCAATCTTCATTCAAGCTCGTTTCTACCGTCATTTCCCATTCGTGGATTTCGTAACCTCTCGCTCCACTGACAACATATGGATCTTGTTTTACAATCTCTTCCACTTCATTAAGATTTTCAGCTATGTATATGACTAAGCCACCAACTCCATCTGTGAATCGCCCTTTTGCGAAGACCTTGCCTTCCTCTGCTTTATCTTTTAAATAAGCAAGATGATCCTGACGAAATGTAACATTTTTCTCTGTATCTAGCATTGGTGAAAATGCCGCAAAATATTTCATGTGCCTGTCACTCCCCGAGTTTTGTCAAATATTGTTGAAAAAATAAATTAGGATGTAATAACTTCTATCTCGCTTCCATTACTTACGATAACTTTATTTGCCATATCGACGAATAATCCTGTTTCCACCACACCAACAATTCCTATTAATTGTTCATGCAGCTTTTGTGGATCATTAATTTCCTCAAAAGAACAGTCTAAAATATAGTTTCCATTATCCGAAACGAAGGTTTCTAAATCTCTTTTCCTTATTATTGGCTGACATCCGAGCAATCCAATTTGCTTTGCTGTTACTTCCCAGCCAAACGGAAGTACTTCTATCGGTAAAGGAAATTTCCCTAGATGTGTAACGAACTTTGATTTATCAGCAATAATAATCAACTCTTTTGCTGCATTCGCAATGACCTTTTCTCTTAAAAGCGCCCCACCTCCACCTTTAATCAAATTGAGATTCAAGTCAACTTCATCCGCACCATCAATTGTAATATCTAACTTATCTACTTTCGAGAAATCTGTCAATGGGACTCCAAATTCCTTCGCCCATTGTGCCGTTTGATTAGATGATGGTATCCCTTCAATTCTCAGACCTTGCTGAACTAGCTCTCCAAGCTTTCTAATCATCCAGTAGACAGTCGAACCTGATCCAAGACCTACTTTCATTCCATTCTTTACATAAAGTACAGCTTCTTCTCCAACATGTTTCTTTGCCTTGTCAGTCTCATTCAACATGATTATCCTCCCAATGTAGCGCTTACTTATATTATACCCTATCCGTTTATACTCCTCCAAGTTCTAACCAAGCCATTGACGATTGGATCAATCACCTCGTTATCCTTGTCATAATCACGATGCGATAATGGGCTCCAGCTTGTAAAGATTCCGCCTGCATTTACAGCAATGTCTTTTGTAACTGCCAGATTATAAGCTTCATTCATCCCTTTTAATGGGTAAGCAAATATATCATCCTTATCATAAAAATTCAGCCATTCGCCAACAACATTTGGATAAAATTCGCTTACCCTTGGTGAAGGAATAATGATAGGTATGCCAAAGTCCGTATACCGTAATGACCACAATACCATAGGGCTTCCTAAAGTATAGAATAGGGTTAAGGTTTCACCTTGCTCGATTGGAGTTTGATTCATACGGCGACGCGTTTCTGCCCCTCTATTTTTGCGCTTAAATTGTAAATCATAAAAATAGTTGCTCGCGACAATGGTACCAAGGCTATGACTGATCACACAAAGCGGAGCATCTGATCCAACTTTTTTTCGTAACCGATTAATCGCAGAAGCAACATATGCATGCACTTTGTCATAATTTTGATTTCCGAACATCGTCGGCTGATATGCAATCGCATCACCGAGAAATTCGATAATAAACCGTCTTAACCGTGGAAAATCCAGTTGTGCACTTTCCTGCATCTTCTTCCATAATTCTAGTTGCTTTGATTCAAATATCGAAGACCAAAAAACGGATTCGAATACTAATTCATTTTCTGCATTTTCACAAGATAACTTCCTGGAAAATCGTTTGGAAATACGTTTGATTATATCGTCTGCAAAATCCTCTTTCGGCGTTCCCATACCATGTAAGATTGCAATTGCAATTTTCTGTGTCATGATAATCCCCCCGGTAATCATCATTCACTAAATTTACCAACTAGAGTATATCTATTATATTACTAATCTATAGAAAACAGATGATAAATAATACCCAGATTACAGAAAGGACTTCGTTTTAATAAAAAGAAGACCCGCTGCAACAGCGAGCCCCCTTTGAAATTATAATAATTATGGAAGTAAAGGTTTTTCTTGAGTTACACCAACTTCATGCCATTTCACCCATGATACCTTAATCGAAAAGTCTGTCACACGGTTGTTAACCGGTGTTAATTCAGAACGGTAAAGCGTCGGGAATAGAGGAATATCTTCAACCATTAATTCTTGCCATTGTTTATAAATATCTTGATGATATGCAGGATCCAATGAAGCTTCTGATGCACCTGCAGCTAGTAATTCATCATTCTTTTCACTTGTATAACGTGTATAGTTATAACCAGCATTACGACCGTATAATCCTGTTTGGTCTACATCTGTTCCAGTACCCCATGCGCCTTGATAAACATCAACTTCATCGTCATCGCCTTCAAGTTTATCATAGAAACTGTTAAATTCAACTAGTCCTCCACCTAATAGTTGAACATTTAGTCCAACAGCTTTCCATGCTTGAACATAATAGTTTGCCATTGGTTCTGCAACATCTCCACCTGACATTGAAGCAAAATTAATCACTAATTCTTCGCCATCAGGATTTTCACGAAGACCATCACCATCAACATCTACATAACCAGCTTCATCTAAAATACGCTTCGCTTCTTCCGGATCATATGTTGGTGTTTCAATTGATGGATCGTGATACTCTTTGAATGGTGGAATAATCAATGTTGTTGCCTGCCAGCGCAGACCATTATAGAATTTTTCACCTACTGCATTATTATCTACTGCATACCACATTGCCTTACGTAAGTTTACATCAGCCATTTTTGCATCTGGATCTGTAACACTTTCACCTTTTTTCGCATCAAATTTACCTAATTTAAAGCCGATATACGTATAACCTAATTCTTGCTGCCCTAAGAATTCCACATTCGTCAGCTTTTGCTCAACATCTGGATACTGATCCGTTGGGAATGGTTGAGCTATATCAACTTCACCAGTTTCTAATGCATTTGCTACTGTTGTAGGTGGAATTACCTTTAATGTTACCCCATCAAGCTTCGGAGCACCTTGCCAGTAATCTTCGTTTGCTGTGTATGTTACAGATTCTCCTGGAGTAATTTGTTCTACTTTAAATGGTCCATAGCCAATTGGGTTCACTCGAACAGCATCACTTTCAGCCATCTCCGCTACTGGAATATCCTTAAAAATATGTTTTGGCATTGGTGCAGTCCAAATTCCACCAGCTAATAATGATGGATTTGCTTCTTTAAATGTAATTTTGATTGTCTTTTCATCGACAACTTCAATCCCAGAGATTTTATCTGCTTCTCCAGCATTATACTCATCGATTCCAACAACATTTTCAACTGCATAGTAACGCATTCCAGTATAATCTGGGCTGCCAATTACTTCGTGCGCAAATTCTAAATCTTCTGCTTTAACTGGTTCACCATCATGCCAGTTTACATTATCACGAATTTTAATTGTAAAGGTTGTGCCAGCTTCATCAACTTCCCACTCTGCTGCACCATCTTGTGTATAAGTAAAGTTATCATTCTCAATACTTAAAAGACCATCAGCATCTTCAAAGAATTTCATAACAAGAAAGTCTGGATTACCTTCATAAAATACTGGGTTAAGTATACCTTCGAAAGCTGTGTCAGATACTAAACCGTAGTTTAGTGTACCTCCATCGATAGCATCCCCTTCGTTTGTCTTATCAGGGCTAAAGTCATCGATTGAATATAGATTATCCCCACTATCTGCCTCTTCTTCTGGTTCTTCTGCGTCAGCGTCTTCCTCTGCACCCTCATCTGTACCTTCGTCTGTAGCAGGATCTTCTGAATCAGCTGGTTTCTCCTCATCAGTTCCGCCGCTGCTACATGCTGCTAATACTAGAACCAATGCAAGCATTAGAGCCAAAAGCCATTTTGTCTGTTTCATTCTTGTACCCTCCCCTTTTTTATCCTTCATTTCATCAGCCGCAAATTGATTTCCTGACTGATTCTATACTTAAACATCAATATTAGAAAATATCGATGAAAGTAACATATTCATCATTATCCATCACCTACATTCTTCTGCACATCCCCCCTTAAATATGCTCCAATTCTAGCTTTATGTTAACCCCTTCTCTGTCTTGCATCTGTTGCTCTTCTTAATGCCTCGCCTACATTTCGGACCATTAGCATCATTACTAGAATCAGAATGGCAGCTGGTACCCAGATCCACCATCTATATTCCAATGTTTGTGGGTTTGTCGCATAGCTTAATAATGTACCGAGACTCGGTGTACTTTCAGGAAAACCAAATCCTAAAAAGGAGAGACCTGATTCAATTCCGATATTTGCCGCTAAATTCAATGTCATCGTTACAATAATTAGAGAGCTAATATTTGGCATCACTTCTCTAAAAATAATCTTCGTATGCGATGTACCAAGCGTTTTCGATGCTTGTACATAATCCAGTTCCTTCTCTTGAAGTGCCTTTGACCTGATTAATCTTGCAATCCCCATCCAGTTAAAGGCTGCCATAATGATAGAGAATGCTAATATCGTATAATTCGGTACAATTGATACAAACACAATGACTAGCATCGTGAACGGTAAAACTTGGAAGAAGTCGAGGACACGCATCATCGCATTGTCTGTATAGCCTCCGAAGTATCCAGCAATCAACCCAAAGGCAATTCCAAATATACCACTGATTGCGGTTACTAAAAATCCAATAGAAAGCGAGTTTCGCGTCCCGATAATTAATTGCCCAAATATGTCACGACCACCATAATCTGTTCCTAAGATAAATTCCTCTGATGGTGGCTCATGGATTGCAAACAGATCTACCCTGACAATTTCATCTTGGTCTAAAACAAAAGCAATTCCGTAAACAAATACCGTGATAAGTGTCAATAATATTAATGAAACGAGAGCAAGCTTATCCCTGACAATTTCTTTCCATAAGATTTTTAGACCAGATGGACTTTTTGTAGGATCCTGTATTTGATTCGCTAAATTTGTATTGTTTACTTCCATATTTATCACTCCAAAGTTTAGAAAACTGGGGTTTAACCAAGGCCTTTCGGTGACAGCCTTAGTTACACTTATTCGTTAAGAATTTTTTTATATATTCTTAACTACTTAGCTTGATTTCTATTTAATACGGATACGTGGATCAACGAGACTTAAGATAATATCTGATAAAAGCGCCCCTAGAATCGCTGCGATCCCGAATATTAATACAACAGCGTTTACAACACTATAATCACGTAAGAGTATCGATTCAATGAAGAGCTGACCCATACCCGGAAATCCAAAGATCATTTCGACAAAGACGGTTCCCCCGATTAGAAATGTAATTTCATAACCAAAGAATGCTGCAATCGGCAATAGTGAGTTTCTTAAAATATGTTTGTTATAGACCCGAGATTCAGAAGCACCTTTAGCTCTAGCAGTAATAATAAACTCTCTTTGTTTTGTATCTACTATTTCACTTCGCAAATACTGAACCGTTGAAACAGTTTGAATTAACGCCATTGAGATGGCTGGCAGCAATAAATGCTGTGCCTTGCTTAATACATATTCAAATGACCCTGGTTCAAGACCTGGGGTGACACTCCCACTCGTTGGAAACCATTGCAATTGATAGCCAAATACCCAAAGCATCACAAGTCCAAAAATAAATAACGGCGTCGCAAATCCTATATATGTATAACCTGTAATCGAAGAATCGAGAATGGTATCATTGTATCGACCACTCAATATACCTAATGGAATTGCAATAATATATGTAATAATTAATGTTGCGAGTGACAACCAAAATGTATTGATCATACGCTGCTCTATCAAATCAGATACAGGCATTTTAAACCGGAAGGATTGTCCTAAATCACCTTGCACTAACCCTGATGCCCATTCCCCGTACTTCTCATACCATGGAGCATTTAATCCAAGTTTTTCTCTTAATGCATTCTTTTGCTCCAGACTGACGTTTGGATCCACCAAACCTGATAGTGCATCACCCGGCATTGCTTGTGCCAGTAAAAAAAGTAAAACACTAAGGAGAATGATTTGAGGAATTGTAATTAATATTCTTCTAACGATAAATTTCCACATCTGATGTTCACCCTCTCTCTGGCAAAGCTACTAAATGAGTATCCGATATAGGTTGTAATCCATAAGCCAATCCTTCACTATCAAAGTAGTCATTGTAGGAATTTGCATATTCTCTTTGTACCTCTTGGCGAAAATGGTACTGCTTCTCCCTATTTCTTGGATTAATATCAGGAATTGCTGAAACGAGTCGCTTTGTATAAATATGCTGTGGATTGTTAAATATATCTGCAGTAGTCCCTTGTTCAACATAGCGACCTTTATACATAATCGCGATGTCATCACACATATGCTTTACAATACCTAAATCGTGACTGATAAATAAATAAGTAAGATTGAGTTCCTTTTGAATGTCCTGCATGAAATTCAGTACTTGCGCTTGAACAGAAACATCAAGTGCTGAGACTGGTTCATCTGCAATAATTAGTTTCGGCCTTACTGCGATTGCTCTTGCAATTCCAATCCGCTGTCTTTGACCTCCAGAAAATTCATGCGGATATTTCAAGATACTTTCTGGACTTAATCCGACGATCTCTAATAATGATTGAACTCTCTTTTTTTCCTCTTGCATTGATAGATTTTCAAAATTTCGAAGTGGCTCAGCAATAATGTCTAGAATTCGTTTTCTTGGATTTAGTGATGAATAGGGATCTTGGAAGATCATCTGAACATCTTTCCTTAATGCACTGTTCTTCCGTCCAAAGTTCGTTATATCCTTGCCATTAAACATAACCTTTCCAGAATAAATACTTTCTAAGCCAATTACAGCTCTGCCAGTAGTTGTTTTACCAGAGCCCGATTCCCCTACTAGACCATATGTTTTTCCTTGTTCAATCGAAAATGAAACCCCATCAACTGCCTTAACATGATCTACCGTTCGATTAAAAATTCCAGCTTTAATTGGAAAATATACTTTTAGATCATTCACCTTAAGAATTGCCATGAGCGTATGCCTCCTTGCTTTCATCTGGAAAATAAAAATGACTATAACAAGTACAGCGTACAAAGTGACCAGGCTCGACTTCATGTAATTCTGGGTATTCTTCATGTGCAGATGCATCTACCCAAGGAATTCTCGCGGCAAAACGACAGCCTTTACGCGGAAGCTTCTGTAATGATGGTACAACACCTTGGATGACGTGAAGTTTCTCCTGTCCTTCAGTGGGGACAGAATTAAGTAGCGATTTCGTATATGGATGCAGCGGATTCTCAAACAATGTATGTACCTCTGCAATTTCTACAATTTGTCCGGCATACATCACGGCAACTCTGTCAGCCATCTCTGCCACTACACCTAAATCATGCGTGATTAGGATAACACCTGAGTCTAAATCATTTTTTAATTCTCGAATTAAATCTAGTATTTGCGCTTGTATTGTCACGTCTAATGCTGTTGTTGGCTCATCTGCAATCAGCAAATCTGGACGATTGGCAATCGCAATTGCAATCACAACCCGTTGTCTCATCCCACCGGATAATTCATGCGGAAACTGCTCGTACACATGTTCCGGTCGAGGAATTCGAACAAGATCAATTAATTCAAGTACCCGTTCTTTTCGCTGCTTCTGTGACATTTCTGGTTTATGTAAAATTAATGTTTCGGCGATTTGATCGCCTATTCTCATGAGAGGATTCAATGCTGTAAGCGGATCCTGAAATATCATCGCCAAATCATCACCACGTAATTTATTTAATTTCGCAGGTGATATATTTGCAATATCTTGACCCTTGTAAAAAATATTTCCCTCAATTTTGGCCCGTGTATGTAAACCCATAATGGAAAATGCCAAAGCACTCTTTCCCGAACCAGACTCGCCTACTATTCCTAAGATTTCATTATTATTCACTGTTAGTGATACATCATCCACAGCAGCGTAATAGTTATCACCGATTCTGAAGGATGTTTTTAAATTATTGATTTCAAGCAATTTATTACGCATACTTCTCACCCCTAAGTACTAATTTACTCTGTCTCAAATGGCCTTCACTTAAGCGTTTTCAATCTTTCTACATAATATCGGAATATTATCATTGAATGAAATGTTCAAATAATTAAAGCTAAAATAATACAGTGAAACAATTCACTTATACAACTATATTTATTTTACTTTTCCGATAATTATAATTATAAAGAACTAAAAATCTATAACATAAACTTTTTCCCCAAATTTAGACAATCTAATCTTTCGTTAACAAATATTCTAGTTTATGAATGGACCTTAAATTTGAAATGATTTCGTAAATAAATCTTAATATATTATAAAGAATTATAAGTGAATAATTTCAGAAAAGCAAGATGTTTTCTGAAAGTTTTATCTGTTAATTATCAGTAAATTTTCGCTTTTCGTACAACTAGTTAGGCCAGTAAAGGGATGACGGCATTTCATCAAGCGTGAAAAATAGTGATTTATCTCCTTGGATTATATACTTTTATCCACTTTTTCTTTATATATAGCGAATTCTGTTGAGAAACTTTCTATTATAGGGAAAATAATCGCTTAGTCGTCAAATAAAGTAATCTATTCTTCCTGTTTCCAGTGCGACAACCACCAGAAATCACCTTTAAAATCTCTAATTTAATTCCCTATATAAATAACCTAGCTATTATGCTAGGTTAATTTAAATCCGTAATTTTAGAGGGCGATTAAAGATTTCCTTACTGTATGTCGATCCTCTGAAGCTAGCTGCTGTATTCTCGCCATCATGCTGATATCCAAGTTGCCACCACTTACAATAACGCCACAATGACGGGAGTTAATTTGATCGTTATGGGCAAATAATGCAGCAGTTGCCGCAGCACCAGCACCCTCGACTAATGTTTTATTTCGCTCCAGCATGTAGACAATAGCAGACGCAATCTCTTCATCTGTTACAGTTACTACATCATCTACATAATTATAGATTAGTGGTAGTGTATGCTCTCCTGGCTCTTTAACGGCAATGCCTTCAGCAATTGTCGATACAGTACTTGTTTTCATTTTCTTTTTAGAATGGAAGCTATCATATGCAGCAGATGCACCACTTGCTTGAACACCGATGACCCTAATGTTACGATTTACATATTTTGCTGCAACCGCAATACCACTTATCAGTCCACCTCCACCAATTGGAACAATAATGGTATCAATTCGGTCTTCCTGACGTAATAATTCCATCGCGATTGTTCCTTGGCCAGCCATTAGCTGGTAATCATCAAAGGGATGAATATAAGTAGCACCGCTTTCCATTTGTTTTTCTAATGAAGCTGTATATGCTTCCTGGAAGCTTTCACCAGTAAGAACGACAGTTGCCCCGTAGTTCCTGGTTGCTTCTACTTTTGCCAGCGGCGTGTTATCTGGCATGAATATTGTTGCATTAACCCCTAATTTTCTAGAGGCTAGCGCAACCCCCTGTGCATGATTTCCTGCAGAGGCAGTAATGACACCTTTCCCTAATTGTTCCTTTGATAGCTGCATTAGCTTATAGCTTGCGCCTCGGAATTTAAATGCACCGGTTTTTTGTTGATTTTCCATTTTAAAATAGACATGTTTTCCAAGTAACTGATTTGTTGTCGCTGATGTGAGTATTGGTGTACGATGGACGATTGGCGCCAAGCGCTTCATCGCATTGTGTACTAACTCACCGGTTAAGCAATCCCCAATTAGGCCACTTCCTTGTTTAATTATTTTCATTTCATGAGTAAATGATAATTCTCACAAAAGAATATTATAAGAGGTGTCACATATTATAATGAACTTTCAAATTGTTCAATCTTTTCTTGATGTTGTAAAGTCAATGCAATATCATCCCAACCATTTAAAAGCTTCTCTTTATGATACTCAGGAATTTCGAAAGGTACGACAAGCTTCTCTTCATCGGTAATAGTCTGTTCTTTTAGGTTGATATCTAATACTAGTTTACCAGTTTCTGCTTGTTCCATCCATTTATTAAGCTGAGTCTCTTCCATTTTAATAGGAATAATTCCATTTTTTAATGAATTATTATAAAAAATATCAGCAAAGCTCGGTGCAATAATTACTTTAAACCCATAATCCAAGAGTGCCCATGGTGCATGCTCCCTAGATGATCCGCAGCCAAAGTTCTCTCCGGCTAGGAGTACACTAGTATTCTTGTATTTTGGTTGATTCAATGCAAAGTCTGCACGTTCTTTTCCTTCATCATCAAAACGCCAATTAAAAAATAAAAATTGTCCAAAACCAGTACGTTCAATTCTTTTAAGAAATTGCTTCGGGATGATTTGGTCTGTATCAATATTGGCACGATTCAAAGGAAAAACAAGTCCTTGATGTTGTTTAATAGCTTCCATCTCATTCCCTCCTAATTCAATACACCTACAAATTTACGTACATCGACGAATCGTCCTTCAATCGCTGCAGCCGCCGCCATTTCCGGACTAACAAGATGGGTACGTGCACCGTTCCCTTGTCTTCCTTCGAAGTTACGGTTTGATGTTGATGCACATCTGCCACCAGGCGGGATAATATCGTCATTCATTCCTAGACACATACTACAGCCAGAGTTACGCCATTCAAATCCTGCCTCTAAGAAGATTTTGTCAAGTCCTGCTTCTTCAGCTTGCAGTTTTACACTGAATGATCCCGGAACAACAATCGCTTTTATTCCTTCTTTTACTTTTTTCCCTTCTACAATCCTTGCAGCTTTTTCTAAGTCTGCAAGACGGGAGTTCGTACATGAGCCGATAAAAACATGATCAATCTCAATTGATGTAATTGGTTGATTTTCTTCCAGTCCCATATAATCTAACGCTCTTTGTACATCTTCCTTATGTTCCACATCGCTTATGCTCGGTGTTGCCCCACTAATTGGTACACACATTGCTGGATTCGTCCCCCATGATACCTGTGGTTCAATTTCGGCTGCTTGGATTGTTAAGGTTGCATCATATTCTGCTCCTTCATCAGTTGCAAGGGCAAGCCATTGTTCTGCAATCTCATTATATGCATCACCTTGTGGTACATATTCACGACCACGAAGAAAATCAATCGTCGTTTGGTCAGGGCTGATTAATCCTGCTCTGGCTCCACCTTCAATCGACATATTACAAATCGTCATACGGCCTTCCATTGAAAGCTTACGAATCGCAGCACCTGTATATTCGACAATATGCCCAGTACCGAATTTGACACCAAACTTGGCAATGATAGCAAGAATCAGATCCTTTGCTGTAACACCAGGTCCTAGATCCCCTTCAACATGAACATTCATTGTCTTTGGCTGTTCTTGCCAGATTGTTTGTGTCGCAAGAACATGTTCAACCTCGCTCGTTCCAATACCAAAAGCAAGCGCTCCGAACGCACCATGTGTCGATGTATGACTGTCCCCGCAAACAATAGTTTTTCCTGGTTGGGTTAAGCCAAGCTGAGGTCCAATTACATGAACAATTCCTTGATCTGGATGGAACATATCTGCAAGCTTTATTCCAAATTCTTCACAATTTTTCTTTAAGGTTTCCATTTGTTTTCTGGAAATTTCATCTTTGATATTTTCCCTATCTTTTGTAGGCACGTTGTGATCCATCGTTGCAAATGTTAGGTCTGGACGACGGACGGTTCGGTTATTCATGCGTAATCCTTCAAACGCCTGTGGTGAAGTTACTTCATGAATTAAATGTTGATCGATATATAATAAATCAGGATTTCCCTTTTCTTGGTGAACCACGTGTTTATCCCATATTTTTTTAATAATCGTTTCCGGTTTCGTCATTTTTCACACCTCACTATTGTCTAGCTCTGGCTCCTAAAGACCCCGGCATAATTAATTGACACTAGAAACGCGAAAAATCACGCGTTATTCGGTCTCCTTCATCTGCGTCCGTCTTTGAACAGTAGCCTTCATTTCTTATTTCAGACATACATGTTGCAAATACTATTAGAGATACTCTTTGTTGTTAAATTTTCAATAACTGCATCGGTTATTTCCTTGGTTCCTGCAAGCTTGCCATCTTTTATCTGTAAATCTGCAGTATGATAACCTTGCTCTAATGTTTCATTAACTGCTTTTTCAATTTCAGCCGCTTCTTGTTCAAGTCCAAACGAATGTCTTAGCATCATCGCAGTTGATAAAATCATACCTAATGGATTGGCGATTCCCTTTCCTGCAATATCTGGCGCTGAGCCATGTACTGGTTCGTAAAGACCAACTCCATCCGTACGAATACTAGCAGATGGCAGCATCCCGAGGGAACCCGTTAATACTGATGCTTCATCACTTAAAATATCGCCGAATAAATTTTCCGTAACGATTACATCAAAATGATTTGGCTCAGTTATCAATTTCATTGCAGCAGCATCAACAAGTAAATGCTCCACTTCAACCTCTGGATAAACACTGGCCTTTTCATCAACAATTTCTCGCCACATTCTACTTGATTCGAGTACATTCGCTTTATCGACAGATGTTAATAATTTCTTTCTTTGCATCGCACTTTGGAATGCTTTTTCAATAATTCTTTCCATTTCATGTCGCTCATAGTAAAGGGTATCGACAACGATATCTCCATTTTCGCGTCGTTCACTAGGTGTACCGAAGTAAAGTCCACCTGTTAGTTCACGAATGATTAAAATATCGCTTCCCGAAATTTTTTCTTCCTTTAATGGAGAGGCATGGAGCAAGGACTTAAATCCTTTGATGGGACGTAGATTCGCAAAAAGCCCAAGAGCTTTGCGGATACCTAACAGTCCTTTTTCTGGTCGTAAATGTGAAGGATTATTATCCCATTTCTTTCCACCAACAGCACCTAAAAGAATAGCATCTGCTGCAACGCAAGCATGAATTGTTTCCTCTGGAAGTGGATTATTAAATCGATCGATTGCGTTACCACCAATTGCATGCTCATGAAAAGTAAACTCATGATTGTATTCACTTGCAATTGTATTTAAAACAATCTTTGCCGATTCCATAATTTCTGGTCCAATTCCATCACCTGGAAGTAAAACAATATTCTTCTTCATAAATTGGGACCCCCTTCCATTTTCTTAGTTCACAACTTCCTTTAGCTCTGCGGTTTGCTGCCCTACAATATAGCGATTTACTGCATTTAAAAATGCAATTGCAGAAGCTTCAAGTACATCCTGTGCAGCTCCACGGCCATTCATCGTTTCTCCATTTACATTCAACTGTACATAAGACTCAGCCAGAGCGTCCTTCCCGCCACCTACTGAGTTAATTTGATAATCGATTAGCTGTAATTCCTCGTGAATTAAATTGTCTAATGTTTGATACAATGCCTCCACGCTTCCTTTTCCAGTAGATGCTGTTTGTACTGTTTCTCCTTCTGGAGTCTTCAATACGACTGTAGCTGTAGGAATATTTGTTGTCCCATACTGCACTTGGAACATTTCTAATTGATATTTATTGACAGCAGCTGAATCGGTTTTTATTTCCATTACAATCGTGTAGATATCATCATCTGTTACTTCTTTTTTATGATCTGTTAATTTTTTAAATTGGTTGAAGGCTTCCTTTAGTTTTTCATCTGTAAGCTCTACACCCAATTCTTTTATTTTATCTTTAAATGCATGGCGACCAGAATGCTTACCTAGGAATAATGTATTGGACGAGACACCAACCATTTCCGGAGTGATAATTTCGTATGTTTCGACATTTTTCAGCACACCATCCTGATGAATTCCTGATTCATGTGCAAATGCATTACGGCCAATAATCGCTTTATTTGCCTGCACATACATTCCAGTCAATTTTGAAACTAGGTCACTCGTACGTTTAATTTCATTTAATTGTAGTCTCGTTTCATATGGATAAAAATCGGAGCGAATTTTCAAGGCAACTGCTACTTCTTCTAATGCTGCATTACCCGCACGTTCGCCAATACCATTTATCGTTCCTTCTACTTGAGTTGCCCCGTTCTCTACCGCTGCAATCGAGTTCGCAACCGCCATACCAAGATCATCATGACAATGACAGGATAATGCAACACGGTCAATATTCGGCACATTTTCTTTAATGTAACGGAACATTTTGCCATATTCTGCCGGTGTTGCATAACCAACCGTATCAGGAAGATTAATCACCGTTGCGCCAGCATCAATCACTTGTTCAATAATTCTAGCTAAAAATGCCAAATCGGATCTCGATGCGTCTTCTGCTGACCATTCAATTTGCGGGAATTTTTGTTTCGCATAGGTTACCATGCTAACCGCAGATTCAATTACTTGATCTGGGGTCATTACGAGTTTATCACGCATATGAAGCTCTGATGTTGCAATAAATAAATGCAACCGGGGCTCTGCAGCACCTTTTAAAGCTTCCCATGCTGCGTCAACATCAGATTTAATCGTTCTAGCAAGTCCGGTAACTGATGAATCCTTAATCGTATCGGCGATTAGTTTCACTGCATCAAAGTCACCTTTGGAGGAAGCAGGGAATCCCGCTTCCATTCTATCTACTCCAAAGCGTTCTAGCTGTCTAGCAATCTCTAACTTTTCTTGCTTATTTAAATTTACACCTGGGGACTGTTCCCCATCTCGAAGCGTTGTATCAAAGATTTTAATTTGTGACATGCTGCTTCACTTCCTTTTGTTTTGTTTGGATTGGCTGTTTTACAAAAGGCATTAAATCTCTTAACTCCCTTCCAACTGTTTCGATTTGGTGTTTGTTTTCTGCTGCATTGATTGCGTTAAACTGTGGACGACCAGCTTGATTTTCAAGAATCCAATCTTTCGCGAATTTACCAGTCTGGATATCTGTTAATACGTCCTTCATTCTTGCTTTCGTATCTTCATTAACTACGCGTGGTCCAGATACGAAGTCACCCCATTGTGCTGTATCAGAGATTGAATAGCGCATATTTTCAAGTCCACCTTCATATAGAAGATCCACGATTAATTTTAGTTCATGCATACATTCGAAGTAGGCAACTTCAGGTTGGTATCCTGCTTCTGTTAATGTTTCGAAGCCTGCTTTAACTAAGCTTGTCACACCACCACATAATACTGCTTGCTCTCCGAATAGATCTGTTTCTGTTTCTTCCTGGAAGCTAGTTTCTAAGATTCCTGCTCTGCCTGCACCAATTCCCTGTGCATAAGCAAGTGCAAGCTCTTTTGCACTTCCAGTGTAATCCTGGTAAACACCATATAATGCTGGAACTCCTGCGCCAGATTCATAGGTTCTGCGTACTAAATGTCCAGGTCCTTTTGGCGCTACAAGGAATACATCGACATCTGATGGAGGTACGATTTGGCTAAAGTGAACGTTAAATCCGTGTGCGAAAACTAATGCATTTCCTGCTGCTAGATTTGGTTTAATGCTTTCTTCATATACTTGTTTTTGGTTTTCATCTGGTAATAGGATCATGATTACATCTGATTCGCTTACTGCTTCTGCTACTGGATAAACTGTAAAGCCATCTTCCTCTGCTTTTTGCTGAGATTTACCAGCTCTTAGTCCGATAACAACGTCGTAACCACTTTCTCTTAAGTTAAGTGCATGTGCGTGCCCTTGTGAACCATATCCAATTACTGCGATTTTCTTCCCTTGTAATACCTCTTTTTGAATATCTTTTTCATAAAGTACTTTTGACATATTAATCTCCCTCTCGACTGTTAGTTTTATTTTTTGTTTTTTACTATATAGGTTGTTGCATTTTCAATTGATGGATAATAATTAGCAGTTATTATTAAGAGCGAACTGCTTTTGGATGTTGGCTGCTCTAATGCCAGTCGCTCCGGAAATACAATACGCTTTCCGCGGGCGGCTGGTGAGTCTCCTTGTGCTATCGCACTTCGCAGTCTCACCGAGACCTTTCCTCCCGCAGGAGTCTCCGGTATTTCCTTCGCTCAGATTGTGCGTGAAATACTTTTTTCCAGCTTTTCAATTGTCTTGATTGAAAAATAAACCACAATTTATATAAAATAGGGACAATCGAAACGTGTTAGATCCTATTTAGTAAGGTTTGTGCTATGGAAACTGCTCAGAACATCCACAAGTTTACTAGTTAAGAAGCGAACGCGACTTATAAGATAGAAAATGAATTGATATTAGTAACTTGTTGATCTGGTTGGTGTCCTCTTGTGAATGCTGTTATACCTGTTCTTGTTAAATCTTTAATTCCATATGGTCTGAGCAAGGTGATGAGTGCATCGACCTTTTCTGGCTTTCCTGTTACTTGAATAATTAGACTATCCTTGCTAACATCAATCACACTTGCGCGGAATGGAGTAATCACTCCTTGTATCTCAGCGCGTAATTGACTATTGCTGCTAACTTTAATAAGTGCTAATTCCCTAGCGACGATTGCATTATCAGTAATGTCAGATACCTTTAATACATCGATTTGCTTATTTAATTGTTTCGTCAGTTGCTCTAATTTCTGGCTATCACTCATTTCAACTACAAAGGTCATCTTTGAAATTCCCTCTACGTCAGAAGCACCGACAGAAATGCTCTCGATATTAAATTGACGCTTTGATAGCATTCCAGTTATTCGATTTAATACACCACTTCTGTTTTGAACGGTTGCAGTTATGATTCTTCTCATTTCTTCACCCCAATCATCTCATCTAGTCCTGTACCAGACACTACCATTGGATTAACAACGGTTAATCGTTCAACACGACAGTCAACTACTACTGGACCAGCATAGGAGAAAATATCCTTAAGCAATTCTGGAACATCTGTCTCGCTTGTTACTAGTTCGCCACGAATGCCATAACTTTCTGCCAGTTTCACGAAATCAGGATTTTCAGATAATAATGATTCTGAATATCTCTCTTCATAAAAGCTTTCCTGCCATTGACGTACCATCCCAAGTGCTTCGTTATTAACAATAATTACTTTAACTGGAAGGTTACGTTGTTTAATAACAGAAAGTTCTTGAAGGGTCATTTGAAATCCACCATCACCAACAATAGCAACTACTAATTCATCTGGTCTGCCTAATTGGGCACCAATTGCTGCTGGGAAGCCGAAGCCCATCGTACCAAGCCCTCCAGAGGTAACCCATTTATTCGGTTTATCAAAATTATAAAATTGTGCCGCCCACATTTGATGCTGTCCAACGTCTGTTGTCACAATTGCATCGCCATTCGTTATTGAACTAATCTGTTCGATTAACCATTGTGGAGAAATTAACTTATCTGATCGTTCATACCATAATGGAAAATCAACTTTATCTTTTTGTAGTTTTTCGAGCCATTCCGCATGGCTTTGTACGTTAATCGTACAATCCATTAATTCATTAATTGCTTTCTTTGCATCCCCAACAACTGGTATATCTGTCTTAATATTTTTTCCAATTTCAGCTGGATCAATATCGATGTGAGCCACCTTCGCTTTAGGTGCAAATTTTTTAATATTACCTGTTAATCTATCATCGAACCTTGCCCCAATGTTGATTAATAAGTCGCATTCCTGAATTGCCATGTTTGCTGTATACGTTCCATGCATTCCTGCCATTCCTAATGCCAATTCATTAGATCCTGGGAAACCTCCTAAGCCAAGCAAGGTTGTTGTAACTGGTATTTGATACTCCTCTGCAAGTTTCCTTAATTCCTCTGATGCATCAGCGAATAATACACCTGCACCTGCCAAGATAAGCGGCCTTCTAGCATGACTTAACGCCTCTGCTAGCTTTGTAATTTGTAATACATTCGGCTTAATTGTTGGTTGATATCCTGGAAGATAAAAGTCGCTGTCATATTCATCACTTGTTAATACTTCGGAAATATTTTTTGGAATATCGATGACTACTGGTCCAGGACGTCCTGTTGAAGCAATATGAAAAGCTTCTTTAATGATTCTTGGCATATCTGCAATATTGCTTAACTGATAATTATACTTCGTAATCGGGGTTGTGATTCCAATTATATCTGCCTCTTGAAATGCATCTGTACCAATAACACTTTTTCCAACTTGACCAGTAAGAATAACAAGTGGCAAAGAATCCATCATCGCATCCGTAATACCTGTCACTAAATTTGTTGCACCAGGCCCCGAGGTAGCAATGACAACCCCTGGTTTCCCAGTGACACGAGCATATCCTTCCGCTGCATGGATTGAACCTTGCTCATGTCGTGACAAAATATGCTGAAATGGCGCATCACTGCGATAAAGTGCATCATAAATTGGTAATACTGCACCACCCGGATACCCAAAGATCGTATCGACTTCAGCATCAACCAACGTTTGAATTAATAGATCTGCACCTGTTTTTAATTTCTTCGATGATTGTGTTTCAAGTTTCGCCTCCATCTTCATTTCAAATACCTCCTTCAATTTATCCTTTGTCAATTCCCTTCTTTACGGGAGTAATGAATTAACAAGTTACTTTAATACAGTTTTGGGCTATAAAAAAAGACCCTACTCCCCCCATAAATCTGCATATGTCCAGAAATAATTGGGGAGAAAAGAGTCTTCTTTTCACGGTACCACCCAGGTTTGCAGCATCCTTACGAATACTACCTCATAAGGCTACCAAGTAGCCTCACTGATAACAGGTACAATAATTGCACCTGGCCAAACCTAATAGGAATAATACCGTTCAGCTTAGCACTCAGGGAAGATGTCAGAATAATATGTATTTCTAGGCTTCCAGCAACCCTAGATCTCTGTAAATACATGTTTATTATTCCTTTTATCCCGTCATCGAGTTCGTCGTTATTCTATTTTCATTTTTAAATCTAATTACTTAAATGTACGAAATTGTTTACTAAAGTATAAATGATTTAGAATACTTTATATTGCGATTAATCATATAATGTTTTCGAACGCGGGTCAATAGGTTTTTTTAAGTTTTTTGATAGTTACAATAAATTGTAATATATTGGATGCGTTTACATCATTAATATAGTAAGCAATTTTCGAAAATAAAAATAATTGTTAAAAAATTGTTACAATCCTTTTTTTAATAAAATAATCCATTTTATTAGAACAATAATGAACTTTATTAACACGTTTATTATTCTTTTCTAGATATAATATATGTTCCCATTCTAAATTAATTCTCTTTATGAAAATATTAATAAAGTATATAAAAGAGCAATAAAGTTGTAATCTCATCTTTTTCATTCAATCATTTAAAATGCAATATATTGCATATCACAAAAAATAACTCCAGAATGAAATCCTGGAGTTATTTTCTAATTACACTTAATCCCTATTTAAATAATCTGTCACAGCGCCACGTGATGCACTTGTAACATTATGTGCATATTTACCTAAGACACCTTTTTTGTATAAAGGTGGTGCAACCCAGCCAGCACGACGTTGTTCTAATTCATCTTCAGACACATTGAAGGTTAATTGTTTATTCTCTGAATCAACAGTTACCATGTCACCTTCTTTAAGAAATGCAATTGGGCCTCCAACCTGTGCTTCAGGAGCAATATGTCCAACAACAAGTCCATGTGTACCACCTGAGAATCTACCATCTGTAAGTAATGCTACTTTCTCTCCCAGACCTTTACCTACTAGAATACTAGAAATGGATAGCATTTCCGGCATACCCGGTCCACCTTTTGGACCAACATAACGGATTACTAGCACATCACCCTCATTAATTTCATTTCTCATTACTGCAGCTGTTGCTTCCTCCTCCGTATTAAATACACGTGCAGGACCTGTATGTACTTTAACTTTCACACCAGAAACCTTCGCAACAGAACCTTCAGGAGAAAGGTTACCTTTTAGAATGATCAATGGACCATCTTTACGTTTTGGTTTATCAAGTGGAGCAATAATTTCTTGTCCATCTTTAAGTCCCGGTGCATCACTTAAGTTTTCTGCGACAGTCTTCCCTGTTACTGTTAAACAGTCTCCATGTAAGTAGCCTGCTTCAAGCAATAACTTCATAACACCTTGTACGCCACCAACTTTAAATAAATCTTCCATTACGAATCTTCCGCTCGGCTTCAAATCTGCAAGATGCGGAACCTTCGTTTGAATTCTGGCAAAGTCATCAATCGTTAAATCAACTTCAATTGCATGGGCTATTGCAAGTAAATGAAGGATGGCATTTGTTGATCCTCCAAGTGCCATTACAACTGTAATCGCATTTTCGAATGCTTCTTTTGTCATAATATCTTTTGGATAGATTCCTTTTTCTAAAAGGTTCATTACTGCTCGTCCTGCTTCTTCAGAATCAACTGCTTTTTCCGATGACTCTGCTGGATGTGAAGAGCTTCCTGGAAGACTCATACCAAGTGCTTCAACAGCAGACGCCATTGTATTTGCCGTATACATCCCACCACAGGCACCAGCTCCTGGACATGCTGCACATTCGATTGCTTTTAATTCTGCATCCGTAATATCTCCGTTATTATGCTTTCCAACACCTTCAAATACAGAAACAAGATCAATGTCTTTGCCATTCAAATTACCAGGTGCAATCGTACCACCATAAACGAATACAGATGGAATTTCCGCATTGGCAATGGCAATCATACAGCCCGGAATGTTCTTATCACAACCACCAATTGCTACAAGTCCGTCAAAGTTCTCCGCCCCGACTACTGTCTCGATTGAGTCGGCTATGATATCACGACTTGGCAGGGAATAACGCATCCCTGGTGTTCCCATTGAAATCCCATCAGAAACAGTTATTGTATGGAATAAAAACGGAACTGCCCCGGCATCACGTACTCCTTCCTTCGCTCTTAGAGATAATGAACCCATATGTATGTTACATGGTGTTACTTCACTTTCCGTATCGGCAACCCCGATCATTGGTTTCTTAAAATCGTCATCTGTCAAACCGACAGCACGCAGCATGGCACGGTTTGGTGCTCGCATCGTACCATCGAATGCATTACTTTTTATCCGTAAATCTTTTGTCATAATATTTGCCACCTTCCTTTCGAACTATTATATGACTAACTTTCCAATAGTTCAATCTATTTATTCTTTTGAAAATAATAAGTCAATAACAGCAAATGGTAAAGCGTTTACATAGTTTCCGAGGATAATTTACAATTAGTAAAATATATCGACAACACTTATAATACGAATATAATAAATAATTATTTTACTTCAGTAATGACTAAGGGGGACTAACAAATGCTAGCAGATCAACAATTACTAAGGATTCCTGGACCTAGTCCAATTCCACCAAGTGTTACCCGGGCAATGAGTAAACCGATGATTGGACATCGAGCAAATGAGACCAAACAACTATTGCAATCTATCAAGCCACGTTTAAAGCCAATTTTCGGTACAATGCAAGATGTGCTATTGATAGCCGGCAGTGGAACAGCAGGCCTTGAAGCGGCAGTCGTTAATACGGTAATGCCAGGTGACGAAGTTTTAGTCATTGTCACTGGAGCCTTTGGAGAACGTTTTAGTAAAATTTGCCTGGAATACAATATCACGGTACATGAGTTAGAAGTTGAATGGGGAGAGGCTGTAAAACCAGAAGCACTTAAGCAAGCACTGCATGAGCATCCGAATGTCAGTGTCGTTTTCTCAACATATTGCGAAACTTCAACAGGAGTACTCAATCCAATTGACCAATTAGCAAAGGCTGTCCATGAGTACTCCAATGCACTAATAGTAGTTGATGGTGTTTCCTGTGTAGCTGGTGTTGAAACAAAAATGGACGAATGGGGTATTGATGTTCTTGTTACTGGTTCACAGAAAGCGTTCATGCTGCCCGGAGGTTTAACCTTGATCGCCGCTAGTGACCGGGCCTGGAAAGTAATCGAAGCAAATCAACAGCCAAGCTTTTACTTCGATTTAAAAAAATACCGCAGCAGCAGTGAAGAGGACTCAACACCGTTCACACCTGCAACCTCCCTATTATTTGGTTTGGAACAGGTGCTGAATCTCTTTGATGAAGAAGGATTGGAGCAAGTTTATGCAAGACACCAGCTTATGATGAACATGACGAGATCCGCATTTCGTGCGCATGATATACCACTCTTAACAAATGACCAATCAGCATCACCAACCGTAACAGCAGTTCGCCCAGCAGATTTCGCAGCAGAAGATTTAAGAAAAGTGATTAAAAATGAATTTGGGCTAAGTATTGCTGGCGGACAGCAACACCTTAAGGGAGAAATATTCCGGATTGGTCATATGGGCTACTGCTCGCCTAGCGAAGTATTACAAACGATAGGGATTATCGAGCTTGGCATGGTGAAAATTGGTAAAGGAATCGATCTTGGCAAGGGTGTAAAGGCTGCCCAAGAAATTTATTTACAACAGGGGGATTTATCTTGAGCTTTAAAATCTTAATTAGTGATCCACTTAGCGAAGAAGGAATATACCCACTTCGTCAGGCAAATAATGTCAATATTGTTATGGATACAAGCTTGTCAGCAGAACAGCTGGAAGAGCGAATTCATGAATTTGATGCGCTTTTAGTACGCAGTCAAACTCAGGTTACCCGCTCACTAATCAGTAAAGCGACAAATTTAAAAATCATTGGACGTGCAGGTGTTGGTGTCGATAATATCGACCTTGATGCTGCTACCGAGCATGGGATTATCGTCGTCAATGCACCAAACGGAAATACCAATTCTGCTGCAGAACACACGATGGCAATGCTAATGGCATTATCAAGAAACATCCCACAAGCATACCACGCACTGAAAAATCAGAAATGGGACCGCAAGAAATATGTCGGTGTTGAGTTGAAAAACAAGACGCTTGGAATTGTAGGACTTGGAAGAATTGGTGTTGAAGTTGCTACAAGAGCGAAAGGACAACGGATGAACGTCATAGCCTTTGATCCATTTCTAACGGAAGAAAAAGCAGAGAAATTAGGAATTGGTTACGGTACTTTTGAAGAAGTAATCAAACAAGCAGATTTCATCACAGTTCACACTCCGTTATTGAAAGAAACAAGACATATGATTAATGCGCAAGCCTTCTCCTTAATGAAAGACGGTGTACAAATTATCAACTGTGCCCGTGGTGGCATTATTGATGAAGATGCACTATATGATGCAATTTTATCTGGAAAAGTAGCAGGCGCTGCACTGGACGTATTTGAACAGGAACCATTCATGGATCACAAATTGCTGGAGCTTCCCGAGGTTGTTGCAACACCACATTTAGGTGCGAGCACAGTCGAGGCACAGGAAAGTGTAGCAATCGATGTTAGTCATGATGTTATTAGCTTTTTAAATGGCGATATGGTGAAGAATCCGGTAAATCTTCCATCTCTGCCAAAAGAGGAATTAGCAAAAATTGAACCTTACTTTAATTTAGCAGAACGATTAGGAGAATTCTTAATCGAATTAACGAAGGAAGTTGCAGAAGAAATTAGCATCTCCTATTCTGGTGAGTTATATGAAATGGATGTTAAAGCCCTAACAAGAAATTTAGTAAAGGGAATTCTGAAGCGTCATCTTGGAAGTAATGTAAATGACGTCAATGCATTATTTCTTGCAGAAAGAAATGGAATTACCGTTAACGAGAATAAAACATCAGTACTTAAAGGATTCACGAATTTAATTAGCGTAGAAATTAAGACAAAATCAAAACAGAGAACAGTTGGCGGAACATTATTAAATGGTTTTGGTCCACGAATTGTCAGAGTTGATAATTATCATGTTGATGTTACACCTGAAGGACATATGGTTGTCATCCAACATATTGACCAGCCTGGTGTTGTTGGTAGAATGGGTACCATGCTAGCGAAGCATAATGTGAATATAGCAACAATGCAAGTTGATCGGTCTGACATTGGCGGGAATGCAATCATGATGCTAACGATTGACAAGCATTTGGAGCAGGACGCTTTAGAAGAACTAAAGAATTTAGAAGAAATAAAAGACGTTATTGCTATTGACTTACTATAAAGTGATATGAAAAGGAGTAATCTGTTCGGGTTAGATTACTCCTTTGTTTTATGTTTATTAGGTGGTTTGTTGATTTTTTTACTGGATTTATGAATTGTTTGTTTTTGCGGTGCGGCTGGGGAAGTTCGTGGTGAAATCCCTGAGCTCCTGCTGATTTGGCGGCGCCCCTGCTGATTTATTTTTTCTCCTGCTGATTTCCCGGTGCTCCTGCTGATTTATTTTTTCTCCTGCTGATTTACCACCGCTCCTGCTGATTTATTTTTCCTCCTGCTGATTTCCCGGCGCCCCTGCTGATTTATTTTTTCTCCTGCTGATTTCCCAGTGCTCCTGCTGATTTATTTTTTCTCCTGCTGATTCCCCGGTGCTCCTGCTGATTTATTTTTTCTCCTGCTGATTTCCCGGTGCTCCTGCTGATTTATTTTTTCTCCTGCTGATTTCCCGGTGCTCCCGCTGATAAAGCAACTCCACTGCCAATATCCTAAACCTCAGACAATAAACTTTATCTGATTTAAAAATCTCATAAATGCCCCTGAAAAATCCCATGTCACGATAAAAGCGGTACAGGATGCCTAGATAAACATTGCTTGGGACACATTACATTTACTTATTTTCTAAAATACTCAACAACTCAGTAAGACTCGAAATCTCATATGTTGGTTTCACTTCGCCTTTTTCCCTACCATGTCGATTTAGCCATACAGACGGAATCCCAGCACGATTTGCTCCAAGGATATCTGTATTCACATTATCTCCGACCATAATTGCTTCACTCTTATCAACCGAAAGTGTTGCAAGCGCATGCTCGAAAATAGTTTGATCTGGTTTTCCTCTGCCAAAATCACCGGAAATAATAATTTCATCGAAGTATGGAGCAAGCTCTGGTGTTATTCCAAGTTTCAAATTTTGTAGGCTTGGTGAACCATTTGTGATTAACAATAGCTTATATTCACCTTTTAACAGTTCAAGAACAGATAATGAATCATCATAGAGAAATGGACTTTCTTTTCTAGCCGTTCGGAAGAATTCCGAAAGTTCAAGTCCAAATTCAGGATTATCAATCCCTACATCCTGCAAACCAAGAGTCCATGCTTGTTCTCTGTATGCAGGCGCAATTTCTTTTAATTGACGAAATTCCTCCCGCTCATCATCGAATTCACCCCAAAGTCCTTCAAAAGGATTAATTCCAATCATTTGTGTAAATGGGTAAACTTCGTACGTTGCATATAGACGCCGGGCATTCTCTCTCACCTTACGTTCGAATGTATCTGGATTGATTCCAAATTTATCACTTGCAACTTTACATGTTAACTCAAACGCCATTTTTACACTTTTCTCATCCCATAGCAATGTATCATCTAAATCAAATAAAACTGCTTTTATCAACTTCTCTCAACTCCTCGAGCATTTTTTTAGAAAAAGTCCTAATTATAATTTAACATGAATTTTCTAAAAAGAGGCTTGCATTAGAATAAATTTTCTATTATGATATATAGAAAAACTTTCAGTAAACGAGGAGATAGTGAGATGGAAGACCAAACAATACGAGTAGAATTAACTGACAACAAGAAGGAAAAACCTAATGAAAACCAATTAGAATTTGGCAGAATATTTACTGATCATATGTTCATAATGGACTATGCAGAGCCAATTGGATGGCATGATGCACGTATTGTACCCTATCAACCCCTTGTAATAGAACCTTCTTCAATGATTTTTCACTACGGCCAATCCGTTTTTGAAGGATTAAAAGGATATCGTACAGAAACTGGTGAGATTCAGCTCTTCCGCCCGGAAAAGAATCTTCAACGTTTAAATCTTTCTAATGATCGACTTGTCATTCCACAGGTTGATGAGGACTTGGTACTCAAAGGTATTAAAGAACTTTTAGCTTTAGACAAAGACTGGGTTCCTCACGAAGAAGGAACGTCAATCTACATTCGTCCGTTTATTATCTCGACTGAACCATATCTTGGTGTGGCACCGTCAAAACATTTTAAATTGATCGTTATCATGTCACCTGTTGGTTCTTACTACAAAGAAGGATTAAACCCAGTAAAAATCGCCGTAGAGGATCAGTATGTTCGTGCGGTTAAAGGTGGAACTGGTGAAGCGAAGACTGGTGGTAACTATGCAGCTAGTCTAAAAGCACAGGAAATTGTTGAAAAGGAAGGCTATTCACAAGTGCTATGGCTTGATGGAATGGAACGTAAATATATTGAAGAAGTAGGCGCAATGAACGTATTCTTCAAAATAAATGGAGAGGTTATTACTCCACAATTAAATGGAAGTATTCTTGCTGGTATCACTAGGGATTCCGTTCTGCAATTATTAAAGTATTGGAATATCCCTGTCTCCGAACGAAGAGTTTCCATGCAGGAATTATATGAAGCACATCAAAGCGGACAGTTGGAGGAAGCATTCGGATCTGGAACTGCAGCAGTCATCTCACCAATTGGTGAACTCCGTTGGAATGGCGAGCATCTCGTAATTAATAATGGAGAAATTGGCGAATTATCTCAAAAGCTATATGATACAATCACATCAATCCAATATGGGAAATCAGAAGATTCTTTTGATTGGATTGAAAAGGTAAATTTAAAGAGTAAAGTAAATCTGTAATAAAATTGGAAGAAATGGTGCCTCATGTTGAGACACCATTTTTCATCGAGAGCAGTATTCTTCACTTACTCCTGCTTTCGATTTGCCATACTTTTTTCAGCGATCTGAATCATTCGTTTGACCATCTCGCCCCCCACCGATCCGTTCTCACGCGCAGTTGTGTCAGCTCCAAGTTCCACATCGAATTCATTGGCTATTTCTTCCTTCATCTTGTTCACTGCATTTTCCGCATTAGGCACTAACAATTGATTACGATTGTTGTTAGCCATCATTGATCACTCCTCGGGGGAATTGAACAGTATTACCTGTTCCTGCTTATCTTTCGACGAAGCAATTTTTTTATACTCGTTTTAACGAATGGTAAGTTCTATTTACTTTTCCTAAAACATATATTACCTTTGTATGTCTTTTTTAAACTTACCAACATTACATAGGAGGAAGATGGAATGGCACATGGCTCGCATCAGGTTAGACTTGAAATGCCGATTGAAAGAATCTGGGATTTTATAAGTGATATTAATAATTGGGCACCACTTGTTCCCGGATATCTGGAACATGAAATCATCAATCAAGAGCAATCAATTTGGAAATTGCATGGTGATATTGGCATGATCAAGAAAACGGTAAATCTAAAAGTAGATATCATAAAATGGCATAAACCAACCCATATTGCGTTTCGATTAACACGACTAAACGAATCAGCTATCGGAACTGGTTATTTTAAAGCTAAAACGTTAGCAGATTTATCTGTAGAAATGAGCGGGTATCTAAATATCTCCGCAAAAGGTATGCTCGGACAGATGGTAAACCCAATATTGAACACCTTCGTTCCAGTTGTTGGCAAGGAATTCACTGAAAAAGTTGCAACGAAAATACTGGAAAGAGATCGAGAAAGATTAATAGTCTAAAGTGATGTAACAATCTCCCTCTTCTCTCCAAACACTTGATGAACACGGATGTCACCACATCCGTGTTATTTATTATTTCAAACTTTATTTACAAGAAAATCTCTTTGCTTGTCTAAATCCTTATTTACTCCCTTACTCCAGAATGGTACAGTAAAAGACGGTATAATCATCTGGAGGGAAATGGAACATGAATGTGATAAAAAGAAATAAAAGTATTACCGAATTTTTCTATATTATTATCGGTGCAACATTAGTAGGATTAGCCTATAATATATTTTTTTTACCATCAAAGCTTGCTGCAGGTGGGATTTCCGGGGTATCGACCATATTATATGAATGGTATAGTTTCAGCCCCGCAATTACCCAATTAGTAATCAATATTCCGATATTTATTATTGGTTGGTTAACACTTGGAAAGGAATTTAGCTGGAAGACACTAGTTGGGACATTTTGGGTACCATTTATTATCTTTCTAAGTGAGGATATTCCCTTAACCATTACTAACCCACTGCTTGGTGCACTTTATGGTGGAATTATTCTTGGAGCAGGACTCGGAATCGTTTATCGAGGAAATGGCTCAACAGGGGGAACAGCTGCGATTGCACAGATTGTTAAGAAATTCACTGGTATTTCTAGTGGGTATTCACAATTTATTGTCGATGGAATTGTTGTTGCCTTATCTATTATCGTCTTTAATTTAGAGCTAACCCTCTTTGCACTTTTAGCAATTTACATTTCAGGAAAAGCAATTGATTTTGTCCAATTACGAACTTCTGCGACGAAGCTAATTGTTATTATTACCGATGAAGAGGAAAAAGTACAAAATCTTATTCACAATGAAATTGATCGTGGATTAACGAAGGTACGATCTGTTGGCGGCTATTCAAACATGGATAAGACAATGCTCTTATGTGTTGCAGAACAACCGGAAGCAGTGCATTTAAAGAAATTGCTTCAAAAAGAAGT
Source organism: Oceanobacillus chungangensis (assembly GCF_003369565.1). Classification (GTDB taxonomy): domain Bacteria; phylum Bacillota; class Bacilli; order Bacillales; family Amphibacillaceae; genus Oceanobacillus; species Oceanobacillus chungangensis. The sequence continues at coordinate 271,834 of NZ_PIOD01000025.1, read as the reverse complement.
ACCAACATCATTCGTTATTTTTGTTAATGCATCTGAAATTATGGGACGAGGGTTCTCATTAGAGAAATATTATGGGCAGAAGCTCTAAACTATACTTATTTGCAGGCAAAAGACCACTGAAGTTATTATCTCCAGCGGTCTTATTTTCTTTAATTAACGCTTTCTTCTGCACGATTCAAATCTAGACTTTCCAATATTTCTGTTTTTAATTCCGCCAAAAGTTTACTTCCCCTTGCTCGCGGCCGCTGTTCGTTGATGCCTATTTCCTTATCAATTTCACCTGGTTGACCACGTAAAATAATAATTCGATCACAAAGATAAGTTGCCTCGTCAATATCATGCGTTACGATGACAATTGTTGATTGATAGGTTTCCCATATATCAAGCAGTAAATCCTGAAGCTGCATTTTTGTGAAGGCATCTAAGGCACTGAATGGTTCATCGAGCAATAATATTTCTGGTGACGTTACTAGCGCACGAGCAATAGCTACTCGTTGTGCCATCCCCCCAGATAGCTGTTTTGGATAAAGCTTCGCACTATCAGCTAAGCCAACATTTTTCAAGTACATTTTTCCTAATTTTTCTTTCTCGTTTTTGGTTCCCTTTAGTCCAAAAGTGACGTTATCAAGTACCGTTAACCAAGGAAATAATCGAGGTTCTTGGAAGATGAAGCCAATTTCGTCTTGAATGTCTCTTGTGATCGCACCATTTACAGCTATTTCTCCGTCATACTCGGAATCTAATCCTGAAATCGCTCTAAGCAACGTGCTTTTTCCACAGCCGCTCGTACCTAATAGTCCAATAATTTTCCCTTGCTTAGCGGAAAAGGAAACATCCCTTACTGCTTGTTTTCCAGCAAATGTCCGACCTACATTTCTTAATTCTAGACTCAAATAGCAACCCTCCTTCACGATTTAACGAGTCGATCCTGCCAGTGCAATGCTCGTGCTTCTATTATTTTCAGGATCCAATCCGTTAATTTTCCAATAAGTGCGAATAAGATAATGCTTGCTAAGATTGTTTCGGGTGATAACGTATTTTGCCCAAGTACTAATAAGTAGCCAAGACCTTGACTCGCCCCCATCAATTCTGCAGCAACAACGAACATCCACCCTAAGCCAAGACCGCTTCGTAAGCCAGTGAGAAATGAAGGGAGAGATGCAGGTAAAATAATTCTCGATACGAGTTGGAAGGAGTTAAGCTTATTAATTTTTCCAACTTCTATTAGTTTCCGATCAACACCAATAATTCCACTAATTATGTTTAAATAAACCGGGAAAAAGACCCCAACAGCAATCATCGTAATTTTCGATGGCTCACCAATTCCCATCCAAAGTATAAATAAAGGTACCCATGCAAGGGAGGGTATGGAACGAAAAGCTTGAATCATCGGATCAAATAACTGTTCTGCCTTTTGATAGAAACCAACAAACGAGCCAAGAACTACTGCTACTGCTGTCCCGAGGACAAACCCTGCTAGTACGCGGTAAGTTGTAATTCCAATATGTCCCCATAACGAACCATCCTGCCCAAGACCAACGATCGTTCCTAACACGACAGATGGGGCAGGAAGCATGTATGCAGGGAACACCTCTAGCCTGCTAAGTATCTCCCAAACAATTAGGAGAATTATTGGAATGATGCTTCCTAAGACGATATGCTCCACATTTTTGCTTCGTTTTATTTGTTGATCTTTTCTTTTCGAAGCATGTTCCTTTGTTAGCACGGTCGAGACTTCAGCTTCCATCTTTTCCATACCATTTCTCCCCTTACGCAAACTATATTTATCAATCCCCAATTGTTTCTTCCGCAAATGACGGATTAATTAAATCACTCGTGATCTCTTCAATATCAACATTTGCATCGATTACTTCCCCAGCTTGTAAAACCTTCCCAGCTTCAATTAATGCATCATGATGCACATCCGCTGGAATCGCTTCGGAAAAATCATTTCGTTCCAATGTTAGTTGAGCAACTTCAATTGAAATACTTGCTTCTTCTGCTAGAATTTCAGCTGCTTCTTTAGGATTTTCTAACGTCCATTCCCTTGCTTTTTCATACCCTGCAATTACACGATTAACATATTCCGGATGGCTCTTTGCGAAATCTTCTCTTACATTAAGGAATCCATACGTATTAAAATCAACATTACGATAAAATAGCGATGCATCTGACTCTAACTCCACGCGTGCCATATTCGGATCAAGCCCTGCCCATGCATCGACAGATCCTTTCGTCAATGCATTTGCCCCGTCTCCGTGCTGCATGTTGATGATTTCTACATCTTCTACTGGTATCCCTTCTTCATTCAGAGCACGGAGCAGAAAGATGTATGGATCTGTGCCTATTGTTGCAGCAACTTTTTTACCTGCTAAATCCTTCACAGAACTGATTCCAGATTCAGGCATCGTTACAAGTGCAGTCCATTCAGGCTTTGAATAAATATAAACATTATTAATTGGTGCTCCGTTCGCCTTCGATATCAATGCTGCTGCCCCAGCAGATGAACCGAAGTCAACACTATTACTGTTTAAAAATTCGAGTGCCTTGTTACTGCCCTGACTTAGCACCCATTCAATTTCAATTCCTTCTGCTTCAAATTCCTCTTCAAGCCAGCCTTTTTCCTTTAATACTAGGCTAGTCGGAGAATAGTATGCATAATCCATTCGAATTTTCTCTGGTGCTCCCTCTGTACTTGTACTTGAAGAACAACCAGCAATAAATAGTAATATGATTAAAAAAAACCCGATTGCCAAACCTCTTTGCTTAAACGGCCTCTTAAGCTTCATACTTTCACTCCCGATTTATTTACTGTTCGTTTCTAAACATACTCTCCTGCTTACTAGCAATTAGTGCTTGATGAATATCTGCTTTAATATCATCAATATCTTCCAGACCTATGGATAGTCTGATTTGTTCTGGGGTTACACCAGTAAGAAGTTGTTCTTCTTCCGAAAGCCGAGCATGTGTTGTACTAGCTGGATGAATGACAAGTGATTTTGAATCGCCAACATTTGCTACATGGGAGAATAATTTCACAGAAGCAATGAATTTCTTCGCAGCTTCCAGTCCACCTTTAATACCAAATGTAAAGATTGATCCTGCTCCTTTTGGTAAATAGGTTTTTGCTAGTTCATACTGTGAGTCGCCCTTTAATGTTGGGTAATTTACCCATGTGACCTGTTCATGCTCCGCTAGAAAGCTTGCAATTTCTTCAGCATTTTCCACATGCTGCTTCATTCGTAATGCCAACGATTCTAGTCCTTGAATGAATAGCCAACCATTAAAAGGAGATAAGGCTGTACCAAGGTTCTGCCCAAGGTCAAATCTCGCTTTCGCAATAAATGCACTCGCAGCAGATAATTCAACATAGGATTGATTATTTAATGCAGCAACTGGATCGGTAAACTCTGGAAATCTCCCATTATCCCATGCAAAATTTCCTGCCTCGACAATAATTCCACCGATCGATGTACCATGCCCGCCTATGAATTTCGTTGTGGAATGAACGACGATATCAGCACCAAATGAAATCGGCTTCTGAAGATATGGGGTAGTGAATGTAGAATCAACGACGAGCGGCAAATCATGCTCATGAGCAATCTTGCTAAGTGCTTTAATGTCAGCAATTTGCAAACCAGGATTTCCAATTGTTTCCGTATAGATTGCTTTTGTCTTATCAGTAATCGCATTTGCAACCTCGGCAAGATTCCTACCATCGACAAATCGAACGGTGACACCAAATCGTTTAAATGTGTCAGCTAATAATGTGTACGTTCCCCCGTATAATGCATTTGTTGCAATAATTTCATCCCCTACTTTTGCAAGGGTTAGTAATGCAATTGTAATGGCTGATTGCCCAGAGGATACAGCAAACGCATCGACGCCTCCTTCTAACTGAGCCATTCGTTTTTCAAATACATTATTTGTTGGATTCGCATTTCTAGAATAAATATACCCTTCCTCCTGCATCTGGAATAGTGATGCAGCATGCTCTGTACTATTGAATCCATATGATGTCGTTTGATAAATTGGCACTGCACGAGAACGGGTTACCTCATCTACTTCCTGCCCACCATGTTGGGCAATTGTATTAAAATTAAAACCTTCGCTATACTGATCGTTTGTCATATTTACTTTCCCCCATGAAATCCGATAATTTAACCATCGTTTATTACGTATATAATCGATGGATTAACTTGGTTTAATTTATATAGCGGTTAACCCCTCCTCATTTTGAGAGGGGTTACTTTAATAAGTTATTTAGAAATCTTATATTCCAACAGACAATGTTACTTTTTCTAGCTCTTTCCCTAAAAATTTCGCTACTTCTAACATACCGAATTTACCACTTGCTGATTCTGCATCACTATTATAATTTGTGTTTGTATTGATATCATAAGTGTAAATATTCCCGGCTTTATCCTCGATAAATTCGATACCGGCAATTTTTATATCATTTGCAGCAAGGACACGTTCATATTTTTCTAGTATAGGATGATTGAAGCCTTCGCGAATTTGAAACTTCGCTGGTTTTGAGCTTTCTTCACCGACCGGGCAGAATAAATCATCAATTGAACAAGCGTCTGCAGGGCATAGTTCAAACCCTTCTGAGGTATCGACACGAACGGCATAAACAAATTTCCCACCAACAAACTCACAGCGCGTAATATATGATTCTGGCGATTCAATATAATCTTGAAGCAATGTTACGCCATCAACAGGCTCTTCAAAGCTTGCACCTTCTACATACGTGCGCAATGCGTCAACCGATGTGAAAAGCTGTACCCCGAGTCCCTTTCCGGCACGATTATGCTTCGTAATAAATTTCCTACCATCGAAAGATTCTGCTGCTTTTAATATATTCTCTTTACCAACTGCTGCGATCGTTCTTGGTGTTTTTATCCCATATTTCTCAAGCTCTAAATATTGCAGTACTTTACTCACTTCCAATTGCAGTGCACGTGATCCATTAATAACCGTTCTGCCATGATGCTCAAGCCATGCAAGTACTGCATTCGTTAGTTCTGGTGAAAAACGATTGCCACGTGTATGTGAGGAGGCACTCATTCTACTGTAAAAAATTCCTTCTGGTGGTGCACTATTTAGATCAACAGTTCCACCATCAAGCAACCAATCTTCATATGGGAGTTCTAACTCTTCTAATCTCTTAATTAAATGTTCCGTCCACTCGTTATTCTCATGAATTACATGTATTTTGCTCATTTATCATTTCGCTCCTTGTAATATGCTAAAGGTTCTCGGGCCTGTCGCTCCAGAAATACACTACGCTGGGGATTGTGAGTTCCAAAATAAAAGAATACCAAACCCATTAATATTCGTATTTGATTTAACTTTAAGAATGGGAACACTATGAATAGAACTAACATTCAGATCTAAAAATCTCAGTTTTATCTAGTGCTCACTTTATCTAAATATTGTTTACTATACGATTGATGCCCTACTTATATATTCGTAAATGATGCTCTTAGTTGCTCAACTTTTGGCATTACTTGTTTAGAGAAGCGTTCTAATTCCTCTAGCTGCGGCGAACATTGTAATAAGAGTAAGTCGACTCCTACTTTCTCAAATTCTATGATTTGTTTCGCAATTTGTTCTGGCGTTCCAACAAGGTTTGGTCGGAGTCCTCGATTTGATACGGAATAATCCTGTAATTTAACCTGTTGCTCTAGCTCTGACATCGAAGTAAAATCTTTAAACCCAGCATATCCACTTAGGTCACCAACTGTAGTAATTCGTTTTACCTCTTCTAAAGCTTCTTCCTCTGTATCACGACAAACGACGTATGCTGCCATCCCAATCGATTGCAAGGCTTCACGCCCCGCAGCCTTTCTACGTTCCTTCATATCAGCAATCTTCACTTCTGCTTCTTCAACGGTATGCCCATGAAGGACATATGCATCACAAAGGGAAGAAATAACTTGCTTTCCTTTTTCACTTTCACCACCAGCATATAAAATCGGATTTGGTCTCTGTACTGGCTTCGGTGCCAGTTTAGTATTCTCAATTTGATAAAACTTACCATCATATGAGAACGTATCTTCAGTCCATAATCCTTTTAATATTTCCAAAAACTCTTCCGTTCTTTCGTACCGTTCATCATGTTCTGTAAAGTCCCCACCATATTGCTTCGCCTCTTCAGCCCACCAGCCAGACACAATATTTAGTGTAAACCGACCATTACTAATGTGATCAATATTCGCAGCCATCTTTGCCGTCACAGCAGGGTTATGGAATACCGGGCGTACTGCTGTCATAATTTCTATTTTTTCCGTAACTGCTGCAAGTGCCGCTGCCGTTGACCAAGCTTCAATTGAATCCGCTTCTGTTCCTTTGATATCATTTAAATATAATTCCGCAATTAACGTTGTATCATAACCCCAATCTTCAGCAGATTGAATTACTTTCTTAGCATAATCAAAGGTTGGTGGCATCTTCTCATCTTCTACATTTCTAAGCCATCCACCAAAAATAGGTAACCAAAATCCGTATTTCATTATAGACATCCCCTGTTCTAATAATAATAAGTAATAAAAAAACTCTTTCTAAGGATTCAGAAAGAGTGTAAACCTATTCCCTCTCCTTATCTTCCAAGCTGGACGCTTGATGGAATTGGCACAGTATTCTTAGAAAACTGTAGAAAGAAAAGTTTTTAGACTTTCTTAGCTACTAAGTTTATTAGAACCTGTTGCCGAGGTATCAATGGGCCATTTCCCTCCACCTCTCATGATAAGATTAAATAGAAAATATTGAATTGTTGATATGAATAATAATACAAAGTTTGGGAAATGTCAAACAATTAATTTATATTATACACAGTTGACTTATCGGAATTAATATATTAGAATATAACGAACAATCACATATTCTTATCAAGAGAAGCCGAGGGGTCTGGCCCAGTGAAGCTTCAGCAACCTCTGAATTTATTCAGAAAGGTGCTAATTCCAGCGAGATTCTTTCTTGAGAGATAAGAGCTGACAGATGATAAAACCAATCCTCTTTTCTCATTTAAAGAAAAGGGGATTTTTATTTTTTTATAAACCAACGATTCCAAAAAAAATAGAATGATGATTTGAGAGGAGAATTTATTATGAGTGACATTGTTATTATTTCGGGTAGTCCATCGGAACTTTCAAGATCAGAGCAGGTGCTAAAATATCTTGGTACATTGCTTGAAGAAACCGATTTCACTGTAACTCATTTTTCGGTTAAAGATGTACCCTACCAAGACTTATTCACGGGAAACTTCAATAGTCCTGCTGTTAAACAAATCGCGACAACAATACTGGATGCTAAAGGAGTAATTGTTGGTTCCCCAGTATATAAAGGAGCTTACTCAGGAGTATTGAAAGCATTTATTGATGTTTTACCACAGGATCTTCTCAAGCATAAACCTGTGCTCCCGTTAATGACTGGTGGCAGCCCATCTCATTTGTTAGCACTGGAATATTCCCTGAAACCACTACTTTCCACTCTAAAGGCTCATAATTTAAAAGGGGTTTATTTACTTGATGATCAGATTGATAAGCATAATCCAAGTCCAATTCTCAATGATGACATTTTACAACGAACAAAAAAACAACTCGATTATTTCATTCAATTAGTAAATAATCCAGCATTAACCTTTTCCGTAAGCTATTAATAAAGTTATTTCATAGGAGGAATAAACCCAATGACAAAAAAACGAATTTATTTAAATGCCTTTGATATGAACACACCTGGCCATCAATCTCCTGGTCTTTGGCAGCATCCCGATGATGAGTCACATCGCTATAAAGATAGCGAGTATTGGATACACCTTGCGAAGACATTGGAAAAAGGAAGATTTGACGCTGTCTTCATTGCTGACGTGTTAGGAACATACGATGTGTACAATAATTCAAGAGATGCGGCAGTACGAAATGGTGTGCAATCGCCTGTTAATGATCCATTTTTAATCGTTCCATTGATGTCGGCGGTTACGAAACACTTAGGGTTTGGGGTAACAGCGTCTGTTACACATGAGCATCCCTACACTTTCGCTCGCAAGATGAGTACTTTAGACCATTTAACAAAAGGGCGTGTCGGCTGGAACATTGTTACCTCTTATCTCAAAAGCGCGGCTATTAATATGGGGCTTGATGATCAAATTAAACATGATGAGCGTTACGATATTGCTGCGGAATATTTAGAAGTATGCTATAAACTGTGGGAAGCGAGTTGGGAAGATGACGCTGTAAAGGTTGATAAAGCAAATGGAGTCTACACGGACCCAAGCAAGGTTCACAATATTAATCATGAAGGTAAATACTTTAAAGTTCCTGGCGCACATTTAAGCGAACCATCTCCACAACGTACACCAGTCTTGTATCAAGCAGGTGCATCAACAAAAGGACGTGCATTTGCAGCGAACAACGCAGAATTAGTTTTCATCAGTGCACCAAATATTGCAGTAGCAAAAGAAACCGTAAAGAAACTAAGGACCGAGGTTGCGTCCACTGGAAGAGACGAAGATGAAGTAAAAATCCTTAATATGTTAATCCCAATTGTTGGGGAAACAGAGGAAGAAGCAAAAGCGAAACTGGAAGAATATCGAGGATATATTAGTGCGGAAGGAGCATTAGCCTTGTTTGGCGGCTGGACCGGTGTTGATTTATCTGGTTATGCAAAGGATCAAGAAATTCAATATATTGAAAATGACGCCATCCGTTCTGCCCTTGAAAACTTTACGAAAATTCATGCAGACCGCCCTTCAACCGTTGAGGATGTTATCAATGCAATCGGCGTTGGCGGTATGGGGACAGCTGTTGCTGGTACACCAGAACAAATTGCCGATGAAATGGAAAGATGGGTAGACGAAGCTGGAGTGGACGGCTTTAACATTGCTTATGCTATTACACCAGGAACCTTCGAGGACTTTGTGGAATACGTCGTGCCTGTTTTACAAGCAAGAGGCCTCGTTCCGAGAGAATACGAAGGAACAACACTTCGCGATAATCTCTATGGTAAAGGGGATTATTTACCTGAGCACCATCCGGGAAAACAAGTAAATGCTTTAAAAGTAGAATAATAAATTTATAAAACCCTTGCAAAAGATAAATGGTCTTTTGCAAGGGTTTTATTTGATTTGTAGAAGTGTATTAGTTTAGTTGGAGATTTGTTTTGGCTCTACTGGCACTGCTTAATTCTTTCTCGTGCTCGTATCCAAGACATCCCTAAGCTACGCCGAGTCCGCCAATATCAAAACAACTTTGCTCTCGCTGTTACATTTAAATCGAAATAGAAATTATATACCATCATATCCGCCTCTACAAATTAACCTCAAGTCTACCACTCTTATTTAACAGCTGCTTCATTAATTTCTTCACAAGCGTCGCTGACTTCACTTTGATTTCAAGGGTTGGCGATACTTCTAGCTTGTAATCCCCATTAATAATACATGATTTTAATTCTGCTGCCGTTTGACAATCCACCATAAAATCATTGTACACACTGCTATATTGTAAAAATTGATGGGTATCACTTCCTGCAACGATTGGCAGTCCATGTTCGTCTGCGAAGCTTTTCAACTTTTGATAGTATGTGTCTGTTCCATATGCATATAGATCCTTGCCGTTTAAGTCCAGTGCATCTAATCTCATAAGCTGTTCGGGATCATGCTGATGTAACGGCGTGCTTTCCCGGAATGCATGTGCTCCTATTTTCAGGACATCTTCCTTTTCAGCTAAATCAAGCAAATCTTTAAAAGGAATAAAATTGGATTTATCTGTATGATTATCTAATGCCGCCCGGATATTAAGAATTGCTTCACGGCCACCAATTAACAAAATATGACCTGTTTCCTTAACATCAACTTCGATACCAGGAAAAAGTTTTAACCCCTCGACAAAATAATAGCCATTTTCGTATGGATAATTTTTTGCAAGATACTCATAAATATCATTAAAACGAAGTGTATTAAAATGCTCTGTCATTGCTAGCGCATCCAATCCACTCGCTTTTGCTTCCTTCATCATTTCTTTAAAATATTCTGGCATAAAGGTTGATTGTTTGGAAATTTTTACATGTGTGTGAAAATCTATCTTCATTGTTGCCCCTCCAAAGTAAAAAGTTTAATTTTCATAATATGTGTCTTACTTAAAATAAAGAATTCCAAAAACAAATAAACTAATAACATAGACTAACGAAAATGCGAGAAACCAATAATCACGCGAACGGAAGGCAAGATGTGCAAGCTTAATCGCCTTCACCTTGGGATTATTGAAAGCATAGAAGCTACCTTTTGTTTCTAATGCCTCAACTGTCGTTCTCGCCCTTTTTGATGTACTGAGCATCAATGGATAAAAAGAAAGCATTGCTATTTTGACAAAATAGGCAATCGAACGCCAGTAAAGGATGCCATGCTTTTCAGGTGCCTTTCCTCGCAAGCGAAATGAGAGAAACACATGATGATATTCCTCAATTAAACTTGGCAGCATTCTGTATGCATAGGAAATACTAAAGGACACTTGACCAGGTACGCCAATTTTTAGCAAACCGTCACTTAGCTTTTCTGGATCCATTGAGGTGAACACCGAAATACTTGCAAGCGAAATGATTGAGAGCTTCATCGTTAGAATTACAAGCGGCATGATGGTACTGAAATCCCCTCCGAAAAACCAAGCCGCGAGCAGTAAATAGCCACCCTGTCCTAATAATCCCAAACAAAGGATAAAAATAATTAATGGACTCGATTTTGCGATTAACATCATCACGGCGACAAATGCGAACATCCCGATTAAGATTGCTTGATTATGAATAAACCATGGAGCAAATCCGAAGAATAAATACCAAATAAATAGCGTTCTCGGATCAAGCTTTGCCAAAAATGTTTGATCATTTCCATAGGCAGTATTCAGCAGTTCGATTTTCACCTGTTCGACAGAGAGTTTATCAAATAATTTTTGTCTGTATTCCATCACTATTCTCCTCTCCGAATTGCTTATTTACGGTAGCAACAAAATCATCGACTGTATATGAAACTGGTGACATGTATAGTTCTCGACTCAATTCCATAATTTGTGGTGGATTCAGTCCCGCCGAGTTCAATAGCTCTCGGTCATTAAAGACAGATTCCCTCGTTCCATCATGAAGTACATTACCATCCTTTAGCACAATGATTCGATTTGCCCATTCTGCTACAAGCTGCATATCATGGGTTGCTACTAATACTGCCTCTACATTATCTTCAAGGGTACCGATTAATCTTGTAATATGCTTTCTCGTTGCAATATCTAAATTTGCTGTCGGTTCGTCCAGTAAGATAATCGAAGGATTCATCGCCACACCAATCGCTAATGAAGCGCGTCGCTGTTGCCCACCACTCATCAGTCTGCTATCACGTTCCTGCAAACTTGTCAGTTCAAATTGCTCCAGAATTCGATCGACTTTTTTTCCATATTCCGGTATCTTTCTAGCCTTCAGGAAAAACTCAACATCCTTGCGTACAGAGTCTTCAATGAACATTTCTTCTGGGTTTTGGTAAATATACGTAACAAAATCGGCCAATTTTTCTGGTGAATAATCTCGGGTATTCTTTCCTTTCACCGTAACATTTCCTCTTTCAGGCTTTACAAGTCCTGTTATTAACCGCATTAACGATGATTTTCCAGCGCCATTATTACCCACGAGTGCTATTCGATCACCCTGATTAATATTTAAATCGATGCCATTGAGCACTGTTTTTTTCGATCTTGTAATTGTTTTATAGGCAAAGCTTACTTGCTCCATCTCGACTACTGGCCGTAGACAAGCTCTTTCCAGATTATTCGTTGGTCCATGCACAGCGACTTCTTCTACATACTTCTGATTCGGAAATATTTCGAGTGCTTCTTGCAGCGTTATCGGGATGCTTTTATTTGAGAAGGCATCGAGTTTATAAGCGGCCTGGGTTACTTGTGGAGGAAATATTTGTCTTTCCATTAACTGATCAACAAGCCGTAGCGCATCTGCTGTTGGTTTTTTCCATAATACATTCCCTTTATCCATCAAGACTACTTGTTTACAGTAATCTGCGATGAATTCTGTATGATGTTCAATAACAATAATTGTTTTTCCATACTCTTCATTTAACATTTTTAATACGTTGTAAATCTCTTTCGCATGGAAGGGATCGAGCTGGGCGATTGGTTCATCCATAATTAATATATCTGGATCAAGGGAAATAGCGCCAGCGAGGGCAAGCAAATGCTTTTGCCCTCCGCTAAGCTGCCAAATAAATTCATCATCATGACCAGTTAAACCAGCAAGCTCTAACGCCCGCTTGCCCCGGTCTTTATAATCGGCATATCCAAAGTTAAGGGGAGCAAAGCTAGCATCCTCTAACACTCTTGCCCGGACAAGCTGATTATCAAAGTCTTGATACACATAACCGACATGTTGGGACAGATCTGCCACTTTTGTTTCCTCAGTATTAAGTTCTTTCACGGTAGCACTGCCAGTAAAGTCACCAACATAATAGTGTGGGATAAGTCCGTTGATTAATTTGCAAAGCGTAGATTTCCCACTACCATTCCCACCAATGATGGCAACGAATTCACCTTTGTTAATTGTCAGAGAAACATCATTTAAAACGGGTTCTTCTCCACCCGGATATTTAAATGTTACATTTTCTATTTTTATTTGCTCGGCGGATGTCATTGAACTTTCCTCTCATCCACGTTTTCTGGAATTTTATTACCTTTTCTTGTTACCATTAAAATAATCGTTAAGACTGCAATCACTGCCGAAACACCAATACTCACCCACATGAAATTATCACCGAAATCGGCTTCCCACTCTACATTAAAATCTGTTTCTGATAGGAACTCAAAGAAGAATGCAAGTAACGCTAACATAATTCCGCCGACAACTAATCTTGGCGTCACGATTTCACCTGTAGAGAATTTCATCCTATTATCCCTAGGCTTCATACCGAGTAATGGTTCGATTTTCCCGTATAGACGTGGAACTAAATACAACGTTGGTAATAGTGCAAATAAAATACCAGAGAATAGTACATCATTTAAAAATGCAAAGCCTTCAATAACGACAATACTTTCTGCAAGTCCTGGAACTGCTTCTAACTCTTCAACACCAATCCATACCTTACCAATATCGACCATCATGCTAATGAACTGGTGAATAATCACACCAGTAATTGCAGCAATACCGACTTGTTTTTTGTTTCTTGGGTCTTTCACAAGTGATCCCGCTATGTACATTGCAAGTGAGAAGGCAATAAACTTCTCAAGCTCACCAAAGCCACCAAATTGCCCTAACATTATTTCTCCAAAGATTACTTCCCCTAATGCGGCGCCAACTGCTGCATAAAGCGGATGGAATAGCATACATAATGTTAATGGAATAAATGCAAAATACTCGATGGAAAATTCAATTGGCCCCAAATATGCGGATGGAACTAATTCTGTAATCATATTTGATAGCCCGTAAAGTGACATCGATAATATAAATACCATCATCTTCTGCGAACTTGTTAATACATACCTCTCTTTAAAATGGCTCATGGATAGCCCTCCCTTGTCATATTGACTTCATTTTAATTGGCTTATATTAAAGGAGTATGGATTTCGTGTAAAAGTAATGTTAATTATTTTTCGTATATTTACTTTATGTAAAAAAACTTACATTTCCCTTTTTCACATCTTTTACCTGTGGTAGTATCTAACTTGCAGGCGCTAATACCAGAATACTTTCTCAACCTTGATTTATTAAAGAGAGGAAATACTAGCCAATGGGAGGAATTGAGCTTGATAGATTTAAAGTGGGATACAAAAGCAATGTCGCCGAACCAATATAAATTAGCAGATTATATTCAGAAGAATTTCAACCATGTTTTATTATCAACTGAGCAGGAAATTTCCGATGCATTAAAAATAAGTATAGCGACCGTCTCTCGTTTTTGGCGTACAGTAGGATATAAAAATTTTAAAGATTTTAAAGCAACAATGAGAAGACAGCTCGATGTCTCACCCGCAGGTAAAATGGAGAACATCATGAATAGTGTTGCTGGACAAGAGATTGAGCATCATAATTTATATGTATCAATCAATCATCTGCAAAAAACAATCGAGCATTTCTCCGACCACTCATTTAATGTTGCCGTAGAAATGTTAACAACTGCAAAGCAAATTTACATCCATAGTCCCGGTCCATCTGAGGGGCTTGGAGCATTAATGACCTATCGATTATCTCGATTTGGCTTAAGCCTTCAATCTTTTGAAAAAGGTGGAAGTGAAATTCTTGAGGATCTATTGCATTTAACAAAGGATGATGTCGTCGTTCTCTTCGCATTTGTCCGTATTCTCCCTGAAGCAAAGGTCATTTTAGAGCACGCTAAACAAATTGGATTCCAAACAATTATTATTACCGATCAACTTGTCTCTAATTTTGCAAATTATGGGGACATCGTATTGTTTGCGAGTCGTGGGGAAATGTGGGAGTTCCACTCGATGGTCGCCCCAACATTTCTGATTGAAAATTTGATTATCACTATCGGTATGAAAAATAAAGATGCAAATTTACAACGCCTGGAGCAGCTTAGCGGTTTACGAAAGCGGTATGCGGAGGAATTGCCAAGATGAATACTTATAGAGGTGTGAAGAAACGAGGGATATAAACTCCCTCATTTTCAATTCACGTTCTACTTCGGACGATGCTCCAAAAAATTCCGATAAGCAAACCCTCTTACCTGATCCTCACTATAATGTTTAAGCAGCTCATTGATTAAGTTAGGATACTGCGCTGCATTTTCCAATTGACTGACAAAGCTGCTTATCCCATCAAAGTCAGAGCCAAAACCGACTTGCTTTTCGCCGCCTAGTGAGCAAAGGTGGTCAATATGCTTCATCAAATCGCTAATCGTTGCTGTGTCGCTATCTTTATTAATAAATGGTGGATTGTAAACTACATGGATAAGGCCGTTTTTTGTAAACATCGCCTTCACTTGATCATCATATAAATTCCGCGGATGATCACATATCGCCCTAGCGTTTGCATGGCTTGCCATTGGAAACTCTGCATGCTCCAGTATATCCCAAAATCCTTGAATCGTAGAATGAGATACATCTGTAAACACAAGGTTTTCATTGTTTAGCTTCACGACTTCTTTACCTAGTAATGTCAGTCCGCCACCACGCGGTTCACCAGCCCCGTCTGCACATAAATTCGCATTATTCCACGTCATTCCCATGTATTTAATACCCGCTCGGTACAAATGACGTAATTTAACGAGGTCATTTCCGAATGCATCTGCACCTTCTAATGCCAGAACAGCACCTATATCTCCATCACCCAGTGCATCAAAGTCCTCCCATGCTTTAATATGTTTTACTTCCGGATTTTTTTCTATAATTTCCGTATAAAATAAATCAATTTGTTCCAGCGCATGTTGCCATTTCTCATCTGATGGAATATCTGGATCAATAAAAATCGCAAAAAATTGTGCCTGTACATTTCCCTGCTTTAATCGTTCTAGATTTGTATCTATTTTAGCAGAATTTCTGAAATCCAATGTTTGTTCACCCGGATAATGCCCTCTTTTTGCCATTTGTAATTTCAATAATGCATCACAATGCGTATCAATAACTCTCATCGCAGACGCTCCCTTTTTTCTTTATTTTATCACTATTCATTTATGAATGTAGACTATATATTATTTTCTATAATCACAAAAGAAACAACATTAGCAACCCCAAATTGCTAATAAAACATTGCTTTCAAAAATCTTTTTTTAATCACACCCCCTTTTTCTAACTTCATTCGATTGTAGTAGTGAAAGGAGGTGAGGAACATGGCAGTAGCAGATTTAACAAAAACAACGTTGCAGTTAGTGCTAAACGATGGCAATGATTTGGAAACTGGTAAAACAATTTACAAGTCAAAAAGCTTTAATAATGTGAAAACAGAAGCAACATCAGATCAGCTTTTTACTATCGCAAAGGCAATTGCAGCATTGCAGCAACGTCCTCTTTACGAAATCAAGCGTAGAGACGAATCAGATATTCGAGGCGAGTAAGTAAAAACCCTTGAATTATCCTCACTGTACTGGAAGCACTTAATAAAAAAAGAAAAGTTGAAAGGAGGAGAGATACTTGAAAACACTAGAGCTTAAATTTGTTAATAATGATGGGAAGATTGTTACGCATTCCATTGAAAAGCCGATTGAACCTGTAGATCCTGCAGCAATCAATGCAGCAATGGATGAGATCCTTACGCAAAATGCATTTACTTCTGCTGGCGGAGATCTAGTCTCTAAGAAGAGTGCTCGACTTGTTGAGCATAATGTTGAAGAAATTGAATTATAATCATCATGACACATGACCAGTCGTAACCTACTGGTCATGTTTTTAATTAAAATATTGCTTAGGAAAATTAGGTTTAATGATGTGGAGTGGATTTATCGTATTAAAGAACTTGAGTCAACACTCTGCTACCTAAATTAAATCCCTAAGCAACTACCGAATAAGAATGGAGGTTAACGATGGAAACATGGGTGTCATTCATTACAGAGGTTGGCTTTCCAATTGCGGTGACATTTTATTTATTACACCGCATTGAAGGTAAGCTTAATCTGCTAATTGAATCAATTCATTCCTTGCCAGCTAAAATGAAGGAGCAGCAACAAGCTCCTTCTCTTGTAAAAAAGTCTGAATGAAGAGCAAAAGCTTAGCGACGTACAGACAGCGCCTCTCAGTTCGGGGTGGTTCGACGTTTCGAACATTCTTTCGCAGGAGATAAAGGAAACATGCCCCTTTACTATAGGGTTATTGCCTACGTTGTCAAAGCCTGCTTTTAGTCGGCCATCCTTAACAACAGGAATCGATGTTGACTTTTATCACACAAGAGTATAAGTGCGACTAAGCCTCATGTGTAACCAATCATCAAGTCTTCTTTAGCGTACGGAGACGAGGGAAGTTTCGCTAGGAGCACAGGCTCTGAACCTGGACGTGGCCAATCTTGTTACAAGAGTTATGACAGAGGATTTTTCACACCTTTCTTTCCCTGTAAGTAAAAAACTCCCATCGATAAGGTTATCCTCTATCGATGGGAGTTTTTCTTATTTCAAATTATCTTTTTCTTGTTGTCTTAATTCGACACGGCGAATTTTTCCTGAAGAGGTCTTAGGTAATTCATCAATGAACTCAATTTTTCTAGGATATTTGTATGGTGCTGTTAATTGCTTTGTATGGTTTTGTAGTTCTTTAATTAACTCGGCCCCTGTATCCTTCACATTATCCTGTAAAACGATGAATGCTTTGACGACATTCCCGCGAATTTCGTCTGGACTTGCTACTACGGCACATTCTTTTACTGCTGGATGCTTCACTAATGCATCCTCAACTTCGAATGGTCCAATTGTATAGCCTGAGCTAATGATAATATCATCATTTCTTCCCTCAAACCAGAAATAGCCCTCATCATCTAATGAAGCTTGGTCGCCAGTTATGTAGAAGTTACCACGATGTGATTTCTTCGTGCGTTCCTCATCCTTATAATAACCTTTAAACAATGCTGGTGTATCTAGTGGAATAGCGATATCACCAACTACTCCTGGTGCAACAGGATTTCCGTCCTCGTCAATTAATTGCACATCATTACCTGGGATTGGTTTACCCATTGAACCGGCTTTAACTTTCATACCTTTTAAGAATCCAAGAAGCAATGTGTTTTCTGTTTGGCCATAACCATCACGAACTGTCACATTAAAGTATTTTTCAAATTGATCAATTACCTCACGATTTAATGGTTCACCAGCAGAAACTGCACTATGCACTGCTGATAAATCATAGTCCCCTAGATTATCAAGCTTCGCCATTAAGCGGTATTCTGTAGGTGTACAGCAAAATACATTAATTTGATTTTTTTCTATTAAAGAGAGATATTTCTTCGCTTCGAATTTACCGCTATAAACAAAGCCTGTAGCACCTGATCCGAGTACTGATAAAAATGGACTCCAAACCCATTTCTGCCAGCCTGGTGCAGCTGTTGCCCAAACCGTATCACCATCTTTGATCCCTAACCAGTGAGCTGGTGCTGAGCCCATGTGAGCAAATCCCCATGCATGGCTGTGCATTACTGCTTTAGGGTTGCTCGTAGTACCCGATGTATAGGGTAAGAATGCGAGATCGTCCCTTGTCGTTGCAACCATTTCTAATTCATCTGATGCAGAATCTTTTAATTTATCTAAGCTAATCCATTCAGCTTTCTCATCGCCAACCGTAAATTTCACAAGCTCTGCAAATTGATCCGTTCCTGTAAATTCATCAGTGAACGACGTGAAGCTCACAACACCTTTAACTTCACCATGTGTGATTCTATATTGTAAATCCTTTGTACGAAACATTTCCGAACTAGGAATAATGATAATTCCTGTTTTCAATGCAGCAATATATATCTCATATGTTTCAATGAGACGGGGCATCATTACTAGTAACCTATCCCCTTTTTTGAGTCCTTTTTCTAAAAATATATTCCCTATTTTGTTCGCATTTTTAATTAACTCTTCATACGTGATTTCTCTTCTGTTGCCATACTCATCTTCCCAAATTATCGCCTTACGTTCAGGATCATTTGCATACTTTTCGAATTCCATTACAATATTATAATTTTC
Organism: Oceanobacillus chungangensis; assembly: GCF_003369565.1. Classification (GTDB taxonomy): domain Bacteria; phylum Bacillota; class Bacilli; order Bacillales; family Amphibacillaceae; genus Oceanobacillus; species Oceanobacillus chungangensis. The sequence goes on along the minus strand of NZ_PIOD01000025.1, from coordinate 253,185 downwards.
CGGTGCAATTAAATCTTCTCTATTCAACAATATCACCCTCACATTTTTAGTACTAGATACTAACTCCTAATCATTATATCAGACTCTAATCTTTTAAAAAAGAAAAATTTACAAGCTATTATTATTTTTCAAATACAATCTGTGCTAAAATTAAAGAAATAGAGTGAAGATTTTCCTCTATTTGAAAAATCAGGTTCGGAAAACTATTGATTCACTTAGCGGGTAGCCTTCACCATCTTATAAATACAAGGATATCCAATCTTTCGTTACTAAAAACCGATGAACAAAAAGAGGGGGATTTTAGATGAAGAAGTTTCAATTCAAGATTCAAATGAATAAGAAGAATCTCAATCTAATTGCTGAAAAATTAACTTTCTATAAACAAAGTAAAATTATTGAAGCAACTGATCAAAAATCCAATTATTATTATTTAATATTCTATAAAGATGTGTTTATCAATGGAATGAAAACAACAAAAATAAAAATAAACTCTCATGTCCACCGGGCATTAACGAATGGCATCCATGTAAGTGGCACACATCCACTTACAATGAAATTAATTAACAAACAGAAATCTCTTACCTTTATCCAATTTAACCCGCTCTTCAAACAAATCCAGAAACACTATTCCAAACTTGAAACAATATTGATCTTCACTTTTTTTGATTCCTTCACGAAACCCGATTCCATCACTAAATTAATTCGAAGTACTTTTTATAATTATCGCCGGGAAGGGCAGCTCTTTGCTGCTTATCGACTGCTCCGAGTCTATTTAAACTATGACAGACAAAATCCGTTTGTCCAAGATATGATTCATAGTATGCAGTTTCAAGAGCACGAAATATTCTATCAAGAAATAGAAAATATTTACAAAAAAGATCCCCTCAATGCAGAGCTAATTTGTTTTGATGACCGATATGACCCTGATCATATATCAATTCTTTTTCAGCTCTACCGTTCAGAAGGCCGTTTGTTTGATGCACTCGCACTGCGAATTGATTTGCTGCATCACCAGTTTACTGAGGACCAATTCAAAGCAACGGAAGAATTAATAAAAGACTTTAATCAAGATGAACAGCTTGAGATCCTTCAAGATTTATATCATTCAAGCAGTAATCCAATGATTGAAGAAAAGCTATTGTCTCCCTTACTTGCAAGTGGGAAATCAAATGAGCTTATTCAGTTTATCTTAACAACAGCATACCAACCAACTAACGAACAGGTCCAATCGCTTGTAAACCATTTATCCGAAACAGATACGCATGTCCTTGCATCCTTCTTTACGGAATCAAATAAACGATTGCTATCCCTTAGCAATCATGACCCGAAAATATTAAATAAACTCGTCACACCTTTTGTTTCTTCCTTTCTCGAAGAAATTCCGTTAAAAGATATAATTGAATGGTTCACACCGTTCCATGAAGCAGGGATACATCTGCCAATTGAACAAAAATTATCAAAGATTAAAAACTTATCAGATGACCCTGATCAGCAATTTGAATTAGGAGAGCTCTATTTCCAATTCCACTTATTTGAAAAATCGATCGATTGCTTTAAATGGGAAATGGAATTATCACCGAATGACCCAAGACCTGTAACCTATTTATCTAAAATTTATCAAAAAATCGGCAATCAAGCCGAGTCAAATGCATATCAGCAATTGCTTATTCAGATGACGAAATAAGCGTTAGACCAGAATTGCTCGTTATAGAGTGCGGGTTATTCCATACGTGCATGAAGAGGGAAGTATATTACTTTTAAATCATAAAAAACTCGGGTTGCCGTCATTCCTTAAAGCGGCTACCGAGTTTTTTGATTTTTTGTGGATGTTTGCTTGGAGTAATTGCTTTAGAAGTTTTAAGGGTGAATCTTAAAAAACGAATCCCTGAATTAACAATATCATGAGAATCAATTTTAATTCACTTGGAGGATTTTTATTTACATGTCGTCTAAAGGCTTTATCTCGTCTTGAAGCTGTTACTATAAAACTCTTTATTTTTTTCAACATGACCATCAAGTTTTTCTAATAAGTAAGCGATCATTTTTTTCATGTTTCCACTCTCCTTTTCATGTTTACTATCTAATTATTATTCTCTCTGTTAAGTCTTATATATGCATCAGTATGCAATTCCATGTAGGGTCCCAAGATTTTCTTTAAAAACAATTTCATCACCGCTTCCCCCTTTCTAGTGGTTACTTTAATTATGAAGGGAACTGCCATATTTGACAAAGGCTGTGAAATCGATAACAATAGCCATGAAAACGAGAACAATATGTAAGAAAACGAAAACATCTCCAGTTTTCTTATAATTACTCTTCTTTCCTATTTTTTACTCATTATTTCATTTTTGAAAGCGTGTTTTATCTTTTAATATAAAAAATAGTGTGTTCCCTAGTGAATTTGGTAATATAAAGAGTAAGGAGCGTGGTCATCTTGGCAGAATTTAATGAGAAGGAATTCGAGCAAACCTATGAGCAAGAGACGGACAAGGTAAATGCACAGTTAGATGAAGAAATCTTGTTTGCAATGATTGGTGACGTGAATACAGGTAAATCTTCCACCGTTAATCTATTGATTGGCGATGAAGTTGCTCCTGTTGGTGCAAAGCCTGGTGAAACCATTCGCATTGATCGATATGTTTACCGAGATAAAATCATCTTTGTCGATACACCGGGCCTTGATGATATTAATAGTAAAAATTCCGAGGAAACATTGCATTTTTTCGAAGAGGCAGATGTTATCCTGTTCTTTCTAAATGCGGCTGGAACGGTCTTTTCAGAGGGTGAAAGAAAATCGCTCGAAATCATTGAAAAGAAAAATAAAAATATCCTGTTTGTCTTAAATAAAATTGATGCTGCGGATGATATTCCGAGTTTAGTAAAGTATGTAAAAGAGCATTCAAATAATCGCTATCAAGTTATACCAATCTCATCAAAATCTGGCGAAAATATCGATAAACTTAGAAACGAGATATTAAATATACTGAAAAAAAAGCATAAAGAGATCCAATTTGCACGGCTAATCAAAGAAAAATCATCCACTGCAAATAAGTGGATTCTTGCAGCTGCAGGTTCAGCGACAGCGATTGGTGCTGCGCCGATACCTGGTTCCGATTTTGTCCCATTGACCGGAATTCAAGTTGGATTGATGATTCGTCTTGCGGCATTATATGAGAAACCTCTTTCCAAAGAAAGAGCAAAAGAGCTAACGATCGCTACCATTACTGGAAATATCGGAAAAACTGTTTTCCGCCAGGTCATCAAGTTTATCCCTGGTGCAGGTTCTGTTGCAGGCGGAAGTATTGCTGGTGGAATGACGCTCGCATTAGGTTATGCAATTAAATATGCATACGAAAATAATATTGAGCTTGATGCAAGTTCATTAAAGCACTTATATGAAAGGTTTAAGAAGAAAGAGAAAGAGAAAGAAAATGTATAACACAGAAGGTATGTCAAAAGCATTCCTTCTTTCTATTTTAAATCTGTGCAGGTATGCTTTCTTCCCCTACTAATTAGCCCAAAAAAACTTACTCCTACAGACTATTTTCACATTATGAATATCAGCTGTTGAAATCATTTCCATTATACTAATCTCTGAACTGTGAAACTTAGGTTGAAATTCAGAATGTTATTTAATTTTAAGTATTTAACTTAGTTTAACTTAAATAACTTGATAATACGTAAAAGTGTTATATAATTACTTATAAATACTTACATTAATAGGTGTGATTTTATGTACCAAGAGGAAAGATTGTTAGCAATATTGGACTTTCTAAAAAAAAATAAGCGTATCACTGTTGAGCAAATATGTGAACTCTTTGATATTTCAAGAGATACTGCGAGAAGAGATCTCGTTAAGCTTGAAGAGGAAAAGTCAATAATTAGAACTAGGGGTGGAGCAATTCTGCCTTTAGCTCAGAATCATGTACCAAGTTATTCAAATCGACTAAAAACTGTATCTAAAGAAAAAGAACGTATTGGAAAAAAAGCTGCTTCATTAATATCTCCAGGCGATACAATAATTCTTGATACATCAACAACAGTTCAAGCGTGTGCAGAAAATCTGGTAAATATGGAGTGTACGGTGATTACGAATTCTATCAATCAGGCAGAAATATTATCTGCTAAAGATGCATTGAATATCCAGCTTTTAGGTGGAACATTACAGAAAGAGCATCGCTACTTATATGGCCTATCTGTAATTGAAAAGCTTTCTGAATACCATGTAGATAAAGCATTTATCGGCGTACTTGGTGTATCTGAAAAGGGACTAACTAATGTACATGAAGAAGATGGTGAAATAAAACGAAAGATGATCGAGCAGGCTAAACAAGTAATCGTCTTAGCTGATCATACAAAGTTAGGGAAAACAGGATTTTTCAAGTATGCAAATTTGAAGGATATTGACTTGTTAATAACAGATAAAACGCCATCAAAGGCTTTTAGAGATCTTCTGATAGAAAATAATATTGAGCTTTTAACTGCTGATGAGAGGGATGATCCATCATGGTAAAATTAATCGCGTTAGATTTGGATGGAACAACATTAAACGAAGAAAGTAAGATTAGCCGGAAAAATATAGAGGCAATCAAATTTGCACAGAAAAACGGTGTTGAGGTAGTTATCGCTACAGGACGTGCGTATTTTGATGTCAAGGATATTTTTAAAAAAACAGGCATTAAAACTTGGATTATCGGAGCCAATGGCGCGACGATTCACCGTCCTAACGGAGAACTTTATTCCGATATACCTCTCGCTAAACAAGATGCATTCGAAATCATGAGCTGGCTTGAAGAAGAGAATTATTATTATGAAGTATTCAGTAATCATGTTATTTACACACCGCAAAATGGGCGGGAGTTGTTGGCAATTGAAATCGATAGAGCAAAAAGTACAAACAGTGATGCTCAAATAGATCAACTGAAGATATCAGCACAAATCCAATTTAGTCAATCTGGTTTTTCGTTTATTGATTCCTATAAAGACCTGCTTGAAAAAGATGCAGATTACTATAATATCCTAGCTTTTACATTTGATGAAGAAAAGTTACAAATGGGCAAGGAAAAATTTAAGAACAGGAAGGACTTAACACTCGTTAGTTCTGCCAAACATAACTTTGAATTAGAGCACAAACATGCTTCAAAAGGTAATGCTTTAAAAATACTCGCAAACAAGTTGGGAATTAACATAGCGGATACTGCTGCTGTCGGTGATAGCTATAATGATCTGTCAATGTTACGCATTGCAGGAAAAAGCGCAGCAATGGGAAATGCAGACCAAGAAATAAAAGACTCTTGCCATGAAGTCACCCTCTCCAATCGGGATGATGGAGTAGCACATTTTATATATTCATTGCTTAACGAAAGCGTGAACGTCCATTAAATCATGGGTTTAAATCCTATTTGGCGTGACGCAATTGTGCGGCGTTACATTTAGGATTTTTACTATATATTGGGCACCTGTATTTAAGTATACAGGTGCTTTTTTTAGGTGCCTTTCGGAGAACCGTGAAGCATAAGTACTTGATGTACGGAATCAAACCGAATGGGATGAAGAACATATCGAACAGGCACAGCATATGATGCTCGGTACACTACAGAAACGCATCCGTGAATTAAAGCTAGATAAAAAAATTATCATCCATTGTAAGATAGGTATCCGTTCAGCCATCGGTGCAAGTATTTTGCAGGCAAACGACATTCTAAATGTAGCTAATATGACTGGTGGCTATTCTGCTTGGAAAGCAGATACCTCTCACCGCCCGGATTTAGTCAAACATTGAATTTACTTTCGTCTAATGAAAATTTAATCTTCCAATATATCTTTTAGAAACCGCTCTCTGTTGTCTAAGAAGTATTTTGTAATCTTATAATGATCGGTCATCTCATAGTCTATTTCCTCGATACAGCCATCATCAAAGCTTAAGATTGTCGCATCAGGATAACCTAATAGAATTGGTGAATGCGTTGCAATAATAAATTGGCAATCACCGTTAATCGTTAGATCATGGATGATTCTTAAAAAAGCCAATTGACGCTGCGGGGAGAGAGCAGCTTCTGGCTCATCTAATAAATAGATTGCATTTCCTTTAAATCGATTAAGAAACAGCGATAGGAAGGACTCACCATGAGATTGTTCGTGTAATGAACGTCCGCCATAATATTTATATCCACTCATATCCGTATCATCTACATGTGTTGCGAAATGGTAGAAGGATTCTGCACGGAGGAAGAACCCATTGGTGACCTTTGGCATCCAGGACAATGTAATATATTCACCTAAAGCAGCGTCAGCAGCATGTACAGTATAACTATTATTTCTGTTTCCTCCTGCTGTATTAAATTCACACTTATCTGCAATAGCTTCAAGCAACGTCGATTTCCCTGAACCATTTTCACCTACCAAAAAGGTGACATTCCGATTTAAATCAAGTTTGTCAAAACTTTTAATTGATGGAATAGTAAATGGATATTCGTGATAGGAAGGTATTTTTTCATGCTGGAGTGTAATTCTTTTTAGAAACATGGCGTACACCTACCGTTCGGCTCTATTTTCTAGTAATATGTTTTCTAATAATCTTAGTTTCTAGCTTCTAATGATTACACGCATTACACTGTTTTCTTTCAAAATCTGGATAACTATAATAGAAAAATTGCTGTGAAGCCTCTGATGAATCGATGCTGAACCAACCACCATCCCTTAGCTCCCGTTCTAAGCCCTTATATTTCGTTTCCTTTTTTACAATATATTTACAATCTGTATGATGAATTTTAATCGTCTTCGTTGATTTATCTATGTTGATCCAAAACAAAAAAATCACTCTCTTTTAAATCTATTTAACACTAATTATAATACACAAGCAGAGTGCTTGTCACTCCTCGAATCGTCCCGTTTTTTGTTGAATTGAATTGGAAAAATTAGGCTAGGAAGTGAATATATTCCAAGCCCAGTAATTATATCCAAGTTCTTACAGACTCCGCTTCTTCACTTCATCCCCATTGTACATATAAACAACTTTTCTATCCTCAACTACTGTTTCTATATGCACATTTCTTCCCCATAGCTGATAAATATATGGGAGCACATTTTCCAAATAGCGAAGATCCAGTTCTGTCCCCTCATACCCGTGCACTAAATATAATTCGCCATTTCGTGCATAGTCTCCATTCTCCACAACAATATATGGGAATCCACCATTTACCCGCATCGAAACTAATTGATCACGCACCTGTTCATAGTCTTTCTGTGTTATTCGGTAGTCTCTACCCTTTTTCTCAAATAAATATAAATCCTCCCGCTGAACCAATTCCTTCGTCAAATAGTTTCGGATAAAGGAAATATCCGATTCAATCTCCCTCACCTCAAAAATCTTTTCTCTCCCGGCATTTAACTTATAACCCATTCGCTTCATCTCTTCTGTTGGATTATTATATCGCTCCTCAATATCCTCAAAAATCTTAATGCCTAGATAGTACGGATTAATTGACGTACGTGAAGGCTGAACAACACCAGCATTCAACTTCGAGAATTCTATCGTTTCTTCTGTTGTTAAATCCATTTCCCTTAAGATTCGTTGATGCCAATAGGAAGCCCAGCCTTCGTTCATAATTTTCGTTTCAAGTTGTGGCCAAAAGTAAAGCATTTCTTCGCGCATCATCGTTAATATATCCTGCTGCCAATCCTCCAATTCGCGACTATGCTGTTCAATAAATAATAGTAAGTCCTTTTCTGGATTAGAAGGAAACTTTCTATCCTTCTTACTTCTCCGCTTTTTCTTTTCTACAGGTTTCTCTCCAATATTCCATAGATCATCATACACAGTTTTCCGAACGCTAGGTTCATCTTTCTCATCATCATCCTCTAATTGTTGGGGGAGCTTTGATTTAACAATCGATGGGTCAATATGCTCCTGAATAGAAAGAATCGCATCTAGAAATTTTTCCACTTCATCCTTCCCATAGTTTAATTCATAATCGGCAATACGTTCTGCTGTAGCCGTCATACTCTCTACCATGTCACGTCTTGTGTTGGAGAAGCGCACATTATTTTTGAAAAAGTCGCAATGGGCAAGTACATGGGCAATTATTAATTTGTTTTGGATTAGTGTATTCGTATTTAATAAAAATGCATAACACGGATTAGAATTAATGACTAGTTCATATATTTGGCTTAGTCCAAGATCATACTGTAACTTCATTCGATGAAACTGTTTGCCAAAACTCCAGTGTGTAAAACGGGTCGGCATACCATATGCTCCAAATGTATAAATTATATCAGCTGGACAAATCTCATAACGCATCGGATAGAAATCAAGACCAAATCCAGAGGCAATTTCCGTAATTTCCTCAATCGCACGACTTAGCTCCTTTGTTGTTGTCAAATAGGATCCCTCCAAATGTGCTTTTTATAGTCTATGACGCAAGTAGAAAAACATGAACAATGAAAAGATGATGAGCGTCATTCATTACTCTCTTTTTCCATAAATCCTGTATTAGTTTTTAACACAAGGGGAACTTAAGGAAAGAAGAATTTAAAATAGAATGTACGTTATATCATGTCATTCACAATATATACTGCAGATGCTGGAGGGATTTTTTATGGAAAAACGATTTTTATCAATTGAGGAATTTAATCAATTATTACAGCAATGGAACGGAGAATCCATTAAAATTGTAAAGCATGAACTGGATGACCTTGATGAAACACTTTTAGACCTGGATAGCCTCTCCTATTCGAATAATGATAATAGGGGCGATGGATATGAGGCTAGGCATTCCTTATACCTTAATGGCAGTGGAGTAATTGAAACAACTTCACATAATTACGAGACACTTCCCAAGGATTTTTACGAAATACCACTTGAAGATTCCACACTATATGAGTTTGACGGCTCTCGGTTCATTTTGAGTACAACAAGGGGCGTATATACGATTGAGATAGCAAATAATGAACATTATATGTAATTTAGTAAACTTGGCTGTCACCAAGCCATCTGGTGACAGCCAAGTTAAAGAATCCCCATATTTGGGGATTCTAGCTTACAGCCGTTTCTTTTATAAAGAAGCTCTTCATTGCATGGTATACATCGCGCTTTTCCTTTAATATATAATGCCGGAATTTCGGATCATCGATTGTTTTATATGCATTCATTAAGGTCGAATACCGATTATATCCGTTAACTTCACCATATCCAAACATTGCAGATACATCCATGATTTCATTTACGAGTTTGATACATTTTGGATTGTCAGAAGTAATATTCTCGCCATCGGAAAAATGGAATGGGTAAATATTATAGCGTGATGGATTATATCTTTCGTCGATAAGTTCTAATGCCTTCCTATAGGCTGAGGAACAAATCGTACCCCCGCTTTCTCCTTTAGAGAAGAAATCCTCTTCAGATACTTCCTTTGCCTCCGTGTGATGAGCAATAAACGCTATTTCTACCGTTTCGTATTTAGATCGAAGGAATTTTGTCATCCAGAAAAAGAAGCTTCTAGCCATATATTTCTCGAATGTTCCCATCGATGCACTTGTGTCCATCATCGCCAGTACAACAGCTTTCGATTCTGATTTGATTACTTCATTCCATGTTTTGAAACGCAGGTCATCATTATATATTGGCGTAATTCCTGGCCTTCCTTCTCTGGCATTTCTCCGGATCGCAGTCAAAATCGTCCGCTTTTTATCAATATTCCCCATCAGTCCTTTATTTCGTACATCATTGAATTCTATTTTTTCTGTCGTTATTTCTGCTTGTTCCTTTTTCTGCAGGTTCGGCAGCTCCAAATCTTTAAATAGTGCTTCCTCTACTTCAGCGATTGAAACCTCTGTTTCATAGTAGTCAGATCCAGCCTGATCACCCGCTTGGCGCCCTTTTCCTTGACCACTATCTCCTTCACCTGGTTCACGCGCAATGACATCCCCTACTTCACTATCCCCGTTTCCTTGACCAACTTGTTTTGATTTATCGTAGTTATAACGAATTTTATATTCATCTAATGAACGGATTGGAATTTTAATTACATCGCGGCCATTTGACATAATAATATTTTCTTCACTTATGAGATCAGGTAAATTATTTCGGATAGCTTCTTGAACCTTATCCGCATGACGTTGTTGATCTTGATAGCCTTTACGATGGAGAGACCAGTTTTCCTGGGAGACGACAAAATTATGTTCTTGCTTATCCTGCACTTTTCCCTCTCCTTTATAAATTGAATTTTCAGTAATTTGGATCCAGATAAAATACATTGTTCTGTAATGATTGCTTTCTTTATCATATGCTACTTGATACAAGTTATTGCAACGTTTACTTAAATTGATTGAAAAAAACAAGACTAACTAGTGAATTAGCCTTGTTTGACTTATAAGAAAGTATAGTATTCCTTCTTTACAATTCTTGTAACTAACAGGCCATACACCAGCTCCTGCGCCAACGAGACTTCGCACACCTCTCCATTGCTAAACTGCTTAGCCTTGGCTCTAACATTCCACTATCGATTTAACAAACTACCAACATAACGAAGTAATTCATTAGCAGACGTCGAATTATAGCCATATTCGTCAATCAATCTTGCTATTACTTCGTTAACCTTTTTAAGCTGTGATTCATCCGGTGTTTGTGAGGATGTCGTGATCTTGACAACGTCCTTTAAATCTGCAAATAATTTCTTCTGGATTGCTTCTCGTAATCGTTCATGAGAATTGTAATCAAATCGCTGCCCTTTTCGTGCAAAGGCAGAAAGTCGAATGAGAATTTCTTCGCGGAATGCCTTCTTCGCGTTTTCGGAAATACCAATTTGTTCTTCAATCGAACGCATTAACTTCTCATCTGGATTCATTTCTTCACCTGTAAGTGGATCACGGAGCTTATTCTTATTACAAAATGCCTCCACATTATCCAGATAATTATTCATCAAGCTCTTCGCCGATTCTTCATAAGAATAAACAAATGCTTTCTGCACTTCCTTCTTGGCAATCTCATCATATTCCTTCCTGGCAACGGCAATATAATTAATATATTTTTCTTTGTCTTCTTTTGAAATCGAAGGATGCTGTTCCAGCCCATCCTTTAATGATCGCAGGACATCAAGTGCGTTAATAGATGGAACCTCTTTACGAATAATTGTCGATGAAATGCGATTGATCACATAACGCGGATCAATTCCATTCATGCCTTCATCAGAATATTCTTTCTGCAGCTCTTCTAAATCGATTTTATTGAATCCTTCTACGTTTTCCCCATCATATAACCGCATCTTCTTCACTAAATCAATGCCTTGCTTCTTCGACTCCTTTAACCGAGTTAAAATAGAGAAAATCGCTGCAACTCTAAGTGCTCTAGGTGCAATATGAACATGTGCCATATCACTGCCCTTAATCATTTTTTCGTAAATTTTTTCTTCTTCACTTACTCGTAAATTGTACGGTATTGGCATGACAATAATACGTGAATGTAATGCTTCATTTTTTTTATTTGCAATAAAGGAGCGATATTCAGATTCATTTGTATGCGCTACAATTAATTCATCCGCACTAATGAGCGCGAATCGACCGGCTTTAAAATTACCTTCCTGTGTGAGCGATAACAAATGCCAGAGAAATTTTTCATCGGATTTTAATATTTCTTGGAACTCCATCATCCCACGATTGGCCTTATTTAACTCTCCATCAAAACGATATGCTCTTGGATCTGATTCCGAACCAAACTCAGCTATCGTCGAAAAATCAATACTGCCTGTTAAGTCAGCAATATCTTGTGATTTCGGATCGGAAGGACTAAAAGTACCTATTCCTACACGTTTATCCTCTGAGAAGAAGATACGCTCAATAATTACATCTTCAATCTTCCCATTATAATCTTGTTCGAGCCGCATTGTATTTAATGGGGATAAATTCCCCTCTATTCGAATTCCAAATTCCTCAAAAAATTCTTCCCGCAAATGCTGTGGAATCAAATGTAATGGATCCTCATGCATTGGGCACCCTTTAATCGCATAGACCGCACCTGCATCCGTTCGAGAAAATTCCTCTAACCCACGTTTTAATAGACTAACAATCGTGGACTTACCACCACTAACTGGTCCCATCAATAATAAAATTCGTTTGCGCACATCTAGCCTTTTAGCTGCTGGGTGAAAATATTCTTCTACTAAACGCTCAATTGCTTCTTCTAGACCAAATATTTCATCGCTAAAGAATTCATAGACTTTTTTCCCATCTTTCTTCTCTATCCCAGAATCCTTAATCATATTAAAAACGCGTGAATGAGCAGTTTGTGCCACTTCCGGCTTATCCCTAATAATCTCTAAATAATCTGCAAATGTGCCTTCCCATCGTAAGCGTCGTTCTTCTTCTCGATAGTTCTTTACTTTATTTAATATACTCATATGAACTCCCTCCATCTATGCAGCGATTTATATATCCTATGCGAGTACACCGCCTATCATGCTATAGAAGTTCTTAACCAGTAAGTATTCCGAGAAAGCAAGGATACCTGCTAAGGTTTATTCCCCAGGAAATATTTATCGAAGGTTAGAATATTTTGTCTTTTATAGCGATATATGCTCAGTTCGAAAATCAGCTTTACTGATAGGTCACAACCTAAATTGCATTATTGTTAAGAATTATCGCAATGTGACTTTTATTATTTCAACTGATATATTTATACTAAAGAAGAGGTGGTTTAATGCAAACTAAATATTATTCTATTATTGATATTGGTTCGAATACAATGCGACTCGTTGTGTATACAAAGGAAAAATCTGGTCGATTTCATGAAGTTGAAAATACAAAGGCTGTTGCACGATTACGTAATTATCTTACTTCTGATAATACACTCTCAAATGATGGGATCGAGCGAATGGTCAACATATTGCAAAGTTTCAAAGAAGTTGTCGATACATATGAGCTAAATGAACTTGTCTGTGTAGCAACAGCAACCATTCGACAAGCAAAAAATAATCAAGCAATCAAAGAGATAGTAAAAACAGAAGTAGGCTGGGAGATGCAAATCCTCTCGGAGAAGGAGGAAGCCTATTATGGTTACCTGGCCGTTGTTAATTCAACTTCGATTTCAGAGGGTATTACGATTGATATCGGTGGTGGCAGTACAGAAATTACATATTTTAAGAATCGTCAACTCGTTGATTCTCATAGTTTTCCTTTTGGAGCATTAACATTGAAGGATTTCTTAACGGATAACAAATCAATGGATAAAAAGCTTGTTAAATTACGCACCTATTTATTCGAGCAATTTAACACATTGGACTGGCTTGTAGATAAACAGGTACCTTTAATTGGCATTGGTGGAAGTGCACGTAACCTAGCTCAAATCCATCAATCACGTGAGAAATATCCACTCGCTGGACTTCATCAATATCAGATGAATGACAGTGATATCGCCGAAACTACATTCTACCTATCATCTTTATCTGATGAAGAGCTTGGGAAAGTCGAAGGATTATCCAGTGATCGAATTGATACAATAGTGCCTGCAGCGAATGTATTTCTTTGTCTTTACCAAATGATAGATGCAAAGACATTTGTACTTAGTAGAAAAGGATTACGTGATGGTGTATTTTATAAACGATTAACCAAACATTTGGAATCATCGCTGCATCCTAATGTACTCCAGGACAGCATTGAAGACTTAGTCCATGAATACAACTTAAATAAAACGCAAATTCATCATGTCCAAATTTTAACGAAGAAACTGCTTCAAGAGCTTCAAATTAACGGATTAGGCTCTTTGACAAGACAGGATTGGGAATTGCTCGATCGTGCCTGTTATGTATATCATCTAGGGCAATATATAGATTCTGAGTCTAGTGCACAGCATACCTTCTATTTACTTGCAAACCGGACAATCGATGGACTGATGCATATTGATCGATTGAAATTGGCATTAATTGCGTCCTATAAAAATAAGACAGTGTTTAAGCAATTTATTGATCCTTTTCACAACTGGTTCTTAAAAAAGGATAGAAAGAAGCTTTATACATTAGGTGCACTTCTTAAATTCACCTATTCCCTCGATGCGACAAAACGGCAGGTTGTACAAGATTTTGATTTTACGATTAGTAAAGGTGCAATTATACTGACGCTCTATTGTAACAGTGATTTTATGCCAGAGGAATACCAAGCAAATAAACAGAAAAAACATCTTGAAAAAGCGCTTCATAATACGATTGAGTTAAAATTTGTCCGGAATTAAGTCATTTGCTAATGAAGCAGGGAAAAATATACAAAAACTTAACATTCAAACGACATTATTCTACAATTTTTTAGTATAATTATATTTTGGGAAAATATAGTCAAACTTCATTTATCTGAAATTACTACAATGTTAGTTAATTTTAAATTTGACTGCTTCAGGCAGTCCCCTGCATAGAATTCTTAGGCTTGGGTTCTAAGATGTTCTTTAAGGGCTCACTTCCTGTTAATACAAGAAAAAAGGGTGGTAAGGATGGCCAATATAGAAAGAGACATTAACCTGGATAATCCACAATATTATAATAATCGCGAGCTTAGTTGGCTGGCGTTTAATAAACGTGTATTAGATGAAGCATTTGATTTAAAGAACCCTCTACTGGAGCGGCTGAAATTCATTGCCATCTTTGCTTCAAACTTAGATGAATTTTTTATGGTCCGAGTTGCTGGGCTTAAGGATCAGGTCCAAGCTGATTTCAATAAACCCGAGAACAAGGCAGGTCTAACACCAAAACAACAGTTAAATGCGATATCAAAGCAGAATCATGTCCTCGTAGAAAAACAATATGAAGGATATAACGTACTCCAGCATGCACTTGCTGGTAAGGAGATTTCCATCCTTGAAATGGGTGACCTTACACTTGAAGAAAAAGATAAACTAGAGGAATACTTCGACGAACAAATTTTCCCAATATTGACGCCAATGGCAATTGATGCATATCATCCATTCCCAATGCTGCTGAATAAATCAATTAACATGGCTGTTGTGCTTGAAGATACATATGAAATTGAGTTTAAAAGTAGAAAGAACGCAATTGTTCAAGTACCAGCTCTTTTAGACAGATATATCCAGATTGGTACTACGAATCGTTATATTTTATTAGAAGATATTATTTCTCATTTTCTTCATAAATTATTTAAAGGATATCGAGTTCATTCTGTTACAGAGTTCCGAATAACTAGAAATGCAGATATGACAATACATGAAGAAGGTGCTCGTGATTTACTGAAGGAAATTGAAAAGGAATTGCGCAAACGTAAATGGGGTGCTGCAGTTCGGCTAGAAGTCCGTAAAGGTAAATTTGATGATACAATCATAAGCTTTTTACTGAATGTACTTGAAATACATAAGAATGACCTGTACATTGTCGATGGTCCGCTTGATCTAACCTTCCTCTTCAGATTCTATAAAGATGCACTTGTTGACCATGAGAATTTAATCTACCAAACATTGATTCCTCAGCGACCAAAAGATATTGATAGTAAAGAAAGTATCTTCGAAGCTGCGGAAAAGAGAGATATTTTCCTACATCATCCATACGAATCATTTGCACCTGTTGTTGACTTAATAACAGAAGCTGCAATTGATCCTGAAGTTATGGCAATCAAGCAAACACTATACCGGGTTAGTGGCCATTCGCCAATTATAAAAGGTTTAAAGCAAGCTGCAGAAAATGGCAAGCAAGTAACGGTACTAGTTGAGCTTAAGGCAAGATTCGATGAAGAACAAAATGTGCACTGGGCAAAGGAATTAGAAAAAGCTGGCTGTCATGTAATCTATGGGATGAATTTCTTAAAAACTCATAGTAAAATTACCCTTATTGTTAGGAAAAGAAAAGAGAAAATCGAACGTTTTGTCCATTTAGGAACTGGAAATTATAATGATTCGACTGCTGATTTATATACGGATATGGGTCTTGTCACAACAAAACGCAAATTCGGTATTGATGCAACGAACTTTTTCAATTATTTAAGTGGCTTCACAGAAAAACCTGATTTCAATCATCTTTCCATGGCACCATTTGATATCCAAACTGATTTCATTCGTTATATTAATGACGAAATCAATTTCCATCATTTACGTGGGAATGGATATATTATTGCTAAGATGAATTCCTTAACAGACAAAGAAATAATTAAGAAATTTTACGAAGCATCCCAGGCTGGCGTTAAAATCGATCTAATTGTACGTGGAATATGTTGCTTGAAGCCTGGTATTGAAGGTGTAAGTGAGAATATTCGAGTTCGCAGCATCGTTGGCCGCTTCCTTGAGCATAGTCGTATTTTTTATTTCCATAGCGACGGCGATGAGAAATTATTCCTCTCGTCAGCGGACTTAATGACTAGAAACATGGCGAAGCGGGTAGAACTTCTTTTCCCAATTCACGAAACAACGGTTAAAAAGCGGATTAAAGAAGTATTGACTATCACCCTTCAAGACAATGTAAAAGCTCGTGAGCAGTCAAGCGACGGAACCTATCACTATGTCAAAGCAAAACCAGGTGAAACATTAATTGATAGCCAAATGACATTATATGATATGGCGTATGATGTGCTGGAGGATGAGGAGTAGAACTGTCTTGTTCTAGAATTGCTACCACTTCCTATAGTTTTGGATACATTTGAGGATTTAACAGCAGACATTTGTACTAATTCACATCATAATTATGCGAATTAGTACATGCCTCATTTTTGTATTGATACTGGACAGGTATTCGTTGGAGCTGAATTCTGGTATGGAACAAATCATTATCATAGGGAAAAGAACAAAAGCGCAAGCGCCCGTTTGTGCTGTGTAAGGATTGTGCCCCGCAGTTTGGGGTGGTTCGACGTGTGAACATACCTTCGAAGGAGATAATGGGAACTCTTTGGGAGCTGAAAGCGAATCGATGTTGACTTTCACAACAAGGGTAAAAGTGCGACTAAGCCACTAAGCCTCATGTGTAACCAAAATTGTATAGTTTCCTTAGCAATAAAAAATCCCACCAAATCAACCATTTGATGGGGTCTTTCGATTCAATTACTTCACTCGTTTATAATTTTTGTGATTAACTACAGTTTTTATGGGCTCTCCAGTAGTTGAATTCTCTCCGATTTTAATAATCACGGAATTTTCTCTTACTGTTAATACCTCGCCCTTCTTCCCTTTTTGTTCACCTTTTACAACATTGATTGTCTCCCCTACTTTCGCATGGTTAACATTCACTTCTTCTGTATTTGGAGTATTTCCTTCTGCCAAAACATGTTCCTCCTTTATTTAAGACGCATTCCTATTTTTTCATCTTGAGAGTAAAATACAATATATATATCTTACCATTTTTTCCATTCTAATTCATAAGTAAACCACTGAAACGAGTAGAAACTTTAACTTTTACTCATTTATTTAGTCGTGAATCGTTATATTGTATAAAACATATTATTTACAATACTTTTACAGCTTATTAATTAATCAATAATTATAACCTGTTATACTAGTTGTTAAAGAGTATGGAGGGATGGATTTATAATGAAAATTTCCGTTATCGGTGACTTGCATTTTTCAGCATTGAATGAAGATAATCGAATTTTTGAGAATGACCGGAATACATTTTATACAACATTTATTCAAAAGTTTTTTTCTACTCCAGCTGATTTATATGTTTCAATAGGTGATTTAACGAACTACGGATTACAAGAAGAATATGAGGCTATTTATAGATTAATTAACGAACAGGAAAAACCGTTTATCCATGTATTTGGTAACCATGATACGTATGGTTTATTACGTAATGATGTGCTCAACATCACAAAACAGAATCGTTATCATGCAATTACTACGGAAAAAGCAGTTCTCGCATTTCTTGATACGACTAGAGAACAAAATTATGATGTATGGGGCGGTACATTAGACTTAGAGCAGCAAAACTGGTTGACAGAGGTCGTTGAACAATCTGGAGAACTCCCAATTATTGTATTTGCCCATCATCCTGTACATAAAACAACGATGCATTCTGACCGTGAAAATCAATCGATCCATCCTGAAATTCCGATTTGGGATATATTAAACAAGAAGCAAGGGAAAGGATTATATATAAATGGTCATAATCATTGTATTTCTATTGCTGAGCGGGAACAATGGACATTTGTGCAATTAGCAGCAGTGCTAGATCAGCAAGCAACAAGTGTCATTACTATCGAAGATGCAGAGATTAAGATAGAATATATTGATCTCACCGATGAATCTTTACAACAGCAAGCAAAAACGATTGGGAATGCAATGGATCATTTTACTTTAGACCGCCATCAGTTTAGCATATTGGCGAATACCAATCATACCATTCCACTGAAGCACGTATTAAAACCATAATGTTTGGGCTATCAATGTTGATAGCCTTTTTCTTTTCGAATCAATGCTTATTGTTTGATGCTAATATGATTAAGTTACGAAATAGGAGCAAAGTTGATTCAGAAGGAAGATTCCCGATGAGAATGCAAAGCGCCCTCTTCACAAGGTAGATCACCAGCCGCCTAAGGTGTGTGAAGTGTATTTCCGGAGCGGTATACCAAGAAGCAAAATATCATTCTAACTTTTATGAGCGTATCCATACTATCCATCTACCTATTTTTAATATTATTGCTATAATATAAAAGCAGAGAAAAATGGAATTTTTTGAAATTCGTACAGAGGTGACATCTTGGAAATTTATGTAGCTAGACAGCCAATATTAAATACCGATGAAAAAGTTTGCGCATATGAATTATTGTATCGTAGCAATGAACAAAATGAGTTTTCAAATATAGATGGGGACCAAGCTACATTCAATGTAATCAATAGTTTCATGCATTTTGGTATTGGAGAATTATCAGAGGGGAAGCCTTGTTTTATAAATTTTACAGATACATTACTTACTCATTCTGTACCAGAATTCTTGCCTCCAGAAATGATTGTTGTAGAAATTCTCGAGACGGTGAGTCCTTCAGAGCAAATTGTTGAGAGCTGCAGGAAGTTAAAGGAGAAAGGATATAAAATTGCTTTAGATGATTTTATTATGCAAGACGAGGATACAAATTTTACGAAGCTGATAGAATTAGCTGATATTATTAAAATTGATATACATAATACGCC
Organism: Oceanobacillus chungangensis; assembly: GCF_003369565.1. Classification (GTDB taxonomy): domain Bacteria; phylum Bacillota; class Bacilli; order Bacillales; family Amphibacillaceae; genus Oceanobacillus; species Oceanobacillus chungangensis. Next base: position 234,086 of record NZ_PIOD01000025.1, on the reverse strand, counting down.
CTACCTAGAGAGAAAAGATATATTAAAAACGCTCGACCAGTATAATGTAACTTTGCTAGCTGAGAAAGTAGAGACAATGGCTGAATATGAGCAATGTAAAAAAGATGGCTATACTTATTTTCAGGGGTACTTTTTCAGTAAACCTGTCATACTATCCACGAATGATGTACCGATTTACAATCATAATATCGTACTTATTATGAATGAACTTGCACAGGCCGAACCAAATATTGACAGGATCACAGGAATCATTGAGACGGATATCTCTCTTTCAATTAAATTACTTCGTTTAATTAATTCACCGATGGTCGGATCGATTTATGAAATCAAATCAATCAAGCAAGCAATCGCTTATTTAGGATTTAATGAGTTAAATAAATGGATATTCCTGCTGTCCTTACGTGAAAGAGTAAATCAAAAAGAAAATCGACTGGATGAAGTAATGAAGATCTGCTTTATTCGTGCGAAGATTAGTGAATTAATTGCGGTATACAAAGGAAAACGGGCTGAAGCATCAAGTTATTTCTTAGTTGGTTTGCTTTCTTTAATTGATACATTAATGAAGCAGCCATTAGATAAATTAATGAGCGAGCTTCCATTAGACAATGAAATTAAAGATACAATCATAGGAAAACATACACAATACAGTGATATTTTCCATTTAACGTTAACGATGGAACGGGCCGATTGGGGCGAGCTAAATATACTTGCAAACAAGGTAGGTATCAGTCAGAGAAAGCTGTTTGAAATTTATAAAGAGGCATTAAGATGGACAAATGGGATTGTGAGTGAAACCCATTAGTTTTACCAAGGGCTTGAGGGCTAATCTACAGTCAGACCTTAAGCCTTTTTCATTTCCATTGATATAGCATCTTAATATCCTGACCCTTAAATAGAAAAAGAGCAGCTACATATTTGTAACTACTCTACAATATTTCCTTAATGATCCCGATGGACAAAATAATTCAAAACATGCTTCAGAAAAGAATGCTTGTGCTGTAAATCTTGTAATGCCTCCATACCAAGACAATAATGCTCCCACATCTCTCTTTTTGCACCTTCCTGACCTAAAACAGATACGAAAGTCGAATTGTTATTTTTAGCATCTCTATTTGGTGATTTCCCAAGCAGCGTTTGATCTCCTTCTACATCAAGTAAGTCATCCTTAATCTGAAAAGCGATTCCTGCATGACGAGCGAATTTTTTAAGTGCCTGTTTTTCTAATTCATCAGTTCCTGCTAAGATGGCTGGCATTATTAGAGCGGCCTCGAATCCTAATCCTGTTTTATAAAAACACATCTGATTCAATTGCTCCAGTGTCAATGATTCTCCTTTGGTTTTCAAATCCATCGCCTGTCCCCTGCACATTTCAGCAGTCACGCTGGCTGAATAGTGAATTAGCTGGAGCACCGATTTCGCGTCAAACGCTTCAAGTGATGCCTGCTCTTCAACCGCTTTTTGAGTCAAGAATAGACCAGTTAGTTCTGCTATGGCAGTGTTATATGCTTGATGTAACGTTGGATTTCCTCTACGAATATCCGCGTTATCCTGGGCTGGCAAATCATCGTAAATTAAGGAAGCTGTATGCATGTATTCCAATGATTTCAGCAAAGGCAGGATTGCAGTCTTATCTAATCCATATTCCTTTACGGCCATATACCAAGTAACAATTGGGCGTAGTCGCTTACCACTGCTATTTAAACTATAGTTTGCTGCATCAATGATTGGTACATTCTTTAATGTAACGGCTTCAGAATTAGAAATGGGTAAGAAATCATTGATTTCCAAACGCATCTCGCGGGTAACTTCTGTAAACTCTTCCTTCTCCTTTCGCTCCTGGCGCAAGTTGCTAATCATATGATCACGCAGTAGTTTATCGAAGAAGTCAACGTCTGTTGCATCACGAACAATATCTTGAACCGTTCGATTGAATGCAGGACTTCCAGAGAAAAACAGCTCCATTACTTCACTGTATCCCTGTTTGCCTTTTTTCTCTTTAAATCGTTTCAAGCCGTTTATCGCACGATTTAAAATCACCTCACGCGTCTTCGGGTCAGAATCATATACTTGATGAATTAAATTAGCGATAACCGTCCAATATAATTCAAACGGATTGATAAGGTCCAGACGTTCTCTATGGTGTTCGAGGTAATACGTATATGGTGTTACTCTTCCACCTTCCCGATCGTCAACCATATCGGCAAAATCATCTGCGAGCTGGTTGTATATACCGTAGTAAAATGTCCGATTATCAATGCCCTCATCCTCTGGTGCACTGATGATCGAACGAACAATTAACCGTGATGCAGAGGATTTTAATATGACTGGAATATACAGTTCTTCATTTGTATAGTTTTCATTTTTGAGATCCTTTATGCGGTCGACCTCTTGCGATTTAAAGAAAACATAGGCCTGCTCAAGAAAAGCTTTCCATTCCGCTTCGGGTTGATTTTCCTTAATATATTCAAAAGCAGCTTTTAGTTCAGAATGGATATATAGCATTAATCCTTTATTTTTCCCGGTCCACTCCCCTAATGCCGGAACATCACCTGTTACAAGTGAAACCCGAATCAGTTCCGAGTACTGCTCTCTTTCTTGCTCAGACAATACATTTGAATCAAGTAAATCATCAATAAATGGATAAGTTAGACCGTAAGCATATCCAAGTCTAATTGCTCTCTCAAGCCTTCTAGACTTTTCTTCCGATGAGACGCCGTCACCCATTTCTTCAACCTCTTGCATGACTAATCCTGCAATAATCTTGATTAATTTCCGCTGCGCCTCTTCGGCATCCATTTCTTCTGGTATATTCGCTGTTACCGTCTTAAGCTTTTCAGTTACCCAAATTAAGGTGGTTTCGATACCATTCCTTTGTGCTTTTCGGTATAATTTCGCCATGCTAAATACGTCATCATTGTTAGCTTGATTTGTTGTTAGGTCCTTTTTCAAACTGTTTACGACACTTTGAATCCGTTGCTTCGTCTCTGGCGAATCTAGAGCCTTCCCCATGTCCCGCATGAAAATATAGGAAATACTTCGATCAAGATAAGGCTCTAATTTCCCTGTCATATCCAACCACCCGATATACCTATGATAATCCTTTTGAGTTGGTTTCTTTTTATTTGTAAAAAAGGATAGTAGAGAACGGCGTTGGATATGATTCGGTTTCCATGCTTCAAAATCCTTTGTTAACGTTGGCACATATGTCTTTCCTGTATGCTGCTCCGCTAGAGTTTGAAAGTACTCTACAGCCTTTTGCTCTGCCAGTCGATATGATCTGTCAGCATTTATTATTGTTTTTTCATTCATACTTTTCATTACCTCAAATTCATGATTTCTTGAACATTCTCTTCTATTATATTAATCAAACCATATATCTATTATTGTATTTTTCTCTGTTTTACAATACCAATTATTATTGGAATAAACACGCTGAATAATGCTGCGGGTAAAAACCATCCTCCTAGCGGCTTCCCCCAAGCTAAGGCAATTGAAATTGACTCGAATATTATAGATGCAAGAATTATTTGTGAAATATTTTTTAATTGATTAACCATCTTCCTGCTATTTAAATAGAATTGTTGCGCATTAATTGAATTAAGTCGTTCGGGATAGTTATGAGTTTCTGGGTATCTCTCAAATACTTGCATTAATATAATTATGAGGGCGCCTATTATTGGCAATATTAATAGCTCCCATTTTACTCCCCACCGGTCAACTTCCCCAAGTGCATTATAATGTGCTGGAACCTGAACTGGCAGTGAATTCCAGACAACGATTAGTAAAATAATGCTTCCAATATGACATGAAAGTCCAATAATATCCCATATGAATTCACTTTTAGTCTTTTGAATTTTAAGCTTAGGACGATTCGAAGCGTTTGCCATTGTAACACTCCCCCCGGAATGTTTAATCTTATTTATAATGGTAACTGTAATACGTGTGCGTGATGAAAAAGATTCATCTTTTTTGGTATTGTTATTATGTAGGTTAGAGTTAATTTTTGGTAATTACCACCACGCTCGTTCTGCTGTCCGAAGGTTATGCTTAATTTCCCTACGATTTATCTAAGTTAAAATCGTGCCCAATCATATTGCTCACAATAGTTCACGGATATCAAGTTGGGATAGAATATTACTGAAGTTTATTCTTTACTGGCTATTCTCAAAATGATATCGTGGGTGTGTAAATTAAGAGAGCTATACAAGTCTAGGTATATTAAGTTTGTAAATGTTGAAGAGTTAGCGTCGTTATTCAAATGGATGCCTCGGAGCTACGAAGGGGGCACATTTTCATTATCGGAATGTTATGTACATGATGATGAAGAGATTTATTGTTGCTCATTCAACTAGTACCTGTATTTTTAAAGAAAAAAGAACAGAAAGGAAATGATTATCAAAATGAATAAATTTAAAGCACTGGTATTAGATAAAGTAAACGATGAGACGAATTTAGAAATCAAACAATTAAGCATGGATGATCTTCCAGAGGGAGAAGTAACCATTCAAGTGGAATATTCAAGTGTAAACTTTAAAGATGGTTTAGTAGCGATTCAAAATAAAATTATAACCTCCTATCCAATGGTACCAGGAATTGATTTAGCTGGAACGGTTATTCATTCAAAAGATGAAAAATACAACCCTGGGGATGAAGTCATTGTTACTAGCTATCAATTAGGTACAGGACATTTTGGCGGATTTAGTGAAATTGCACGTGTACCTTCAGGCTGGGTTGTTCCTCTTCCAAAAGGATTATCTTTAAAGGAATCTATGATTCTTGGAACCGCTGGGTTTACCGCAGCATTATCAGTTCAAAGAATGGAGGATAATGGATTAGAACCTAGCCAAGGACCTGTTTTGGTAGCTGGTGCTACTGGTGGAGTGGGAAGTCTTGCCGTCAATATATTAGCGAAAAAGGGCTATGAAGTTGTAGCAAGTACTGGAAAATCAGAACAAGAAGAATATTTGTAGGGGTTAGGCGCGAAACAAATTATTCATCGCGATGAAATTGTAGATAACAATAATCAGTCACTACGTGAGGAAAAGTGGGCTGGAGCTGTCGATCCTGTAGGTGGTAAAACGCTTCAGTACATTCTAAGTACATTGAAGTATGGCGGTTCTGTAGCTACATGTGGTTTTACGGGTGGGAGTGATTTGTCTACAACCGTTTTTCCTCATATTTCCAGAGGTATTAATTGGCTTGGTATTGACTCGGTTCAATATCCAATGGAAAAGCGTGTAGAAATTTGGAATCGTCTAGGTGATGATTTGAAACCAACAGTGTTGGATGCCGCGATGGTAAATGAAATCTCATTAGACAAGTTGTCAGAGGTATTACGTTCAATTTTACAAAGTAACGTAAGTGGAAGAACTCTTGTAAAATTATAAATTACCGAGGTAAAGGGAAAAAGGAAATCATTTGGATATCCTCTTTCCCTCTTCTCACTCCAATCTTCTTAGCAATCGCATGCCTTCATGCTAGACGTTAAAAGCCACTTCAAGAAGCAATAGTGTCTCATATCGACTGTTGTGATATGCTTCTTTTGTTAGATCGTCAAGCTACGAAGAATCCATTATTTCCATTCTGATTTTAATTAGAAAACTTAGTTATCACCAAGGCTTTCGCTGACAGCCTTAGTTGCAACATATGTAGTAAGAAAGCTTTTATGCTTTCTTAACTACCAATGAAAAGATTAATGCATCGTAAGACTGATTATTTTGATGGAGATATCCCCTCAACAAACCTTCTTTAATAAAACCTAAGCGAGTTAATAAATGAATTGATGCCTCATTCTGCGGATAGGTTACAGCTCCTATTCTTACCAAATCTAATTCTTCAAACGAATACCTTAATACCTCTTTTACTGCTTCCGTTGTAATGCCTCTATTCCAATAGGAAGGATGCAATTCATATCCAATCTCAGCTCTCTTACTCCTAATACTAAGATTATTTAGTCCCACTGTACCAACGAAATCATTTGTCTCTTTTAATATGATTCCCCATCTTACTCCCCTATTGTTTTCATATGCAGCTTGAAGAGACTCGATCATTTTTGCAGCATCCTCAAAACTTTTCAAACTATCCATCCCATAATATTTCGTTACTCTGTCACTAGACATAATCTCAAAATAACTTTGTGTATGCTCCTTTTTCACTTGAACTAATTTCAGTCGAATTGTTTCCAGCTCAGGAAATCCCATAAAATTCTCCCTTTATTTTAATCGTTTAACAGTTACAAATCATAACCACATTTCCGTCTGGATCTTCAATATTAAACCAGGCTGTGTCTCCGACTCTTTCTATTTCTCTAACAATTGTAATGTCTTTGTTTTTTATATATTTATATGCGTCATCAATATTTGGGGCATAAAGATTAAAAATCGGGCTTGGACTTACATTATGTTTAAAGCCTGGATCAAAGGTATGGTCATCTAAAGTTAGAGAAGTTGTCCCTATTATTGGTACGTTAAAAACTGGGGAAACTACTTTGTCTAGATTGACTTGCAACCCTAACAAATCAGAATACCATCTTGCCGCGCCCTTTAAATCTGTCACATGAATAAACACGCCATTCATTTGATTTTTTATTGGAATTATTTTTTCCATTTAATAACCACCTATTATTTATTTTGAATAAGTCCAATCCCAAGTCCAACAGGATCTACCAAGTAAGCAAGATAAAAAGCAGCAAATTCCATTTTTTCCCGTACAACCATCGCACCATTGTCTTTAGCTTTAGCAACGGCCTCATCAATTGAATCTACTTCAATTTGGATCCTTATTCCATGAGGATAATCATTTGGACCTTTTCCAATTCCCCCGTTAATTCCAGGCTTTACGGAGTCCCCAGTTGTAACAGGCCAATAATCCCACTGGGCTTCAGCAATTTCCCAGCCAAATACATTTGAATAAAATTCTTCTGCTTTTTCAGGCTCTTGACTGTTAAGTTCAAAACCAATCACTCTTCCCAACTTTTTCACTCCCTTCTTCAAAAACATCATTAACTGGTTACAACCTCTCGTAATAATTAACTTTCAGGACGGAAGATTCTAAAAATTCATTTTAATAATATCATAAGTACACAATCGATTAAAGATATTTTTCATACTTGATACAATTCCTTTTTCGAAGGATGTAAGCTAAATATTAATAGGATCAAGGATAAAATCATCATCACGAAAACACCAATAATTACAGTTAATTGAATAGATATCATTTGAGCAGCTATTCCCATGATGCCTGTAGCTGCTATAATTAATATTGCTTCAATTAGACTATAAATACTCCTAACTCTCCCCATCATATTAACTGGTATGTTATTTTGATAGAATGTAAGGAACCCAGTATTGGCATATGCGTTAAAAAATGATAGAACGAAAAATCCTATCCCTGCAGCGAGGAAAGAATCTGAAAAAGCATATATAATATATCCGATTGAGACGAATACTGCACCACATCCAATTAATAATGAGGTTCTCATATTTTTTAGTAGTAAAGCATTTAAAATAGCACCAGTAATAATACCTGCCCCAGCAATCGTCACGAGGAAACCATATTCACTATTTGATAAAAATAAAACCTCTTTAGCAAAAGCAGCTTCAAGTGAATCAATTGCACTTGCCATTACGACCATGACACAGCTGAATAAAAAATTTATGATCATAATATAGCTATGTTTACGACTGAAATTAAGCACTTCAATCCAATCATTTTTTAATAAATCAATGGTCATTTTATCTTCTGAAGGAGAGGCAATCATTTGTTTTTCCAGATTTGGCATTAAAAACGTAATGATTCCTGAAAAGAATAAGGCAATAGCATTCAAATAAATTGCAAATACAGGTGCACCTATAAGAAATAGCATGCCTGCAACCGCTGGACCAGTTAGAAAAGCACCCGAAGTAACTAAACTATGGAGGGAATTAAACCTTTTTCTAGCTTCGGAAGGTATTAATTTTGTAATATAAGTCATAGAGGCCGGCTCAAAAATAGAACTAGCCATATTCAGGATAAAAACTATGAAATAAATTAGCGGTATAGATGATATTACCGGCAATAGAATTATCAGCATCGCTCGGAAGATATCAAGGAAGATCATTAGTTTCCGCTTGTTTAAACGATCAATAATACTTCCAGACCAAAAATTCGTAAATATAGTAGCTAAAGGTTTTATGATATACAAACCTGATACTGCTAGTGGTGAACCCGTCATATCTAAAACAATTAAATTCAACGCGATAAAGTAAATCCATTCGCCGATATTTGAAATGCCAATTCCGAACAATAGCATGGAAGGATACTTCCATGAAGCTATTTTACGTTTCAACAACATATAATCATCCCCCCATCATCCATATATACTGATCACAACACGATATACTCCTTTAATAAAAACAAAAAAATCCCACCCCCAAGACCTTAGCCTTGGGGACGAGATTTCTATAATCGTGGTGCCACCCCAGTTTGTTAATATGTCACCATATTAACCTTTTCAAGTACGGCAAAAGAACTTAGCGCTAGCACCGATTTAGTGATGTATGGGTGCATTCGCTGAACGAAATTTGCTTATACTTTAGCTCTATAACAGGAGCTCCTGTCACGCCATCATTTTCTCAAATCCAACGTGATGCTCTGAGACTTGCTTCAATGAAATGATTCATACTCCGTTTCAGCATCTGGAGCTCTCTGTTATGAATCGATTTCATTTACTCTTCTCTTCATCGCTTTTCCAGTATTTATTTTCAGATATCTTATCATTTAGAAAACTATAATACAATACCTAATTGTATTGTCACTCTTAGTTTGCTAAGTAACTAAAAGGGATCCTACTATCAATCACTTAAACCTTCTAGAAATTCATTTACCTGATCACTCACTTCTTTGTAATTCATCCAATGTAAATAATGGTGGCCCTCCATAGTTACAAGTTTATTCGACTCGCCATTATCTAATTGCGTATTTAAAAATGTTATATTCGATTTATCCTCTTCATTTCCATTCTCATCTTTCTTAGTAAAAATCATCTCAGGAAGTACAGACGGTAATGTCATATCAATAGAACTATTACTATTATAAATTTCATTTGCTTCAACAACTGCAGTTTCTCTATGTATCCATAAGGTGCTAACAGTAACTTCTAATAAAAACAGACAGATTCTTTACATAAGTAAATAATCTGCCTCTTCCATCGCTTATTCTGGGTCTTTTTCTGCCTTTTGGAACAATGCTTCTGGGAGCATTTCAAAGCCTTCAATCATCGTATTTTCCTCTAATTCAATAATGAGGCAGAGCTTGCCATCTATATGAACTTGTCGAACATAACGGAGCTCTTGGGGACTCACTGAAAGATCCGCTACTTTTGTTTTAATTTTGATTGACTTTGAGGAATATTTTGGAACAATGCTCGTTGCCTTCATCTCATAGCTTTTATCATCAATTATTTTATCAAACGCAGATTCAACCTTTTCTGCATCAATATCTTGTATGCCACTATTCTTCAGCACGTTCGCTACATCTTTATAATCGATTTTCGGTGCTTCCGGCTCCTCATTTTCCTCGATCACACGCTGAATTTCATCATAGACATTGGCAAGGGTAGATGTATTGATCTGTTCACCTGCAACATCTTTAACAATTTCTTCAAAAATTATTTTATCGTCTTCAGCTGTCATTGCCTCTTCCGCATTAAGTACCTTCTCGATGAAATGATAATCCAGTTCGTAAGCCTTCTCTGCAGAATAAAGCACCCGATTCACATCTGCAGCATGATCAGTAAAGCAAGGGAAAAGAAATCCTCCAATTGGTGCCTTCAGATTAATCACTGGGTCGACAACGAAATGATACTTGAATTCCTTCTCTACATAGTCAAACAGCAATTCCTTCTTCGGATCCTGCGTTTTATTAATACTGCATAGAATGAAGGAATGTGAATAAACCTTATCTCGACCGCTTTCCTCTGTCTCTTCATTGCTTCGCTTGGTCGGCTTTAGATACTCACCGCGAATAAATGTAGCGACAATATCATGTTCATATTGTTTATCTGCCAGCATTTTTTCGACGAGCTGAAGCATCTGACTCATCCACTCTTCCGTATCGTTTGCTAAAATCCCTTGGTGAAGAATCAGCTGACTGCTGTTCTCTACGTCCCGCTGGAATTTCAATTCAAATAATTTCTGATCCAGTTGACCTGTTAGAACCTTCTTAAAGTTCGCCATAAATAAATCTTGCTGTTCCTGTTCCAGCATCTCAAATGGTGTGCTTTCGTAATGGTAAATATCACTGGATTCTTTCATAATATACACATTAAAAATATCGTTAATTTTTAATAAATCATTATTTACTTTAAATTGCTTCTTAATATCGGCTATATCTTTTTTATTCAAAATCGCTCCGCTCCTGATCATTGAACTTTAGCCTCACTGCTTATGCAAGTTATACGGCATTGTTCCATTTTAACACAGAAATGATTATTTTCCGTATCTGTCATTTGGAATAATGATCGTTCGTTTTAACATTACTTTTTCTCCATTTATTATATTCAGGGTCTTGCACGCTGGAAAAATACAGTCTAAAACATGGGATCCCTTTTATACTTATATACTAGTATTCCGGCCGTTATACCTGTTCGATTTTCCTCTTAACCTGCTTTAATGTCGCTACAATTAGAAAGCTGACAATCACCAACAAGACCCATGAACTGACCTTACCTAAATGAACTAGACTCCATGTATCCGTTTGGTTTGGATATTCCCATGCTCCAAAGAATGTTGCGATATTTTCCGCTATCCAAATAAACAATCCGATAAGCACAAAAGATAGTGCAAGTGGCATACGGTATCTGGTTCCACCAACCTTGTATGTGACCCATGATCGCCAAAAGACGATAATCACAAGTCCTGCTAACCAATAGCGAATATCAATCCAATAATGGTGGGTGAAAAAATTTAAATATATTGCAGCTGCAAGAGGAACTACTACTAAAAACGGCGGCCACTTAACAAGTTCAACTTTTAGCCTTCTCCACGCCTGACAAAGATAACTAGCTACACTTGCATACATGAACCCACTATATAAAGGAACTTCAAAAATTTTGAAATACCCTTCCTCTGGATAGGACCAGGACCCCATATGTACTTTGAATATTTCAAGAGCAAGTCCAACAAGGTGAAACAGTGTGATAACTTTTAGTTCATCCTTTGTTTCAAGCCCAGAGCGTACCATCCACCACTGCATTAAAAGGAAGATGATAAGCAGCCAGTCATACCGTGGCATGAATGGCAGTGGAACGATTTGCGTGATGGCCAAAGAGGTAAAAATAACGACAGGAAACAAACATGATAGTGCCTGCTCCCAGCCGAAACGAACGAGTTGCTTTAAAGCTCTCAGGATATGTACCCTCAAAGTTTTTTTCTGAACATCATTCTGAATGGTTAAATTCATAACTAACTCCTCTCTTTTGAATTGAATTTATTAAAATTATGGAAAGGAGTTCTTCCCCTGTCCTCTTCGTCTTACCAGTTACGATCCATCATGCGTTTCTTCATCACTTCGGTACTCCAAAATATCCCCAGGTTGGCAATCTAATGCCTTACATATCCTCTCTAAAGTGGTTAATCGAATCGCCTTTGCCTTTCCATTTTTCAATATAGAAAGGTTCGCCATTGTTATTCCAACTCTCTCTGAAAGTTCCGTTACGCTCATTTTTCTTTTAGCCAACATCACATCAATATTAATAATAATTGCCATTTTACTCACCTCAGACCGTTAAATCATTTTCAGATTTTATATCAATTGCTTCTTTTAGTAGTTTTTGAAGAACAGCAGCAAATACCGCGATTACCATTGAAGCAAAGATAGGGACCATTCCGATTATGATGAGACCCGGTGCATCGTCTAACTCTGCTACGATATATATAAATGGCAATATTATCACATACAAACCACTGATTATCATTGCACAAGACTTGATATTCTTTAGAGATTTAACTGACAACTCAGAGAAAGAACGGTTCTTGTCAATATAGCTTAAAAGCTTTAAAGCCTGATACAACGCGGCAAAATACGGTATCACCGATACATACATACCTATTAAAATGGGATACAGTATATGGTTATAATCTGGATTTACAGGGTTATTGGCTAACCAAGGTAGACCGAATATGCACAAAGCAAGAACTGGTATACCAAGAAGAATAATTGCCACCTTTAAAAAGAGTGTTGAAACTTGTTTCATTAAAAGCACCTCAATTCATTATTTTCATTTTTGATTCTAACACGTAATTTATCGTTTCACAATAAATAAATGTTGATTTATATTATATTTTTATTGCAACAGAAAGAAACTTTGATTCTTAGATTAGCCAACTTGGTTGTCACAATGATTTGTTACAGCAAAGAAAAAAGCATTCCTCATTACAAGGAAATGCTCGGTAACGTTAAACGAACGATTCAATTTATAGCTTGTTAGTCTGTCACAATTTACTTTTATCTGGATATTTCACTATGCGTCTACTTACTCTCCAAACCGAGTAATTTTTCCTTCATTGGGATGCCTCCACGGTAGCCTGCCATTTTCCCGCCTTTACTAATTACACGATGGCATGGGACTACGATCAATACTGGGTTTGCACCAATTGCCGTTCCAACCGCACGTACGGACTTTGGCTTACCAATCTGTTCAGCAATATCTGTATATGTCACCGTCTCCCCAAATGGAATGTTCTGCAACGATTTCCACACAGCATCCTGGAAGGTCGTACCAATTAAATCAACAGGTAGATTAAACGCTTTACGGTCTCCGTTCAAGTAATCAACCAATTGATCTGTATAGATGGAAATCTTGTCACTGTCGTCAACTAGACTAGCTTTCGGTCTATTCTTTTCAAACCATGCTTCCATTTCCTTGATTCCAGCTCCCTGGGAGCCGACATAGCATAATCCTTCTTCCGATACCGCAAGATAGATAGACCAATCGTCTACGTTAATTAGTCCGTAAAAAATGGTTTGTTCTTCATTGTACCTCATCTGTCAGCACCTTTACCTCTTTTTTTTCGATATTCCCGCGGCGTTTCTCCTCTCCATTTCTTAAAACTAACAGAAAAATATGCCGCATTCGGAATGCCGATTAAAGCAGCAATTTCTCCAATCGGTTTATTTGTTTGTTGTAAATATCCGATTGCTTTCTTCATCCTAATTTCATGCAAATAATCTAATGGTGTAATACCAGTAATACTTTTAAAAACACGATGCAAGTGAAATGGACTGCCATGACAGCCCGCCGCAATAACATTTAATGTTAAATAGCTTGAATATTTTTCTTCCATATACGTTTTTGCGTGTAGTACCCACTCTTCGCCTGGTAAACGGTAATCTGCTGATTTACATCGTTTACATGGTCTGTACCCTCCATGTAGGGCATCCTCGGCATGATAGAACACCGAAACGTTATCATAATTCGGTACCCGCGATTTGCAGGATGGCTTACAAAATATTTTCGTTGTCTTCACAGCATAGAAAAACTGATTATCGTAGGATTTATCATTTTCGTTGATTGCCTCCCATTGTTTATCTGTTGCAGGATGATTCTTTATTTGTTTTGTTCATAATGTCATCAGCAGAATCTCCTTTCCAAAGCTTCTACAAGTATTATACCTCGAGAAGGTGATGATGGATTATTTTTTAGGATTAAAAAGCAAGATGTCAAAAGTCGTAACATATTCGTACGACTTACAATTCTATTAGCTTATTACTATTATTGCTATTCTACCTTAATTTTGGTATTGGCTTAAATGAAATTTACACGTAGTTTCGGTATTAAATAAGCCGCTTTCGAAGACAATAATCATTCTACATGTAATAATAGAGGAACATGTATCGATACCCAATTATCTGGTAGAGACAAAATTGACTTGACATTCACGAAGGAGTTGAATAAATTGGGACATCTTTGTGATAAGGTGTATAACTGTGAAAAAGAACTAACCCTCGGTGTAATCGGCGGTAAATGGAAGATGCTCATCTTATGGCATCTTGGTAAACAAGGGACAAAGCGATTTAATGAGCTTAAGTCGCTTATGCCAGGTATCACACAAAGAATGCTCGTTAAACAGCTGCGCGAGCTTGAGGAAGATCTCATCGTCCATCGCGAAGTATATCCTGTTGTTCCACCAAAAGTAGAATATTCATTAACTGAACACGGCATAAGTTTATTGCCTATTCTTGATATGATGTATAGATGGGGAGAAGACTACATGAACAATGTTGCGAGTAAAAACGGAGTAGAGATTACAGAAGTTATGAAGTAATTTTTAAGCCGTTTGTTAGGGATTGGCAGGTATTAATAATTACCTATTTCATTCTTGTACATTTCCTCGTCTTTGTAATCAAAGTTAACCGATTACACTCCTATGAGTTTCCTTATTCTCAATGGGCAATGTTCGACTTATTCGCCATTTCGAGTGGCAACGTCGAACCACCTACCCCACACCCTTGAAAAATTTAAGGGCGATAATTCTCAAGGGTGCTTCAATGATTCTGTTGAGCTCAGTCCGTGCATCGCTATTCGCCCTTCTGCTTTTGTTCACTTTCACAGTATACTTTATGTGACTATGTGATGTTAATGTGCGTACTTACAATTCTTGTAAATTTACTTTAGAGTAATAAGTATAGTTAAATAAACTAAATTATTCTAAGGAGTGGAATATTCATGGAACTTCAATTAGCATTAGATCTTGTTAACATTCCAGAAGCGATTGAGCTTGTAAAGGAAGTAGAAGAATCAATTGATATCGTAGAAATTGGTACACCTATTATCAATAGCGAGGGTCATGCGGCTGTTCGTGAGATGAAAAATGCATTCCCAAATTTAACTGTACTTGCGGATGTTAAAATTATGGATGCTGCTGGTTATGAAGTATCCCAGGCTTCTGCAGCCGGAGCAGATATTATCACGATACTTGGTGCAGCGGAAGACAGCTCTATCCAAGGAGCAGTAGAAGAAGCGAAGAAATTAGGCAAGAAAATTCTAGTCGATTTAATAGCAGTAAAAGATATAGAAAAACGCGCGAAAGAGCTAGATTCATTTGGTGTTGATTATATTTGTGTCCACACTGGCTATGACCTTCAAGCAGAAGGTAAAAATTCCTTTGAAGACCTAGAAACAATAAAAGGCGTAGTTAA
Organism: Oceanobacillus chungangensis; assembly: GCF_003369565.1. GTDB lineage: Bacteria > Bacillota > Bacilli > Bacillales > Amphibacillaceae > Oceanobacillus > Oceanobacillus chungangensis. Next base: position 218,909 of record NZ_PIOD01000025.1, on the reverse strand, counting down.
AAATGCAAAAACTGCCATTGCTGGGGGCATTAAATTAGAAACATTACCAGAAGTAATTAAATCACAGCCAGACCTAATTATTGTCGGCGGTGGAATAACTAGTAAGGACGATAAGAATGCTGTAGCTGCCGAAATGAAAAAGCTAATCGTAGAAAGCACGGTAGCTTAAGAAGGGAAGCGGCAAGATGCAGAATGCACAATTTATACGAAGAATTATCGATGAATTACATTATGCTGCTGAGCAATTAACGCATACAGATGTGGAAACACTCGTCGAGAGTATTCTAACATCGAATAAAATTTTTGTTACCGGTGCTGGTCGCTCAGGTCTAATGGGCAAGGCATTTGCCATGCGCATGGCGCATATGGGACTTGATTCTTATGTCGTAGGCGAAACTATAACAGCGACATTTGAAGCTGATGACCTCCTAATCGTTGGTTCTGGTTCAGGTGAGACAAAGAGTCTGATTCCAATGGTTGAAAAGGCAAAAAGCATTGGTGGAAAAGTTGCCGTTGTCACAATATCTCTAGACTCTACACTTGGCAGATTAGCAGATGTAACCGTCCAGTTACCTGGTGCACCTAAGGACCAGTCAACAAGTGAATACCGAACAATACAGCCAATGGGCTCTTTATTCGAACAGACCCTGTTATTGTTCTATGATGCGCTTATTTTAAGCTTCATGGAGAAAAAAGGGCTCGACTCACAGACGATGTATGGGAAACATGCGAACCTTGAATAGATTTAGAGATTGAAGCAGCTGAGATTTTTTCTTAGCTGCTTCTTACCTGCCGATATATAAAACCTCGTTTATAAAACTGCCCCTAAGTAAAGAGCAAGTATAGCGCTTGATAAACAAAGGTAATATGTACGATTTGTTTACTGCTATTTATTTAATGAAGATACTTTCATTTTTCAGCAAGAACGATGATCACCTCTATCCAACTTGCTTCATCCGCTATTGTTTCAAGCATTGGTCATATCCTGATTTTTGTTCCTTCCCAGCCGATACAATAAATGAGTTAAATTAATGAATAATAGCGGAAAACCAAATCCAAATAGGTAGGAAATGATTTTATCCCCGAGGTCTTGTCCAAAGATATATCGCATTAACCCTATCTCCCACTCTCGGTGACCTCCCATAGTTGCTCCGGCTACGAATAAGACGGGAAAAACAATAATCAGTAATACACCTAATGCAAATGTATTAAACCAGTCTTTCCCCTTTAACTTAGGAACAATAACTTCACCCCAAAAGCCAAAGACAAAAACAGCACCAATAATCACCAATAAGATGATTTGCAGGAATAATGTCCCACTGGCTGCCTTTAGACCAGAAAACAAACATAATATTGAAACTAGAATAAAAGAACCGTAGCCTATAAAAGGATACATCCTTTCTATCCTAAAAATTACGCCAATAATAGTTAATATGGAATACATAATAAATATAGAAAGTGCAACTAACGTAAATAGTGAATCATAAAATGGCATCCAGATTGTAAAAAGAAAGATTAAAGGTAATGGGATAGACATTAGCAATCCCCACTTATATGCTTTTCTTTTTTAAAATTTTTTCTTCCGTTTAATTTTACTCAAGCAATTCAACCTATCTTTCAATTATGTATTTAAAAGTTCTAATCCCAATGATTAAATATGACCTCACCAACCGTTTTCGGCTGCCAATAGGCAATTTTCTCCATTTCTAACCTACTTAATCCATTGACATTTAACAGCATGCCCTTTCTAGATCCAAGGTTTAGATGTAAATCTTCATTTAATTCTCTCGCCTGCAAAACTCGATAATAAGGGCGAAATAAACCGGAAAGTTCCGACTCATCTACAAAATCAATAGCAGAATAACAAACATTCGAAGCAAATGCCACAAATGGATACATTTCGTTTAATAAGATAAACCGCAGCCGACCAAAAATCTTAACCTCTGTTAAAAAATAGTTTGTAGCTAGCTTTGGATTTGTAAAACAGATTACTTTACCGCCATATTGAGTGATAAATGTGTAGCAATGCTTTTTGAATTGCTTTCTATCCTGCTGATCATGCATATTATCTTCTGTAATACCAGTTACACCCTTTAGAAGTAACATTATGTTCCCACCTAACTAAATCTATAACTATATGTAAATATGAAATTTATTATTTAAGTTCCACAAAATCCTGTTTCAATAATGAATACATGTATAAATCATCGAATTTACCACCAGTAAACTCATAATTTCTCAACAAGCCTTCTCGAATAAATCCTTGTTTTTCCACTAGCTTTAGTGATGGTATGTTGGGCGGTTCAATTAGTGCTTCAATCCTTTGTAAGTTGAAACACTCGAACCCATAACTTATTACGGCATGGAGCGCTTCACTTGCAATTCCTTTTCCCCAATAACTGCTGCTTAGTTCATAGCCAATTTCGGTTCGATGATGTTCGGGGACCATGTTTAGAAAGCCACAGCTACCAATTACTACATCTTCTTCTTTCAAGGTGATTCCCCATCTAATTCCCTTTTTATTATCGAGTATCGATTGATACCATGCTATTTCACTTAAAGCTTCGTCAACTGTTTCAAAAGGGGCTAATCCATAATATTTCATTACTTCTTTATCAGATAGATAGCGAAAAATACTGTTCGCATCGCTTATATTTATTTTTCTTAATACTAATCGATTTGTTTCAATTATCGGAAATGGAACAAGATTTTTAGTCAAAGCAGTTTCCTCCTTTTTTTTTAAATTCTTTCATTAGTTTAGCATTAATAATTCAAATAATGGAATTATTTTTATACCGTTATCTCATTTGACAGCCTTCATATTCGCTCACGCTCTAGAATTCTACTTAGGCAATATCCTTATTGTTACTGAATCGGGCTCATGGCTAGTTCATCGTCATCCGGGGGTGCATATACATACAGTGAAAACGCATAGAAAACTTACAAAGGAGACTATGAATTATGGGATCAGAAACTAATAACAATAAGCAATTGGAATCTTTAATTAATAAAGTAATAAAAGTCAATCAAGGTGGACCAAATTCTAGAGTAGGAAAGTTACTGGCAGTTAATAGTGACTTTATCACGTTACTAACAGACAATGATGGCGTACTTTATTATAACCTAGAACATGTAAAGAGTTTCGCTACAAATGTAAATGAAGGAATGGACCTGGACTTTGATGAACTGGATGAAAATGATTACCAAAGAGCAGAGAGTTTTCAATCGCTTTTATCTGGTTTGAAATACAAATGGGTTCAAATTAATCGTGGACCGGATAAAGCGGAAGGTGTAGTAAATGATATTACAAGCAAAATTATTACACTCGTTCATAATAAAGAAGTAATTCGCGTATATACCTTCCACATTAATAACATCAGTATCGGCAACAAACCAAAGAAAGACAAAGAAGATGATGATCGTGAGGATAAGGACGATAAGAATAAAGGCAGTAAAGAAAAAGGCGATAAAGAAACAAAGGAATCAGAGAAGAGTTAAGGATAACTTTTCTCTGAAATAATCAACATGTAAGAAGGAGGTGCCTGTATTGAGTGAACATTATTCCTTATTAAATCAATTAATCGGATTCGATATTAAAGTCATCTATCCTGGGCCGCATAATTTGAAAGGATTATTAGTCGAGGTAAAGGAAGATTATCTTGTTCTAAAAGACGATAAAGATGTCATTCAATATGTAAAGCTTGATAAGATAAAAGAATTAACGAAAAACACAAAAAATATCAAAGCAAAGGATACAACCGAAATCGAGAGCTTAAGTCAACTGAATTTTCTCGAATTACTAAAAGTCTTTGAGAATGAGTGGCTAATGGTTAGCAGAGATGGAGCCAATGTAATCGAAGGCTTTCTAAGCAATGTAAGCAATAACTATATTACCTTTGTAGTAAAAGATGAAATCTCGTTTATACCAATCTCACAAATTGCAATGCTTTCTAGTAAGCTTAAGAAGAAACCTGCCAAAAAACATCCAGCTGCTCCTAATAACCAAAATGAAGGTAAACAAGATACGAATAAAAATACGAAGCAATCAGAAGAAGAAAGACAGCCGATCCGCTTCACTAAAAGTATTGATCAAGCTAAAAGTGAAGAAACGAATGAAGAATCATCCAACCAGCAGGTGAAGATAAGTACAAATATTGTTCAGATAACAAAAAGCAAAGATAAGGATAAAGAAAATTCTAATCATTTATTGGATAAATTCAAACCTAGATTATTGAATGAATCCACAGTAACAAATAATCAAGAATCGAAAAATCGAACCTTCCCAACAACGAAGCGACAAACAGAATCAACACAAAAAAGAAATACTGCAGTTTATCAAAGTCAAAGTAAAGCAAAAACAAAAGCGTAATCGCTCGTATGGCGATGTATGGGCTGCACCTCACAGGACATGAAAGACTTCCCTGAGAAATATCGTACGTTAATAAAGTTCCTTTCTATTTAAGGACGTGGGGTGGTTCGACAATGCCACTTGATGTGGCATTCTTGTCGAACATTCCATTATAGAAGATAAAGGAAACTCTTTGGAAACAGAAGGCGTATTGATGTTTACTTATATACAGAGGTGAGTTAAGTCTCACTACAGCTTTAACACTAGAGCTGAAAGCGGCTTTTCTTATTACGAAATTTGTAAAAGGGAGAGTCTTTATATTTTCCTATTCTAATACAAATAGTTGAAATTTCTCCTTAAAGATGTTCAAATGTTCGTTAAAACTGGCCCTTCGACTATCTATTTCTATGCGGAAGACCTATTACTAGTTGTTTTCTACAACATTTGTCTTCTCATCATTACATTTAATAACTACTAAATGATCGAGTTAATTACTAAATATATGTAAAGGAGGGATTCTTATAAATGGATATTCTTAATAAATACTTGCAACAAGTAATCGAGATTGAAATTTCTGGAAAAAGGCCCCACATTGGTATCCTGCTTGAAATAGGAAGCGACGTCCTTGTTATTTATAACGGGATTGATTATATCTATATTTCTAACATGCATATTCAAAAGGTTAAACAGAACGTGGACGAAGAAATCACAATGGATGATGGAGAAAATGCCCATATACACGACCAAATCTCACTCAGAAAGGTACTAACCAATGCGAAAGGTATGTTTTCTGAGATTTTCGTAACAGGTCAGCAATCGATCCATGGCTATATTACAAGCATCCTAAATGATTATTTTGTTTTTTACTCCCCAGTCTATAAAACAATGTATATTCCTTTCCGGCATCTTAAATGGCTTATTCCATACCATGATCATCAAACACCATACTCCTTAGAAAAGGAAATGCTGCCAGTAAATCCATCGGCGCTTAGTGTGTCAAGAACGTTAGATATTCAGATTGAAAAATTAGTCGGGCAAATTGTCGTGATTGACCTAGCACCTACAACAGATAAGATAGGACAGCTGAAGAAAATAAAGGGCAGCTATCTAGAACTAGCAACTGCCAGGCAAGACACCGTATATGTAAATATACACCATGTTCAAACCATTCATTTTCAATAAAGCATAAGTGGAATCCTTTTTAATTCCACTTATGCTTTATTCTATATAGAAGGAGGAAGATTTATCCAGGAGATAATTTATAGGTTGATGTTCTTCCATGACACTGGTTATCATGAATTACTCGTAGAATATTCTCCTCAGAAGGGAATCGATTCTATGCAAAAACAATCTGTACCCAGTAATATAGTAAAAACAAAGTGACAACTGTTGTTATCGGGATAACAATCACAGATACACTTAAATAATCCTTCCACTTTACTTTTATTTTATTCTGTCTTAGAATATGCATCCAGATAAGGGAGGCAAGGGTTCCGATTGGAAGTAATAGGGAGCCAATGTCACTGCCAATGATATTTGCAAGATAAATTGTCTTTAAAGTAATCGGATCTAATCCCATTTCTGTTAATGTTATCGTTCCTATCATTAATGCAGGATGATTGTTAAAGAAATTCGATAGAACAGACACTAGTCCACCCATGATGAAGCTCGCTTGCATTAGACCTTGAGTCACAATTGGTTCTGCTGCCTGAACAAGAAAGTCCGTCAAGCCTGCATTATGGAGACCATAAATAATGACGTACATAGAGAAAGCAAAAATTAAGATATGCCATGGTGTTTTTTTCAGGATATCGACCGGATTCGTTCCTAAATGATACCATCGCCAAATTAACAGGACGAGGGAACCTAGTACAGCTACCAATTCAATTGGAATTGTCAGGTAGGAAGCCACGAAGAGAAGGCAGCGCATAATAAACACGAAAAATAGGACTTTTAGCATGAATTTTGTTCGTTTAAGTTTCGTTTCAACAGAGATTCGACCTTTTAATGGATGGAAATTCTTTGTAAAAAACACTTCTTCCATGTCATAAGAAATACTCGGTAATCGCTCCGGTATTTGTTTCTTTACTACGAAGAACATTAATCCTGACATAAAGAGTAGTCCAATCGAAGCTGGTACGAACATCATCGCTGTATGCATATATAATGACATATTAACGATTTCAAGTGCAATTAAATTCACAATATTACTTACCCCTATCGGAGCGCTAGATGCAGTTGCAATGAGTGCGCCTGTTAATAGATATGGAATCATTTGACTTGTCTTTAGGCGCAGGTTTTTAAGAAGTATGATTAAGATTGGAGTAGTAATTAATATGCTGCCATCATTATTAAATAATAGGGTCATTAAAAAACATAAAAGTTGGATATACCAATAAAGACGATAGCCAGATCCTTTTGCAAGTGTAGCGAGTCTTGCTGCTGCCCAGTTAAAAAAACCGAAGCTTTCTAGAATGATTGCCATGACAATCGTTGCCATTATAGTAATCGATGCACCGCCAATTTTATTGATAATATCGGCAATATCGGCACGTGAGACAATTCCAGTTAGTAAAATAACCCCTGCTCCGACTGAAGCTGGCCAGGCTTCATTTATCCCCCTAGGACGCCAAAAAATGATTGACATGGTCATAATGAAGACTAGGATTGTTATTCCTATTTCGAAAGACATTTCTATTCTCCTTTCTTATATCGTTTACTAGGACATTTACTGTGCTAGATTTAATCTATTGATACTTAGGGCCCTCATCGTTTCACGTCTATTTCCGCTAACGTCCTTACATGTCCTATTCTCTATATGTATATTCACCCTGGCAACGCGAGGAATGGTTATTAAGCTTAGTCTATTAGAAATGTGCTATTGTCAATCAATGATAGATAGTCTAGCATGATAGATATCTATTGCTTTCATGGCTTTTCCGCTTAAACTAGGCATGTCCAACTAAAAATAAAAAATGATCCGCCATGTTAGTGGAATACATGTACAGATCGATTCAATGATTCTTATATTAGGATAATAACGTTTTAACCAGGACCTTTTAGTATGGGCTTGGTCGATTAACATTTCCACCCTCAAACTTCCCTTTAATAAATAAAAAATCTCTGTTGCAACCTGAGCAACAGAGATTTTTTATAGCTACATCTTAATGATGGTGGTGCCCACCTTTTGATGAGTTCGTGATTACGAATCCTTCATTATCTACATAGAAATATTGAATCCAAATACCATCAAGAAATTCTTCACGTGAATCAAGTAAAACATCTACGTCCTTATCTGTTTTAACAATTTCATCATGTTCTGTTGGTGTATCAAGCTTGATTCCGTAATGTGCATGATCACCATGCATATGTTCAATGTATACACGGATCATTTTTCCTTCCGCTTCTTCTGTAGCAAGCATTTTCTTTAATTCTTTAGCTGCATTTCGATTAATTTTACAATTCATATTCTATGTCTCCCTTTCTAAACTGCTAAAAATTTGTATGACATATTATCGCATAAAAGACTGCTTTATGCACTTATGTTGTTTTATCATCACCCTCAAGTTTTCCCATATTTATTGGTTCCTAAAACAGGTAAGTTGGTTTGCCAACTATTTTAATATTTCCTCATTATATTTATCGACGTGCACTTCTTCGCCACCAACAATATAATATTGTGCACTCCCTTTTTGTACAACCCATGTCATAATATGGTCTTGGGCAACTTTCGCGATTATAAAGTGCCATCCCTCTCCGTAGCTGTTATCCAATTGTTCGATTAGCTCTGAGTTCAATTTCCGTTCATTAAGCTCGATGATGTTCATAAAGGCTATTCCTTCCATATTAATGACATCAGCGGTTAATTCACTCATGAGTTCATCTAATTGTTTATCAGCTAAATAGTCTTCAGAAAAATACGATACAGCTGTATCAACATCTCCATTTAATGCTGCCATATACATATCTTCCACGATTCGTGCGGTTACCGAATTCATACATCCACTTAACAATAGGCAACAAACGACAAGAGAAAAAAGCCCTAATCTTTTCATTAAATACTCAAACCCCTTATGTAAATGCAATATGATTAACCTAATTGTAAGCTATTTTTCTATTGTTTCAAAGCTAAAGAAAAAAGAACAAAAGTGCAAGCGCCTGTTTAGCGACCTACGGACTGGACTGAACCGAAGGAGATAAAGGAAACACGATGAGCGAAAGCGAATCGATGTTGACTTATCGTACGGAGGTGAGGGAAGTCGCGCTGGGCGCTGGAGCTGGACGTGGCTATTATCGGTAATTAAGTATCCACAGCATCCAAATTGTATAGTTTCCTAAGCAAAGAAAAGATAGAATACGAAGTTTCCTACCCAAATGGATCAATTATTCATCTAGCTTTGCTACAATCTCGCTTATATATGCTCTGCAACATCGTTAATTTCCTCTTCAGTCAATGTACCTTCAAAGGCTGGCATGGTTTCTCCTCCAGCTTTCACTCTTGCGATAACCTCATCCTTGTTAGATGCTATTACTAGTCTGTAAACTAGGACCATTATGACCATTAGCACCTTCTGTACCGTCGCAGGCTAGACAGTTGCTTTCATACACTGCTAGCCCATTTGCTGTCTTACCCTCACCAGATGAAACTGATTCACCCTCTTTATCATCTTCAGATTCTGATTCTCCTGCTGCTGAGGTATCATCAGCATTCACTTTTACAACATCGTCAACGGATTCAAATTTTCCATCTAGTGAAAATGTCCATATTGAATCACCATGCTTCGTACCTGCTAGAGAATTACCTGCCGCCATAACCGTGACATATTGTTTACCATCGATTTCATACGGAATTGGCGGGGCATTTACTCCGGCATCTGTCATGAATTCCCATACTTTTTCCCCGGTTGTGGCATCATAGGCAATTAACCTTCCATCATTATGACCAACAAATAATAGATTCCCTTTGGTTGTCATTGCACCGTTGTAAGCATTAGTATCCCATTTATGCTGCCAAGCAATAGTATTTGTTTTTACATCCATTGCCGTTACTGTCCCTCTCATAGGTGAGTATGAAATTTTTTTTAATCTAATCTCCAATTATTTATGCTGCAACCGAATTCATACAGCCACTTGATACTAAACAAAAAATATCCACAGAAAAATCCCTATTTTTTCATAATTCCGTTCAAACTCCTTATACTTCCAATTCAATAGTTTAATTGTAGGCTATAATTTGTAGCAGAATGCTAGTGTTGAAGCGATTCTATTTGGAGTGAAATAACGAAGCTATACAAAGAAAAATCCCTAGTAGTAGACAATCAATCAAAATCTACTACCAAGGACAAAACACACCTATTTTATATCTTTTCGATAATAGTCCAAATCTGTCCCTAGGAATTCCGGGAGTATATAATAACAATTTACTATCTGCATAAAAAATCGTTCAACCAATATTCCGTTACATAATACCGAACCACGTATAAAGCGCGATAACAACAAATACTGCTAATGTTTTAATGATTGTAATCATGAATATGTCGCCATATGACTGTCTATGCGTTAATCCTGTAACAGCAAGCAACGTAATTACAGCGCCGTTATGTGGAAGTGTATCCATACCACCTGATGCCATCGCAACAACTCGGTGCATAACTTCAGGTGAAATACCCGCTGCGGCGATTGCTTGATTGTATTGATCTGCCATTGCACTTAAAGCAATCCCCATTCCTCCAGATGCAGACCCTGTAATACCTGCAAGTGTACTCGTCGTCACAGCACCATTAACAAGTGGATTCGTAAATGTACCCGATATTCCATTACTAATTGCGGTAAACCCAGGAAGAGCAGAGATAACTCCACCAAAACCATATTCCGATCCTGTGTTCATAACGGCTAATAATGAACCGCCAATACTCGTGTTTAGTCCTTCTTTAAGCTTTGTCTTCACTCGTTTAAAATTATAGGCGAGTGCCGTAATAATTCCCACAATCAATGCAATTTCAACTGCCCAGATCGAAGCGGTTTTAGCAACATCGACAGCATATTGCTCCAATCCAAGTAAGGCAAAATCAAATCCATCTGGATACCAACTTGGTATTGCTTTCGTTAAATAATTATTCATTACTGCTACGAGAACAAGTGGAACAAATGCTAAAATCTGTTTTAAAACAGATTGATTCGAGTTTAAATTTGGCATAGATTCTTCACTACTTGTTGCTTTTTCTTGTTCTAGAGCAGCAGCAGCTTCATCTCCAAACCCAAAGTAACCTTCTCCCTTTTTCTTGGCTTGTCTCTTTCTCCACTCTAAGTATGCAAGTCCTGCACCAAAGACAATGATACCCCCGATTATTCCAAGTACTGGTGCAGCATAAATGTTTGTCCCAAAGAAAGTGGTAGGGATAACATTTTGAATTTGTGGTGTACCTGGTATGGCATCCATCGTGAATGTAAATGCACCAAGTGCAATCGTTGCAGGCATCAACCTTTTAGGGATATCTGCTTGAATAAACAATTGTTTCGCAAAAGGATAGATGGCAAAAACGGCAACAAATAAGCTTACACCACTATATGTTAAAATTGCACCTAGCAAAATAACCGTCAACATAGCCTGTTTAGCACCGATAAATCTTACAATTGTTTTTGCAATAGATTCTGCAATTCCAGACATTTCAACAACTTTCCCGAAAATGGCACCTAATAAGAAGACAGGGAAATAGTTCTTAATAAATTCAACCATCTTTTCCATGAATACACCGGAATAGAAAGGCAGTATGTTGATCGGATCAATAAAGAGAACAGCTAATAAGGCAGCTATCGGCGCGAATAGGATAACAGAATATCCGCGATATGCAGCAGTCATTAATAGCGCTAGTGCTACTAAAATTGTAATTAATTCCATGTAACATCCCCCTTGACAATTTAATATATTTCGTAAAGGCTTGCTTCTACTAACCTAAGAATATCTAAAGTTTAGACCTACCTATCTGCAAAAAAAACTAAACCCTCTCTACTATCATCGCGATTCCTTGTCCTCCACCAATACATAAGGATGCAACACCATATCTCTTCTCACTTCTAATTAGTTCCCTTATTAATGTGTACAATACTCGATTACCACTTGCCCCAATCGGATGTCCTAGCGCAATGGCGCCACCATTTACATTTACCTTTTCTCTATCTAAGCCTAGTTCTTTTTCTACAGCTAAATATTGAGCTGCAAAGGCTTCATTTATTTCAAAAAGATCTATATCGTCTATTGTCACCGACGCTTTTTCTAATGCATGTTTAATCGCAGGGACGGGACCTATGCCCATCAAAGCTGGGTCTACTCCAGCAATACCCCAGGTAATTATTTTAGCCAATGGATTTAAACTATTTTTTTGTACAGCATTTTCACTTGCCACCACAATTGCACCTGCACCATCATTGATTCCGCTCGCATTTCCACCCGTTACTGTACCGTCTTTTTTAAACGATGGCCTGAGCTTTGCTAATTTTTCTGTGGACGTATCTTCACGGATATGTTCGTCTTCCTTAAATGTCAATGTTCCTTTTCGCGTTGATATTTCAACTGGAACAATTTCTTCAGCAAACTTTCCTTGACGTCTTGCCTCAGCGGCTCGCATATGGCTTAAATAGGCATATTCATCCTGCTCTTCTCGTGTAATCGAGTATTTTTCAGCGAGATTTTCAGCCGTTACACCCATGCCAGAGCCAATATATTCGTCAGTTAAAGAGAGCATGAGAGTATCGTCGATTTGTGGTGTTCCAAGCTTTGTACCAAACCTACTTCCTCTTAATGCATGTGGTGACAGACTCATATTTTCAGCACCACCAGCAAGCGCCACTTCCCCGTCGCCAAGCATAATCGCCTGGGCAGCAGAAACGACCGACTGAAGTCCCGAACCACATAAGCGATTAACTGTCAGTGCGGGACTTGTCAATGGGATATCTGATCTCAAAGCAATATGTCGTGATAAGTATGGTGCATTTTTTGCAGAATGAATGACATTGCCAATGACCGAAAAATCAATGCTGTTTGGATCAATACCACTGCGACGAATGGCTTCCTTGCTTGCTGTGACACCTAGTTCTGTTGGGTCAACATCCTTCAAGCTTCCACCAAACGTTCCGAAAGGTGTTCTAGCACCTTCTAAAATATATACCGCTTTCATTCCTGCTATCTCCTTTCAGTTTGTTACTGTGCAGTATAACCGCCATCGATTAATACTGCTTGGCCAGTAACACCTTTTGCTTTATCACTCGCCAAAAATAGAGCATAATCAGCAATTTCTTGTACGTCAAGTAAGCGTTTCTGTGGCACTAATGGATATAATACTTCTTCAAGCACTTTTTCCAGTGGTACATTTCGAGTCTTTGCCAAGTCAGCGAATTGTCCTCGAACGAGTGGTGTATCAACATATCCAGGACAAATCGCATTCACTGTAATGCCATAATCTGCCCCTTCTAATGCCGCTACCTTCGTTAAGCCGATGACCCCATGTTTGGCACTATTATAGGCTGCTTTACCCGCAAAACCGATTACCCCATTGATTGATGCCATATTTAATATTCTGCCAAACCCTTGCTTTTTCATGATGGGGAAAACATATTTTGTTGCCATAAACGGAGCAACTAGCATTACCTTCGTCATGAATTCAAATTTCTCTGTTGGAAAATCCTCTAATGCGGAAACATGCTGCAGTCCAGCGTTATTAAATAAAACATCCAGCCTTCCATACTGCTCCACAGTCCTATCAATTGCTTGCTGCAGCTCTTCTTCCTTCGTTACATCACATTTTATTCCTAGACAGTCATAACCCTCTTTTTGCAGCTGCTCCGTTACTTCCTTTACCTTTTCCTCGTTAATATCCGAGAATACTACCTTTGCATCATTTTTCAAAAAGGAAATACCAATTTCATGACCAATTCCGCTTGCTGCACCTGTAATAAAAACTACTTTATCTTTGACCATTTTACATTTCCTCCTTTATTTAGTACGTACCCATTCGGAGGCTTTCACTCACATGTAACGCTGCATCAGTTGATTCAATAATCTCTTCTATACTAAATCCTTTTGCAACTTCAATAAGTACTAGCCCCTTATCTTCTACATCGATTACCGCACGATCGGTGATAATCCGATTGACAACATTTTTTCCTGTTAGTGGAAGTGTGCAGCTTTTTAAGATTTTTGCATCTCCATTTTTATTCACATGGTCCATTATTACGACGATTTTCTTCGCTCCATGGACGAGGTCCATAGCACCGCCCATCCCTTTAATCATTTTCCCAGGTATCATCCAATTTGCTAGATCTCCTTTTTCAGAAACTTCCATTCCACCCAGAATGGCAAGATCTATATGACCTCCACGGATCATCGCAAATGACTCGGCACTGCTAAAATAAGATGCCCCTGTTATCGCTGTTACGGTTTCTTTCCCAGCATTGATTAAATCTGGATCTACTTCTTCCTCATAGGGAAATCGACCGATTCCAAGTAAACCGTTCTCTGATTGAAGCACAACTTCTTTTCCAGTTTGAATATAATTTGCAACCATCGTCGGCATGCCAATTCCTAAATTCACATAGGAACCGCTTACAATTTCCTGTTCCGCTCTTTTTGCAATCCTTTCTCTTACAGACGTTTTATCGAACTTGTTTTGTTTTATCATTTAGTTCCCTCCTCCCTAAGGTTTATGCATGCTGTGTTATTGTCAGCTTTTCAATACGTTTTTCTTGTTTGCCCTCAATTAGCCGTTGAACATAAATTCCCGGAGTATGAATTTGAGCAGGGGGAAGTGTACCCGGTTCAACCAATTCCTCCACTTCAGCAATCGTCACGTTTCCAGCAGCTGCAATCATTGGATTAAAGTTTTGCGCTGTTTTTCTATAAATCAAATTTCCCATTTTATCACCAACCGCTGCTCGAACAAGGCTAAAATCCGCCTTTAATGCGGTTTGCAGCAAGTATTCTTTATTATCAAATGTACGTACTTCAATTCCTTCTGCAATCGGTGTCCCTACCCCTGCTGGAGTATAAAATGCAGGAATCCCTGCTCCACCTGCGCGAATTCGCTCTGCAAGCGTCCCTTGTGGAACGAGCTCTACTTCTAGCTCGCCAGATAAAACTTGACGCTCAAACTCTTTATTTTCGCCAACATAAGAGCCTATCATTTTATCAATCTGCTTATTCTGTAATAATAATCCCAGACCCCAATCATCCACACCGCAATTATTAGAAATTACCGTCAAATGTTTTACTTCAGAATCTCTGAGGGCTAAAATAAGATTCTCCGGAATGCCAACAAGACCGAAACCACCTACCATAATCGTCGAGCCATCAGTAATATCCTTTACTGCTTCATGAAATGATGTATGAATTTGTTTCATCACTGCTTCTCTCCCTTCCAGATATATACATGCAAAAATCATGCCAACTATTTCAAATTCCTATAAGTTATTAGTTTAACTAGTATCATACCTGTAGATGCCAGCATTCAGATGAATTAATAATGTGAGTGAACTATTTCAAAATCTCTCACTAATTAAAAATAAAACATACCTACTTTCCAGATTCTCGGAAAATAGGTATGTTTCTTTTTAATAAAATATTGTAGACACTTTCAAAAGCTACCAATAACTTTTATTCCGGAAATTCGGAATGGATTCCATATTAGTGGAAATCAAAGATCATATTTACTTATTTTATCATATAAGCTTGATTTCCCGATTCCCAATATTTTCGCTGCTGTTTGCTTGTCCCCATTTGCTTTAATTAGTGTTCGTTCTATTGCCAGCCTTTCTGTTTTCTCAATAATCTCTTTTAATGTACCAGCATTTTCATTCACTAAACCATTTGGCTGTAAATGATCTGGAAGATCTTCCAGAAGTATATTCTCAGAGTTTGTAAGATGTACTGCTGATTCAATAACGTTTTCTAACTCCCTAATATTCCCCGGCCACTTGTAATGCATAAAATAGTCCAATACCTTTGTATCTAAATCAAGCACGCGCTTTCCTGTACGATTCGTTATCTTTTGAAGAATATATTTTGCTAGTACTCGAATATCCTCTGGTCTTTCTCTAAGCGGTGGTGTCTGCATCTGAATTACATTTATTCGATAAAATAAATCTTCTCTGAACTGCTGTTCCTCGATCAGTTTCTCCAGTGGCTGATTAGTAGCCGCAATGATTCTTACATCTACTTTATCGGTCTCGATGGCACCTATTGCTTCTACTTCCCCTTCTTGCAAAACTCGGAGTATTTTCACCTGTGCATTTAATGGCATATCACCAATTTCATCTAAGAACAATGTTCCTCCATTCGCAAGCTGGAATTTCCCAAGTTTTCCACCCTTCTTCGCCCCTGTAAAAGCACCCTCTTTATAGCCAAATAATTCTGATTCTATTAAGTGCTCGGGAATCGAAGCACAATTAATTGAAACAAATGGTTTCGTATGCCGCTCACTTAAATGATGAATACTGTGGGCAACTAGCTCCTTTCCAGTTCCACTTTCTCCTCTGATTAGTACGGAAGCATCACTCGGTGCGATCTTTTTAATCTTCGTTTTCAATTCGGTAATTTGTGAAGAATTTCCAATTATATCTTGCAGGGAATATGTTGTTCCGTAACGGGCATCCAATTGCTTACGATAATCCTCTAATTCTAATAATAACTCTTTTATATGGCTATTCATGTTCATCCATTCTTTCGTATCACGAAAAAGAACTATCCCAACTGCCCCAACCACATTCCCATTCGCACGTACTGCAACTCGGTTCGCAATCATATGATTGCCGCGTATGTACTGCAGATCAGCAATCTCATCCATGCCTGTTCTCGCAACAATGTGCATCCTCGAATTCTCTATCACATCGGCAACGTGCTTTCCAATTGCATCTTCTCTTTTAACTTCAAGGAAATTACAATAATGGTCATTTAAATAAATAACGATGCCCTCTGCGTCGACAATAACTAGACAGTAATAGAGATTTTCAAGTACTGTTTCAAGAATTTCATCACGGAACGGACTGTTTAAACGAAGCATAGATCCCCCTCCAATATTGTGACTTTTCTATTATTATATCAATAAGAACAATTTCTAGAAAAGATTGTTAGTCTAAATTGAGACCCCTTCGAATTGGAAGAGGTCCTAAATTGATTAGATTAGCTTAAAATGTAAAATAAATCGAGACTGCAATCAATATTCTATATTTCCATTCTATTCCCCTTTAAACAGAGGTTTCCTCTTCTCGAAAAAAGCAAGAATGCCTTCCTTGTTGTCCTCCGTCTGTAATAGTAAAGTCTGAATGGCGGTCTCCTGCATACGATTTGTTTCCCCTGTTAATTCATCCGCATGATTAACAAGCTGTTTTACGAATCGATTAGCTAAAGGTGGACCATCAATAATAAATTGTGCAAATTTTGCTGTATACGTTAATAAATTCCCGTCTGCAATTCGATTCACAAGTCCTCTTTCAAATGCCTCTTGCGCTGTTATCGATTTCCCTGACGTTACCCACTCTTTCACAATACTCGGTGGTAATCTTTCTGTTAATGCTTTTATTAGACCTAAATCTGGAATGATGCCGATATTAGTGAAGCTGCTAATAAATCTAGCTTCAGAGCTTGCCACTACGAAATCAGCGGCAAGTGCAATGCTGAATCCTGCCCCAGCAGCAAATCCATGCACCGCACTAATGACATATTTATCTAGCTTTCTTATCGTCTCTATTACTTCCATTGCCTGATTCATATATTTCATAATTTCAGGTGTGTTATTTAATCGTTTCAAGGTTTCTAAGTCACCACCAGCAGAAAATGCCTTTCCTTCACCCGAAAGAATAATCACCTTTACATCTTCATCCTGGTCTGCTGTATGTAGTGCTTCTAGCAGTTCATTTGCCATCTCAACCGATAATGCATTTCTTTTTTCTGGTCTGTTCATTGATAGAAAGGCGATATTGTCTTCTGTTCTTACATTAACGAATTGGGACATATTTTCACCTCATTTGGTTGTTTTCTGATAAAATTTTTAGCGATTTGCAATTGCTTGATAATCTTTCACACCCCTTGCTTTGCCTTTTCATACTGTTCTTCTAATTCGCCTATCATGCTGGCAATCGTTTGAATCTTCTTATTGCCACCAACTCCTTGTCCTGCCCCTAAAATATCCTTCCAAGCATGAAGATTTGGATTTTCTAATTCAGATAAATCGATTTTCCCCTTCTCAGGCAGTTTATTCGGATCCAGTCCAGACTTTATGATACTAGGAATCAAATAATTTGCAGAAATCCCACTAAATGCTGGGGTGTAAATGATGTCTTCAATCGTTGAATTAATTGTCATCTCCATATACTCCTTTGTTGCACCACTTTCTTCAGCAACAATGAAATGCGTCCCAATATAGGCAAAATCCGCACCAAGTATTTCGGCGGCAAGAATGTCCTCCCCCTTTGACATCCCTCCACCCAATATAACTGGGCCAGCAAAAAACTCACGGACTTCATGGACAAAAGCAATCGGATTTAAGGTACCTCCGTGGCCACCTGCACCATTTGCAATAAGAATTAGTCCATCAGCTCCTTTTTCTAATGCTTTTTTTGCAAATTTAACTGTTGTTACATCAGAAAAGACAAGCCCATAATATTGATGAACGATGTTTACAACTGGGCTCGGGTCACCTAGTGATGTGATAACAATCGGCGGCTGGTGTTTCTCAATTAAAGCCAAATCCTGTTTGAACCGTTTATTAGACTTATGACTGATGAAATTAATTCCCCAAGGTGCAATTTTTTTCTCTGGCTTCTTTGTCTTCACCTTTTTCAATTTATCGTTTATTTCGCTCATCCATTGACCCAATTGTTCTGTCGTACGTGCATTTAACGCAGGGAATGTCCCGATAATTCCTGCTTCACATCCACGGATTACCATTTCCGGGTTGGATATTAAAAACATCGGTGCCATGATAACAGGAATTTTCATTTCTTTCTTTAGTCGTTTTACTTTTGAGTTTTCCATAAGAATAAGCTCCTTTTTACTGTAGTCGAACTCTCGAAGGTTGCTATTTAATGAATTGCCGATTTATTAGAAAGCTATCACCAAGCCTAAGGGTAACAACTTTAAATATGCTTATATGATAAGGAAGTAATTAGAAGTAGAAATAAACTGCGAACTAAGCGCAACGTTGATTTCCGCTACGGACAGTCGCTTTCCGCGGGCAACGCCTCAGCTCCTTCGGAAGAAAACCACTTCCGATGGATCTTCAGCTGTTGCTTTTTCCGCAGGAGTCTCCTGTCCTCCGCTACAATCAACGGCCATAAGAGAAGGTGACCCCATCTCCTCTTATAAGGAACTAGGATAAATAATTTAATTCATACATCCCAGCGGAAGGAATACATAAAGACTCCTGCGGGAAGAAGAGCCTAGGTGAGACTGCGAAGTGCGACAGCACAAGCAGGCTCACCAGCTCCCCGCGGAAAGCGTAGTGTATTTCTGTAGCGACTGGCCCGTGAGCTCTCTTCACTCCAAACGATTCCACAGTTTATATAAAATAGCAGCAAACGACACAAAATGGTAAAAGAACCAGCAGTCTGCCCACTGATTCCTTCAGCATTAGTTACAATACCGTCTTCGCAATACTGCTATCCAATTCCTCAAAATCATCATAACTTATCGTCTCATACAATTCTTTCCTTGTTTGCATATCGGTAACGGCTGCTTCTTGTGAGCCCTGTTCTTTTATTAATTGGAAAACTCGTTCATATGCTTTAGCAGCAACTCTTAAAGAGGTAACTGGATAAATTACCATACGAAAGCCCATCTCTTCAAATGCTTCCGCAGAGATAAACGGTGTCTTGCCAAATTCCGTCATATTTGCAAGTAATGGAACGTCAATTTTTTCAGCAAACAAATGAAATTCCTCATCTGTTTGCAATGCTTCTGGGAAAATTGCATCAGCACCTGCTTTGACATATGCTTTTGCCCTTTCAATAGCCGCATCGATTCCTTCAACAGCCCTTGCGTCCGTACGAGCAATGACGTTTAACGTTGGTGCTACTTCCTTTATTGCTTTAATTTTTTGTACCATCTCTCCGGTTGTTACGAGATTCTTTCCATTTAAATGCCCACATTTCTTAGGAAGCTGCTGGTCTTCAATTTGAACAGCAGCGACGTTCGCTTCAACCATCTCTCTTGCCGTGCGTGCGGCATTGAGTACACCACCGAATCCTGTGTCAATATCGACGAGTAATGGCAGGTTAGTTGCTCGAACAAGATCTCTTGCCCGTTCTGCTACCTCTGTAGAAGTGACAATTCCAAGATCTGGTAACCCTCGACTTGCTGTATAAGCAGCTCCTGATAGATAAAGCGCCGAGAATCCAGATTCTTTTGCGATTAGCGCTGCCATTGCATCATGTGCTCCAGGTATTTGCAGAATCTTTTTCTCTTGAATCAGTACATTAAATTGCTCTGCTAATTCGATTTGTGTTAACGGTTTATCGACAATCCATGCCATTTTCCCTCTCCCCTTTTAGTCAATGAAAATCTCCATAAATTCATTCACAGTTAATGCTGTAAGCTTGTCATAATCACTTGTTGCTTCTTCTATTTTCTTCCGTTGCTTTTCTGTATAATGGGTTGCAAGATTTGCTGAAAACTTCCTCATTATTTTAGGAATTGCTTCCTCGCGTCGGAATCTGTGCCCCAATGGATATTCAGATTCAATTTCTTCTGTTACTGTCCCGTCTTTAAATTGCACTTGAACTGCATTTGCAATTGATCGCTTTGCTGGATCAAGATAATCTTTTGTATATTGTTTATTCTCAACGACAACCATCTTATCTCGAAGTGCATCGATTCTTGGATCGGCAGCTACATCATCTTCATAATCTTCGGCAAGAATATTTCCTTTTAATAGTCCAATCGCTGTAATATATTGAATACAATGATCGCGGTCAGCAGGATTATGGAGTGGGCCCTTCTTGTCAATAATCCGAATCGCCGACTCATGTGTTGTAATTGTAATTTGATCAATTTCATTTAGTCGTTGGAAAACTTCCGGATGGAGCTTAACTGCAGCCTCTGCCGCAGTTTGAGCATGGAATTCTGCTGGATAGGAAACTTTAAATAAGACATTCTCCATCACATAACTATCGTAGGGCTGCTTCGTAATTAATTCCTGATTGTTAAATAAAATATCTTGGAATCCCCAGCCTGGTGCAGTTAATGCTGTCGGATAGCCCATCTCGCCTTTCATAGCCATCATGGCTAGCCTTACCGCTCTGCTTGTCGCATCTCCCGCAGCCCATGATTTACGTGAGCCAGTATTAGGTGCATGGCGGTATGTACGCAGGCTAGAATTATCAAGCCATGCATTCGATAAAGCATTATTTATTTCTTCTCTCCCACCACCGAGCATCTTTGTCACAACGGCTGTCGACGCGATTTTTACAAATAATACATGGTCCAAACCAACTCGATTTAAACTATTTTCTAGTGCCAATATACCTTGGATTTCATGTGCTTTAATCATCATTTCCAGCACTTTTTGTACGTTGAGCGGTTCCCCGCCTTTTGCCAAACGTTCACGGCTAATATAATCTGCTACTGCAAGGATTCCCCCTAAATTATCGGAAGGATGTCCCCACTCTGCTGCAAGCCACGTGTCATTATAATCAAGCCAGCGAATCATGGTGCCAATATTGAATGCCGCCTGAACCGGATCAAGTACATAAGGAGTTCCCGGAACCCTTGCACCGTTCGGCACAACTGTCCCCGGAACGATTGGGCCTAGAAGCTTCGTGCATTCTGGATAATTAAGCGCAAGAATCCCGCAGCCAATCGTATCAAGTAAAACATAGTGTGCAGTTGTGAATGCCTCTTCACTCGTAATTTCTTTATTTAAGACGTAATCCGTAATTTTCTCAATTAGTTCGTCGGTTTTCCTTTGTTCTTCAACATTTATCATGACATTCATCCTTTCAATTCGTCGCGTTACATTAGTATGCCTTGCCGATATAATTTACTCGTGGTCTAAAAATCCGATTGTTATCATGCTGCTCAATTACATGGGCACATAAGCCAGCAGCCCGCGCGCTAAAGAATATTGGGGTATATAATGGGATAGGAATTCCAAGCATCCAATAAACTGGTGCAGCATAATAATCCAAATTCGGGTAAAGACCCTTCTCACGTTCCATCAAACTTTCTCCTGCTTCACACATTTCCAGCAATAGATTATCCCCAGATTGCAAAGACAAATCTTTTAATGCTTCTTTCACAATTAATGCCCTCGGGTCCATCTTTTTCATATACACACGATGTCCGAATCCCATTATTTTTTCCTTTTTCTGTAGCTTTTTAAGCATCAATTCTTCAAATTCAGCGACAGTCTTTGCTTCATTTAGCATATACATTACGACTTCATTCGCTCCGCCATGCAGATTTCCTTTTAAGGAAGCAACTGCACCTGTTAATGCACCGTAAATATCAGATTGTGTGGAAGCAATTACCCTTGCAGTAAATGTTGAATTTGGCATCTCATGCTCGCTATATAATAGAAGTAATTGATCAAAAATCTTTGTTTCCAGTTCTGTCGGTATTTTTCCTGTTATCATAGATAGAAAATTAGCGCTGTAGGATAAATCTTTTTTAGGTGCAACAATCTCTTGCCCTTGCAGCACACGGTAACTATTAACAGTTAATGTCGGAAGCTTTCCTAATAGCTGATATGCTCGGTCTTTATTAGCACTAGGTGAACGGTCATCAAGATCATCATCATAGCCAGCAAGCATCGAAATGCCTGTTCGCTGAGCGTCCATCGGATGTGTCTGTTTTGGCAGAAGCTTTAGTAGCTCTATTACCGAATCTGGTAAATCATAGTGTTGTTTAAGCTTATCCTCTAAAGCTACTTTTTCTGGCGTGCTAGGGAGTTGTCCTTCTAATAACAGGCTGACAATATCAAGGTAATCTTTACCTTTTGATAACGCTATCAAATCTTCACCCTTAATAATTATCTTTTCCTGCTCTGTATCAAGAAAAGAAATTGCTGTCTCTGATGCGATAATTCCTTCTAGTCCAGGAACATACTTTTCCTTTAATGTCATAAAACCCCTCCTCTTTCAATAGTAAAAAATCCGTGCAATAAAACGCTCTCATTTTATTATGAGACACATTCATCTTTATCTCTAACTTTATTATAATATTGATTTGAAAATTATAAAAATATATAATATTAATAATTAGGCATAAATTTTTTCAATATCTAAAACGATTTTCAAATCTAAACTTTAATGTGAGGTAGACAAGGAATGGACTTTCAAGATTGGGAGATGCTTGCAACTTTACATCATACGGAAAATATTACGCAGGCAGCACAGCAATTATTTTTAACTCAGCCAACGTTAACATCAAGGATTAAAAAATTGGAAGAGCATTATGGTGTACAAATTATACTAAGAAAACGTCGAGGAATTACATTTACTCCAGAAGGAATGCAGCTTGCCGAGCATGCAATCAAGATGCTACACGAGCAAAGAGAAATCGAGGAAAATTTAAATAATATGAAGGATCAGGTAGCGGGCATACTTCGTGTTGGAGTTTCGAATTTTTTTGCATTAAATAAAATGCCGAAATTACTTCGACTGTTTAAACAGGAATATCCAAATGTAGAGTTTCAGGTTGTAACAGGATGGAGTAGTGAAATGCATCGATTAATCCTTAATCACGATGTCCATCTGAGTTTTATCAAAGGGGATTATCCATGGAAGGAACAAAAGGAGTTGCTTTATGAAGAGGAGATTTGCATTGCCTCCCCCTGGGATTTCGAGTGGCAGGATCTTCCCAAATTACCACGCATTGATTATTATACAGATGAAACGATGAAAACTATTGTTGACGATTGGTGGTATCAGAATTATAAACAACGGCCTAACATTAATATACAGGTTAACCAAGTAGAAACATGTAAGGAAATGGTCATTAATGGACTCGGCTACGCAATTTTAGCAAATTTAGTTGTTAGACCATACCCTGAGCTGATTATTAAGCCAATCTCGATGTCATCTGGGGAGCCGATTACTCGTAAGACTTGGATGTATTATCATGAGGATTCATTACAGTTAAATATTGTGAAGGCGTTTATTCGGTTTATTGAGGGGTTGGATATGAAGGCATTGTAGCGGGGGATGCCGCTTTAACAAGGAGTTCGAGCTCTTATGTCAGATGAGAGCGTTTGGTGCTTAAGATGGAGTTTTTTTAAAGTGGAACAGAGGGAGGCCAGTCACTCTACTAACTTTATAAAACAAAAGAGTGATGGCTCAAAATCCCTACCTCCCCACCGACCAATATTCCACGCCGCCTTCTCTCATAACATCAACTGAAAAACAATTCCTCCCATCAAAAACAATCGGGTTTTTCATCGAATGAAAGACAGTAGGATCAGCATTACGAATTTCATCCCACTCTGTCAATACAAGGGCAGCATCGGCATCGTGGAGTGTCTCTTGCACACTGTTAGCATAAAGAATATCAGCATGTAATATTCCCCTAGCATTCTCCATTGCTACCGGATCATAAGCAATAACTATTGCACCTTTTTCAATTAATCTTTCCGTTATAATAATTGAAGCAGCTTCTCGCATATCATCCGTATTCGGCTTGAACGCAAGTCCAAGAACGGCGATCCGCTTATCAACTAGTGTAGCAAATCTTTCATTCAATTTATCTACTAAAAGGGTTCGCTGCTTCTGGTTGACATTGACGACACCTTTTAGCAGTTCAAAATCATATGCGACATTCCCGGCTATTTGAATCAAGGCTTTCGTATCTTTTGGAAAACAAGAACCACCATAGCCGATGCCTGCATTTAAAAATTCCCCACCGATTCTCTTGTCCATCCCCATGCCCTTTGCAACATGCTCCACATTTGCACCTACACGCTCACATATAGCGGCAATTTCATTAATGAAGCTTATTTTCGTTGCTAGAAATGCATTAGAGGCATATTTAATTAATTCTGCACTTCGAATATCTGTATGATAAATCGGCAAACCAAACGGCTCATTAATTTTTTCGATTATACTTGCTTCATAAACATTATTTGCTCCGATAACAATTCGATCACCATTAAAAGAGTCCATTAATGCTGAACCCTCTCTTAAAAATTCCGGATTTGCAACGATATCTATTTGTACATTATGTATTTGATTGTCTTCAATTATTTCTAGTATTCGATCGTTCGTACCAACGGGAACTGTACTCTTTGTCACCACAATTATGTCTTTCATAATATACTTAGCAATATCTCTTGCTGCTTGTTCGATAAACACTAGATTTGCAGACCCATCCACTTTTTCTGGTGTGCCAACAGCAATATAAATGACATCAGCTAGATGAAATCCTTCTTTATGATTGGTTGTAAAAGTAAGACGACCAGCTTCAATATTTCTTGACATCAACTCATCTAATCCAGGCTCATAAATTGGGGAGATCCCCTGCTTCATCTGCTCTACCTTAGCTTCATCGATATCAATACAGATAACATGATGACCAATTTCAGCAAGACTCACACCAGTCACTAAACCAACATACCCTGTACCAACAACTGAAATATTCATGAGTAGCCCCCATAATTTTGTTATATTTTTGCATTGGATTGATTACTAGAATTAACTTAAACTATCTCTATCTAATATTTCCATGCTCTAATAATAACTCGTTCAACATCTTTCTTACTTCATCACCAAATTCTTCATTTTGCAATGCAAATTCCAGGTTCGTACGGATAAACCCTAGCTTCTCTCCAACATCATAACGTTTTCCAGCAAAATCATATGCATACACATCCTGAACTTGATTCAATTGCTGAATCGCATCGGTAAGCTGAATTTCCCCACCAGCACCGGTCTCCTGCTTATCAAGAAATGAGAAAATCTCCGGGGTAAATACATAGCGACCCATAATTGCCAAATTGGATGGTGCTGTACCTTGTGATGGTTTTTCGACGAAGTTCCTCACTTGATATCGTCTGCCTTCTGCAGAAAGTGGATCCACAATTCCATAACGATCTGTTTCATTATCAGCTACTTGCTGTACACCAACAACAGAACACCCCGTCCCTTCAAACTGTTCAATTAACTGACGCAGACCTGGCACTTCTGCTTGAACGATATCATCCCCAAGCAGTACCGCAAACGGCTCATCACCGATAAACTTACGCGCACACCAAACAGCATGACCGAGCCCTTTTGGTTCCTTTTGACGAATATAGTGAATATCTACCTCAGATGTATGTCTGACTTTTTCCAGTAATTCAAATTTCCCCTTCTCCATTAAGTTCTGTTCTAATTCAAAATTATTATCGAAGTGATCTTCAATTGCACGTTTTCCCTTACCAGTAACGATGATGATATCTTCAATTCCCGATTCAATTGCTTCCTCTACGATATATTGAATTGTTGGCTTATCCACGACGGGTAGCATTTCTTTCGGCATCGCCTTAGTTGCTGGTAAAAATCTTGTACCTAACCCTGCTGCTGGAATTATTGCTTTCTTCACTGTTTTCATCCCAAACCCTCCATCTAATTGATGATTAACTTTACTTTTATATAAAATCATTGGTTAACCCTCTATCATTATGTTACTACACTTGAGCCTAAAATTATGTTAAGAATAGATTGATTTTTAGGGTACCTGTATCTTCTATGATTTTATTCAGCCGATAAATTAGTGTATTTCGGTGAAGGAAAAAAGTATCAGCTGTTTTTTGGATATTCGAAAAACGATTCTAGTATTTTCACCTTATTCGCATCTGCGCTCTTCAGCACTCTCTCAGCAAAACGACTCGCCCTCTTCATCAAGCTAGTGAACCAATGCTTTTATTTCTAACTGACTAAAAGATATGAATCATGATTTGGATCACAAATTTTTAAAGCGAGGCACAGTCTAGGTACAATTGATTGAATCCTGTACAAGCAACAACCTCTTTAGTTACTTTTTACAAAATAGACAGAATTTCCACACTACACATTTATGATATAGTTATATACAAATGTCTTCAAGATTCGTATAATTTAATAAATATTATTGATATCGTTTCCAAAGGAGTTGTTTTGATGAAAATTATTATTGCTCCAGATTCTTTTAAAGGTAGTTTGAATGCAGTTGAAGTGGCCAAGGCAATTAATCACGGGATAAAACGTGCATTTCCTAATGCTGATACGGTTCTCCTTCCTGTAGGTGATGGCGGCGAAGGAACAATGGACATACTAGTAGCTGCGACAAATGGTACAACTAGAAATGTATCCGTTGTTGGCCCAATTGGAAATGAAATCACAGCGAAATACGGAATATTAGGCGATAAAAAAACATGTGTCATCGAGATGGCAACTGCGTCAGGCCTTGACCTTGTTCCAATGGGGAAGCTTGCACCCTTGGATGCAACAACATTTGGTACAGGACAGTTGATTAAACAAGCACTAGATGACGGGTATACTTCATTTATTCTTGCAATCGGTGGGTCTGCGACGAATGACGGTGGAGTGGGAATGCTTCAAGCACTGGGCTTAAATGTCCTTGATGCAAATGGAAATGCAATTGGCTATGGTGGTGGCGAGCTAAATAAAGTAGACAGGATTGATACAAGGGATTTCGACCCAAGGATTAAAGGAAGTCATTTTCTAATTGCATCTGATGTAAAAAATCCACTCGTTGGTGCCAAGGGCGCTTCACATGTCTTCGCACCTCAAAAGGGCGCATCTCCTGAAATAGTCCGTTTGCTCGATCGTAACCTTACGCACTGGGCGAACGAGGTTGCTAAGGTAACTGGTGTTTATCTCCATAATCTCCCTGGTGCAGGTGCTGCAGGAGGAATCGGTGGAGCCTTTCAAGCATTTTTCCCAGGTGAAATGAAACGAGGAATCGATGTTGTTCTTGAGTATAGTAAGTTTAACAGCTTTTTGGAAGACGCAGATTTAGTAATTACAGGAGAGGGGAAAGTTGACAGCCAAACAGCATCTGGAAAAACCCCCCTTGGCGTTGCGGAAGCAGCTAAGCTGGCAGGTGTACCTACGATAATTATTGCTGGTTCTGTTGGACAAGGGATAGATGTACTCCATGATTATGGTGTTATAAGTGTACACAGCATTACGAATAAACCGATGACCTTAGAAGAATCGATGGAAGATGCGGTAGAACTATTAGAGCTAAGTGCTGAACAAGTTGTGCGAGCTTGGGGTGCAAAAACACTCCATTCGCCTGTCACCACTTCCCAAGTTTTGTCAAATGATGTCAGTAAATGATTGTGCAATTGCAGGCATAAAAAGCGCTCGCTGGATGGAATGGGATGGAGATTTCACTCCTGATAGGGAGCGCTCAAGACCTTGATTGGAGCGCTTTATATACGAGTTGGAACGTTAATTTCAAATTTGGAGTGTTCCAGTTTTAGTTCGGAGCCCATATCCCATTAGTGGAGCGCCTCGTGGTCGAGTTGGAGTCATGATGGTACAGCACTTTCTAATACGTACAAACGTTTTGCAGCAACGTCACGATCCATTGCATTTGTTGCTAATCTAATAGCATCTCGATACAATGTAATTGCTCTATCTTTATCAACTGCTTTTGAACGCAGCTCAGGATTGTACAGATCCCCCCAATGAATATACGTCCATGAATTATTAGGATGATTATTCACATATTCTCTAAATACATCATCCGCTTCATTTATTTTACCTAAGTCAATTAAAGATTCACCCTTTGCCAAGGTCATATTCGCTATGATCGTTTCATCTGAGTCTGGGAATAGCTCAAGGAATTCCTCCGAATAGATAAGCCTAATATGAATAAACAGACCATCTGATATCCTCGCACCAGCAAGCTGTAACTCGAAGTCTTTCACCCAATTGGAAAATGAATTACTCATGGAAGAGCTAGTTATTTTGTCCAACTCACCAATCGAAGTAATGGTTCTATCCCCTATCCACTCGGGCAAATACTTCCACACTTTCCACCATACAAAGGATGCATGAGTATTATCATTCGCTTCTGCAAAAATATACCCTTCATTTATCCAATCCTCCAAATGCTCAAGGAGCAGGTAATCTGGAGCTAATCGTTTCGCTAATTCTTTGATTGCTGGTAAGATAAAACCGATTATGGAATTACTAATATCTAGATAATGATCTTCGTTCCATAATTGAAGTATTTCTTTTACAGATGAAAAATCCTCTATTTCGGAAATAAAAAAATCTTTACTTACTGGTAAGCCAAATTCCTGAAGTAATTTAATAATAGTTTCTGTTTCCATTTGCTCTACGTCTTCTACCGTCCGCATCTTGCTGGTAGTTTGTGTTTTTACTTCTTGAACTACAATTTGATTGTTTAAACAACATTTTTTATACTTTTTGCCACTTCCACAAGGACAAGGTTCATTTCTCCCAATTTTCACATTTGCTCCTCCTTCTTTAACTAAGGATGAGGAAATACTTCATCTATAGAATACATGCTTCATTGATTTCTTCTAATTATATTCATTCGACATCAGGGAAATCTATTCCTTTAATTACAATGCGTTGCATTCAATCAGCTTTGTTTCGGCCTCTTATCCAAACTAAATACTCATACCTTCCCTATCTAACATCTATCTCTTCTTTCGCATGTTTAGCTAATTCCCTAACATCTTCATCTCTATCTAATACTAATATATCAATAATATTGTTGTATCTAGATACGAATTCTTCTTTTGGACCATTCATCACATGATTTAACATCGCCTCTGCAGTTTCTCTCCTAATTAAATCATTCTCATGTCTAGAAAATTCTTCTAACTGCTTCATTAGCCATTCTTCATTATCAGGAAAATTACCTAATACAGTTCCTAGTACGGCAACAGCCGTTTCCCTTACTAAATTGCTTTTATGCGTTGCTAAAGATTTTAATTTGCTTACAACCCAATCCAAATCACCATTCGATTGCAGACTAATAATTACACTGCTGATCAGGTCCTCATCCGATCCTTTAAATATTTCTTCTGCTTCTTCATTTGTCCATTCCTCTAATTCAGCCTCTGCCTCATCTGTCCCAATATATAACTTTGAAAGAAATACCTCGAAGTTCTTTGCTAGCTTAAAAGAAGTATTCTCTTCCGTATTGAAATAGATTACTGGAGGGTTCTTTTTTTTCTTTCGATAATCTAATGCCACCCAAGTATGACCATCACCATTAATAAGGATTAATCCTTTAGGCAGATCCCATTCCTCAATTAACATTTCACTATCTAAAATACCTTCTTCATTTCCAATCCCTAGTATGTAATCAAATTGAATATAATCTTCTGCCCAAGCTGTTGGTTTTTTAGTTGGATAGGAATTATAGATGATATAGCCGCCATTTTGTTTTACTATTAATTGTTTATAAACTTCTGGCAATTCCACGCCCAGAACTAACTCTACCTCTTTGATTTTAGCTGGACTAATCGGTTTCAATTTGAATGGATCACTGGATTCTCCTGTCCAAATATCGATAATAGTCATATTTCTTCCACTCCAATCCTTTATAATCATTATTCTACATAATTCTTCATCTGTAGGTCTTATTCCTTCTTTAATACGCTAAATATAAACAAAAATGCCTAAACTGCAAAAAATCCCGTTCACTATTAAAAGTGAACGGGATTTTATTTTTCCTTCTCAAGTTCAAATCTTATATCACCGCGTAATTCTCATCGTGTGTATCATACATGTGCAAAAAGTTCCTGTTGTCACTTCCTCAATTATTTTGTTTATAATCGATTATTCTAGTGCAATTAATAAACCCCAGCCGCCACACTCAATGTCTGCAGTAATAACTCCTGCTCAACATAAAGCCGTTGTGCTTTTTCCACACTTATTGCTTCAAACGCTAATTCATTCCCTGGTAGCATTTGTGCAACATATGGCAAATCAACTGTTATTACAGTAGCAATTCTCGTGTAGCCACCTGTTGTTTGTCGATCTGCAAGGAGAATAATTGGTTGTCCATTTGCCGGTACTTGAATCGTCCCGGGAAAAATAGCATCGGAAATAATATCAGCACCCTTTAACAAAGAAAGACTTGGTCCTTCCAGTCGAGAGCCCATCCTGTCCGATTGCGATGTTAACTTATAATTCTCTGAAAGAAATCGATCGATACTTTCACTATTAAATGCATTATGATCTGGTCCTAAAATCACTCGTATTTTTCTGCCAGAACGATAATCTGGAATTTGTCTTATCGGTAATCCTATCCCCGCTTTGACTGTTGTACTTGGAACACCAATTGGAATTTGGTCACCCTTTTGTAAATTACGCCCTTCAATACCACCAAGCTCTGCCTTCGTATAGGTGGACTTACTCTCCATAATCATCGGCGTTTCGATTCCACCTGCAACAGCAATATATGCATAAGCACCATTTAAAGGTTTGCCAAATGTTAAGGTTTGCCCTGATTTTACAGCGAATGATTTCCACAACGTTACTGATTCGCCATCGAGCTTAGGAGAAAGATCTGCGCCGCAAATCGCAATTACCGTATTCGTCAACACCTTTAATGTTGGACCCATAATAACAACTTCGATACCAGCTTCCCCACGCTTATTCCCAACAAGCAGATTACCGACTTGCAGCGCAAAGGCATCCATCGCCCCTGCGACAACAACTCCGTATTGTTGATAACCCGTTCTGCCGAGATCCTGTATAGTCGTTGTTAGACCTGGCTTCACTACTTCAAATATATAATTTCCCACTTTAGATCCCTACTCTTTTTATTAGAATTCCCTTTTCAGTTAGTCCATCACGAAGGCGTTTTACAAACTCTAAGGACTTTGGTTCATCGCCATGCACACAAATCGTATCCGCAGTAATTGCAATGTCTGTTCCATCCACCGCTTCCACTTTTCCTTCAGTTACCATACGGATTACACGATTGACGGCTACAACTGCGTCCTCAATCATTGCATTTTTTTCTGTTCTTGCCGTCAATGATCCATCAGGCTGGTACGTTCGATCAGCAAACACTTCTTCCGCAACCTGCAGACCGACTTTTTTCCCCATCCGTATTAGTTCGCCACCAGCAAGTCCGAATAATATTAACTTTGGATCAATGTCGTATACAGCTCTTGCTATCGCGTGGGCCATTTCTTCATTCTTACTAGCCATATTGTATAACGCTCCATGTGGTTTCACATGATTGAGCCTATTGTGATTTATCGTAGCAAAGGCTTGGACAGCCCCAATTTGGTAAGTAACTAAATTATATAATTCCTCACTGTCAACCTGCATCTTCCGTCTACCAAATCCGCTTAAGTCCTGGAAACCTGGATGTGCACCAAGACCGACATTTTTTTCCGTCGCCTTTCTTATCGTATGGTTGATGACATTGTGATCACCAGCATGATAGCCACAAGCAATATTCGCAGATGATATAAACTCCATCACTAAATCATCCTGACCCATCTTATAGGCGCCAAAGCTTTCCCCTAAATCACTGTTTAGATCGACAACATTATTAGCCACTATGTTTCCTCCTATCAATACTACTTTACAAGAAAAGTTTCACGTTTTGGCTGATAGATCCCTTGCTTGATTTCGGCATCAATCGCCTTATATTCTGCCTCATTAATTGTAACAAAGCGTACAAAATTCCCTGCCTGCAGAAGAATCGGCTCCTGCTTGCTTGAATCGAATAATCTTACCGGAGTCCTGCCAATAAGCTGCCAGCCACCTGGAGTTTCCATTGAATACACACCTGTTTGTGCACCAGCGATGCCAACAGAGCCGACTGGAATTTTCCGGCGAGGGTTGCTTAGCCTTGGTGTTGCGATTTTCTCCGACATTCCTCCCAGATATGGAAAACCAGGTGTAAAGCCCATCATATAAATTAAATAATCGACGTCCGCATGGAGATTTATCACATCTTCGACATTTATTCCATTATGTTTTGCGACTGTCTCAAGATCTGGACCATACTCTCCTCCATAACAAACTGGAATATGAACGACCATTGCAGGTGGTAGCTTCACACTCACCATCTGTTCTCGAAAATCCTCTATTCTATTTTTAAGCTTATCATAAGAAATAATATAAGGGTCATAGGATATGGAAATTGCCGTATACGTTGGAATCCATTCAATGACTCCAGATATTTTCTCCTTTTCCAAGCATAGGGCCAGACTGCGAATTTTTTCATTCGTTTCTTTTGAAATCGTCTTACCTAATTGAACCCGTAATCCCATATCGCCATAAGCATCTATTCGAAACATATGATTCCCCCTTTATAAATTATTAGCAAACTAAGGTTTAACCAAGTCTTTCGGTGCAGCCTTAGTTGCACTTATGTAGTAAGAAATATCTTATTCTTTCTTAACTACTAAAACTAGGCTGCCACCAAGCCTCAAGGTAGGTGACAACCTAAGTTGCAAGTTTGCAATGAGAGACCCGGTGAACTTTCTCGTCTGCAAAAAAAGGGTAATACAGTCCCTTTATTATTAAAACAGCTGCGGTAACATTTGAATTAGACTACGTACGCCTAATACCGCGGTCATGATAACTATAATTATACCAAATACTGTCAACCATATCGGGTGTTTGTAATCTCCCATGATTTTCTTGTTATTCGCTGCAAGTAACATTGCACCTAGCGTTAACGGTAAAATTAAGCCATTAACAGCACCTGCAAGGACTAGTAATACTGCTGCGTTACCAATAAATGTGAAAACTACTGTTGAAAATACGATAAAACCGATAATCCAGTAATTCGCATATTTTTCGATTTTCTTGCTAAATGATTTTAAAAACGACACCGAAGTATAGGCCGCACCGACTACTGAAGTTATTCCCGCAACCCATAGTACTAAACCAAACAAACGGAAACCAATGTCACCAGCCGCATGCTGGAATACCGTTGCTGCAGGGTTTGAAGGATCCAAACTTACTCCTTTTGAAACAACTCCTAATACCGCTAAAAAGAGCATAATACGAACAAGAGAAGCGACACCAATTCCTAGTAAGGACGTTCGATTTACTTCTGGAATACTTTCCTTGCCTGTAATACCCGCATCTAGCAGTCGATGTCCGCCAGAGAATGTAATGTATCCTCCAACAGTACCACCTACAATCACAATTATTGCGTAAATATCAAGTTCAATTGGAACAAAAGTACGTAAAACAGCTTCTCCAACAGGTGGTTGGCTAACGATCATTACGTATGCAATCAGAATTAATAAAATCCCACCAAGCCATTTAACGATTTGGTCCATTGCAGCTCCAGCTTCCTTAGATAAAAAAATAAAAATTGCTAACGCTGCTGATATTACTGCACCAATTTTAACATCTACTCCTAGCATAGTATTTAATCCTAATCCCGTACCACCAATATTACCTATATTAAAGGCAAGTCCACCGATGACAATAAACACAGCAACAACATAGCCAAGTCCTGGTAAGACTGCATTAGCAATGTCCTGTCCTGGTTTTCCAGAAACGGTAATAATGCGCCATACATTCATTTGTGCGCCAATATCCAAAATAATTGAAACTAAAATTACAAAACCAAAGCTTGCAAGCAATGATTCCGTAAACACAGCCGTTTGTGTTAAGAATCCTGGGCCAACTGCGGAGGTTGCCATCAAGAAGGCAGCCCCAATCAGTGCCCCGCTACGCTTTTTTTGTTCATTTGAGGACAGCAATTGATTATCTGTACCTTTTTTCTTATTTACCATCTATGTATAACTCCTTTATATTAAATTTTTGATAATTTAGATAGGGACGTCTTATCCTCTTTATCGTTTACTATCTTCCTATTACTATTCCGGAAATAATTCCATTTACATGTTGAAAATCACGTAGATTATTTTGACGCTCATCCGTCAAGAAGTGATTAAACCAACCTAACTAAGGGTGTGACGATGCAGGTTTGCTGAAGCCAGTAAATTATACCATAGCCCCTATTTGAAATGCTCGTATAATATACTTTTTTTGTCATTTTTTGTAATTTCCAATTTAAATTAATTATCATTATCTGATTTGTCCAATTGTAAAAAATTATATAACAATACCAAAATAAGACTGTTATAATATATAAAAAAAGCAACTAAGGGGTAGAGTTCTATTGTTGAATAAAATTTCAGAATCAATCGATAAATTATATCCAGAAACGGTGGAAAGACGGCGCTATTTGCATCAACATCCAGAGATTTCATTTATGGAAACAGAAACAGCGAAATACATAGCTAACTTTTATGAAAGCCTCGGAGTTCCTTATCAAACAAATGTTGGGGGAAATGGTGTAATCGCGACATTAGTAGGTGGAAAGCCTGGCAAGAAGGTTGCATTACGTGCAGATTTCGATGCTCTGCCAATTGACGATGAAAAGGATGTTGCCTATAGATCCACTGTACCTGGCGTGATGCACGCTTGTGGACATGATGGGCATACATCTACATTACTTACGATTGCCAAAGCATTATTTGAGCATCAAGCAGAACTTCCGGGAACGGTTGTATTTGTCCATCAGCATGCAGAAGAACAAATACCTGGTGGTGCGAAATCCATTGTTGAATCAGGAATTTTAGATGATATTGATGCTGTTTTTGGCACCCATCTGCAGTCATTAGTACCACTTGGAGAAATTCAAACATCAAAAGACGTCTTAATGGCAGGTGCTGATGCATTTGAATTAATAATTCAAGGAAAAGGTGGCCACGGTGCTTCTCCACACGAAACAAAGGACGCACTTGTGATTGGGGCGAATATCGTTTCACAATTTCAAGAAATTGTGAGCAGACGAATTGATCCACTTAAAACTGCGGTATTAACGATTGGTACATTTAATTCAGGAAATAATTTCAATATTATTGCTGATAAAGCTAGATTAACAGGGACAGTCCGCCATTTGGATCTTGAGGTGCAGGAGCAAGTTATCGAGGAAATGGAAAGAATTCTTAAAGGGGTTTGCCTTGCGAACGATGTAACCTATGATCTTAAATATACAAAAGGATATCCACCTACAAAAAACCATGTACAAGAGGCAGAAATCTTGATGGATGCTGCAAAAGAGGTACAAGGTGTTGAGGTTGTGAAGGAAGTCGTCCCTGTAATGGGTGCAGAAGATTTCTCTTATTATACAATCCATAAACCAGGTGCTTTCTTCTTCACTGGTGCACGGAAAGAAGATAACCTTTACCCACATCATCATCCAAGATTCGATTTCGATGAGAGGGCAATGCCGATTGCTGCTAAAACTTTAGTTGCAGCATATTTACGATATCAGGAGCAAGTATAAGAATTGGGATTTTTTCTTGCATAAAACAACCCACGCCCCCTTTTAAAAATATGGGTCGTGGGTTTTAGTCTATATGTATTATCCTTGATAGGGATTCTTCTCACGGCAATACCTGCACGCTCGAGCTGGTTTATTTCTCCTCTAGTCAATATCCATTCGCCATACTTTTCCCCTTCTTTATTCAGTCGATAAGTATCTGCTACTAATAACGTACCATCACGTATTGTGCATGTAACATTTTTTTCAAGAATGATTATGGATTGTCATTTCTGTTACATCCTTCAGTAATAATTAGTATATAAAATCCACCCCAAAAATCATGGGATGGATCAGATCATGTGATTATACGGTTACTTCATCTCGACTAAAGATACCTTTTTTCTTTTTACCTGGTGCTAGCTTTCGTTCTAACCAGCCAAAGAGCGCATCGGCGATAATCGCCATCAATGCAGTTGGAATGGCCCCTGCAAGAATGATTGCTGTTCCGTCGGTTGCATTGGTACCTCGAATAATAATGTCCCCTAAACCACCTGCACCAATGAAGGTTCCGATTGTAGCAACACCAATGGTAACGACAACTGCAGTACGTAAACCTGCCATAATAACCGATAATGCAAGTGGCAGCTCAACCATCCGTAATACTTGGAATTTCGTCATTCCCATCGCCTTTCCGGATTCAAGCAATGCATGGTCAACATTGTTAATTCCGGTATACGTGTTTTTAATAATCGGTAATAAAGAATAGAGAAATAGGGAAAAGACAACCGTATTCGCTCCGAGTCCCATTACTAGCATTAGTACGGATAACATTGCCAATGCTGGTATCGTTTGGATAACATTTGCTAATGAAAGTACCCATGGGCTTAATTTATGATATCGGGCAATTAAAATCCCGAGTGGAATCCCAACGATTGCGCCGAATAGCACACCATATGCAGACATAAGGAATTGCCGGTAAAATTGTTCCCATACGTACGAGGCATTATCTGCATAATAGACGAGTAAATCCTGAATAAGCTGCATTTTACTTAGCCTCCTCGAAATAGTGATGTTCTTCTAAAAAGTTTCTTGCAATACTAGCAGGCTCTTGTAATTTTCCATCTGCTTCATAATTTAGCTGCTGCATTTCTTCTGTATCGATTGTGTTAGATAATTTCTGCAAAATACTTTCCAATTCAGGATGTTTCTCTAATATCTCGTTGGTAGCAACTAGCGAAGTATCATATGGTGGGAAGAACTGTCTGTCATCCTCCAGAATTTGCAGGTCATCTGCAGCAATCCTTCCATCGCTCGTATATGCGAGCACAACATCCATTTCATCATTTGCTAATGCTTGATAGACAAGCCCGATTTGCATCGGATATATTTTCGGAAATTCAAATCCATATACATCAATAAATCCTGCATATCCATCACCTTCACGCTGTATCCATGAGTTATCGACACCAAATCTGATATCACCTGCAAGTGCTTCAAGATCAGAGACCTTCTCAAGTTGATGTTCCTCTGCAAACTCCTTCGTTACAGTAAATGCATAGGAGTTTTCAAATCCATAAGAATCAAACCATGTTTGGTCAAAACGCTTTGTGAATTCAGTTTGGATAATATTCATTGCCTCATCTGGATCCTTCACTGGATCCATCCCTAATGCACCAGCTAAATCTGTACCTGTATAACGTGTTGATGTAATATCAACCTGGTCTTCCAGCATTGCTTGATGCTGTACAATTGCGGTACCTAGATTATTTACCATTTCAACATCTAGATCTGTATAATGTTCAATTAATAGTCGTATCATATGTCCCATCGTTTGTGATTCTGACGTCGTTAATGTTCCGATTCGAACTGAATCTCCAGACGCTCCACCTAGACCAGGGAGCGAACATCCTCCGAGAATCAAAGTCATCGCCAATATGATGGGTCCTATTATTCGTTTTGGCATTGTCGTGTTCCCTCCTCTGCTTAAACCTTTGCTTTCAATTTTTTCATTCCAGCTGGTGTAACCCACTCTTCTACCTTGCCTAGCAATAAGTCCGTTAGTAATGCCAGTATTGTAACTGGGATTGCACCTGCAAGAATAAATTCAGTTTGATAGAGGTTTAGACCACTGAAAATATAATCACCAAGACCACCCGCACCGATATATGATGCAAGGGTTGCCCAACCAATTAAATAAACTGTTGATAAACGGATCCCAGCCATAATAACGGGAATTCCAAGCGGCAACTCTACTTTAATAATCCTTTCCCAGCTTGTCATTCCCATTCCTTTTCCAACCTCTAGTAAATTACTGCTTACGCCACTGATTCCTGTGTATGTATTGCGCAAAATTGGTAAAAGAGAATAAATAAATAAGGCTACGATTGCGGGTACCTTTCCAATTCCAAGTATCGGAATAAATAGAACTAAGATGGCAAAACTCGGGATCGTTTGTATGATACTAAGAATTCCCATGATAAACCCTGCAACTTTTTTTATTCTTGTTAGGGCAATCCCGAGCGGAATGGCAATAATTACTCCGATTCCTGCAGCAGCAAGCGAAATATATAGGTGTTCCAATGTTTTTATCAATAAATCCAAACCATTTTCACTAAAGAAGCTAATCATCGTATCCATCCCATCTCTATAATCTTTGTTTTATAATACAATCTCATCATCACCCCAAATGGAATCGTACACAACATCGACAAGGTTTGCTCTTGTTACAATTCCAACTAAGCGATTCTTCTCATCGACAACAGGAACATATTTAATTGCCCGATTCAAGAATTTTCGAATCGTATCTTTTACCAAAGTTCCAATTTCCATCTTAAACATCTCTTGTTCCATTACTTCTGATACAAGACTTAATTTTGTCCGTTTCTGATCAATCATTTCAACATCGATATATCCTTGCAGTACTTGATTTTCATTGATAACAAGCAAGGTGTCTACACGTCGCGCTTTCATTATTTTAATTGCTTCAGATAATGTCTGATTTCCCATTACCGTAACAGGTTCTGGATTCATAATTTGTTCAACGGTTTGAATACTTGGTCTCGCCTGCACGAGACGCTCCTGCCCGATAAATGCTTCTACAAATTCATCCACTGGGTTTCGTAATATCTCATCCGGTGTATCGAATTGAACGATTTTCCCATCACGCATAATGACAATTCGGTCAGCTAGCTTCAGTGCTTCATCCATATCATGAGTAACAAACACAATCGTTTTATTTAGTTTCCGTTGAAGTTTCTTAAATTCCTCCTGAAGGGAATCACGTGTGATTGGATCGAGTGCTCCAAATGGTTCATCCATTAAGATTAATGATTGGTCTGCCGCTAATGCTCTTAATACACCAATCCGCTGCTGTTGTCCGCCACTAAGCTCATGTGGAAAACGATCCAAATAATCTGAAGTCATATCTACTAAGGTAAGTAATTCTCTAGCACGTTCACGCCGCTTTTCTTCTGGCCATTTTAATAATTTGAGAACAAGCGAAATATTTTGTTCGATTGTCATATGAGGAAATAATCCTATTTGCTGGATAACATAACCGATTTTCCTTCTTAATTGGACAGGATCGACTTTCGTAATGTCTTCCCCGTCAACATATATACTTCCTTCCGTTGGTTCAATCAAGCGATTAATCATTTTCATCGTCGTTGTTTTACCACAGCCACTCGGCCCAATAAAAACAATAAATTCTCCTTTTTCAAATTCCATATTCAAATCACTAACCGCATGTTTGCCACCTTTATATATTTTTGAAACATGATCAAATTTCAGCAATTGTCATGCACCTCCATATTTTTATGTATTTATTTTTTCCCATTGAACAATTATAGTTATGAATTTTATTAATATTAAAAATATTAATGAGAAAGGGCTTGATTAATGAGGTTTATCAAACATTCATTTCCAAATATAATTCCATTTGTGAAAAAGTCAAAAAAAAGAACAGCCTAGTTGGCAAGAGGCTTTGGCAGAATTAGTGACTCTCTTAGAAAATGAAACAATCAATGAATAAACCGAAGTAAAATAATAGCTCGTTTATACTGACTTTATACTGACTGGTTAACCCCCTCACTTGGTCGCAAAGTGTTTATCCATGTACGAGGGCCCGTATAGTACCCTCACGTTGATATTATTATGTAGATTGATATTTTCCTCTTCTAACAGTACATGAACACGTCAAAGAGGGATAAAGGAAAAAATTATTTTGATAAAATGCTTTTAAATCTTATCGCCTATCTCCCCATTCCAAGTACACCTTAATCAATCTATTTAGCCCATTTTCGCTCTTCCTTCCATTCCCTATCTTTTTGAAAATGAAACCTAAAATTGTATTTTATTATGTTTAAATTAAAAAGCTGCTCGTTGTTAATAGGTTTCATTAACAACGAGCAGCTTTTATCTTCACAATATTTCACACTAATTATCTTAATTCTAACAGCTTTTGTTTCAACTCATTTTCCATATTTTCTAAATCACGCTCTGCCTGATAGCGTTTTTCCCGGCCTTCTGTTTGAATACGAAGCGTTTCCTCGATCGTTGATAGTAAATGTTCTTGGGTTTTCTTCAAAGTTTCAATATCAACAAGCCCGCGTTCATTTTCTTTCGCAGTTTCAATCGTATTTACTTTTAACATTTCTGCATTCTTCAATAATAAATCATTTGTTGTTTGTGATACTTGCTTCTGGGCCTCAACAGCATTGCGCTGACGCAGCAAAGTAAGTGCAATTGCAATTTGGTTTTTCCAAAGCGGAATTGCCGTGAGAATGGAGGCTTGGATTTTCTCCACTAATGCCTGATTCGTATTTTGAATCAATCGTATTTGTGGTGCACTTTGCATCGTGATTTCACGACTCAATTTCAAATCATGCATCCGTTTTTCCAGCCGTTCGGCAAATTGCATCATGTCATTAACGTCCTGGTAATCCATTTGACTTTGACTTAGGTTAGCCTTTTGTTTAAGTGCTGGAATCGTGACCGTTTCTAATTCTTCCATTTTCACTTCACCAGCAGCGATATAAATATTAAGCGCATCATAATAATCGCGATTTTTGTTAAACATTTGCTCAAGGCTCTGATTATCCTGTACTAATGCATTTTTGCTTCGATCAAGCTTCACACTTATTCTATCAATTTGCGCACCAGTTTTTTGATATTTAGAAAGCACCTCATTCACTGAGTTCGAAATCCGACCGAACATCCGTGCAAATACTCCCCGCTTCTCTGGTTGGAGTTCATCTGGATTCACGTGCTCAAGTTTCTTCATCAGGTCCTTTAAAATATCGCCAATTTCCCCGATATCTTTATTTTGAACCTGATCGAGCATTGAATGTGAGAAATTTAATAGCTTGGATTGTGCTTCCGTTCCATACATTGTAATCGACTGTGCTTCTTCAGGGTCTATTTGTTTTGCTAATTGGATTGCCTTTTGCTTATTTTCTTCTGTCATCTTATCAACTAATCGCTGCGGTTTGTCCGTTGTTTGCGGAGTACTTGACGCGGACTCCGTTAGTTCCGACTTGCCAAACGGATTTGCTAGTAATTCATCGATATTATCTTGTCGTTGATTTTCCTTATACTGATTCATTTCAATACCCTCCAGTCATTTTTCTTTGATTTACTAATTGACCGCTTCGCTACATCCAATTCATAATGCAATGTGTCGATATCGTCATCGAGCATGATGTACAGGTCTTTTTTTACTGTTTCTCCAAGAATCGCAATCGTAATCCGTGTATCTCTTAAAGCCTCCATCATCTCACGGTTTTTCACCGGCTGTGAAGATAGAAACGCAAATTTCTCGGCTAATTCTACAAGCGAATCTAAATGGTTATAGTAAAAACCTTCTGCTTGGTAAAAACGTTTCGGCTCTTTTTTCGTGTTCGAGTATATTTTCTTTACGGTACGAATAATCTCGAAGTTCTGCCTTGCTTGGTCAATACTGCGAATACTAAGCAAGGCTTTATTTAAACGGGAAATCTTATTCTTTGCTTCCTGTAAATTATTGTCTATGAATTTATATTCTCTTTTCGAGAGTCCAATTCTCCTCAAATAGCTGAATTTCGTCATTTGTTTTACTGAATAGTAAACAACAACTCCCCCTATAATTGCGAATAGACTTGAGAGAAGGTAGGTTTGTTCAAATGTAAAAAAACTAATCAACCATGTCGCTACAGTTGCGATAAATGCTACTGTCCCTCGTAACATAAATTGTAAAAATACTAACAAATCAAATCAACTCCAATATTTTGTTGGATTCTATAATTCTTACGTTTACCCTAGTAAAAAAGTTTCATCTATCACTATTTTACGTGACAAACCCCTGTAATGCCAAATAAGAAGAAGAATATGCTTAATGTTTGTTCTCTTTAGCTCTTTCCTTTATGATTTCAAGTATAACAGACAAGGGGGAGTAGATTCGATGGTAGAGAAAGTTGGAATAGATGCTGGCGGTTCCTTAATCAAAGTCGCCTATGAAGAAAATGGTGAATTAATTTTCAAAACGTTTTCCGAAGTAGATA
This sequence comes from Oceanobacillus chungangensis, assembly GCF_003369565.1. Classification (GTDB taxonomy): domain Bacteria; phylum Bacillota; class Bacilli; order Bacillales; family Amphibacillaceae; genus Oceanobacillus; species Oceanobacillus chungangensis. The sequence goes on along the minus strand of NZ_PIOD01000025.1, from coordinate 176,752 downwards.
TATTGTTAACATGGCTTAAGGACTTATCGCCTGATGCCGAGCTTTATTTAACAGGTGGGAAGAGCGCTCATTTGCATAAGTTTGTGAGACATAGAAGCCATTTGAAGGAAGAGTTTCAGGCAATTATTGACGGGACACGCTTTTTGCTTGAGCAGGAGCAAGAAAGCTTACCTGACAATTTTCTCATTACGAGTATCGGCACAGGGACGTCCGTTTTCCATGTTGCTGGCGAATCTCATAATCGTCTATTTGGTAGCGGGATTGGTGGCGGCACCCTAATGGGACTAGGGATGCTGATAAGTGGTAAGGTGAAATTTCATGACATCATAGCACTAGCAGAAAGTGGCAATCGCCAACATAGTGACCTACTAGTTAAGGATATCTATACACCGGGCGATGCCCCCTTATTAGGAGATTTAACTGCTGCAAACTTCGGAAAAGCTCATTTAAATGCTCAGGCAACTAATGAGGATCATTTAGCAAGTCTCATTCAATTAATTGGTGAAACGATCATCTCGTTAGCAGGACAGGCAGCAGTAGCAACTGGTTCCGAAAAAATCGTTTTTGTAGGCAGAACACTTAATGAAAATGAACCTTTGAAAAAGGTATTGAGTAGTTTCCAGGCTATGTTACCATATGAACCCATTTTTTTGGATAATGGTGCATATGTCGGTGCAGTGGGGAGTTTGATTTAGTGTTAGGGGGATGGAGGGCGATACACTCTGGGTGGAGCGATTAAGGGGTGAATTCAAGATCTCATGCTTGCTGTTGGAGCGAGCAATGACCAGTTTGAGTCCTTACCCATGGAAGTAGAGCGTTAACGATTAAGATAGAGCACTCTTACTATTAAATAGAGCACTTTAACGACCAAAGCTTAGCGCATATCCATCAATAGAACCCACTCCAAGCACAAAGCACTTGCCCTTCAATAAATGATAGTCTCATTAAAAAATGGTTAGCGATATGCCATCGCTAACCATTTTTGATTCGATAAAATTCGAGAAGTGACAGGCACCTCTACTTGCTTACTTTTTCCATAACTGCGTCTTTCAATTCTGCTAGTTTATTGTTGCTTGCCTCTAAGGTTTCACCTTTTACACCGAAATAGAATTTAATTTTCGGTTCAGTTCCAGATGGACGAAGGCAGAACCATGACCCATCAGATAATTGATATTTTAATACATTTGATTTTGGCAGGAGGATTTCTTCTTCTACATTATCCCCTACTAAAATACGTTTACTTGTTTGATAGTCTTCGATTACAGAAACTTGTTTTCCTGCAATCTCTTGTGGTGGGTTATTACGGAATGCCATTAAAATCGTATTAATTTTTTCAATTCCATCTTTCCCTTTTAATGTCAGTGATTGTAAGCCTTCTTTATAGTAGCCGTATTGCTCGAAAACTGCTAGAAGTCCCTCGTATAAAGTCATGTTTTTCGATTTATAATAGGCACCAACTTCAGCAAGGAGCATACATGCTTGAACTGCATCTTTATCACGGACGAAATCACCGATTAAATAACCGTAGCTTTCTTCATAGCCGAATAAAAAGCGATGTTCTCCGGATGCTTCGTATTCTTTTATTTTTTCACCGATAAACTTAAATCCTGTCAATGTATCAATCGTCTCTAATCTATTTGCAGTTGCAATGTCACGACCTAGTTCAGACGTTACAATTGTTTTTAATACAACGGCATTATCTGCAAGCGTTCCTTGCTTCTGCTTTTCTGTAATCAAATAATGTAGAAGTAATGCGCCGACTTGATTTCCAGTCAACACTTCATATTCCCCTTCACTATTACGGACAGCTGCGCCTACTCTGTCTGTATCCGGGTCTGTCCCAAGCAGCATATCTGCATCAAGTTTCTCACCATATTGAATAGCAATTTCAAATGCTGCGTGCTCTTCCGGGTTAGGTGATGTTACAGTTGGGAAGCTCGAGTCTGGCAGCTCCTGCTCGTCAACAACTTGTACATGTTTAAATCCGAGTGCCTTCAATCCTTTTCTTACAGGGATATTTCCGGTGCCATGTAAAGGCGTATAGACAATTTTAAAATCATCTGCAACCTGTTTGATTACATCTGGATTAACATTTATCGTTTGCAATTGTTTTAAGTAAGCATTGTCAACGGTTTCCCCGATAATATTCAGGATTCCAGCAGCTTTTAACTCTTCCTCGCCACCAACTTCAACTTCTAATTCATTTTCTACTTCATTCACTTTTTCAATAATTTCTTCTGCTACGGCTAGAGAAACCTGAGCTCCATCCTCACCATAAACCTTGTATCCATTATATTCTGGCGGGTTATGACTCGCTGTAATAACAATTCCACTATACGCATGTAAATATCTTACTGCAAAAGAAAGTTCTGGCGTGGAACGTAGTGATTCAAAAACATATGTATGTATTCCGTGTTTACCAAGTGTTTTTGCCGCTTCCATTGCAAATTCAGGTGATTTAAAGCGTGAATCATATGCAATCGCTACTCCACGATTCTTCGCTTCCTCACCATGTGCTTCGATGTACCTGGCAAGCCCTTCAGTTGCCTTACGGATAGAATAAATATTCATTCGGTTTGTACCTGGGCCAATCTCTCCACGGATTCCACCTGTGCCAAATTCAAGCGTCTTATAAAAACTTTCTTCCAATTGCTTAGAATCATTCTTTAATTTCTCAAGTTGATCCTTCAATTCTACATCCAGGTCCTCAAATTGTTTCCATTTCTCGTAGTTCGTTTGCCAGCTCAACACATAACCCCCATACTAAAATTATTATTTTCTAAATATTATCTCAATAACGATTCCTACATTTATTATACTAGCTAGTATGCATTAAATCAAAGAAATATCTGAGTGCCTGTCACTTCCCGAAATATGTAGAAAACAGTCGAATAAACTGCGTTCCTAGACTGATTAGAACTCATAAGATCAGAAAGTAAAAAAGCCTTGGTATTTTTTAAATACCAAGGCAGATTAATTCTATTCATTCGACAAAACTCGGGAAGTGTCAGTAAATACCTTTAATCATCCGAGTAATGTCGTGATCATCCAGCTTGAGCCGTAGTAAATCATAAACTGTACCCCAACTCCTAGTCCGAGGAAGCGATTCAGCATACCACCGACTACTGCTACTGCGAAAGTGACAAGTACTCCGGTCAGTTCCCCTTCATAAAACGCCAGTAAACATACAATACCAATAAACATGCCGATAATTGCTTCTTGGTTCACTTTCTTCATTATAAACACTGTTGCCTTTCTTGCATAATTCATGGAAAATGGATAGGCAATTAACGTTGCGATTATGAGCCCAATTAATCCGTAGACAAGGAAATCAATCGGTTCAAGCATCGTATGTAAATTATTAATCGGCTCCGTCGAATACACTGGTGGAGCATTAAATAGTGCGGAAGCAGGTCCTAGTGTAACTGGACTGAGCGGAATCCCAAATGCAACTAATGGAATGATTGTTTCCGCAACATACGTTGATTCCGTTACACCGTTCATCGTTGCTAGGCTGCTAGTTGCCTTTTTGTATTGACCTTTTATCCTCGAGCCAATTAATTCACCCATTAGTGACGTCATTCCAACTGGGCTTAAAGCAAAAGTGAAAGAGGACAGGAAGGAAGTGCCAGCAACTTGTCCTGCTTGCTTTCTCGTTAATACTTTAAATGGGTTTGGAAAATAACCCGACCATGCCTTTTTCTCTGGAGCAAGCTTGTACTCATTCATTTCCTTCTTTTCTACCATTGGCCGAGCACTTCTCGATGTTGCTAGTAATAAGTCAATTAACATCGGTCCGATCGCTATTCCTAAAAAGAAACTAATTGAGAGTGATTTATCCAGAATAGTTGAACTAATTAATCCTAACCCTTGGAAAATAAGCGCAACTGGGAGTATAAGTAAAACACTTACCCAACGACCTTTTGAAAAGTAGCCAATCAGAACTGCCGCTGCAGTAAAGATAATCCCTGAGTTCTCCTGGAAGAATTCCCCAAATTGACTAAGGAACATCGCAAATAATAAAGATATTGGCAGGGCAATAAATGCACCAATTACACCACCAGAAATCATTTTTCTTAGTGCAATGTGCGGAAGTCCAATTCTTCTTAAAAAATTAGCATGCTCTAGCATGGGCGCTGCTAATGTATCACCCGGAACCCCCATTAGTGCAGTGGGAATTGCATGGGTTAAGTGCTTAGCTAAGATTGCCGACATAAAGAAAGCAAACACGGCCTCTGGCGGTGCGCCTAATAATACGACAATTAGTGTGAAGGGCACTAAAACGGCTGTTTCATCTGATCCTGATACGATACCAATCAGTGTAAACAGCACGCCCCCTATAATAGCGAAGATAATCGCAATCATTAACGTACTCAATTTTTAGGATCCTCCTTTTCTGCAAGATACATCTCCGCAATTCCGAGTTCTTTCATTTCCTTATGTAATACCGGATCATTCAAAATTGCAATTCGTTCTTCAGCTAAATCAAACTGTAATTCATCATATACCTCTTTTAATTCCTCACTTGTATTCGCCGATTCACTTAGCGTACGCTTTGGTTTGAACAAAAGCGCATTTACAACAAGTCCCACTAAGCTACCTGCAATCCCAAGCAATAAGGAATAAGACTGTACCATTGTTTCCGGAGCAAAACGAGGGAAAATGTTTTTTCCGATTAAAAATGCCCCTAAACTAAAAATCAAACTAATACAAATAGTCGCTATCAAATGTTTATCATAAACCGTATCGCCAATAACTTCCACATACGTTCTTGACTGATTTTTATTAACATCATTTTTCGCATCCATCTTTAATTACTCCTTTAAATAAATTCACCAAAATAATTCTACATTAAAAGGGGGTGCCTGTCACTCCCCGAGTTCTGTCGTTAAATGTCGATAGAAAAGATGCAGAATCGGATGATTGGGGATTCATCCGAGCTTACGTCTTTAATTTAATTTACAGTTAGCTAACCCTTTAATATACCGTATCACCAAATCCAACAGTACCTTCTCTACCAAATAATGTGCGGACAGCAAACAACTAAGGATTCCTGCCAATCTGACTCATTTTTCCCATTTCCTTGTGTTAGTATGTAATTTAAAACAAACTCAGTCCACTGCAGGAATTTTTACAGGAAAGTAAGTACAGCGCCTTCTCGCACTCGATTAATATCCATATGACCATCCATACAATCTTCAAACTATTCTCCCTTAAGACGATTCAACCGTTGTTTTAACTGCAATGCTTTCTTATTCTCTAGCTTTGTTTTCTCATAATCTATCAAAATATGTTTTATCCCATCTTCTTTCAACGTAATTTGAAACCACGAATGAACTCGGCTGCCTCCTGGAAGATTATGTTCAGGTACAACTATTTCCATATCTAATTCTTCAATAAGAATAACTGCTCTCTCATCGCTTTTCCAGCGATCGAGAAATCCAAAAGTGATAACTTCAGTTTCGTCCCTCGTCCCTAAAATTGTTCCGAACATCCCGTACTCTACTATTATTAATATCAATAATAGTGCACCAAATAAAAATAGAACCTGTAAAAAATTTGCTAATTTGCTTTCTTTTAATTTATGCTTCATCTGTTTTTTCCTTTGTTTTATCGTAAATTCCTCAGCTTCAACATCTATCTTCCAAATACAAGAAGCAATCTCTTATGGTATTATTTGTTTCACTTGATGAAACAAATGAAGGGATATTTTATAATCAATCTCCTCATGAAAAAGCGCACCCTGTCTATTTCCGCGGGAAATGATATGGTAAAATGAATAAGGTAACAATATACGTCTCTTCCTAGCCATATCAACTCACCTTTAGTTTTAATCTATTAATTATTTGTTTCTAAGATAAAATATTCAACTCGAAAATGCAAAAGTGGAAAACTTAATTAACTGTGCCCTTTTAGCTGTAATAATTCGATTTTGTACTATGGCAAAAATTAATTATTAATAGACCACGAGCCTAGAAAATTAAATTCATAGATATTATCGACAAGAAGAATTGACGAAGTTCAGGAAGTGACAGGCACCTAAGGAGGTACACAACTATTGAAATTAATTTTCTCTATCATTCTCTCTGTTCTATTAGTTGCTTGTGGCCAAGGGGTTGAACAGGAGGCTGTGTCTGAAAATCCTCTCGACGAAGCGAAGCCGCAGTCAGAAGAAACTGAAAATAGTGAGGAAAAAGAGACTGCAGAGGAAGCATCTAACACGGAGGCTACTTCAGCTACTGCAGAAATCCCAGCAGCCTCACAAACAAGTGAAGAAACGAGTAGTAATGCAAATCTAAACGAGCTAAAGGTCCATTACATCGATGCTGGCCAGGCAAATGCCACATTATTTCAGTATTCAGATCAACAAGATTCCTACACGATTCTTTATGACACTGGTGATTGGAATCGAAATGAAGTTGTGAACTATTTAGCAAACCAGAATATCTCAACTATCGACTTAATTATCGTTAGTCATCCAGATGCTGATCACATCGGGCAATTAGCAGAGATTGTAAGAACATATGATACCGGTGAAGTATGGCTTTCAGGAAATGAAAGTTCATCGGAAACTTTTCAAAATGCAATTGAAGCAGTTATTGCAAGTGATGCAGACTATCATGAACCTAGAACTGGAGAATCATTTGATATTGGACCACTTAAACTAGACGTTCTTTATCCAACATCGATTTCTGGCAAAACGAACGAAGAATCGATTTCCATTCTCTTTACATATGGAAATACGAAATTTCTCTTTACTGGCGATGCTGGTAAAAGTGAAGAATTAGAAATGATTGGTACTCGTATTGATATCGAGGCAGATATTTTACAGCTTGGTCATCACGGTTCGAACACGTCAACTGACAAGGCATTTCTTCAAGCTGTCAGTCCTTCTATCGCTATTTATAGTGCTGGCTTAGACAATAGCTATGGTCATCCAAGTCAAGAAGTTGTCTCCACGGTTCTAAATGAAGGAATTGAACTTTACGGTACAGATGTAAATGGCACGATTATTGTTACTACCGATGGGGAAGATTATAGTATTGCAACTAACAAGGACGGTACTATCAGCCCTTCAAGTACTGGTTCAGCAAATACTTTTAATGAAGATAATAATCTGAACGAAGAAAATGAAGAAACTACGACAGGTGTAGCTTCATGTATCAATATTAATCGAGCATCAATTGACGAAGTACAAGCAATCATTCATATTGGACCCGAAAGAGCACAGGATTTATTCGATATGAGACCGTATGATTCTGTGGACGGACTCTCCCGTATTAAAGGAATTGGTCCTGCAAGAATTACTGATATTAAAAATGAAGGAATAGCTTGTGTAGGAGGGTAAAGGATGAAAGGTATTCTAGATCGCTTTGAGGGTGATAAAGCTGTCATATTAATTGAAGAAATAAATGAGGAATTCATTATTCAAAAAACAGAATTACCGTCTGGAAGCGAGCAGCAGACGATATTCGATTTGGAAAAAGCAAATGACAGCTATAAAATATTAGCTATTGACGCGTCAACAACAAACGCGGCTGCGGAAAAATCAGCTAATTTGATGGATAGACTAAGAGCAAATAGCAGCGGGAGTAAATTTATAAGAAATAAAAAATAAAATCGGCTATCCAAATTGGATAACCGATTTTAATTAGAATGAAGTTGATCACGTTCGCTAGTTGTGGCTTTGGAATTTATTATCTAGCTTCTAACTATGTCTGACCTCTTTGCTTTGCATGGTCATTCCAGGTCTGTAACATAAACGATTCTACCTGTGATACCTGTGCTCCGACCAGCACATGAACGTTCCAGCTCAAGCATCTTTAGCCGGTCTCATATCCACTTCAATACATTGCTCAATCTTAATACACAACCATCGCATGCCCACCAGCCTGCTCATAAATACCAAACAAATGATCCGCTTGATATGTGACATGCCCTTTCAGTGGGTCCATCGCAAACACCGAATCATCATTAAATCCAGTTAACACAACGGTATGCGAATTTGTTGGTACTTTAATCTTTTCGTTTGTCCCTCTAATATGCCAGGAATAATTAACACGTGGCTCTTTCATGTCAACAGTCGTCCAAATAATAACCGGAATACCCTCAGAAAGTAGATTATGAATATCTTTTTTTGAACTTCCGCTAATATTTCTTGCCGAATGTTTTCCCTCACTCTCAGCGAAATAACGCTCTGCTGTCTTAACGATTGGTTGTGCATAAGTAAAAAATCCTTGCCCTTTACTTCTTGGATTACCTGCATAGGCCTGATATGGGTCTGCACCAAAGAGTTTATTATTGGACCGGGTAAATGCAACCTTAGGCATATATTTATCTGCTAATTCCAGTTTATTTGTTTTATACCCATAATAGTTGAGAACCGTCGCAAGTGCAGTTACCTCACAACCATTTGGCAGTTCCGGAGTTTGTAGAATTGATTCTACAGGGAGTTTAACCGCTGTAACCACAATATCCTTTTCCGCTGTTCGTTTATATTCCTTGATAAAGCTTGGAACATCATTTTCAATCGTAATTCTATTATTCTCGATGCTGAATATCAGCTCATGTCGCTCGGTATTCAATTGATACGGCTTTAATACATTTGTTTGCTGCACATAATAGTTATGCCCCAAAGGTAATAAACCAGTAGTAGCGACCCCATCAATAGATGTTTCGATTTCCTCTATTACTTCATTCGTTTCTCCGTCTATGATTTGAAATCTACTATTTTTAATTGGATAGCCATGTTGAACATCAACACTAACAACCGTCAATACCCCACTGTCCTGTTCTAAAAAGTCTGCAATCATCGCATAAACTTTATCCCCTTGTGTACCTACAATAAAGATTCCTAGGAAAAGCAGGAAAAAGAGAATGGAATTTCGGATAATCAATTTAACCATGCAATGCTCCTTTATTGCACTTTAAGCAGATAAGCCCGTAAACATACTTACTTGCTTATCTGCTACACATAATCATAAACCTTTAATATAATTAAATAAATCTACTTTGTAACATTCACATCTTCATCGATAAAGAATCGTTTATACCAGATTAGGAAAACATAGGCAGTCCAAACATAGCGTGCACGATTTGCCTTTCCAGTGTAATGTTCATCTAGATAGCCAACAAGTGTCTCTGTGTGGAAGAATTCTTTTGTATATTCTGCTTCAAAAACTTCCTTCACTCGCTTATAATATTTCTCCTGCTTGATCCAATCTCTAAATGGAACAGGGAAGCCAACTTTTGGTCGGTTTGCCCATTCGTCAGGCAATACTTCATTTGCAGCTTTACGTAAAACGTATTTTGTATCTTTGTCATTTACTTTTAAATGTGCAGGAATTTTTGCAGCCATTTCCATTACTTCTTTATCCAAAAATGGCACACGTAGTTCGATTGAATGCGCCGAGCTCATTTTATCTGCTTTTAATAATATATCTCCCGGTAACCAGTGCTTCATATCGATATATTGTTTTTTCGTTACTTCATCTTTTCCTTTAACTTTCAGATATGACTCTCGAACGACCTCAATTGGTGATGGACCTTGTTTATAGCTGTCTTGTAATACCATTAAAGCATCTTTTTCTTTGTATACTTTCGCCTCACCAATAAATTGTTCTTCAACCTTAAGCCCGCCTTTGACTAAGAAGTTCGTGATTCGATTCTCAGGCAATGCTTTACTAATGTTTGAAGCAAGGCGACGCAGGAAGAATGGAATCTTCTCATACTTCTTCTCCGAATTGGTCTTATCATACCAAGCATAACCACCGAATATTTCATCTGCACCCTCACCAGATAAAAGTACTGTCGCATGCTTACTAGCTAATTCAGCTAAGAAATAGAGTGGTACTGAAGACAGATTTGCTTGCGGTTCGTCCATATGATACTGAATTGTTGGAATAGCATCAAAAAATTCATCAGCATCGATAACTTTCTTATGATTTTCAATGCCAAGTCGTTTCGACAAATCTTCCGCTAGATTCGTTTCATTGAACACACCTTCATAATCTTTAAACCCAACAGAGAACGTTTTGTCAGGCTTTAATAATGCAGTGATATAGCTTGAATCAACACCTCCGGATAAAAATGAACCAACTTTTACATCACTAATTCGATGGTAATTGACAGATTCCTCCATCGTTTCTTTAATTTTGTCAACATAATACTCGAGGGTATTCTCTTCTGCATCAAAATTAATATCCCAATAAGAGTTAATCTCCATTTTCCCATTTTTATAAATCATATAATGACCAGGTCTTAATTTATAAACGCCTTTGAAAAACGTTTCATCTAATGCGGAATATTGGAAAGTTAAATAAGGTTTCAGTGAATCCTTATTCAATTCCTTCTTAAACGCCGGGTGCTTCAAGAATGTCTTTATCTCTGAACCAAAAATGAATGAGTTATCGGTTGTATTTTCTGTATAATAAAGCGGCTTGATTCCAAAAAAATCACGAGCAATAAAGAGATGATCTGCTTTTTTATCCCAAATTGCAAAAGCAAACATCCCTCTTAGCTTTTGTAAAATATCAATACCATACTCTTCATAACCATGGATGATAACCTCTGTATCACTTTGGCTTTTGAAGGTATGTCCTTTTGCAATCAAATCATCCATTAATGAGTGATAATTGTAAATTTCCCCATTAAATATAAGTGCAATTGAGTCGTCTTCATTGTACATTGGCTGGCTTGCATCTGTTGATAAATCAATAATTTGCAGGCGTCTAAACCCGAGCGTTACCTCTTCATCTGAAAAATGCCCATCACTATCAGGGCCACGATGCCCTATCGTGTTCATCATATTCTCTATAACTTTATTATTATCTATATTTAGTTTACCATTTGTAAATCCAACAATACCACACATTACATAATCTCCTCATAAATCAAATATAATATTATAATACTATATTTTGACGGTTTGTGTATAGTGTTTTAGGTGTCTGTCACTTCCCGATTTCCGTCAAGTTTTGACAGCGTATTTTAGATAATCTAGTAGCTGGTTTAAAAATTGCCTATCTATTGTTCGCTTATTGAATGTATAATGCGGTTATTTCTTAGTAAATGGTGAAGACTTAACATTACTCCCCAAACCGATCCCAGTCCACAAAACCTTCCAACAAAATCGCCAACATTATTCCCACCAAAAGCCCATTACTTACCAATGGTCGAACGATGCTCGGTATCGTTGTAAAATAACTAGCAGGCATTGTCATAATAATAATCCCAACGAATAGCGGAACCGCTGAACGGTATATATTCATCGTGTTAAACTTGACCTGCTTGAAGAAATCCAAGGAAGAATGAAAAAGCAATACATAAGATACGAATAATACCGCACTCCCCACACTAAGTGGTAGATTTGAAAAAAATCCACCAACTGGAGGAATTAGCCCCATCAATAAAAAGAGAAATCCACCAAGTACAAACGTGGTTCTTCTAATGTCCCCTGTTTGCTTAAGGAATCCGATTGACGAAACATATGGCGAGTATGGAACAAGACCGAGAAAGCCAGATATCCCGGATACAGCGCCTGTTATTGTAAATGATGCCCGGTACTGCTTGCTTGTCGTCTCACTTTTATATATATTGTCTGTGCCTTTAAGCGCGCCAAATGTATTGGCAATATTTAATAATCCAGTTAAAATTATCGTGAGGATGATTCCAATGTGGATTGTCGGATTTCCAAATGGGAATAATGTAATACTGAACTGCGAATCAGCTAGCCCTGCTGATGTTTCCGAATCAAATAATAATATGTACAATAACCAACCGGCGATAATACCAATTAACAAACTATAGCGCCGCATACTTATCCTTGCTTTGATATTGATGAAAATTATCATGGCGACAATGAAAATCGAAAGTAAAGCAACAGGCAGCTGAATACTTCCCGTGTCCTCTTCATTACCAAAAGGAATTCCAAGCATTCCCTTCATAAAAATCCCCACGAGCTGTGCCCCTAGTAAAAACATAAATACACCCATTACTGCTGGATTAAATAGCCTAGCGAGATATGTTCCAAGACCTGATAACCCTATAATAACGGTAATTACTCCTGAAATAATTATCCCGACGCTAATGCTTCCCCCTAACTCTCCTAGCGTCATACCTTGTGCAGATGCCGTCATTACAAGTGTCAAAATTACGCCCCACCAAAGTCCCGACTGCCCCTCCATAACTGCTCGTCCGTGTCCGATTAATGCTTGAAGCATACATGCAATTCCAGTTACGATAAATGAAAGCTGCAATAGTGAAACAATGCTTTCCTGTGGAAGCTCAAATGCTTCGCCGACTGTAATCGGGATGACGACAATATTTGTAAAAATAAAGAATAACCATTGGATGCCCGATAACCAATTATTTGCCTTAATTAATTCCTTCATCGTTTCACCAGCCTTTTATTAACAAACCTAATTTCGATAGAAGTACATCTATTTCTTTAGGACAAATTTACGAAGTCCGAATGCGACCCCATCTTCATCACAGCTTTTTGTAATATATGTCGCTTGTTTCTTCACGATTTTTTCCGCATTTCCCATGGCAATGCTCATTCCAGCAACTTCGAACATGGATAGGTCATTTAAATTATCACCGATTGCCACTGTGTCTTCTAAATCTACGTTAAAGTGGTTGGCAATAAATGTTAATGCATTCCCCTTACTTGCATTTAGATTACCAATTTCTAACTTCTGAACCCCAGAAGTTGTTAGTGAGATATCCTTCCGACTTGATAATCGATCCTCTAATTTTGAGAGTCCTTGCTGATTAAATGATAGGACGAAAATTTTATATACCTCTAATGGCTCATAATCAATATCATGATAATTTGGTACATATGTAAGTCCATTTTGTTTAAATTGAATGTCTATAATCTTATTTCCTATTACCTTCGCAAAATCAGCATCTTCATTCTGTAAGTGCTGTAGTTCCTGCTCAAGAATATTCCTTCCCGCTTCCTCCACATATACCCCTTGATTCGTATAGATTTCAAAATATAATCCATTTTCTTCAACAATTTCTATTAATTCCTTGATAAGCTCCGGCTCCAAGTATAGATTTTGCAGTACTACATCGTTATGAAATATTATTGCCCCGTTACCAGTGATAATTGGGCAGTCCAGTTCAGCATCAAGTAGAATTTGCTTCGTGTCATGAAGCGAACGCCCTGAAGAAATGATCACCTTATTTCCAGCTTGTTGCACGGCTCGAACTATCTTACTATTTTCTTCAGTAATCGAACCATCCTCTGCTAGCAATGTCCCGTCTAAATCGATTGCAATTAGTTTCATTAAATTGCCTCCCGGTAAAATTTCATTTGTGTTTATTGTACTAATAAGCAGGGAAATATTCTATCAATTACCTTTCAGTGTGATCGTATGTATTACTCTTAATGGGTGAACCCTGAATATTCGACAAAACTCGGAAAGTGACAGGCACCTCCTAAAAAGGGTATGATAGAGAAAATGAGGTTGAAAGGGGAATCATTGCTTATGAAATATATTGGATATATTGGAACGTATACGAAGAAGGAAAGTAAAGGGGTTTATTCTTTTACACTCGATACAGAGGAAGCAAAGATTTCCGATATAAAGGTTGCAGCTGAAATTGGAAACCCAACATACTTAAACATTACTGATGATAAAAACTATTTATACGCGATTGCTACTGAAGGTGATAAGGGTGGACTTGCCGCTTACTCTATCGATCAATCAACTGGTAAACTTACATTCTTAAATAAACAAATGGCGAAAGGGCCGAATCCTTGTCATGTTAATACCGATGAAATGCACCGCTTCTTATTCAGTACAAACTATCATAAAGGAACCGTTGAATCCCATTTGCTTGATCAAGAGAATGGAACCATCAGCCCTTTAGCCTCTTCTATTCAACACAATGGAAGCGGGCCAGATCCAAGACAAGAAAAATCACATGTTCATTACTCTAGTATGACTCCAGATGAAACATATTTGGTTGCAATTGATTTAGGCGGAGATTTACTAGCAACATATGCGGTTAGTGAAGATGGTGTATTAACAGAAGTGAATCGCTTGGAACTTCCTGCTGGCAGTGGTCCAAGACACTTGGTTTTCCATCCTAAACTAGAAAATATCGTTTACCTCGTAACAGAGTTCAGCTCAGAGGTCATCGTCTTAAACTACCAGAAGGAAGATGGAAGCTTTACTATTAATCAAGCAATCCGCACTATACCTGAAGACTTTACCGATAACAATCAAGGTAGTGCTATTCACGTCACTTCTGATGGAAAATTTGTATATTCAGGAAATCGTGGTCATAATAGCCTCGCTATCTTTAAAGCGAATGAGGAAACTGGAGAACTAAGCTTTGTTGAAAACGTATCAACAGAAGGCGATTGGCCGAGAGATTTCGTTCTCGACCCTACTGAGAAATTTCTCATCGCGACAAATCAGGAGTCAAGCAACCTTACATTATTCGCTAGAGATGTGGAAACAGGAAAATTAACAGTAATTGAAAAAGATATTCCAGCTCCAGAAGCGGTCTGTATTAAATTCTTATAAAGAACCAAAAGCGAAAGCGCCCGTTAATGATGAATACGGACGTTAGGGAAGTTTCGCTAGGATCCGGGCGCTGAAATAGGTAATTTTTATAACTTTCCAATTTTATTAAAAGAGTGAAGGGACGAGCTTATTATCCCTTTACTCTTTTGTACCTTCTTTCAACGCTTATCGCACTTCGATTCATCGCTTCCCCTATTTTTCGATAGGTCAAACCTGATTCCCTTAAGCGGATTAATTGTTCGTCTTCTTTTGTTGTCCACATTTGATATTTCCGTTTCTTCGATAATGATTGCTCTCTTTCTTTTCGTCTTTCTTGGTTGACCCAACCAGGTTCAGGATTAAGTACATGGGTTTCAATATCGGAGAATTGCACTTTATCCTTGTGGTTCTCCGCCCATTTCCAAAATTCTTCCGCATCAATAAGATAAAAGGTTCTTTTCTCCTTCGTTACGCGCATTTTACATGGTAGGCGATGCCTAATAACCCAGCCTTCAACGGTTTTCCGATCTACCCCAAGGATGGCTGCTAATTCATGAATAGTTACCATTCCCATTTGTTTTTTCGTATGATTAATGTTCAGGCGTTTCATTTTTATTGTTACACCTTCACTAGATCTCCCTAAATTATTAGCAATTGTCGATATTTTTGTATTTCCTGCACAGTCCTTTAAATATTCTACTTCCTCAGCGCTCCATGCTAAACTCACTTTCTCCATCCTTCCAAATCTCTCTTGATGTAATTTAATTAGACTCATTTCCTGTTAGATTATAACAGCAACAATCATTACAAAATGAGCTTTTCAAATTAGGTCAAAAAAATACCAACCATAATTTGCCATTTTTGTATACTAATTCTAAATCATTTTAATATTATCCTAATCTGTAATGACAATTGAGACAAGTTAATCAGGAAGAATAACACACAAAATTTACATTTGAAATTCTTAATTTTGTAACAAAGCAGATGAGAAGAAGCAGTTTAAGTGAACTGGTTCGAGCAACAATTCAGGTGGTGGTGGACCGATTATCATCCTAGTTGGAGCTTACTTTTCTTCCTATTCCACCCAGTAAAAAAAGAAGGACTAAATCATTCTATCCAATTTAGTCCTTCTACGCTTATTCAATTTATAAATGTCTGTTAGAAAAGTAATCTTTAAAAGCATGGTAAATTTCGGTTCCTTGAAAATAGAACAAATAAACCGAAGTCAAGGAAAGGAATCCAATTATTACATAGCGTATCCACATCATTTGCATCGTCCCCCTTTGAAAAATTAATTAAATAATTTTTTTTGAAGGAAATGTGATCACATAATTGGATTGATAGAACACTGGATTGGATAGCCGGCTCCTCATTCCAATACTCGCAAAGAAATGAAAGACTACGTACGTTACAACAAAAGCTAGGAATATAGCAATATTAAAATTCACTAACGCAAGCTTCTGCTTTTCAGCATCAATTAGGTCTAGACTACCTGCATGATTCGTTTGTATCGTTTCCCCTTCATCCATGACAACTACATGATGATGCAGCGGTGAATCGTACAGAATATTCGTGTTATAAGCACCAATGATTATGAAAAGCATAAAAAGGATTACGTATTTTCTCATAAACACACATCCTTTTTATAAGGTGTCATTATTATATACGAATATAAAACACAATAAAACAATAAACTTTCGACAAATTTTAATAAAAATGTCATCCAGTAGCATAAAAGGAAATTATTATACTATCTTTCAACTTAATAACAAGCTGAGCCACCGTATGTACGGCGACTCTAATCATTAACAATCATTTTTTAAAATTTCCCATTCTTCAAGCTTCCTCCTTGAATCCCGTATGCGCCTTCACACTTACCTCGGCAAAACGTTTTATATCTGTTTCCTTTGACAAAATCGTCCCAAAATAGCCACCGAGGAAGCCTAGTGGTACGGAAATAATTGCAGGATTACTGAACGGAAAGATTGGTTCACCAACAAATAAAGCAGCCCCCTCAATTGGTGAGAATACGCTCGGGCTGATCGACACGAGGATTAATGCTGAGAATAATCCCGTGAGCATTGCAGTCACTGCCCCGGCAGTGTTAAACCGTTTCCAGTAAATCGTATATAAAATGACTGGCAAATTGGCACTAGCTGCAATACAGAATGCTAGTGAAACAAGGAATGCAACATTGAGATATTGAGCAAATAATGCAAGAACGATTGCCAGCACGGATACACCTAAAGAAGCATATCGGGCTGCATACATTTGCTCCTTTTCGGTTGCCTTCCCTTTCTTAATAATTTCTCCATAGAGATCATGGGCAAAGGCTGATGCACCAGATAATACAAGCCCAGCAACAACAGCTAAAATTGTTGCAAAGGCAACTGCTGAAATGAATGCGAATAAAATATCGCCGCCTAATACTTGTGCAAGTAATGGTGCGGCCATGTTTCCACCCGAATTTGCAGCGATTATGGAATCATATCCAACAAAGGCCGCAGCACCAAAGCCAAGAAATAATGTAAGGACATAGAAAACACCAATTACCCATGTTGCTGTTATAACTGAGCTTCTTGCCGTTTTTGCATCCTTAACCGTAAAGAAACGCATAAGAATATGCGGCAATCCCGCAGTACCAAGCACTAATGCAAGCATAAGGGAAAGGGTTCCAAGCGGTTGTGTATACTGTAATCCGGGCTTTAAATAATCCGCCCCATGTACAGTAGCAGATTTTACATCATGAAACATTTGAGCGATATTAAAATCAAATTTTAATAATACAAGGAAGGACATAATGATCATCCCGACCATCAGGAGAACGGCTTTAACTATTTGTACCCAACTAGTCGCGATCATGCCGCCAAATAATACATAGATAGTCATCATCACACCAACAATAAGCACCGCAAGCCAGTAATCCAGTCCAAACAATAACTGAATGAGTGCACCCGCACCAACTAGCTGAGCAATCATATAGAAAGTAACAATCGTAATCGTACTAAGTGCTGCTGCACCTCTAACCTTCTTCGCATCAAAACGAGAATTAATCATATCTGCGAGTGTATATTTCCCAAGATTCCGTAATGGCTCGGCAACTAGAAACAGCACGACTAAGTATGCGATTAGAAAACCTATACTATAAAAAAAGCCGTCAAAACCAAATAAGGCGATTGCACCAGCAATTCCGAGGAAAGATGCTGCTGATAAATAATCACCAGCAATCGCGACACCATTTTGTACGCCGGTTAATCCTCCACCAGCAGTATAAAAATCTCCGGTTGTTTGGGTTCGTTTTGCTGCAAAGTAAGTGATGACAAGGGTCAAGATGACGATGGCAATGAATAGGATGATTACGATTGGGCTCATTTGATATCCCCACCTTTTCTTATTTCCTCAACAATATGTTCTGCCTGCTCATCAAAGGTATTGGCTTTTTTCACATAAATCGTACATAAAATCCAGGTCATTAAAAATTGAGAAATCGCAAAAATCCATACCCAGGAGATATCGCCAATTGCGGGTGTGTTCAGGAATGTTGTATAAGAAGTTAATATAGGTAACAAGAAATAAAAAATCAGAAAGAAAATCGTTAATGGTAGAATAAATTTCTTGCGGTCTTCTAAAAGCTTTTTAAATGCGTTACTATTTGCAGCCTTTTCAAAGTTGACCGCTTTCCCGTTATTTCGTGCCTTATTGTATTCTTGCTTAACAGCCATATCCATCCCCCTTTAATTTCGGGAGTCTCCAATCTATGAATCCCCCGATTACCTTTTAAAAAATTACGTTAGTCCTGAGAGCATTAGTTACTCACTTTCCTATCTGCTAAAAAAAATCTATTCCTCCATCGTCGACAAATCTCCAGTTGGTAGCCCTAAATCCCATGCTTTCAATACGCGGCGCATAATTTTACCACTTCTTGTTTTCGGTAAGAAATCACGAATTTCAATTTCCCTTGGTGCAGCATGCGCTGCAAGTCCTTGTTTCACAAATAATCTTAGTTCCTCTAATAAATCATCCGACTTCTCATAACCATTTCGCAAGGAAACAAATGCTTTAATTATTTCCCCTCTTACAGGGTCAGGCTTTCCAATTACTGCCGCTTCAGCAACGGCTGGGTGCTCGACAAGCTTACTTTCCACTTCAAATGGGCCGACACGTTCACCAGACGTTTGGATGACGTCATCATCACGCCCCTCGAACCAGAAGTACCCATTTTCATCCATCGATGCAAGGTCACCCGATTCAAACCAGCCTTCAAATGGAAAATATTGCTTGAATCGCTCTTCATTTTTCCAAACATTCCGCAGCATCGATGGCCAGCCAGCTTTGATACATAATTTGCCCATCTGTCCTGGTGGAAGCACATTTCCTTCGTCATCCAATATCGCTGCTTCAATACCTGGAAATGGTTTGCCCATCGAACCAGGTTTTAGCTCCATCGAAGGATAATTTGCTATAATCATGCCACCTGTTTCCGTCATCCACCAGTGATCATGAATCCGTAATTGGTATACCTTCATTCCCCAGTGAACTACTTCGGCATTTAGTGGCTCACCAACACTTAGAATATGCCTTAATGAGCTTAAATCATATTCTGTTGCGACATTGTCACCCACCGACATTAGTCTGCGGAATGCAGTTGGAGCGCTTAGCCAAACATTTACACCGTATGTTTCAATCGTCTTATACCAATCTTCTGGGCTGAAACGACCACCTCGAATCAGATTCGACGCTCCATTTAGCCAAGGACCAAAAATACCATAGGATGTCCCGGTAACCCATCCTGGGTCGGCAGTACACCAGAAAATATCGTCTTCCTGTAAATCCATTACCCATTTCGCCGTCTGAAAGTGTTGAATCATCGCATTATGAACATGCAGTACACCCTTTGGTTTTCCCGTTGAACCAGATGTATAATGAAGAATCATACCATCTTCCCTGTCAACCCATTCAATATCTAACTGTGGAGATGCCTTTTTCATTTCTTCTTCATAGTTGTAAAATGCTATATCAGCTGTCTCATCCACTTGGTCTGGTTCATCACCAACGATAATAATATGATTTAAATGGACAAGTTCTTTATAAGGTACCCTTGGTAAAAGCTCCTTCGTTGTAACAAGCGTCGATGCATCACTATTTTCCAAGCGGTCACGAACCGCTTGCTCCATAAATGCCTCGAATAAAGGTCCAACAATAGAACCATTTTTCAGGATACCTAGTAAACTAACATATAGCTCCGGTGATCTCGGCATAAAGAGGAAGACACGCTCCCCTTTCTCAATGCCTATGTTTCGTAATACATTTCCAAACTGATTTGATAAACGTTTCAAATCGCGAAAAGTATACTTCTCATCTCGGTTCTCATCACTATAATAGAGTGCCACCTTATTTTTCCGCCATGTCTCTGCATGGCGATCAATTGCCTCATATGCCATATTTACCTTCCCTGTCTTGTGCCAAGAGAATTCCTTTTCAACATCCTCCCACTTAAAATCAGCATATGCCTGATCATAATCAACCATATTAGCACCTACTTTTAGTGGCGCAATCGTCTCTCTCACGTTTATTCCCCCCAATCAATAATAGCTTTGTTGAAAGCGCTTACTAATAAGTATATAGATTACCTTTTAAATATGGTAGAATTCAGATTAAACGGTTATTACGGATGTTTCAATTGCAGGTTTTAATACATAAAATGAAACTTCATTTACTGGGGGTTCCTTCCAGTCCCACTAAACAAGGAATTCTATGTCAGCGAAACATCGCACGCCGAAAAATTGTTTTTCTTTTTCAAGGATGTTAGTTGAACAGAAACAGGAATTTACGAGCTGTTTATTACCCTCCTTTTTTGTTTTTTTCACACTTAGAGAGGGATATTAGAGCAGCCCGTAAAGGCGTGATAAATGGTTATTTCTCAAATAGATCAAATAAATGCTTTCTTGCTGCTCGACTGACAGGGATTGTCGTTTGTTTCTTATCGTTTAAGGTCACGTTACTCGTCCCATTAAACCATGGGGTAATATCTTGAATATGATTCAAATTAACAAGATAGCTGCGATGGGTTCGGAAAAATGAATATCCTTGGACCTTTTTTTCCAAATCCTGTAAGGACATCCGACTAATGATAACCTTGTCTTCCGTATGGATTTCCAACATTCGATTAAATGGTACCGCATAATAAATCGATTCAGGAGAAAGGACAACCATTCGATCGTTATCATCAATTAATAGTTTTCCAGGATTAGCAGAATTAGCATCTTTGGGTTTGTCCAGTTTCATTTCTAGTTGCCGCAATCGTTTCCTAACACGTTGCATTGCCACTTGAAAGCGCGCTGTATCATAGGGTTTTAACATATAATCAATCGCCTCAATCGAAAAAGCATCAACAGCATACTCATCATATGCAGTAGTAAAAATAAATAATGGTGGCTTATTATATACAAATTCCGTTATCTTCTTAGCGGCATCAAGGCCATGCATGCCTGGCATATGAACATCGAGGAAAATAACTTCGGGCTCATGCTTTAAATATAATTTAATCAGCTGCTCGCCATTCTCTGCACTTGGACAAAGGCTGACATCCTCTTCCTTTTCTAATAAATAGATCAACTCGTCACGCGCTAACTGCTCATCCTCCGCAATCATTACTTGGATTTTCATCCCAATTCCCTCCCCTAATCGTTGTATGGAATGTTAAATGATACTTCACTGCCTCCAGCTGGCAAATTTCGTATCTGTAAACTTGCAGTATCACCTATGAGACTCATTAACCGTTGATTTACATTATATAACCCTGTTCCACCATTTTGATTTTCCTCGAATTGCATGTGTCCAGCCTGTGTTATACTTTCAACTGAAAAACCGAGACCATTATCCTGGACACTAATCCGCACATTATCACCGTTTCTTTCTATGCGAACCTCAATCCTGCCACCTTCCATTACATCTCCCAAACCATGTTGGACACTATTCTCAACAAGTGGCTGAATCGAGGAAGGAGGAAGATACAAGTTCGGGTATTCTTCCAATTGCCAGACGTTTATTTTTATTCTACTTGTAAAACGCGTCTGGATAATATCAATATATGCTTGGACATGCTCAAATTCCTTTTCTAATGGTACGAGCTGCACCTGAACCAATTTAATATTAAAGCGCATGAATGTTGCTAGTTGAACAGTTAAATGCCTCGCCTTTTCGGGATTCTTCCGAAACAAAGCTGCAATCATATGCAACGTATTAAATAGGAAATGCGGGTTAATCTGTGCTTGAAGATTGCGAAGCACTAAGTCCCGATTATGTAGTTCGAGCTTTTCCCCTTTTATCGTTTTAAGTTGATTTGAAATCAATTGCCCTAGACCCTTTGCCAGCATCAATTCCACTGGCCTTATATGCTGTGCTTTTCGAAAATATAATTTAATCAAACCGACAGCGTCTTCTGCTTCCATGATTGGAATTATAATTACGGCCTCAAGTGGGCAATCCTCCTGCTCGCAGTTTATTTCTGCCCTCGATTTACTGACGAGCAGCTGCTTCGTATCGATTGCTTGCCTTGCAATCTCTGTTGTTATCGGATTACCGACTCGATGATGTCCTGCTCCTAAGCCGCAGTGTGCCATGATTACATGTTTATTTGTCACCGTAACCGCGGCCAATTTCAATTGGTCATAGAGTAGATTTGCAATTCCTTCCGCTTGCTCCTGAAACGAATCTTTTTTCAAAAATGGAAGTGCATCTTCGGCAATATTTAGCGCCTGCTTTGTCGCTAATGCTGCTTCATTTTCTTGCTCTCGCAAAACAATGGCAATCATTGCTGTAAAAATTGCAATCGCAATACTATTTGATAATACAATCGGTAAACCAATGACATTTACCATTGCAATCATATCCATTTCCTGTGAGTCAAAAATCAGAAGTAAGTGGATAAGTAAAATCGGCGGGAAAATCCCAATAAATAGCGCTTTGATAGGGGAAATAACTCGTTCCTGGGAAAAGAATCTAGCTGTAAATCCCGCTAGCAGCCCTGTAATCGGATTAACAAGACTGTTAGCAAAAGAGCCGACACCGCCAAGGAAAAACAAATGTAATCCAGCAATTAATCCCGCACCCAGACCAACGACTGGACCACCCAATAATCCAGCAATTACAATCGCAACGAGACTTGAGCTAACGATTAACTCCCCCTCACCAACAGACCAAATAAACGCACGAGATATTGTGAAATCACCGTTAATAATGACCCCCGTTAGAGTTCCAGCAATACCAAACAAACCAAAAACAAAAGCATGTAGTATCGACATTTTTAAGCTAAATTCTCGATAAAGGATTGATCGAAATTCAGGAATCCTTGTCAATACGAAGGCGACTACGAGTAATAAACCTAATCGCTCAAATAAAATAAGGGTTAAGTCCATCAATTGTCTTCACTCCTCATATCAACTCCGGTTTGCGCAAGCAGATAAAAGGCTTTAAATTCTTCGTTACTTTCCGAGCTTTTTCTTGAAAGAATGGTCCCAAGATATGCTGCTAGAAATCCAATTGGAATTGTAATTATACCTGGATTATAAAGTGGCATAATCGCTTCCCTTGCAATCCACCCTCCGTCTGGATGCATAATATGCGGACCAATCAATAATAAAACGAGTGATGCGACCAAGCCACAAACCATTCCACTAATCGCACCCACTTGATTAAAACGCTTCCAATAGAGTGTAAGCAACAAGACAGGTAGATTACTAGAAGCGGCAACAATGAACGTTAAAGAGACGAGAAACGTAACATTCATATTTTTCAATTCCAGGGCAAATAATGTAGAAATAAGTCCAATTGCAAACGCCGTCCACCTTGCAACACGTACTTGCTGTTTCTCAGTTGTCTTGCCCCTTTTGATAAAATGATAATAAATATCATGAGAGAAGGCTGTTGTTGCAGAGATTACTAAACCGGCAACGACAGCGATGATAGTTGTAAATGCAATTGCGGAAATAAATGCCATCAAGAAGTCCCCACCGAGCACCATTGCGAGTAACGGAGCACCTAAATTCCCTGTAGAATCCTTTATTATTAAAGCCTCGTATCCGACTAGTGCCACGGTTCCCAGTCCAAGAATTAAAGCTATTAAATAAAACAGACCAATAATCCAGCACGCGGTAAATAGAGATTTCCTTACCTCCACTATGTTCCTTACAGTAAAAAGACGAATTAATATATGCGGCAAACCAGCCGTACCAAGAATCAAAGCAAGTTGGAGCGAAATTGCCTCCAATGGATTATCAAATAAATTGCCTGGCAGGAAAAATTGCTCTCCTAAGGGCGTTCCAAGCTTTACTTGCTGAAACAATCCGGTCAAGCTCCAATTGAGTCTGGAAAAAACAATTAACGCAAGCAAAAAGGTTCCTGACATGAGCAGAACTGTTTTCACAATTTGCACCCACGATGTTGCAAACATCCCTCCAAACACTACATAAATTGTCATCAATCCACCAATAATTAGAACAGATATAGCATAATCAATATCTAGCAATAAACGAATTAAAAGACCTGCCGCAACTAGTTGAGGAATAATATAGAAAATTGATATGATAAGCGTTCCTGCAGCCATTAAGCCACGCATATGATAGCTAGGAAAACGCGAAAAAATCACGTCCCCGAGTGAATATTTTCCTAAACGATGTACGGGCTCAGCGATGAAAAACAGTACAATTAAATAGGAGACTAAAAATCCAATTGCATACATAAACCCATCAAATCCATTGATTGCAATTGTACCGATGATCCCTAAGAAAGATGCAGCACTAATATAATCTCCTGCAATTGCCATCCCATTTTGAAACCCTGTTAAACTGCCAGCTGCAATATAAAATTGATTGGTAGTATTACTTTGCCTTGCAGCCCAATATGTAATAATTAATGTGCAAATAATAATACAGAGAAAAAATAGTAAATAGGTAATATTCATGTGCTCACCTTCTTTTTTGTGAGGAAAAGGTATATAATCAAATATTTCATAATTTTATCTCTATTCTATTAAATAGTAAATGATATGGAGAGATATGTAAAGTGAAGTTAAAGTATCAATTTGGGGTTGCCTATCAAGTCTTTTGTTTTTGCATCATTAGGATGTTGGACCGGAGACAGTCCCTGCCCCGGTCCATGTTAATATCAATTTGTAAGTGAGGACTGGTGATCCTGATGCTGTCCCTGTATACCGTAGCTTTTGCCTGGGTGGTGTTCAGGGAGTTGATTTTGTCCGGTAAGGTTGGCCCGTAATGTACTACCAGCATACTCTTTTTGAACTAGGCCGCGTTCCTGAAGAACTGGTACCACATTATCAACAAATTCTTTAAATGTCCCTGGGGTTACTGCATATGCAATATTAAAACCATCAACGCCAGCTTCATTGATCCATTGTTCCATAATGTCAGCTAGTATGTTTGAAAGACTTGTTTACCCTGAAAGTTCCTATACTATTCCAATTGACCCTTCCTATATCTTAGTATTTTGGGAGATGATAGAGCCAGATTTATATAAGGAAGATTTAGAACCTTCTTTAGAATTTGCCATATTTATACGGATATAGTGAAGGTTACAAAATGGTAAAGTCATATCTTGATAAAAATCCTAATTTGAAACCGATAGAATTGCTAGGGGTAAGTGCAGATGAGATTATTGAAGAAGGAGAATATCTATCTAATTACAAATAACGATTATCTAATTAGATTGTGAAATAGTATATATAAACTATATGGTGCTTCAGTTGAAGAAACTCAGGAATTTCACGTTGTCAAAAACTTCGATGTTGTTATAGTAAATGAGGTCATATGTTGTACAAAAAGGATAGATGTTAGCAGGTATAACTCCTGTTCATCTATCCTTTTCTTTTTGCCCTATATGATGTGTGACAATACAATAAATCATTTAATTATAGGGTTTCGGGATTATTCTCTTGACTTTTAATAAAACTAATAGCCCCTCCCCTTCTTGTATTATTCTTCTGGGATTTTTACAAATACTGCGGTTACGTGCATATCTCGATTCATCGTTAAATTTTCTATTACATAAGAGCCTGTTAGATCTCCTGTCCAGTGGGAGAATTCCCAGCCAGTTGCAGGCTTAGCCTCGATTGTAACGTTTGCTCCTTCTGAATAAGTACCATTAGCAGGAACAATTGTACCTTCCCCTTTAACCGATGATGAGAGTGTATATTTCGTTTCAGGGATTTGCTCAAATACTGCTCGAACATTTTTATTACTATTCATTGTTACAGAAATCGTTGATGAAGTCCCTGATGCATCACCTTCCCAGCCTGCAAATTTCCAGCCATCACTTGGTGTAGCAGTTAGCTGTACAACGGTTCCTTTAGCGAAAGAGTTCCCTTGTTGACTTTTTGAGATTGTTCCGCTGCCAGACATATTCACACCTAAGCTGTAATAAATTGGATCTGGACGTTTCTCTGTATCTGGTTCCTCTGGAGTAAGATTGGGATTAGGGTCAGGTTTCTCAGGTGTTGTTGGATTCTTCTCTTCTGGTGAATCATCCGCTGGGTCCTCAGATTCATCCGTTTCATGATTCTTTGTAAACACCGCCGTAATGTTTTTATCCTCATCCATTTGTACCGTTATTTGTTCATTCGTTCCATTTACTGATCCTTCCCAATGGTCAAATGACCAGCCGGAGCTAGGCGCTGCCGTTAAGGTTACCGAATCCATATGATTATACGTAGTGTCTAATGATTCGCGGTGAATATTTCCTTCTCCTTCGATCGCTAGTGTTAGTTCATGGGTATCGCTCTGTTCGAATACAGCTTGAATCGTCATATCTCCCTCAACAACAACCGTTTCCGGATTTGTTTCACCAGTTAGGTCTCCATTCCAGCCAACAAATTCCCAGCCTTCAACAGGATGTGCTTCAATCTGAATTTCAGTTCCTACTGGATAACTGGCTTGTTCAGGCGATATAGAAACAGTCCCATTTCCCAATACACCTGTTTCAATTATCTTATCTTCATCAGAAACTGCTACGCTCAGCTCTGCATCCAATTCTTGATAATTGACATTTACCATCGTTATTCCTTCTTCAATTGCCTTAATGGAATTATTCTGTCCTTCTATTTTCTCAAATTCTATAATATCCTTACTAGCTGTCCACTCTGGATTGAATTCCATTTCCTCACCTGCAGCATCTACTCCTGATACCGACAGTGCAAGCTCTTGTCCTATCGCTAACGGCTCCAAATCAGCTGGCTCAAATGTGATTTCTTCAATAACTTGCTCTTCCACAAAGATTTTAGTTTCCTTTGTAATAGAACCAACAGTCGTTGAAAGCATCACACTACCGACGTCAGTACCTGTAAACGTAACAGATGTGTCTGTTTCATCGGAAAAACTACCAGCATCCTCATTCTCAAGCTTCCATTCCGCCTCAACGGGAAGCTTTACACCATTATTTTTCTTCCAAATTAATGATAAATCCTTACTAAAATTCTGTTGAACATAATGACGGTCAACTTCAATTTGGACATTGGAAACAAGTTGCTCCTCCAACTCTTTTAATGCTTCATTATTAGTAGCTTTAATACCCGCTTGAATCGTGTTGGCTACATTTTCTAAATCATTGGTTCCTTCATATGCAATAGATAAAAAATAATAAAATTGTGTTTCTTTCGGTTTGATACTAATTCCTTCATTTAATAGTTCGATAGCAACATCATATTTTGACAGTGCCATATTCGCGTTTGCCAAACCAATACGTGCTTCCGTATGTGAAGGATCCTGATCGAGCACTTTTTCAAATAAGTTAATGCTCTCCTCAATTTGATCCTGATCAAGTAATACTTTCGCCTGTTCAAGCTGATCATCAAGGGTCATTGTAATGTTGTTTGATTGTATGACTTGAAATGTAAAGAAAGCAGCAACAGCAACCGTCACAACGCCTATTAGGATTAGAAATAATCGCTTTTTGTTCATATTTCGCTAACCTCTCTATTCTATTATAGTTATAATATTAGTCAGTTTTTATACTGTTATTATACATGATTATGTCATGTAATGCCGATAGAATAGCAGATTATAAGAAAACTAGGCTTATCAAGCCTTTCAACGGCAGCCTTAGTTGCACTTTTGATTGATAAGAGAGTTTTAAAATTCTCTTTTCAATCAAAAAATAATCCCCACATAAAGCAAGGATTATTCAACTCCGTTTATATATTCAAAAATTCCTATTCTTTAATCCAACTCAAATAAATGGATTATAAAATCTGCTTCCATCTTGGAAGGTTATTATCAACGATAAAGCTAAGAGTAATACTGCTATAATAATCGTAATATAGTCTTGTCGTTTGAAAGTTTTTTCGCTGTACCATGATCTCTTTTTATTTTTACCGAAACCACGTAACTCCATCGCATTACTTACGACATCAATTCGTTCCAAACTCGATAGTATTAAGGGAAAAACAATAGTCGAGACATTTTTCACCCTATTCCATACCTTCTCATTTCTCGATAAATCAATTCCTCGTGCCTGCTGGGATTGGGCAATTGTCCGGAACTCGCGTTGTATATCGGGTATATAGCGGAAGGCGAGTGAAACAGAATAAGCAATCTTATAATTTACACCAATTTTATTCAATGACGCAGCGAACTCACTTGGATGAGTCGTAACGATAAAGAGTAAAGCTGCTGGAATGACGACAAAGTATTTTAGTGTAACATTAAATTGATAAAATAATTGTTCAAGTGTCACATTATACCGACCAACAATCTCAAATAAAATATGGCTTGTTCCGTAGATTTTCACACCCTCCTGTGGGGAGAAAATATATATCGCTACATTATTCAACAGTAAAAATGCAAGAATAAATGCTAATACAAAACCAACTTCACGAATCTTTACTTGCGAAATTTTAAAAATAACGATACTAATTACAAATAATGCTAGTAACACACGCGTATCATAGCTAAGCATTGCTGCCGATGACCATATGAGGAATGCAATTAGCTTCGTTGCCCCAGATAATGCATGAACTGGTGATTTACGCTCGATATAGGATAACATTTCTACTGCCATTTTTTCCTAACCTCCTTATCGAAGGCAATAAATCTAGATACAAATTCCTTTGGATCCACGATATCTGCTCGTACGGCAAGATCAAAGAGTGATGTCTGTTTTAAATTTGCCTGTTCAATTACTTCCTCGTTTGTTAGTATATTCACCGCTGAATCATCCGCTAAAATCCTGCCATTCGCAATCGCAATAGCACGTGGTGTATATTCGAGCATAAGGTGCATATCATGCGTAATCATTAAGATCGTTACACCTTGCTGATTCAATTCCAGGAGAAATTCCATAATTTCTGTATAATGGCGAAAATCCTGCCCTGCCGTTGGCTCGTCCAAAATAAGGATCTTAGGGTTTAGCACCAAAATAGAGGCAATCGTCACCCGTTTCTTCTGACCAAAGCTTAGAGCAGAGATTGGCCAATTTCGAAAAGGATAGAGTCCACATACTTTCAACGTTTTCTCAACACGAGATTTTACTTCCTCTTCAGGAACTCCACGCATTATAAGCCCAAGAGATACCTCGTCATAAATCATATGCTTGGATATCATATGATTCGGATTTTGCATTACCATCCCAATTCGCTCCGCACGCTGACGAATCGTATCGTTCGTAATGTCCTCACCTTGATATAGAATCTCTCCAGACTGCGCCTTTTCAAAGCCGCAAATTAGCCTCGACAGTGTTGATTTTCCTGTACCATTCCTACCAACAATGCTCACCATTTCACCTTGTTTAATAGAAAATGAAACATCGTGGAGAATTTGCTTTTCGCGATTATAACCAAAATTAAGATTTCTGACAGCAATGACTGGAGTAGTTTTTTCTCGTGACATTGCTAGTTCTGCACTCTCAAACCATTCTTGTATATTTGCTTTACATCCATCTATGTCAAGGGTTGTTAAGTGTGCTGGCCGCATTTCCTCTGTAAGTCGGATATTAGCATATTTCAGTGCTTTAATATAAAGTGGCTCACGGATATAACTTGATTCCAGTACATTTGATACGAGCAGTGCATCCGGCGTTGTATCACTGACAATTCTTCCTTCGTCCATGACAATAATCCGGTCGACCGACTCATGCAAGACATCCTCTAAGCGGTGCTCGATAATGACAACTGTTGTGTCCGTTTCTTTTTGAACTTGGTCAATCAATGTAATTGCAAGCTGTCCTGTTGCTGGATCGAGGTTCGCTAATGGTTCATCAAATAATAAAATCGCTGCTTGGTCAACTAGTACCCCGCCAAGCGATACACGCTGCTTCTGACCACCCGATAATTCGTGAATTGATGTATCAATATGCGCTTCCATTTCCACTAGCTTAGAC
This sequence comes from Oceanobacillus chungangensis, assembly GCF_003369565.1. Lineage (GTDB taxonomy): Bacteria > Bacillota > Bacilli > Bacillales > Amphibacillaceae > Oceanobacillus > Oceanobacillus chungangensis. The sequence continues at coordinate 146,843 of NZ_PIOD01000025.1, read as the reverse complement.
ACATTGACAACCTGCTTCTTCATCTTTTCTTGTGGTACGCAATCATTTTCTAAAGCAAACGCAATGTCCTCACCGACAGATAACCCGATGAACTGCCCATCTGGATCCTGTAATACGGTCCCAACTATTTTCGATAAGGAGAATAAGTCTAAGTCTTTCGTTTCCTTTTCCTTAATGATCAAACTTCCCTCAATATCACCTTTGTATGAAAATGGAATTAGCCCATTGATACAATGGGCTATGGTGCTCTTTCCTGAACCGGATGGGCCAACAATTAATACTTTTTCTCCTTCATAAATCGTCAAATTAATATTGACTAAGGTAGGTTCGACCTGGCTTCTATATTTAAATGAAAAATCTTTAAATTGTATAATGGTTTTTTTCATAATAAACTCCTTCTCGCACTCCTGTTCAGGACAATACAGCTATTATTCCTTCACTAGGCTGTCACTCTTACCACGGGTTTTCGCATAGCCAGTTAATAATAATGTACCAATAACTCCAACTGTAATGAAATTGAAAATACCAGCAACAGCCCCTTGTGTGAATACTTTATTTGCCGGTTCCGCATAAATTAGGATATCAAGAATTGGTGCTATGATAAACCAGCCAGCAATCTGTACGATTGCTTGAACAATATTAAATGTAATAATTTTGTTTTTTCCAAAAATACCACTTTCAATATTGATTCGATTCGCTACTAGTCCTATGAAGAATCCTACGAATAATGACACAAATACCCAGCTCCACCAAACAGACCCCCAAGCGATTACATCTGTTAAGGTATGGCCGATCAGCCCAATCATTCCACCGGCTATCGGTCCGAATACAACGGCCATCAGCGCTAGAAAGGCATATGATGTTTGAATATTCGTATTCGGTATACCAGTTGGTATTGCTACAAACCTTGATAAAATAACAAATACTGCTGCACCTATCCCAATTGCTACAATAGTTTTAATTGATAGTGTATTTTTCCACATGTTATTTCCCCCTTTTCTGTTAAACTTGCACTTATATAGTAAGAGAGTTTTTATACTTTCTTATCTACCAAAAAATTAACGAAAAATAAGATCGGATGCTTTACGTATACTAATTTTCCAATTTGCACCTGTTTCGATATGATACGCTTTCGCGAAAGAACCTTGGTTAATTGCGACACCAAGTTTATCTAATGAGTTAACAAATAATAACGGTTCCCCTAAGCGACTATCTGCGAATGACCGTCCAAACTTCATAATATTTTTATAGATATGGCGCCGATTATTTTCGATTGTAACTTCTAATGAATCACCGTATTTAATTCCACTTTCAATGAATAATTCACGGTTAATATTGGTCCATAAATTTCCAAAGCGAACATCAAGGATATCGATATTACCGATTAATATACCGGACTCAATACATGCTTCTTTCTTTTCTAATTCAATAATTTGATCAATATCATGCAGCGGTCCAACTTCCTCAAAGCTTATTACGCCAGCTGCAAGTCTTGCCCCTGTATATGCATAGACATCACGACCATGAAAAGTATAGGACTCTCCAGAATTTGGCAATCGATTAAGTCGTTCATCAATGATTCGTGCTTCGATAATACCGATATGATGTTTAATATGTGTCAAAGTCCCATTGTCCGGTGTGATTATATAATGATTGTCAGCTGTTTTTGCGACGATACTTAAACGCTCCGTCCCCACACCTGGATCAACAACAGAAACGAAAACACTATCCTCTGGCCAGTAATGAATCGTTTGATAAAGGCGATAAGAAGCCTCCCATATATTATATTGTGGAATATCATGTGTTAGATCAAAAACTCGAATTTTCGGGTCAACCGAAAGTGCAACACCATACATCGCACTAACTGCTCCATCACTTAAACCAAAATCTGTTTGCAATACTAAATGTTTACTCATCCTAAAACCCTCCAATTAATTTATTGCATTAAAAAACCACGCCATTACCAAAAAATCGATAAGGACGTGGTTAATTTACGTGGTACCACCTTACTTTACTGCATGCTCACACATACAGCCTCATCAAGTACTAAAGTCTTAATCTAATTAAATAATAGATGACCCCTTATACTTGTGGTATGGATAACGAGTACCAAATCTCGTCGGAACCTACTAATATCCATGATACTTTCAGCACGAAACTCCGAGGCCATTGTTCAGATTCATATTTTTGCTTCTTCTCAGCTACCGAAGCTCTCTTTGAAAAATAACAGAATCCTACTTTTCCTCATCAACGTTTTTTTAAATGTTACGACAATTTAATTAACATAAGTATAAAGTGTTATTTTTTAAAAATCAAGTCTTTTTAGAAAATCTCGATAAGTAGAGTGTTTAGTCTCCTTGAGTTTAGCCAAAACACGCAGTTTGACGGATAAGAGGTGAGCGCCTGATCAGTTTTGAAGCTCTGTTTCCACTCCTTTCTCAAAATTAATATTCACTTTTGGTTTATAAAATTGCAATTTGGGATATAAAGATAATATAACTACTAGAGGAGTGAGAGTGACATGGGATTTTTATGGAGTTTAATTATTGGTGGTATACTAGGTTGGATAGCTAGTCTAATCGTCGGAAAAGATATACCAGGTGGAATTATAGGTAATATTATTGCTGGATTTATCGGTGCTTGGATTGGTTCTTCACTACTAGGAAACTGGGGACCTGAAATTGGTGATTTCTATATTGTCCCAGCATTAATTGGAGCTATCGTTCTTATTTTCATTGTTAGCCTAATTATGAGAGCCATGCGAAAAAGATAATATAGAAAAATAGATATAGTATATTAAAAATCAAACAGCCATTTCAGTTTTACTGAAATGGCTGTTGCTTTTGAATAACTATTCTCTAAGACTATTCAACATATGGACTTCGCTTCCCGATTTAAGAAAGCCTTTTAAACTTTGAATGGTTCGACTTTCCCATAAAATGTGGCTATCTTGCCGAACATGCCTTCATAGGAATAGAATAAAGGACGTTTGGGAGCATGGTGAGGCAATGCCCTATCTCAATTGAAGTCATAGACGTACTTTGCTAAACTAAAGTCAATAGGGGGAGGAATGTTAGATATGGCATATGTATTACAAGTAGATTTTCCAATGGATGGGCCATTTGGTGAAGAAATGACTGAATCTTTCGCAGGATTAGCAGCGAGCATAAACGAAGAAGATGGTTTCATTTGGAAGATTTGGACAGAAGATAGTCAGGAAAAGCTAGCTGGTGGAATCTATCTATTCGAAACTAAAGAAACTGCTCAAAAGTATTTAGAAATGCATTCTGAACGATTAATTGATTTTGGTTTTGAAACGGTAAATGCAAAGATTTTCGCTGTTAATGAAGGTTTATCCAAAATTACACACGGGCCTCTAAAGTAATAAAATTCAGTAGTCCTCAATCTTGTTATTCAGGAGAAAGGACTACTTTTTTCATTTATATGAAGTTAGCTGATGAGCATTGAAATCCCTAATAAATCTCGTATTCTATCTAAGCTATGTCGACTGTTATCGATAGGTTTAAATCATTAAGAAATAAATATTCCCCAGGAAATATTTATCGAATTTAATCGATAATTGTCACCCAAGCTCTATTCTTCCTCCATGCAACGTCTAATGGAATGTCAAAGAAATGCGAAAGGTTTTCACTTGTTAAAATATCTTTACTTTTCCCCCGATTAAATACTGCCCCATTACGAAGCAACAGTGTGTTCGTAAAGATTGGGATTATTTCTTCAATATGATGTGTGACAAAAATAATAGTCGGTGCATCGTCTTGTAGTGCAAATTGATTAATTGCAGCTAATAATCCTTCTCTAGAAATAAAATCCAGTCCATTCGTCGGTTCATCTAGAATTAGCAATTCTGGTGATGCCATTAGTCCTCTAGCAATTAGAATCTTTTGTTTCTCTCCCTGTGAGCATGTCTGATACTTTCGTTCTGCTAGATGACTGCAACCCAGCTGCTCCAATAATTCCCTGGCATGCTGGTAATCCTCCACTGTGGGCTCTTCATACAAACCAATCGAGGCAAATTTTCCACTGACAACAATATTCTCTCCATATTCCGTTCCGTTGATCCTCTCCTGCAGCGAAGAACTCACCCAGCCAATCGACTTCCGTAGCTCACGAATATCCGTTTTACCAAAAGGCTGTTCCAATACACTTACTTTCCCCGTTGTTGGCCAAATATAGCCATTAATCATATTTAGCAGCGTTGTTTTTCCAGAGCCATTTAGTCCCAGCACCGCCCAATGCTCGCCACGTTTCACCTGCCAGTTGATATCGGAAAGAATCACTTTTCCATCTCTTAGCCAATCCACATTTTTTATATCAATTACTTTATTCAATCTATTCACCTCTCAATATGCATCTATTAATTCCATTAATCTTACTATTAAATCTATATTAGCAGTTTGTGCGAAAATTAGAAATGATGAGTATTGGTTGCTGCAAAGGTATTTCTAGGGGATTTAAAAGTTGTTCGGCGTAGGAGTAATATACAAGAGTCTCGAAGGCTGATTGAAGAAACGTAAAAGAGACTTGCTTGATCAAGTCTCTATACTTTCATTCTTGTTTATCTTACTCGTTGTTTTCTCATCCATTGTGTGGCTACCCATTTTTCTCCTGCTGTTACGGGTGCACCACCGTGTAAGGTTCGTTCATTTAGGTAGTGATCTGCATAGAAGTATTCAAAGTACACCGCCATTCCTTTTTTTGGCGAAACGGAAAAATTCAGCTCTGGAAAAAAGGTTTCTCCGCCTTGTTCGACGTCATTTAAGTACATGACCAGCGTACTGATTCGATTATTTTTGGAAGCTTTGCTTGCAGCTGAAAAATAGTCAAAATGAGCTTTATACTCCTGTCCAGTCGTATATTTTAGAATTTGAAGCCCCTCCCCATGTTCGATGGGGATGTTCATTATGTTGGATACTCTATTTTCAATTTTCGTCAGGATGTCGTGTTCATTTCCTTCAAAAAACATGCTACTGCTCGTTCGGATTTCATTTACTTCCCGGGTATCTCCAATTTTTGAACGATTCATGTTATCTTTTGATAATCGAATGAGTTCGTCGCACTCTTCATCGCTCAAAACATTCCCTAGCACTAATAAGAGCGGTTCTTCCAGACGGGCAACAATATGAATCTCTCGATCTTCTGTTTGAAAACGATTTCCGACGTGGTGAAAAATAGTTTGTTCTTTCCCATTGATTTGTTCATTTTCATTTGCCATCATGCCTCACTCCTTTAGTGATTCTAATTTTGGTACAACGATTTTGTTTTATTTTTGTCATTTCAATTTTATTATACTATAATTTTCTGTTTATTTGGCAAATTTAGATTCATTTTGTAAGTCTCTAAGATAATATTTTTTGTTGTGCATTTGAACATATTCCAATTTAGCAAACAAAAAAATCCATAGTAATATAAAATTACTACGGATCATTCTGCAAAATGTTAACTTGTTTTTCCAAGGGAACTAAATAATCATTAGTTACATGTTATACTTCAGCTTTTACATTTATTGCATGCTGGTAAAATTCGTATGCCTCGACATCCGAATAACCTTCATGGACTACCTTTCCAATCGCTTGAATCATCTCTTCAGGATATTTCGATTGGAAAATATTTCTACCCATATCTACACCTGCAGCTCCTCCCTCAATTGCTCGATATGCAAGTGTGAGGGCATCCTTCTCCGGAATCTTCTTCCCTCCAGCTACAACTAAAGGTACTGGACATGCGGAAGCAACCTTTTCAAAGTCCTCACAATAATATGTTTTAACTATTTGTACGCCAAATTCAGCAAGCATTCTTGTAGCTAATAAGAAAAATTGTGTCGTTCGCTCCATTTCTTTTCCAACAGCGACAACGCCCATTGTTGGTATCGAATATTTCGAGCCAAGATTGACGGCCCTGTTCAACTCTTCAATTGTCTCCTTCTGTCCTCTCGCACCAATAAATGTTTGGATTGCAATTGCACTTGCATTCATTTTAATTGCATCTTCAATATCAACTACCATGGATTCCTGGCTTAAATCATCTTGTAAAACACTCGAACCAGATGAAGCTCTTAAGGCGATTGCTTTATTATATGTTGCTGGGACACTGCTCCTGATTGCTCCCCTAGTTCCCATCAGGCAATCTGCATAATTTGCTAGCCTAGGAATTAATAGATCCAATCTTTCTAGACCTGACGTCGGTCCCATGAAATAGCCATGGTCAAATGCTAGCATTACCGTTTTTCCTGTTTCGGGATTAAAAATCCTTGATAACCGGTCCTTCATACCCCAGTCATAGTTCGCAGCACCTTTTACATGAAAGTCTCCATTATTAGCAAATGGAACTGCTTCTGAAAAGTTTTTTGCATCTTTATTACCTACAACATCTGCCATCTGATACAATCTCCCCTCGATTTATTCCCATATTTAAAAGTCAAAATCATTTGTATTATCTTTTGTAAAAACAATTCGCTCAGGTAAAACGATAATACCAGAGTCCTCTGCTTCATAGTCATAGCCCTGAACAGAATTTGGTTCTACTGTAACTTCACCGATGTTAGGGACATCAACTGTGTCACCAACCTTTAGTTCATTTCCTTGTGCTAAATAATATGCGATGTATACTGCCAGTGCACCCTGGTCTGTTACATCCCATAAACCATGATTAAGAATCGTGCCATTTTCGATAAATTGACGCATTGAGTTTGGAGAAGCAAAACCAGTTATGATAAGATCTTCTGCAGTTAGCCCTTTGTTTTCAGCAGCTTGTGCCATCGCAGGAAGAGCAGTTGAATCGGGTGCAATCACTGCATCTAAATCCGGATACGAATCAATGATGCTTTCTCCAATTTGTAATGATAACTGTTCATCCCCTTCCCCAAATTGTTTTGTAACCATTTCCCAGTTCGGATATTTCTCAGCAATATAAGTTTCTGCATAATCAACCCATGAATTTTGGTCGGGAACTGTAGGACTTGAGTAGAACCAAGCAACTTGTTGCTCTGCATTCGGATCATCCATTTGTTCCGCTGCCATATCGACGAGCATCGCCCCTAGTATTTCTGGAGTTCCCTGATTAATATAGACCGTTCGATATTCCGGATCTACATCAGAATCCCATGTTACTACCTTCACTCCTGCATCTAGTGCATTTTGCAATGCTTGGTTCAATCCATCAGATGTCACCGACGAAATTGCAATCGCATCTGCACCACTACTCACCGCACTGTTGATAATTTGCACTTGGTTGGCTACCGTTCCCTCTGGTGTACCATCATATTTCACCTCAAAGCCTATTTCCTCTGCCATTGCTTGTGCACCATTATTTCCCGATTCAAAAAAAGCATTACCTGTCATCTTCGGGATGAAAACAACTTCAATATCACTTGCAGCTTCATTTCCTGAAGAATCACTACCATCTGAAGTATCTTTTGTTGCTCCATCATCATTTGTATTACATGCTGCGAGTAAAAATACCAACAATACAATACCAAATAAGGTTTTTAAGATGTTAGATTTTTTTCTCATTACAGTCTACCTCCGATTTATTTGAAATATAAAACCACATACCGCCACTTAAGCTAGGCACTATTTTTTTGCGGGGATATTATTCGTTTAATGCTTGACTTGAAATCTGCAGAAATCCCTAGGAATGCTGCTGAAATAATAAGGAGAAGTCCTGTTGATAAGCCGATATATTGTGTCGAAACACCTCCCATTTGCAAACCTATTTGCAGAAATCCTACAATTATGCTTGCTAGAGCAGTACCGACAACACCTCCTTTACCACCAGTAATTAAAGTCCCCCCTAAAACAACAACTGTTAATATCGGCATGAGGTACTCTGCACCGAAATCTGCCCTTGAACTTCCTAAATAGGAGGTCAGCATGACACCAGCAACACCAGCACTTAACCCTGATAACACATACGTACTCGTAATAATTTTCTTCGTATTGATCCCCGCATACTCTGCAGCACGCTGATTAATTCCTGTTAAGTAAATATATCTCCCGTACCTCGTCCAATATAGGAGGACATACGCAATGGCAAACATGATGAAAAATAATAAAACAGAATGTGGGATTCCAAGTAGTTTTCCATATGCAATATTACTAAATTGCTGAGGAAAACCGGAGATCCCTTCATACGTACTTACACCAGAAAGGCCGACAAACACGATTGCGACTCCGCTATATAACAGCATTCCACCAAGGGTGATCACCATTGCCTGAACGCGTCCATAAGCTATAAGCATCCCGTTTAATAAACCACATAATCCACCTACTAATATCGCGAGGATGATTGATATCCAGATATTTATCCCAATAACTTGTGATAGAATTCCAATGACAACAGAGGTTAATCCGATAATGGCTCCCCCTGAGATATCAATACCACCTGTAATCACAACAAAAGTAACAAAGAAAGCAATAATAGCGATGCCGATAAAATCGTTAAAGCTATTTAATAAAATCGTGATATTCAAGAATCTCGGGTTAATTAATCCGAATATGATAATTTCTGTGATTAAAATAAACCCTAACATCAGATTCCATTTTGGTATTTTTCCTAACATCCCAGATTCACACCTCCTTCTGAATGACTCTAGCATTTAGTCTTTCTCTCTTCGCTTGTTTACTAGACTTTCTTGCTAAAAATGCATCAGTTACTACAATGATAATTAAAAGTGAGCCTGATATCGCATCATTCCAAAATGCAGGAACTTTCATATAAACAAGTGCAGAAATAATAGAGGTCATAATAATTGCACCAATACTAGCACCAACAACTGATCCCAAGCCGCCAATTAACGATACACCACCAAGAACTGTCGCTGCGATTACAGTCATTTCAATACCTAATCCAGCAGTTGTTGAAATAAAACCAATCTGACTGGCAAATATTAACCCTGCAATGGATGCACAGACACTCGAAATGATAAATGCATATGTTTTATATCTTTTTACTGGAATTCCTAAGAGAATAGCACCGTCCTCATTGTCACCTATTGCTGCAAAATATCTCCCTTTATTGCCCTTTGATAAATACAATTGAATGACCATAACAGCAACAATTACGATAATTGCCAACATATTTATTCCAAAAATATTTAACTGTGAAAGCTGCTTAAATGCGAGTGGTAGATTCTCAATCCATTTCCCGTCCGTATATATCACCTGGATTACCCTTAGAATTCCAAGCATTCCCAGGGTCATAATAAAGGAGGAGATTTTTAATATAGTAACCCCTAGACCATTAATCAAACCAATGAGTATCCCGATAAGAATTGCTATAAATATCGCTAAAATGATACTGGCGCCATCTCTGAGAATAATCCCGCTGACTGCTGCACTAAGTCCCAGTACACCGCCAACAGAAATATCAATATTGCCAGTCAACAGAACGAACGTCATCCCAATTGCAAGCACGATATATAGCAAACTGCTTTTTAACACATTTTGAATGTTACCTAAGGATAAAAAGTCCATATTAACAATCCCTGCAATAACAAACAATAGGATTAAAAAGAGAAATGTCCTAAACTCTCTCTGCTTTAGCAGTGTTTCAACTTTTGACATTGGCTTCACTTCTTTCATATGTTCCAAAAGCTGCCTTCATTACATTCGTCGCATTGATCTCCTCTATTTCCAGACAAACATTACATGTTCCTCGATGTATCGCATAAATACGATCACTAATTCTTTCAATTTCCTCTAAATCAGAAGAAATTAATAAAATGGCAAATCCTTTTTCTTTTAATTCCGAAATAATCGAGTAAATATCATTTCTTGCTGCAGCATCTATGCCTCGTGTCGGCTCATCCATAATGATTAATTTTGGCTTTGTTGATAGAATCCTGGCAATGACAGATTTTTGTTGATTTCCTCCAGATAATGATTTGATTTCATCATCCATGCTATCGAGCTTAATACTTAATCGATCAATGTATTCACTAGATATTTTCTCCTCCATTCTCTTATTTATAAAAAAACCCTGTTGCTTAATAACTTGTGTCGTAATATTGTTTCTGACGGAACTAATCGAGAAGATTCCGTGTAAAAATCGATCTTCAGGTATATATGCCACGCCACTTTCCACTGTTTCATCGATTGATAATCCCGTAATGTCTTTTCCATCCAAGTAAATTTTTCCATGCTTTGGTTGCGTAATACCATAGATGGATTCGGCTATTTCTGTTCTTCCTGCCCCAACAAGGCCGGCAAGTCCAACCACTTCCCCTTTGTAAACATTGAAGCTGATTCGATAAAATCCATCGCCACTAATATCTTCAACCTGAAGTATTGGGGGCTCATTACTTTGATTCAATCTATTTTTTTCAAAATGATGAGCGTAATTCTTTATATTGCCTTCTGGAATTAGTCCCAGAATTAACATTTCTTTCGTAAACTGATCGATCTTTCCTTTGAGTGTAATGTTGCCATCGCGTAAAATTACGGCATGGGTTGAAATTTTAAATACCTCGTCAAGCCGATGCGTAATATAGAAGATTCCCACACCTGCAGTCTTCAGCTTTTCAATTACTGCAAATAAAGACTTCGTTTCCGAGAATGTTAAAGCCGATGTAGGTTCATCAAGTATTAGAACCTTTGCATTCCGCAGTAGACCTTTAATTATTTCTAACTGCTGCTGCTCAGCGATTGTTAACGAATTGGCATACCGGCGTAAATCCAAGTCCCAGTCTAATTGTTTCATTAGTTTTTTCGTTCGTGCCCTTACCTCTGCTTTACTTATATGGAAGCCAATTGTCAAATTTTGCTCTACGGTCATATTGGGAAACAAAAGCGGTTCTTGCGGGACTAAATAGATTCCTTTCTGATGGGCGATTAATGGATTGAAGTGAACGATGTTTTCCCCCTTAACTTCAAGTTCACCTGCATCTGCCTTATAAACTCCAGTCAATATTTTCATCAATGTACTTTTACCTGCACCGTTTCCACCAATAATTGAAATTACTTCTGATTCGTGAATAGCAAGTGATACTCCTTTTAAAACTTGGTTTTGATGAAATGACTTTTTTATGTTTTTTAATTCTACTAATGGATTAGTGTTCAAGTTTTACACCCCCATAACATTTATTCTTTTTGGCTCATTTCGCTGTATTGCTATTTATACTAACCTAGTATGATATTTGCTTCCATGCCCGTCGCTCCAGAAATACACTTCGCTTTCCGCGGGCGGCTGGTGAGCCTCCTTGTGCTATCGCACTTCGTAGTCTCACCGAGGCCTTTTATTTCTTCCGCTGTGGTGAGCGAGTAAAAAATATTTTCTATCCCTCCATAGAAGGTATCAAGCTCTCATAGTTAAGCTGTAAATCTTCTAGACTGACTAACTTGAAGTGGAGCATCAAAGTTTTTCTTATCAGCACAGATCAACTTTGCACTTAGTTCAATGTTGATATCGACTACGAGTATCAATAATCACTTGAGATAGTAACTAAACAGCCTACTTTTTCCTATATATCAACTTTTATCTCTGTAAGCGTTTGCTTTGTTTGTAAATTATATTATGTGTTCATACATTTTATTAATGATTCATCATTTTATTATTTATTAATCTTAAAAAATATGATTCATAGCTTACTATCTTAATAAAATTAATATCCTGAAATTGTTAATAAATAGGGATTTCCAAGCATATTATTAATCTCAACATTTCCTTTCACATCAAATTTCCATTCGTTCAATTTCCCTGGACCTTATTTACCAATGCGGCTAACAAATGTTTTTCGTAGCTAATTTTGTTCTTATAAAAATAGGGTTTAGCCAGGTCTTTCGGAAACAACCTTAATTGCACCTATGTACTTAATTACTAACAAATCTATCCAAAAAGAGGGATGCGCTTGTCCTACGAAAAAGATCTAATCGTAAAGATTGCCTGGAAATATTACAACGAGGGGATGACGCAAAATGAAATAGCCGCATCACTAAATCTATCAAGGATGAAGGTCATTAAGTACCTAGAAAGAGCAAAAACAACAAATATTATTCAATTTAAAATTAACTTGGAAAAAATCACGAATATGGAGCTGCAAAATGAAATAAAGAAGAAATATGGATTACAGGATATTTATATTGTGCCAACCTCTAATCAGAAAACTATTGAAAGTCTTACAGTAGCAGCGGCACAATACATCGAAGACCGGATAACAAGTGACACAATGATAAATATTGGATATGGGCAAGCGGTTGCGAAGACATTAGGGCACTTAAATATTTCAACAAAATATAACGTTACATTTGTCTCTTTATCAGGCGGCGTAAAATTTTACATGCCTACTGCAATTGATACAAGATCAGACTACTACACAAATCCAAACTATAAGCACTACATTATTCCGTCTCCATTAATGGTTTCCTCTATAGAACTCGCGGAACAAATGCTGAGAGAAAAATCAATAAACAAAATACTGAGGATGATTCCATATTCAACGATTACAGTAATCGGAATTGGAGCATTGAATGAACAAGCAACGATTGTAAAGGAAGACGAACTGAGCTTGAATGACTTAGAGATTTTAAAAGCAAAAGGCGCCGTTGGTGATCTATTGAGCCAATTTTACGACCTCAATGGCAATGTTCTAGATTTTCCTTTACATAAGCATCTTATCAGTACAGATATTCATTTACTAAAATCACTTCAGCATGTCGTTGCGGTTGCAGGTGGGCTTGATAAAAGGGAAGCAATTATCGGTGCACTTAATGGTGGATATATCGATGTACTAATCACAGATGAATCTGTTGCAGAAGCGATAGTTTGACTGTATTTTTTCCCGATTATTTTAAAAACGATAGAAAGGAAGATAAATATCAAAACCTATTTAATGGCAATTGATGCAGGGACTGGAAGTGTTAGAGTAATCTTATTCGACACCTTAGGTAATGAAATTCAAGTTTCCCAATCAGAATGGACACATAAAGAAGATAAAAGATATCCCGGCTCCATGGATTTTGATGTTACAAAAAACATTGAAATTATTACTGATTTAATGAATGAAACGATTAACAAAAGTAATGTTGATCCTAAGCAGATTGTTGCGATATCAACAACTAGCATGCGTGAAGCAATTGTTTTATATGATGAATCTGGCAAGGAGTTATGGGCATGCGCAAATGTCGACTCGAGATCGAATGATGAAGTCACAAATATATATCAACGAAGTGAAACAATGGAAGCTGATATTTATCGCAAATCAGGGCAAACATTTTCATTAGGTGCGATTCCAAGAATTCTTTGGGTAAAAAACAATCTACCAGAAACATATAAACAGGTAAAATATGTGACAATGCTAAATGATTGGATAACCTACCGATTAACGGATGTCATTTCAGTTGAACCTTCGAACGGCTGTACAACTGGGCTCTTTGACCTAAAGAAAAGAAGTTGGGACAAATCTATCGCTGACCAAGCTGGACTTCGAAATGATATTTTCCCAATTACTTATGAGAGTGGCACAGTCATTGGAAATGTAACCGAAAAAATGGCAGAACTGACAGGACTCTGCACTGAGACACTTGTTGTCGCAGGTGGTGGCGATGCACAGCTTGGATGTATTGGCATGGGTGTAATTGGTGATGGTAGCGCGGCTATTTTAGGTGGAAGCTTCTGGCAATATGAATATACAACTAAAAATATGCGGATTGATGACAAGTGCAGGGTGCGAATTAACTGTCATGCTGTTCCAAATACGTGGCAGTACGAAGCAATTGCTTTTTATCCCGGATTAGTGATGCGGTGGTTTCGTGATAGTTTTTGTGAATTAGAGAAATATATGGAAGATGTAACCGGGGAAAGCATCTATGCACAAATGGAAAAACGCGCACGAAACGTACCAGTTGGCAGTAATGGAATGTTAAGTACCTTCTCGGACAAAATGAATTACATTTCATGGAAGCATGCTGCTCCTAGTTTCATAAATTACAAGCTAGATTCGGAGCGATTTAATAAGGCAACATTTTACCGATCAATTATGGAAAACGCCGCCTTTGTAACGAAGGGAAATATTGAGTTAATAAATGAAATTACAAATACATCACCGAAAGAAATAATATTCGCTGGAGGCGCATCGAAAAGTGAACTATGGTGCCAAATTATTTCAGATGTACTAAATATACCAATCAAGGTGCCCGCTGTCAGAGAATCGACAGCACTTGGCGCAGCGATTTGTGCAGGTGTCGGCGCAAATATTTATGAGAGCTTTGACGATGCAATATCTAAGGTTGTTTCATTTGAGGAAACATATTACCCAGTGATGGAAAATCATATCATCTATATTGATTTATATAAGAAATGGGAAAAAATCTATAAAAACCAGCTAGAATTAGCGGATCAAGGGCTCACAGAACATATGTGGATAGCACCAGGCTTAAAATAATCTGAAGGAGTGTTGACGGTGGCGATTGTTAATGAAAACGAGAAAGAATATCGTTTTGGTGATAGTGGTCCAAAGTATCTTATGCGAGGACCTAGAATGAACTTTGGAATTGTTGTACTGACGCCTGGGCAAGATTTTGCTGCGCATTATCACAATATGATGGAAGAGAATTTCTATATATTAGAGGGTGAGCTCGAAATTCATATTGATCAAGAAATATTTCATTGCAAAAAAGGAGATTTTATTCAAGTTGAACCGAAGAAGGTCCACTACTTAATTAATCGGGGAAACACAGACTTTAAAGCAGCATTCATGCTTGCTCCATATCAAGAAAAGGATAAAGTTGAAGTAGAATATAAACCGTATCGTAATTAATTTGGGTGAAGATAGATTGTTAATATAGGATAGTCATGGGGTGCATTATGAGCTAGATCGCTCCATATTGGGGTAAAAGAAATCTCCACCCAAGGCATAATCCATGCAAGAACTTTGCTCTCGATTATCAACTAGTTATTACAAAGGATTCACACCAAACGAGATCGTCAGATGGATAAAAGTCGGGGAGTGACAGCACCTTTATACGCCTGCACTCCCCGAATATCAGTTTATCTTACTAATTTCACAATCTCATTTCGTACTTTTTCATTAATTGCTACGTTTCCTCCAAGGAAATATAGATTAGGCCTTGTCGTGATTTTTCCGTTCAGCCATGCATTTGTTTCCGCTGGAAGTTTGTTAGCTTGTGTTAGAACAATTGGTGCTTCTAATTTCGCTGCAAATGGAGATGCAGAAAGGGCATCTGCCGTTTGCATTCCTTGTGATACTAAGAGTTTATCAATTGCTTTACTATTATAGAAAGTATTGATTATTGCGATATTCGTATCAAATCTTGACTTGCCGAATACTCGCTTCACATTTGCTGCACCAACTAAACGCTGCAGCTCTGTTTCTGCCTTTTTCGAAACTGCTATATTTCCACCAATTATCGTGACCTTTTTAATACCTTTTTCTTGGATAAAGTTTTTCACTGCTGGATTCAAGCTTTCGCCCTTGCTTCTTCCTGTTAGAAGAATCGGGATATTATTTTCACCAGCGTATGGTGCGATGGCTAATGGATCCGATGAATTAGAATCTCCAGTTGTAACGATAATTTCGCTAACATTGTTCTGTTTATCTACTTCATTTGCAACTTGAGATGCTGTGTCAAATCTACTATATCCAGAAATTCTTTTCACTTTATTATTTCCAAATTTTCGTTTAAGTTTATTTTCCACATTTACAGAAATTACATTTTTCCCACCTAAAATGTAAATAATTCCTGTAGGGTTAAGTCGATCAAGTTCTCTTTCTACTGAAAGCGGAAGTTCCTTCGTTTGCGTTAACATTAATGGTGAATCTAGACCAGATGCAAGGACACTTCCTGTTAAAGCATCTATTGGGTCATCCCCTCGGCCGATTACCACAGAGGTTGGCTGATTCCAGTGCCAGCCATGGTTCGCAATGCTAACACTCGTATCGTAACGCGAATAACCTTCTAAACGATGAACATCAATATAATCCTGCTTATTTAAATAACTAGATGAAACCCATGCATTTTTTCCAGTGCTAGTGCGAATTGGAAGCCATACATATTGGCTGTATCGTGAATTATTCCCTGCATAACTACCTGTAATCGTTACTTTAGAACCTTTAGGTAAGCTGCCAATTACGTCACCATTTGGCGCATTTCGGATATTAAGCGTTTGTGCTGTTGTGTACGCCGTGTCACCTTTTACAAGTGATTGACTTGAATAATGCTGTGGTCCCGATACTGAAAAGTTAGTTGTTTTAAATCGTACCTGCCCGTTTTCTAAAGTATAAGGATCTAATTTATGAGTTGGAAATGGATTTATATCAATTAAAGTATAATCATTAAGAAGTTCAAATACCTCTTCCTGATATGCTCCATATGGAGAAAATGGTCTTTCCAATGGATTATTTCTCGGCAGCATTCCATTATAGGCCATCACCGCAAAGTACCAATTTTCAATTACTAACGGGTCATTGTCATTGATTGTCGGGATAATACTAATACCAGTATAGCGATTTGGTTTATGATAATTCCACTTATCCTTTAATATCTTGATTCCCTCTTGGATATTAAAACGAATATCCGTCTTTAAACGGTCTATGTAGGCATCTTTTTCAGGGCCATCTTTCATATACATTTGATTCGAAATTTGCATAATCCCAATGCCAATACAGTCATAGCCAAGCTTCACATTCGTTCCATCATAGTTTTCACATGCCTGAATTGATTTTGGAACCGATCCCCAGTACTGTTCCCAGCCGCTTTCTTGAAGTGCTATTGCCTTCACAATTTCTGGAGAAACATTTGCTTTAAGTGACTCTTCCGTTAATATTTTATTAATTTGGGAAAAAGAAGGATTCACAGCATTTCCTTCTGCTTGTAATGAATTCGTTGCATATTCGAGCTGCTCCACTTCACTTTTTCCTTCAACTACCTTATTATCAGTAATCGAGAATTCTTCTGTGATAATAGCAGATGGCTCTGTTCGCGCATCTTCTTCTTCATACTTCGGATACTCAAGCGTAATTTGATTCTCTGAAATTTCCATTCGTGCTCGTTCGTAGACGTCTGAAGTATAAACCGTTTCAACAGTTGATTCATTTAGCTTCAATATTTCGAAGTAAAGACCATTCGCCGAACCATCATGGCGATAACCGATAATTGCAAATTCCTGGTCATCTACAATTACTTTCTCAATGCTTGTCAATTTGATCATTGGAAGCTCTTTATGATATAATTCCTGGCCATTGGCAGTAATTGAAAGCGCCGCGTTCATATCTTGATTCGTAACATGAACCTCTTTTGTTTCTGTTAACTGTTCCTTCGCTTCCCCAATACTAAAGTCAAATTTAGTCGCCTCTTCTGCACCAACATACATCGGTAAAACGACAAAAAACGCCAGCAAAACAGCAAGTAAAACTAGCTGACTTCGTTTCCTTAAAACTAGCATAAATAAAATTCCTCCCCATTATTCGCTTTAATATAAGAATACTAGAGTTTAGAAGAATTATCCATATGATAATAAAAACAATTCGATGGAGGGGGGGATTAATATCAATTGTGAAATGAAGTGGGAGGGTGTTGGAGCGGCCCCAATTTCGAGCTTTTTCGCCCCAACCTATACTAACTTTCTATCCTGAACACATAGCAGTAAATTCTATCATTCGACAAAACTCGTGGAGTGCTAAGCACCCTATAACAATTTACCTGGGTTTAATCGATTATCAGGGTCAATTGCATTTTTAACTTTTCTCATCAGATTTAATTCGACTGGATGAATCATCTTTTCAAAGTAAGATTTCTTAATAATTCCAATCCCATGTTCTGCAGATGGTAAGCCGCCGAGTGCTGCGACCTTTTCATACAAATCAGTCAATAACGCTTCTCTCTTAGCTATCCATGTCTCTTGATCCAAACCTTCTCTCATTAAAACTGTATGGATATTCCCGTCCCCAGCATGGCCAAAGTTTATTACACTGATCCCGTGCTTTCCTTGCAGTTCCTTCGTGTAGCTAATCATTTCTGCAAATCGATTGATAGGCACGACCTCATCGAGCATTTCAAATTCGGTAAATTCCATTAGGGCAACTAAAATATGATCACGCAATTTCCATGCTAATTTTTCTTGTTCCACATCTAAAGCAAGCACGGCAATAGCTTTACTCTGCAACAGCTGCTTGACAACATCTGCTCTACTTGTAACCGTCGCCATTTCATTACCATCTAATGTCATCAAAACGTAAGCTTCGCCTGTTTGTAGTGGGAGAAGTTGTTTTGTAAATGTTTCACTATATACAATCGTTCCTCTTTCAAAAAGCTCTAATGCAGTTGGGTCGATCCCATTTGCTAAAATAGTCAAAACACCATCGGTCGCACTCGTTACAGAATCAAATGCAAGGAGGACTGACTGTTTATATTTTGGCAGTGGCAGCACTTTTAGCTTAATCTGTGTGATAATTCCTAGTGTCCCTTCTGAACCAATCAGGAGGTTCTTTAAATCATAGCCAGAGCTGCTTTTTATATTTAAGCTTCCTAATTCTACCGTCTCACCTGTTGGCAGAACAACCTCGATTGCTCTTACATAATCTCGTGTTGTACCGTACTTCACCGCTCGCATGCCACCAGCATTTGTTGCGACATTCCCGCCGATCGTCGAATGCTTAGAACCTGGATCAGGTGGATAAAAGTAGCCACGGCTCTCAACATATTCCTGTATTTCAGAAAGGAGGACTCCTGGTTCAACGGTAAGTGTCATTGTTGCTTCGTCGAACCCTACAATTTGCTTCATTTGACTAACATCGATAATCAGCTCATTGCCATGAATTGGAACTTGGGCACCTGCAACCCCTGTCCCCGCTCCTCGGGCAATGATTTTCAAATCCTGTTCAATTGCATAGTTCACCAGTTTCCTAACCTCATCTGTTGTCTTTGCCAATGCAACTGCATGAACATCCGCAACTTTCGGGACATAGATGTCTTGTTTATATGCATCCGAAATCTTGTCACCGAGTAATAATCTTACGGGATCGCCAATGATTGTTTCTATAGACATGATAATACCTCCCCTAATTTTGTGAAAACAAAATCATATTTTAATTATACATCTTCTTCTAAAATATTCATTGCTTTAACTGGTCTATAACAGGAGACTATTACATTCAAATTGATATCAATGGACAAACGGGTGCTGCATCTTCCCCATTTACTACCGCTTCTGTTTTATTGCTGTTATTGTATCATTGGCGTTGCCATTAATAAAAATTACAATTAGGAGAAATATTACTACTATCATATTGATGGTATAATTAGAAATAAAACTTGGGGGTGTGGTTATTGAATAATAAGGTTCTCGCAATTCTTCGCGGTGGGTGGGTCTTACTTCGTTTTATTGCCGTTATTTTCTCTAGTGTTGCAACGATTATATCAAGCCTGCTTCCTTTATTTTTATTTACTTCAATTCCAACCGGACAATTGTTTTGGCTGTTTATCTTTCTTGCAATCTCAGCATTTGCAATCCATGGTGTACTGACACACGCGTTTAATGATTACACCGATTATCGTTCTGGTACAGATAATTATAGTCCTGGAATTTTGTCGGGCGGGAGCCGAGTAATCCAAAAAGGAATGTTCTCATTACAGACGATTCGTCTATTAGGAATATGGTTTTCCGTTGTTCTGATTATTCTTGCCATACTGCTTTTGTTTTTTGCTCAATACAAACTGACTATCTTATTATTGATAGGAATTTGGGGGGCAGCTTCTTATTCCCTTCCACCTTTCCGCTTCAGCTATCGACCATTTTTAGGGGAATGGTTCAGCTTATTCCCTGCCATTCTTTCTCTAGGAATTGCAGGTCCATGGATAATTTTAGGAACAATTCCCTTGTGGGCCTATCAAAACGCTGTAATTAATGCCCTTTTTTGTCTCGCCTGGGTAATGGTTCATCATATTCCAGATTTGGAAGCCGATAAACGAGCAATTCCGAAAAAACGGACCACTGTAGTATGGTTTGTTGATATGTTCGGTCTTAATTATGCACGGTTTCCAGCACTATTCTACCTATTAGCAGTGGGATTATGTACATTTTGGCTCGGTCTAGAACGCATTTGGGCTGCTGGAGTTCTATTCACTATTACCATATTTGCGCTTGTACTCGTTATGAAAATAAACGTAGAAGATCATCAGCAAGTTACCATTTATGAAAAAGCTTTACTTTTTCTAGCTATGATAACTGCAATCTGTCTGGGAGTTTTTATATAATATACTGATTTTACATAATGAATAACTCGAAAATGTCATTTACCTCTGGCCGAGCCAGTGCCTTATTAATCTCGGGCAGTTATCCCCCACCCTAACATATATCCTATTTTTGAGGTTGGGATATTACTGCCAAGATAAATTCTTACACTAATTCAGCAGATGTTTCAATCCTTCTCCGCAACCTTATATGCACGTAACTTATATCCAACTAACTTTATCCACTCATAGAAAATCGTCTGAACCTCCCAGCCTTCCATTATTATGCTGTTTCTCAAGTATGGTGAAGCAATAAATGTAAGCTCGATTCCAGTATTTTCATAAACTTTACTAAAAATATACTTTGTTCTTCGCATATGAAAGTCGGAGGAAATGATAATTGCCGAAGTTAATTGATGTTCTCTCATTTTCTCTAGCGTATAAAGCGCATTTGTATGTGTGCTTATCGCTTTATCCTCTAAAATTAATTTATCCTTTGGTACCCCGAGCTCCATAGCTTCCTTAGCAGTTGTCCCTGAATCATTAGAATTGGTGAGCATCAATTGATCTGCATCACCCCTTTTGAATAATTCTGCTCCTTTTTCGAGTCTGCCTGGCCCCCCACTTAATACGATAATCACATCTGCCTTCTTCGGCTTTTCATTCACAACTAAATATTTCCTGCCTAAAATCAGAATCAACTGAATACCTAATATAATTGAGATAATATAGCTTAATCTTTTTATCATTTCCAAGTGAATTAACCTCCAGTTAATGGTGACGTAAATCTAAGCAATCGATTAATAAACCAATCATACCATAGGAACGTGGAATATGTGTTTGGATTAAATCCAGAACAAAAAGTAACTCACTGGGGCTGGAGGTTCGAGTACAATCAGAATCTGTAATGTATATGAAAATGGAATTAAGGAGTCGAAATACTAAGTATGTAGTGGATGGAGTAATAGAATAAGAGGGAGAGACTCTTAATAAAATGTTCAAAGTCCAAGAGACAAGACGCCTCTCAGACTTTTCATTCATTACAGTTTCAACTGTCTTAAGCTTCTTTAATAATTTCCACCATATGAGATTCCAAAATCAAACCCATATGCATTACCATTTTTATCCTTATATACATAAGCTGGTCCTTCATCATAGCCAGGAATATCACCAATATCATTGTTTACCGCTTCCTGACTCGCTGGAATAGTGAATGGCAGTTTTCCTGTTGGATTAAATTTTCCACGGATCACATCAAATAATGCTTCTGTCTTTACCCCAAACGTACTGATAACAGCAGCAGCATTCGGTTCAATTTGATTAATGAGCCATGGATTAGACATGTTGATAGCGGTAATCGTTGGTACAGTTTGTTGAATCGTTACAATTCGATCTGCTTGTTCAATCCCAGTAACTGGTCCAATTGTTAAGCTAGGATTATTCTTAAAAAGATCTTGCCATGGCTTTACCCAGACAAATGCATGTGTCGCGTCCTCAAGGCGATCGACAATTTTGATCTTATTATCATATTTACGAATTTTCCCTTTCAATTCTTGTGTATTCGTATCATTTTCCCCTCCAGGAAACATCTCAACATATAACTTAACATCATTTATTTTTTCATCATTTAATGGCAGGAGATTATCATCATTTCGAAGAAGTACAACAGATTTCCGATGTGCTTCATCTGCCTTCTCCTGTGATTCTCGGTCATTTGCAATTTTAAGTGCTGCATCTGGATCGACATAGGGGTTCTCGAACAGTCCTAATTGCATCATTTCTGTCAAAATATAGGTGACGGAACGATTAATTTTCTCTACGTCCACTAACCCTTGATTGAGAGCATTTAAAATTGGTTCTGTGTTTGGAACACCAGAGAAGATATTAACTCCTGAATTAATTGCCTCTGCAAACCGCTGTTCAATCGGTAAATCCTGTGCTCCCCACGCCCGATCAATCACTGCACTCGTATCTGAATTAACATAGCCTAAGAAACCAAGCTCTTCTCGCAAAAGATTCTGAATAAATTGCTCATTTAGTGCAAAGGGTTTTTCCTCAAACTGTTGATTATTACTAAACCACGTTAGACCTTGATCTGCACTTTCATTGCTCGGATAGGCATAATCAGGCATGATAGACGTTGTATCTGCTTCGATAGCTGCTTTAAATGGAGGGATGTGATATTTCAATAGACTCCCTGGCGTAGGGTAAACGATTGCTTTTCCTTCTTCAAAATGCGAATCACGCCCCTTGACACGAGCACCACCACCCGGAAAATGCCGTGTTGTCATCGTAACGCTATTTTCATTCAGAATATCGCCTTGAAACCCTTTGGTAATGTTAAAAATCATCGAGGAGATTAGTTCTGGATTCTCACCAAACGTTTCTTGTACTCTCGCCCACAATGGATCAGTTGCAACATCCGCTGAATAGCCATACATTTTGCGAATGCCCGAAGCAATCCACTCTTTCGAAGCAATTTCCCCAAATTCTTTAGCTAGTTCTTCATCACGCATAGCCGCAAATCCTAAAGTATCTGGCCAATGGGAGAACTGCCCCTCTTCCTCGATATTCGGAATAGTCAAGGGATGATTCCTCGGGTTCGAAACGACAACGACAGGAATACCAAGCCGCGATGCCTCAGCTTGTTCCTGCAACTGGTTATTTAGATTTGCAATCATATCTGCGCGCTGTGTTCCCCTGAATATAAAGTAGCGCGTATGCTGGTCCAAAAACTGATTTGGCATTACTAGCTTATCATTTTCAATTTCTGGATATTCATTTATCGTCATTAAACCGACCTTTTCCTCAATCGTCAGCTTTGTCAAAAGGTCTTCTACTCGTTCCTCATCAGAAAGCTCCCAATTTTCATAAGGATCAAGGCTTCCATTATTGTTTAA
Organism: Oceanobacillus chungangensis; assembly: GCF_003369565.1. Classification (GTDB taxonomy): domain Bacteria; phylum Bacillota; class Bacilli; order Bacillales; family Amphibacillaceae; genus Oceanobacillus; species Oceanobacillus chungangensis. The sequence continues at coordinate 123,739 of NZ_PIOD01000025.1, read as the reverse complement.
ATCTCGGAACCTTTTTCCTCCTATTTCTAAAATTTCCTTCGTTCTTGACACTACCTTCACTTCACCCTGTGCATTCACCTGTGGAACAATAAAGAGCTGAAAGGATAAGATAAAGGACAGAAAATAAGTGATATTCTTTTTACAAGTTCCAGACATTTTTTCACCTCTTCTAAGAATTTTTACTTTAATTTCGTAACTTACTCATTAATATCCCTTTTTGCTGATTAATTATCCATAAGAAGGCATTTTTAAGGTGGTACATGGGGACATGGTTTGAACCATGGAGGATAAGGCAAAGAAGTAATCATTCAACTTAGTTCACCATTTATCTTTCTCATTCCCTACCTATTAAAAGCATCCCCCCTTAAAATATGGCCAAGTGTAAAAACCACCCTCACATTTTGCATATTCGCAAAGTGAGGGTGGTTATCACATTATGTTTATAAGGAGAGTAGTACGGAGAGTAGTACTCTCCACTACTAACTCTACTTTCCTTCAAGAATAAATCTATCATTCTGATCTAACAAATCATGTACACTATCAATAATATATGGTGTATACTTCCGCAAGGTTTCTTCCGTACCAACGCCGGATAGGACACCGACCCCTAACCTGCCATGTTTAGAAAATTCCATATCCACTACGGAATCGCCAATATGGATGACTTCGTCTATCTCTAGATTACAAGTATTACAAAATGCTTGCATCGCTTCCTTGTTTGGCTTTCTCTGATAATTACTGGCTGTTCCAATAAAATCTACATGCTCGCGGATACCTAAGTATCGCAAAGTATATTCAGTAACCTCATAGTTATCAGCAGTTACGATGCCGATTGTAAAGTTATTTTGTTTTAGCTTCTCAAAAAGCGCGCATAAATCACCAATAGCAGTGATATTATTGCTATTCCTCACTGTTTCTTCGTATAAGAAAGAGTCAATCTTTTGATGTATTTGCTGCTGATCCGCTTGTAGGACCGTTGCAATGGTCGCTGACATTTGTTCTGATGTACCGGAAGCGAGTATGCTGTCTTCTCTTACCTGATCTCCTATAAGTCCAATCAAATTGGCAATCTCTTCGCATTTCTGTGCATAATCTGTTTTTGCATATTCTTTAACTAATGCATTAATCAATTCATAAGTGGACTCGACCCATAGTGAATTAAATTCAATTAAGGTTCCATCCTTATCAAATAAGATGCCTTTAATCATTTATTTTATCCTCTACTAGTTCAAGCAATTCGCCCCATTTTTTCATTGTTGGCTGTTTTTCACCAAAATAGATTGGATTGGAGAATCCATAAAAGCTTCCATCAGCATAACGCACATCAACTCTAACCCAATGATACGCTAGGTCATTACTAAAATCATACGCATATTCAGACCGATTGCCATCTTCTCTCGCAACTATTTCTCCGTCGATTACCCATTCAAAATAAATGGCTTCATCGGTTTCTACGAAAGCTGTTGCAACACCTATATTTTGAGGGCAGTGTTCACCTGAGATAAGATCATCAATGCGGAATTGAACACGCTCTCCTCTTGAAACTGTAACGTTTCCTTTTTTCAACGCTTTTACAACATTTGCTGCTGTTAGCTTATCGCAATAAACAAATGTGCCCGGGTCGCCGATTAATGACGGAATATCACTGCCATCGTAAGTTTCATCCGGTCTCAAATGCGAATCCGATCCACCAACTCCAGTAATTTGATAGCCATCATTTAGTAATTTATTCCATGCCATCAGCGCAAATTCCGTTGCTTTTTTATTAAAGGAATAAGTTGGATCATTACAAATTTCGATTGTATCTACCTTATCTAAAGGTGTTTCCTTCAATAACCATTTCCATTCCGTTAAAAATGGATGGTTGATTGAAATAATCGAATCATCACCATAATGATGATTGATAATCTTGTTCATGCCTTCCTCTGTTTCCATATCCGCTAATCGTTGCTTTGCGAAAGGCGAGGTTAATGTTGAAATAATATTAAAATGTCCTAAAGGAGCCGTTACTTCTACGCCAGGAATAACGAGGATATCTGTCTCATCAAACCAAGAGGTAGGAACGATATTATGATCTGTTGCTACAAAAAAATCCAGCTTCTGACTTACTGCACTTTGCATATTTTCTTCTCTCGTCATCTTGCCGTCTGTATAAATCGTATGTGTATGGAAATCTCCTTTATACCATGATTTTTCAGCGTTAAATATTAATTCTTTATCATAGACGTTAAGTTGAAATGATGCTGTTTCACCATCCTGCCATGGATATAAATCGCCCACAACAGCAGTTTCAAGTTCAGCATCAAATAATATGGTACAAGTAGCCCAATCGGTTAATGCCGTTACATCGTCTTTGGTGATTACGGCAAAATCCATTGTCCATTCCCCTGCTTTAACAGGTCCAGAAATGGTATTGGCCGATGTTTTTTCACGTTCAATGTGGACTGTGACAGGTTGTGGCGTCTTGCCACGAACATATTGGGCTCTTAATTCCTTCTTCTCATCGTATACCATATACGTTAACCATAGTGCCTGTTCCGTTTCGATTTGAAACGAAACGGAAGAGACATTATCTGGTACATTAAACGTAAATGCATGGTTTAGTTTATTGCTCGTTATATCTTGGTTGATCTTTAATTCAATCATTGTCTTGTTTTCCCCTTTGAACAACTTATCCACATCCTAACATCTCTTTTACATTTCATCTAAAGCTGCTTGTGCTGTTTCCTTTGCTTCCTTCAATGCTTCCTCTGCAGGAACATTTTGCAGTTCTACCTTATCAGCTGCAATGGAAATAGCATCACGAATTTTTCCACCTGTTGGGTCAACAAAGTATGGAATACCTGTTTGTGCCTGTTCATACGGTACAGCTGCATAAGGATTTTCTTCAATGAATGCTGCATATTCAGGTACTTCCATTGCTGAATTTCTTACAGGAATATATCCAATTGCCTGTGACCATTCTGCACTTGTTTCAGCACTTGAGAAATAACTCATAAATGCATATCCAGCAGCTTTTTCTTCGTCACTAATTATTTCAGGAATTGCCATGTATAATGCATCTACGTTTGGTCGTCCTTCATTTCCATTTAGGCCTGGTTGTGGTGCAGAGTCAATAATTGAGAAGTCCAGGTCACCTTTATCACCAGATGAACCAGTGTAACCAAGTGCAGTACCATTCATTACTTCATCAATCGTTTTATACCAGTATTCCCAGCCCTGTCCACCAGAGTTTACCTTCATAGATTCTTCTTCATGAATTTGCTTGCGAACAAACTCCCATGCTTCAATCCATTCTGGACTATCAATTAACACTTCTTTACCGTCTTCACTTAGAACACTGCCACCATTGCTTGTAGCGATATCAATCAAGTTGTCAGCACCCCACATTGGCAAGTGACCATATTGTACAAGACCTTTTTCCTGTAATTCTTTTGAAGTTGCGGCTACATTTTCCCAAGTTGCGTAAGCTTCTTCAGGATCAATGCCTGCTTCTTCTAAAATATCTTTGCGATAGTACATTACTTGTGTTGTTCCATATGCTGGTAATGCGTATAATGAATCATTCATTTTTGCCGGTTCGATAAATACTTCTAGGAAATCCGCTTCATCGTAAATCTCATCTTCTGCAGTAAATTCATCTAAAGGTGCGATTGCTTCTTTGCTTACTAAATCATTAAGTGTTCCAAGACCAGCAATGAAAACTCCTGGTGCTGATCCAGATGCAATCGATGCTTGAAGTTTTTGATACGTTTCTGAATAATCTGCTTGCGGAACTGGTGTTACAACAACATCTTCTTGAGAATCATTAAAGTTTTGCACGATTTCTTGCATTTTCTTATCTGCTTCACTTCCTAATCCATACCAAAATTCAATTTCAACTGGACCTGATGCCGCAGCACTATTTTTAGATTCTTCTCCAGATCCATTCTCATTACTAGAACATGCGGCCATAAGTAACATTGCAATAGCTAAAACAAGTAATACATACCAATTCTTCTTCATTTCCATTCTCCTTTTGAGGATGTTCAAAAAGTCAAGTAAAAATGACGCATCGAATTTCTTCGTTGGCTTGCTTTTCCGTTGCTCACGTATTAAAAGCATACGTTCCGCTACTCAAAGCTACGCCGCCTCGAACTTGTCGGTCCTTTTTATCCTCCTTTTTAAACACACAATTTTATTGTTTTTTATCCTTTAACACCACTATCACTGATTCCTTTAATGAACCACTTCTGTAAGAGTACAAACAAAATTAAAAGCGGTAATACAGCTAAAACACTAGCTGCCATAATTAAAGGCCATTGATCGGCGAAAGTACCTGAGGTTGTAAAAAATCGATTTAGTCCTACAGTAATTAAGTAATTTTCCTGGCTATTCACAATCAGTGAGGGCCAAAGGTAATTATTATACATTTGCACAAAGCTAATTAAGCCTACAGTGAAAATGGAAGATTTACACATGGGCATCATCACTTTTCTTAGAACAGCGAAATCATTGGCTCCTTCAGATCGAGCTGCTTCAATCATTTCCTTTGGTACCTGCATAAATGCTTGTCTCATCAAGAAAATGGTGAACACACTCGCAATATTAGAAATGATAATTCCTGCAAGAGTATCAAGCAGCCCAAGCTTTGCCACAATAACATAGCTAGGTACATATGTTGCTGCAGCCGGCAGCATATACGTAATTAAAATCGAGTTAAATAATAACTTTTTCCCTTTAAATGTCATTTGTGTTAATGCATAAGCAATCATACTGGAAAGAATGATTTGGAAAAATACGATAACAATTGCTGTGAACGTACTATTAAATATATATAATCCGAATGGTGCGAGTTCAAGTGCACCTGCAAAGTTTCCCCATTGTGGATTGCTTGGTAGCCAGTCCAGCGGTACCGCAAAGATCTCTTCGGGTGTTTTCAATGCGCTTAGAAACATCCATACTAAAGGAAAAACCATAACAATACTGAATATAGTTAGTAATGCATAGTGAATCATCTTTCTTGACCTCGATACCATTTCCATTTCCTGTTCACCTCCCTAATAATGGACCCAGCGTTTCGATCCATAGAACATAATTAATGCGAGCACACCTGTTAAGATAACAATGAGTGTTGCTAATGCGGTTGCTTGACCCATATTAAATTGCTCAAATGCCATCTGATAATAGAGATACAATAAGGTTCTCGTACTTCCAGCAGGCCCACCTTGTGTCATGACTTGAATTTGGTCATATGCTTGGATCGAATCAATCGCGGAAATAATGATTAAAAATAATGTTGTTGGCGAAACAAGTGGAATCACAATTGTTTTCATTCGTTGCAGCCAACCTGCGCCTTCGATATTTCCTACTTCATATAATTCATCTGGAATTTTAGATAGGGCATCGGCGTAAAACAGCATCGCCCAGCCAGCATTCTTCCAGACAGTCACAATAATAATCGCCCACATCGCCATCTCGGAATCCGTTAGCCATGAAGGTTGGCGTAAGTTAAACCAGCCTAATATTTGATTGAGCAGCCCAACATCTGGTTCATAAATCCATGACCAAACGATCGACATAGCAACCATTGGTGTGATCCATGGGGCAAACAAAAATGCTTTGAAACCCGTTAGCCCCTTTAATCCTTTTCGTAATAATAGTGCTAGTAGCAATCCAAAAATAATCGTCGGCAGGATTGTCCAAAATCCGAAGAAGATTGTATTTTTTAGTGCGTTATAAAAATCAGCACTTGTGAGTGCACTCGCATAATTCTCAATCCCGACATAATCAAATGTTGGGCTAATATAATCCCAATTTGTAAAGCTAAGCCAAACGGAAACGGCCATTGGAACAAACCAAAAGACTACTAAAGGAATCATAGGTATTCCGACAAAGAATAATAATTTACCTGCATTTCCAAATCGATTCACTGTTTCAACTCCTCACGATGTAGTAAGGATTGTTCTGTTATTGGGTCGAATAAATGAAACTTATTAGAAGCAAATTCTATATAGATGATTTCCCCTGTTACAACATCATGGTCTGGCCGTAAACGAACGACAATGGAATCGCCATGCAGTTTGCCATAAACATAGAGATCGGAACCAAGCATTTCGGTATAGTCAACTTGTAACGGAATCCCAGTTTCTTTGTTGGCAAGAATAATATCCTCTGGACGAATACCAATGATCGCTTCTCCTTGCTTGTCAATTGCTGCAGGCAGTGCGCCTATTCTGTTACCATTTGAAAATGTAAGTTGGTCAGGTGTAATCATTCCTTTGAAAAAATTCATAGCAGGAGCACCTATAAAACTAGCAACAAACATGTTTTCTGGATGATTATAAATTTCCTTTGGTGTTCCGATTTGCTGAACATGTCCATCCTTTAGCACAACAATTCTTGAAGCCATCGTCATTGCCTCTGTTTGATCATGTGTAACGTAAATTGTTGTTGTTCCGAGCCTTTTATGTAAGTTAATAATTTCTTCTCGCATTTGCACACGTAGCTTTGCATCTAAATTTGATAATGGTTCATCCATAAGAAAAAGGTTTGCGTCCCGAACGATTGCTCTTCCTAATGCAACCCGCTGTCTCTGACCACCAGACAATTCTTTCGGCTTCCTTTTTAAGTAAGAAGTTAATTCTAAAATTTCTGCTGTCTTTTCTACTTTTTGCTTAATAACATCTCGCTTGACCTTACGAATTTTCAAACCAAAAGCGATATTATCAAAGACAGTCAGATGTGGGAATAATGCATAGTTTTGAAATACCATTGCCATATCACGATCTTTTGGAGGAATATCATTCACTAGCACCCCATCCATCCACAATTCACCGCCAGTTATAGACTCCAAACCTGCAATCATTCGTAATGTTGTTGATTTGCCACATCCAGATGGACCAACGAATACGATAAATTCTTTATCCTTAATTTCAAGATTAAAATCATGGATAACATTATCCTTCTGCTTATCATACTGTTTAGATAGATGCAGCATTTTTATTTTAGACAATACTTTCCCTCTTTTCTAAATCCCTATCTTTGTTTTTCTTTATTTTTATTTGTTTTTCTTTCATAATTTGATTATAAACAACAAATGTAAATTTAATTGAAGAAATTTGTAAATTTTTTATTAAAATACTTCAATGGATTTATCGAATTTATATTCTTATAATGAATAATAGAATCTAGGTTAAGGAGGATATTATGCTAAAGAATGACCGATTAACATTTATCAAAGATTATCTTAATAAACATCAGACAGCGAAGGTCGGCTTTTTAAGTGATCAGCTTAGTGTAACCCCTGAGACCGTCCGCAGGGATCTCGAGGTTCTGGAGGAGTCTGGAGAAATTAAAAGGGTACATGGCGGGGCCATGTTAAATCAAGCAAACATAACAGAAACGAATTTTGAAATAAGAGAATCGATTAATAAAAAAGAAAAGGAATTAATCGCAGAAGAGGCATGTCATTTTGTCAAAGAAGGGGATTTCATTGCGCTGGATGTGAGTACAACCAATACAGAGATTGCAATACAATTAGCACGCCAGTTTAATCAACTGTCAATACTAACAAACTCACTTGTCATAGCGACAATCTTGGGAAAAAACTCAAATATGAATATCTATCTTCCAAACGGGAAATTAAGAAATTCTGAACTTTGTGTACTAGGCGCATCTTGCATTTCCTATATCAATCAGTTTCATATTGATACGTTCTTCATGAGCGTTAGCGGAATTTCATTAGAGGAAGGATTAATGGATTATGGTTACGGTGAATCAGAAGTAAAAATGGCGATGTATCACAATGCAATCAATAAATTCGTCGTAGCAGATCATACTAAATTTGAATCAACAGCAATGCTGCGAGTTGGCGATGTCCATTCAGTAAATGGTATTATTACCGATCCAATGATTTCACCTGCCATAGTGAAGAAATATGAGGAGAAGGATGTACATATCTTTTATTCTAGTCAATAACAGCTAGCTGTTGGCATTAGCGGGAATTCATTTCAAGGCTTCCTCTCATTCTGGATTAGGGAGTTCTAGTGTAGGGTTGTTTGCTCCAGTTTATCTTAGCGCTCAAGCTTTATTTAACTTCCACTCCGACTTAGTGTTTGAGCGCTCTATTCTCAATATAAACGCTCGGCATTTCCAAATTTCCGCTCCATCTTTGGTCTCAAACGCTCCTACTCTTTATCTGAAAACTCCGCTTCACAACATATCCGCTCCATGTCCCAGCAGGAGCGCTCCATTCAACCACCCAAAACAATTCGCATAACCAACCCCAGCGCAATACCAAACAACATCGATAACAACGTCCCTAACAGAAAATACTCTGCAAAGTCGCGGTCTTCCATCTGCTTAAATCTAGCTATTGATTTAGCTGTTATGATAAATGCAATCGCTGGATAAGCGGAATAGTAGGTCAAAATCAAAACTAGTAATCTTTCAATATAGCCAATTGTCCTGCCACGATTGTATCGATTATTAAGGAGTAAATAATGATATTCCTCGCTTACTCCTCTATTTAATTCTGTTAGTTTACCGGATCTATCATCGAGCGAGTCAGACTTGAATGTAAGTTTCCCTTCAAAAGTAGTAATATTAATGGAGGGGTTCCCTAGTGTTTTGGCGATAATATGGCCACTAATTGAAGTAGCAGCAATGATAATGATCGCTAAAAATAAAAATTTATCTGTGAAGCTTAGAGTAACACCCGACTGGAATGATGCAATGATATTATCAAATACAAAGTGAAATGGTAGATTGAAAAATAAATGACAAGTAATCATCAAAACAAGAAGATGAAGAATTTGATCAGATATGAATAATTTTAGATCGTAATAGCTGCCCAACAAATCCCTTACTCGCTGTGATTTCCCCATATTTATTTTCGATAAATCAATAAAGTAGTGAGTAGTTAAAATGATAATTAGCGGGAAAAGTACATATTGAAAGAATCCTTGAGATTGATAGTTTCTCCCCCAAATGAATAGTAAAGCAACTAGAAGACAGACTGCATGATGCATCATGTGCAAGCGTAAATATTTTTCTTTATTATTAGCCATACGATCTTTTTGTAGATAAAAATCTGCGATGAAGTGAGCAAGAATAATGCTTAGCAAAGCCATGATGATCTTCCCTTCCAGATAATACTGTCTTTACATCTTCTTTTCCTCGAACAACGTATCAATATGATTATTTACGTATCGTCGAATATTTTCTTCAAGCTTTTCCTGAATCCTGTTTGGATTTCGTTGGACTGTTGATGGAGAAATAGACATTTGCATCGAGTTTAATGCCTGAGTTATCCGATTAAAAGTCTTGATTATTTCCTTTCCGTTTCCTCGATTTATATGACTCGATATTGTCGCACCTGTTTTATCTAAGAATACCGCAATTTTCTTTTGCTGCATAAAGATAAGGTATAAATCTGAAATTATTTCCTGTAATTCTGTTTGTTTCATGAAAAAAATCTGTTGGTTTTCTAGTAATGTGTTGATTAATGATTCAATCGTTATTAAGTGATAATTTATTGGACTGTTTTTCGAATCATTCGGGCTCGTCGGTAAATGCTTGTTTGGGTTAGGAATATCTAGCTCGAATTTAAACTGTATCCGGTTCTCTTTTAAATTTTTCAATTCATTATTTGCTGTTCTAGCTTGTTTCATTAAAGGATGAATCCACGTTTCTACCTCGATATCTTTTACTCGGATGTTAATATTGCCAAAGGATAAGCCAAAATACGGTTTATGCTTGCTAAACTTCCAAATTCTGCTTAAATAAAACGCAATCGTGTACGCGGTTGAGTAGTTCTCACTAATAAGAAGTAATTCATCACCCCGGCGGTGAGTTACTTTAATATCCACCACATCATCCGACCAGCTTTCCACCATAATCACGATTTCTTTTAGATAGGATTCTAATTTTTGTCCAACCATGCTGTCTGTTGAACTGCTTGTTACATCCATTATAAAAATCGATATTGGATTTTCCATTTTAATCCCCTTATTTTATTGAGTCTTTATTCTGGATTA
>NZ_PIOD01000025.1:0-113427 GCF_003369565.1 Oceanobacillus chungangensis | reverse complement strand
TAATCGACACTAAATTAGACATAAACTTCTAATTCAGTGTCGATTAGATAATATTAACAAACTATCAATCAAATAAAATATAGAGAATAGTGAGAACGCACCAGGTTGGCACTTGGGAGCTCGGAAAATACATAATAGCTCCATCCTTCTATCTTTTGAACTCGGCAAAATCCGAGGGGTGACAGCACATTGCACCTAAACAAGCAATACTACTTTTCCTTGAATATGTTCTTCTTCAAAATAGCGATATGCCTCTGGTGCTTCGCTTAGCTGAAAGGTTTTATCGATAATAGCTTTGACTTTTCCCTCTTCAATTAGCTCTCGTAAAAACTCAAGATCTTTTTGATTCGCTCTTTGCAAAAAGAGGCTCGCTTTCTTATTTCCACCAATAAAAAGAAGTGGTCCCAGCAGTAACGTTTGAAATAATTGGGAATTCCCGCCACCGACGTTTACATAGATTCCGCCATTGTTTAATTTTCGCTTATAAGTTGAAATAGACCTTGACCCATTTACACCTAATATTAGGTCATAATTCTGTTCCTGTTCAGCAAAATCTTCTTTTGTATAATCAATCGTATGGTCAGCACCTACTGTTTGGACGAGGTCTACATTCCTTGTACTGACAACCGCAGTTACTTCAGCTCCAAGCGCTTTAGCAATTTGAACAGCAAACAGTCCAACTCCACCTGTGGCACCATGAACTAAAACCTTCTGTCCTGGCTTGAGCTTACCTTTATTCCTGATGGCCTGTAATGCCGTAACTGCCGCCATCGGTACTGCAGCTGCCTCCTCAAATGATAGATTATGAGGTTTTCGGACAATTGCTTCTTCCGGAACAGCTGCATATTCGGCAAATGCACCCCATCCAGAGCCAGATAAATCACCAAATACCTCATCACCAGGTTGAAATTGGGTAATATTTTTTCCTACAGCTTCCACGGTTCCCGACATATCCCCACCTGGTATTGTAAATTTAGGTTTTCGCACACCAAAAACTAGTCGTGCAAGTAATGGGTACCCTTTTAATAGAAGCATATTTCCATAATTCATCGATGCTGCGTGAATTTTCACTAATACTTGGTTATCCAGTGGCTTTGGTTTTTCTATCTCATTAAATTGCAGTGTATCTGGCCCTCCGTATTCACTTGAAATAATCGCTTTCAATTGAATCCCCCCATATTTGCTTCCTTGGATTTTTCAATATCAGCTCCATTGTAATTTGGGAATGCAAGAACGTCATTGACTTAAGTTAAGATTAACAAATTATTTTTATATATTTATTCATACGCTTTTTAATTCTGCTTAATGACTCTGGGGTAACAATAAGATAGGTCCCCTTTTTGTATTCCTCAATTAGAATGGCCTCAGAAATTCTCTGTTGCTACTCTTCAGTAAGCGTAGTGAATTCAGTCATATACTTTAACAGTTTCGCTCTCATGTTATCCTCCCTCCTACCAGTATGAATCGCGAAAGCTATATCATTATTTTACTTGTTTAATCTTATATACTCAGCTTATATATAAAAAAGATATGATTTCCATAAATAATTGGAAATCATATCTTTTCAAAACATTCAGCTTTCACACTGAGAAACTGCTTTGCTTTCAATCTCTTTCATTGTATCAGCAAGCACTTCAAATTGATCAATACTATATTCATAATCAATCACTTCACCAAAGCCATATGCAGCAAAAATAAATGGAATTCCTGCTTCTCTTGCAGCCTGCTGATCACCATCCGTATCGCCAACGTAGACAGGGCTTGCCAACTGATTTCTCTCCATGATGAGCTTAATATTTTCACCCTTGGAAAGTCCGGTTCTACCTGGATTCTCATAATCTATAAAATACTTTTCTAAACCATGATAGTGATAAAAAGCTTCTATATACCCATCTTGACAATTACTCACGATGAAAAGCTTAAATTTTTTGGAAAGCATTTTTAATGTATGCTCCACATTTTCATAGAGGATGCCGCCCTGCTTTGCAAGATAACGATTTTCTATATTACAGCAAGCATGGATTATCTCTGCTCGTGTTTCCTTCTCCAATTCAGGTAAAAGCTTCTCCCCTAATTTATCAAAAGGAAGTCCCATTACCTGGCGCAAATCATCCTTCGTTATCTCTCTGTTTATTTGCTTATTTTGGGTCAAGACATTATTCCATGCATCCACTACAGTATCTACTGAATCCCATAATGTTCCATCCAAGTCAAAAATAATGCTGTCCATTTTATACACTCCTTCTTTAGATTGGATATAATCTAAACTGATTCATTTTTCGACACAGTTCAAGGGGCCAGGCACCTTAACCTGCTTACAAATGAAATTTTCTCGCGATTTTCTGCTTGATTCGTTCAGGCATGCCGTATTTAACATAAATCATAACTAATAATACTGGTATGATTTGTAATACCGTGACAATGAGCCAATTAAATGGATTTGTTTCATTTCGATAGTTATGGATAAAAAAGTTGATCCACATCGAAAGAATAACAATAGCCATAAAGAAGAATCCAATCATATTAAAACCTCTTACTGACAGTGCCCTAATGACACTCCAGTAACTGATACTTATCACAGTAGTTCCAGCAACAATTGGAAACGCTAATGGAAAAAACCACTGAAGGCTGCCATTGAGAATGTCTAGCCCAAGTAATAATATGAAAGCATCCAAGCCGATACCGATAATAACTTTGTAAAAGCTTTGTAGATAGCCGAATGAAAAATATAGAAATACCCACCCAGCAAGAATACTTAAGTTACTATATCTTGACCATGTAAACATTTCATTTACCTCATAGTCAATATAGAACAATAAGCAGACAGCCAAGAATACTAATAAGGTTATGAAAATAAAAATACGGTTAAGCACCCTTCTCAGGTAAGCAGGATAGGGATTAGCCGTTTTTGGAAATTTGCGGACTCTTACAACCGCATCTCTTTTTTCATTCACTTTTGGAATGTGGAAGCTGCATAATGGACAAGGCCGGTTGTCTTCCTCCACTTTTATTCCGCACTTTGGACAATAGGCCATCTTAAGTCTCCTCATCGTTTGTTTCTATCGTCACTTCAATTCCCAGCTCACGAATATTGCGAAAAAATTCCCGCTCAAGCATCCGATTTTTAGATAGGTTGCCAAAGGATATATAGACATGCTGATTATAGCTAATTAACATTGCCTTCACTTTATTTCCGATACTTGGAGGCGGGTAAGACTCTACTCTTTCGATAAACGGTTCCATCTCACTTGGCACTCGCACAATACCCAAGTTGGATAAGCCACTTGTATATTGGCCCTCTCCAAAAAAGGAATAAATAGATGGGGCAACAATATCCTTAATCGGAGATGGCATCAATCGTAAGACTAAAGATTTCTCGCTAATGACACTTCGTTTAATATACTGCTTTAATTTTTTCGGTGTAAGTAAACGACTAAATTCAATTTTCACCTCTTGAATAATTTCCTCGAATTCGTATTCGCCAAGCCTAGCATCAATCGATGGCGTAATACTTACAAAAAAATTCCTCATTGTACTAGTTTCAAAAAAAGATCGCATATTTACTGGGACGTTTATTACAATAGGCTTTTTCCGCCTTGAAGTTCTTTCCTGAATGTTTAACAGACTCTGGATATATACAGCAGTAAGCAAAATTGTAATTGAAACATCATACTCCTTTGCCTTTTTCTTCAACGCATTCACACCGATAATCCCGGTTACGATATGATAATACCCCTTTTTATCCAATTGAATCGGAAGTTTAAAGACTTTAGCCGATCGAGATCTCGGCGCAGGTATATTTTTATCATAATACTTTCGAAAGGAATTTTCTGTTTCCAGTCGAAGCTGCGTATTACTTATTGTCTCTCGTTTTAGTGGTACCGATTCCTTTAAATGAAGATATTGCTTAATGAGTTCATATAAAAACTTCAGCCCACCAGTGCCATCCGTCATACTATGCGATAATTCCAAGGAAATTCGGTTGTTAAAATAATATACTCGGTACGGGAAAGAACCACGCTTTTTAATTGATAAACTCATACATGGATAATAGATTTCTTTTTCTATCTTTGGAATTTGGCTCGTTCCTTCAAAATAATACCAAAAGAAACCTTGCTTTAATTGAACCTTAAAAAATGGAAATCGTTCCAACGCAGATTCCAGTGCTCTTTGTAGTAAAACTGGGTCAACCGGAGAGGTAAGTGTTGCGGACAATCTAAATAAAGTGGTCGCTCTGGAGGAGATAATGGATGAATATAGTTTTCCAGCATTATCCAGTCGATACCACAATTTGTCATCCTTCAATATTGCCACCTCCTACTCTTATTATTGAAAAATAATTGTACCATATAGAAAAGGCAAATAATAGACGCCACGGCTGAGCTTACCTCGCCCCAATTCCGGGTCGGTATCTCTTGGTTTGTCACATTCCGAGGTAGCGCATTGTTGAGGTATTAAGGATGGATTATTTGTATATAATACTTTCGGAGGTTAGATAGATCGTGTAGGTGTTAGGTTTTTTAATATAATTATCCTTCATCGTGCTGAAGCAATCAAAAGAAGAAGTGCACTGGACACTTCTTCTTTTAGAATGTTAGTTGAGAACCACACTTTCATCTGATCAGGTGATTGTCGTTTTTATTTTATTTTTCTAAGAGTAGATACATATCACTTCATTTCAATTGCGCTCTAATTTCTACTCTTCTGCAATTTTTGACAAACTTTGGAAGTGACGGGCACCGAATTCTCTACCTCCCACAACATTTCTTATATTTTTTTCCGCTTCCACATGGGCATGGGGCATTTCTGCCTATTTTTACTTTTTTCTTTGTTTCCCCATAATTATGTTCGGATGTTGCATTTGCTAATGGCTGGTTACTATTTGGGCTTAACTCCATTGATGTATGGCCTTTAAGAATCCATTTTTTAGTGTTATTCATCAAATTAATAATCATATTTGTTAACGCCTGGACATTTTCCATTGTTTTTAGCTCTAGCACGCTGCCTAAATATTGCAAGATCTCATTTGAACTATAATTCATTCTGATTGCATAGACGCACTCTTCCACATACATCTCTGCTAGTTCCCGGTCAACATCATATTTGTCCAAGATAAAGTTAAGCAATTGCAAATAACTCTCATTCCGCTCAACAAATTCCGGTTCCCCAGCTGTGAGAAGGTCGTTTTTTGTAAATGGATAATATGGCACATTCTCTCTGGACTGATGTTCTTCTACAATTTGTTTAGGATCGACCACCCTAATGTTTGAGTAACCATTTTCATCGATTTGGAAGTCTCTGCGATATGCCATTGCATCATGAATAACTGCAATATATTCTGGATAAGTTAATGTTTCACCAGTATGTTTCTCAACCATTTCTTCTAGTTGGTCGATACTTAACGTCCCATAATAATACAATAGACCTCTTGTCAGCTTAACCCAATTGGTATTTCGTTTTATTGTCGACCGTATGCCTACATCTGTACCTAGTGATAGGATCACTTTTGTAAGATCCTCAGGTAATACTAATACTTTCTTCTCATTAAACGTTCCTGTAAAGACTATCCCACTAGCACGAAGATAATTGATTTGATGAGCTACCATATCTGGAGACTCGATATATCCACCATTCCGAGCAATTTTTAATAATAAATTGAAACGCTCGTAATCTAGTTGATAAAAAAACGTTTCAACTAAACTAGGGATTTTCTCTTCTAGCAATCCACTTAGCTCCGCTTTTTTCAAGCCACTAGCATTTTTAATATCTAAGTTTTTCCTTATCTCATCTAAATCAACTTTTGTATATGTACTTAGCCCTTCATGCAACGTAAGTGGGACACTAATTTTACTCCAATATTTCTTATTTTGTTTCTCGTCAATATTGGACTGGGTATATTTTATACCATCTAGCATAATTAGCTTGTCTTGTTTTAATTCTTTATCTATTTTGTCATTCATAATATATATCACTACCTTCCAATCAACTATTATATCAAACTTACGTGAGTTTCTTAAGTATGGATTTAGTGGTCGATATGAAGCTTCTTACATCTATAGTTCCAAGTACTCCCAATCGCGTTATGATAATATGAGAAATATGAGATAAAATCATTATAATAAAGCAATTTACTCAAAAATAACCTACGAGCAGCAAATTAAGGAGTGAATTCAATGAATTTGAATTTGGAGAACACATCACAGCAAGAAAATAAGTTGTATCTATTTTTATTAATCACAGGAATTATCGTTATAGCATTTAATTTACGACCTGCAATTACATCTGTCGGTCCGCTCCTTGGCCTCATTCGCGACGATGTCGGTTTATCGAATTGGAGTGCGGGACTTGTTACAAGTTTACCACTTATTGCGTTTGCGATTATGTCACCGATTGCACCGAAACTTGGAAATCGTCTTTCATTTGAGCGTACTATGCTGTATGGATTAATCATCTTGTTAATCGGGATAAGTATTCGATCCATATCTAATATTTTCTTGCTTTTTGCTGGAACAATACTAGTCGGAGTTGGGATTGCGGTATTAAATGTTTTGCTTCCAGGTCTTATTAAGGACAAATTCCCATTAAAAGTAGGACTGATGACAAGTGTTTATTCCACATCGATGGGAATCTTTGCAGCTTCAGCTTCTGGACTCAGTGTCCCACTAGCGAGTGGGTTGAATCTCGGATGGCAGCTTGCACTGTTAACATGGATTATACCTGTGATAATCGGCATCATCATCTGGATATTCCTATCAAATAAAAATGAAATACATAACCAAACGAATGTAAAATATATTGGCACTAGTGGAAAAGGAATGTGGCAATCTCCTCTCGCCTGGCAAATCGCATGCTTCATGGGACTGCAATCTTTCATTTTCTATGTGACAATTTCCTGGCTTCCGGAAATTCTATATTCTAGGGGAGTAAGTTTGGAAACTGCAGGCTGGATGCTTGCATTTACGCAATTCATTGGTCTTCCAATAAACTTTCTCATACCAATTCTAGCAGGGAAAATGGTATCCCAGCGCGGTATTGCCATAGCAATGCCTCTTTTCACTTTTCTTGGTTACAGTGGATTACTACTCAGCGATTCCTATGCACTAATGATTATTGGCATTATCCTCATTGGTTTTGGACTAGCAGGAACTTTCTCCCTCGCACTAGCATTTTTGGCAATTCGAGCAAAAAACCCAGTGCACGCTGCAGAGTTATCTGGAATGGCACAATCCTTAGGTTATCTATTTGCCGCAGTAGGCCCTATTTTTATCGGGTATTTATTTGATTTCACAGCAAGTTGGACGGCACCATTAATTGCCATTATCATTATTTCCATATTTATTATGCTGTTTGGTTTAGGTGCAGGAAGAAATAAGTACGTGTTGGATTAGGTTGGGGTGATGAGTAATTTAAAATCATTTTTTATAATTAAAGTTTATTTCATAAAAATAACTGCCATGGGGAGTTGAATTATGTACTGATTCATCCCCATGGACATATAACTAATTCTTGAATTCTAAACTAGATCTCGTGATCGCTCTTATTAAACCCTTATTTTGTAAATTCTCGTATCTCTACACGCTTTCTCTCGGAATTAGATAGAGCTGCAGCCTGATTGACTAATGTTAAATTCAACACATCTTCTGTCGTAATAACAGGTAGGGTGTTTGAATTAATGGCGCTAACCCATTGCTCCATTGGTGTAGGAGTTACCTCCCAGTTCTCCTCCAATTTCACCCACTGATTATTATTGACATGAATACTATTGAGACTTGCATCGCCATCTTTCAGCATGATGGTGCCTTCTGTTCCATACAGTTCCAATTGAAAAGGGCTGCCATGTGATAGGAATCCTGTTTCAATAATTCCTATTGCTCCTGAATTATACTCAACTATCACTGCCGCACTATCATCTACGTCCATACTAGTCTGTGGCTGAAGTCGAGCATATACTGCTTGTACTGGACCGGCTAGTCGATTAGTCAAATAAATTGGATGTGCACCGAGATCTATAAGTGAACCACCGCCGGTTTTTTCTTTATCATAGAATCTCTCAGGAAGCCAGCCTTGTTCAGCATCACCAGCTACAACCCCGCCATTATGTGCCAATCGACAGCGTATCATTGTTAGTTCCCCTAGCCATCCTTTTTCAATTGCCTGATTGGCATATAAATAATCACTCTCTGTCAACCTTGGTAATGAGACCATCATTTTCACATCGTTTTTCTCGACTGTATTAAGGATTTCTTTGCTGTCCTCAATCGTAAATGCCAACACTTTTTCTGTAAAAATATGCTTTTTATGCTTTGCAGCTCCTACAATCACCTCTTTATGCATACTTGTTGGTGTAGTAACAATAACCGCATCGATATCTGTGTTTGACAAAACTGCATCCAAATCTTTTTCAAAAGGAACACCTAATTCATCAGCCCATAGCTCTCCGCGCTCTGGGTCCTCATCCCAAACCTGAACAATGTTAAGCTGCTCATTCGCCTCTGCTTCTCTTGCATAATCATCGGCATGGACATGCCATCTACTTAATAATGCTACATTTATCATATGTCTCTTACTCCTCTCCATTAATTAAAATATACCGCTTTACCTGTCTTCGCAGATTCATAGATTGCTTCCAAAATTTGCGTTACAACTAATGCCTCTGATGGTTTAACTGTCGGTTCAGTATCATTTAAAATGCTCTCAATCCAGAGACGAGCTTCTAATTCTGCATCACTTTCCTCCGTTCCATCATAAAAAGCAACACCATCCGCACCTAACTCAACGTTAGTTGTATAAAGCTTCCCGAAATTTTCCCCATTTATTCGTAAGCCATTCTTCATATCAGCTCCGCCCTCTGTTCCACTAAGCGAGCACTTTGCTTCATCTACATCAAGCGAATTAATCGCCCAGCTTGATTCAAGTATTATAGTTGCTCCGTTTTCCATTGTAATAAATCCAAATGCTGAATCCTCTACCGTAAATTTCTCTGGATCCCATGGTCCCCATGCATTTGCGGCATCCTTTTTCTTGCCAAGCTTATGAAATATAGATCCCATCACGGCTTTTGGTTTGTAATTGTCCATCATCCAAAGCGTTAAATCCAGTGCATGTGTCCCTATATCTATTAATGGCCCACCACCTTGTTTCTCCTCATCTAAGAATACTCCCCAAGTTGGAACGGCACGTCTCCGGATCGCATGTGCTTTAGCAAAGTATATTTCTCCTAAATCGCCACGTCTGCTGACCTTATGTAGATACTGGCTATCTGTACGAAAGCGATTATTGTACCCAATTGTTAGTTTTTTACCAGTTCTTTCAGCAGCTTCCACCATTCGTTCTGCTTCTTCTGAGGTTTTGGACATCGGTTTTTCACACATTACATGTTTCCCTGATTCCAGTGCTGCAATTGATATCTCCGCATGTGAATTATTCGGTGTACAGACATGAATAACATCAATAGCAGTATCCTCTAATAATTGCCTGTAATTGCTGTAAACTTTAGCATCCGCAATACCGTATTCTTTGGCTGCCTTCTCTGCCTTTTCTATTTCAATATCACAAAAGGCTACCAGCTCGACTTGTGTAACCTTTTTTAAGCTTGGAAGATGTTTGCCGTTTGCAATTCCTCCACATCCAATAATTGCAACTTTTAATTTTTCAGTCATTAGTATCATCCTCTATCTTTTAGTTTTTAAACAATTAACCCTTTGTAGCTCCGCCAAGACTAAACCCTTTAGACATATACCGTTGTGATAAATAATATAGAATTACAACTGGAGCAGAATATAGAACAGAGAAAGCTGCAAGCTCACCATAATTGACTAACCCATAATTCCCAAAAAACTGGAATATCGTAACCGATGCCGGCATTTTCTCAGGAGATTGAATTAAAATATATGGTACGAAAAAGTTCCCCCAGCTTCCTGTGTACGTAAAGATTAATACGGTAAATGTTCCTGGGAGCATTAAAGGGGCTACAATTTTTCTTATGCCTACCCACACGGAAGCACCATCAACCCAAGCAGATTCCTCTAACTCCAGTGGTACTGAATCCATGAAGTTTTTCATCATCCATATTGCATAAGGCAGTGATGTACCTGCCGTGAAAAGCATGACTGCCCATAACTTGTCCACGAAATTGAATATCAAAAACATTTGAAACACAGGAACAATAACTGCAGTCATCGGTAATGATGTGAGAAATAAAATTGTATATAGGAATGACTTTTTGTAGGATGGTTTGTACCTTGATAATGGATAAGCTGCTAGAATACTAACAAGCACTACAATAATAGATTGTCCGCCCGACAAGAATATCCCTATTAGAAATGATCTAATAATTGATGGATCACTTAAGATTCCTAAATAGTTATTAAAGGTAAACTTTTCAGGTATCTTTAGCGCTTGAATTGCTGAACTATCAATTGACGCTACCAGCATCCATAGCAGAGGTAAAATAAAAATAACCCCCAAACATACAAGTATGACATGATGTATTATTTTTTCTGTTCGCCCAATTCTCATGCTATTCTCCCCTTATATTTTTACCTTAAGAAATCTCATATACAGTAGACTAAATAGAGCCCCAATTATTAAGATTACTAATGAAATCGCTGTTCCATAGCCCAATTGGTAACTTACAAATGCTTGCTTGTACATATATACAGGTAAAGTCATGGTCGCGTTTCCTGGGCCGCCACCAGTCATTGCATAGATTAAAGTAAATACTCCTAAAGTTTGTAATGTCACTAGCATCAAATTGGTCGTGATTGTCCCTTTAACGATAGGTATTGTTATATTTCTAACAATTCTCCATCTGCTTGCACCATCCATGACTGCTGCCTCTTCTACTTCCAATGGTATATCATCGAGAGCGGCCTGAAATGCCATCATAGAGAACGCTGTTCCACGCCATATATTTGCAACTACAACACTAACCATCGGGTACTCAAAGAGGAAAGCAATTGGCTCAATACCTGATAGGGCTGTAATAATGCTGTTCATCGTTCCATTATCCCCTAAAAAGGCAACCCAGCTAAATCCAACAACTATTTCAGGAGTAACCCATGCTGCAATTACAGCAATACCAATTGCTCTGCGAAAGGTAGCATTTTTCCCCTTCATTAGGAATGCAATTAAAAATCCTAAAAAACATTGACCGATAATAGCAGAAAATAAAACAAAAATGAGCGTTTTTCCAATACTGTTATACAATTCCGCATCGTTAAACATTTGAATAAAATTTTCAAAACCTACGAATTTAAGGTTTTGTGCCTGTGATCCAGTTAGTGCCAGGTTGGTAAATGAAAATACGATTGTTAATAGCATTGGAGTAAGAAAGAATATTAATAGTAATATCAGTGCGGGTGATAAAAAAATTGACGACTTGATATTATCCGACATTTTCTTCTTACCTGAAATATTAGGTGTACCTTCCATTTCATTTCCCCCAGTTTGTAATTGATACCTGAAAATGAGGAATAAAATTTTATTCCTCATTCAACATTTAATAAACGTTTTCTTCCCCTACAATGTCTGATACTTTAGCTTTATAATTAGCAGCAGCATCTTCAGGTGACATTGTTCCGCTGGCTACCGCTTCTACTGCATTTTGAATCTCGATTGAAACGTTTGGATATAAGTCATTCTTTGGTCTGAAATGTGCATTTTCCAAGGCCTTCGTTGCAGGCTCTATTAACGGACGTTCTAAATAATCGCTGCTTTCTGCTGAATCTGTTCTAACTGTTAATGTGCCCCCAGTTAGCGCGCGCTTCGTCTGGTACTCCTCTGAGCTCATTGCCTGTATCACTTTCCATGCGACATCGTGATTTTTCGACTTCTCAGGGATAGACCAGCCCCATCCACCGGCCATCGTTACAGATCCTGGTTCTTCCCCATCCTTTGTTGGAAAAGGTGCGAAGCCAAGTGTTGCTTCAACATCTTCTAGTGGAGCCGCTCCACCTTCCATATAGTTCGCAATGTTCCAGTTTCCATCCAACACCATCCCAACACCACCATTTGGCAATAAATCCTGGGTCATAACAGAACTATAATTTGCATTAAGCGCAATTGAAAGAGATGGCCCTAAGTCACGCTTATTCATAATTTCATCAACAAAGACCAATGCGTCGGTAATTCCCTGTCCATTGACATTCCATTTTTCACTGTCACCATCATATAAAGTTTCCCCTGTTCCATAAAGCAGCATTTCGAATGTTTGCATGGAAACTGCCTCACCATTTGCCTTTGCGACATTCATTGCAAATGGTACAACGTCACCATTCGCTTCCTTTATAGTTTCAGCTGCGGCATATACATCTTTCCAGCTTACTGGCTGCCAATCAACTGGCAAGCCAGCCGCTTCAAAAACTTCTTTGTTATACCAAATACCCCGAGAATCCGTTGTTGTCGGTACACCATAAATAGTTCCATCATTACCTGTGGTTCCTGATTTTATATTTTCAATAAAATTATCCCATTCATCCCATGAATCTACGTACTCATCCAACGGTTTCAAATAACCCGCATTCGCATCGGCACTTAACATAAATGTGTCTTCAGATACGATATCCGGAGCTGTTTCAGCAGACTGCATCGTCAATGCTACCTTAGAGAAATAATCGCCTTCACTAGCGGTTATTGGCGATAGTACAATGTCGATATCTTCATTTTCTGATTCAAAGTCGGCCTCAAATCCCTCTAGATATCTCTTTAAATTATCTTTATCACCTAACCCTCTCCATGTAATTTTTATTTCAGTTTTGTCTCCTTCTGACTCTGCCTCACCACTCGCATTATCTGAATCCGAACATGCACTTAGCAGTAATATTCCAGATAATAAAATTGGTACAAACATTTTCCTTTTAAGCATCCATACCATTCCTTCCAATTTTTTTTAAATAGTAGATGTCAAAACTTTTCCTACTAGACTGGCTAAACACACCACCCTTCAAATTGCACTAACTAGCTCATTCAAAGTTGTATTTTCAGTATTGTCAACAATTGGTGAGTGCCTCCACGACAGTAATTGTAGCGCTTACATTTAATACCTGCAATATCAATTTTTTGTCATTATACTCAACTTTTGTTATATATCTACTATTCTGTATACTATTCTTCATTTTGTATATGATTTATGCTATATTAAATGTAAACGTTATCATCTTATTGAGGAGTGGACGTGCGAAGGATGAAAAAAAGAATTCTCAGAAGAACCTTTTATACTTTTTTCTCCATAATCTTATTGTACACACTAATGATAATCGCCACAGTTACACTTTTTAATTTTAATCATTTTTCCCAGCAAAACGATTATAAAAACCAAGTATTTTTGGATGCCGCCAGTCGTACAACTGACTCCAAAATTAACAGTGTAGCTCGTTATGCTTCAGCAGTTTCAAAGCAACCGAGTGTTCAAGATTATATTAGTAATTCAAATAGTTCCCTATTCTATTTTCCAGATATTTATGATGATCTCGTTAACAGTCTTTATTTAACTGATGATTTAAACATAGATGTAGGAATTACTAAGGTTTCAGATAACTATGTAGTTTCACAAGAAGGTTATTTTCCTCTAGCTGATTATCTGAATCAAATAGGTATTAGCAAAGATTTAATCACAGCACCTCATTTATTTGAGAGGGATCAAATTAATAACTTTTATTTACTCGAAGAAAAATTCTATCAAAATCAAAATAACACAATATTTATAAGCCAAACCTATTATCATCAATTGGATGAATACTTATATATTTTTATAAGCATCCCGAATGAAAAATTATTTCCAAAAGAACTGGCAAATATCTCTGGTACGTTTTATTTAGATGATAATAAACGCTCAACAGAGGAAATTACAACAGTAAAACAGAGTGAGAGCTTTGAGAAACTAACTAAAAATCATACGAAGGACAGTAAAATTCTATATAATATTCCTTCGTCTGTTGTAAACCTGCAATATTCTTATTTAGTAGTAGAAACCAAATTTCTTCAATTTGAACCAGATTCCTTATCTGTATTGCTATTATTTGCACTTTGCTTATTCTTACTTGGAGGAATTATCCTTTATTTCGCAACGATAAAAAGCTATAATCCAATTCAAGATATACTTAATGCGTTCAATAAAAATATGCCTATGCCTTTCAAAAATCATGTAAAAGATAATAGTGTAAGCGAATTGGATTATATAATTAGAAACATAGATGGCATTCAGGATAAAAATAAAGAGCTCGAGCACAAAATCAATGAATCATTATCTGTACTACAGGTTGAATTTATCTCCTCTGTTTTATTTGGCACGATAAATAAAGAAGAGATCCCGCATAAATTAACGGAACTTAGTATGGAGAAATATAATCGAGGCGGTATAATAGCGATTATATCAATCGCAAGTCCAGAATTGGAGTCAGAAAATGTCTCAAATACTAATTTACTAGTCTTGCGTAATAAGGTTATCACATTAATCAATAGTGTCAGTAATGATCTCCCCTTTATTCAAATTCCAATGGATTATAAAGACCTTTGCTTTATTTTCCCATCTAAAGAAGCGAAGAAAGTGGAAGATCAATTAAATAAGCTAACATCATATATTCAAAACGAATTGTCAATTAAGCTAACCCATTCTATTTCTGAGCCTGTAGAGAGCATCTATAATTTTAATACGGCATTTATTGAAGCCATTGAGTTAACGTTAAAAAAATACACATATGTTAACTCAATAGATTTATTCCCTGCTATCGAACCGTTACTAAACGATGAAAGCTATTCCTATTCGTTAGATGATGAAAGATTTTTAGTAAATGCCATCATCGATAATGATTTTGAATTAGCGGGAAAATTGATTCAAAACGTTTTGGAAACAAATCTGTTTCTTTTGGAATTGGATACAATAAATACGATAAAATTTAAATATGTACTTTTAAATACAGTCAAACGAATCCTAAATCATTACAATAAATCCATAAATGAATTTTCCCTTCAAAATAAAGGATTATTCGATTTGCTGAATAGCAATAATAAAGATGACATCTATTTTTCATTAAATAAGATTTTCGATATTCTATTTCAAACTTTTATTATCACATTTAAAGAAACATCAGATCCAACTACATTACGTATTTTGGAATATATTAATCAAAACTTTGACCAAGATCTTTCGTTGACGGATATCTCTATAAAGTTTAATTTAACGGAAGGTTATATTAGTAGAGTATTAAAGAAGAATGCTAACATTAATTTTAAAAAACACCTCAATAATTTAAAGATTAATAAAGCAAAAGAACTGCTTAAAAATGGAAATTACAAAGTAAATGAAGTTAGCGCATTGGTTGGTTATAAGAATGTAAATACTTTTATACGAACTTTTAAGCAGCAAGAAGGAATACCACCAGGAGAATTCTCTAAATTCCGTTGATATTTTGCTTCAACTTTTAAAAAACTAAGTGGAAATTGAAGAATGATAGGTATATGAATTGTAATGAAGCTCAGATTTGGTGGTAGACTCTCAAAAAAGGTTTAAGTTCCAATATCTTTATTTGCAATTTTATTAATGGTGGAGAAGTGAAACTATAATTAAGGATGCCCAACAAGGTTAAGAATGTTATGGTATCCTTAATTATTTCACTTCTTCCAAATTAGAATTTTGAGTCCCCCTCTTAGACCCTAGCTAATATCTTCATCATCAGTTCGAGCCAATATATACCTACACTGGTGATTCGACAGAAACCGGAAAGTGACAGGCACTAGCACTCTACCAATCGATGTACCCATACATTCTAAATGTATATCCTATATATTTTGTTAGTTCACTTAGGGTATAATGAATTTCATTCTTATTCATCACTAATGAATCGCCCATTACGATTCGGGCTGCAACGTATGTACGTTCAATCTCCGTATCCTTAAAAACTCTTTCAGAGGCTAATTTCGTTCTTCGTATATGATAGTCCGAGGACACAATGATTGCCGATTCTAATTGATGCATTTCCATCAAATCCTTAGTGTAAATCCCCGTATTATAGGGGCTTGTAGCTTGCTCTTCCAGAATCAATTGTTCTTCTGGTACACCTAACCCTATCGCCCTTTCGGCAGTCATTCCCGGTACATTTCCCCGAGGAAAGCATTAAATAATCTGCATATCCTTCATGAAACAATTAAACGGCTTTTTTTAGAAAACTTGGTTGTCACTACGCTCTTGGGTGACAGCCTTAGTTGCACTTATGTAGTAAGAAAGTTTTTATACTTTCTTAACTACCAAGTCGACCGACACCGCCATTCAATACAATGATAACGTCAGCCTTCTTCGGTTCTCCACTGATTACGAGGAATTCTCTTCCCATTAATAAAACGAGATAACAAATGATAACAACGACTATACCAGTTTTCACTACTTTCCGAAGCATGTTTTTAACCGATACCTTACAATTTGAAAAACTAAATAAAGAAATCTTTTACTTTCCTATGAGCTCTAATTTTCCTTCTAATGTTATATAGCTTTTTATTTCATCCACTAAAAATTGAATAACCTCTTCAGCAGTTTGCATTTTATTGCTTTCCGTTTTTTCAATCACACTAGTTAGTAGTCTTGTAAATCGTTCTTGTTCACTCATCCAATTCCCGCCTTTTATTAAGTAGTAATCCGTTACTAAATTATATTGTACTATATCATAGTCTTTGACGAGATAGTGTCGAAATTTGGCCTGTTTTCAAAAAAAATCATATTATAATTATATTAAACAATAATGACGATTAATCAATTCTTCATTCAAGAGAAGTAAATGAAAACAAAATAAAAGCATCCTCCTGCTCTCCAAATGGAGTGGGAAGGACACTTTTATTGTCATCTATCAATCTAGTTAAAGTATTTCAGGTGAACATCCTAAATCCTAATTTCCTTCCGCTTACTTGAAGAGGGGATATTAAGTTCCTCCCTATACTTTGCTACCGTTCGCCGTGAGATTGTAATTCCCTTTTTTGTTTTAAAGTAATCTGCAATTTTTTGATCTGAATGTGGTTTGTATTTATTTTCCTCTTTTATATACTCTTCCAGCAATAATTTTACTTTTGTTTGTGAGGTACTATTTCCATCCTCAGTTTCTAATTTTGAAGTAAAAAAAATGCGAAAATCAAACGTACCTTCTGGAGTTTGGAGCGTTTTGTTAGATGTAGCCCTGCTTATAGTGGATTCGTGCATATTAATCTCGTCAGCAATTTCCTTTAATGTTAAAGGTTTTAGTGCTTTAAAACCTTCGTTGAAAAAAGCAGATTGTTTCTGTAAGACAGCCTCTGTGATTTTCAAAATAGTACTTCTTCTTTGCTCAATGCTATTTACTAGCATTTGGTAGCTTCTAAATTTATCTTGGACATAATTTAAATCACTTTTATCATATAGCCTATCTGTATATTGACTGTTAAAATTGATTTTAGGTAAATAACCATCATTTAAATAAACGTCAAGCTTTCCATCATTCTTTTCAAGAATAATATCTGGATATAGATATTCCGTCTCCCTTGACTCCAAAATACATGGTCTGGGATTTAATGTTCGAATAAGGTCGAAGGCAGCCTTGACTTCAGTTAAACTTATATCCAAAGACTTCGCAATTGCCTGCCATTTTTTATTTGCTAAGTCCTCTAAATAATTGATTACGATTTGTTCTACTACTTCTTCTTCTGGATAGTAGTAATTTAATTGAAGCAAGAGGCATTCTGATAAATTCCTCGCACCTACTCCAATGGGCTCTAACTGTTGTAATAATGTTATCCCATTTTTTACTGCTTTTTCATCAATCTGAAGAAGTGTAGAAATTTCTGCTACTGTAAGAGGTAAGTAACCATTTGCATCTAAATTATGAACCAAAAATAAAAGAATGTTGCGCTCCTGTTCTGCTATGTCTAGCCAACGCACTTGCTCGGTTAGCCTTTTTCGTTCATCTTCTTCATTATTTGCTACAAAGTCAATTGGATTTTTCTTAGAATAATCGGTACTCCCTAGTTTCGAATTTCTTTCAAAAGTGAAATGCTGCTCTTCCTTTTCGACCAATTCAATTAACGGATTTTCTGACTCTTGATTTCTGATAAAATGATATAAATCAATGGTTGAATATTGTAATAATGAGATTGCTTGTCTTAACTCCACAGTCATCATTAGATTGAGTTTTTGTTTTTGTTGAAGCACAAGTTCCAATACGATTCCTCCCATAGATGGAATACCTTTGATACTTTTTATACACCGTGTAAAAGAATTTAATTGTAAGCGTTGTCATCACCCTTTATTATAATATAAGTTCTCAGAAAA
The DNA here is from genome assembly GCF_003369565.1 of Oceanobacillus chungangensis. GTDB lineage: Bacteria > Bacillota > Bacilli > Bacillales > Amphibacillaceae > Oceanobacillus > Oceanobacillus chungangensis. The sequence goes on along the minus strand of NZ_PIOD01000025.1, from coordinate 95,141 downwards.
TTCGAGTGGTATTTGAAAGTTTAACAGTCGGGGAAACTTGTGAGATACAGATAGAAACATATGATATTGTTTTTTGGAATTCAATAATAATAATGATGGAATAAACAATTCTGCATTATATAAAAATGCACCTCTAATTGTAAGATTGTATTAAACAATTAGGGTGCATTTCACCATCTTTTACCAATTGAGGACTGATATGGAGTATTACCTGATCTTATTTAATATTTCCTTAGGCACAAGTTCCCTTAAGCTATTATTGTCCGTATTTTCCAGTACTGTTACCAAAGCGTAAAATTGTGAAAACTTATATTCGAACTCATCTGCATCTGTTGGATATTCTTCTACATAAAGTTGTGTAAGTTCGAGTGCAACATCAAGTCTGCTTCTTTGCATAATTGGTAATACATTATTGTTCGACATTTCCTCACCCCTTTGTAATAATATTCTTTATTAATTGGTACAAACCCTTCTTATTTATTTTAGATAATTGATTTTATTAACTGGAAATACCTAAAAGGTAATAAACGGAACACCAGTCTTCCGACATATTTATACAAAGACCCAGGGGTGCCAGGCATCAACTTAACTCGTTCTTGCAAAGAGTTTCTTCTTAATGTTTAAGTAGTTTTCTATTTCAAAAATTAAGTAAAATAGATTCGCCCTTATTTCGAATTCTTCCCTTGTCTTTGGCAGCTCTGTTTCGCGGATGGATGCCATACACTCCTCTAACTTATGCAGCATGCTGTCCGTTGTATCTCCTGAATGAACGTTTTGGCTTAAATAAGCAAGGAATTCTGCAAACATTTCTTTCTGTTTTACATGCAGGTCCGAAGAAGAGACAATAGCAACAATTTTTATCATGTGTTTTAGGAGTATCAGCTGATCCTCACGCATTTCCAGATAGTAATAATCTTTATTTAGCTTTCTTAAAAGATGATTTTCTACATCTTGAATAGCTATGCTTTTTGCTTGATTAATGATTTCTTCTGCTTCAATAATTTCCTTCCCATTCCATTTTCGCTCACTATCCCTTAAATATGCAGAGAATTCATAAAGAATCACAGCAAACTTTTGTTCAATTTTTTTCTTATAAGTATCTATATCCCTCTTGAGATTTGGCATAAAGCTGTTAACAAGCAAGGCAATTCCCATGCCAATGAAAATAATATAGAGCTCGTTCAGAAAGATATCCAAGTTGGCATCCTTCACTGTATAAATATGTAAAACGACTACCATACTTGTGACAAAACCAGCTTGTATACGGGCTTTCACAAGGATAGGAACAAAAAATAAAATAAAGAAGGAAAAGACAATTGGATTATAACCAAATACTTCAAAAAACACTGCACCAATAATCAAGGATAATAGAGATGCAAAGAACTTTTTTTGTATTGTATTTAAAGTCTTTTTCTTTGTCTTCTCGATACACATAATGACGATGATGGCTGCAAATGTTGCAAATTCCAAATCGAGTAAACTCGCAATCCAAATTGCCAGCCCCGCTCCTACAGCAGTTTTCATCGTCCTATAGCCCATGCCAACCATACGAAGCACCATCCTGTTGTTTAATATGTAAATGGTTGCATATTTCTTTAGAAACTGCAAGGCTTTATGATAAATAGAGGTATACAGGATATTACAGAATGTATGGAGTAGAAATCCCTACAAAAAACTGTAAGAGAAATGGATTATAGATTTAGAATCATTTAATTGAGCAGAAGGGTTATACCTACTAATCTGAGTATGTACCTCCTGGTAAAGTAAATAAATAAAACCCGTTGTCTCCTCTTAACTGCCAACCCTCGAAATAATTACTGTCGTGAAACAACTCAAGATAAATGCTTCCTTCAAATTCCACAACTAAATCAGAGATTCCTTCAAAATGTATGATATTTATTATTCTTCTACCTAATAAAATCTTTTCCACATTTTTATGCGAATATCCATCAGGTTTTTGGATACAGTCTGAATAACCTATTAATACTTCATTAGAGGCTTGTAATCTCCATGGACATTCAATGATTAAACCAGCCGTTTCAAAAGCCACTCCCAAAGGTAAGTTCTTTTCTGTATTTACCTCAGTTACCTTCTGACCAATAAAATATGTAAAATCTATATTACTTATTTTTTTATACACGCTCAACCCTACCCTCAGGATAATTCACTTATTTATAGTCTAAAGCTTTCCACCTTGTATTAATACTTCTTTTAAAACTTACTTGCCCCTTTAAGTACAATCTTTCACAAATTTATCTTATCATATATTAGTAATTATAAAAAAATTAGTGATAGTTCCTGTCATTTAAGAATTAAAAGCCGTCTGAAAATTTCAGACGACTTTTTTATTGGTCAATTTTAATGAACCCCTAACTCAACCTTTTGATTAATGGTATAGCCAACTTCATCGTCACTTATCATTTTGAAGATGAAACAGTGTCCTTACTCACTTTACTATTTTGTAACTTTAGAAGATCTAGGAAATGATCATCTCTTGTATGGATAGCTTTTTCACCATTATCATCATATTTGTAAAAACCTTGATTTGTTCGAATGCCTAGTTGATCATTTTCCACCATTTCCGATAAGAAAGATGGAACTTCTCTAGTATTTGAAAGATCTTGCATTATATTTCCTACCATTGCTTGAGTTGTTTGCAAACCGGCTAAATCCTGACTTTCCATTGGACCGCAGAAGGCCCATTTAAAGCCCATGCTTCCTTTCATAGCGATATCGATATCCTCTGCGGTAGCTACTCCTGTTTCAATTAAATGAAACGCTTCGCGGAGCATCGCTACTTGAACACGGTTGACGATAAAGCCTGTAATCTCTTTTTTTAGAACTACTGGAGATTTTCCAATTTCCTTCATTAAATCATAGGTTATGTTTACAATGCTTTCATCGGTCTTCTCGAATTTAACAATTTCCACAATTGGAACAAGCTGTGGTGGGTTAAAAAAGTGTGTAATGATAAATCTCTCAGGATGCTTCGCCCTTTGCGTTAGCTCTTTCAACTGAAACGTAGAAGTATTAGATGAAATAATCGTTTTCTCTGAGACAGCGCCTTCAATAATGTCATAAGTATCTAGTTTTTGTTCAAGTACTTCTGGAATTGATTCAAGTATGAAGTCAGCATCCTGAATAGCTTCATGCAAATCTGTCGTATATGTGATACGGGATAATACCTGTTCCATTTCAATTTCAGTTAGCATTGCTTTATCAACCATAATTTTCAAGCTGTTTGTAATTAGTTCTCGGGCTTCCTCCAGAGATGTCTCACGCCTCGCTCGAATGCGTACATTCTTTCCAGCTTGAGCAAATAATTGAGCTGCACCATGTCCCATAATTCCTGCTCCAAGTATTGTAATATTTTCCATTATAATACCCCTTTTCATATGATGTAATTTAAAATCATGTAGCAACCTTTTCCAATTTCGGCTCGTCCGTAATTACTTTTCGACCTTGTTGATTGGCTAAGAATACAGCAAATGCCGCAATGACTCCTGGAATGGCAAAGATAAAAAAGTTTAGCTGTAACGTTAAGTTTGAAGCAAGTAAAATACCGCCAATCGTTGGTCCAAGTATTCCACCAATCCGTCCAACTGCTAATGCCCATCCTAATGCCGTTGAGCGCATCGTGATCGGATAGAATTGAGAAGTATAGGAGTGTGTAAGGTTTTGTGTTCCTACTGTTGCCGCTCCTGCAATCGCTAGCATTACATACAACAATATCATATTTGTTGCAAATCCAAGGCTCGTAATCGAAACAGTGGCAAGCAAAAAGAACAGAATAAGCGCTCTACCAACACCCCAACGGTCTGCTAACCATCCCATTAGAATTGCACCGATTGTTGCTCCAACATTCAATGCTAGAAGGAAACTTAAACTTGAACCAAGAGGGAAACCGGCTTCGGTCATGAATTTAGGCAGCCATGTATTCAATCCATAAATCATCAGCAGTGACATAAAGTACGTTAACCAGATCATTACAGTTAATAGGCCTCTTTTTTCAGTAAATAGATTTTTAACTGGAGATGAAGTTTCTTTAGGTTTATTCAAAACAAATGTTTCATTTTCAGAAGGTGTATACGTTGGATTGGCTTTTACAAGAATCTTTTGTATCCCTTTTTGATCATTTTTATTAACCAGAGATCCAACTGAGTCTGGTAATACTTTCGCTAAGAATGGCAAGAATAATAAAGGAATGGCACCAAAGAAGAATACTGACTCCCAACCAAAATTAGAGATTAGAAGCATACTTAGAAAAGCAGCAATAACCCCACCGATGGAATATCCGGCCATAATCGTAGCGATCATTCGGCTGCGCATTCCTTCTGGAGAATATTCGCTAATTAGCCCAATAACATTTGGCATCATTCCACCTAGTCCTAAACCAGTAATGAATCGGAACAGCCCAAAAATTTCGGGACTCGGAGCTAATCCAGCAAGAAGCATAAATAGACTGAAAATCGCAACACAAATCAAGATAATCTTTTTTCTGCCTAATTTATCTGCCAACGTTCCAAAAATTAACGCCCCAAACATCATTCCAAATAAGGCATAACTTCCATACCTTCCTGCCTGAACAGCAGAAATTCCCCATTCATCCATTAGAGTTGGAACTACTGCGCCATAGATAGTTAAATCAAAACCATCAAACAGCATTAATAGTGCACCCCAAAAAAGTAACATCCAATGGAATTTATTCAATTTTGTTTTTTCAATCAATTTTTCAGCATTTGTTGTCACATGCATTGCCTTCTCCCCCTTTAATTCCATCTTCTTAAGCAGTGGTAAAATAATTGAATAATTAGAGACAAAAATAAATTCCGTGATATTACTGCATTGCTCAAAAGGATCTTGCGCTTTTACTCTTAGACTGCAATTTCTTATTAAAACGAAATCTCTCTTTTGTTAGCGCTTCCAACAATGCGTAAAAACATTAAATGTTATGGCTTGTGTTCATTATATCTCTTAAATTCCTTCTAGGAGAAGGTTACTGTTCCTCTATAAGCAACACTCGAAATATTTTTTGACTATTTTATCTTTTGTGGATTTCCCCTGCTACTTGCGTCAAATCAAGCATTATTACTTGCGATTAATAATAAAAGATTATTCAATTTCTCTTCACAAAAGATGCTTATGCTGATTCCTGGGAATTATTGCTTGATGAAGAAGAGATGAGATGAAATGGAGAGAAGTGAAATTTTACAGTGGATTCACCATCCTTTAAGAAAGTCTCTATTTTAAAGTGAGCCAATAAAGTTCGACATATTGACAGAATCCGGGAAGTGACAGGCACTACGAATACCTCTATAATTAATGTTATCAAGCCCTATTCTAATAAAGAAAGGTGATCAATTTGACAGAATTCACGCATTTTAATGAACAGGCAAGAGCTAAGATGGTTGATATTACAGAGAAAACGGAAACTGCTCGTAAAGCAATCGCCCATTCCAGTGTGCAAATGAGTAAACATGTCTATGAAAATATTACACAACATCAGAATAAAAAGGGAGATGTGCTTGCTGTTGCACAAGTCGCAGGGATTATGGGCGCAAAGCAGACACCAGCGGTCATCCCAATGTGTCATCCCATCCTGCTAGGTGGCGTAAATCTATCCTTTGAATGGAAAATCAGTGAAAACGAGCAGTATGAATTATTAATCGCTGCAGAAGTGCAAACCGTAGGGTCTACTGGGGTAGAAATGGAAGCGCTAACTGCAGCCTCAATTGCAGCATTAACTGTATATGATATGTGTAAGGCCGTCGACAAAGCAATGATCATCGGACCAACCTACTTACAGGAAAAGAGCGGTGGCAAGAACGGAGATTATATTAGGAAAGATTAATATGATGGAAGCCCAGCGATTTTGTGTGTGGTTCGCTCGATTTGTGCGCAGGGACGCTCGATTCAACCCGGAGTCGCTCGATTTGGCCTGGGCTCCGCTCGGTTAGGTGCTCTTTACGCTCGATTTCTTCACAGACTTGCTCGGGTGCGGCTCCCTATCAAATCAACTATCATCCTCTTGTCCTATTAATAAATAATAGAAGGATGAAAGAAAAGCTGATACTAATTAATACATAATACCAGGCGACATCCGTTCTCCCCGATTCGATTGCTAAATAAATTGCGGTGGGAATTGTTTGGGTATGGCCTGGGATGTTGCCAGCAAACATAAGGGTTGCACCGAATTCGCCGATGCTTCGGGTAAACCCGAGGATGACTCCTGCCAAAATCGAACGATACGATAACGGGACAATCATCAGGAGAAGCAATTTCCACCTGGATGCGCCATCTACTTTTGCTGCACCGATGATATTTGAATCAACCGAGAGAAAGCCTGTTTTGATTGATTGATACATAAGTGGAAAGGCGACGATAGCTGCAGCGATAATTGCTGCAGGAACAGTAAATAAAATACTGCTCCCGGCCATTGCTTCGATTGCTCTTCCTACTGGACTGTTATTCCCGAAAATAATGATTAGCATAAAGCCAATTACCGTTGGCGGTAAAACAAGGGGCAAAAAGAAGATCGTTTCAATAATTGCCCTTCCTTTTGCCCTTCCGCCTGCAATCCAATAGGCAGCGAGGATTGCTAAGATAAACGTGATACAGGTTGCAATTGTTGCGACATATAGTGAGAGCTGTACTGGATGCCATGACCATTCCATCACTGATTCACCGGCGCTTTCGTATCAAATCCATATTTCGCGAATACTTTCATACTGTCTTCTTTTTGCACATATTGATAGAAACGCTCCACTGCTTCTGCTTTTACATCATCTTCCTGTTTCTGGTCATTTTTGAGGGATGCGACAAAGTATTCGATTTTCTCATGGAGACTATGGTCAACCTCCCAGGCGATTTCTACATTCTCTTCTCCGTACAAATCACTGCTGTAAACCAACCCCAGATCAACGCCACCTTCTTTGACAGCGTTCAGCACCTGCCTTACATCCTTTGTAAAGACGATGCGGCCTTGAAGCTGTTCCCATACTCCAAGTTTCTCCAATGCTTGCTCAGCATACGTTCCAGCAGGTACTGCCTCAGGTGTGCCAATCGCTATTTTCCCATCTGAATTGATAAAATCCTCCAATGATTTCATTGTTCCATCCTCTTGCTGAAGGAAGACTAATTTATTGCGAAAAATAGCGGAGCCATCATTAACAAACCCGCCTTCCTCTAAAAGCTGATAATCCTTTTTAGAGGCAGAAAAGAAGAGATCGATTGGTGCACCTTGTTCAATTTGCTTGCGAAGTGTACCAGAACCGCCGAAATTATAAGTGATCTTAATATCTGGATTTTCTTCTTCAAATACCTCTGTTATTTCGTTTAAACTGGCCATCATACTGGCAGCAGCCGAAATTGTAAGCTCTGTTTCTTCTGTCACATTGCTAGACCCTGATGCTTGTCCGCAGCCAGCGACAAATAAGATAAGAATTACCATAGAGAGTAGTAGTCGGTTCATTGATTTTGCTCCTTCACTTTTGAAGATCTTTCGTAATTTCCTTTACAGCATGTACTAGCTCAGGCAGAATCAGTTTCTCCATAGCTAGTTTTACCGCACCTGTTGAACCTGGTGTTGCAAAGAGGATGCGATTATTCACAACGCCAGCGATTGCTCTTGATAACATACTTGCTGTTCCAATATCGAATTGATAGCTCAAATAGCGAAATAATTCTCCATAGCCTGGCAATTCCTTATCCAGCAATGGTTGAATCGCTTCGATTGTCACATCACGCCCGGAGATTCCAGTGCCACCATTTACAAGCACTGCATCAATATCTTCACGCTGGATTGCATGCTCAATTGTCTTTGTAATCGTATCCCTGTCATCAGGAGTAATAATATAGTAATTTATTTCATGTCCTGATTCCGCAAGTAAAGCTTTCATTAATTTCCCACTTTTATCTGTTTCTTCATTCCGTGTATCACTCACTGTTACGACTGCACATGATACATTCATAGCATTATATTTATGATGTTCGTTTGCCATCGTTATTCCTCCATTAACCCACTATTCCATCCGCATTAACTAATCAGAATAAGGTCTCACTCTATGTATTTCTCGTAATCTACTTTTGAATTAACATTTATAAAGGGCTGTTCGTCCGCTATGGAAATATAATGTACATTTAGATCTGCTAACACCATCTCTATCGAACGTAACCCACGATCTAACTTACGTTTGATTAAAATTTTTACATCGTGATGATAGAGGGCAATGAGTGGTTGTTTTTTGCCGGCAACAACCGGAATAATTGCTTCTATGTTTGGCTTAATATTCGAGAGCAGCAACTTGATAACCGCCTGATCGATAAACGGAACATCAATTGGACTGACAATATACCAGTCAGCCGGATATTTTTCCATTGCCGAATATATACCAGCAAGTGGACCCTGTCCCTCGTATTCCTTGATATCATTTATTATCTCTCCAGTAAATCCCTCTTGTGAAAATACAGGTGCAAGCTCCTGGTTCGTGACAAGGACAAGCTTCGAAGTGTAGGCCTCAAGCGCCTTAGCTGAATACGTATAAAAGAAGTTCCCATCCTTTTTGGCAAAAGCTTTTGGCGAACCAAATCTCCTTGATTGGCCCCCTGCTAGAATGACACCGATATACTCCACTTCCATGCCCCCTTCCTTTGTTAGAAAACTAAGGTTTGACCAAGTCTTTCGTTGATAGACTAAAGGGGAAGTTCGGTTAAAAACGCGACGTCCTGGGACTGCGATTACTCGCCCCAGCCGAAAACCTTTGCCGCAATACCGAAGTGGCCAACATCTTGTAGGCCCCACTTATGCAGTAAGATATTGCTATACTTTCTTAACTACTAAAAAATTCACAATTTCCTATTTTACTTGACTGTGTTCATCTAATTGTAATGATGAAGTGCGTTTTAGGTGATGAAGAAATTGCATACAAGCTTATTGTTAAACTCTAAATCTCATAATGCCTTAATTTCAGCTAGTCTTAAAAAATTTTTAAATGAAATCGGAACGAATTGAAAAATCGAATAGGATACCTACCTTTTCCATAAAGGATCAGTTGCCCACGATATTAATCAATTCCTTTAGCTATGTATGTTTGGTACATCCAATCACAAAATCGTCGTAAATGTGTTCGTTTAAATATCGGATAGAAAGAAGACTCTAAAGGTAAGGAAGTTATCACTGCAACAATGTTCGTTGCCTCTTCTAAAAGTATAAGGTCCTCTTCCTTGTTTATTAATACCACCTTCTTATATTTACTCTGTTTAAATCCTTCTATAACCAATACATCTATATTCAGTATTTCGTAAATGGCAAGCATTTGCTCCAAGTTCCAGCTATGATGGTTCGTTAATTGAAACATCCCTTCTCCCTCAACTCCTGATACAATTGCTCCAGCCTTGTGATGTTTAAAACTGTCAGTATTTTCTATCCCTAATGGTTTGCCGCCGTGTCCATGATGCTTAAGGGACGCAACTTGAATTCCCTGTTGTGATAATACTTCAATTAGCTTACTAGCTGTCGTCGTTTTCCCACTATTCTTGTAACCAATAATTTGGATAACTTCCATTTGCATAACTCCTATTCGTTCCCCTTTAGAAGTAGTGGAGGGTTGGAGGGTTCTTTTAATTCCTTTGAACGAATTGGACTATTGGTCCCCACTCCTCGATAAGTTTTTGAATATCAACTTTTTATCCACCACTAACTGGCGGAATGAAAGCGACTATATCCCCTGCTGTAACTTTACTGTTATCCCTTGCAAATTCTTCATTTACTGCTGTCATGACATGATCGAGTTCTAGTAATGGGTAGGTTTGCTTTAATGCTGTTTTTAATTCCATCACCGTCAATTGCTCGATTGGTAATTCGATTCGATCTTTCCCAACAGTTTCCTGCAGATGAGCAAATAATAAAATCGTTATCATCATTCAACATCCTTTACATTTGGTCTGCCTGATTCATAAGGCACATTTTCTAATTGATCGCCAATCCATGTTTCCCCGTCACTCCAATGTTCCTTTTTCCAAATTGGGACAATTTGTTTTATTCGTTCGATTGCATATTCATTGGCCTCGTACGCCGCCTTGCGATGTGGAGAGGATACGGCGATGGCAACAGCAATCTCCGATATATCCAACCGACCAATTCTGTGCGTTATGCCGATTTTTGTATCTGGCCATTTCTCACCAATTTCTTCGCCTATTTTGGCAAGCATCTTAACGGCCATCGGAATATATGCTTGATACTCTAAATATATCGTTTGCTTACCCCTCGTCCACTCTCTGACCGTGCCAATAAATGTTGTGATTGCGCCTGCTTCTCTTCGTTCGACCTTTTTAATGATAGCGTTAATTTCAATCGGCTCTTCAACAATTTCAAATAGATTATTCGACATGTCTGCTACTCCTTCGTGAATTAATCTCCGTATTGACAAAGGCATCTAGTGTTGTCCCCTCTTGATCCTCTAATAGAAGAATCGCAACTTCCATCCCTTGCTTATACCCTCTCGTACCACCAGGCAAGACGATAAGAACATTCGCTTCCGCTAAGGAGGATACGACGTTGGATTTATCTAAGCCAACAGGTGTTGCAATTAGCTTGCCATCTTGGAAGGATAGGCGCCCCCTTACAAAACGATCAAATGGATTCGCTTTGGCAAAATCCTTGCCTAGAATCGCCTTTTCCTTTTTCAAGAAAGGATGAAATGCATTTATGTACTGGCGAATGATTGGCCTCGTATACAGTTCGAAGCCAACGTAACATGCAGATGGATTACCTGACAGACCGAATAATAGCTTGCCAGCCTTTTCCGCAACGGTAGTGACACTTCCTGGACGCATTGCGATTTTATTAAACAGCACATTCGCTGCTAATTTCTCATAAATCGCAGGCAGAAAATCATAATCGCCAACAGAAACTCCTCCCGTTGTAATTAATATGTCAACTTTTTCTAATGCATCCTGCACTTGATCAAAGCATGTATCGAGATCATCACAAAATTGCCCAAAATAAATTGGCACGGCACCTGCTCTCACCACTTGTGAATAAATCATGTATGCATTACTATTTCTAATTTTTCCTGGCTGTAAAGGTTCATCAACTTCAAGCAGCTCACTTCCTGTAGCAATAATGCCAACTTTCGGCTTCACACTAACAGGAACATACTTATAACCGAATGTCGCAAGAACTGCAACAACACCAGGATTAATATAAGTGCCTTTTTTCGTTATTATCGTTCCCTTTTTCGTATCTTCACCAGCAAAGGAAATATTATCATTTTCCTTCACCTTACGTTTTAGTACAATGTGTGGCTTGTTATCGATCATTACTTCCTTCACTACTTCAAGCATCACAACTGCATCACAGCCATCAGGAATTTGCGCACCTGTCATAATTCGGACCGCTTGGTTTTCCAAGACCGTCTCTGAAAAAACACTGCCCGCCCCAATTTCTCCAACTACTTGCAAAACTATCGGATTTGTTCTTGACCCTTCTGCTGTGTCTATTGAGCGAATGGCAAACCCATCATATGGAGACCTGTCAAATGGTGGAACATGATGATCTGCAATTAGATCCTCACCAAGAAAACGTCCATAGCTCTGTTCGATTGGAACATGCTCTACAGGTCCTGCTTTGGCGAACGCCATTACGCGTGAAATTGCTTCATTTACTTTTATCGGTCTTCTTCTTACCACCATGATGCTTCACCTTCATCCTACTAGTTGATAATAGATTTTTTTTGCCTTTTCAATCGAATCGGTTCCATGAATCAGCGTTCTGCCGTCCTGGAAGAAAACGACTCGATAAGACTGGTAATCCATCGAAAGTAAAAATCCATTGCCTTTCACTTCACCGACTTTTTTTAGATGGTTCGCAAGTTCTGCTAAATGGATTTCCCGACTCGCACGGATTTGGACCGTATTCCTCCCACAAAGTATTTCCGTTTTTGTTGTCGCTCCGTAATCTAAATATGGGTAAGTCGCATGCATTCCACATGAAGGGCAAGCACTGTCCTTCGCTTTGTCCACGTTTACCGTCTGATAATGGTTTTTCCAAAGATCAAATGTGACGAGCGTTGCTCTTAAAGAATCGCGATCTTCAATTAAAAGCTTCATCGCTTCAGTCGTCTGGTGAGCGACTACCATTTGTACTGCAGGAGAGATAATCCCAACCGAATCACATGTTGCCCCATTCGGTGGTGCTGCATCCAATAAACAATGTAAGCAAGGCGTTTGCTTTGGCAATATCGTATAACTCATCCCAGTGCTGCCAACACAGGAGCCATATATCCATGGAATATTAAGCTGCTGAAGCAGATCATTCAACATGAAGCGAGTATCAAAATTATCTGTCGCATCAATGACTAGATCAACCTCTTTTAAATGCGGTCTTAATGAGACAGCAGTTGCATCGAGAATATGTGCTTCAATACGGGCATCGGAATTAATCTCCTCTAGCTTCGACTTAGCTGCGATTACTTTAGGAACCTGATCAATCGCATCCTGTTCCGTAAACAAATGCTGCCTGTGCAAATTACTAAATTCTACATAATCACGATCAATGATCGTCAGCTTACCGATCCCAGCACGCACTAGATTCTCAGCATTAGCCGTTCCTAGTGCACCACATCCGAGAATGAGTATATGCTTCTCGCCAATCTTCTCTTGACCATTCACACCAATTGGTTTAAATAACTTCTGCCGGGAATATCTATCTGCCATCATTCTGATTCCTTTCTAATTGAAGATTGCGTCTTTTCACCCGCCAATATAGGACATTTCTATCTTCTTTTTATTTTTAGCCGATTCCTCCGTACGCTCATCCGAATAGCGGTCATTACGGTTATTCCAAAGTTTTACAATAGAGGACTTTATATCATCATCCGTTTTTTCAGAACGAAGCAGTTCTCTAAAATCAAATCCACTCCCCGAAAACAAACAAGTATACATTTTTCCATCTGCAGCAATTCTCGCCCTAGTACATGTTGAACAAAACGATTCGGAAACAGACGTGATGAATCCGACCTCAGAATCTGTCCCAGCATAGCGATAGCGTTTGGCAACCTCGCCGATATAAGCTGGGTCAACAGGATTTAGTTCGAACGCTTTGCTTAGCTCCTGAAAAATTTCTTTCTTCGTGATGACTTTGCTAAAGTCCCAGCCATTTGTTTGCCCTACATCCATAAATTCGATATACCTTAGTGTCACTCCTCTTTCTTTAAAGTATTTCGCCATCGGCACAATTTCCTCGTCATTCATTCCCTTTTTTACGACCATATTTACCTTTACCTCTAGTCCAACTTCTTTAGCCTTTTCTATTCCTTTTAAAATACGCTCTGGTCCGACGCCACTATCATTGATTGATTTGAACGTCGCCTCATCTAACGCATCCAGACTAACATTTACCCGTTTTAATCCAGCATTCTTCAACTTCTCTGCCATCACACCAAGAAGGGAGCCATTCGTTGTTAAACCAATATCCTCTAACCCATCAATATTCGATAATTTCTTTATTAAAACTGGCAAATCTCTTCGAAGCAAAGGTTCCCCACCAGTCAATCTAATTTTCTTAACCCCTAATTCTACGAAAATAACTGCTAATCTCTCTATCTCTTCAAAGCTTAGCAGTTGATCCTTAGGCATAAATGCAAAATCCCTGCCGAAAACCTCTTGGGGCATGCAATAGGTACATCTGAAATTACAACGGTCAATAACAGAAATACGCAGGTCCTGTAGTGGGCGTCCGAATTTATCTGTAATTATAGCCAAACAGATCATCGCTCCTTCCAACTTATTTAGTAAACTTGGTTGTCACCAAGCCTTTAGGTGACAGCCTTAGTTAAGCAGCAACTTGTTAAGTTAACATTTACTGAAGAACTTTCAATATGCTTACATTCTAGCAAACAAGCCAATCCTAGATTGTGAAATATGTCACACTGTAGTATCAAATTCATCTTCTCTTGCCTCATTGAACATGACCATCTGTTTACATTCAATTAGCTAAACATATCTAACGAGAAATTGTTTTCGCAAAATTAAAATTTTATACCTTCATATTACCATAAAAGCGCATACATGATAACTATTAGTGGTTTTAACTTCTATCCATAAGATGGGACAGGATTGTTGCCCCACAAATAATTAGTGAGAAGCAGGCCGTGGCCACATGCTTCAACCGAAGACGGGTGGATTATGCTTTTAATTTTTCAAGCTTTTGTTTATCAAACCCCTTAACAATTAACCAGACTGCCAAACTCATTTCATAAACTCCTACAGGCAATGCAGTGAGACCTTTTACTATTGAGATGGGGTCTATGATACCAAACATGTCTAATAAACCAGATATGAAGACCATACCGGCTGTCACCATTCCAAATATCGCTAACGGCTTTGGCACTATACCTGTTCTAAAAAGTAAATAACTATACATAATTGTATTTAGTCCCAACATCAAATTTGGGCCTAAAACCATAATCCACCGATGAAAAGATTGCAGCATTAAACCAGTTGCATGAAGATTTTCACTCGCTATGTTGCCTGCCTCGTAATATATACTTAACTGCAATAAACCTAAAACACTTATCAATCCTATAGAGATAAATACGGCTTCCATAAATCGAAAGCAAAGATACCCTAATGCAATATGTTCATTCCAACGACGAATATAGGGAAATAGCATGATTGCGGTACCTACTGCCGCTCCTACAAGCAAAAGATCATTTAGTACGCCAATCAAAACCTTCATTTCAAACCCATTTTCCACAGACAGATACCATTGTTCTGACAATATCGGCTGATAAGAAATAACCGCTATAATAGAAGTGACAGCTGCTACGATATATAAAATACCTATTAGAATTCCATTTATTCTATCTTGTTTCAACCTCTTTTCCCCCTTGAAAAAAATAATTTGTTGCCTAACTACATCTATATGTCAAATAGGGATTTATTATTGTTCAAATGCAGACGCTTCGTTTTTATAAATAAAAAAAATCCTCTAATCCATTAAATGCGATAGAATCACATACTAATGGACGAGGATATTACGATCACTTTTTTCTAATAACTTAAAACCTGTCAATTTCCAGTGGACGAACATATGAGCAAAGTAAAGCTTGGGAAAATCATTACTTCATCGAAACTTTCCACCTGTAACTGACATAGCTCCGTCCTAAATATAGGATTAGGAAACTGAATACATGCATCATCAATCCTGTAAATAGACATGCAATATATAATCCAAACGTTGCATAGATATGGATTATAAACCAAATCGGCACAGTGGACATGTGCTCAGGCTGCACCAAAATATATTTTTAGTATTATTATGTGCTGTGCTTTAGTAAGTGCAGTCATCTATTTACCAAATGTAATACCTTAAAGCTATAACGTAAAAGGGAAACTGAAAACTACTAATCGTAGATAGCAGAATAAGCAAAAATACTTGAGAATATATTTCTATGAAGTAAACTAATAGAACTATTATGGCGGTTACTATCTCTAAGTTTACCGCCATAAAACTATCTTAATTGCTTTTCACTATCTCTTAGACCAGTTAACCCAAAGGTTAGCGCTCGTTCACCAGGTCCAGGTCACCTATAAACTCCAACATTTCCCTCGCACTATAAACGACTTTATCCGGCGTTACAGTATTATTAAGGCTATCCCTTCTACGATGATTCATCCAAACAGCATGCCAACCAGCTTGCTTAGCTCCAACGATATCATTAGCAAATGAATCACCAACGTAGACTGTTTTTTCCCTGTCAAGGCCTAGCTTGCTCTCAATAATTTGGAAAACTTCAATTGCTGGTTTTGCATGTCCTACTGCACCTGAAATAAAAATATTTTCCTTTGGAATCCATCTTTCTAAATTCAGTTGGTTTATTTTCATCGATTGATGTCCTTCAGCTCCATTGGTCAAAATAGCGAGCTGCTTCCCTTGGTTGTGCAGTCTTTCCAACAGCTCTTCTACTTCATCAAATAACATAATTTTATTTTGCTCTACTACGTATGCCTCTTGGAATTCCATTGCCTGCTCGTCATTCATTACGATTCCAAATTCCGCACACGCATCTTTTATACGGCGGATATGCATTTCACGCTCCGTTAGCTTACCAGCCACTTTTTCATCAAATAATGCATCACTATGCTTGCGGTTTGCAATATAGAGCGCATTGAGTTCATCATCTGTTAGTGATTCTTTTAAAACCTTATTGCACGTATTTTTAAACGATAATGCTTGATCGTATAATGTATCATCTACATCAAAAATAATAGTATCCATTCTATCAACCTCCATTACTATCATACCTGCAAAAATGTGTGTCGTATAGGGTAATTAATTGGATAGAGTGAGGTTACTGGCTAAAAACTTCCAGAAGCAGAAAGATTCCTTTATTGCCATTACAGTGACTTTATATTCCCGAAACAAGTTCTTGCCAGAGAGGTTTTTTTAATGGAATTTCAGCTGAAACGAAAGAAACCACTACCCTAAGAGTAGTGGTTTTGGGAAGAGGTGTTAGCAGTACCTCTCTCTTTATCTATTTTCTACATATTATGTCAAAAATCAGGAAGTGACAGGTAGCCAATTTAGGCAAGCACTGTTGCTTTCTTAGCTTTTTCCGCTTCCTTTGCCATTGCTGCTAGTGCTACTTGGTTCAAGTAGTTTACTGGTTTGTTGAAATGTGGTTGGAAGAAGAAGTCGGTTAATGCCAGTTGTTCGACGGTCATATTATTTGCAATACCTAGGCTGATTGTATTAATCGCCTGTGTAAAGTCAGCATCAGAGATTACTTGGGCACCAACAATGCGATGTGTCTCGATTTCGTAAACGATTTTTAATTGAATCAGCGCATTTTCCGGCATGAATTCTGGACGATAATTATCCTCTATATACGCACTATCTACAGATAATCCTGCCAGTTTTGCAGCACTTTCTGTTAATCCGGTTGATCCAATGTTATGTTGATAAATTTTCAAACCAGAAGTGCCCTGTGTTCCTGGATGTGCAAGTACAGGATTTACTAGGTTATGTGCCACAAGCGTACCCATTCTAACCGCATTCGTTGCTAATGGGATGTATGCCGGTTGTTTTGTTGCATTATTATTTACAGCACAGCAGTCCCCCGCAGCATACACATCTTTTACATTTGTTTGCATATATTCATTCACGATAATTGCTCCATTTTGCAGCATATCGATTTGACCTTTAAATAGAGCTGTATTCGGTCTAAATCCAATACACATTACAACTAAATCAGCCTTATACTCCCCTTTATCTGTGATTACCTTTTCAACAGTGTCTGTTCCTTCAAATTGTGAAACAGTTTGGCCAAGTGCCAATTTAATGCCACGTTGTTCAAAGGTTGCTTCAACAGGTGCAGTGAATGTCTTATCCAAATAACGGTTTAAAATTCTTTCCTCACTATCAATTAATGTTACGTTTTTGCCATTTTGCTCAAAGGCTTCCACTAGTTCAACACCAATGTACCCTGCTCCAACGACGACTACATTTTCTACTGATTCAGAACGTTTAATGATCTCATTGGCATGAGCAAAGTTCTTGCATAATAAGACATTTTCTAAATCTGAACCTGGAATTGGTGGTGTAACAGGCCAAGAACCTGAAGTAATAATCAACTTATCATAGCTGACGTTTTTTGTTTCATTCGATTTCATATCTCTTGCTTGTAATTGCTTATTATTAATATCGCATGATGTCACTTCATGATTCATATGCATGCGGACTCCACGGCTCTCGAATTCCTCTACAGAAGCATAAAATAGTCCATTCGGATCGTTAACTACGCCGCCAACATAAAGGGCGATCCCACAAGATAAGAAAGAAACATTATCATTTTTTTCAAAAACATCAATAACTGCATTTGGGTAAAGGCTCAATATATTATTAATCGCTGCTGTTCCTGCGTGTGTACAACCGATAACTGCTACTCTCATTATTCATCATCCTCCATTATATTTATATGCTCATTATTTCACAATTGATTATTTAATTAACTTGCTTAACTTACATTATTAATATACCATCTTGATTTAAAATTTACAAGTACTTGTGATTAATTTCACAAAAATATTAATAAGGATGTTTGAACCACCGTTGAGCTAGTGGACATCCAGCTTATTCCTTTCGCTCGATTCAGAGCTTCGATTGCTCGACTTTCTGGTGCTGTCGCTCGATTCGGAGCTTCGATCGCTCGACTTTCTGGTGCTGTCGCTCGATTCGGAACTTCGGTCGCTCGACTTTCTGGTGCTGTCGCTCGATTCAGAGCTTCGGTCGCTCGACTTTCTGGTGCTGAGGGCTATATAAAAAAACGTATCGATTTCAAACTAGAAAAATCGATACGGCCTTCTAATATTGCTATTATTAAATCATCACTTACCTATAGTCATATTCCTGTACCTCTTTAGACATCCATTCATATTGACGAGTTTTTAATTCAAAAAGCTTCAGCGGATCCGTATAAATTTCAGGATTTTCCTGCATCTTGTTTAATGATTGTTCATTAGCGCTAATCTCATGTTGTTTATCCTCTTCCGCTTTATTTAACACTGCATACGGGTTGGCAAAAAACATGTTGATATCACGCTCCAACGTTTTTTCGAAATACTCGAATTGCTGCATGAACGTATTGGTAATGGACTCTGCTGTTTTACTATAATCTTTTGTTTGGATAAATTGCTTATATTTATTTTGGAGCATCCCTTTATTTTTAATAATTGCACCAAAAAGCTTATCGGCGTTTTTCATAATAAACTGTGATGCTGGAGAACTTTTTATGATATTGATTTTTTCTAGCTGGATGCTCCCACTTGTCATTCTGTCTACATCACGATGCCAATCATCCAACACCTTGAAGTCACAATCTAAGCGAATCTGTTCTTCACTATGAAGTTGATTTAAACTCTCTGCCATCTCATCTAAAGCTACTTCACTATCGTTGAACTCCACTTCACTTGTTGCAAGCCATCCCTGAATCGCTGTTATTAACTTCGGCAAGGCTACATCATCAATATAATCATTAATCTGCTTATTCATCTCATCATTAAGGGTAACATGTATGTTATCAAAATCTGAATCTTCCTTAACCAATTTAGCACAAGATACAAGCAAACTTGGAATATTTGCTAGCAGGTCCTGCCTCATCTTGTCTATAATAGTACGATAATTCTCCTTAATAACCTGGACCTTTTCTTCATGTAAGTCTCTTAACTGATGAACTGCACCATCTAGTTTCATTGCCATATCTTCATTCCATTTTATTGTTTCCAGCAACGTGTTTTCCATTTCTACTCGTTTTACTAACAACAGCTTAATTAATTGCTTGCTAAAATGCAGGATTTTATGTGGCATTTCATTTTCTGGGTTGTAATGCTGCACCATGGATTGAATAAACTTCTCAATCTCTTCTGCTTGGCTATTATGCATAGAAATGGGACGGTATGTGAAAACTCTCGAACTTTGAAAATACGTTTGAATCCACGATGTTGTTTTCTCCAACAAATCTGACGCTGCCTCATCGTTTGCATTTTGCTGCATATCGCTTAGAATAAAATGAATCGGCAACTCTGGTGCTTGCTCCCTAATCGTGATAGCTAATTCCATCTCACGAGAAGTCAGTGGTGAGCTCGCATCCATAACGAATAATAAACCGTCAGCCAAATTTAGTTGGGCAAATAATGAGCTTCTGTACGCTTTCCGATTAATAGTAGGAGTATCAATAAGCGTCAGCATATGATTCCGTAAAAAAGGTATCGGCATATTACAGTTTATCAGTACCTGCTCTTCTGCCATTTGATCAAGTTCAATTAGATCTGCTACACTTCGAACCTCTCGATCTGTTATCGCTTGAATCTCCATTTGATCGGCATATTTATATTGAATCGTAGCTAGAGTAGATTCATTTGCAATCTCTCTCCCTAGCAATTTATTAATTAATTCTGATTTTCCAACTGCTTCAGTTCCAGTGACCATCAGATGAAAATGGTTGGAATCGAGAAGCTCGTCAATCAGCCATTCTTCCTGTTCATTCAATATTAATCCATTCTTGCTTGCCCATTTTCTAATGGAATCAAAAAGTCCTAATACCTCATCGTGCTCAATTCTGTCAAAAGAAGAATGACTCACCAATTGTTCTGCGTCTGTCACGATTGTCTCATCCATCAATACAGGATACAGCTCATTCCACGTTAATACAGCTGATGAAGCAATAACGGCATCCTGACCGGTAGATATTTTCATCCAGTTTGTTAAATGATTTGGTATATAAGAGGATAGCTCTTCGATTAATATCGTGCCATCCATTAATTCCCTATATGTTTCTTCATACAGCTTTGTAAGCTTTTTCCAAGTAAGTGAAGGCCTCGGATTTATTTCTAAAAGAAGATAATTGATCTCCTTCAGCCATTGAAGTGATAATTCATTTTGTTCATAACTACGCCACAGTGCTGCTAGCAGGCTTTCAAAACGGGATTGATTGAGTGAATACAAGGTCATCAATGCCTCACGAAAAGACGCTGGTGCCATGCCTGCAGTATGCCCTTGGAAAATATAGGATTCTAAAACCTCAAACCATGAGATGGACTCCGTGCGAACTGCCTCGCTCACAGCAAGTTCGACTGCATCGCTAAAGTCAGATTGCTCCTCAAAAAATGCTCTTGCCATATCGGTTACATTAGGATAATCAGGGTTTAACTCAACTGCATGTTTAATCGAGTTAGCCGCCATTTCTAGTTTGCCGCGTTGTTTATATACTAAGAAAAGCTGCAGAAGCACTTCGGTCTTTAAATTAACCGAATCTGTTTTTACTGCCTGGTAATATTCCACCGCAATTTCAAGAAAATCAAGTGCGACATGTGCATCTGCTATATTTTTCAGCGCCCACGGCGTTAGCTCGTTATTAACATTTTCCCATTTAAAAATAGCCGCTTCATAATCCTTATTAAGGAAATATACTTCCCCCTGTGCAAAGCGAAGATCCGATAAATCTGCTGCTACCTTTTGTTGCTCCGAATGGAATAATTCGCCTAAAACCTTGGTTGGATTTTCATTTTCAGTCCCTTCCATAAATGTTTGATAATAATTCTTACTAATTAATCGTTTCTCAGATGTCATCTTTTTCCTCCGCACATATTTAGAAATATATGGTTGAGATTCATAGAAATTAAGGATAAGCAAATCCTACAATGTCCTTAGTCGTACTTATTCGTTAGGAAAGTTGCAATGCTTTCTTAACTGCCATGAACAATCAGCCTATTTATTCATATTAATAGTGATACTATACTATTCGTAATTTAATTAAACTTTATGGGGTAGGACGGACGGTCAGGGACCTTGCCTCCCTACAAACAAAAGAAGGGAAACATCCATAAAGATACATCCCTTCTTATATTCTACACTCGGTATCCATCTTTTAGAATGGTAACTTTAACCGCGCTCTGTTTTCCATCTCTATTGCTCTAGCTTAAGTTGGCTGCTTCAATGTGTATGTACGCTCGGAATCTTTGGTGTGCCTTTAGCGCTCCAACACTGCCTTTTGCCGCTACAAATGCACAGTCGAGTGCTCCACTTTTGGTTCATCCGCTCGTCATATAGCCTAAACGCTCACCTATACAAAGTTTTTAAACTCGAACAATATCTTCATGCCAGAAAACAGCAATACTCGGGGAGTGACAGTCACCCTAGTTTACGTTCTTTTTTGCCTCTTTTAGCATTAATTCTACGAGGTCTATATTATTGTCGATATAATTTAAATGATTATGTGCGGTCGCTGCCCAATCATAATTTTGATCCATGGATGCAAATATATGTCCTAGGTTAAATGAGTATTGATTATATAGTAAACTAATCGCATGACTAACCCTTACTTTATCCCCTTCCTTATTCACAATGTTTATAATATCTGTTTTTAACCACTCTGGGGCATGTTTAATTACTTTTCTCGTCATTATTACATATTCTTCATTATTCATTTTTACTTCCCCTCCTATAGGGATACGTTCTATCATAAATCCCCCGATTTGTAACCACTTTCATCTTTCTATTATGCAATATTATATAGTGAGATTCAATTATTTAGAAAACCGATTGCAATTATGTAGTTAGAAAGTTTTTATACTTTCTTCACTACTAAAAATATGGGTGCTGTGTAAAGGTATTCCTCAAAACGCTTACTTCATCTATACACTTACCCTTTTTCCCGATAAGTAAAACAGCTGGAGATACCCACAGGTGTATCAATAAGTGCTTGCAGGGATATATATCGCAATTTCTGATAGCCATTAGGTATGAAATACCGAAAGAAAGCTGGAAGGATGAATGCAATATATAGAAAATAACTAGTATCCCAATTAAAGTACTAAAATAAGGATACTAGTTATTTGTATAATAAATACTTCTTTTTTTCTACTAAACCTGTCCGTTAGTATTTAAGGGTATATTGAATCTATCTTAGGGAGTTTAATTAGTGTTATGAAGTAAAAATGTATTAGATCTCTGCTCCATTATATTTTAAACCGTCCAACCAATTCATTTAACTCTTCAGCCAACTTAGCAAGATGCACAGAACTTCCTGCTATTTCTTCCATCGAGCCACTTGCTTCTTGTGCTGATGCTGCTGTTTGCTCCACACCTGCAGCTGCTTCCTCAGAAACTGAAGCTATTTCCTCTATAGACCCATTCATTTCTTGACTACTAGCAGCAATTTCAGATAAGTTTACAGATACAGACTTAATATTCTGCGCCATTTCAGTAACCGCCGAACTTATTTCATTAAAGGTTTCGCCTGTTGTTTCAATTTGAGAAGTTCCTAGTTCTACTTCAGAATAGCCATCTCTCAGAGAGTCAGATACATTGCTTGATTCTGTTTGTATATTCGTTACAATTCCAGTAATATCGTTAACGGATACAGCAACTTGTTCTGCTAATTTCCTTACTTCATTTGCAACAACAGCAAATCCTTTACCATGCTCACCTGCTCTTGCTGCTTCAATTGCTGCATTAAGAGCCAAAAGATTTGTCTGATCGGCTACATCTTTTATTACGGAGACGAGTGTAGAAATTTCCTGTGAATGTTTATTTAAACTTTGCATTTTCTCTACAGCATCTTTTACAATATGATTTATCTTTACCATTTGATTACTTGAGGATTGCATTAATTTACTACCTTCATTCGTCATTTCAAGAACAATAACAGAATTTCCCTGAATATGTTCCCCATGTTCACTTGCTTCTTCGACTCTACTAGCGAAGGTTCCCATATTGGATGCCAAATCACTCGCACTATTGGCCTGTGTTTCCGATCCTGTTGCAAGTTCCTCCATTGTTGTAGCAATTTGCTCGGCACCAGTCTTTAATTCACCTGCCGTCTGAGTTAATTCTTCACTTTGACTTGAAACCGTTTCGGATACTTCATTGATTTGATGTAATACTTCACGCATCGTTTGATTCATGTCATTTGTTGCTACAATGAGTTGTCCTACTTCATTTCTATATTTTGTTTTTAGTGGATCATGACTTAAATCGCCTCTTGCAATATTCTCCATTCTTTCCATAACCTGTTTAATCGGTTTTGTTATTCCCCTCGTAATCAATATAGATACAACTATCGCTAATAGAATTACTAAACCTAATGTAATTAAGATTGGAATAATGATAGTCTGTGCCTGTTTCTGAAAATCCTCTAAATAAACGGTACCACCGAGAATCCATCCAGTAGTTGGATTCGTAGTGAACGCCATTATCTTATCCTTGCCTTCAAATTGATATTCAACAATGCCTTGTTTACCAGTGCTTATTATTTTCTTATAGTATTCTTCTTTAGACGCATCTTGTCCAATATATTCTTGATCTGTGTGAGCCACATATTTACCTGCATTATCAAAAATAACACCATAGCCTGTTTGTCCAATTTCCAGCTCATCTACCATATCAACCAATGTTCCTACCATCACATCAGCAGACATTGCACCGGCCAAATTGTCACCGATATAATATGCTCTCGATACAGTTACGACTGTTTCACCTGTACTTGCATCTGTATAAGGTTCTGTCCATACTGTTTCTCCATTAGCTTCCACAGCATTTTGATACCAGTCTCTTTCCTTCGCATTAAAGTCATCACCTAAATCTACCTCAGGGTAAATGATTACTTCTCCTGTCTTATCAATTACTGTGTATATATTTGCAATAGAAGGATTCGTTTCTTTCGTTTCTCCAAAATAGTTTAATAAGTCCTGCTTGTTTTCTGGCTGATAGTTTGCAACTAAATCATTTGAAATAAAACGTTCCAATGTATAATCTATATTTGAAAAAAACAGTTCAAACGTATCATTCAAACCCACCATTTGGCTTTCCACGGTTTCAGTTAGTTCAACTGTTGTATTTTTAACACTAAAATTATAACTTACAACGGCTACAACTCCACCAGCCAAAATAATTAATATTAAGAACGGAATTAAAATTTGATTTTGGATAGATTTTGTAATAAACCCTCTTACACTTCGAATTCTTTTTGCTTTTACATTAGTTGTTTCAGTATTTTTCATTGATTTACTTATCTCCTTAAACTTGTATACAGTAATTTAACTATTAAAATAGTAATATATCCCTTGTTCACTGCTTTATTACCCGTCTTGAATATATAAAATAGAATATTAATTAATTAGGTTATGCATGTGTGTTTCTTTAATGTTAATGACAACGCATTACTCTCCTTTGACTTCTTACTTTGAAAATAATCATGTTAATTATCTTCTTCCTCTTATTCAGCATTTGTTTAAGCAATACAAGAACTTCTAGGTTAGGATTTAAAGCAAATGATTTTACCTGCATTACTAACGTGTCAATCCATACTCTATGCCCTGTATTAATATCGGCTTTAGTAATGGTAAATTAAGAGTAATTCAAATAATTAGAGTGGTAAATTATGGAAATAAACAATAAAGAGTATTAGAATACGCATTAATCAATCGAATATATTTCTTCTCGATGTGTTTCCATATTGAATAGAGAACTAATTCCAACTTAATTTCTTCGTTCAAACGCTTTTCCATGTTCCCTGTCATTAGATTATTACCTTCTCGACAAAATACAACAAAACTCTGGGAGTGCCAGGCACCAAATCATTCAGTAAAAGAAACCTGTCCATAATACTCGGGCAGTGCTGTTCTCAACTGTTTCCCATATTTTTCCGGTATTAATATTCTGGCGATGTCAGTGATGGTAAATTGAACATCTCCAACAATTCTCCATTCTCTTTCTAAATAATAGTTCTCTTTATCTGCATCTGTTTTCGAAGCATCAAATGGTTTGAGGTATGAGAAGACATGCTTAATTAAGAAGGTATCTAGTAATTGTAATTCATCCAAAATAGAAACGTTTCCTTGTTCATCCTTTTTCTTAAGCATATCCTGTATTTGATTCATCAATGAAAAATACCGCTTAATATTCATTTTGAAGTAATCTTCTTTTATGCTATTCTGATTTTTCGGCTGCCCATTCGCTTCTCGGATAATCCCATTGGTTGCAATATATGAAACCGGATTTGCACCCTTTTCCACAAGAAAATCTTTATTAAATGCTAATCCAAAATTACTATACTTTTTCATATGTAAAGACAGATCATTAATCGGAATATCTGCAAAGCATGTAATTCCGGGTGTCACAATGTCCTCGAGACCATGTGCATCTCTATTAATTTTGATGTCCTCTGTAATATTTTTATGTAAAAGCAAACCACTTTTAATAATGTCGATCAATAGATCAAACCTTTCACTTTCCTGTTGGTGACGACCAACAAAATGAGTCAATTCCTTTGAAACATATCTTTGGATGAGCTCCATCTAAATTCCTCTTTTTTCTTATAGCTTTAGCAATATGAATTAAAAATATGAGTGGGTTGCAAAATTAGTCGGGGAACAAGTAGTTGATAAAATCTCTCTATCGTTCCGAAATATTTCTTTATCAATATAAAGTGGCTAAACCAAGTAAGAATCGCTAAGGAACGAAACAGACCTCGACTGTCTAGCCAAGGTCTGCCTCTCTGTCCTTTCTCTATTCTATTCCGCCTATCGATAAGTATTTTGTTTCCAAATATGGCTCGATGCCTTCTATACCACCTTCACGCCCTAAACCACTTTCTTTCATCCCTCCAAAAGGAGCATGCGCAGCGGAGGGCGCTCCATCATTCCAGCCAATGATTCCAAAATCGAGATTTTCATGAATATAATTACCAGTGCGATAATCATTGGTGAAGAAATATGCTGCTAACCCAAACGGTGTACTATTAGCAATTTCAACCGCTTCCTTGACATCGCTGAACACTGTAATTGGCAATACTGGGCCAAAGGTTTCCTCCTGCATGATGACCATTTCATTCGTTACATTTTTCAATACAGTTGGATGAATGAAGTAGTAGCCAGCATGTTCATCTACATCAAAAGTATTTCCTAAGAGCACATCGGCACCTTTTTCTACAGCATCATCGATTTGACTAACTACTTTTTTGAAGCCTTTGCCATTAATTACTGGGCCAACCTGTGTGTCTTCCTCTAAACCATTGCCGACCTTCAACTTAGCTACTTCATGTACTAGCTTTTCAACAAACGCATCGATAATTTCTTTAGCGACGAGGACACGATTCGCACAAATACATGTTTGACCTGCGTTGCGGAACTTAGAAGCAATTGTTTGCCCGACAGCATAATCTAAATCAGCATCCTTAGCGATGATTAAAGGTGCATGGCCACCTAACTCCATAGATACATGCTTCACTGAGCCTGCACTATTTCTAATCAGTTCTTTTCCAACAGGGGTCGAGCCTGTGAAGGTAATTTTGCGCAACTTAGGACTGTTTGCAAAAATTTCACCAATGACGCGACCCGAGCCATTAACATATTGCACTGCATCCTCAGGAATACCTGCATCGTGAGCCAACTCGATTAATTTCATCGTTGTTAATGGGGTTTCCACTGCTGGTTTAACGATAAAACTGCAGCCAGCTGCTAAAGCTGGGGCAGCCTTTCTCGTCATCATGGCCGCAGGAAAATTCCAAGGAGTAATTGCAGCAACTACTCCAACTGGCTGACGGGTAACTAGGATCCTTTTCGACTCTGTATTCGCTGGAATCGTTCGTCCGTATATTCGCTTCGCTTCCTCTGCGTACCAGTCAATATAGCTTGTTGCATAATCGACTTCACCTAGGGATTCTTTAATCGGCTTTCCACTTTCCAACGTCATTATTCTTGCAATAGCTTCTTTTTGCTCTTGGATTTTCTCAGACCACCGCTTCAGTAAGCTAGCCCGCTCATGAGCATTTATTTTTTTCCACTTATTAAAACCTGCAGCGACTTTTTCTATTCTCGTCTCAACCTCTTCTACCGTGTGAGCACGAAGTTCTTCTAATAATTCTCCTGTTGCAGGATTCATTACTTTTATCTTATCTGTCATTTCCTAACCTTCTCCCTTTAAATAAATTCTTATATTGCAAATGCCTGCTCTAAAATAGCTAAGCCCCTCTCAAGCTCTTCATCCGTAATGACGAGCGGACATAAGAAACGGATAATATTGCTGTTCACACCTGCGGAGAGCAATAGCAGCCCATTTGCATTGGCATAATGGACAATTTCAGAAGCTTTCTGTTTATTTGGCTGCTTCGTTATCGGATCTTTTACTATTTCTATAGCCACCATGGACCCTAATCGGCGAATCTCCCCAGCGAAGTCATATTTCTCCTGTAATTCAGCTAATTTCATTTCAATTCTGTGGCCTATTTCCTCTGAGTATTGCAGCAGATTTTCTTCCTCTATGATATCAATAACAGCTAAAGCTGCAGCACATGCGACAGGGTTCCCTGCATATGTCCCACCTAATTCTCCTGGACTCGCCATATTCATAACTTCACTTCTTCCAACTACTCCACTCAATGGCAAGCCAGCGGCAAGGGATTTTGAAACGGTTACAAGATCAGGTATTACATCAAAATGCTCCATCGCAAACATCTTTCCTGTTCTGCCAAACCCTGTTTGGATCTCATCAGCGACGAAAAGGATGCCGTGCTCGGTACAGAATGCTCGAACAAATTCTACAAATTTCCTAGGAGGGATAACAAAGCCGCCTTCCCCCTGTACGGGTTCCATGACGATACACGCAACAGTCTCTGGTGCTACAGTAGCAACAAAGAATTCCTGGAATCTCGTAATCATTTCGTCAATATATTCCGCTTCACTTAACGCATCGGGCTTTCGATAAACATAAGGATAAGGTGCTTGATAGATTTCTGGAGCAAAAGGGCCAAATCCGAATTTATAAGGCTTAACTTTGCTCGTCATCCCCATCGTTAAGTTTGTTCTTCCGTGAAATCCCCGTTCAAAGGAAATGACTGCTTGTCTGGCAGTGAATTTGCGGGCAATTTTAATCGCGTTTTCCACTGCTTCTGCACCTGAGTTTAATAACAGTGCCTGTTTATCAAAATCTCCTGGAGTCATTTCACATAGTTTCTCTGCAAGAAGAATATACCCCTCATACATCATGACATTAAACCCTGGATGCAAAAATTTATCTACTTGCTCTTTTACCGCTTCTGTAACCTTTGGGTGACTATGTCCAACGTTCAACGTACCAATTGCACCTGCAAAATCTATCCATTCCCTATCATCTAAGTCAATAATAGTTGCTCCCTTTGCATATTTTGCGATATTAAGATTCCCATTACTTACTCCCTTGGGAATGAATTTCTGTCGTTTTTCTTGTAAATCCTCCGTTGCGTTACCGTATTTTTCCATAAATTTAATCCTCCTATAATTTAAAATATATAGATAACTATGACAATTAATTGGTATAATGAAAAGTACCAGAATACTTAATTTAGTGGAACCAGTTTGGAGGTATTAAATGATATATTTTCACATAGATAAACAAGGGAATGCAAAATATATTTATAAACAAATCTATGAAAACTTAAAAAAAATCATTTTAGAACATAGAATTCCTAAAGGGGAAAAATTACCTTCAAAAAGAGAATTAGCAGCAGACCTTGGGGTTAGCATCAATTCTGTAACGAATGCTTATGAACAGCTGCTTGCAGAGGGATATATTTATACCATTGAAAGGAAAGGTTATTATATCGAGGATATTACTGACTTCGATCAGCAAACCAATCGTACTACAAAGTTTCCTAGTGAATTAAGAGAATCCTATACAGATGAGGCAGATTGGATTTCACTTTCACATATTACTACAGATATTTCCATGTTTCCTTTCCATGAGTGGTTAAAAAGTCAACAACAGGCAATTCAATACCATCAAAAGGAATTGGCTCAAATCAGTCATCCACAAGGTCCTTTTACCGTACGAAAGACAATTTCCAATATGATTGCATTTACGAGAGGCGTGATTTGTGAGCCAGAACAAATCGTTATTGGTTCCGGTACACAACCATTAATTAATCAATTGATGGATTTACAACCAAAAAACTCTAAAGTCGCAGTGGAAAATCCCGGATATTCAAGGTTATATCGGCAATTAATTAGTAAGGGCTTGGATGTAATCCCTATTTCCTTAGATTATCATGGAATAGACATGGAAGAATTAGAACATGCCGACCCAGATTTCTTGTTTATTACACCTTCCCATCAATTTCCAACAGGAAAAATCATGCCTATTTCAAGAAGAATTGAATTGCTGAATTGGTCTACCGCAGAAGAAGACCGCTATATAGTAGAAGATGATTACGACAGTGAATTTAAATATGATACGGATAATATCCCATCGTTACAGAGCTTAGATCGTAGTCAGCGCGTAATCTATACAGGCACCTTCTCTAAAACATTGCTGCCTAGCTTCCGGATCAGTTATATGGTGCTACCTCCAAATTTACTAAAGCTTTATCGGGAGCATTATTTAGATTGGATTCACGGCAGTAATTCACTGCAACTCTTTGCACTTCATTATTTCATTAAGAATGGAGAATATAAAAAACATATCCGAAGAATGAACAAGCATTATGAAGAAAAGCGAAAGAAATTAGTTACCAAATTACAGGATAGGTTTAAGAATAAGATCAACATACAGGACATCCCTGCAGGACTTCATTTTCTCGCCCATTTTCATTCTGCTAAATCTTATCATGATATAAGAAGAGCAGCGAAACAGGAAAAATTGGAATTATATACAATCCAACGATTTTTACTAAAGGAAGTCGACGATATATCAGAAGATATTCAGATCGTCATCGGGTTCGCAAATATAAAAGATGATGAAATTGATGAAGCTGTGGAAAGATTGTATCGAATCATTCATTTATAGGAATGCAATAAACGCATCGGATTTATTCTTTATCTTTACTTTTAAATTATTTCAACATCTAATGCATGGCTTTTATGTTTCTAATTGTTCGTGTTATCCCCCAAAATATAAAGCGATATACAAGTGCAATAAGAAATAACATATAAATATATTCAAAAGGAGAGAAAGGGTCATAACTAATTAAATAAGAATTTAAGAAAACTAATATTAGAGACAATAACTCTATTAATGAATCTTTAAATCCATTTTTTTCATACAAGTACTTCGTTTTTCTGAAATTAAAAACATCTTTTAATTCCTTACTATTAAACATTCCTTTGACAAGGCATAAACCCTATTAAATAAATGCCCAAAGCAAGTACATAGTCCATGTTCAAAATTTGTGTTATTAAACAATAAATTATAGTGAATAAAAGAAAATACATTCTTTTCTATTTCCCCCTTGTTTTAACTAATATTACTATTTTAGTATAAACCGAACATTATAGTTGCGCTTCCAACGTTATGTGAAAACTAGTAGAATTCATGTGTTAAATAAAATCATTCTGTATTATGCGCTGTTGCTAAGGTTACTTTAGCTTTTTCTACTTCAATAAGCGCTAACTTTAATCAATAAAAATAGAGAGCTCCGCTCTCTATTTCGCTTCAGGAAAGCCACTTGGTCAATTAGGATCTGTCCAGTGTTCCATCATCCCCCACTATAGGTTTAATCCATCCGCTGAACTTCATTCCGTTCTCCTTCAATAATTCACAGGTCCATGCATAAAAGAATCCATTGTAGCTCCTGTCTGATCCTCCAGTAAAATAGCAGTTACTTCCATCCCTTTTTCATACACCTCGCCTCCACCGGGAAGCATAATGAGAATATCGGCCTCTGCTAAGGAAGTGACGATATTTGGCTTATCTAATCCTACTGGCACCGCAATTGTCTGACCTTTTTCGTATTGCAGCTTCCCGCGAACAAAACGGTCAAATGGATTCGGTCGTGTAAATGCTGAACCGAGCTGTATAATCTCTCTTCTCATAAAAGGATGATTCGATTGTAAATAAGTTCGAATTATTGGCCTTGTGAATAATTCAAAGCCAACATAACAGGAAGACGGATTTCCCGACAGTCCAAACAATAATTTCCCTTCGACCGCAGCGACTGTAGTAACACTTCCAGGTCGCATCCGTACTTTATTAAATAAAACTCTCGCCTTTAACTTATCTAGAATAGCTGGTATGTAATCATAATCACCTACAGATACACCTCCTGTTGTCAGTAATATATCTACTTTTCCCAGGGCATCTGCAACCTGATTGTAGCAAAGCGTGAAATCATCCTTAAATTGACCAAGTAAAACAGGAACCCCCCCAGCCCTTTCTATTTGACCAAGAAGCATATAAGAATTACTATCTCTTATTTTCCCCGGCTCGAGCGCCGCATCAACCGTAAGTAGCTCGCTGCCTGTAGAGATAATTCCCACTTTTGGTTTTTGAATTACAGGCACCTGTTTGTAGCCAAATGTTGCAAGTAATGCCATTACTCCAGGATTTATATATGTACCTTTCTTAACAAGAATCTCACCTTGCCTCGTATCTTCACCCTTCCTCGTAATATTTTCGTTAGTCCTTAGCCTTCTTTCCAGCTGAATGAAGGTTTTCCTATCATGTTCCAGCAGTTCTACATGCTCCAGCAGTTCTACATGTTCCAGCATAATTACTGCATCACAGCCATTAGGAATTTGTGCTCCTGTCATGATACGCACCGCTTTATTCGCTTGAACTTCATCTTCAAAGACATCGCCTGCGCCAATTTCTCCAATTACCTCTAATTTTATTGGGTAACCCTTGCTAGCATCTAACGTATCCTCTGCCCTGATTGCAAAACCATCATAAGGTGACCGGTCAAAGGCAGGGACATCATGGTCTGCAATCAGATCTTCACCAAGATAATGACCGAGACTATCTTCAATTGCTACGTATGTTTTAGGACCTGCTATTGCATATGACATGACACGGCGAATAGCTTCATTAACATGGATTGGTGTTCTTATTTCTACCATTTATTATTAGCTCCTTATCCAACTAGTTTCTTTCGCTTTCACTAGTAAATCAGCACCATGGACAAATGCTCTTCCTTCACTGAAATGACGACCCGATAGCATCACCCACCAATATAGGACATTTCTATCTTCTTCTTATTTTTCGCAGATATTTCTGTTCGTTCATCAGAGTAACGATCTTCTCGCTTATTCCAGATTGAAGCAATCGTTTCTTTGATTTCTTCATCATTTGCATCTGAACGGAGAAGCTTTCGTAAATCAAATCCACTGCTTGCGAATAGACATGTATAAAGCCTACCATCTGCAGCGATCCTCGCACGCGTGCATGAAGAACAGAAGGATTCAGAAACGGATGTAATGAAACCCACTTCAGTATTCGTTCCAACATAGCGATATCGCTTTGCAACTTCACCTAAATACATAGGATTGACCGGTTCCATCTCGAAATGCTCGGCGAGCAGTTGCATGATTTCTTTTTTTGAAACTACTTTACTAAAATCCCAGCCATTCGTGGTTCCTACATCCATAAATTCGATGAATCTTAATGTAATTCCTTTTTCTTTAAAATATTTCGCCATAGGTATGATTTCGCTTTCATTCATACCTTTCTTAACAACCATATTAATCTTAACCTCTAGTCCGACTTCCAGTGCCTTCTCAATGCCTTTTAATACACGATCTGAGCTGACACCATTATCATTCACTGCTTGAAATATTTCATTGTCCAGGGCGTCTAAGCTAACATTGATTCGCTTCAAACCAGCTGCCTTTATCGCTTCAGCTTTGTTTGGGAGCATTGAGGCATTCGTTGTCAGGGCAATATCCTCTAACCCATTAATTGCATTCAAGCTTTCAATCAGCTGAGGCAGATCCCTGCGTAATAAAGGTTCGCCACCTGTCAAACGAATTTTATTGACACCAAGCTCAACAAACGCTCTTGCAAGACGTACGATCTCGTAATTATTCAATAAATGATCCTTTGGTAAAAAGGCATAATCCTTGCCAAAGATTTCTTTCGGCATGCAATATGTGCAGCGGAAATTACAACGATCCGTTATAGAAATACGCAAATCCTGTAAGGGCCTGCCAAATTTATCCGTGATGGCTGCCATGGAACTCCCCCTTTCTAATCCTTTATTTTAAATTGGTTGTATTCTAATGTGTTTATTGATGGTTCATAGTCGATATAAAATGCGACATCAGTTAGGATATCAATGGCTCTCTGGCTTACCGCTCCGGAAATACATTTCGCTTTCCCCGGGGGGCTGGTGAGCCTTCTTCCGCAGAAGTCTCCGTGTATTTCTTCTGCTGTGGATAGTGCAAAATCTTAAGACGCAAAAATGCTTTAACTACTAACTATCGATGTTAATTTAGTCATAGAATGAAAACTCCTCTTATTAGCAGGGAGCATTTAGATCTGAAATCACAATTACTGTTAGTTCACAGTTTATATAAATAATGAGCCAATTATTTTCCCTGTTTTTCATTTTTAATCATTTGCTCCGCCTCAAAATAGTCCTCAGGAGTATCAATATCGAATAGAATTCCTTCATCGTCGACATCAATTTTAATATGCGAAGAAATGGACTTTATTAAGACTTTTGCGCCTTTATCTCCCTCTAATAAATCAAAACACTTGTTAGGCATATTCCCAAAGAACACGGGATGTCCAGGCATACCCTTGTATACTGGCTGGATGATAAAAGGATTTTTATCTTCATTCAGCTCTTTGAGTCCCGCTCGGTAAATGTGGCCTGCTGTTTCTTTCTTAATAAAAGGCAAATCTCCCAGAAAGATCATGACATTAACATATTCTTCATCTATGGTACGAACTCCTGCTTTAATGGATGCGCTTTGTCCCTCAATGTATTCCTCGTTAACTGCCCAAATAAAACGCGGATCATCTATGAATATTTGATTACGAATTCTATCTTTCTCATTGCCGATTACTGCAATGATTTTAGTAAATTCTATTGAAATTGTGAGCTCGATAACGTGCTCCAAAATGGTCTGTTCTCCTAATTTAAGCAGCTGCTTTTGTGTACCCATTCTGCTTGAACTGCCCGCTGCTAAAATGAGCGCATTTATATTCATCATCCATTTTCCTCAGATACAGCAGATGCATGATGAATGAACTCTGAATCCTTCAAGAACCCGCCCGAATAGCCATTTTTTATCGCAATAATCTCTGCAGCTATACTGATTGCTATCTCTTCAGGTGTCCTTGCCCCAATATCCAATCCAATCGGGTTATACAGCCGACTCATTTGACTCTCTGTAACAGCTGATCCGCTTGCTTTTATATTATTAATAATTCGATTTCTTCTTGAACGGGGACCAAGAACCCCAATATAAGGAGCTTGAGAATTTAGGGCAAACGTCAAAGCCTCCTGATCTCTTTCCAGATGATGGTTCATCACGATAACATATGTATTATCATCTATTATTACCTTCCCCTTAAAATCATCGGCCCTTGCTATAATTCTTTCTATATCAGGAAATCTTTCCTCCGTAATATAAAGAGGCCGTTGATCAACGATGGTTGTTTTAAATCCTGATGATGCAATAAAATTTGCGACGGGAATGGCATCATGCCCTGCACCAAAAATTAAGATTTTAGGTTGTGGTACAAACACATCAACAAACACTGCCACCTCTTGCTTATTCAATAATTGGAAAATCCTAGTTTCAGAGGATGGATTTTTTTCCGCAAGCTTTTGCTTTGCCAGTTGAATAACCTGCTCCTCAAGATATGCATCTCCCAGCGAACCGACGAATGAATGATCCTTTGAAATAAACAAACTCTCGCTATTCCGTTTTCCTTGGGTCTGATCCGTTTTCAATATCGTCGCAATTGCCCCGGATTTTTCCATTTCTATCGTAGTAAGCCACGCGTCAAATGCTGCTTTCTTATTCATGAGGGGTCTCCTCTCTCTTCGGTAGTATCCGTATTTATGAAATAGGTTCGATATAAATTTCCACTTTGCCAGGACAGCCTAAGCCAAGTCCCCATACAAGATCTTCATCCATATCATACTGCTTAAGAACTGGTATACCTGACGCGATAACTTCCTTAGCAACCGCAGCAACATCTGACTCCAGACAGCCTCCAGAAATCATGCCTACGCGTTTTTCATCTTCATCAATAATCATCTTTGCGCCTTCACGGCGATATGCTGAACCATGTACACGAACGACCGTTGCTAATGCTGCTTTTGTATCATTTTTTCGTGCTGCTCGAATAGCTTCTATTACTCTCGTATTCTCCAACAAAGCTAAGACCTCCATTCTAGATTATTTTATTGAAGCATTGAAAGTCTTCCAAACTCAGAAAATGATTAATATACGGAAGTGAAATATTCATTGCCCGTGCAGTTGGTGCATATCCTTCAATAGCGAGTAGGGGATTGACCCAAATAATAGCCTCACTTCGGATAGCTATTTCATTCATCGACCACTGTAAATGTTTGATTTCTCCAGCATCTAACCCATCACTGGCAATAATCATGACTGTGTGCTTCTTTAATACCTTCACTGCATATTTCTCAACAAAGTCATGTAGCGACTCACCGATACAAGTTCCACCTCCCCATTCTTCATGGCGAATTTGAAGCGTTTGAGGCAGAACATTTACAGCAGATAATTGGTCGGTTACTCTTGTCAGCTTCGTTGAAAATAGAAAGACTTCCACATGTTGATGAAGCTTCTTTAACGCAAAAGCGAACTGTAAAAATGTATCCACAGTGGCAGACATCGAACGGCTAGTATCACATAATAATACATAATTCGCTTTTTGCTTTCTTGAACCTTTCATTACAAGCTCGAAAGGTTCCGTTCCCGTCTGAATGCTTTTTCTTAATGTTTTCTGCAGATGTAATACATTTCCTTTTCTTTTAACCGCTGAACGCCTAGACTGTTTTATATTTACTTGACGTAACAATTTCTTTGCCGTTTTTTCCATTTTTGAAAATTGTTTAGCGGTAATTTTGGCTTCAATTTGCTGTCCTTGCTTATTTAGACCTTTTGTAGCAGACCATAATGGTATAGTTCCGTTCACACCGGCCTCATCATCTATTGGTAAAATATCAGTGACGATGCCTGGTGTTTCGTCAGACTTTGCCTCTTCTTCTCCTTCAAGCTTAAGTGGATATTCATCGTCACTAGCAGCTTTATTCTGTTTCTGCTTTGGATTTTCCCCAATCCGTTCATTATTCACAAGCACTTGATCCATTCGATCATCAGAATGAAAGTGCAGCAAATCCTGCTTATGCTCTTCACGTAAATCTCTGACAAAAAATTGATAGAATGCTTGTTCAAAAATCTCTTCTTCTTCCTTGCTGGAAACCAATACTATTTTTAATGCTAGCTTGAATTGCTCACGATCCATAATATCAATTGCATCCAAAGCTGAATAGACATCTGCCATCTCTTTCATGCCTATGAGCAATTTCAAATCTCGTAAATATCGAAAAAAATGCAGCATATATTCTGGTAGGTTTTGTGATTGGTTCATGAGGTGTCCCCCTTAGTAAACAGCATGCTAACCATTGGAATGGAGAAGCGTCCCTTGATTCAGCTCTTTTTCAATCTTATCCCAATCATCATGGTTTTTTAGAAAACATCCAAGTGTTTCCCTAACAGTATCTTGATTCAGCTCACTTTGATGCAATTCAATAAGCGCTCTCGCCCAGTCTAAGCTTTCAGCAACTCCTGGAACCTTCTGTAACGGTATTTGACGAATCGACTCCATAAATTTTGCGATTTGCTCTGTTAAATTCTGATTCAGTTCTGGTATACGCGTCTGTAAAATAGAAACTTCTTTCTTATAATCAGGAAATGGTACCCATTGATACAAACATCTTCTTCTGAGTGCATCACTTAATTCCCGTGTTCGATTTGAAGTCAAAATAATATATGGCTGCTGTTTTGCCTTAATCGTGCCAATTTCGGGAATCGTTATCTGAAACTCAGCAAGTGCTTCCAAGAGGAATGCCTCAAACGCTTCATCTGCGCGGTCAATTTCATCAATTAATAAAACGGGAGCAGCTTCACTTTCAGTAAATGCTTGTAAAAGTGGGCGCGATAATAAAAAATCCTTGCCATATATTGTTGATTCCCTTTCATCAACCGTTAATTCCGTGTTCTCTGTCAGTCGGATATGAAGCATTTGCTTCGCATAGTTCCACTCATATAAAGCACTATGCACGTCCAGACCTTCATAACACTGTAATCGAATTAATTTCGTATCGAGCGACTTTGCCAATACTTTTGCAATCTCCGTCTTTCCGACCCCTGCTGGCCCCTCAAGCAATAAAGGTTTTTTTAAGGCTTGGACAAGCTTTAATGCGATTAAGGTAGGCTTGTCGGTAATATAGCCGTTTTCACGAAAAATTTTATCTAAGGAACGCATCTGTTCATTCATGTCCCTACTTCCCTTCTGGTGTTAGAAAACTAAGGTTTAACCAAGACCCAAGATGACAGCCTTAGTTGCACTTATGTAGTAAGAAAGTTTTTTAACTTTCTTAACTACCAAAATAGCAGCATTCAATGGGACAAATAGGTCTGGGAACGACAGTAAGATCCCATCGTTTCCCAGCCCTATTTCATCTAAAGCTTATTAATCTAATAAAGAAGAAATTGCCCTTCTTGTGTAAACACTGCATAAATTTCTTCGATAGGTTTCAGAAGCAAATAAGTCACTGCCGATATCACCGTCGTCAGCAGCAAGCTTCGATGCCTGTGTAATCACATCTTCTGTTAAAGGTTTGCCAATCAATTCCTGCTCCACTGATTTCGCTCGGTAGGCGACATCACCAGAACCAGTGATTCCAATTCGAACATAGTCTGCCAATCCATCGCTATTTACTCCCAATACAACGGCAACCCCTACAACCGGATAACCTGTCGCTGGATGAAAATATTTCAAATATGCCGATTTTGCATTAGATGGTGGGATTTCAAAGCTGATGCTCGTCACCACACTGTTTTCCGGCAAGGCTGTAATAAGTGGTCCCAAGAAAAAACCATCGATATTAATAACATCCAGTCCGTCCTCACCACTAATAATCAGATTAGCATCAAGCGCTAAAGCTGGTGCTGGTAAATCTGCGACTGCATCACCATGCGCAATATTCCCACCGATTGTTCCACGATTTCTAATTTGTATATCGCCAACCAATCTAGCAGCATCTGATAGTACTGGGATATGCTCTTTGATTATCGGATTCTCAGCAACTTCACGATGGGTCATCATTGCACCAACGATCACACGGTCTCTTTCTAGCCGAACACCTTTTAGTTCAGGTATTCTGCTGATATCTATCAATTTACCAGGTTCTGTCACTCTAAATTTCATTAATGGGAGTAAACTATGACCACCAGCAATAATTTTTCCTTCTCCATCACTATCCTGCAATAATTGCACGACATGCTCTACAGATTCTGCACGAACATAATCAAATTTAGATGGTATCATCGTTTTCCCCTCCAGTTTGGATAATGTTCCATATTTTTTCAGGAGTAAGCGGCATCTCCACATCTGTTACACCATATGGCTGCAGTGCATCCACTACTGCATTCATTACGGCAGCAATCGAAGCAGTCGTTCCAGTTTCTCCAATCCCCTTTGCACCAAGCTGGTTTACAGGTGATAATGTTTCTGTAAAGGCCGTTTCAATGGTTGGAAAGAAACGGGCTTTTGGCATCGTATAGTCCATGAACGAGCCTGATAATAGCTGTCCCTGATCACTATAGACAATCCCTTCCCACATCGCTTGGCCGACTCCTTGGGCGATTCCGCCATGAACCTGACCCTCTGACGTAAGCGGGTTGATTACTCTTCCCACATCATCTACAGCAATGTAACGCTTTAATTCAATTTGTCCGGTATCTTTATCCACCTCGGCAACAACAATATGTGTGCCAAAAGGATAGACAAAGTTCTCTGGATCAAAGAATGCTTGTGCCTCAAGAGCTGGTTCTACACCCTCCGGCAAATTCCATGCATAGTTTGCTGACTTAGCAATATCAACAAACTTCCGTTCCATCCCAGGTACGCCGCTTATTTTAAATACCCCATCTTCAAACTCGATATCTTC
This sequence comes from Oceanobacillus chungangensis, assembly GCF_003369565.1. Taxonomy (GTDB): domain Bacteria; phylum Bacillota; class Bacilli; order Bacillales; family Amphibacillaceae; genus Oceanobacillus; species Oceanobacillus chungangensis. Next base: position 55,680 of record NZ_PIOD01000025.1, on the reverse strand, counting down.
TACAGACGTCTCCAGCTCATGTGCAGCTATTTTCTTCGCTTTTTCAATTATTCGATCAGCAGCGATAGAAATTGCTCCACCACCTACAGCAACTGAACGAGAGCCATATGTCCCCCATCCCATAGAAACTGCTTTCGTATCACTGAAAACAAATTCAATGTCTTCTAATGGAATGCCTAATTTATCAGAAACTACTTGAGAAAATGTCGTATTATGACCTTGTCCATGCGGTGATGTACCACTGAATACAGTCACTTTTCCTGATGGATGCACTCGGATTGTCGCATTTTCCCATACGCCACCTTGAAATCCGATAGCACCGGCAACCGCTGACGGACCGAATCCACATAATTCAACATAAGTGGAAAATCCAATGCCGACTAGCTTGCCTTCATTCCTCAATGCTTCCTGTTCTTCTCTTAGTTTCTTATAATCTAGTATTTCCAATGCTTTATTTAACGGTTTCTCATAATCACCGCTGTCATAAACGAGTCCTTGGGCGTTCGTAAAAGGGAAATCCTCTTTTTTTGCGAAATTCTTCCTTCTAAGTTCTACAGGATCCATGCCAATCTCACGAGCAAATAAATCTATCATCCGTTCGATTTGATACGTAGATTCTGGTTTGCCTGCACCTCGATATGCATCAGTAGATGTTGTATTCGTATAAACACCAAATGTCTCGCAAGCTGCCTTAGGAATATCATATGCTCCTGTAATCATCAGGCCAAAATCTATCGTCGGTACACCTGGGCCAAAGGTTGAAAGATACGCTCCCATATTAGCGGTATTTTTTACACGAATTGCTGTTAGTTTCCCATCACGTGTTCCAGCCAGCTCCACATCAATAATTTCATCTCTTCCATGGTTTGCAGCTGAAAAATGCTCGTTTCTTTCTTCAATCCATTTAACAGGCTGCTTCAGGTCTCTTGCTGCATAACCAATCAATGCCTCGTCAGGATAGACTCCAATTTTCCCGCCAAAGCCTCCACCGATATCTGGAGCGATAACTCTTAATTTTGCTTCCGAAATATCCAATACTTCAGACAGCACCATCCGATGGATATGCGGGTTCTGCGATGTACACCATAGGGTCAGCTCTCCGTTTCCAGGGTTATACTGTCCGATTGCTGCACGTGTTTCAATTGGACTAGGTGCAACACGCTGCACATTAAAGCTCTCCCGAACAACAACCTCTGCTTCCTCAATTTCTTCATCAGGAACTTCTCCTGCCTTCCAATGAAAGGCAATATTATTTTCAATATCATCATGAACAAGCGGTGCATTTTCCTGCATCGCTTCTTTCTGCCTGACAGAAACAGGCAGAAATTCATAGTCAACTTCGATCAAATCCAATACATCCCGAACACCGTAACGATCTTCCGCAATCACCAGCACAACGCCATCACCAACATAACGCACACGATCTATCGCCAGTGGATATTGGGGAGCTTCCTTTAAGTTTGAACCTGGAATGAGCCACGAAGAAGGGATGCGTCCTATTTTTCCTTCTAAATCTTTTCCTGTGTAAATTGCCACAACTCCCGGGGCTTCTAATGCCTTTTCAATATTAATGCTCTTAATCAATGCATGTGCATGGGGACTCCTGAGAATTGCAGCATGCAGCATACCTGGCAGCTGGATATCGTCTGAGAAATATCCATTTCCAGTCAGCAGCCTCGGATCTTCTTTCCGTTTAATTCTTGCGCCTACTTTACCTGCCATGTTATCTGCCCTCCCCAACGACTTGCTTTTCTTCAGCCATTAATGCTGCTGCATGTTTTACTGCACTTACAATAAATTGATAGCCCGTACAGCGGCAAATAACCCCTTCCAAGCCCTCACGAATTTCTTCGTCACTTGGTTCAAGATTTTCTTGCAGGAGACCAATTGCCGCCATCATAACACCAGGCGTACAGTAGCCACATTGCAAACCATGCTCTTCCCAGAATGCCTTTTGCATTGGGTGGAGATTTTGTACGGTTCCAAGTCCTTCTACAGTAATTATTTCTGAACCATCCACCTGAACAGCAAGCAATGTGCAGGACTTCACCACATGACCATCTACCATGACCGAGCAAGATCCACATTGACTCGTGTCACAACCAATATGTGTGCCTGTAAGCGAGAGGCTGTCACGGATAAAATGCGTTAACAACATTCTTGGTTCCACCTTCGCACTTCTCTTTTTACCATTAATTGTTACTGTTACGTTTACCTCTTCCATTAATTCTTCCACCTCCATATTTGCTTAAAATTTATGCTGCTTTCTTTGTTTCCTTGTCTACATCTTTAAAAAATTGGCCAATCACAACCTTGGCAACTCCACCAATTACGCGTTGACCAATAGATGCTAATAAACCGGTAATCTGCACTTCTGCAATACAGGTTAAAACTGTGCCTTCCGCCGTTTCCTCGAATTGCATCGCAGCATCTGCGTCGATTTCACCCGGTTTCCCCTTTGCTTTGACAAGCAAGCGATAGGCTTCTGGCTCTTCCATATCTAATTGCTGTACATCTGCCGTAAATTCACCCTTAATCGGTCCAATGTTAATCCCTAATACAGAGTGGTATTTATTTTCTTCAACTTCTTCAAATACTTTGCAGCCTGGCAATGCTTTCTGGAGTACTTCTTTGTCCTGAATCGTTTCCCATACAATGTTTCTTGGAATCCCTTTAAACGTATAAACATGTTCAATTTGCAAAAAATCACCCCATTTTCATAATAATCAGTTATTTAGAAGCGTACATTCCCTGCATTTCATCTGGAAGGGCAGTGTTCCTCCTTCCAGATGAATCAAGCAAGGCATTAAATGATTTGCTTTATCGGAACAATTTCAATGTTATTTTCATTCAAAGCATGAATGATAGCCTTTGCTAATTCCGGAGCACCTGGTGTATCTCCGTGAATGCAAATGGTCTCTGCCTCAATACTTGCATCCTTACCATCATGGGTAACTACTTTATTTTCCTTAATCATTCGAACGACTCTGTCCGCCATAGCATTATAATCCGTAATTGCTGTTCCTGTCCTCGTCAGCACGATTGAACCATTTTCAGTATGTTCTCGATCTGAATAGACCTCTTTTGCTACAGGAATTCCCATCTTAATCGCTTCCTCCATAAATTCCGAATTATTTAAGGAGAAAACAATCATATCAGAGCCGACATCATGAATCGCTTCCAGAATCGCACGTGCCACTTGCTTATCCTCCATTGCCTTCATAAATAAAGCACCATGAGGCTTGCAATGCTGAATTTTAACATCATTAACATTAGCAAACTCTCTTAATGCCCCGATTTGGTATGTAACATAATCTTTCACTTCCTGAGGAGTACATTTCATATGACGACGGCCAAATCCAAGCAAATCAGGAAAACCAGGATGAACCCCAATACCAACATTATGCTCTTTCGCAAGTTCAATCGTTCTCCTCATTACATGTGGATCCCCCGCATGGTATCCACAAGCAATGTTCGCGGAGGTGATATATTTCATCATCTCTTCATCATTTCCTTGCGTGTATAAACCGAAGCTCTCACCCATGTCACAGTTTAAATCGACCTTATACATCGAATCCCTCACTTTATTTGAATTGTATCTGCTAGTTCTTGAAGAAAATTAGTTGTATAATCTCCAAGTTCAAACGCCTCTTGTTTCATAATATTTGATAGTAATGGGATATTCGTTTTTATTCCTGCTATTTCGATTTGTGCCAGTACTTCTTTCATCTTATGAATAGCTGATTTGCGGTCTTTATCATGCACAATAATCTTTCCTATCATTGGGTCATAAAACGGCGAAACGACTGTTTTTTCAACGACACCGAATTCATATCTTGCATCGCATTCTACGAGATTCAATGTTTCAATTGTTCCTGGTGATGGAAAATATGTGACTGGATCTTCTGCATAGACCCGGCATTCAATGGCATGACCATGCTTCATAATTTCTTCTTGTTCAAGTGGCAAGCGCTCATTTGCAGCAATGCGAAGCTGCCATTCTACTAAATCAACGCCTGTAATTTCTTCTGTGACGGGATGCTCTACTTGTAATCTCGTATTCATTTCCAAAAAGTAAAAATTAGCATCACCATCAAAAATAAATTCCATTGTTCCCACATTTGTATATCCAAGATGCTTCGCTCCAGTTAAAGCAGCATTCACTAATGCTTCCCGCTGTTTTTCATTTAGGAATGGTGATGGACTTTCCTCAATTACTTTCTGGTGCCTCCGTTGAACAGAGCATTCCCGCTCAAATAAATGCACCATATTACCATGCATGTCACCAGCTACTTGTACTTCGATATGTCTCGGATTTGAAATCCACTTTTCCAAAAACACAGCATCATCACCAAAAAACTGTTGGGCTTGCTGTTTAACCGAGGAGAAGTTTTTTGTTAATTCTTCTTCTGTTTGAATCAGCTTCATCCCAATCCCGCCACCACCAGCACTCGCCTTCAGCATAAGAGGATAACCTAAGGAATCAGCAACAGTTAAGGCTTGCTCCACAGATTCCAGTCTTTTTTCCGACCCTGGAACTACAGGAATACCAGCCTCACTCATCTGTATTCTAGACTCCAATTTACTGCTCATTAATTTCATTACATCTGCCGTCGGTCCGATAAAAGTAATATTTTCCTTTTCACAACGTTCAACAAACGCTGGATTCTCTGATAAAAATCCGTATCCGGGATGAATCGCATCAGCATTTGTTCCTTTAGCTGCTTCAATGATCTTATCGATATTTAGATAGCTTTTCTTCGCTTGATTCTCCCCAATATTGACTGCCTCTGTCGCCTCTTTCACATAGGGTGAATCCTTATCAGCATCCGAATATACTGCCACCGTTTGAATGCCCAAGCGATTACAAGTACGAATAATCCTTCTCGCAATCTCCCCGCGGTTTGCAATTAAAAGCTTCGTACAAAGTCCCATAGCTGTTCACCTCCAATCTAATTATTTAACATTGATTACTGCAATTTCCTGGCCAGCATCAATTGAATCCTCATTTTCAAACGCAAAGCTTTCGATTACTCCATCAACTTCAGCCTTAATTTCAAAATAGCTCTTCATCACTTCCACTAAGCCGATTACTTGACCAGCACTCACGGCATCTCCTTCATTGACATACACATCTTCATCTGGTGATGGCCTTCGATAAAATACTCCTGGGATTGGTGATAATACCTTTGATTGACTCATATCTGACCCTCCAATTATTTGATGATGTTCAAAAAGTCCGGAATATCCTATATAACGTAAATTATTTACTTAGGTTTTGTTTAATTTCTGCTAGTTTTTCCTTCACTTCATTTCTTGCTGCCAGCGCTTCATCAATATCGACCGAAACAAACCTGACCGTTTCATTCGTCTTCACTTGTCCAAGCTTATTTAAATCGGCGCTGATAATTGTTGCAATTGTTGCATATCCTCCACCTGTTACAGCATCATTTAATAATGCGATCGGTTCTACACCATCAGGAACTTGAATGGAACCAATTGGATAACCTAAATCCACCACATTGGAAGGATTGCTTCCTGCACCAAAAGGCTGCTCCCGTTCTACAAAATTCAATCTTTCCCCTTTAAAGCGGTAACCCACTCGATTCGCTTCTGGCGTAACTTTCCAATCAATCGAGAAAAATCTATCCTTGCTCTCTTCTGTAAGGCGATAGCTGCAAAGCCCTAGTACGACACGAATTTCATGATGCTTATCGAACGATGGAATAAGATGGTCCGCTATACGTGTTCCAGGCTTAACATCCCGGATTTTTTCATTACCAACTTCAAGCTTGTCATTTACCTGAAGCTTTCCTCCATTGAGGCCACCAATACCACATAAAGTATAAGTTGAGCGCGAATTCATTATTTCCGGTACATCAATACCACCAGCTACAGCTAAATATACTCGTGCCCCTTGTTTAACAAAGTCAAATGACAGCTTGTCACCAGCTTTTATTTCTAAGGCTTCCCACATTGGTACAGATTCTCCATTGATTTTCGGTGGGATTTCTCCACCTGTTACCGCAATTATCGTATCCTCCTGAAATTCGAGTTCAGGTCCTAAATATGTAATTTCCAATGATGCAGCGCTTTCATTATTTCCAACAAGTAAATTCCCAGCAGTATATGAATATTTATCCATCGCACCAGATGGCGGCATTCCAACTTCATAAAAACCAATTCGACCTGTATCCTGAACTGTTGTCTCTAACCCCGGATTTATTACATGGATCATGCGTACAACCTCCTTAACACTTCTTCGGAAAACCCTTTTGGATCATCGAGTACTTGTTTAGGTGTAAATGTAATATCCTTCGTCAAATAACGAAACGTTCCATCTTCCACTGTTTTCCTTATTTCTTCATATTCCTTTTGATCAATACTGCGATATCTGAAAATATCTCCCTGTCTAGGGAATGTGATCGAATCCTTGAAATCATACGTCCGTTGGTCCTTATCAAAAATAGGAGCAGCAGCCGTACCGAACAGCTGATACCCGCCAGCACCCTGAACCGGATAAATTACCGTAAACGCACCGCCTAAACCAAATGCCCGCTCTGGAGTAAATGTCCGTGGACGAACATACTTCGGTGCTTCTATCTGCCGCTCGCGGGGAACCATTTGATAACACCATGGGAGCCCTGGAACGAACCCAATCATCGATACGAGATATGGGCTATCTGTGATTGCTTTTATTAATTCCTCTTTCGAATCAAAGCCATTAATTCGTGCTACATATTCTAAATCAGTAGAATCAGGATCCTGATGGCGATCGCGGAAACGCATCAACGCCTCATGTGTCCAAGGATCATCAAAAAGCACAGGAACATCAACCATACGAGAAGATATTTCAAAATCATCAATGGAAACAGACTGTTCCAGCTCTTTCAATTTACTTATTAATTTATCAGGATGAATACGGTCTGGATCAAAACGGATCATATAAGATGCATTCGAAGGACAAATGTCCAGGATACCTGGTAAATTCTCCTCTTTTAATTGACTCGTGATGGCCATAGCTTTAAAGTTTATGTTCAAATCCATCGTCTCTGATAATTCAACGAAAACAAACTCATCTCCACCATATTCATATCGTGCCACTGTCACATCACCTCTCCTTAATATCCAATCCAATAGTTTGGCGGAATCCCCCTTGTCCAAACCTTCAGAAAGTTATTAATTTTATTTTACTTTGATTTGTTAGATTTGCAAAGCTATTTGGCAAGTAGCTTCCATTAATAGATTAATAACCTAAATCAATTTTTAAAATTATAAATTTAATGATTAGTATGTCAATAATTATGCAATTTTTAAAGTACCAGATTAATATATTTATTGGTACCAGCGGGATGGTTTCTTTGGTTTGTTGGTTGTTTGTTAGGGGTGTTCTCTCTCTTCAATCGAATCATTATCTGGAATTGCAGTGGCAAAGCCAAATACACATTACAGCTTCTGATAAGTGCTACTAGTATCCTAAGATATGAATGTATTGTCTTCCCCATATAAACCAGTTTTAGAGGGCTTTCCACCTTGTAGAAAGCCCTTTTTACATCTAACTTAATAATCCTGCTTTTCCCCTTCTTTCATTGAAGCTTCCGCAGCAAGATCATCTTCTTCAACTTTTTTAAACCCCTTATCCAATCTTCCGGCATTTTCAATGTCTCCGGAAGCCATATATCCTGCTATTTCTGCATTGGAAGTAGTACCGTATAGACCCATTCCACCAAGTGCTACATTTATATTTTCTTCTTTTTCACCTTTTTTCTTACCCATTTTTTCACCTCCTTATAGTAATATATCCAAAGCCATTCTCTTCTATAGATTAGATAATGCAATTTTGGATAGATTAACAAATGAGGTGATAACATGGTTCTAAATAATAAAGATAAAAATAAACAAACAGAGTTGGAGCGTGAAAGGATAAGTGTCCAAGCAAAATTAGGCAGGAATTCCTTATTAGATATAGATCATAAGGCTTCCGGTGATTCCGTTAATGAACACCGTACATTAGAATCAGCGAATGCATCTATTGCAGAAGATATCATTAAACAGACATTCAATAATTCTTAATTGAAACCTAATGATTTCATCTCTCCAACAGGGGCAGGTTCCAGTATATGCTTATAGGAACATTAGAAAACTTGGGATTCGTCAGGCTTATATGACGTTATGCCTTAAATACAATTATGCAGCTATTTTCTTTCCTGCCCAGAAAAGATGACTGACTGTCCTTTCAACTTCATAGAACGCAAAAGAAGAGCCTTCTCAGTTCTTCTTTTTTCTTTGACAATATTTCTTTCTCCATACTGCTTTCTGGAAAATTCACTTCCTCCATGTTTCATCATTTTGCAAAACGGTTATACATAACTAAGAACAGTTGATAAATAATATCTGAAACTTATATAGGAGGAATAAACAAATGGAAAATGTACATGTAGTCGAAAATGGTGTTCAAGCAAAAGAGAAAATTGATCAGCTAATGGCATTGGGGTATACGAAAGAAGAGATCTATGTCCTTGCCCACGAAAAGGATCGTACGGAAGACTTATCAGATGGATTAGATGTTAATGAAGTGGGACTTAAAGAAGAAGGAGTTTTTGATAAAGTAGCCAATGTCTTCCGTAAAAGAGGGGACGAGCTTCGTTCACAGTTTGAAAATCTTGGATTAACTCAAGCAGAAGCTGAAAAATATGAAGAAGAGCTCGATAAAGGCCGCGTTGTAATAGTTGCAAAAAAATAACAGTATAGCATGAAAATAGCATTACCTTACCATAAGGTAATGCTATTGTTTTATGTAATTCTGCAAAAGAAAGTTAAAATGTAAGGTTAATAAAAAGTTGGGAAGGAATCCTTTATTTAAACTAAATAGTTTCAATTGAGTCTTTCTTCTTAGACAGTCTACTTTCTTAGTTTTAAATAGAAAATCAACTCATCAGGCTACTTCCTTATTTTCCCCAATGACAAGTTTCGCCTGGATAAGTCTTCTTCTAACTGTTATCCCAATCCAACTTGCTAGATATGCTTTGATTAACCCAACGACTATAAATGGATATACCCCCGCAATAAATGCTGCATTCCAGCTCATGTCCAAAACAAATTTTAACTGAATAGTACCAAAAAATAAGGTTACAACCATTCCTACAATATTTGCAATTAGTGCTATAGGTATTGTAAATCTTGTTTTTTCTAAAATTAGTCCAGTAATAAAAGCTGCTGCAATAAATCCAAAAATATAACCACCAGAAGGACCGATTAAAACTTGCGGCCCTCCGCTAAAGCCACTAAATACGGGAAGACCTACAGCGCCAATTGCAGCATAACAAACCATTGCTAGTGCACCTTGACGAGATCCAAGAATTGTTGCTGCAATACCAACTGCTAGGGTTTGACCACTTATTGGAATAAGCGGAAGGGGGATCTCTACTTGTGCTAAAATCGCTGTTACCGCAGCAAAGATGGCACAGTTTAGAATAACTCTCAGTTTCTTACTTTGGTTATCCATTCTACCAGCTCCTTTTCAATTACCAATCGAAACACATTTTAAATTTTCGGATAATTGGATTATAGTAAACTAAGATAGTGTTGTCAACCAATTATTTTATAAGTTGACAATGATCCTTATTTACTTATCTTTGGAAGAGAGTTATTAATGAATGATTATCAAAACACACTATAATGTACTGAGTATCTCCACTATTAGTATCCACATCCTCACGACTTATGGACAGAGGTTACAAATAACCTGAATAGTGCCTTTGATAGTTGATCAATGATAAATTAACTTATGCTGGCATTTTCCGGCAAAAATAAGGAAATCCCCTAATAAGAGATTCCATACCTACCCCCTATAACCTTTCAAATTATGACAAAACTGGGGAAGTGACAGGCATCTTAAAAAAGGGGTATCTTTTTTTCTATCATGTGTTATAATAAGATTAACTTATTGATGTTCGTTTTAGCAAAACAAGATATTTGTAATAACTTCTTAGTGATTATCTTCGTCTTGAATTATTATCTTGAACCAAAAAGTAATAAACGTGCTATAAAGCACACATGGAGGAATTTTTTATGAGTAAAGGTACAGTAAAATGGTTTAACGCAGACAAAGGCTTCGGTTTTATCGAAGTTGAAGGTGGAGAAGATGTATTCGTACATTTCTCAGCAATTCAAAGCGAAGGTTTCAAATCATTAGATGAAGGCCAAGTAGTTACTTTCGATATCGAAGAAGGCAACCGTGGACCACAAGCAGCAAACGTTGAAAAAGCGTAAATAAATATTTTGAAAGCTCTTCTCATATGAGAAGAGCTTTTTTATTTTTTAGGAGTGCTAATTTGGATATAAACAATCAAGGGAAATAATGCAATTACAGAGTATGAATGCTATACTTACTGAATGAATAATTGGATCCTAAAGGAGTTAAGAAGCAGATGAAATATTATACATCTCACATGAAAAAACTAGTTATGGCAAATGAAGAATTACAAATAAAGTTGAAAAAAATAATGAAAGAGCATGACCTTGAGAAGAGCTTCGCACTTAAGGCTTTATACCATGCTGAAGTTGCTTCAGGCGGTAAATATCAGGAAGCATACCGGGAACTTGACTTGCCTAATAGGTAGGTCATTTTTTGATTAATTTTGCTGAACCAATGTACGTTCCTTAGGGTGGTAAAGTAGAAGAAAAGTTCTAGAGTAATGTCTTATTAGAAAAGTAAAAGAGGGAAAACCGCCTGAATTGCTGTCACTCTTTCACATAATTAAGTGATTAATCCTCAATCTAATAGAAGCCGTCCAATAGCATAAAATAAGATGAAAAAAGACCGAGTATCTCTACTACTCGGTCTATGCCTTAGATTTTTGTGGGACGAGGTGCCTGTCCCCACGTCCCTGCAAATCAACCTACATTAACCAACCCGGCTGCGACCCCATTGATTGTCAGCAACACATCCGTTACCAGGTCTTCTGGTGGGTTTTCTGTTTCTCTTAATTTCCGAATCAAATCTACTTGCAGGAAATTAAGTGGATCGACGTATGGATTGCGAAGATGAACAGACTCTTGTATATTTGGCGAATGGCTGAGTAATGCCTCGTTGCCGGAAATTTGCAGCACCGCCTCTTTTGTCCGCTCATATTCATCAACAATATCTTCAAATATCCGTTTTGCTATTTTAGGATCTTCAACTAATTCTAAATACTCCTTGGCACTAGTCATATCACCTGTAAGCAGGGCCTTTTGCAGATTATTAATTGTTACATGGAAGAATGGCCATTCTTTATACATCGTTTGCAAGATTTCTAAATTGTCCTCTTCCTTCTCAATAAAGGATTGCAAACCTGTGCCTGCTGCATACCAAGCAGGAATCATATGTCTGGATTGTGTCCAGGCAAATACCCAAGGAATAGCACGCAAGTCTTCAAAACGTTGACTGTTTTTCCTGCTCATCGGCCGCGAGCCGATATTTAATGCATCCAATTCTGTTAGTGGTGTTGCTTGATGGAAATATGTCAGGAAGTCAGGATCGTCAAACACAAGCGATTGATATTTTATCAAGGCCTTTTCTGACATAGCTTCCATTGCCAATTCCCATTCCTGTTTACGTAGTTCTACCATATCAGGGACACTTGCAGCTCTAACACTTGACTCAAATAGTGCAGAGGCCGCCTGCTCCAAATTTCGATAGGCGATATCTTTGAGTAAATATCTGGAAGAAAGCACTTCTCCCTGTTCTGTGATTTTTACTCCATCTCCCAAGGTCTCCACCGGTTGAGAAAGGATACTTGTATTCAATGAACCGCCTCCACGGCCTAATGATCCACCACGTCCATGGAAGAATTTCAAATGAATATCGTATTGTCTTGCGATACGATGGATTTCTTTCTGGGCTTTAAATAACTCCCAGTTTGCACTTAATGTACCGCCATCCTTGCTCCCATCCGAATAACCAAGCATGATTTCCTGGTGATTATTACGTACTTCAAGCTGTTTACGATAGAAACCTGTTTCAAATAATGCTCGCATGATTTCTGATCCAGCTTTCAAGTCATCGATTGTTTCCAATAATGGTGCAACATCAAGATCACTTTCCACTGTTCCATCTGGGTACAGACGATAGAGTCCCGCTTCTTTAGCAAGTACTAAAACTTCCAGAAGGTCACTTGGAGCCTCCGTCATGCTGATTAAATAAACCTCGATCGCACGTTTACCAAATTTCTCATGGGCACGTTTGATCATTCTAAAAACATCCAGCATCTCTCGGGTCGCTTTAGAATATCGATCACTGGAAAGCAGTAGAGGCCTTGGATCGCTCAAGACTTGAATTAATACCGTTTGTTTCTCTGCTTCTGTCAGAGCGCCATAATCATCTGCAACATGAACAGCGTTTAAAATTTCATGGACTGCCGCTTCGTGTTCTCTGCTATGGTTTCGGATATCCAATGTGGCTAAATGGAATCCAAACATCTCGACTTGACGTATTAATTTTCGAATGGATTTCAACTTTTTAGTTCTTGGTAAATGTGCCTCTGAGCTCTCCAGAATTTCTTTAAGGTCATCCGCTAACTGCTCTTTATTGTGATAACCATGTGCTGATTTTCCTATTTCACGCAGGCGTTTTAGAATAACTCTAAATTTGCGTCGATATATCTCCGACTTGATACGCCATCGCTCATCCTCATTTAAATAAGTGTTTTCATCAACCTTCACCTGATCGATAAATTGCTGATCAATGGAATTGCGTTCACTCGATTGGCTAAACCGCTTGAATAACTCAACAAGGGACGTTTCATATTTTTTCAAAATCAGTGCCTGTTGCATTTCTAATGTCTTCCAAGTGATTTCTGGTGTCACATACGGATTCCCATCCCTGTCCCCACCAATCCAGGAGCCAAATCGAATAAAATTCGGTACCTCCCAATCTTTTTCAGAAATCTGTTCCTCTAACTCCATCTCCAATTCCCAAAATATATCTGGCAATGTATCAAATAAGGTATGTTCGAAATAATAAAGGCCATTTTTCACTTCATCCAACACTTCAGGTTTCTTGTGCCTTAATTCATCGGTATGCCATAATGCCATGACTTCATTAAATAAGCTATCTTTTAAAGCTGCTTTTTCCTTTTTTGTGAGGAGCGGATTGTCCAATTTCTGTAAATTTTCAGATATTCGTTTTTGTATTCCTAGAACGGTTCGCTTCGTTGCCTCTGTTGGATGAGCTGTCATGATCAATTCAATCGATAAATCATCCAGCACATTCTGAATTTCATCATCGGTGAGGGAATATTTGCTTACCTTACTGACTGCTTTTTCCAGGGAAAAGGATTGACTTGTTCCCTCCTTAAGTAAATACTGGCGTCTACGTCTGATGCGGTGGTTTTGCTCCGCAACATTAATTAAGTGAAAATAGATAGAAAAAGCACGAATCACCTGCTGACGCATTGGGACTTGTATATTGCTAATTTCTTTTTTAAGTGCCATATATGTCTCTTCATCGAATTTTTTACGGTTACTTTTTGTCATTTCTCGTATTGTTTCGACTTTATCAAATAGCTCTTTACCACCATGGAGGACTAAAATTTCGCCTAAGATGTTTCCAAGCATATTGACATCTTTCTGCAATAAGCTATTTTTATCGATTGTCTCTACCATTTTTCCCCCTCCTTCTTTATAATATTACAATTATACCATTTATATTAATATTTAATAAAGTCTAAATACGAAGGTACCCAATTTTGATATAAATAAACTAAAAGGATGCAGGGACACAGGGACAGGCACCCTGACCCATATTCTTCAACAATAGTTGTTTAATGATTCTCCCCCTGTATCGGAAAGATAGTAAAAAAAGACCAAGTGTCCCTAACACTCAGTCTAATCCATTTTTTGAGACACGGTGCATGTCCCTAAGGCAATAAATACAGTAAAACACAAAAATAATGACAAATCGTGCCAATTAATACAAACAAATGCCAGACAAGATGATGATAACGAAAACCTCGCCAAACATAAAAGATTGCACCAAACGTATAAAACAATCCACCAACAACTAGTAATACTACTCCATTAGGAGCAAGATTTTCTATAATTTGCCTCCATCCGAGGACAACTATCCAACCCATTAATACGTAGAGCAATGTAGAGGTATGGAGAAACTTCTTAGTAAAAAAGGCCTTGAAAACAACTCCACCGACAGCAGTCCCCCAGACAATACCGAACATTGTCCAACCGAGTGTTCCTTGAATCACATGAAAAATAAATGGAGTATACGTTCCAGCAATGAATAAATAAATCGAGGAATGATCGAAAATCTTTAGAAAACTTAGTTGTTACCAATCCTTTTGGGTGACAGCTTAGTTGCACTTATGTAGTAAGAAGTATTTTATACTTTCTTAACTACCAAATAAATCCTTTGCCTTTCCTTGGGGCAGGGCATGAACCAATGTAGAGGAAATATACAGTAATAGCATTGTTGTTCCAAAAATCGTAAAACTAACAACATGCCAGGCCGTTCCGTTCATAGTTGCAGCAACGATTAATACGACTAAGCCTCCAATACTGAATAATGCGCCTATTCCATGCGTAACTGCATTTGCGATTTCTTCGCCTTTTGAAAAAATATGTGTATTTGCCATTATCATCATTCCCTAGTACAAAAGATTTGAAAAGCACATTAAACTCGTGCTCACAGAAAAACTGCGTTACTTATACTAAGTATATCAGAAGGACAAAGATTGGTAATGGCTATATATTGCACAAAAAAATATCTCCAGTTGGAGATATTTTCTTTCGACAAATAATAACAAAACTCGAGAAGTGACAGACACCATCTAAACACTGACAGCATATAAGCCAGACACCTCCCTTAAGTCGCTACCTTCTTCTTCTTCGCCGCAGTCGTTTTTCGTTTTGGCTGACTTGGTTTTGGCTTGTCTTTTTTCGCTCTTTCCAATGATGCTTGGAGGGCATCCATTAGGTTTGTAACATTATCTGGTACAGGTTTATCTTTTGCAGTTGCTGTTTGCGCATTGTTTTTCTTTTCTTCAATTAAATCCAGTAATGCGGTACGATAGTCATCATTATATTTTTCTGGTTCAAATTCTGTTGTCAGTTGCTCAATCAACATTTTTGCAACGTCCAATTCTTTTTTTACAACTTTTACATCCTCAGGAATGTTTGTGACATCCTGGACACTTCGAACCTCGTCAGGATAATGAATGGTCTCAACAACGAGCGTATTTTTATATACTCGGATAACTGCAAGCTGCTCCTTTGCGCGAATAATCATTTTAGCGATTCCAATTTTACCAGTATCGTTCAGCGCTGTACGCAACAAGCCATAGGCCTTACTGCCGCCTTCATTTGGTGATAAATAATAACTCTTTTCAAAGTAAATTGGATCAATGTCTTCTAATTTGACAAAGTCAACAATTTCAACAGCTTTGTCCTCCTGTTCTTTTCGCAATGCCTCTATCTCTTCTTCATCCAGGATAACAAACTTATTTTTCGCATATTCGAAAGCTTTCACAATATCTTCATTTTTTACTTCCTTTTCGCATACCGGGCATACTTTTTCATACTTCACTGGTGATTTACATTCTTTATGCAGCTGTCTTAATTTGACATCTTTATTTTCAGTAGCTGCATGCATTTTCACTGGAATATTTACTAAACCAAAGCTGATTGTTCCCTTCCACATTGTATGCAATTTAAAACCCCTCCTTCATCTTTAGTTTGTTGCTGCAATAATTTTCTATTCTACCGGTTATTATTTCCGAAATTAGCCACTTTATTAATAGGGGGTGCTTGTAATGGATATCATGAAGCCAGTTATTAATTCTGACGTTCCACTGGGTGCAGAATGGATTTATGAGATTAAATATGATGGATTTCGCTGCGTTCTTGAGTGGGCTGCGGACGGAACTGTGCTGTTAAAAAGCAGAAATAATCATGATTTAACGGCAAACTTTCCAGAGATTGAAGCATTTTGTTTAGAAATTTATCCTACAATCAAAGCCTATTTGCCATTAACGCTGGATGGTGAGCTCGTAGTATTAAACCACTCGTATCAGGCTAACTTTTCTCAGATTCAAAAAAGAGGGAGGTTGAAAAATAAAGTATCCATCCAAAAAGCAGCTCATATTCGTCCTGCCCAACTGATCATATTTGACCTGCTGGAATTAAAAGGAAAGTCTTACCGTATGCAAAAGTTATCGGTGAGAAAAATTGGATTGGAAAGCTTGTTTAGAAAACTAAAAGGAGACCGTCTCAAGCTGGTCGAGTCGTTTCAAAGTCCAGAAGCAATCGAGAAAGCAGCATTTGATTTTAAAGCAGAAGGAATGGTTGCGAAACGGACAACAAGCACTTATATAAATGGAAAACGCCATCATGATTGGCTTAAAATTAAAAACTGGCGAAAAATACAAGTTTTTCTAACTGCTTATGATATGAAAAACGACTATTTTCACGTAGGTGTGTTTCATGAGGAAAATGTAAAAGCGATAGGAAAATGCAAGCATGGACTGGACGCCGAATCGTTTCAAACATTAAAACAATTATTTTTGACAAACGGCAAAAAGCAGGGGCAGCTTTACATGTTACCCCCAGCTGTTTGTGCTTCGATTCACACGCTTGATCTATATAAAGAAGAATTGCGGGAACCTCAATTCGCTAATCTATTACCTCATATTAAACCAGAGGATTGTACTTTTGAGAAATTGCAATTGGATTTGGCAATGCTTCCTGAAAGTATCGATTTAACAAATACGGAAAAAGAATTATGGCCTGATGTGCATTATACAAAGGGAAATCTCCTTACCTATATGCGTGAAGTTTCTCCATACATGCTCCCATTCCTTGAGAATCGATTACTAACGGTTATTCGGTGCCCAGACGGAATCGATCAGGAGCATTTTTTCCAAAAACATCTACCAAGTTATGCACCTGACTTTATTACTACTATTCCGTCAAAAGATGGTAATGCATTTATTTGCGATCGTTTGGAATCTTTGATTTGGTTTGCGAACCATGGTGCAGTTGAATATCATATCCCCTTTCAAACGGCCCATAGCTCCGTTCCTTCTGAAATTGCGTTTGATCTTGATCCACCTGACAGGGAGCATTTCCATCTCGCTATCCATGCAGCACAGCTCATTAAATCGTTATTAGATGAACTTTCCCTTACGTCGTTTGTGAAAACATCGGGCAATAAAGGGATACAGATTCACATTCCAATTCGCGAAGGAAGCATGACTTACGAAGAAACCGCAACCTTTACGCAAGCAATTGCATTTACGATTGAGAATACTTATTCCGACTATTTTACAACGGAGCGAATGAAAAATAAGAGAAATGGCAGATTGTATCTTGATTATGTGCAGCATGGAAAAGATAAAACGCTAATTGCACCTTACTCACCTCGGAAGACAAAGGATGGAACCGTAGCAACGCCCTTATTTTGGGATGAAGTGAAAGAAGGATTAGATCCGGGACAATTTACAATTGGCAATGTAATCGAACGGGTAAAGCAATTCGGATGTCCTTTTGCAAATTATTTTACGCTTCATTCCATGCAAGATATGCGGAAGGTTTTGAAATTGGTCAGGGAGTGAGGGGGACGATCCCCCCTACAATCCTTTCATTATTCGTTGTTTATGCTCGAAGGTTGCGATTTCTTTGATGCCTTTTTCCAGTAGCATATTTTTAATATCATTAGAGTAGATGCCTAGGTCATTTGGGAAATGAGAATCAGACGACATCGTAAACTTAACTCCTTCTGCGATTAATAAATCAAGGAATGTAGTGCTCGGGCACATTTCTTGTACCGGATATCGATAGTACAGTCCCGGATTTATCTCAGTTGCAACATCATTCGCCACTAGAGTCCTCGCTACATCACGATACATTTCAATCAGGATTGCTTCGTCTGGACGATAATTAAACACCTTCATATTATCTAGATGTGCGATGAAGTTAAACAGCTTACTATTTGCTGCGTTTTTTACCGTTTCAAAATGATTCCTGTACAATTCCTTTAAATCATATTCCTTAAATTTATGCTGAAGTTCAGGATTATCAAAGCCCCATCCATCATAAAAATGCACAGAACCAATGATATAATCAAAGTCATAGCCGCTTAGAAGTGATGCGAGCTCTGCTTCTCCTCCATTGAAGTAATCGGCCTCTATGCCTAGCTTCAACTGTATACCCTGTTCTGACCATATTTCTTTTTGAGATTGAATAAAGGATACAAATTCATCCAAACTTCTAACCATTACTTTATCAAGCCATTGTGCTTGCTGAGCACCGATTTCATCTGAAGTAACATCCATATATTTTTCAAAATATCCGCGCGTTTCTTTGAATCGATAAAGATGGTCAACAATCCCTACCTCTTTAATTCCTTTGGCCAATGCTTCTTCTAAATAAAAATCAAGCCACCACTTGGAATACTCACTCTCTGTTAAACGTTTGCTCATTAAATCCATAGATTGAATGAGCCATTCTTTCGTATTTCTTGGGGAATTTCCCCCTTCTCGATGCTCCATGGCTTTTAGACTTTTCTCAACAAAAGAGAAAGAATACGGGCCTTCTTCTAGATGTATATGATAATCAACTTTCATAATGTTGTACGACCTTTCTTTGTATAGATGATTAAACGTCCTATCTGGAAACGAAATAGCCTAACAGCAAAATTCTCACACGATTACATTCGAAAAAAAACTTGTAACCTTACGTTTAATTGAAAATTTCTTTTTTTCGAGATGCATTAACATTGATCCAATCATATCCTTTGTTCACCCAATCATAGGGCTTCTCTTGATCGCTAATAATGGTTGAAAGCTTGGAGATTGGACATATTTCAAACATTGATTTCTTATTTAATTTTGATGAATCTGTTAGCAAAATGGCTTCATGGCTGCACTCCATCATGGCCTCTGAAACAAGGGATTCCTCCATATCGAAGTCATACACTGCTTCCTGTGTTACACCACCACAGGATAAGAAGGATCGATTAAAACTAAACCTTTGTAAAAACTCGATTGTATAGCTCCCTTTAACGGATGCCTGATAAGGATTGGTCGTTCCTGGCAGCATGATCACTTGTCCTGTTAATCGCTGTTCTTCGATTGCTAAATTAAATCGACTAGCTGCACTCAATGAGTTTGTGACAACAGTAACGAATTGTAGATTTTCAATCATGTCAGCTATATGAACGGTCGTTGAGCCAACGTCTACGGCAATTGTATCTCCATTCTGAATCATTGCTGCAGCATGTTTTGCTAATTTTTTCTTTTCATCCAAATTTAGTAGCATTTTCTTTTCGTAGACCATTTCCTTTTGGGATGGGATATAAGGCACTGCGCCTCCATGAACGCGTGTTAGTAGATCATTCATTTCAAGCTCAGCTAAATCTCTTCGTATTGTTTCTGGAGTAACAAGTTGCTCGTTGGCTAAAGCTGTCACCATCACTTTCCCATCTTTTTCCAACTGTTCTAAAATATATGCATGCCGTTCATCTTTCATCGCTTCTCCCCCTGATTCACTACATTCTACACCTATTGATCAATTGCAATAATATCATTTCGGTCAATGAAAAGCTGTGTTTGCGATTTGATGCTCTCCAGGTTTTGTACATTATTTATGAGATCGACGGAAAGCTTTACATCATTCACATCATACAAGCAACGGATTGTGCTGCCTAATACCGTATAATTTTCAATTTTCCCGTTGAAATAGATGCCTGTCTCTCCAGATGGGGCTGCTAATTGGATGGACTCGGAACGAATCGCATACTTGCTTACTAAACTTTGATCTGAAAATGCAGGATCAATTTTATTCAGATCATCCGTAGATAAAATGTTGTAATTCCCGATAAAACTTGCTACGAACTGATTTTTTGGCTGTGCATAGAGATCTGCAGGAGTGGCACTTTGCACAATCTTTCCTTCACTCATTACAAAGACTCGATCAGATAAAATCATCGCCTCTTCCTGATCATGTGTTACAAAAATCATCGTAATCCCTAATGTCTTTTGCAATTCCCTAATATCTACTTGCAATTGCTTTCTGATTTTAGCATCTAGGGCACTTAATGGTTCGTCCAATAATAGTACTTTCGGTTTTGTCACGAGTGAACGTGCTAGTGATGTACGTTGCTGTTGCCCCCCTGACAGTTGATGTGGGTAATGATCTATTTTATCCTCTAAGTTTACTAACCGCACAACCCTCATCACTTCTCGATGGATTTCATCCTTAGGCAGCTTCTTTAAAGTAAGGCCAAATGCGATATTTTCAAAAATCGTCATATTTGGAAATAGAGCATAGTTTTGAAAGACCATTCCAACGTTACGATCTCGTGGCAGCGTGTTGCTAATATCGTCTTCTTCTAGAAATAGATTCCCCTCTTGGAATACTTCTAAGCCTGCAATGACACGTAACAACGTAGACTTCCCACAACCACTTGGTCCTAGTAACGTTATTAATTCGCCTTCTTCAATCTGAAATGAAATATCTTTTAAAACTTCATGATTACCAAAACTTAGTGATAGATTTTCAACTGAAATAAAACTCATAGCTTCCGCCTCTTTTCATTGTTCGATTTTACTTCTGAAGTTGCTGCTGGTTCTAATTGCTTAAGGCTTAGCGGTGGAATCACCTGTTCCTGTTTGCGTTTCTTTCTTTTGAATAACGAATTACTTACGCCTTTTTTGGAAGATGTTATCCGTGTGATAACTAAACTAATGACAATGAGCAGTAAGAAGTATGCTACCATGACTGCACTCGCTAAGTGGCCATTTTCATTCATTCTTCGCATCATATAAATCCGAATCGTTTCATAACGTCCACCAATTAAAAGATTGGTCAGGACAAACTCACCGAAAAATCCAGAGAAGATTAATAAAGTAGTAATTAATAGACCTAACTTGATGTTGGGGACGATAACTTTTAAAAATGCTTGCAGTTTACTCGCACCGAGCATTTCTGCAGCCTGCATTAAATTTCTAGAGTGAATGCCTTCCAGGCTATTCCTTACTCCTTGATACATGAACGGCAAGGAACCGACGAAGAGCCCGCCGACTAAAACGGCATACTTTGGAATTGCTGATCCAGAATACATTCTGAGCAATCCAGTCGCTAATATAACTGCTGGAATTGCATAGGGCATTAGTACAAGACCCTTCATAAAATTATCAACTTTAGGAAAATACATATAGACGATGAAAACAGTTGGAACCATAACGACAAGAACGACAGCCAATGTAATAAGAGTTAAAGTAATGGATCTTGTTACCGCCGATATGAAGTTGGAATCCTGAAATAATTCGATGAACCATTGGAAAGTAAAATCATTTGGCAATAAAGTGTTAGACCAATTTGTTGAGGTTGCATACAGTCCAGTTGAAATAAATGGGAAAATCATATATAAACCAAATATCACCAGAATGAGATAGGTACTAATGTTACGTTTTTTTATTTTCATGCTAAATCCCTCCTCACTCTCCGCAGCATTGTTTGCGATAGGATTAAAATTAAAATCATAATTAGTGCAAAGACAACCGCTAACGTGCTGCCAAGAATCGGGCGTGCATAAATGTCTCCAGAAACAAGGGCTGCGATGCGAATGGTGATTAAATTAACATTACTTCCTGTTAGCGCGTAGGCAGTTTCATATGTTCCCATTCCATTCGCGAACATAATGACGAAGGTTCCTGCAATCGATGGCATGATATTCGGTAAACCAATCTTCCGCCAATAGACCCAATTGGATGCTCCTAAAATGAACGCCGCTTCTTTCCATTCCTTTTTTATCTTTTTTAACGAAGGATAGATGAACAATATCCCGAGCGGAATCTGGAAATACAAGTACGTTACTGCAAGGCCCTGCCAGGAATAAAGGTTAAAGCCTTCAAATAACGGGAAATTCAATCCATCAAAGAAGTGGCGCAATGCTCCAGAATTTCCAATTAAAATAATAAAAGCAAAGGCTAAAGGAACACCAGCGAAATTCGCTGCAACATTAATATAAACGGTTATTTTTTCCTGGATTTTCTCGGGTAAATTCGTTAGCGCGTAAGAAACAATAATCGCTAGAATAAGCCCAACAATACTAGAGAAAATCGAGATCATCCCACTATTTAAAAAGGCCTGATAATAAAATGGGTTCGTGAAAATTTCCTTATAATTATCAAATGTAAAGGATCCAGTTGTTTCACTTGTAAAACTCGACGTGATCATTAAGACCATTGGGATGACTAAGAACAGTGCAGCGAGCAGGAAAAACGGTATTAGCAATATCCAAATCTTATTAAATCTTTCCGTTTTCAAGGGTAATCACCCCTTCATTTAAATTCTGCCAATCTATTTCTTGCATTTTCTTACCTTTCTCAATACCTAGCAAATGACAGACAAGAGGAGCTAGCTGCAATTGCTCTAGTGGCTTTGTACCAATTCTTGGCTCGAGTTGATCAGAAAAAATAAATAATGGTACTTCTCGATGCTCTAGCAGTGTCCCGCCATGATTTCCAAAGTCATCCATACCATGATCTGAAGTCACAATCACTTGATATCCCATCTCTAACCAACGTGGTACGTAAATACCTAAAATCGTATCCACTCGGGTAACAGCACTGCGATATTCGATTGAATTCCCAGTATATTTATGCCCAATATCATCAATATTCATGGAATGAACATACATGAAATCAGGATTCGTTGACGTGATTAAAGCATGTGCATCCGCAAAAAGATGGGAATCTGGGTACGTATCATCCGAATAGAAAATCCCGTGCTGAATTGCTTTTGTTTCATCATGCTGAATGCGATCTTCAAACATAGAAAATGGCGCACGATTATATAATTCACTTACCCAATTATAAGCAGCTGCTGCAGTCGTCTTCCCTGCATCCTTCATCAGTGAAAAAATACTTTGTTCTTTTGACATCTGTACATTGTAATTCGTGTAAATCCCATTTTCATGTGTAGGGACACCTGTTAACAATACTTCATATAAAGGTCTTGAATTACTTGGTGTTTCTGAAATGACTTTATAGCGACTTGCCAAATTCTTTTCAACAAAATGATTTAAGAAACCTAATTGCTGGATGGCAATGTCATATCGACAGCCATCCAACGTAATCATAATGACTTTTTTATTGGACATTTACTAACACCTCTTGTTGCCATAATTGTGGTAATTCAATTGCTGTTTGATCCCATGCTTTGTGATCTTCTACTTGTTTCACATTTTCATAGGCTGCATCCGGAAGTAATTTTGCTTGTACATCTTCAGGAAGCTCCACATCGCGAATCGGACGTGCATACCCTTTCGCTAAATTGATTTGTCCTTGATCCGATAAAATATATTCTCTAGCTAATTTTGCGGCATTTGGATGTGGCGCATTTTTGTTAATGACAGTAGTATACCCACTCATCACAGAACCGTCTGTTGGAATTGTTACTTCAAATCGTTCAGGATCAATTTGATCACGATAGTTTAATCCATTGAAATCCCAAACAACCGCAACATCAATTTCACCTTTTTCTAAATTCGCTAAGCTAGCATCCGCTGAAGTTAAACGTCCTGCTTCTGCAAGTTGCTTAAAGTAGTCAATTCCTGGTTGAATATCTATTTCACTTCCACCGTTTGCCATAGCTGCACCAAGTACTGCGAATTGTGCCTGTGTTGCTTTCGTCACATCACCTACAGAAATATTGTAGTTTCCATTTGCAACATCTTCCCAAGAAGTAGGGGCCTCGTCCACATTTTGCTTGTCCGTAATAAAAGCAATCGTTCCTGTATAGCTTAGTAACCAGTGGCCTTCGTCATCCTTTGCCCAATCTGGAATCTCATCCCAATATGAAGTTTTGTAAGGTAACGTTAATCCTTTATTTGCGGCAAGTGGACCAAAGTTAATTCCCACATCACCAATATCTGCTGTACCATTTTCACCTTCTGATTCAAATTTCGCTAATTCCTCAGCACTTGACATGTCTGTATCCGTTTGTTTAATTCCATATTCCCCTTCAATTCCGTCCCAAGACTCAATCCAGTTTGCCCAAGTATCCGGCATCCCGACACTAGCAATCTCGCCTTCTTCCTTCCCTTTTTCAATAATCGTTTCTAGTGAATCATCCGCGTTTGCAGTAAAGCCTTCGTCTGCAGGCGAACCACATGCAGCTAAAAGAAGTACCAAAGAAATTAATCCTGTGATTAAAAGTGTCATTTTTTTACTAATATTTATTTTCATAGTTATATGCTCCTTAAATGTTTGTTTTAATTCTAACTAATCTTGATTTCTATTATTGAAACTAAATTAACGTCAAGTCGCTAAATAATTGCTCTAAAAACCTCCTATATAGTTAGATTCATTCAATATCCAACAACCAAACATATATTTGTTTTGTTTTTGTTTATGTTTGATTGTGACTTTATATTAACAAACAAATGTTAAACAAACATTGAGACAATGTAAAAGGTTTGTAAATTGATTGGAACACAGAGACTGATAGATACTACTGCAAGGATCAATACGTAAATATATAACTGTGTAATAACATTTCTGTTAAAAACCATGGCAAGTCCTGCATCTTTCTGCCAATCTATCTTCCTCTACTCTATTAATATCCTGAAAAGGAACAAAAGAATTATAAAAAAAGACCAAGTGTGATTAACACTTGGTCTAAGTCATGGAAATATTCTGGGACGCGGTGCCTGTCCCCTTGTCCCTCCGTTTATTATGCTATATGCCCTTTTTGAGCACAGTCTGTTGATTCTTATTTGTTGTTGCTCTACCTCTTATCTTCCCTATCATAAATGCGCTAAAAGGTAGGTATGAAACTAATCTAATAATTAGAATGCATATTAGTAGACTAATGATAAAAAGAGATCCAATTTGACCAGTTAATGAACTAAATTTTGCTGTATATGGTGCAATATAAAACTGTACTAAGCGATGTAACAAATAAATACCAAACGCATAATTACTTATGAAATCTATTAGTCTAACCCTGGGCATTATTTTTCCAAATGCTAATATCATTAAAGTCATAGATATGACGAAAGGTAGTAAATCTAATCTTCTTGACCCCCCCGATGTGTTGCCACTACTGAAGTTTATTGCAATTATGCCAATAGAAACTAATACTAATAATATAGTAATATAACGATACTTAATTAAATAATCGATGACTATATTGTAGTATTTCCCTATTAAATAAGCGACTGCAAAATAAGCTAACCATGTTGGAAATATTATCCTAAATACCGCTTTTAAATCAGGATTAGCAATATGCACATTGTTAACAAATGTCAAAAACAATAAACCTACGAAAAACATAGAAGGAATAAGCCAGATAGTTGATACATTTGTCTTTTTGATTAACCAAAAGATTAAATATAATTGAAAAATAGCTAGCACAAACCATCCTGTAAAGTCTCCTATGAAAATGTTCTTCAATAATTTTCCTGTTAAATTATAATTAGGGTAGTTTAATTCGCCATTTAAAGCATAAATAAACGCAAAAAATACAAATGGCAATAATATAAATTTGAATCGGCTTTTTAAGAAATTTGCCGGAGTTTTGTCTTTATACCGATTGGCTATTATGATAATCGAAAGTAATACAAATGTTGGTGTTGCATAAGCGAGAAGTACTCTAAATAATTGAAACAAATCATTATCTATATTTCCATTGATTAATATAATTTCAGTAGTAGAGTGTAATAACACTATACTTAAACATGCAGCTACTCTCAGTACATTCCATTCATGAATCATTAAAAGTTCGACTCCTTTAGACAATAAAATACATTTAATGCTATTCCGCATTATATCATATTTCTTTTTTAATGGGTTAAGGTTAAAAATCCCATGGTAGGGACAGGCTCCTTGTCCCTATATATAGTAATTGTTTAGTTAAATGTATCTTCCCTTTGTCAATGATTTCACAAGAGTCTATGTCCTCTGGCTGGCTCTATCGGAAAACTGGAACTATCTGAATATATCTCAATATTATAAGTGATTTTGTGAACCAATTTTACTAAACTACACTTTTCAAATTTCTATGTAAAAAAAGACCAAGTGTCTTTAACACTCAGTCTAAGTCATGAAAATATTTTGGGACGCAGTGCCTGTCCCCTTGTCCCCCCGCCTTGTCCTGGATCATCATATACGAGGTAGATTAACAAATTCGCTATTTCTTCTACTCTTGCTCTTATGAAAATAAAATTCCAATCTCTCAATCATAGAATCCTTATTCTCACTAAATTGTCTATGTCGATGTCCATTACTTCCAGATGGGTGAGGGAATCCATTAAGAATTGAATTTGATTTAATATAATTTTTTTCTGCAAGGTAATTCAATACTTTTGATACATTAACCCCAAGTGGAATTATTAAAGGATTATCCATGGATTTAAGCTCTGTTGCAAAGTAATCAATAACATATTTTTTGAGAAGCTCCGTTTTTAAAATATTTGGAGTCGAACCACTGTAATTTTTCCCTTTATAGAAAACGGGATATGGAAGTAGTGATGTGGTTTGCACCAAGTTGCTCGCTGTGGAAAATAGTTCATTTGTCGATGACAAACCTAAGTGCTTATGTAATTGTAATTCATCCAACATCGTTATGAGGTTTTTTCTCATTGGACCTTGGAAACTGGAGTTATTTTTTACGTCTCTTAGAATTTCTTCATTATTGGTTAATTGATCTCTAGCATTAATGACAGTCGAATAGGATTGTTTCATTTGAAAAAGTCCTGGGGTAATCCCGACAATCACTACTTTAGCTTGCTCATTAACGTATTCAAATGGTGCGTAATATATTTCAAGCTGTTTTTTCTCATCTTTCTCCAGCAAAAATGCCTCGTTTAATAATACTTCATCCTCTAAAGAAGCAGACAGAGAAAATAGCTGATCTTTATAAATGTTAAATTTTGAATAGGACGCAATACTCATTAGTCAATTTCCTCCATAACAGAATTATTGATAGAACCTTTATAAAGACTAATGATATCATATAGCATGTAAATAAATATGTAGACTTGATTATTAAACTAAAGTAGTCGAGGTCTGACTCCAATATCTTCTAAATAATCGCTTTATATACGCGAACACCCTTACTTTTCTAGTGTCTGCTTTAAGGTGATAATATCACTCCCCCAAATAATTGCTTATTGCTTTACGAATTCTTTACTCTGTTTCACTTCTGTAAATACTCTTCCCGCCGATTCTCTCTATCTAATACATAATCAGGATCTAGTAAGTCTGTTAATAGATGGGGTTGCTCAATAAGTGCCATGCCATCGATACGGCGACGATCCCCCGTATATACATTATGTACGACTTTAAAAAAGTTACCCTAGATTAATGTAAACTAAAGACAAAAAATCCAAATTAAGGGATTCTTTATTATGTTTGAAAATTTTCTAGTTACAAAAACATCAGGTTAAAAGCCTGATGTTTTTGTGCTTCAAAAGAAGATGCTTATTCTCATGCCTCTTCATTTCACGCAACTTCATATTTGTTTTTTTCCGTTAAATAAATCTCCACAAACACTCTCACTTTTCTAGTGTCAACCCTAAGGGATAATATGGCTTTCCCGAAAATCCATTCATTTCTTCCTATTTATCGAATGTCCTAGACAAATGAGATAAACTTCGGTATCTTTATAAAGGCAAAACATCTAGGAGGAAATAGACATCATATGAATAATCAGAATCATACTTCAGTAAAAATTGTAACAGCTGATCCATCTGCTCTTGGGTTGTTTGGTTTAGCAATGGTTACACTTGTAGCCTCATCACAAAAATTAGGTTGGACAGAAGGTACGGCTTTAATATTGCCTTGGGCTTTCTTTTTAGGTGGTCTTGCACAAATCATTGCAGGCCTGCTAGATTCTAAACATAATAATGCATTTGGTGCAACAGCATTTAGTGCATATGGACTGTTTTGGTTCGGTGTTGGAACGACGTGGATGATACAAATGGGTGCTTTTGGAGAAACCTTACTTGCAAACGCGGATTCCAAACAGCTAGGTGTTGCATTCGTCGGCTACTTAATTTTTAGCTTATTTATGACAGTCGGAGCAATGGAAACACATAAAGTACTATTTTTTATTTTCGTTTTCATTGATTTCTTATTTATCGGATTGTCCCTAAGTTCATTTAATATTATGTATGAATTTTCACATATGCTTGCAGCAATCTCTGAATTACTAATTGCTTTACTTTCATTTTATGGTGCAGCTGCTTCCCTATTAAACACTCATTTTGGGAAAGTTGTTTTACCAGTAGGAAAAGCCTTTGGTATCTTTAAGTAAGCGGAGGATATTGTTTTACGCTTGGTAACAATTTGATATTAACTACCTATACTTTAAATGAAAAGCTCTGTGGAGAGAAATATCCGCAGGGCTTTTGTTTTTTATTTAAATATACCTAATAAGAGTGTATGACGATCTGCAGTAATTTTGTGAAGAATTATACTTATGATTTATAACAAACACTCATGATTATGGAATAACTTACAACAGAAATGCTAAAACAAATGTTATTCCTTCTAGGTTGAATAAATCAAGACAAATCAGATTCATCCTCAGCCTCTGCAATGCATTTAATCCACTCTAACCGGCTGTCCCAATCCGCTGCCAATTTCGTCATCCACTCTGCTGTTTCCGATAGTTGATTTGGACAAACTGTATATTGTACTTCCCGTCCAACACGGTCGGAAGCAACTAGCCCGGCTCCTTTCAGGATAGTAAGTTGTTTGACAACTGCTTGCCGGGACACAGGTACTATTGTAGCTAATGTTGTTGCAGTAGCATGTCCCCTTGAAGCAATGAGGTTAAGTAACTGAAGGCGTGTTGGGTCCGCCAATGCATTCAAAACATTTTCGAAATTATTCATTTCATTCCTCAGCACGCTTCCGCAATACTTCTAGTTGTTGCTCCCAACCTTTGACATTCTCTTTGAAGAACTTATGTTGCTCCTTCTCCGGTACGGCAATACTAGAAAAGCCACTTTCAACGACACGAAGCAAAGTTCCCCCATCCTTCTCAGTCAACGTAAACTCAACAGGTGTAGAGTTTTCTTCTTGTGGTTCCGCTCCCGGGAATGAACTGGCCCATCGACAGGCGAGGTAATTCGGCGCATCCATTTGCTCAATCAATACTGGAAATTCACCAAACCTTGTTTTCGCCACTATTCTAGTCCCGTCGATCTCTACACTGTCAGGACCAGGCTTATCGCCCACCCACCATGCCGGTTGGCTAACCAATGCCCACACCGTTTGAAGCGAAGCATCAATAATAATCTCTCGTTCTATTCGATCATTATCCATTCTTATCCCTCCTTTGTTTATATATGCAACCAAATAGTAGCACATAGTAAATTAGATGTGCAATCGAATAGTTGCTATACATAAAAAGGAATCCCCAAAACGAGGATTCCTTTCCAACTTCCTATTAATCTTACATTCTTACTCTATAGTTCATTATTGACTCAATTCACCAGCAGCCTTAACTCGTACTCTTGTAGCCCCTCCTGGTAAATATGCGAGTGGAACGTCTTCGATATCCACAATCACAAGGCTATCTGGATCTGCACCTGCATTGATTGCTTCTCCCTTTGCTTCAGCCTTAGCCCATTCTAATGCATCTT
The DNA here is from genome assembly GCF_003369565.1 of Oceanobacillus chungangensis. Classification (GTDB taxonomy): domain Bacteria; phylum Bacillota; class Bacilli; order Bacillales; family Amphibacillaceae; genus Oceanobacillus; species Oceanobacillus chungangensis. The sequence continues at coordinate 26,027 of NZ_PIOD01000025.1, read as the reverse complement.
CTCTGCCAATCTCATCTAATAGGTAAATTTTTTCTATCTGACCACTTACTTGAGAGATTGCCGATCCAATTGCATTTGCAACACCTGAATGTTCTGGGCGTATCACTTGTGAGGCACCTTTTAATTCTGTTGGCAATAAAATACTGCCTCCACCAACAAGGATAACAGGGATAGCATCTGCACTTGTTTTCATCTTATCGACTGCTTCTTCAACGAGCTCAACTATTTTTGAATAAACTCTAGTTAGCAATTCTTTATCAAGATGAGCAACTTTTGATGGATCCCCTAGCTCTACTTTTCCTAAAGCAACAGCGACATCCGTTGTCGTTAATGTATCTCCGCCGAAAATAAGCGCCTTTTCTGGCAAACGATATCCAACACTGTCAGGTCCAATCGTGAATTCACCATTTTCTTCTATTCGAACGATTGTACCACCACCTAGACCAATTGAAATTAGGTCAGGCATTCGGAAGTTTGTCCGTGCTCCACCAATCTCCACTTCTAAAGAAGATTCCCGGGGAAATGAATTGATTAATACACCAACATCAGAGGTTGTCCCACCAACGTCTACGACAATCGCATCGGATAAATTACCTAAATAAGATGCACCACGCAATGAATTCGTTGGACCACATGCCACCGTAAATATTGGGTATTTAACAGCATATTCTACGGACATTAAAGTCCCATCGTTTTGTCCAAAAAATACTTTCGCTTCAATTCCTTCATTTTTTAATGCATTGGTAAAGCCATCTGCAGCTTTTTTTGCAACGTTTACGACAGAGGCATTCAGAATCGTAGCATTCTCTCTTTCAAGTAATCCTACAGAACCAATCTCAGATGATAAGGAAATTGCAACTTCCTCGCCTAATATTTCCTTAAATATTTTTCTTGCGCGTTCCTCATGGTCTCTTGACACAGGAGAAAAAACAGAAGTAATTGCGATTGAATCGACATGCCCCTTCACTTCCTCTGCAATCTTATACAAATGTGCTTCATCTAATGAAACAATTTCCCGTCCATCAAATTCATGGCCACCACGAACAAGATATACATATTTTCCAAGTGCCACACGGAGCTCTTCTGGTACACCTACAAGTGGTTTTACTGCCAATGTAGCTGGAGCACCGATCCGCACCACCGCAATTTTATTCAGACCCTTCCGCTCTACAATTGCATTCGTGCAATGGGTTGTTCCAAGCATCGCAAAACCAATATCTTCACGTGAGACATCTGAATTTGTAATGACTTCATGCATTGCCTTATAAATACCTGTTGCAACATCTACAGTTGTAGATGATTTTGTTTCTGATAGCACGCGATTATTCTGATCTAATAAAACCGCATCTGTATGGGTTCCCCCTACATCAATTCCAATACGATAAGTACCCATTATTTTGTCACCTCTTGATTTACTAGTTCTTCTACTGGAGTATAGTCAACGTCATAACCAAAATACTTTGGACCAACCGTTTCAATTCCCTTTTCTGTTCGCCATTTTGGATGACATGGGATGCCAATGATAACACATCTTGATCCATAGCGGATTCCTTCGGTTGTAATTGGAAGTCCGGTTTCTGCGTCAAGAACAGCAATTAAATCTGGTGTCACGCAAAGCAATCGCTTGTCCGTTTGTGCTAGTAAATGTTCATTCTGGAAACGAAGCTGTAGTGTTTCATCTCTATACTCATTAAGCCCTTCAAATGTTGCGATACCTCTTGCGAATCCTGATTCCGTTTTTCGATTTATATCCGTTACTTTTCCTTGGAATAATTCAAATCCGCCAACAGTTTTCAGTACTTCCTGGATGGCATTCACATTGTTAGCTTTCGCAAGCCGAATCGTTTTACCAATTTCCTCTTCAAGCCTTAAGATATTGCTTATGCCACTTTCCTTCAGATTTTTACCAGTCATCGAATACATTGCATTCATTACGGAACCACCCATTTGAATTGTAGCCGCACGAGCAATCCGCTCCGTCCAAACATTATCAATCGTCGATAACAATGCTGTATTTCCTTTTTCATCCGCGATCACTGCTGGTGTTGCAGAAATACCATCTAGATAAAAGGTTACCATTTGCAATTCAGGAAATGCTCTTCCCATTCCATCTGCATCAATAACAGGTAATCCTAATCTTGCTGCAAGGGCGAATGGAAGCATGGAGTTAACCCCGCCCGCTTCTATTGGGAATGTTGCATAGATTTTTTTCCCTAAATGCTCTTCCAGTTTTTGAAAAGCTTCAATCGCCTCTTCACCACTCGGGATTTTCTCCAACATAACAGTTGGTGCCCCCATCATGGATGACGGAACGACCAATGCATCATCTGGAACCTCATCCAAATCTAATACTGTTACAGGTCCATATTCCTCAATTGCCTGCAGTGCCATTAGTTTCCCGATATATGGATCACCACCTCCACCAGTTCCAAGTAAGGCTGCACCTACAGCTATATCTTCAATTTCCTGTTTCCCAATTTTCCTCATTATTTACTACCTCCACTTTTCATTCTAAGACCTAGCACTTGCTAAGCCTTAAAATGAATTTTCTTAGTTGTCCTTATGCAATCTTTCCATTTATCTCTTTTTTGTTTCTCCCTTTTCTTATAAGTAATGCGCCTATATAATAAACGACACCACTGACTAATAGAGAATTGATCGAAGGAATACCCACTGTAACAAGATAACCAGCTGCAAATCCTGCTGCCCAAGCAATGAGCGTCATTGGATGCATTTTGTCAATATTTGATGGTAATATGCCTTTTGCTCTTGTTTCATCCAATACTTGTCGGTTTGTTTTTAAGATAAAATATTCTACAACGATAATCCCAGCAATTGGCGGAACGAGCACTCCTAAGAATACAAGGAAATTAACAAAGTAATCCAGAATACCAATAACCGAAAGTACTGTTCCAATAATCCCAATAACAAGTGTCACCATTCCGCGGTTCAATTTAATTTTAAAGATAGAGTCAAAAATGTTCGTAAATCCGAGCGAAGAAGAATATAGATTTAAATTATTAATTTTCACCGTTGACAATACAACTACTAGTGCTCCTAGCCAACCAGAAGTTGAGACCATAATACTTACAATGTCATTGGTTCTAGCTGCAAGTGCCATTAAAACTGCGATCATGTTGATTCCAAGTTCACCAATAAGCAAGCCAATGGTTGACATCCAAAATACATCTTTTCCACTCTTAGCAAATCTGCTGAAGTCTGGTGTAATGACTGCACCAATAATGAACCCACCAGCAATCATTGTAGCTGCAGCACCCATCGATAATGGATCACCCGCAGGAGAAGCCGACATTAAGTCGGTAATCGAGTGGTCCTTTAATACTTGATATATTCCAACAGCGACTGCCAACAGAAAAGCAGGGACTGTTATCGCGGCAGTTATACTTAATAGTTTAAACCCAAACATTACGAGCACTGTCACACCTAATCCAGTAATCGCAGCAGCGACGGGAAGCGGTAATTTCCCTCCTGATGCCTGTACTAGCCCATCTGCAAAAACAGAGTTTTGCACGCCGAACCACCCAACACAAGATATCGCAATTACGCCACCAATAATACTTGAACCATAGCGGCCAAACCCTGTCCACCTTGACAATAGACTTGTAGAAAGGCCTTCACGTGCACCAGCATATCCTAGAAGGAAACTGATTACTTGTAAAATAACACTTCCGAACATCGTAGCCCAAAATGCTTGCCAGAATGTCATGCCATATCCTAATGAAGCACCTAATATAAATTGAGAGATTGTCGCTAAAGCACCTACCCGGATAATAGTGATACTCCAAAGTGACTGCCTTGCTGACATCGGTACCCTTGATAGTGAATAGTCATCACCAATATTTGGTTTATTCCCCATTTCTCTTACCTCCTATGTTCCTGTTATGATTATTTTCAGCTGGGGAACTTCCTTAATGAAAAGCAAATACCCATCACTGTTAAAATATTCCGTTTATTTAGGTTATCATGTTGTATTGCTATAAAAATCAAAGGCATAGAATTAACTTTCTATTAGAAAACCAAAGGTAGCCAAGTCTTCTTATCTACTAACTAACAATTGCTTCTTACCTTTCCTTCGATTCAACAGAATCTTTTTTTTCTGAATACTCCTTGTTTATTTCGTCAAATAATGCATGGATTATTTTGCTTGCAAGTACTACTTGCTCTTCAAAATCTTCATCATTATATAACTTAATTCCCCAAAAGATCCCGTTACCGATGAGTACAAATTGCTTAATTACCCGATCAATTTCACGTGGTAGCATCGCTGGGTAACTGGCCGTCAGGATAGACCCCAATGCATCAACGAGCCACTCGTTATATCGCAGCATATGGCTGTACAGATACTTCGTAATTTCTGGTATAGGTGACGTAACGAGTGAAATATACGCATTTGTACCTTGTATATCTCCTTTATGATGCGATGCAATCCCTTCAAACATCGCTGTAAGGATTTGTTCAACAGGCTTATCCTTGTTTTCTTCTAAAATGCTTTCCATTTTTCTGAAGTGATTGTCCAATAGCTGTTTAAATGCAGCGATAAACAATTCTTCTTTATTCCTATAAAAGAAATATATAGATGCTGGTTTTATCTCAACTTCTGCTGCAATCTTCCGCATCGTTGCCCCGTGATACCCATGCAGGGCGTATTGATGTAATGCTGCATCGATTAATTTTTTCTGCAATATATCACCACCTAACGTTTGTTAGGTAACATTATATGCCCTATTTTGTGCTTGGTCAATAAGTTATTTGATAATTTAATCAAGATGAAATCTTTTATCTATTACAAGAAAACGGAACCATTGTTGATTTAGCGGTATTATTTATCCTCTGAATATTTGATGATTTTCTAAGAATATTTTAGTCGTGTTTAGGGGAATGATTATGCTAAACGGGGATTTGTAGATTAGCATAACCAACCATTATATAGCACTTATTAATTCAATGAGATCTTCAAATACCAGCATAAAATCCTACCTAGAGGAAATAGCTAAAGAAAGACTTTTCACTAAGGAGTATGACATGATTCAGATTATGGCAGTTTCAAATGAAAATGAAATCATTACAAATGTTGCGATTGATGATGTCGACTTCGAAAAACTTAAATGGTGGTGGATAGATTTTAATATACCAACCGATAATGAAATAGAAAAACTTGATACAATCCTTCACTTCCACCTGCTTGCGATAGAAGATTGTATTCTTAGTTTGCAGCGGCCGAAACTGGATTATTATGATGATTTTTCTTTCTTTGTGGCACATACTATTGACGCCGAATCATTTAATCAATATGAGATTGATTTTTTTATTGGAGCAAACTACATCGTAACATTCCATAAAAATGATTTAGATGAGGTCAACCAGGTGTGGAATACTTTCCTGCGTGAGGGGAAAATACTTGATTGGGACGAATACCGAGTTTTCTATGAAATTATGGATAAAGTGGTTGACAACTTTTTCCCAATTGTTTATCAGATGGAAGATAAAATTAGCAAAATCGAAAACAATCCAGAAAAGCAATCAATGGATGTCTTGCTCGATCATTTATTTGAGCTAAGACACCAATTACTCGATTTACGGCATTCGATTAACCCAATACGAGATCTTTTTTATCGAATATTAAATTCACATCATCTGGAAGGAATCAAGGATAGACGGGAATACTTTGTTGATATTTATGACCATTTATTGAAGTTATCGGAAATGGTTGATTCTAATCGTGAGGTTACGAACGATATTCGCGATAGTTTCATCTCCATAAACTCCTACCAGCAAAACAAAGTCATTCAAATACTTACAGTTGTAACGTCAATTTTTGCACCGCTTACGTTCATTGTAGGGGTTTATGGTATGAATTTTGCCAACATGCCTGAATTGAATTGGGATTTTGGCTATTTCATAGTTTTAGGAATAATGCTAGTCTTAGCAATTCTCATGATTGCATTTTTCAAAAAAAGAGGCTGGTTTAGATGAATACTGTCCGGAAAAGTGTGATATTAATTGTAAAAACCCAGCAATTAAATTAATTGCTAGGTTTTCAATGTTAATATTTTCTTAAACTTGGGGTTTTATTAAAACATTCCTTACTAATTATATGGTGAAATTCAGAAAACATCTTTTCAATGGTTTGTGTGTTGTTAGCTAATACGCGTATGGTGAGTCCTGGGATTGGCAAAGATGATAGTCCCACTTTATATTCCTTCGTACTAGAATCAATCACTTGATATAAACGATTAAGGAGATCAGTCTTCACTTTTTCGCCAACCAAAATCATGGATCCCAAATGGGAATAGCCTTCCATCTGGCCTAGTTCCTTTACATTCTACATAGCTGGATTTAGTTTTATATGATCTAATACGACAAGCTCGTTTTCCATATATATTTCATTGATCAATTGAAGTCTATCATAACTAAAGTGCTCCCCGAACATCATATCTTCTCTGGTTAGCCGCAAAATACCGATATAATTGCAAACGCGCCGATATTTTGTACATTCTCGCCGATATATTATGAAAACACGCCGATATATGGTCTGTTAACGCCGATATTCGACAAACCCGCCTGCATTCAATATCAAGCTGCTCCTAAAAGGGAACAATGAGAGATTAAATCCGCGCATTGTCCCCTGCTTCCGCATAAACTTTATATTGTCCCAATATAAAATCGTTTCCAGTTATGTCCATTCTTGCACTTAACAGCCCACGTACAGCAGCTTAACCTACCTAATCCTCATTTCCGTCTCCACATCAAAGAAACTCGCGTGATTTAAATCTAGTCCTAGTTGAACCTTCTCTCCACCATTAATATTCGTACGCGAGTCAACGCGAGCTATAAAATCCTGTTTGCTAATCTTTAAGAATAAGTACGTTTCGGCACCATGTAATTCAGAGACTTCAATCACTGCAGTTATCTTGGTGTCCGGATTCGAATGAATAAATTCCATATCATCGTGAATATCTTCTGGTCGAATTCCCAATATGATAGTTTTCCCTATATACCCTTGATCACGAAGCATGTTCATTTTCTCTTCGGGAACCTTTACTTTCACTTCGTCCATTACGAAATGTTCTTCAGTAAGCTTTCCGGTCAAGAAATTCATAGAGGGGGATCCTATAAATCCACCAACAAAAATATTCTCTGGAAAATCATATACTTCCTTTGGTGCTCCTACCTGTTGAATAATACCATCCTTCATCACTACTAGACGCGTTGCCATTGTCATCGCTTCTGTCTGATCATGTGTAACGTAGATTGTTGTTGTATGTAAGCGACGGTGAAGCTTTTGGATTTCTGTACGCATTTGTACACGTAATTTGGCATCCAAATTGGAAAGTGGCTCATCCATTAAGAATACTTTTGCATCCCGAACAATAGCGCGTCCGAGCGCCACCCGCTGACGTTGCCCACCTGACAATGCTTTTGGTTTACGATCCAAATACGCCTCTAATCCTAGTATTTCTGCCGCTTGTTTAACACGAACGTCGATTTCTTCTTTCTTTAATTTACGTAATTTTAAGCCAAAGGCCATATTATCGTAAACGTTCATATGTGGATAAAGCGCATAGTTTTGGAATACCATAGCAATATCACGATCTTTCGGTGCAACATCATTCATCTTCCGATCATCAATGAAAAACTCACCTTCAGAAATTTCCTCCAATCCGGCAATCATTCTTAATGTTGTTGACTTCCCACATCCCGATGGTCCAACAAACACAATAAACTCTTGGTCTTTAATATGTAAATTGAAATTTTTTACCGCAAAACTATCCTTGTCATAGGTTTTACCAATACTGTCCAACCGCAATTCTGCCACTTCATAGCCTCCTAATCAGTACTCTTTCAAATGGTTCCTTCACTTCTATTTTCTATAATTTGAACATTTCCTGTATTGCTAATTCAGCTGCCATTGATGCCTGTTCTTGTCTTTTTGATAAATACTCTAAGATAACATCTCGACTAAAATGGGGTACTGATGTTTTCATTTTTTCTTTAATGATTGGAATGATAAAATCCCCTGCCATATCAAATAATCTTCCAGTTAGAAGTACTTTCTCTGGATCGAAAAATATAATAAGGTTACATAATCCATCCCCGATTGCATTCCCAATTTTTAGCAGGGCATTTTCATAGCGCTGATTTCCTTTCATTATTTCTTTTATCATATTATCAATGCTTATGGAGAAAACATTCTCCAATCCGCCTATTGAAGCCATTGTTGTTAAGCAGCCTGCACTTCCACAATGGCAAGGCAATGCATCTTTGCCAAAGAATGTTTTTATATGTCCGAATTCACCGGCTCGATGATGGTAGCCCGTATATAATTCTTTATTAATAACGATAGCTCCACCAATACCTTCATCTATACTTAAGGTGAGGTTATTTTGCGATGAATCTAATGCTCCACCTGAATTTTCAACAATCGCGATAGTATTAATATCATTATCAATATGAACCGGGAAGGAATAATGTTGTTCTAGTTTTTCTTTTAAAGGGTAGTCTTTTAAATGTAATGCGTGAGAATTAATCACGATTCCAGCTAGCGGGTCAACAACACCTTGAATACTAATGCCAATCCCTTTGATTAATTGCAAGCTTGATGCATTTGTAAGTAAAGCATCAATAATCGATTGCAAATAATGTAATGTATCGTCCGCATTGTTATAATTCGCAGCATCAATAGATTGCTCAGCTAGGATATTATGATTGAAATCGACAAGAATTCCTCGAATTGATTGGACAGTAATTTCGATTCCAATCGCATAAAGCTGAGAATGGTTTATTTCAAGTGGGATTGGTTTTCTTCCTGCCCCAGAACCTGTGCTTTTTCCTTCGATTATGATATTCTCCTCGAGCAATCTTCCAGTAATATTCGTAATCGTTTGTTGTGTTAGACCTGTCTTCGCTGCAATGTCAATTCGAGATATAGGCCCCTCATAATAGATTACATTCAGCACTCTTTGTTGATTGTATGCCTTCATTACTTGAGCACTACTTTTCGCCTTCAAAATTAACAACCTGCCTTCCTTAAGTCAATCATAATTCCTGTTTTATCGTCTGATTTTTTTAATCTTGGGTATACTTCTGCATTCGGATCTAACTCTTCTAATGAAGTGAGAGTGTTTATATAATTTAAAATCCCCTCTTGATCAATCATGTTAATCATTTTCATAAAATCTGTATGAGAATCGTTAATTGTTTTCGGATAAAATAAACCATCCGTAACCAAATAGATTCTTTCAACATTTGAAATATTAATCGCGCCATATTCTAGAAAATCAGCGAATGCTTCTTCCCCATTTAGAACAGAATAGCCACCTAATGTATTTGCTTTCTTGCGGTTATCGCGAATCGTTGGCAAACAATAGCTAAACTGTTCATCTGAACTTAGCCCTAAATCCCTTGCTACTAACGATTTTTTAATCGTTAATGTATCAAAACTGCTCACCTGATCATGTGATAAGGCGCGTATTGTCCCATCGATGTATTTGACAAAAACCATCGAATCGGCTGCTTGAACATATTCCAATTTTGTTTGATTTACACGGACTATAGCAAAAGCAGCACTCCATAATTTTGTCTTGTCCGAAATGTCTATTCCAGATTGAACCATTAGTTGTCTAAGCTCACGATTTGCCTGAAGGACCGCTTCTACCAGGGAGGATGAATCATTCATTTCCTCCATATGTTTTGCTAGAAGATTACTAGCAATGGCCCCACCAGTATTTCCATTGACATCTTTGTACGGTGTAACCGATGTTGCACCGTCAACTACTCCAAATACAAGTCCAGACTTGTTCACGATTAAGGCATCCTCATTTATTTCCCTTGACCCCTTCAACGTATACGACTCTAACTCATATTGACTAACCAATCGATTCACTCCTATCTTTTATTTCAAGTAACTGATTACGAGTACTAAAAAACACACGGAACTCGTTTAACGTTCGGATACCCTGCTTCAAAATAGCAGAAGGCTTTCTGCTGCAATAAAAATCTGTCTTAAAGTCTAGCATTTTCGCAATGTAATTAATTCTCCTTAAATGGAAGGAGTTTGAAATGATCAGCGAAGACTTTAACTGATGATCTTTCATGATACTTTTACAGTTTACAATATTATCAATGGTAGTCATTGCAGCTGGGTCAAGGATAATCATATTTCCCTTAACACCATGCTTGACTAAGTAATCCTTCATTAAATTTGCCTCAGGAACGGTAGAAATTACTTTTCCACCAGTTACTATTATTTTTTTGAAAGCATATTTCTTCATTAATTGAATACCTTCTTGCAGACGCTCCTCTAAAAATGGTTGTATTTTGTCATCTTTACATACATATCCTAAGATGATTAGTACATCTGCATCCTTCTTTTTAATAAAAAAAGTGTGAATCCAAATGTTGAAAAGAATAATGAGTACAATCATGCTTAAAAATAAAAGAATTACAATTTCTGCCATTACATAGTCTCCTTAAAATAATAATAATAATATCGAATCACCCTTTAATCCCGGAATTTACCATTCCCTCAATGATATATTTTTGTGCAACAATAAAGATGATAATCATAGGGATTATCGCAATTACTGATGCTGTTAACAATAAGTTCCAATCAGTAGAATATAAAGATTGGAATTCTGTTAGACCTAATGTTACCGTTCGCTTCTCTGGCGAATTAATATATAGCACAGGTCGGAGAATATCATTCCAATTATTCATAAAAGCTATGATGAATAGTGTTGCCAAAGGTGCCTTTGAAAGCGGCAAGAAGATTCTTCGATAGATTTGGAACGGTTTCGCACCGTCCATTATCGCGGCATCAACCAAGCTGCTAGGGATACTTTGATAAAATTCTCGAAGCATAAATGTTCCAAATGAACCTACTAAAAGAGATGGAACAATTAGTGGCAAGTATGTATTCAACCAGTTAATTGAAGAAAACATTAAGAACTCCGGAATAATTGTCACCTCTACTGGAATCATCATCATCGCGATTAGAACAGCAAAGATAATATTCTTCCCTTTAAATTCCATCCTCGCAAATGCAAATGCTGCTAAGGAACAAGTCAGCAGCTGGCCAAGAGAAGCTACAGTTGAGATAAACAGACTATTACCTAAGTATTTAAGAAAATTATGCTCCGTCAAAACCTCAATATAATTGGACCACATCCCTTCCTTAAATAACAAATCAGGAATCAGCTTCGGCGGAATTTCAAATATCGCACCGGATGTTTTAAAAGAAGCGGCAACCATCCATAGAAACGGAAATAGCGTTGTAATACTATATAGAAGTAAAAATAAATAGATAATAATTTTTGTGCTTCTTCTCGTTTTCATTAATAATTCACCCACTTCTTCCTATATAGGAAATTAATCCATGTAATGACTAATATTAGAATAAATAGTACAAATGACAAACTTGAAGCATATCCCATATTAAAGTGGACAAACGCATTTTGATAAATGAAATACGATAATGTATTTGTCGCATTGTAAGGTCCACCTTGCGTCATGGAATGTGTGATTCCAAATGTGTGGAAGGATTCAATTATCGTGATAACTAATACAAAAAATATCGTTGGTGTTAATAGCGGCAATGTTACCTTTGTAAAGACTTTCCACTTATTTGCGCCATCCATTTGCGCTGCTTCCTGAAGTTCTGTCGGGATATTTTGCAAACCCGCAAGAAAAATAAGCATTTGATAACCAACACTTTTCCATATATAAACTAAAGCAAGAGCAATTAATGCATAATCTGGATCGCCTAGCCAGGAAATCGGTTCTTGTAAATTAAATATTTTGTCTAATAAAATATTTAATATTCCATTTTGCGGACTTAAAATCCAGTTCCAGATAATTCCGACTGCGACAATGGAAGTGATAACAGGAAGGAAAAATAAACTGCGAAAGAATTTAATCCCTTTTAATCGTTGATTTAATAACATGGCAAAGAATAACCCAATGATACATACACCTACAGTATAAATTGCGGTGAATAGGAGTGTGTTGCGTAATATTTGCCAAAACTCACCAGATTGAAATATTCGGGTATAGTTTTCCAAGCCAATCCATACTGGTGGAGAATAGATATCCCAATCGGTAAAGCTCGTGAAAAATGCAAAAATAACTGGAATTAATCGAAAGAGGAGTAATCCAATAATCGTTGGCAATAAGAATAGGTAAGCACTTTTTTTGAAGTATTGCATGGTTTCACTCCTAACTTAAATAGATGTAGCACCCCTCCAAAGATAACAGGATTAAGAACTACTAAGATTGCGATTCCACAACACGTACTAGTTAGAGGATAGGGCAGAGGCAGAAAGTCAGAAATGTAATCTTGCTTTTATCCCCCAACTTGTTGCCCCTAATCCTCTAGTTAAATATAATATTCAATGATTAATTCGCTCTCTCCAACACATCATTCGCATAAGGTGTTAAACTCTCTAATGCTTCATCAAATGTTTTAACACCATCTAACACTTGATCAATTTCTCCATTCATACCAGAACCCTCTGCCGCACCATAGCCACGCCATTCTGACCAGCCCGGTGTATAAGAATTTCGTCCGATAAGTTCACCTTGTTCTAAAATAATTGATTTGTTAGCTGGTTTTTGATCATTTTCAAGCCATGCTTCACTTTCTGCAGTAGCCTTATAAATAGGTACTTTTCCACCTGCAAATTCTTCAACTGAGCGTTCTTCCCCAGTCATAAACTTCACAAACTCCCAAGCCATATCAGCATGTTTGGTTGTTTTAGAGATTGCTATATTGTCAGGCCAGCCATATGTAACGTCTTCTGACCAGTTATTCCCTCTTGGTACAGTTGCAATATCCCAATCAAATGCATCGCCAATGATGTCACGGTTATTTGCAATATTCCAAGACCCATCAACCCACATCGCTACTTTTCCAGTTGGGAATAGATCTTGCTGGTTCGTACCCTCTACATCTTTTGGTCTTGGTGAAACTTTATGTTCCGTCGTTAAATCGGTTAAGAATTTTAATGCTTCTTTTCCATTTGCATCGACAACAAATTCTGTCTTATCTTCATTTAAAATGTCACCATTGTTTTGATAGATCCATGGCTCAATTTGCGCATAGCGACCATAGAACCAGAAGCCATATTGATCGGTATTTCCATCATCATTTGTATCTATTGTTAATTCTTGTGATGCGTTTAAAAACTCATCCCATGTCCACTCATTTGTAGGGTATTCCAACCCAGCTTCATCGAACATATCTTTGTTGTAAAATAGAACCGTTGATACCCATGCATAAGGGAATGCATACATATCTCCATTTTCTTTATCAGGATATCGAACAGCATTAAAAACATCTGTAAAATAGTCTGCTTCATTCAGATCGGCATCAATATATTCTTGCAGATTCAATAGAAGATCCTTGGACGCCCATTCATCTACATATCCAGAACTCATGTCTAAGACGTCGGGAGCATTTCCAGATGCTGCCATCGCACTAACTTTTGGCCAATAATCAGTTGGTTCATAGCTTTGTAATTCAATCGTAACGCCAGGATGCGCTTCTTCAAATTTCTCTATTAGAGCTGAATTTGTTTCTTCCATTGATGGATCCCAACTAAAATAAGTAAGGTTAATCGCTTCAGATGCTGAAGCTTCTTTATCGTCTTTGCTTCCTGCGTTAGCTGCCGAGTCTGCTCGTCCTTCATCAGAATTATTTCCACATGCTGCCAAAAAACCAATTACAAAAACGAATAAAACTGTCATGCCAATCCATTTTTTCATTTTCTATTCCTCCAATTTTAAAATTGAAATACGGGCCATTCAGCTAAGAAAACTTGGTTGCACTTATGTAGCTAGAAAATCATGATTTCTTCTTAACTACCAAAGATAAAACAGACAATTAATAGATATTTCTAAATAGTAATATCCCCTCCCCATTATGATATTTCTTTCGGCAATTAATCAAATGAATTGATTAACTATCTATATTTATTATAGGTGCCATTTATTAAGTACGTATGAATGTATTATTAAGATATTATGAAGAATCAGAAATATAAATAGACTCAGGCTAATAAGAATCCCTTTAACAGGATCTCCCATATCCAAACTCAACTCCATAAAAAAAAGACATAATAAGCAGATTAAATCTGCTTATTATGCCCTCATCCTCGCTACCTACCAAACATAATATAATAGTTCTTCAATATCTTCCAACAAGCTTGATAATAGCGCATCACTTAAGATATAGGAAATAAAGCTGATTAAAACGATTGTTGCCAGACTAAGATAAACCTTTTGTCCATTTGCATTGATTTTTGATACTTTTTCAAATACAAATAAGACAGGTATAAATGTAAATGTAAATACAAGAGATATTAATAGCGGTATAAATGTTAATTGGTATGATCCAATTAAGCCTCCGAGCATTGCAATTACATTTAGTGCAGTGAATGGTACAATAATTGAACCGTATTGAGCGATAATAATTTTAAATGAGTCCTGGTTTTTGGCTAGCTTTATCATTGCGAAAGCACTTCCGAAAGTAATAACAAATGTTATAATGACAGAAACTACAATCCGTGAAACTAATGCAAAGAATGGGACAGATTCTCCGAAAAAACCACCAAATGAACGCATCACTGAGTTTGTAAGAAAGTAAATACTTAATGAAAAGATAATAGCGTATAATGCCAATGTTATTAATCCATTTAGATAGTGTTTTTCATTGGATTGAAATGCACGTGTAGGGTTTTTAACTAAGCTTAAAAAATAAGACCAATACTGACTTACCCCACTTTTAATTGCTGATGCAGTCGGTTGAGACTGGGACTCCAATACTGCAGCTCCTTGACTTAATGCAGAGTGTTCGATACTCTCACTCGATTGCTCTTCACTTCTAACTTGCTGAAGCGCTTCTCCACAAACTCCACAAAATTTACCACTCTCTTGATGATTGTTACATTTTGGACAAACTAACATGATGAATTCTCCTTTATGTATATTAAACCTTCTTGTTCATTTCACATCTCTTTATGACATAACAAGCTGGTGAAGGTTTCTTACATTTCACTACGATTATGTAATTCTATCTTACTACTACTTATTAACTACCAGATTGATTATAGCAAAACTTTCCATATATTAAAGCAGATTTTATCAAATTCAATTAAATGTTTTAGGATAATCGAATCATTTTAAAATAAATAATAGTCATAAAGTCTTAACAAATCTATTCTAATAATCTATAATACAACTTATTGAAATGAATGACTTTTGTTTTAGTATTTTTTTAGTTATTAATTTCAAAATATACATACAACATGAAAACATCAGGAGGACATCATGAAAAAAAGATTTACGGCATTATTTTTACTTATTATTTTAATTTTAAGCGGATGTACGAGCCAAGGTGCTGTGGGAGCAGTTGAGGACATGTACAAAGCAGCCCTAAATGGAGATGGGGAGCAAATTGATCAGCTATTTTCACAATCTGATGAATACAATAGTTATTATTTAGACGAACTTATGGATGTATTATCTTCTACAGTTATGGACCTCAACGGAATCGAGAATATGAATATCAAAGAGGTAAAGAGAAACACACTGACAGAAGAAGCAATTGAAGGTCTGGACAATGACCTTGGCGATAAATGGAATTTAGTTGGCGTGCAATTGGACGAGGATTATTTATATGTTTGGGTATTGAAGGAAGTTAGTGGTGAGTATTTTGTAATTTATGGGGAAGATTTTGATCAAAAAGAGTTTGAGGAAATGCTTAAATAATAATTATCTAAAAAGAGGGATTATCACGTATGGATAAGTTTTGTAAAGAGTGCGGGGGTTCAATAACCGATTCCTTAAACTTCTGCCAGCATTGTGGACATAAACTGGAAGTAACGAAGGAACAGCCTAAGGAAGCTGCTGTCAATCGTGTTAAACAGCCAAGAAAATATACTAAAAAGCAAAAGATAGTAATGAGTTCCATTGCCGCTCTATTAATTATCTTCGCTGGCTTTTACATATGGGGAAAATCATATACTTCTCCTGAAAATACCGCGGAAAGATTTGTTACTGCATTAAAAGATAAGGATTCGAAAGCTGTACAAGACCTAACGATTTTAAATGGTTCATCCATTTCAAAAGCTGAGGCTAAGGCCCTCATCTCACTGGCAAAAGAAGGAAATGATTATTTTAATCTGGATACTAGTAATCTAGCAGCTTTTTCAACTGATAATCAACTCTTTAATATCAGCGAGAATGGAAAATGGCTGGGGATATTTACTCGTTACAGCGTTTCACTAATACCCCAATATGCAGCAGTAAATATACCATTCGATGGTGTTGTGAGTACATTTAATGGAAAGGATTTCCCAATCGTAGAAAGTAATGAAAATCAAGTTGTCTATGGACCAATGGCTCCTGGCAGCTATAAGCTTAATAGCAGCTTTAGTGGGGAATATACAGAAGTCGAATCTGATGAATCAATTATTCTAGCAGATAGCTATAGTGATTGGGTTTCTCATAATGTTGAGCTCGGAGCAGCTTATGTAACATTGGAACTTTTCAATAATCATGGTATACCAATAAAAAATGCATATATTACATTAAATAAGAAAAAAATACCATTCGATGAAAACCTAATGATTGAATCCCTTGGTCCATTGACTCTTGATGGGTCCGTCAAAGTCACGCCAAATGTCGAGACGGATTGGGGAGAAGTCGAATCAGAAAGTATTGCGTTGGAAGATACTTATTATGAGATCGGTGCGAATACATTAAGCAAGACACTGATGGATGAATTGTCAGATGCCATTCTGTTATATGGTGAAGAATATGCCAAGGCAAATGCTTCCTATGATCAGAGTTTGTTCACCAATATTACGGATGATATGAGAGAAACCTTCCAATCTAATTTTGATTATTATAAGGGGGAAGGTGACTATTTCTCAGGACAATTGGATTCAATTGAAGTGGATTTCAATGATTTAAGATTCGATAGTGATCAGCATATTTCTGTACCAGCTAAGTTCTATTTCACCTCTGCGTCTCACAGGGAAGGTGAGGAAGTAGAACTCGGCGAGCGAATCGATCACTGTAATGTTGAAATAGTTTTCGATTCAAGCAGTAATCAATGGCTTATTAATTCTAGCTATTCTGTTGATAGTTGGTTCGGTGATACTTTTACTGCAACGAAAACACTGGAAGGCTCGCAGAAATTGTATAACGCTTCGAAAACAGCTGTATCAACTGATGATGAAGTAGAAGCATCAAGTACAGCAGCTGGCAATGATATTGAAGAAGTAACTTTAAATTATGTTTATAAGCTGGTCGAAGCTATTAATGCTAATGATTACGAGATTGTCCGTCCATATATAAAGGATGGAAGTGCACTAAATAAGATGCAAGAAGAACTTGTTGATCGATTATATGAAAGTGGA
Source organism: Oceanobacillus chungangensis (assembly GCF_003369565.1). Classification (GTDB taxonomy): domain Bacteria; phylum Bacillota; class Bacilli; order Bacillales; family Amphibacillaceae; genus Oceanobacillus; species Oceanobacillus chungangensis. The sequence continues at coordinate 8,586 of NZ_PIOD01000025.1, read as the reverse complement.
ATGACGCAAGAAGTCATAGACGCCTCTATTTTTAATATAGAACAATCAGATGGTAAATGGATCGTAACAACGATTGAAACAATTAACCTAATATATGAAAGCGGCGAAGTAGAAACAAAGGATTATTCTTGGGATTACACAGTGGAACAAAACGAAGATGGCACTGTTCTAGTAGACATGGAATAAGGAGCTTGAAGGTTGCAATCCAATATTTAATATAAGAAAAGGCACAACTGGCAGATTTATTTGCTTGTTGTGCCTTTTTTTAGCTTTTATAATAATTTTTCCCAGGAATACGGTAACCACTTTCTCTTAATTTATCAAATTTGTTGTATACGAATTCAATAATTATAAAATTACTTCTTTTTATCATCTGCTTCATTGCCAAAATATGAGACCGATATAGTATAGGTAATATTTACCAGTCCCTATCCCTTGATTAATTGTCTTCTAAAACACTATTTAATAATAGTTATAGTAGAGATTGCAATTGTACTGAATGACGATAAATATACGTATTTAATAATGAAAGGAGGAGTTTAACAATTGACAATAGAGATTAATGAAAGAAACCGAACCATTACAGATTTATTGAACGCAACATATACATCTTTAAAGTCAATAGTTCCTAATAATTATCAAATGAGTAAACCTCATTTAATAGGCAAGCACTTAAAGATTAAATTTGGACTATTGATTGGATTATCAAGAGATATTAAAGGCAGTTTAATTTTATCCGCTGATAAAGTGGTTTTCAGTTCTATAAGCCATGTTTGGTATGCAATTAGAAGGAGAAATCCTTCATCATTTAGTGGTGAATTAGGCAATATGCTTGCAGGGAGAATATCAACTACCATTATAGAGAATGGTATTCAAACAGATATTACGGCTCCCACAATTTTGCAAGGAAACACCACGTTATCAGGCTATGAAAGGGCTATTCATATGACTGCCGTATTCGATAATATCGGTGAAATGGATATCTGCTTACTACTTAATTGATAATAGCCGATGGAATTAGTAAATATTAATTCAGCCGTTATTGAGACTATTCCTAAAATAAAATAAGGAATAGATAAAGTTTTAAAAAAACAAAAATATAAATCTTGAACGATATAGAAAGGTGTTAAATAATGAAATTTAAATCACTAAAAATTAATTCATCTATTAAAGCAAAATTTATTAGCATATCGATACTTCTATTGATTATCCCAATGTTGGTTTTAGGAATGGTAAGCTATCAAAATAGCGCGAGTAGTTTGGATGAACTCGGTAGGACGAATTTAAAAAACAGTGTGGAATTTACCCTTGAGATAATTGAAAGATATAATAAAGAGGTAGAAAATGGCAATATGCCTTTGGAAGTAGCGCAAGAAAATGTAAAGGAAATAATTTTAGGCGAAAAGAATGCCGATGGAATACGTCCAATTAACCCCAACATCGATCTGGGCAAAAATGGGTATATGGTTGTATTTAGTCAAGATGGAACACACCTTGCACACCCATCCGTAGAGGGATTAAATGGTTGGGACGAGAAAGATCACAATGGCACAAAATTTGTACAGGAATTAATTAAAGCAGGAAATAATGGTGGTGGATTTACTTATTACGATTGGGCTTTACCAAATAATGAAAGTCAGATTGAACCAAAGGTAACATATTCAAAAACAGATCCACATTGGGACTGGGTGGTAAGCACTGGTACTTTTATGATGGACTTTAACCAACCAGCCAATGAACTATTAAACATCATATTAATTGTAGCTGGAGTTACATTAATTGTAGGAGTCTTCGTTGTCTGGGTATTTGCTAACAAAATTTCTAATCCAATTAAAAAAGTAACCGAACATATGGAACATCTTGCAAAAGGTGATTTAACCCAGAGTGAAATTCACATCAAATCCAAAGATGAAACAGCTCAACTTGGCGATGCGTTGAATCTCCTACAAGGTAATTTGAAAAAAATCATCTTGAATGTTTCCAATACTTCAGAGACTCTTAACAGTCAAAGTGAAGAATTGACTCAATCAGCAAATGAAGTTAAGGCTGGATCCGAACAAGTTGCAACAACCATGCAAGAGTTAGCAGATGGTTCTGAGACACAGGCTAATAGTACAAGTGATTTAGCATCTGCTATGGGTACATTTACCATGAAAGTACAAGAGGCGAATGAAAAGGGAGAGCGTATAGGAGATAATTCGATGGATGTCATAAACATGACAAAAGATGGCTCAGAGTTAATGAAAAAATCGATTCAACAAATGGAAAGAATCGACCAAATCGTACAAGATTCTGTACAAAAGGTACAAGGTTTAGACAAACAGTCTCAAGAAATTTCTAATTTAGTAACGGTTATTAAAGATGTTTCAGACCAAACTAACCTTCTTTCACTAAATGCCGCAATTGAGGCTGCACGGGCCGGTGAACATGGAAAAGGTTTTGCCGTTGTGGCTGATGAGGTACGAAAACTAGCAGAGCAGGTATCTGATTCAGTTACCGACATAACAGACATTGTAACAAATATCCAAAAGGAAACCAGCCTAGTAACAGATTCATTACAAGGTGGATATAAAGAGGTTAAACTAGGAACGGAACAAATAGAAGCAACCGGTCAAACTTTTGGCAATATAAGTGAATCAGTAACAGAAATGGTAAATAATATTACAACTATATCAGAAACCTTATCTGAAATTACTGCTAATGCACAAGAGATGAATGGATCTTTAGAAGAGATTGCATCCATATCTGAAGAGTCTGCTGCAGGAATCGAGCAAACATCTGCCTCGTCACAACAGACAAGTAGCATTATGGAAGAGGTAGCTGGAAGTTCGGAACAACTTGCAAAACTAGCAGAAGAGTTAAATGAATCTGTTAGACAATTTAAAATATAATTACTGTTTTTCTTAGTTTTACAGGTAGTTTGATTAAGTTCATCAAACTACCTGTATTAATTTTTTTGAGGACAACAGGAGTGTAAAAGATTGTATGCAAATGCTTCTGTGAGAGATAAAACGAATCTTATAAATTATAAACAATTTTTTAAAAGAGATTACTCCCCCGCTGATTAATTCAAAACTGGATAATCCCTAGTTAGTGAAGTTAGCACAGGAATGCTCATTAGACAAAGAACTTCACTACACAGGGAGAATCTTCCTTAATATGGAGGAAATTGGATTTGATTCTTGTGAAATAATACAAAATAGAAAGAGGTCTATTCAATTTATGATTTGATTAAATGCCTCATTTGCGTTCGCTTGCCTAAGATTCATCACAACATTAATCCTACTTAATAATGTGCATATTTGCATAAAGAACGAAAATCCAATCGTGTCAACTTGGTGACTGGATTTCCTTATAGAAGATTATATGATAGAAAACCCTAATTCTTTACTATCTTTACTAAACATTTGAACCGTTTCTAAAGAGATTTGCTCCAAACTTTTCCCTACATTTGGTAATTTATTCAATATTTCCTGTGTGCATGTAATAATGTCACATTCACATTCTTCTGCCTGGAAAATATTTAACAATTCTCTCGAACTCGCCCATAATAATTCAGTTCCTTTTTTTTGTTTACAAACTTGTGCAGCTTCTTTCATAAGAGGGATAGGATCTATTCCAGAATCTGCAATTCTACCTGCAAAGACCGAAACAATATTGTTTGTACCCTCGGCAAATGCAGCTACAGTTTCCCTAACTTGTTCCATAGTTAAAATTGCAGTAACATTAAGCGAAATTCCCTTTTCTGACAAACTTTGTATTAAAGGAAGGGATGATTCTCCAATTGAATTACTAATCGGGATTTTCACATAAACATTTTCTCCCCAACTGGCAATTTTTTCAGCTTCCTTCTCCATAATCTCAAAGTCATCTGAAAAAACCTCAAATGATATTGGCATATCCGGAATTTTATTTATCGCCTGTTTAGCAAATGTTTCATACTCTGTAATCCCTGCTTTTTTCATTAAACTTGGGTTTGTAGTGAAGCCCTTTATCGTCCCTCTCTCGTATGCATCTACCATTTCTTCAATAACTGCACCATCTGCATATAATTTAACTCGTAAATTTTCCATATTAGGCACCTCTTACTTTTCTATTATCTTCGTCTTCAGTAGTATAGTTATTTAATGCCGCTGATTTAGTTTTTACAAAGTTAGGAATAACTAGCGCTAAAAGAACGATAAGCAATATTGCGTAGATACCAGCCATATTTAGTGCATTACCAGCTTGACCTATTAAAATTCCAAGCACTGTAAAGTCAAAATCACCAAAGGTTGTGTTAGCAAATCCTAACTCTCCTAATACTGGAAGCAACATTGCAGGCAGGAATGTTATCGCTAAACCGTTTACAAAAGAGCCAATGATTGCTCCTTTTCTTCCGCCTGTCGCATTTCCATATATACCAGCAGTTGCACCACAGAAAAAGTGTGGAACAAGACCTGGAATGATTAGTACTCCACCGGCAAACCCGAGGACAACCATCCCTATCACACCACCAATAAAACTACAAACAAAACCGATAATTACTGCGGTTTGTGCATAGGTGAAAAATACAGCACAGTCAACGGCCGGAACAGCATTTGGAATAATTTTTGTTGCAATTCCCTGAAATGCTGGGATTAGATCTGCTAGAATCATACGAACCCCAGCGTAAACAATAGCAACCCCAACTGCAAATTTCAAACCAGCCATTGCAGCAAATAATAATGGTGAAGTTCCATTAGATAATGTCGATACAAATTCCGGTCCAGCAACAATTGCTGATATTACATAGAAGAAAATCATAGTAATTGCAGTTGCAATCGTTGTGTTTCTTAAGAAACTCCACTTTTCTGGTATATCGATATTTTCTGTATTATCACTTGGGTTACCCACCTTGGAACCTACCCAGGCTGATAAATAGTAACCTAGACTTCCAAAGTGTCCCATAGCAACTTCATCACCATCAGTAACCTTTAATGTGTACTTTTGCCCTATTGCAGGTGAGATTGCACTCCAAGCACCAAGTAAGAATCCTCCTATGATAATAAGTTGAGCACCTTCTAAACCAGTTGCTCCTAATACTGCAGAAAGTAAACATGCCATAAAGAAACTATGATGCCCCGTTAAAAAGACATATTTATATTTTGTAAAGCGAGCAATAACAATGTTTAAAACTAATCCAAGAACTAGAATTGACATTGTTTCTACACCTAAAAGCTCTTGGGCTGCAGCTACAACTGCTTCATTATTAGGAACGACTCCTTGGATATTAAAACCATGTTCTATCATTAGCCCAAGTGGAGCTAAATTTTCAACGATAAAAGCTGCTCCAGCACTTAACATGAGATAACCGAGTATAGGACCTAAAGTACCCGTTAATATTTTATGTCCAGGGCTTTTCAATGCAACTAAACCAACTAATGACATAAGACCAATAAGAAGAGCTGGCTCTGATAAAATGTCTTTTAAAAATTCCAAAGTCCCAGTTAAAAGTTCCATTTAACAATTCCCCCTTATTTATTTCTGATTTGCAGCTTCTTTCAACGTATCTAATACATCCTCTTGTATTTTTTTCTTATTAATATAGCTACGGACAACCGCCACTTTCTGTTTTTGGTCAAATTGGGTAGCCAATTCTTTAACAGTTACAATTAGATCACATTTTTGACCTAAAGCAGCATTGAAATCAGAAGACTCTACTGATGCACTGATTCCATTTTCCCTACAAATTTCTTCAACCTTCATTTTTAACATGAGGCTACTGCCAATCCCATTTCCACATACTGTTATAATACTTAACATGTAAATTCCTCCCTCATCTTAATAACTAAATTCTTCTATAAACGGAAGAATCTCTTCCTTACGATTAACCCCAATAATTTGATTAACAATAGATTCATCTTCAAGTAATTCAGACAACTGACTAAGTGCCTTTAGATGCATTTCGTGATCTATTGCTGCAATAACAAAGATTAGATTTACATCCTTTTCTTTATCTTCTTTTGAAAAAGAAACAGGATTATTTATCTTTAAGAGACTCATGCCAATTTTATTAACACCATCTTCTGGACGCGCATGAGGAATAGCCACTTTGGGCGCTAATACAATGTAAGGACCTATTTTTTCGACATTTTCAATCATAGCGTCTACATATTTTTCCTCAATCGATTTGTTATTCAATAGGGGCTTGGCGGCAACTCTAATAGCTTCATGCCAATCGTTCACTGCTTCCGTCATCTGAATTGTTTCACTAGTTAGTAAATCATTTAACATTGGCTTAATCCTCCCCAAATCTTTGACGGTCGATCCCGTTAAAATATCATTTACTGCCTGATATAGTGCTTTCTCATTATGAATTGTTGTAAACTGCTTTATTGCTTTCATGAGTTCATTTACTTTTGGTAATTGCAAATGTTTTTGATATAGCAAAATATTGACTTCCTGAATAATTTTTGATTTGTCTAACGCAGTTAAAATCGGTGAAACGATAATCAATGGTTTTTCTGTCTTAATTGTTATGGTAGAAATAATAAAATCGATTTCCACTTCCGAAGTATTTTGATACTCACGCGGTGATGTAACTCTAACAACCTCTACTTCAGGGATTAAATTTTCCATTTGTTTTTTGAGCATATAAGAAGTGCTTACACCATTAGGACATATGATGATACACCTTTTTCTCCTATATTGTAGTCCCTGATTTTTTATAAAGGCACCAAAATGAACTGTAATATACCCAATTTCATCCTCTGTTATTGGGACCATTAATAGTTCCTCAAGTCGACTTAATGATTTCTTTACTAATACAAATAAATCAAAATACTCCTGCTTTATTTTCTCTAAATGGGGATTCGTGATAGGTATATTGAATTTCATCCGGTAATAAGCCGGCTTCAAATGCAAAAATAAAGCTATTTTCGCATCTTCACTATTTGTAAAAGTGACACAAGCCATTTTCTCAAAATCTGATATTATTTGATCAATGATGCTATATAAATCACTGCTGTCGTCATTGGTAAACATTCTCTCATGATAACTCGTATTGAGGCCCAATAAATGCATTGATAGATAATAGATTTCGTCGTTAGGAACAGGGAATGATAAATTTTTCAGCAACTTCTGTGAAGCAAGATAGGCATCTGAATTTCTAAGTGCATTTATTATTTCACTGGAAAGTAAGCAACCATTGCCATTCTGCATTCTAAAAGTTAGGAAAAGAAAGAAGATGGTTAACTCCAATAACTGATCATCAACAAATGAAACATCTAAATCCTTTTCGGCTTCGATCATCATGGAATAAGTAATTTTATAGATTCTTTGAAATTCGCCTGCACCACTCTGGTCATCATATACTTGCTCTAGTAATTGAACTCCATTTGGAAGTTGAAGAATATGCGAAACATACTTAAAAGCAACTGAACGAATATTAAACTCATTCCCTGTTAGATTGTATCCATCTTGACGGTTGTAAGTAAGTTCAATATCATTCGTATCAATTTCCTCTTTTAAAAGCTGTATATCGGATAAAACTGTATTCCTGCTCATTTTTATTAAGTTAGTAAAATGGTTAACTGAAAGATAATCATTTTTAGCAAAAATCTTTATAAAAATGAGCCTCATTCTATCGTCCTGGGATGGTAAATAACTGAACATATCTACCTCAGGGAGCAATTCATAAATCTTTGATCGTACCTCTGGGTTCACAACTATACCCTGCTCACGAACATTTTCAATAGTCGGGAGATTATTACTATCCAACCAATCATTAATTTTTTCTAGATCATAACTAACTTGTCTCCTTGTACAATTTAGTTTTGTAATGAGCTGATTAATTGTAATGATCCTGTTGGATAAAATAACATTTAGTAAATTAGCGGCCCGCTGGTTTAACATTACGTTATTCCCCCTTATTCACATTATACGTTTTCCTATAAATGATAACGCTTTCTTTTAAACCTATTTTGGTAAACATACTTGAACAAAATTGGGTTCATCATGTTTGGTAACTAGAAACTTGAACAAAAATACAGTCCTCGCTTATAACCAAATATTAAATGAAAAATTTTTATTTTGATCTCATAATGCCACTTTTCATATTAGATGCTGGGTACTGCATCTAATATGAAAATCTGATCCATATTCCCATAAAAAACCACACCCCCAATTGTCAGTCTCTATAACAATCGGAGGTGCAGTTCCCTAAACTCTATTCCTACTTTATTACCCTCTTACGGCAACAGCTTTCTCAAAGCATTCTCCACATCTTTACTTACAGCTACTTCTCCACCAAAGATGGATAGACTATCTGCTTTTTGTTTCTTAATATAGTTTGATAGTGCAGCTGGAACTTGGTTATGAACGAGTAAAATTGTACTGTCGTCCTTCGCTGCGAGCACTGCTCCAGTCAATGCATCCGCATAGTTCTTCCCTGTTGCTACATATAAATGTTTGCTTGCTACTCCGAAATGTTCAGAGATGGCAATATTTGTGTCATAGCGGCTGCGACCACTTAATCGAGTTGTGGTACCGACCCCCGAAAGTTAGAGTAGAAAATCTAACTTTCGGGGGTGTTATTATGGCGAAATATAGTGAAGAATTTAAAAT
>NZ_PIOD01000024.1 GCF_003369565.1 Oceanobacillus chungangensis | reverse complement strand
GCGGGTGTGGCGGAATTGGCAGACGCGCTAGACTTAGGATCTAGTGTCTTCGGACGTGGGGGTTCAAGTCCCTTCACCCGCATCAATATTAACATTATGCCTAATAGCAAATGGTTATATGAAAGATCTCAACCTTATTAAGGGATGGATCGCAGAATAGAATCATTTCTTTTAATTTACACCCTTTGCCGGGGTGGCGGAACTGGCAGACGCACAGGACTTAAAATCCTGCGGTAGGTGACTACCGTACCGGTTCGATTCCGGTCCTCGGCACCATATGCGCCCGTAGCTCAATTGGATAGAGCGTTTGACTACGGATCAAGAGGTTAGGGGTTCGACTCCTCTCGGGCGCGCCATTATAACGGGAAGTAGCTCAGCTTGGTAGAGCACTTGGTTTGGGACCAAGGGGTCGCAGGTTCGAATCCTGTCTTCCCGACCATGATTTCATTACGGGGCCTTAGCTCAGCTGGGAGAGCGCCTGCCTTGCACGCAGGAGGTCAGCGGTTCGATCCCGCTAGGCTCCACTTTTATTTATTGCGTTATATTATAATGTGATTAGTTCACATCTAAGTGTTTGATAGAAGAATCAATGACGTGTTGACTGTTTAAGATTTAACTGTATATTATGCGGGTGTAGTTTAGTGGTAAAACCTCAGCCTTCCAAGCTGATGATGAGGGTTCGATTCCCTTCACCCGCTCCAAATAATTTATTATTTGGGCCTGTAGCTCAGCTGGTTAGAGCGCACGCCTGATAAGCGTGAGGTCGGTGGTTCGAGTCCACTCAGGCCCATCACACTTCAAAAAAAGTGTTGACTTATTAAGTTGAAGATGGTATCCTTTAAAAGTTGTCGCGAAAATAACGAAAAACATTTAAGAAAAAAGTTGTTGACAACAAGATTCCGTTTATGATATATTAATAGAGTTGCTGTTTTGATAAGCAACTTAACATTTGCTCTTTGAAAACTGAACAAAACAACCAGTATGTCAACGAAAAGAAACTTGTTTTCTTTTCAACAAAACAAGAAGGTAACACTTTTTAAAGCTAAGACATTATATGAAATTGATTGTTGTCAATTTCATTTCAAACACTTTATTGGAGAGTTTGATCTTGGCTCAGGACGAACGCTGGCGGCGTGCCTAATACATGCAA
>NZ_PIOD01000003.1 GCF_003369565.1 Oceanobacillus chungangensis | reverse complement strand
AAATAAAACACTAAGGTTATGAATGATCATAACTTTAGTGTTTTTTTGTAGATTAGAAAGTCTGGACTACATATCTGATATAGTCGCTAATAGTGATGAGAGTATGGTAATGGGTATGAGACTAAAATGAAAGCATGCTCTATTCAATATATAACATAGGCAAAGAAGGATAAAGAAAATCTGAGATGTAAACTCTGCATAAATTAAAAAAGGAAGGAAGATAATAAAGGGAATATACCTTGAGTATACTTACATCTGATGGGGCCAATCTTCTCCATCAATAAAAGTATCATTCCATTTATTGCCGAATAAAAGATGACTGAAAATGATTGTTGGAAAATATACAATAAAAAAAGCTATCATCAATTTTTATTACGACAGCCTTGTTACATCTATACATACAAAAAAATCCCCATAGTAATTTTACTTGTTGGGAATGAATAAAAATGCTATTATAAGTAAGTTAGGATAGCAATATACTATATAATATATCTATCCAATTATATTATATCAATTCCTAATGGGAAAGTCAACAAAAAAGAACAAAGTAATAGAATGGAGTTGATTTGATGAGTAATGAAAAGGGAAACCGCATGGAAGAACAGCTTAGGGTAGACGCGGTTATCGATGAAATCAACATTAAAGAGGAGAAACTATCTTCACAAATAACAGGATTAAAAGAAAATGTAGTTGAGCTGCGGAAGAGTTTTTGGGACGATATTACAGTAAATATTGATGAACCCGATGATATCATTGAAACACAGGAGAGTATTAAACAACAAGCAGCATTGCTTTCTGAAAAAGAAAGATATCATGGAAAGATTGGCGAAGAATTAAGAACGTTAGAAAAACTGAAAAGCTCCCCGTATTTTGGGAGAATCGATTTTATAGAAGATTCGGAGCTTGAAAAGGAACAAATCTATATTGGAATTACGTCATTGATGGATCAAGGTGAAGAAGATTTTCTAATCTATGATTGGCGTGCACCGATCTCCAGTCTTTATTATGATTTCTCTCCTGGTAAGGCTCATTATGAAACAAGTGAAGGTCAGATTAATGGCGAAATAGCTTTAAAAAGACAATTTATTATTAGTCAAGGCCAAATCCAAGGTATGTTCGATACAGGTGTGACAATAGGAGATCATCTTCTCCAGCAGGCACTTGGCAATAATGCGAGTACGACAATGAAAAATATTGTTGCTACAATCCAAAAGGAACAGAATAAGATTATTCGTAATGAAAAAAGTAATTTATTAATTGTTCAAGGTGTAGCAGGCAGTGGTAAGACATCAGCAGCCTTGCAAAGAATTGCTTACCTATTGTATCGCTATCGTGAGGAGCTAGATGCAGATAATGTTGTGCTCTTCTCACCGAATCCGCTATTTTCAAGTTATATTGCCAATGTACTTCCCGAATTAGGCGAGTCTAATGTGAAGCAAACAACATTTTTGGACTTTTTAAAGGTGGGAATTGGGAAAAAGCTAACGATTGAGTCTCCATTTGAACAGATGGAATACGTCCTGGCAGAAATGAAGGATAATCATGATATTACTAGAATGAAGGGTATGGATTATAAATCAGGCTTGGGCTTTAAACAGATGATTAATCAATTCATTTCTTACTTGAACGATGAGGCAATTCAATTCAGAAATATTACGTTTCGTGGGAGCATGCTTATTTCTAAAAAGCGAATTAGCGATTATTTTTATTCATTGGACAAAGAAATAAGCATACCAAATAAAATGGAGCTCGTTTCAAAATGGCTTCTGCAAGAACTGCGGCAAATTCAACAGTTAGAAAAAGATGAGGACTGGGTAATCGAGGAAGCGGAGTTACTCGATAAAGAAGATTATATGAATGCTTATCAACAAAATGAAGATCAAAATGCTGAGGATGAAGAAGAAATATTACGTAGGCAAGTAGTAAAACGAGCCTTTGCAACAATCAGAAGGCGTGTAAAGCGACTGGAATTTGTTCATATACTTGCGACCTACAAGAAGTTATTTGCTGAGTGGATTCCACCTGTTGCTCCAGAGGGATGGGAGGAAATAAGCGAGCAAACTGCCACTAATTTATCGCGTCTGTTTTTAACATGGGAAGATGCGACACCATATTTATATTTTAAAGAAAAGCTGCTTGGAAACGTCCATGACCGCTCTGTCCGCCAATTAATTATTGATGAGGCACAGGATTACTCTGCATTCCAATTTGCTTACATAAAGGAGGTATTCCCTTACACAAGAATGACGTTACTCGGTGATATTAACCAGGCGATCTATTCGCATATTACAAAGGAAAATCCCCTTGTTCCGGAAACTGAAAAAGGAAGTACGGAAAGAATTACATTAACAAAAAGCTATCGATCGACTAAACAAATTGTCGAGTTCACAAAGTATTTCGCACCAGGCGGGACTTTGATTGAGCCTTTTAACCGAGATGGAAGCAAACCACAGCTTAGCATACTTAGTGAGCAGGATGACTTAGCAGAAAAACTGACAACTAATATTCAAGAATTCAAGGAAAAAGGCTATGAAACCGTCGCGGTCATCTGCAAGACATTAAAAGAAAGCGAAGAGATCGTTCATTTGCTGCAGGATAAAGTGAGTGTAAGAAAAATAACGGAGGAAACATATGCTTTTGAAAAGGGAATATTGGTATTGCCTGTTTATTTAGCAAAGGGTATTGAGTTTGACGCTGTTATTATTCCCGATGCATCCGAAGAGCACTATGGACAAGAGTCAGACCGTACGCTTTTCTATACGGCCTGTACGAGAGCAATGCATGAGCTTTCTATTTTAAGCTTTAACGAACCTTGTCGATTTATTAAAGAAGTTCAAAAAGATAAATACGATGTAGTAGAGTAGATTTTAGAAGGCTTGGAATATACTTATCCTTGAACTATTTGCTTTTAATAAATATATCGAAACCACCACGCTATTATTTTAATGTAAGTAGCGTGGTTTTTGTTTACTTATTAAGAACATGTAAAATCATGAAGAGGACACGGGAAAGAACACCTGACAATGTGACTGAATTGCAAGATCATTGAGAAGAAGCACGTAAGATCTCGAGGGTTAATTACGTGAACACCAGGAAGAAACGCATGATAATAAAAGTGAAGTACAAGAAGCAATTGAGTGGGGAAACATGATATTAACAGTAACCAAGATTGATTTACCTTTAATAGAAATATTACATATCAAAGTGTTTCATTGAATACCATGATATGTAGATAACTGGGGGGAGTTCAGCAAATCCATGTAGTAAACAGTGAGGAATCTTTATGGCAGATAGCACTGCTTTATGATACAAAATCAAATGGTATTAGTTAATCAGTTTAACAATCCAAATGTACTCGTTGTTGGTCAAACATTAGTAATCTCAGAGGAAGTTTGGTTTGAGGATGCGCGAAGTATACTAGCAAAATATGAAGTGGTTAAAGAATGTGGATTAAGAGGATCTAGTTATTGGGTATTAGATAGTCCGTTTCCTGAAAATGGGCCTGTATTGCAACTTAATTTTAGAAATAGAAAGATATAGAAAATAGATCATCCTTGAAGGAAAGTTCTTTTGCTGCAAGGATGTTTTTAAAATCAAGTAGATTTCGGTGCCAAAAAAGTGGAAGAAATAGAAAAGGGCCGGATTGTCTTCTCCTTTGCCCAGTTTTCTCCATGGTTAGGAATTTTGCAACTTGGATATTGTCTGTAAAAAAAGTTTCCTAAACTTCATGCGATCCTCATCAGTAAAGGGCTTCGGTCCTTTTGTTCGTTTGCCGCTTTTCCGGGCCATCGCGCTTAAGTATCGCGTTTGCAAAAGCTGATCTATATTATCGTTTGTATAAGTAAATCCTTTATGATGAAGGACGGCACATCCCTTTGAGAGTCCTAATGATGCAAGTCCATAATCCTGCGTAATGATGATGTCTCCCTTTTTGGCAAGCTTCATAATTCGGTAGTCTGCAGCTTCAGCCCCAGTATCCACATAAATTGTTTCTATACCAGTTGGCTGCTCTGCATTAGAATAATGCGAAATGCTCGTGACTAATGTAACCGGAATTTCTAACCGAGTTCCTTCCTCGATTATTATATTTTTAACTGGACAAGCATCAGCATCTACATAAATTTGCATTATTCTCCTCCTCTCATGGATATCCGTATCGTTAGTAACAATAATACCATAATCCCGTTAATGTCTGCAGAATCAACTTTTTAAAAAATAATAAAAAAAATATATTATTATGCACTTTACAATAGTGTGCGTCATACACTATACTGTATTCAGGAGTTGATCATATGAGCGATGCAAATGAGCATTTGGAAAAGTTGATGCAGGAATTAAGGCGTGGAACAATCACGATTGCTGTGCTTAGTCAGCTTTCGGAACCACAGTATGGTTATTCCCTAGTAACGCTACTCAGTGAAAAGGGAGTACAGGTTGAGCCAGGAACGTTATATCCGTTGCTAAGAAGACTGGAAAAGCAAGGAATACTTGATAGTAAATGGGATACAAATGAAGCAAGACCGAGAAAATATTATTTGCTAAGTGAAACGGGTAAGGAAGTCTTTGATTTACTTGTTATTGAATGGAAAAGCATTGTAAAGAGCTTGAATGGTGTTATTGAAGCTAAAGGAGATGATTCTAATGGAACTGATTAATCGGTATATTTATGCAGTTACCCAGAAGCTGCCACAAGCACAACGAAAGGATATTGAGGAAGAGCTTCGGGGATTAATTGAAGATATGCTGGATGAACGTGTTGGTGATACTGGAATTACTGTTCAAGATATTGAAGCGGTATTGCTAGAGTTAGGGAGTCCGAGAAAGCTAGCAGATCAGTACCGTGGTACAAAAAGATATCTAATCGGACCGGAAATTTTTGATTCCTATATTTTAGTGTTGAAAATTGTTATGATAATTACAGCCTCTGTTATCGGAATTAATTTCGTCATTCAAGTTATTCTAAATCCAGTTGAAATACTCGATCATTTTATCGATCTGATTATTGGCTTGGTAACAGGGCTTCCAACAGCATTTGGCTGGACGACGTTTGGATTTGCCATTCCAGAGATGGCTGGCGCTTATAATTTCAAGGAGTTATCATTAGAATCAGAATGGCGACCATCGGATCTGCCGCCAGTACCCGATGAAAAGAGGCAAATTAAACGAGGAGAAGCGCTTTTTGGAATAATCTTTTACTCCATATTTATCGTCATATTCGCATTTTCAAGTGAATACTTTGGTGTTTGGAGATTCACAGATGAATTTACTGGGGTCGTCCCATTTTTGAATGAACAAACGTATGGAACGTACCTATTATTTATCATTCTAATATTTGGATTTGGAGTAATAAAGGAATGTTTAAAGCTAGTTTTTGGGAAATGGACGTATAAGCTTGCCGCATATACGCTTATTGTAAATTTAATATCAATGGCTGGAGTTTTATTAATGATTAGCGGGCCTGAATTTTGGAATCCAAATTTTGTGATGGAATTAGTGGATGCTGGTATCTTGACTACTGGCAGTGAAGCATTTGACATTGTAAGTAAGATATGGGAACAATCAACATTCTGGATTTTTATTTTGCTAATCATTGGATTAATTTGGGATGCGGTTGATGGATTTATTAGAGCGAGGAAAAAATAGAGGATGAATATATGATGAAAACGGAAAGAGAAAAAATGTTAGCCGGAGAGCTATATAGACCCGCTGATAAAGAATTACTGGAAATGCGGAGCAATGCACGTAGGTTAACGAGATTATACAATCAAACGACGGAAAACGAAGAAGAAGAGCGCAGTAAAATTTTAAAAGAGCTGTTTGGATCGACAGGGAAAAACATTTATATCGAGCCAACCTTCAGATGTGATTATGGTGCAAATATATATGTTGGTGAGAACTTCTATGCGAATTTTGATTGTGTTATTTTAGATATTTGTGACGTTAGAATAGGTGATAATTGTATGCTTGCACCCGGCGTTCATATTTATGCAGCAACACATCCTTTAGACCCAATTGAACGCAATTCTGGCCAAGAGCTAGGAAAGCCCGTTACAATCGGTGACAATGTCTGGATTGGTGGACGTTCAGTTATAAATCCAGGGGTGAATATTGGCAATAATGTAGTTGTTGCTTCTGGTGCTGTAGTGACAAAGGATGTACCTGATAATGTAGTTGTTGGTGGAAATCCAGCAAGAATAATTAAGGAAATAGAGTAGTAAATTGATTGCACGAAAACAAATGGGTTTAAATTTGAAAGATAAAATTACTGATAACAATATGAACAACAAGCTAATTTGCATATAATTTATCAGCAAACTATCAATAATATTAGCAAGTAGGAGGCTGGGGTTAAGTTATGTCCCAGCCTCCTAACTTCAGCTAATGCACCATATTTATACAACTTTTTTTCCAATCCAATGGGCAAGCAAAGCAGCAGGGATTATTAAGAGACAAAAAGGTAGACTGACAAAAATAATTTCCCATGTGATTACTTCATTCACTAATAACGAACGATACAAAACGAAACTGTATGGAATGATAATAATTACGGATGTGAATACACCAGGCGTAATGGTACGAAGCACGATAGATTGACCAATATGAGTAAAGGCATGTAGAAAAAATGTCAACGTAATAATTGTAAAAATATAAATATTACCAAGTAATCCTTGAATCACATATTGATTTGCCATAATGGTAGAACTACTTACGAATAAAAATATTACTAATACGGCTACAGCAAACTGTACTGTTGACATAGAAAATTGTTTAATGACTCTGTCTGCAATTTTCTTCGGTAATGTGTCATACAAGCTAGTGGAGTTTCTTTTTAGCCATTTTTCAACCATAATAATTTCTTCAAAATCATGAAGGATAAACATAATCGGAAATAACCAAATAAGTGTTTGGACATTAAGCCATTGTTCCATAATCCCACATCCTTCTTAACCTTTTTAACCCCACCTGATGATTCAATTAACCTGTGACTTTACTTCAAATAACCTCTTGTATTAATAATGCAATATTGGGAAAATATATTCCGCATTTTACATAGGAAAAGATGATCAATTTGATGATTTAACCCACTGTTTGTGAAATATGTATAATAGACAATAAAATAATAAAAATCTCTAAACAACGGAAACTATGTTGCAACATCCAAAAAAAGATAAAATAGAATCTAAATATAGTATAGAAAACCCAAAAATACACTAAACGCATCAGTTGAAATAACTTATTTAACTATTATCTAAGATAGATTTTATCAAATATTCTGCGTCTGCTCCAACCCCTTGAAGAAGTGCAGACCCCCTGCAAGATTGCCACGGCAATCCTAAAAAATATAATCCCTTTACCGGACTTATCCCCCTTTGATGAAGCAGTTGATTTTTTTCGTCAAAAACTTCAGCTATGTCAATCCAACTATAATCAGATACAAAACCTGTTGACCATATCACATTATTAACGTTTAATTGACTATTGTCTTCAAAAGTAAAATTGTTATTTTGTATCGATCTAGTTCGTGGTTTTAATATTACTTTTTCATTTTTTATGAGTGTTTTGAGCTCGTAACCAAAAATAGGGTCTGGTTGTTTTTTAATAATTTGACCAACCTTAGAATTAACATTTGCTGTATATATTCCTAATTTATCAAACCACCAGAAGATGCTTTTTTTCATTATATCTTGAGGTAGAAATTTAATTCTATGACTAACTGATAAATATGTTTTTCTTTCTTTTGATAATTCTACGGCAATTTGTGATCCTGAATTCCCGCCGCCAACTACTAATACAGCCCCATCTCTTAGTTGTTTCGCATTCATATACTCGGATGAATGTAATTGTAAAACACCATTTGACAATGTATTCATAAACTTTGGCAGAAGCGGTTTCTGAAATGCCCCTGCTGCTATAACCACATTTTTAGCTGAAAATTCTTCTTTATCTGTTGCAATTCGAAATCCATTCTGAGTTTTATGTATTCTTTGAACTGTGGTCTTTAGCTTTAATGGAAGTCTAAATGTATTGGCATATAAAGATAAATACTTTGCGATGTCGTCTTTTGTTGGGTAATCACTCTGAATTCCTTCTAACGCTAGCCCTGGTAGTGAACTATAAGCACGAGGAGTAAACAATCTAAGAGAATCATATCTATTTCTCCAAACCTCTCCAATTCTTTCTCCTTTTTCAAGAATTAGAAAAGATAAATTTGTTTGCTGCAAGTAATACCCCATAGAAAGACCAGCTTGACCACCACCGATAATAATTGCATCATACATAGTAAAATCACCCATTTCTTATTCCCTATACCATAGTAAGGAAAATAGTCTTATTTTTTTATGACATAATAAATAATTGACACACATATTAGTAATAGCTAATATGATTATAACAAAACATATTAGCTATTACTAATATGAAAGGGGAGTATTTATGAATATTAACAATCTTGATATCGATATGAAAGTTAAACTCATCCATGGATTTTCAAATAAAACAAGAATTAAAATTCTCGAAAGTATAAAAGATCAGGAAAAAACAGTATCTCAAATTGTAGAGGAAATTAATGGAAATCAATCGAACATTTCACAGCATCTTGCGTGTTTAAAAGGTTGTGGAATTATCGTGGGCCGGAATGAAGGGAAATACTGCTATTACAGTTTACGTAATCAACATATACGGAATTTATTAACGATGTTCGATGTTGCTCTTGAAGATGTTCAAAATGATGTTGCATGCTGTGAGCATCATATCGATTAAGGGGGATTAAATTGGCTGACCAATGCTGTAGCTCAAATGAAATAACTGAGAATAAAGATGAAAGTTATTGCAGCTCTTCTGATAAATCAAATGCAAAAAAAGAAACTTTAAGTTGTTGTTCATGTGACAATGATTCGGTAAGTAGCTTTAAGCCGATGCCCATTTTAAATCAAGAGAAAACAGGTTGTTGTAGTAATTCAGCCAAAGAAACAATTAATGAATTAGAAAAAACAAGTTGTTGTAGTAATAATGAACAAAAGACAATAAAGACCATCTCAAATTCTCTTCCCTCTGAAGAGAAGATGTTATATAGAGTGCGTGGGATGGATTGTGCTGCTTGTGCAATAACCATCGAAAAAGGATTAAGTAGGCTAAAAGAAATAAGTGAGGTAAAGGTTAATTTCAGTACAGCTAAAATGCAGGTGGCTGCTAGTAATGCTGGTGCCTTTATCCTAATCGAGACTGAAATCAAGAAACTTGGGTATTCTGTTGAACCTTTAAATCAAAAAGGAAATATGAAAATATTTGATATTGAAGGGATGGACTGTAGCAGTTGTGCAAAGAGTATAGAAAACCACTTAAATACGCTTCCTTCCGTTCAAAATATCAGTGTTAATTTCTCTACTGGAAAAATGAAGGTTGAACATTTTGGCAGTGTCGAAGATATTATGTCCGAAGTTTCTAAAATTGGTTATAAAGCTTTATTACAATCTAATAAAAAATCGATACAAACGAACAAAATTAAAAACAATGAAAATGGTTTAGTCATCTTATCAGGTATACTAATAGCTTTTGGTATTTTCGGTTCATTTAATGGGATTTCTACATGGATCTCCACAATATTATACGCCTTAGCAATGGTAATAAGCGGATATAAGCCAGTTAAGAGTGCATTTTATGCAATAAGAAGTCGTTCACTGGATATGAATGTTCTAATGTCTGCTGCGGCTATTGGAGCTGCTCTAATTGGTGAATGGCTTGAAGGCGCTACCGTTGTTTGGTTTTTTGCAATCGGTAACTACCTACAAGCACATTCAATTGAGCGAACAAGGGATTCAATCCGTAATCTTATGGATTTAGCTCCACCAGAAGCGTGGGTCCAAGTTGGTTCAGAGATATTTAAAAAACCAGTAGAAGAAATAATAATCGGTGATATTATCATTGTTAAGCCCGGTGATAAAATTCCATTAGACGGTGAAATCATTCAAGGAGAATCGAGTGTCAATCAGGCTCCAATTACAGGCGAGTCCATTCCAGTTGATAAAACTCTTGGTGATACAGTATACGCTGGAACGATAAATGAACATGGTTCCTTGGAGGTTAAGGTCACGAAGTTAATGGAAGATACAACCATATCCAAAATTATTCACTTGGTTGAAGAAGCTCAAGAACAAAAAGCATCAACAGAAGCATTTATAGATAAATTTGCCAGTATCTATACACCAGTTGTGTTCATTCTTGCAATAGCATTTATGGTTTTGCCTCCACTTCTTGGATTTGGTAATTGGGGAGGGTGGTTTTATAAAGGGCTCGAACTACTTGTTGTAGCGTGTCCTTGTGCTTTAGTCATTTCTACTCCTGTTGCGATAGTTTCAGCTATTGGAAATGCTGCAAAAAACGGAGTCTTAATTAAAGGTGGCAGCTTCTTAGAAAAGGCAGGTACAATTACTGCAATTGCATTCGATAAAACAGGAACTTTGACTGAAGGGAAGCCTAAAGTATCAGAAATCAAAGCATTAACAGTATCGGAAGAAGAATTGCTTTCAATAGCTTTCACATTAGAAGCTTATTCAACACATCCTATTGCTAAATCAATTGTTGATTACGCCAATGAAATAGGAATTCAACCTAAAAATG
The DNA here is from genome assembly GCF_003369565.1 of Oceanobacillus chungangensis. Taxonomy (GTDB): domain Bacteria; phylum Bacillota; class Bacilli; order Bacillales; family Amphibacillaceae; genus Oceanobacillus; species Oceanobacillus chungangensis. The sequence continues at coordinate 116,973 of NZ_PIOD01000003.1, read as the reverse complement.
GTAAGATGTTCAAGAGTATCATCGGAAAAGGTGTAGAAGCAACTATTGAAGAAGATGTTTTTTATGCTGGTAATTTAAAACTATTTGAAGACATGAATGTGCCTTTAGTTGACGTAAAAAATCATGTTCAAGAGATGCAGAACAAAGGGAAGACAGTCGTTATCATAGGGACACAAGATCGAATTTTTGGGATTATTGCAGTTTCTGATATCATACGAGAAACTTCAGCATCAGCTTTAAAAGCATTAAAGCAAAGTGGGGTTAATCAAACAATCATGTTGACTGGGGATAATGAAGGAACCGCAAAAATGATTGCTTCAGAAGCAAATGTGAATCGATATTTCGCAGGATTATTGCCAGAGGATAAAGTAGATTCGATAAAGAAATTACAAAATGAAGGGCATAAGGTGGCAATGGTCGGAGACGGTATTAATGATGCTCCAGCACTCGCAACAGCAGATATAGGTATTGCAATGGGTGGTGCAGGAACGGATACTGCAATGGAGACAGCAGATATTGTATTAATGGCTGATAATCTGGATAAACTTCCTCATACAATGAAGTTAAGCAGAAAGGCTTTAACGATTATTAAACAAAATATTTGGTTCTCTATCATTATTAAAGTCACTGCGCTAGTTTTGATATTCCCAGGATGGCTTACCCTTTGGATGGCTGTATTAAGTGACACAGGCGCAGCATTAATTGTTATCTTAAATGCATTAAGGTTGTTAAAATTTAAAGTATAGGGTTTAAAGAGATGTTTTTTGATTAGAAACATCTCTTTGTTACGAAAAGTATTATTTCACTATGCGCTTTGCTTCGCTGTTCATACGAGGAAGGAATTATCCTGCGGATAAAATAAAAGAACTCATAGGGAGTAAATGATTCCAGCTTAAATAACGTTTCAATGCCATTGCTGTTTTCTTTCGTTCTTTTACTGTTTACTCTAAAAGGCTTTCTACTGAGTCTGTATATGCTTCTACCCATTTAGAAAACGAAAGTTCATTTTCCCAATCTGCCATTTTCGTGGCCTTTGCACTTCCCCAATCCAATACTCGTTGGTGAAGCATATGTACCTTTATTCGTTTTTTAATACTTTCTGTTTCTTTTAAATTACTACAGTACACGTCGAGTAAATGCTTTGAAATTTCCCTTTCATTGTTATCTAAGTAATATGTAATCATCTTTATTAAATCTGTAACAGGATCTGCAAAATAAGCATTGGTAAAGTCAAATACGCCACTTATCTGCCAACTATCGTCCTCTGAATGTACCAAGAAGTTTCCTGGCTTAAAATCTCCCATAATAAAAGTTGGTGAGAAAAAATTAGTGAAATCCTCTTTAGATTCATCTAATAGAGTCTCCGCCCAACGTATATCTTCAGCAGTTATCTCTGAATACTTCTTTGCATCCTCTAACCAATACATAATTCTCTTGAAAAGCCACTGATAATAGGAATCTTTAAAACGATCTATTTCAAATGTTTCAGGATTTAGTTCACCAAAATCTTCAACTCTCCAACTATGAAATGAAGATAAAGTTTTTGCAATTGATTCAGCTATCTTAATTTTATCTTCAAATCTAAGATTTGTTTTCAAATGCTCTGAATTAATATGTTCTCCTTGGAGAAGCGGCATTATAGAGTAACTCCAACCAAATATTTCTTCGGAATCATCAATAATATATGGAATAGGTACTTCAACTTTTGTTCTTTTATTGATATTTTCAATAAAATATTTTTCCTCAACCAATTGACCAGTATAAAGTGGGTTTCCTTTTAAAACAAAATTCCCTTCAGTTGATGAGACAAACATAGTCTGCCCCATCGCCCCAAATGCTGTTTTATTTGATGAAATAAGTTTACCTAAGTGATGCTTATCAAGCATTGACTGTAACTGGTCATTTTTTATAGTTCCTAATTTATTTGATGCAAATATTATTTTAACAGTCATTTAATATCCCCCAAGCCAATATAAACTAACATATCTTTAAACTTCGCTACCAATTTGAAAACTCCTTCTCCCATAAGATAATAAACTTCTTTTTCAACAAATCTGCAACTCAATGAAATGATGATAATTAATATCCTAATTAAGGTTATGAATCTTCTCAAAAGCTGATATATCAATAAAGAATAGGTGATAAACGCAATGCGAATTGCATCTAATCACTATGTTAGTTCGTGTTACTTATCTTGAACTGGACATGATTAATATCAACCTAAGTTATTCGTAGTTTATATATATCGACAAGAAATAAAAACTGATCCCAAAAAAGTATTCCCAGATGAAGCGTAATTGATTATAATTATTTAATCAATTACGCTATTAAAATTATTTAATCTCTAAAGAAAATGGAGGGATTTATATGAAGCTAGTAAAGGTAGAGAAGCGATGGCAGTCTGAGCATGAAGCCTATGTTAAGGAATGGGGTTCAGCACGTATGGTTCCTAGTAGTTTTAGTTTATCTGGGTATGATACATATGAAGCATATTTAGAGGAACTAGAGATGCGCCAGCAAGGCATAGAAAATTGGGTGCCAAATTCAAATTATTTTTTAATAGATAATCGGAATCGTATCGTAGCGATGGTGAATATCCGTCATAGATTAAACGATTATTTACAAAATATCGGTGGTCATATCGGTTACGGTGTTAGACCGTCTGAACGGCAAAAGGGCTACGCAACGCTTATGTTGGCCCAAGCATTGAAAAAATGTAAAGAACAGGAGCTTAAGCGTGTACTTGTCACTTGTGATGATGATAATATTTGCTCTGCGAAAGTGATTTTGAAAAATGGTGGTATTGAGGATGAGCCATTCCGAGATGAGGATGGCAGTGTAATAAGGAGATTTTGGATTGAACTATAAAAATGATGAATTTAGATTAGATAAGGTGATCACATGATAATTGACAACATGAAAGAAAATGACTGGGAACAGGTTCGTGCTATTTTCATTGAAGGGATAAATACTGCTAATGCGACGTTCGAAACAGAAGCACCGAGCTGGGATACTTGGAATAGGAAGTATTTGCAGGATTGCAGATTAGTCGTAAGGGATGGAGACAAGGTTATTGGCTGGGCTGCATTGCTCCCAACTTCTAGTCAGAAAGCTTACCATGGTGTAGCAGAACTGAGTATTTATCTTGGTGTGGAAAGTAAAGGAAAAGGAATTGGCACAAGCCTATTAAGCGAGTTAATTAAGACAAGTGAGGAAAATGGATTCTGGACATTACAATCAGGAATTTTTACAGAAAACAGTGGAAGCATTCACTTACACGAAAAAGCTGGCTTTCGAGAAGTTGGAGTGCGGAAGCGGGTAGGAAAACTAAATGGTGTTTGGCGTGATGTCATGCTGATGGAAAGAAGGAGTCAGGTTGTTGGGCTTGAATAAGGGAGCGAGACTATAACAACCTCGACTTTATAACGAAGAACCTTGTAAATTTCTATGTAATTTGCAAGGTTTTTTTAAATTTCGTTGATTTTTCAGAAAAAATATCATATACTACATTACATGACTAATGTACTGACTTAGATAAAAGGAGGTGCAAGCTTGATTCTTGATACGGATGGGTCTAAACCAATTTATGTACAAATTGCAGAGTGGATTGAGACGGAAATATTAAAAGGTAATTTAAAACAGGATGAGAAGGTGTATTCGCAATATAGCCTTGCGGAAATGTTTACAATTAACCCAGCAACAGCTGCGAAGGGATTAAACCTTTTGTCGGACGAAAATATTCTCTATAACAAGCGGGGGCTTGGGAAATTTGTGACAAGCGAGGCTCTAGAGCTGATTATGGATAAACGAAAGAATCAAACGCTTAAGGGCTTGCTTTTTGAGGCAGCTATTGAAGCTAAACAACTGAATGTAAGTGAAGCAGAGTTGATTCAGATGTTGCAAGGAATCATGACGAATCTTAAGGGGGATGCGAAGTGAATGTGATTGAATGTGAGGGGTTAACGAAGAAGCAAGGAAGACTAAGAGCATTAGATGAATTGTCATTTGCAATTAAGGAGAATACGATTACAGGCCTAATCGGAAGAAATGGGGCAGGGAAGACAACATTATTAAAGATTCTCGCTGGTTTTTGGCAGGAAACAAATGGCACCGTGAAGGTTTTCTCTGAGCGTCCTTATAATAATCTCTTTTTATCTGCCAATGCAATTTATGTTGATGATCAAATGCAATTTTCAAATCGGCTAACATTATTAGATATTTTGCATGAAGCAGGGAGATTCTATGGTAACTGGAATGCAACGCTTGCCGAGCGCCTTTTTCGCTACTTTTCATTTCATCCGAATCAGGCCCATCATCATTTGTCAAAAGGGAAAAAGAGTACGTTTAATATGATTATTGGATTGGCTTCCAGGTGTGCGTTAACAATGTTTGATGAACCAACAACTGGAATGGATGCTGCGGTACGGAGTGATTTTTACCGTGCACTTCTGAAAGATTACCTTGCACATCCTAGGACAATCATTATTTCTAGCCATCATCTTGAGGAAATAGAAGATTTACTTGAGGATGTATTATTGATTGATAGGGGAAGAAAGTACTTGCATTTACCGATGGATGAATTGAAGGAGTATGCTGTCGGGTTAACGGGAAGAACAGAAATCGTACTGCAATGGACAGCAAATCAAGAGTTGATTCATACGCGTCAGATTGGGGAGGATCTAACTTATACTGTTGTCAAGCATGCTAATCTACCACTTGATAAGGCGAGACAGCTTGGGATTGAGGTTTCAAAAGTATCTGCCAGTGAATTAAGTGTATTTCTGACAAATAAAACAAAGGGCGGGATTGATGATGTCTTTAAATAGGATGGGGTTGGGAACCGTTGTAGCAAAACAGCTCCAATATAAAATGAAAGCATACATTGGTGTATTCAGTTCCTTAGTTTTAGTGCAGGTAATAGCGGTGCTCCTCTCATTAGGCGGAAATGGATCAGGTTCTTCAAGTATCTATGGTTTGTCAATTAATTCCACGTTATATATGAATGTAAATGTAATTGCCTTTACCTTTATGTGGATATTTATTCACGCAATCATGATGACCACAAAGGCTGAACGTGAAAATGGTTTTAGCTTTGTATCCAATCAGTTAAGTAATAACATTTCAAATAGCTGCTTACTACTAATTGCTAGTATTATTGGCGGAATAACAACTATTTTATCTGGATACTTGTTACGAGTAATTGTATATTTTTTCATAGATGTAGATTTATTTATTGGAACGGAATTCTATTATCCACCAGTTGAAGTATTACAGGGAATAATTGCTATGGTTAGTTATTTAGTTTTTGCTAGTTCAATAGGATACTTATTAGGTATTATTACACAGCTAAATCGAATGCTTCCCGTATTGTTGCCAATAATATTAATCGGTATGTTAATTGCAATGGAACGTGCGTGGCAAGGTGCTTTCCTTAAGATTGGAGAATTTTATTTTCAGGAAACGAATGTCTTCCTATTTCTATTTAAGTTTATTGGAACTGCAGTAATTTGCTTTGTAGCTGCGATATTATTATCGAATAGATTGGAGGTAAGAAAATGAGTGTAGTTGCTTCCGTGCTTCCATTTATAATTTTGCTTATTATTATCGTAGCTGTAATAGTCGTTGTATTAAGGGGATTTAATAGGGTAAATATTACAAGAAAAGGATACTGGATATTAGGTGGATATGTTATCGTATTACTTCTATCCGTTGTCATTTATTATTTTATCCCTGGCCCTAAAGAGGAATCTCAACAAGCACCAACAGGTAGGCAAGATTTAAGCGAGGTTCTTTATGGTGAATTACCAGTTGAATCTATTAATGAGTATTTCGAAGAAGAATGGGATTTCTCATATGATAAAGATAGTATTCAAATCGGTTATAAAGGGGATTTAAATAATTCCGTTAGTATTGCGGTGGAGAGAACAGATGGTAACTCCATTAAAGCTGCATTCTATCAGACACCGATTTATGCATCAGGTATTGAATTAACAGAGCATATTAAACCAATAGATATGCAGCTGTCAGAAGACAGATTCTTAATTAATTTACCTGAAACGGTACATTTGGACTTTACGTCTTTCAGGAAGGAATTTCCACTGCTGCAATTTAAAGATTCACCTAATGAAGATTGGATGGGTGATTCTGAAAGGTTTCACTGGGGGGATCAGCTTCTATACTTGCAAATTCCTAGGGAAATAGAGATTAAAACGGAGATGGATGTTTACCTTGAATATGTGAATAAATAATATGTAAAAAAAAAGCGTGATTAAGTGACAAAATTAATCGCGCTTTTGAACTTCCTATTGATTCGCCATGAGACTTTCATCAAACATATCAATAATATGAAGGAACCGATCAGCTTCCCGGAAGACATGGTCAGCAAGAAGAGGGTGGATATTGCTTTTTATTTTACATTCATCAATTAATTCACTCGCAGTTTTCTTGAATTCGCGCAAGGACTTAACGGATACACGATTCTGATCGAGAAATTGATCTAGGATAGGTACCGTTTCCGATTGTGGGCGCATGGAATCGAGATCTAATGCTTGAAAGACGAGCTGATCGAAATCATGACTAAATTCTCGTGCTTGGGAGACCAATTTTCGTTCAGAAGGGTCGAGCAAATGCCCAATAAATTTCGAGTGATCTGCCATGATTCTTAAGAAGAAAACATTCTCTTTAATAATGGTTTCAGGTAATGGTTGTAATTTCCCTTCATTTAAGTCTTTCAATCGATTCGCGAAGTATGCAGCCTCTCGGCTCGTATGGTCAAGTAATAACGGATAGTTATTTGAGCGAATATCGCAATTTAAGCTTAAGCCAAGGACCTTTCTTTTATATGCCCAAATCGATGTTGCGGCTTGATACACCTCTACATTAAATTTAGCGACTTCCTGTGGATCGGAATTCCAGGAAAACTTACTTAGCTTCTCTTCAATCCTTTCAAATAAAGTGATGAATTCCTGTGCCTCTTCTATCAGCTTCGTATCACCATAGCTGAAGCCTAAACTTAAAAATAAAGCATGCTCCTTCATTATTCTTGACCAAAACCTTGTCTCTTCTAGTGATCTAGACACAAATGTGCTTATCTTAACCCGCCTCCTTTATATAACACTAATTGTGTATTCCATTCATAGGTTTATGTTTAGACTAGGTTGTCTAAGAACAGATCGAAATTGAATATAATAAAAAAGCTTGACTAATCATTGATTAACCAAGCTTTCCGTGTAGACTAGAATCCCATTCTCCCTGCATATTCTTCAGTTTCCCAATCCTGCCTCATCGTTCGTCTTTGATTTTCTAGCAGGTCTTTGACGATTTTATCTACATCAATTTGCTGTTCATAATGCCACTGAAGCGCTACAGACATATATAATTCGTTCAGCTGGGCAATAGACAATCCCTTTGTCTGTGTTGTTACTTGCTCTAACATCACCTCATCAAGGAATTGTGTCAGCCCTTTCTTACGTAAATATTCACTGCGTAATGTATCATCAGGCTGCTTGATTTCGTATGCGCGATCAAAGCGACCAGCTCGATTAATCAGTGCCGGATCAATCTTTTCAGGGTAATTCGTTGTCCCGATTAAAAAGATGCCTTCTTTAGATGTTGCTCCGTCCAATGTATTTAGGAATACGGATCTTGCATGTTCTGGCATCGAGTCAATATCCTCGATGATAAGGATCATTGGTGCCATCTTCGTAACTGTGGAGAACACTTCTTTTATTGAGTAGCTCGTTGTATATTCGGTAATTTGCCAATAAACAACGGGTGCTGAAACACTTCCGGCAATTGACTTTACAAGTGTTGTTTTCCCGTTCCCAGGACTTCCGTATAAGAGAATCCCCCGTCGATATGGGATATTGTATTTTTTAAAGAAGGTCCCACTCTTTTGGAAGAATTCATCGATTGAGCGGTAAATATCCGTTTTTACATCTTCCTCCAATAAAATGTCTTCTCTTTGAATTTGGTTTGTAATCTGTTCCTTCAATCTCTCTAGTCCATCCTCTGTATCTGTCAGTACGTTGATACCCTCAAGCATATAATTGCGCTGCTTCTCAAGAATGTAATTTAAAAAGTTGAGCAATAACTGATGATCCGTTGCAAAAACAAATTCCTGAATATAATCAGAGTGACTTTGATATATCGGAATTCGGACGATTGCAACCTCATAGTTCGGAAAGTAGAAAATATTATTTACGAGTGAAGGGGTAACGGAAAAGCGCTCTCCCTCGTTATAGCTAATATTGAAGGTACCCAAAGTATCATAGATGCTTGCAATCACTTCCACATCGAGTTCTTTTTTCGCCAAAATTTGTCCAATTGTATTGAAAACTTCCTCAATACCTTCCTCTAAAGCAAACAGATTGAAATCATGTCCAAGCTTTTTCGCTAATATTTCTTTAATCTTCGTGATTGCAACAGCATAATCGTAATAATGTGAAATCGTGTTGCTATCAGTATCACTATATTTAATTAATGTCGGTTTGTTGTTCATGCGAAATTCCTCTCGAATTTATTTGTTTTAGTTTAATTGTTTTAGAAATTGGTCAATCTCCTTTCCGATTCGCTCCGGCTCCCATGCGTGGATATAGTGACCAGCATCAAGGGTTAAGTGTTTCCCGTAAATTAAATCCTCTGTATAACTGAAAAGTATCTCCTGCCAATTAGGGACGTCTATTTCTTCCCCGTCCGAGATGAAAAAGTACATTGGTGTTTCAAAGGGAACAGGATCATTATTAACCTTTTTTGCATTCTCTTTAATTTGCTTTACTTCCTCCTGCATGTTGGAAGTAAGTGTCCTTCTATAGAAGAGGGCTTGATATGTATCTACTTCTTCTGCTGATAAATAACCCGACTGAATAGCTGCAGAACTATTTGCTACATCCGGAATAAATCGTAATAGCCCAGTACGTGCTGCGAATACTGCGAGATTTTGTGTAAATATATTCGGTAGTACCATATTTTCATAGCTTCCTGGAATAGCAGGATCTAGGCCAATAATGGCTGTTACCTCCTCTGGATATTTTTGTGCCCAGCGGATTGCTTCGATTCCTGACATAGAGTGGGCTGCTAATACATATGGAGATGCTATCCCTGATTTTTCTAGTGAGGTACGAGATTCTTCTAAAATAACATCGATATCTCGCGAAACATCGGCAATGTCGCTCCAGCCGTAACCTGCCTTCTCAATGACGGCAATTTGGTATTGGTCAAGGAGTTCTGACCAAAGCGGCTTAAAATCAAGCGTTGGCGCACTTGTTCCGCCACCAGACATGAAAACTATGGCTGTATCACCTGTACCTTCAGTATATACCTGCATCAAATGACCATTGACAACAACAAGTTTTCCTGGTGGAGGTGTCTCCTTGATTTCCTTCACTGTTACGATTTTATTGTAGATCCAAGAACCACTAATTATTAAGATTAATAGGATGATAATTGTTAGAAATAAAATGGTAATGATTTTTTCACAAGGAAACCCCTTCTAATAAATTTGAAGATATTTCTGAATCATCTAATCATTATCATACCATATTCGAAATAGTACTTAAATATTTTTGGCGGTGCATGTCAATTCTCATATTTTGTCGAATCTTAGTTTTGATAACAAGCATGAGCAAAATCAATAGGCTAGTAATGATGTTGGTGAACTGATAGAATTTAATCAATAGAAAGCTTAAAGAAAGGTGCGTGTGTTGGCATGACGAACGTAAAAGTAACGATAAATGACGTAGCAATCGAAGCAACAAATTTTCAACAAGAGCAATTGCAGAATGATGAGAAAGCACGGCGGAAAATCAGCTTTGATTTTAAAGTAAGAAGTGAACAGTCACACGACATTACGACACTGCTCTATAAAAATGACTTCATTGTAAAAGTTCAAGAAAAAGAGTTGGAATTCCAGGCAACGATTTATAACTATTCTACTTCGATTACTGATTTAACGGTAAAAGATGCTGTTGGCGATTTTAAATTAGAGTTAATTGAAAAAGTTTAAGAAAGGTTACTTTATTTCGCTAATATGTTATATAATGAATGATTATTAGGAACTAAGTATATTTTCAGTTTAATAAAGATTGTTGGAAGGGATGGTCTACTTGTCAAATCAAATTAAACCTCGCACAGTTTTAAAAAATATTGAACCTTACACACCAGGAAAGCCAATCTGGGAATTACAACAGGAACTAAATTTGGATAAGGTTGTGAAATTAGCATCAAATGAAAATCCATTCGGCCCGTCTCCGAAGGGTGTAGAAGCAATATCCTCTCAATTAGCAGAGCTTAATCGTTACCCAGATGCAGATACCGTTGAAATAAAACAAGCAATAGCTACAAGCTTAGATGTAAAACAAGAGCAAGTTATCGTAACAAACGGAGCGGATGAATTAATCACTCTAATCTCAGAAGCTTTCTTAGAAAAAGATGATGAGATTATCGTACCATCCCCATCTTTTAGTGAATACGACTTTGGTGCACATATTATGGGTGCGACTGTTGTGCCTGTTCCATTTGAAGAAGGTTTTCAGTTTAATGTGCAGAAGTTAGTGGATGCTATTACGGAACGTACGAAATTACTATACCTTTGTTCGCCAAATAACCCAACAGGTACATACTTATCAAAAGCAGATCTTGATCAACTGCTTCAGGCAGTACCGAAAGATGTCCTAGTCGTGCTTGATGGTGCATATAGTCATTATGCGACTGCCGATGATTACACCGATGGGATCGAATATGTTAGAGAAAATCAGCCGATTTTAGTGCTCCAAACTTTTTCAAAAATATATGGACTTGCCGGTGTACGTGTTGGCTTTGGGATTGCACCTAAATCTATAATCCAGAGTATCCTGAAGGTAAAAGAACCGTTTAATGTGAATAGCTTAGCACAAGCAGCTGCGAAAGCAGCGATTGCGGACGAAGAGCATGTACAGAAATCTAGAAAAGGAAATCTTGCTGGATGTGAGCAGCTTTATCAAGCGTTCCAAGAACTAAATCTAGACTTTACAAAAACGCAAAGTAATTTTATTCTTGTTAAATTAGGACCTGATGCAGAGAGTACTTATAACAAGCTTCTCGAAAAAGGAGTAATTGTCCGCTATGGAAAAGGCTGGGGACTGCCTGAATATGTCCGTGTATCAGTAGGTACGAAGGAAGAGAATCTATTTTTTATTGAGTCATTAACGTCAATTTTAGACAATTAATTACGGAGGTATGAACCATTGAACAATCTTGCCAAACAGTTAAATGCAGACATTAGCGGAGAGAATAATGAATACTATGAATTACTTTCCAATCTAGGCAGAAGCATGTATTATCCAAAAGGAATATTGAGTCAGAGTGCTGAGGCTAGTAAGAAAGCAACACGATATAATGCGACAGTTGGTATCGCGACAGAAGGAAAAGAACCAATGCATTTTCAGCATATCCAGAAGAACCTAGATGCTTATGCACCAAAGGATATTTATCCGTATGCTCCACCTGCAGGAAAACCTGCACTGCGCCAAGCGTGGAAGGATAAACTGTTGAAAGAAAATCCTTCTCTACAAGGAAAAGACTTTGGATTGCCGATTGTTACGAATGCACTTACACATGGATTAAGTATTGCAGCCGATTTATTTGTAAATGAAGGTGATACGCTAATCATGCCGGATAAATTCTGGGGAAACTATAATTTAACCTTTACAGTCCGTCGAGGCGGCGGTATAGAAACATTTGCGTTATTTGATGAGGAGAACAAATTTAATGTTGCAGCCTTTAAAGAATGTCTAATGGCTCAAAAGGAAAAAGGGAAGGCAATTGTATTGCTTAACTTCCCGAATAATCCAACAGGTTATACGCCAGGTGCTGCAGAAGTAGCTGGTATCGTATATGCATTAGAAGCAGCGGCTGAGGAAGGAATAAATCTAGTCGTCCTTCTCGATGATGCCTATTATGGATTGTTTTATGAAGATTCAGTGAAGGAGTCAATGTTTGGCCAGTTAATCGGCTTACACCCAAGAATACTGCCAGTGAAAATTGACGGGGCAACAAAGGAAAATTATGTTTGGGGTCTGCGTGTTGGATTCATCACATACGGCGTCGAGAGTCCCATGATTGCTCATGCATTAGAACAAAAAACGATGGGACTTATTCGCGCAACGATTTCAAGTGGATCACACTTGTCACAAACAGTTATTTTAGAATCATTGCAATCAAGTGAATTCGAAGCGGAAAAACAAGAGAAGCATGATATTTTGGAAAAGAGAGCGAATAAAGTCAAGGCTGTATTAGAAAAGGAAGAATACAATGCCTACTGGTCTGTTTATCCATTTAACTCTGGCTACTTCATGTGTTTGAAGTTAAATGGTGTAGATGCCGAGGAATTACGAGTGCATTTATTAGATAAATACGGGGTTGGCACGATTGCTGTAAATACTAAAGATTTACGAATTGCCTTTTCAAGTGTAGAAGAAGAGGACATTGAAGGATTGTTTGACTGTATTTATCAAGGAATGAAAGATTTGGCATAATAATAGGATACGATTTCCCTGATAATTTCATTGGTGGTTGCTAGTCATCGATGGAGTTATCGGGGATTTCTTATGAAATCAGTCCCTCATAAGAAACGTTTGTCATTCTTAATCGTAATAGAAATATTGACAAAATATATAATAGGGGGCGGGGTAATGTTTAGAGAAGAGCCGAAGTGTAATAAGTGTGGAAAAGAAATTAAAGATAATGAAATTGTTTTTATTAAATTGCGTTATCCTAAGCGCAGAGGGATGACGGAAATAAAGGCATATTTAAAGAACGAAGGAAGTTTCACCTGTGAAGCGTGTATGAATCAAAAATAAATACATATCACTAAAAGCGTGGTCATGCCCTTTCCCTTTTCCTGCCAACGTGCGATAATGGGAAAAAAGCAAGGATAGGATGAAGTTATGAAACCGACAATTGATTTAAAAGTAAACGCTAAGTTTATTGAACAATATAAGAATAAGTATCCTTTAATAAGTAAAGATGCAGTAGCGAATGTAGAAGCATTAACAGAGGAAGGTGCGATTGTAAACCTGGTCGATAATAATCGCCAATTTATTGCTAAAGGTTATTATGGTGAGCAAAATAAAGGTATTGGCTGGGTCCTGTCCCATGATAAATGGGAAAAGATTGACGATGAATTTTTCAAGGATAAGATTCTCACAGCGATTAATAAACGCGAAGCCTTTTTCAAGGATATAAATACTACGACTTTTCGTGTTTTTAATGGAGAAGGCGATGGAATTGGTGGACTGACTATTGATTACTTTGATGGTTATTATTTAATCCAATGGTACAGCGCAGGTATTTACACTTTCCAAAATCAAGTGCTGGGCGCACTAGATTCTCTTGGTGATTATAAAGCGATCTATGAGAAAAAGCGCTTTGATACGAAAGGGCAGTACCTTGAGGATGATGATTTTGTTAAAGGTGAGCGCGGTCAGTTTCCGATTATTGTTACAGAGAATGGGATTAATTACGCGATTTACTTGAACGATGGAGCAATGGTAGGTATTTTCCTTGATCAGCGTGACGTACGCAAAGCGATTCGAGATAAATATGCAAAAGGCAAAAATGTGCTGAACACATTTTCTTATACAGGAGCTTTCTCTGTAGCAGCTGCACTAGGTGGGGCTGAGAAAACAACGAGTGTCGATCTTGCGAAACGCAGTAAAAGTAAGACAATTGAGCAATTCAGCTTGAATGGGATTGACATAGAAGAGCAGGATATCATTGTCATGGATGTCTTCGATTACTTTAAATATGCAAAACGAAAAGATTTGAAGTTTGATTTAATTGTCCTTGACCCACCAAGCTTTGCACGTTCTAAGAAGCATACATTCAGTACGGCAAAGGACTACCCCGCTCTAATTAAAGATACATTAGAAATTACAGAGAAGAATGGGATTATCATTGCTTCCACAAATAATGCCTCGTTCGGTATGAAGAAATTTAAAGGCTTTATCGAAAAGGGGTTTAAAGAGATGAATACAAAATACACTATCCTTGAACAGTTTTCTCTGCCAGCAGACTTTCAGGTAGATAAGAATTTCTTACAAGGAAAATATTTGAAGGTTCTTGTTATCCAAGTACAAAACTAAAAAAAATCCGCTTCAATCCCTATAGAGGGATAAAGCGGATTTTTCTTTTAGGTAAATAATTCTTTCCTCCGCCATTTTCCAAACCGAAAATACAGAAATGCAAAAATACTGCTAACAAGGAAACTTGTTCCCATTCCCACTGCAATCCCAATATCGCCAAAAAGATTGGCGAATAACGCTGACAATGGATAACGGAGAATCCAGAAGGAAATGAGGTTTAGCACTAGCACTTGATACATTGCACCAGCAGCTCGAACAATTCCATTTAAAATAAAATTTATCCCCAAAAATGGATAACATAGTGCGATAATCTGCAAATACCTTGTTCCAAATGCAACGGCTTCTTCTTCTTGGATAAACAGCTTCATGCTGAACTCGGCAAAGAATATAATAAGAATCCCGATTACTGTCATTACGAGGAAGTTGTATAGCACTCCATATTTTGCGATTTGGCTGACCCGTTTCCAGTTTCGTACACCAATATTCTGCCCGGCCATACTATTTACTGCTGTACTGAGTGCATGCGCTGGGAGCATTACTAGACTATCAAGCCTTTGGGCAGCACTAAATCCTGCTACAACGCTTCCACCAAATGCTGTAACAACACTCATAATCGCGGCAGAACCAGCGGATATAACTGCCATTTGTAGGCCAGATGGAATACCTAGATTTAGAATCAATCGGACCTCACGCCAAGAAGGGAGCTTTGGCGAGCTAAATGGTGCAAGTTTTTTCGTTAATATATAAATAATGCCATAAAGAAATGCGACTGCCTGTGATAGAATGGTTGCATAGGCAGCACCGTCTACACCCCAATTAAATCCAGAGATAAAGAGTGGATCTAGTACAATATTTAAGATAACCGCGATTGTGACAAATCGTAATGGTGTCTTACTATCACCAAGTGAACGAAGCACAGTACTAATAAAATTATAGCCAAATAAGAAGAGGATTCCGAGAAAATTAATTCGTAAATAAGTGATTGCTTCCGCCATCATACTTTCAGGTGTTCCAAGCAGTCTTAAAAACTGTTCAGCAAAAAGATAGCCTATAAACCCTAAAACTGCTGCAATGATTGTCATCAAGACGACGAAGGCATTTAAATAGCGTTTTAACCCATCCAAATTATCCTTCCCTTTTTGCTGGGATAAAATGGTTAATGCTGCGTTGTTTAGACCAATTACAAATGATAGTACGGTAAAAATAATGGTTCCTGAAAGGGAAACAGCACCTAGTGCATTTGCACCTAGTAAGTTGCCAACCCATAAACTATCCACAATTTGATACGAGGTCTGCAACAAATTTGTTAGCATAATTGGACCTGAAAACGCAATTAATTGCTTTAGGATGCTTCCTTGTGTGAAATCATGTTGCTTTTTCATTGAAAAACCTGCCTTTGAGAAGAGTGTTCACTTTGCATCAGTAGAATTCAGGTGAACTAGAAAATTGTAATCCCTTCATGAAAATACATATGATTTAAGGGTAGTCTATAAGCTTATTGAATTCAATATAAGTGCTCAAAGAGAGTGAGCGATTTCTTACTGTTAGCATTTTAGATAAAATGTGAACTAACTTTGGATGATATTTGCATCCTTGGCTGTCACTCCAGAAATACAATTCGCACACCTTAGGTGAGCTGGTGAGCCTTCTTGTGCTGCTGCACTTCGAAGTCTTACCTAGGCTCTTTTTCCGACAAAGATGAAATATCCTAAGGTGTGAAAATTCGATAGCAGAAAACAACATTACCCGCACCGTACTTTACATCGACGTTCCTTACCATATTCGACACAACTATCATTTTGAAAGCACCCACATTAAAAGAACAATCCTCAAAACGAGAATTGTTCCGATGCTTAGCCTATAAAATTTCAATTATTTTTTAACGAAATACGTTTCGCCTAGAACTTCTTTAGCTTCATAGTCATTCGTTGAAAGCTCTTTTTCTACAAAATCTTTAATCGCTGCTTGTTCTAGATCGTACATAACTTCAATTTCTTTTGAGAATAAGAGTTTTTCCTTTGCAAGGTAATCCTCAAGTGTTGGTTGTTGTTTTGATTTTGGATCCTCACCAAGTACTTGTTTAAGTCCGGCTACATAATACTCAAATGGGCGTCCGCCAACGATTTTAACCCCTTTATTTTCCTCGTTAACCATTATAATTGTAGGGAATCCTCTTGCACCCAAGCTAGCAGCAAGTTGGAAATCTTCGTTTAGCAATTGCTGACTATCTGGATGTTCCGCTTCTTTCACAATTGCCTTTCCGTCAAGACCAAGACCGTTTACAAGATCAATTAATACTTCTTGATCGGAAATGTTTCGATTGAAAGCAAAGACAGCTTCTCTTGCGCGACGCAGGAAGACACGAGCAAGTTTTTCATCATGCTTTTGAACAATCTTAAATACACGTGATGGCGGGAAAGATGATGTTACAGGGTTGTCATACCATAAAGAACCATCAATTGGCATTCGAGTCATGTCACCAACTTCTCTCCAGTGCCCAGCAACATCACTTGGTCCAGCAATTCCGTTTTGTACGTCGGCAAAGCCGTCGCCCCATTTTTCAAGCAGACCACCCATGACAGTGTGGACATTGAAGTAGTCACCATATTGCTCTAAGAATCGATTAAACTGAGGCTCGATTGCCCAGCAATGCGAACAAATTGGATCCGTTACATAATAAAGCTCAATTGTTTTCTTAGGTGCTGTCAAATCAATCAACTCCATTTCTTCGCTTCCTGCAACTCCGCATACTCCTGTCTCTACATCACAAACCATATTATTATTGTTATTTGCCAATTTATTTATCCCCCTTGTCATTTGCTTTCTACATTCATATTCTGTCTTGCCCATTCCTGAATTGGTTTTAAACTTTTAGCTAGTGAACTCCCTTTTTCTGTCAGTACATACGTAATGGTAACTGGTGTACCGCCTTCTACTACTTTGTCGACAATTCCATCCTCTGCAAGCTCGGAAAGTTTCAGTGATAATGCTCTTGAAGTGATTCCTGCCAAATCTCGTTTAATATCTGAGAAATGTGCCATCTCATGCTCACATAGTGATAAGTAATGGACAATTTGCCCATTCCACTTTTTCCCTAGAATCTGGAATGACGCTTCAATATAAGGACAAACTTTCATTTGTACCACCTCTAATTATGATTATAAACCGGTATACAAATTAAATCAAGTATAAAAAGTATACAATATAAAGAAAAAAATAAGCCGGAATCATGAGGGGTAGCTCATGTTCCGACTGCTTCCTTTTAATCAAATTTACTAAATAAATCATTTAATGCTTCGCTCATCGATGGATGTGTGAATATATGGTCACGTAAAGCCGTATAAGGCAATTTCGCTTCCATCGCCAGTCTAACGATATTAATCATTTCACTGGATTCAGCACAGAATAAGGTACAACCTAAAATTTCCTTTGTATCCGGGTTAATTAGTGCTTTTAATAGTCCATCGGTTTGCTTGATTATTCGTGATCGCGGAACCTCGCCAGCTTTCATTGTAGCTGCTTTATACGAAATTCCCTTTTTCTTTGCAGTTTCCTCATTCAGTCCAACGTGTGAGAGTACAGGGTCAATAAACACAGAATCGGGGATGTTTTGACGATCCTTCAGTGTATAATTTCCCTCACCAACGAATTGGTCACGAATAATTCGGAAATCATCTAAGGAAATATAAGTAAATTGTGGACCGCCTTTTACATCACCTAATGCCCAAATATTTGCTGCAGTTGTTTTTAAGTAATCATCGACAATAATAGCGCCCTTGTCATCGACTTCAATAGAGGTGTTCTCAAGGCCGAGTGCATCTGTATTTGGCTTTCTTCCGGTTGCAATTAAAAGAGCGGAAGCAGCTATTTCTTTCGCATTGTTTCCCTGTTCATATTTGACAGTAACACCGCCATCTTGATCAATGATTGATGTTGCATTACTATCCAATGTAATCTTAATATTTTTTGCTTCTAGTACTTTTCTTACTTCCTCAGCTATATCTCGATCATCTCTCGGTAAGAAGGTAGTACCATGATCAAGAATGATGACCTCTGAACCGAAGTTTGCATATATAGAGGCAAATTCTAAGCCAATATAGCCGCCACCAATAATTACGAGTTTCTCAGGAAGTGTTTCTAATTGTTGAAGTGTTGTCGAAGAATAAACAAAGTTACTCTCCTTTATTCCATCAATTGGTGGAATTACAGGAACGGAGCCAGTATTGATAAAGAAGTTTTCCGCTGTTAATTCTAGTGTTTCAGTTTCAGCGGTTAGTTGAACCGTATGATTATCGAGAAAGCTTGCTTCAGCAGTGTAGACCATTACACTATCTTGATCCGCTAACATATGGAAATTCTTATCACGTAAAAGGGAAGTTAGGTCATCTTTTTCCTCAATTGCGTATTGGTAAAAATCTTCTTTCGGTGCTTCAGAATATTTCCTCTCATTTGATTGATAAACGAGCGCTTTTGTCGGAATACAAGCAATGTTGATACAGGTACCACCATACATTTCGGATGACTTTTCAATCATCGCCACTTGTTTTCCAAGATTTGCGAGTGTGTTAGCTAATGTTTTTCCGGCCTTTCCAAAACCAATAATTATTGCATCATAATGTTTCATTATTTATCATCTCCTATAGTGAATATTACCTTCTACACGATAGATTAAACAAAAACGAGATATGAGTGAAAATGAAGGATGGATGGAAAATATTATTGCCTATTTTTCGAAAACACTATTGAATATTTATTCTTATTATTGCATAATAATTCATAATAGTAGTTATAGGAGGAGCGAGGATGATGACGGGGAATGTGAAGATGGATAAACAACAATTAAAGGGAAAAGATTTTTTAAAGCTAATTGATTATACCCAAGAAGAAATCAATTATTTATTAGAATTGGCCGACGAACTGAAAACTCTACAAAAAGAGGGGAAATCCACCCAACCTTTAAAAGGAAAAACATTAGGGATGATCTTTGAAAAGTCATCGACAAGAACAAGAGTCTCTTTTGAAACGGGAATTTTTCAATTAGGAGGTCAGGGGATCTTCCTCAGTACACAGGATATTCAAATGGGAAGAGGCGAGACGATTGCTGATACAGCTCAAGTGTTATCTGGCTATTTAGATGGCATTATGATTCGTACATTCGCCCAGGAAACAGTAGAAGCGTTAGCTGCATATGCAAGCATTCCAGTCATTAATGGGCTTACGGATTTATACCACCCATGTCAAGTACTCGCAGATTTACAAACGATTAAGGAAATAAAAGGAAAGCTTGCGGGTGTCAAGGTTGTCTATATCGGCGATGGAAATAATATGGCACATTCACTCATGATTGGCGCGGCTAAAATGGGGATGGACCTTACGATTGTATCCCCGAAAAATTATCAGCCGCTTCAAGAAGTAACGGAACAAGCGCAGCAAATTTCATCCGAGCATGGTGCGAAAATTACGGTGACAGATAATCCTCAGACTGCTTGCGAGGATGCAGATGTCATTTATACCGATGTATGGGCAAGCATGGGACAGGAGCAGGAACAAGCGGAAAGAGAGCTTGCATTCAAAGGGTATCAAGTTAATGAAGCATTATTATCCTTGGCGAAACCCGATGTAACATTTATGCACTGCCTTCCAGCTCACCGGGGAGAAGAGGTAAGTGCTGCGGTGATTGATGGTAAACATTCCGTTGTCTTCCAGCAAGCTGAAAATCGCCTGCATGCACAAAAGGCATTGATGGTTGCTTTGATGGGTGATGAGGATTAGGCCTTTGTTAGAAGCGGAGATGTCATGTCGTAACAAGAGAGCGTGAATATCAGCACGAGCACGCGGATATCGGCAGGAGAGCGGGAATATCAGCATGAGCGAGGAAATATCGGCAGGAGAGCGGAATATCAGCACGAGCGAGGAAATATCGTCAGGAGAGCGGGAATATCAGCATGAGCACGCGGATATCGTCAGGAGAAAAAATATATCAGCATGAGCACGCGGATATTGCCAGGAGGAAAAATATATCAGCATGAGAACAAGGTTATCGCCAGGAGGAAAATTATATCAGCACGAGCACGCGGATATCGCCAGGAGAAAAAATATATCAGAGAAAAGGACCTAGCGCACTCGCTAGGTCCTTTCAGCCACAATCAATCTTTAATCCTGTTTGATCAATTTGTAATGCTTTTATTTCATAGTCAGGAAGTATTTTCTTCATCTGGTTAGCGATGGTTTCTCCTGCTCCTTCCGGGACGAAGGAAATCATCGTTGGACCTGCACCACTAATCACCGTTCCGTATGCGCCATACTCATTTGCTGAGTTTCGGATGAGATGGTAATTAGGAATGAGTTCTGCCCGGTATGGCTCATGAAATAAATCCTTCTCCATCATTTTCCCAGCTAATGAATAATCACTAGATAATAATGCTGCGATGAGAACATTGCTAACGGCGCTTGCGCTAGCAGCTTGTCCTCTCGAATAGCTTTCAGGAAGTACGCCGCGTGCCTTTTCCGTTTTTAATTCAACGTTTGGAATATGTACAATGATATCGGACTTGATTTCGGGCAATCGGACCCAATGAGTCTCTTGGTCATCTGTGATTGCAGCAATCACTAAACCGCCATATAGTGCTGGAGCGATATTGTCTGGATGTCCTTCAATGTCTGTTCCATATTGTAATTTTTCTTCGGTTGTTAGAGATAAATTACAGAGTTGATTGGCTATTTCAATCCCAGCTAGGACGGCGGAGGAACTGCTTCCAAGCCCGCGTGCTAAGGGAATATTACTTGTCTCGACTACTTTGCATGGTCGAAGCTCTTTATTGTGACGTGCTGCTGTTTGCTTTGCTATTTGATAAATAAAATGCTCTTCATAATTTGTAACAGGCCCTAGAAGGGATGAGCGGTGTTCGAACTCCCAATTATCTGCTTCTGTCACTTCTAAATTAAGATGGAGATTTACTGCAAGTCCTAAAGAATCAAATCCAGGACCGATATTTGCCGAGCTTGCTGGTACTTGAATGGTGAAACGCTTCATTGTTTCACCAATTTTTGAATGTATTCGGTAATCGCTGCTTCATCATTTGGTAGAGTGGTAGGCTCGACTTTAATTTGATCCATTGCTGTTTGTGGATCCTTCAGTCCATTTCCTGTAAGAACAGCAACGACTTTGCTTCCTTTTTTAATCGCTCCATTTGCAACTTGTTGAATAACACCAGCAATTGATGCGCAAGATCCTGGCTCGGCAAAAATTCCTTCTTTGCTTGGTAATAATTTAAACGCATTGATAATCTCATCATCAGTAACGGAGCCGATTCTTCCACCAGACTCTTCCTTAGCATTAACAGCCAGTTCCCAGCTTGCAGGATTACCAATACGAATGGCAGTTGCAACGGTTTCTGGACTCGCAATTGGTTCTCCTAGAGTAATGGCTGCAGCTCCTTCAGCTTCAAATCCGAACATTTTTGGAAGACCAGTTTGTTTATGTTCATTATATTCTTTGAACCCTTTCCAGTAAGCACTAATATTTCCTGCATTACCAACTGGAATAGCAAGAATATCAGGCGCATCCCCTAGAAAATCGCAAATTTCGAATGCTGCTGTTTTTTGACCTTCTAAACGATAAGGATTAACCGAGTTTACTAATGTAACAGGCGTTGTTTCACTTAGTTTACGTACCATTGTTAATGCATCATCGAAATTACCATCAATTTCAATAATTTCTGCTCCATACATAACTGCTTGGGCAAGTTTCCCGAGCGCTACTTTTCCTTTAGGGATAACAATAATTGCTCTGATTCCTGCTTTGGCGGCATATGCAGCAGCGGCAGCAGATGTATTCCCAGTTGAAGCACAAATAACCGATTTACTGCCGTCCTCAATCGCTTTTGCTACTGCAACAACCATTCCTCTATCCTTAAAGGAACCAGTTGGATTTGCACCTTCAACTTTCCCATATAATTCGATTCCTAAATCCTTGGAAAGATTAGGGAAGTAGATTAATGGTGTATTCCCTTCATTAAGTGTAAGTGCAGGAGTTTCATCTGTAACGGGAAGATATTCTTTATAGTTGTTAAGTAATCCTTGCCACTTCATTTTGCTACATCTCCTTCTACCTTATAATAACTGTTTACTTCGAGTACAGCTTGTAATTCGTTTAGATTTTCTAATGCCTTTTGGAAGTTTTCTAGTGATGTTTGGTGTGTAACAACGACAATCTCTGCTGTTTCTGCCTTTTTATTTGGGTTTTGTAAGATCCGTTTGAAGCTAATGTTAAGGTCATTAAATAAGGTAGAAATACGTGAGAATACGCCAACTTCATCTTTTGCATGGAGACGTACATAATATTGTCCATATCGCTGTTCAGGTGTTTTTAATACTTTCTTAAAATGGGATTTCACAAATTGGTTTCCAGTTACACCTAATCGCATATTTTTAATAGCAGCAATAACGTCAGACATAATAGCAGTAGCTGTTGGTAAGCTTCCTGCACCAGGTCCGTAAAACATCGTTTCCCCGACTGCTTTCCCGTATACATACACTGCATTATACTCATTCTTCACATCTGATAATGGATGGCTATTAGAAAGGAGGGTTGGCTGTACGTTGATTTCAAGCTGTTGGTTATCGAAATTAGCGAAGCCTATCAGTTTCATTGTATATCCAAGCTGCTTTCCATACTCTAAATCTTCAATTTCGATGTTCGTAATGCCACTCACTTCAACATCCTCTAAGTCAACATCGGTTGAAAAGGAGAGTCGGCCTAAAATTGCCATTTTTCTAGCTGCATCGAGTCCTTCAACATCTGATGTAGGATCTGCTTCAGCAAACCCGAGATCCTGTGCTTGCTTTAATGCTGTTTCATAGCTTAATCCCTCTGTATTCATTTTGGTTAAAATATAGTTGGTAGTACCATTAACAATCCCCATGACTTGCTGAATTCGGTCCGATGCCAGTCCGTCGACGATTCCTCTCAAGATTGGAATACCGCCTGCAACACTTGCTTCATAATAGAAATCACATTTGTTTTTGCTTGCAGCCTCTTGAAGTTCTATACCGTGTAGGGCAACGAGATCCTTATTCGCTGTTACAACATGTTTTTTTGCAGCAAAAGCTTTCAAAATATATTCTCGGGCGAGATCAATACCACCCATAACTTCTACAACAATATCAATTTCTGGATCATTTAAAACATCATCAGGATTAGAAGTGAGAAACGTTCGATCAAGGGCGACTTCACGCGTTTTTTCCAAGTCGCGAACCAAAACACTTTTTACTTGCACGCCACATCCGAGTTGATGGACGAGTTTTTCCTGATGCTCCTCAACTAGCTTTATCACACCTGAACCAACTACACCTAATCCTAAAAGACCGATAGATACATTGTTTCCCACAAAATCACCTCATAAATTATTTACTATAAATATTTTAATATTTAATACATTTAAACACGAATATTAACGTATAGCAATAGAGAACTTTCGAACAATTTCAATTAAATCAAAAAAGTTAAAACACTTTCGCCCAAAAAAATCTGTAAATTTCACATAATAATGAACCAAAAATTTCCTAAAGGAATAAATTAAATAAAGAGTCCTTGTAAAATTTGGGGGTGGGCAAGATGAATGATGCGATTATAGGTTTTATCTTTGGTATATGTTTAATCATTGGCATGGGATTGGGATTATTGTTTAATTCAATAGAAATGGGTGGAGCAATTGGGCTAGGTGTAGGATTATTAATGTTGCTTATCTTTCGTAATCAGGATAGGCAAAGGTATCGGTGAGTTACTAGCTTCATGCTTTGTATTTCACAGTATTTGGGATGCTTTCAATGAAATTACTGGGTGAATTCAGGAAATGTCGTCATTAACCGAGGAACCAACATCTGAATATGTAAATGAGTTGATGATGAATCATCGCAGATATTGCCAGATTGATTCAAACGAATTGTATGATTCCAGATTTAATAATGAATTTGTTTAATAGATAGGAACATTAGATTGGAAGTTGGAGCTGTTTTTCAAGCTAGTTGGATGCTTATAGTAAAGACAGAGCGTAGCCAAAACTTCTTCCGCGAATGTAAAGAAGCGATTATCTTATACAGTAGGTAATTGCTTCTGCTTCTATTTTTCAAAAATATGAATCACTATCTAAGTAGTTACATAAAATAAATATTAAGCAATTTTTACTTATTCAATGAATAATTTCTGAAAGACTCCATGATTAACTTTATCCTGCCAGAGTAGTTCTATAATTTCATCTCCTATAGATGGGGAGGATATTACTTGAAATCAATGGAAGTTACTTGCGATTAATGTAGCTGTTTAAGGCAATGGTTGAATCAGATATCCGTAGATGCATACATGGGCAAGTCAAAGAATAGAATGCGAATTTCCAAGAGAGGTCAGCAAGAATCTGTGAAACAGAATGCAAGAACTTTCAAGGCCAACATAGTTTACAAGTATTAGTGCGATTAAATTATTGCTGGAGTCTAATAAAGATAAAATGAGAAAAAGTAGGATTTTAAGATTGAAAGTATTAAGAAGTAAAACCTCTTCTCCTCTTCTATTATTCTTATTAAACAACTCCTGAAACCAAGCATATTAATCTCACATATTCTCTTACTAAAATTTGAAAGAAGAAGGAGGTTATTATGGTGACAATTGCAGCGTACTGTGGTGATTTTCAATTTACTGTCCTGGAATTTGTCTTTACAATAACAAATGAGGTAGAAAAGAAGATCAAGAATAGAAAATTATTTTATGAAGAACAAATTACGCATTATGTAAAGAAAAAAGTAGAGCGATTCTTTCTTGGCGTTAAAATGGATAAACATATTTTAATCGTTTATAAATATGAGGCATATAATACGATTATGTTCCGTTTGGATAATATCCTGAAAGAAAAGAATATCTTAAGTGTAATTGAATCGGCAAGATAGGTGTAGATTAATAAAAAACTTCGTAGAATCTACTAACCCATTATACTTGGGGGGAACCTAAGGATAATGGATAGGAGAAGCAGTAAATTCATATTTCTCTCATAAATCTTTCCTCCGAGAAAGCGAATCTAAAGAATAGAAAAATACAGCAGGTTGGCACAATGCGTCTGCTGTATTTTTATTAAACCTGTTTTTTAATAAATTCATAGAACTGTACTGAATCCTCATTAGAGGGAAATCCAGCTTGTGCTGATTGGTCATTTCCTCCACCTTTTCCATTAAATGCAGGGAGATGCTCCTTGAATAATTTCCCGCACGAGAAGTGTTCGGATCCACTATGATAAAGTAATATCTTATTTTCAGCTGTAGTAGCGAGTAATACAATAATTGCTTGATCTGTAACAATTTTAGCAGCCAACCGCTGCATATCCTTTAGTGATTTGTCTGCAAAAACATGAGATACAAGCTTTCCTTCCATATTCGAAAGCAGTTCTTTAGATAAATAAGCTTCATTTTGCTCTTTAATATGTGAAAGTTCCGTTTGAATTTGTTTATATCCTTGTTCCCATTTTTCAAAACGATCAAGAATATCCTTTCTACCAGTATTGAACTTTTCCGAAAGGGTATCGATAATCGCTAGGACCTTATTATAATCTGCCAAAGCACGATTACCGCATTTAAAATGAACGCGTGTTGCACCTTTTAGTTTCTCAGCTTTAAATAATTTAATCATGGCAATTTGACCGGTTCGTGTAACATGTGTACCGCCACATGCATTGTATTCAACGCCCTCGATTTCGACGATGCGAATATTTTCCGTTACCTTTGGCATTTTAACTACGGGGATATTCCTTAGTTGTTCATTACTTACAAAATAACTAGAAATCTCGAGATTTTGATAGATACGATTATTTACCTCTTGCTCTACCACCGTGAGCTGATCATTAGTAATATCTGATTGGTCAATGTCAATCGTCACATCCTCTGTTCCAAGATGGAAACTAACAGTTTGCGCTTGGAGAAGATCTCGAAATACAGCGGATAATAAATGCTGGCCACTATGATTTTGCATATGATCAAATCGTCGCTCCCAATCAAGCTTACAAATCACTTTATCGGTTTCTGGCAACCGTTCAACCTGGTGAACAACTTCACCATCCTCTGAGAAAACATCTAATACTTTGATTCCATCGATACTACCTAAGTCACATGGCTGTCCACCGCCATGGGGATAGAAAGCAGTTTCTTCAAGAATGATGAAATATTTTCCATCTCTTTCTATTGAATCGATGATGTTTGTCCACCATACCTTCTCATAAGCGGACTCATAATAAAGCTTTCTTGTCATCATTACATCCCCCAATTTATTGATGTATTTCATTGTCTGCTAAATTAATTTCTAGCCGTTTTTTTTCCTTTTTCCCTTTTGAATAATAAATACCAAAATTCCAATGGAAACGATGATTAATATTGCAATTGTCATCGCAATATAAGTTGGATTCTTATTAATGCTTTCAGGAATGACCCTTGTTGCTAAAGGTCCTAATGCCATGAAAATCGGTAAAATAATGGTAAACCAAGTCTTCGTGTAAATAGCCGCAGCAATAAAAATGATGATGTCTGCAATTATAATCAAGTTATTTTGCATTGGTGTTGCTACGAAGAAAGGTTCTGTATCTAGTTTCAATTCTAATAATAGGATGACAACAAAGACTCCTGTCATTACTAGCTGAAGGGCAATACCAACAACATAAAAGCTTTTTGAATGATATAATTTCGGGAGTATATTAACAAGAAAGAATCCGTAAATGATAAACGATAAAATCACCATTCCAAGGCCTATCCATAATCCTGTTTTTGACAGTGAAATTGTCCCTTCAATAGCAGGTCCTAGACTGAAATATGCCAGTAGAAGGAAGGTCATCATCGGTACTAAACCTGCAAACTGACGGAAATCAAAGCCCATTTCATTTCCAATTGTTTTCATATATGCTCTTGGACTGCCACCTGTAATATCTTCAACGCTTTTTCCTTCCGCTTCGGCTTCATGTAAATGATCGCTAAGTTCCTCAACAATGTCGTTGATTTGCTGATCATTCTTTCCCTTTGATGTTAAATACATGCGTAATTCAATGATAAATTGCTCAGATTTTTGACTTAGCATTTTGTTCATCCCTTTCCCCCAAGATAGAATTCATTCCGAATGATAAGTGCTGCCATTGTTCCTTAAAAAGCTGGAGCTCTTTTTCCCCCTCTGCTGTAATCGTATAATATTTCCTTTTCGGTCCGTTTGGTGATTTTCTAAGCTCCGTCGACACAAAATTATTCTTCTGCAAACGCATTAATACTGGATAAATACTGCCCTCACTAACGACAGCGAATTTATGCTGCTGGAGTTTTTCAATCATTTCATATCCATACGTTTCCCCCTTGGCAATTAGTGCCAGTAAACTGCCATCAAGCAACCCCTTGAGCATTTGACTAGATGTGGACATGATAAACACCCCAAACAAAGATTATTCATAATAATACTATCTTACAATATGGTATAGTGTTATGCAAGATAGTAAAACATTTAATAGAAAAAATTTATTTGCTATTATATTAGTATTAAAAACGTAAAAATAAGAAAAGGATACTAACTGATGGCAAAGGAGATGAAAAGGAATGGAACAAGAACAACAATATGAAGAGGGTAATCTACCGAAGAATCTAGCGAAACCAGCTGTGCGGGCGCTTGCAGGTAAAGGGATTTTACGATTAGAACAAGTCGCAGAGTGTAAAGTGTCGGAATTACTTGCATTGCATGGGATGGGACCAAAGGCTGTAGAACAACTTCGTATTGCACTTAATGAGCAGGGATTAGCATTCCTTGATGAAACTTAATGATAATGAAAGGCGAGGGCTGCCCAAAAACGTGCTTTATTATTGCTCACTTGCTAACCTAGGAAAGCAGTTCGCATTCCGCGGACTACAGAAAATTCCTTTACTAAGAACGTTACGGATATTAGTATCTTCACTAACTATCCGCAGTTGATTGAAACGACTGTCCGGAAAGGTATCGGAAGTAATCGATGGGAAATAAATATCTAAAAAAAGACTGCCACATCGTAATTCACGAATTTCGATGTGGCAGTCTTTGATCTATATCAACTTCACTAATGTTGCGCTTTACGTTTACGCTTTTTGTAAGCTGTGATGGAAATAAGTGCTGTTATTAATGCGACGATAACAAAGAGTCCGCCTACTGTTGGGTTTTGTTTAACCGAAGCTTGTTCAATAACAATTCCACCGACTGAGGAACCAAAGGCAATACCTAGATGCACAGAAGAGTTATTTAAGCTTATTTGAATGTTTGATGTCTCAGGTGCAGCTTGCATTAAATAACTTTGCATCGGTGGCGTGAGAGCCCAACTCATCATACCCCAGACAACCATGATTATTATAAATAAAGGGATTGAAAATGTTGTGTATGGGATTATAAAAATTGCAATGCCGAATAGTAAGACAACCGATAGAATTGTAGGCTTTGCGCCAAATCGGTCGGAAAATGTTCCACCGATAAAACCTCCACTTACTGCAGCGATTCCAAAAACAAAGTAAATGATACTTACCCATGTCCCGTCAAGATCCATTGTAGATTTTACAAATGGTGTTAAATAGGCATAGAGCACTGTATGACCAGTGAGCATGATAAACGTGGTTGATTGTGCAAATAACACAACAACATTCTTAAGCGAACCGAGTTGTTTTCTAATTGAGATTTGTTCGGTAGGAGCCATTTTGCTCATAAACAGGAATATTCCAGTTATCGACAATAAGCTCAAGACTGCGATCATTGCAAAAGGAGCACGCCAACCAAAAGCATTTCCGAGCATTAACCCAATTGGGACACCTAATACGAGCGAACCACTGACCCCCATATTAACAATCCCAATTGCACGTCCACGATATTTGTGTTCGACAATATTTGCAGCCATGACAACACATAGGACAATGAGCAGGGAGCTACTTGCTGCTGAAATCATTCTAGAAATGAATAAAATTGTGTAGGATGGGCTAAAAACAGCGACAAGATTTCCAAAGAAAAAGATAAATAGCGTGATTAATGTTAATTTTTTTCTTTCAATTTTTGCTGTTAAAAATGATAAAATTGGTGCTGATATAGCGAATGTAAGTGAAAATATGGTAATCAATAGACCGGCTTGTCCTAGACTAACGTTTAAATCTGTCGCAACTAAATCTAGAATTCCCCCAATTATCAATTCAACCATTCCAACTACAAAGGAAACGATTGTTAATAAATATACACGTTTATCCATATTATGACGCCTTTCTTCATTTAGATACCTGTAATACTTTTACCATATTAAGCTTATTCAGTCCAGAATTCAAGGCAGAAATAGAGTTTGTTTTGGGTTTTGGATAAAGTGCTAATTAAGTAGGCGCAATGTTGATTCCCGCTACAATCAACGGTGATAATATCGTTACATCTTGTAAATTAAGATAACTGCACAATCTTCAGCGGAAGAAATACACGGAGACTCCTGCGGGAAGCAGAGCCTAGGTGAGACTACGAAGTGTGATAGCAAGAGTAGGCTCACCAGCTCCCCGCGGAAAGCGTAGTGTATTTCTGAAGCGACTGGCCTGAGAACCTATAGCACATTATATTAGATACCGCTTTAATAAATTGAATAAGTAATCATCTGTAGGGATTATTTTACAAAGAGGAAAAAAATGTTGAAATTTGCTATAATTGAGTTACCATAAGAACTTTGGAAAGTGGGAATCTAAGTGAGTAATAATACGAAACTTCATAAGGATGCAATGCGTGTACTTAAGCAGACAAGCAGAACGTTCTTCATTCCAATAAATACATTAAATCCTACTTTAAAAAGCACAGTAGGTTCGGCATATTTATGTATGCGAGCAATCGACGAAATTGAAGACCATGAAACATTGGATTCCAATCTAAAACAGCATCTGCTGCTTACAACGGCAGAACTTTTGAAACAGCCATTTAATGTTGAGGCATACGAACAATTATTAAAGCCATATGAGTCGCTATTGCCTGAAGTGACATTAAGGCTTGGTGATTGGTTAGCTGTTTGCCCAGACGAAATTCGTGACAAGGTGAAAGAATCAACAAGTATCATGGCAAAGGGAATGGCGAAATGGGTCGAAAAGGATTGGATTGTTAAAACAAAAGAAGATCTAGATGAGTATACTTACTATGTAGCAGGGCTAGTAGGGGTAATGCTGTCCGATATATGGAAATGGTACAATAATACAGAGACAGATTATGATTTAGCAATCGGTTATGGCAGAGGATTACAAGCAGTCAATATGCTACGTAATCAAGATGAGGATGCTGAACGTGGCGTGCAATTTCTACCAGAAGGCTGGACAAGAAATGATATGTTCCAATACGCTGCAGCAAACTTGGATATGGCAGATGAATACATAAAGTCAATCAATACGAGAAGTATTCTTCTATTTTGCAAAATACCGCTCGCATTAGCGAAGAAAACCTTAAAGACATTAAAGAGTGGCAATGAAAAAATGTCTCGTACGGAAGTTGAAGATACAGTAGATGAAATAATAAATAATTAAACAGCAGAACACGGTTAGTATAGCTAATCGTGTTATTTTTGGAATTTGCTTCGAAGCAAAAGGAACTGCCTGTGATAAATGATAATGTTTTAGCACAGCTAATGCTTGTTCTTGAAATGATGGCGAAATCAGCAAAACAAATGGACCCACTCAAGACACGTTATATTCCTGAGATTCCCGAATATCCACGAATTCAAAAGGAAATTACTGATCTACAAGCTGCAATGCAAATAAGTAAACGAAAACCTCTTATATAAATGATTTATATATGTCCAATAGACTCCAATCAAATTAATAATTGGGGTTTATTGGATGTATTTTTATCTAAAAAAATTCTGCCTGTATATAATGCAACTCATGCTAATGTTTCTAAATTTTGTTAACAAAATTTTTATAAAGATGTTTAAATTGGAGATGATATGGGTAATAGTATATTTGTTCCAAACAGTTTACGATACCCCCCCTGTTATAAGCCTAAAGCACTTCCAAATCTTATAAATGTAAGTTTCACTAAGTGGAAACTGGCTTTGACTATTTACCCAAGTAACGCTATAATTGAAAACTATGTTAAAAAATTGAGCAAGTTGGTGGATTTTCGTCGTTGGTTATTCTCTAAGAAATGAGAGTAAGCAAGTCCATCCAACGGTCTTTAATGACAAAATGCAACAATTATATTTTAGACACTTGTTCCTAATAAATTAGGAGGAAACACGTGGATTCTGAAAAAGGAAAGAAATTAGATTGGCCTGTATTTATTGTAAGTGGAGGATTCTTGATTCTCTTTGTATTAATTTCATTTTACGATAACGAGATGGTCGGAAATGCAGTTGATACCTTATTTGCTTATTCGTCAGATCTCTTTGGAGCGTACTGGCAAATACTATTGCTTGCGAACTTCTTTATTGGATTGGGGCTTGCAGTTTCAAAGTACGGAAAAGTTAAATTAGGGAAGCAAGATAAGCCACAATACAGTTATTTTGGCTGGATATCTATGATTTTAGTTACATTGCTTGCAAGTGGTGGTGTGTTTTGGGCTGCTGCTGAGCCAATGTATCATTACATGAGTACCCCGCCATTATTCGGTGGTGGAGAATTTAACAATATCAATGCTGCATTTGCACAATCATTTATTCATTGGGGCTTTACAGCATGGGCGATACTTGGAACATTAGCGGTTATTGTTATGATGTATGTTCATTATCAGAAAGGCTTGCCGTTGAAGCCAAGGGGATTATTATATCCGATTTTTGGTGAGAAAGTATATCAAAAAAGTGTGATTGGTTCTTTAGCAGACATATTTTCCATCATTGCTACTGTTGCTGGTACATTAGGACCTTTAGGTTTCTTAGGTTTACAAATATCCTATGGTTTAAATCATCTATTCGATGTCCCTAACACACTGACAGTGAGCATTATTGTAGTCGTTGGACTTGTGATTATTGCTGGTATTTCAGCTGCTTCAGGAGTGGATCGCGGGATTTATCATTTAAGTAATTGGAATGTGCAATTTACTATTTTATTAGCCGTGATTGTGATGGCTATTGGTCCGACAATGTTTATTATTGATGCATTTATCGGTGGCACAGGATTCCATTTACAGAACTTCTTCCCTATGAGTATGTATCGCGGGGATGAAGGTTGGCTTTCATCTTGGACTATATTTTTTTGGGGTTGGTTTATCGGCTATGCCCCAATGTTAATTATATTTATTAGTAGGATTTCTAGGGGGCGAACGATTCGTGAGTTGGTGCTTACCGTTTCTATCGTTGCCCCAATTGTGACTAACTTCTGGTTCTCGATTGTCGGTGGTACAGGTGTGTTTTTCGAATCGGAAAATCCAGGTTCAGTCTCAACTGCGTTAAATGAGGCTGGAATGCCTGCAGCTGTAATGGCAATTACAGATCAACTACCAATGGGTACGTTGATGGGCTTTGGCTTCTTACTCGTTTCGATTATCTTTGTTGCAACAACAACCGATACAATGGCATATTCGATTGCAGCTTCAATCGAAGGGAATGATAATCCAAAACGCTGGTTGCGTGTTTTCTGGGCAGTGATCTTTGGAGCTACAACTGTAGCAATTCTGACGATTGGGGAAGATAGTATTACCTCGATCCAGAATTCAATTATTATCACAGCCGTCCCAGTATCATTCTTAATATTGCCGCCTTTATGGAATGCGTTGCAGATTGCAAAAGTAATGGCAGCAGAGCAAGGACTTGTTAGCAAACGAGAAGCTAGAGCAAAAATAGAAAAAATAGTAGATTAAAACGAGGCTATCATCCTTTTTTAAGGATGATAGCCTTTTTAAACATGTAAATTGCGAGTTCTGTCGGTGGCGGTAATTAGTTTAATACTTTTTTCTTCACAAAAGTGGAGCAAAGGCAGTGCCGATAGATAAAATCTAAACTTTTTAATTTGATCTATCTTGTAACATTATTGAAAAGTGCTTTGAGGGCTAGAAAAATAATAGCCAATGCAAACACAATGACTGCAATTGCACCAGCAGCAATTAAGAAGTTAATAACTGCCGTAGAAGTAAGGAATGCAGCTGCAAGGTCTGTCACAACAATTAGCGCGAAACCAGCAAGAACTCCAGCTAAAAAGAGCAATGCTAATTGATTCATAAGTAATCCCCCCTTTCCTAATAATTTATGAGGAAAGGGGGGAGGTTGTTTGTATGGTCCAATGTCATTAACTTAGAAGCATTGAAATGATTCGATGCGATCCAAATCAATTCCGAAGTATACCCATCTAAAGCCATTCCATCTAAACCCAGCTACAGATGTTCTACCAACAAATGTTGGGAAGAACCAGAAGGCGTCTCTTCTTAACCAAATGTAGGTAAATCGGAATAGGCATCCACGAATAGCGCCGGGATCCACTGCAAATGTTTGAAATTGTGATTGTTGAGGGGTGAAGTTAGGGGGTGGAGTTGTCGGTGCACCACTCTGCCCACCACCAGGTTGCCCAGGGAATCCACCGGGGCCAGCAGGCTGTCCGGGGAATCCACCGGGACCACCCGGCTGCCCAGGGAAGCCTCCACCCGGCTGCCCAGGAAAGCCTTGCCCAGGACTTCCTGGGAAACCAGGCAGGCTAATAAATCTTTCATCCTCATCTCTATATGGTGGTTGATAATAATCCATTTATAATTTCCTCCCTTATTAAGATTGTTCCATTTAATATATGGGGGAATTGTCTAGATGGGGATTGATTTTTTAAGAATGGGCTAAATGGTGGTAAGTAAACATAAAATATTTTTAAATCGTCCAGAGCTACTTGTTGTCTTCTTATGCGCATGCTATTATTATCATGCCATTTCTGAAAAATGCTTCATATAAGTACCTTCAGAGTTTATGAGCTGGAAGGAGTTTCAATTTATGAGTAACACAAATCCACCCAAGAAATATGAATACTTGGCTGATGATCCGAATGTTAAAGTTGCACCAATTATGATTTCACTAATAATTGGAGCTTTCTTTGCGATATTAAATGAGACCTTGTTAAACATTGCCTTAACAACATTGATGGAGGAGTTCAATGTCTCCATTACGACTGTGCAGTGGATGGCAACAGGTTTTATGTTAGTAATGGGAATTGTTATTCCAGCCTCCGCATTATTGATGCAATGGTTTACTACGAGGCAAATATTCATAACAACGATGTTAGTTTTTACGATTGGTACTACAATAAGTGCCTTCGCCCCGAGTTTCCCTATATTACTTATAGGTCGTTTCATGCAGGCGGCAGGAACTGGAGCACTTATGCCAATCATTTTTAATGTGTTTTTATT
The DNA here is from genome assembly GCF_003369565.1 of Oceanobacillus chungangensis. Classification (GTDB taxonomy): domain Bacteria; phylum Bacillota; class Bacilli; order Bacillales; family Amphibacillaceae; genus Oceanobacillus; species Oceanobacillus chungangensis. The sequence continues at coordinate 82,509 of NZ_PIOD01000003.1, read as the reverse complement.
AATTTTTCCACCAAGAAGAAGAGGGAAAATAATGGGCCTTGTTGGTCTTGTAATTATGTTCGCACCTTCAATTGGACCAACATTATCTGGTATTATCGTTGAATATCTCGGTTGGCGTTATCTGTTTATCACAGTAATCCCGTTTGCACTGTTTTCGATTCTTTTTGCACTAAAATATTTAGTAAATGTTTCAGAGGTAACAAAGCCAAAAGTCGATATTTTATCTCTAGTATTCTCCTCAATAGGATTTGGAGCAATCGTGTATGGTTTCAGTTCAGCAGGAGCAAGTGAATTAGGATTTTTCAGTCCAAAAGTATACTCGATTATTATTATCGGCGTCATTAGTGTAGTTTTATTTGCTATCAGACAATTGAAATTGGATGAACCGATTATGGATTTACGTGTCTTTCGTTACCCGATGTTTACCCATGGTATGCTAATGTTCTTAATCATTATCATGGCAATGTTCGCTTCAGAAATTATTTTGCCTATTTACATGCAAGGGCCATTAGCGCTGGCTGCTGCCACTGCAGGATTAGTCCTACTTCCTGGTAGCATTTTAAATGGCATAATGTCACCTTTCATGGGCGGATTATTTGATAAATTTGGACCTAGAGTGCTGATGATTCCCGCTACGATTGTTCTAAGTGGGACGATGTTCATGATGAGCCGATTAAGCTTAACAACACCGGTATGGGCTGTAGTTGTCGGTTATATTTTACTAATGCTTTCAGTCTCGGCAATTATGATGCCAGCAGAAACCAATGGATTAAATCAATTGCCGAAACGACTCTACCCACACGGAACAGCGGTCATGTCAACACTACAACCCGTAGCAGGTGCGATTGGTGTATCAGTATTTATTAGCATTATGAATGCAAGACAAAAAAATATCTTACAGCAATCAAATGACCCGGCAAATATTGCTAACATAAACGAGGCAATGGTTTCTGGTGTTGAACTTGTTTATCTCATCTCGTTTATTTTGTCAATCATTGCCGTAATCTTAGCTTTCTTTGTGTATCGTGCTGTACCAGTAGAATCAGAAGAGTTACAAGAGCAGAAATAGATAGTAGATATCCAGCTCCATCTCAGATAATTTATCTGAAATGGAGCTGGTTTTATTTTGCTGATTTCTAACATTTATCAAAAGATGAATTCTAAATAGCAGTTGATATAAAGTGTGAACTATCTATCTTAGGGTATCAAATTCCCTTGGACCAATCGCTACGGATATACACTACGCTGGGATTGTGCAATTGCTGTAATCTTTCTATCTATGATATAAGACGAAAGAGCAATTCCTCTGTCATGGCCGTTGATTGTAGCGGAGGACAGGAGACTCCTGCGGAAATAGCAACGGCTGAAGATTGATCGGAAGCGGTTTTCTTCCGGAAGGAGCAGACCGCGTTGCCCTCCGGATGCGCGACTGTCCGCAGCGGAAATCAACGTAGCTCAAGTTCATTGTTTAAATAAATATAAACAAATACAAAATTATCATACTATTTAATTTAAAATTACTTTGACAGGCAGAGTAATCCGAAGTATAATTACTATGTCAGATAGAGTATTAACAAAATAAGGACGTGGCAATGTGATAAGAAGTGATTTTATACGAGGTCATTTGGATGCGATTATTTTACGCCTTATCTTAGAAAAGGATCGATATGGCTATGAAATTTCAAAAGAGATTAGTTCACGTACAAATGACCGTTACCAAATTAAAGAGGCAACATTATATGCTGTATTTCAACGTCTTGAAAAAAAGGAATTACTTGAATCTTATTTAGGAGGGATATCTAAAGGTGGAAAGAGAAAGTATTATACCATTACGACACTTGGAAAAGCATATTTAAAGGAATCTGTTGCAGAGTGGAAAGTAACAAAGAATATTATTGATTTATTTATGGAGGGATTGGATTGAAGGAGTTAAAGGGCCATGTTGATGAATTATTTAGGGGAATTCCAGAAAGCGAGCAGAAAACAGCTATCATGGAGGAGGTTTTGGAAAACCTAGAGGAAAAAGTATGGGATCTTATGGAGCAAGGAAAAGCTGAGGAAGACGCTATTAATAAAGCGATTGTTGAGTTTGGTAGTATTGAAGATCTAAAAAATGAACTTGGGGTAAAGCAACCAGTTAAAAAGAACAATACAAAATTAAATTTAGGATTCTCTATTTGGGGGAGCATCATCATTATCGCATTGTTTGTTTTCATGAACTTTTATTACAGTCCTAATGTAATCTGGTTTGTCTATCCAACATTTGCTATATTATGGTGGCCGTTATCGATGTATTTCATTTGGAAACGAGCGAATTAAGGAGAGATGATATGAAGAAATATGGGGTTGGTTTTGCGGTTATAGGAAGTTTCATGACGATTGCTTTTTTAATCATTGTAAATCTACTAACTAGTTCAGAACATATTTGGTTTATTTATCCTTCCGTTGGATTACTGCTATGGCCAGTTGGCTTATATTGTATGAAAAACAAGTTTTACAAGCTCTTTGCGGTTTTATGCAGCATGCTTATTATTATTTTTCTTATCATCGAAAATTATCAGGATACACCGGGATATCCATGGGCCTTATATGCGGTATTTCCGGTTCTATGTTGGCCGATTTTAATGTTATTAGGAAAACGCGCAGGCAACATTATTGTTTCACTCGTAGGAAGTTCAATTATTATTATCTATTATTTAATGCTAAACATCTTCCTTGAACCAGGCTATCCATGGGTAATTTTTCCAGCGTTTGTTGTATTATGGTGGCCGTTGACGATCTTTCATGTGACAAATAAAAGTTATTTTAAGTATTCTATCCATGCGAGTATATTCGTCAGTGCATTTTTTATTCTGGTAAATGCCATATCTACACCACATACGATTTGGGCAATTTATCCAATCTTTGCTGTGCTATGGTGGCCACTTAGTATGTATTATTTTGTTTATAAGAGAAATTTGGGTAGATAAAATGATGCCGTTATTGTAATTTATTCATTCAGGAGAAATAAGGAATAGAGGAGGTATCATTTCTCCTCTATTCCAATTTTTAACCTGGAATTAGTTTGAATTATTTCATTCCTAAATAATTCAGAATAGCATCGCGTAAGAATTCGGTGCCACCTTTAACCTGTTTGTCATAATAAGCAGTGAAACGCTCGTCGGCAACATACATTTCCGCAAGACCTGCATGTGCCTCCTTTGAATAACTCGGCCATGAGTACATCAACCACTCTTTATGCTTTGCCGCCACCTTTTGTGCTAAATCTGAAGCTGGATCTCCAGTAGCATATGCCTGTTCAAGTAAGGAAAAAAATTCTTCACCCAAATTATTCATCGCTTGAAAGGCTTCTTCCGACATTCCTCTCAGTTTGGCATTACTAGCATTAACAGTATCATCACCATATTTTTCGCGAACTTCATCACCGTATTTTTGTTCGTTCTCGTCTATCATTTTCTCTTTAAATGCTGCGAATTTCTCTTTATCCTGCATTGTGATTCCTCCTTCTTTACTGGAAATCGTCTTTTCAACAGTAGCCATAAGATTGTCAAGATGGGCTCTCTTCTGCATTAGTTTTCGATAATGATCTTTTAACGCGTCTGTTTGATTAAAAGCGGGATCCTGAATAATATTCATGATTTCTTCGAGACTTATTTCTAATTCACGATAGAATAAAATCTGCTGCAGCAGATCAACCTCCTTCTGACCGTAAATACGATAACCAGATGAATTAATTCTTGCCGGCTTTAGTAATCCAATCTGGTCATAATATCGAAGGGTTCTCCCGCTTACACCTGAGAGCTGCGCCAATTTATTAACGGTATATTCCATCTGTATCCCTCCTGACAACTATTATGATAAACCTTGACGCTGCGTCAAGGTCAAGAGATATTTAAAATAAATTTTCGTTGTGCAATTAGTTTAAGAACTGGAGAATACCGATATATACGAAAAGGCGCCGATAACTGCTTCGAACTCACCGATATATTCTAGGCAGACGCCGATATTCGACAAAAGCACTGGTTAGCAAGCAACTAGACTAAAATTTACAAATAATATGAGTGATTACTCACTTTACAAAAAATAAAAAGTGGTTTATGCTTTAGTGAGTAATTACTCACTTTTTAGAAAGGGTGATTTAGATGAGAAATGAAAGTACATGTATATCGATTCGCAAGGTGTCAAAGCAATTTGGCAAACATGAAGTATTAAAAAATATTAATCTAGAAATCTACGAAGGTGAGATATTCGGCCTTCTAGGACCATCAGGGGCTGGAAAATCGACATTGGTAAAGGAATTGGCTGGACTTGATGTGCCAAACTCTGGAGAGAACTATATTTTTCAAAAGAAGATGCCATCATTAAAACTAATGGAGAGAGTAGGGTATATGGCACAAGCAGATGCTTTGTATGAGGATTTAACAGCATATGAAAACCTGCAATTTTTTGCAAGTTTATATGGATTGAAAGGGAAAAAGCAGAAACAGAGGATTAATGAAGTGATGCAGATTGTAAATCTAATGGATCATCTTCATAAGCCTGTCTCAAATTATTCTGGTGGGATGAAGCGGAGATTGTCGCTTGCTATTGCACTTCTGCATGAACCTGAAATATTGATACTTGATGAACCGACTGTTGGCATTGATCCTGTACTAAGAAAAAGCATATGGGAAGCGTTTTATGAATTAAATCGTAAGGGCACGACCATTATTGTTACCACGCATGTTATGGATGAAGCTGAAAAATGTGGTCGTTTAGGATTAATGCGTGATGGAACGATGATAGCTGTTGGCACTCCAGAGCAATTAAAGGCGGAAACCAATTCCACTACGATTGAAGAAGCTTTTCTAATTTATGGAGGTGCTTAAGATGCGAGTTACAGCATTATCAATCCGAATACTACGGCAAATAATTCGAGATAAACGGACATTAGCATTGCTTATTTTTGCACCGATTCTTGTACTTACAATGCTGCATTTAGTTTTTGATGGCGATGATTATGTCCCTAAGGTTGGTTTAGTTGATCTGCCGGAGATGATTACGGAACAAATGGATTTAAGTGATGCTGAGATAACCGAGTACAGCAATGAAACGAAAGCAAATGACGATTTAGCAATTCAAGAAATAGATGGATATGTCGTATTAGATGGGCAAGTACCTTCCATTTTTCTTGAAGGAAGTGATCCGAGTGTAAATGGTGCAACATTAAAATGGATTCAATCAGCATTTACGAATCTCCAGCAAAATGGAAATACAACGGAGCTGGAAGTGGATTATTTACATGGTTCAAGCGACATGGGATCATTTGATTATTTTGGACCGGTATTACTAGGCTTTTTTGTCTTCTTCTTTGTCTTTCTAATCGCAGGGGTTTCATTTATTAGAGAACGTACAACTGGCACTCTTGAGAGGCTTTTATCAACTCCATTGCGAAAATGGGAAATAGTGATGGGCTATGTATTCGGTTTCGGGATTTTTACAATGATTCAGTCCACCATTATTGCTTGGTATGCGATCTATGTACTGGACATGATGATGGAAGGGTTGTTCATTTATGTACTCGTCATCACATTGGCAATTGCTCTTACGGCATTAACCCTAGGGATATTGATCTCCTCTTTTGCAAATAATGAGTTGCAAATGATTCAATTTATTCCTATCGTTGTTATTCCGCAGATTTTCTTCTCGGGATTATTTAATTTAGAAACAATTTCAGATTGGTTGAGCTGGGTTGGACCGTTTACGCCGCTATATTATGCTGCCGATGCATTACGGGATGTGATGGTTAGAGGTTATGGATGGAGTGAAATCTATATCAATATTCTTGTCTTAATCGGATTTTCCATCCTGTTCATGATATTGAATATCATAGCACTTAGAAAATATCGAAAAATATAAGGCACGCTATGTCGAAAAAGATGGGATAATCAAATATAATTAAGATGAATAGAGATAAGAGGCGATATACAATGTCTAGTGAGTTACTGAAATTAACCGAAAAACAGAAGGCAATCCTTGATGCTGCAACGGATTTATTCGCTGAGAAAGGTTTTGCAGGGACTTCAACGAGCGAAATTGCGAAAAAAGCAGATGTAGCAGAGGGAACTATATTTAAGCATTTTAAATCGAAGAAGGGGCTGCTATTATCTGTCATTTCACCGATGATTAAAGTAATTGCACCAATGGTTAAAAAGGATTTGAATAAAGTATTCGATAAGGACTTTGAAGAAGTTGAAGATCTAATTCGAGAATTTATTGATAATCGGACTCAATTCGTAGTAAAAAATATGACTATGTTTCGAGTGCTGATTCAAGAAATACCTTTCCATCCAGAGCTGAAGGAGCAATTTATTGAGCATATTAGTAAAGACGTGGTTGTACGTGTCCGGGAGATTATTGCGCATTATCAAGAAAAAGGACAAATTGGCGAAATGCCTATTGATTCTGTAATTCGTATCATTGTTTCGACAGTATTTGGGCATGTTATCGCCAAACTGCTAATTATAGACGAAGCAGAATGGGATGATAAAGCAGAGCTAGATAGGACGATTCAATTTTTGATGAAAGGCTTAGCGCCTGAATAATAATCGCTCTCGGATGCTCAGGGAGGAGAGTTAGAAAAATGATTCAAACAATTAATAACAAAGATAGCCAGATTGCGGAACGAATACTCGCAATTCAAATCCCAGCATATGAAGTAGAAGCAGATCTAATCGGATTCTATGGGATTCCGCAACTGAAGGATACAATTGAAACGGTGCTGGCATCAGAGGAAATCTTTATTGGGTTTTCCCTTGAAAATCAGCTTGCAGGATTTATCTCGTATGAAGAAACTAATTCGGAAGTGGATATTTGCCGTCTGGTTGTCAATCCAGAATATTTCCGGCGGGGGATTGCAAGGTCGCTATTATTGGATCTGATTCAGCGGACTAATGGTAAGCGACTTATCGTCAGTACAGGGTCTAAAAACCTCCCTGCAATTACACTTTACGAAAAGTTAAGTTTTGTAAGATATGATGAAGTTGAGATTGCAACGGGAATTTACCTATCGCAGTTTGCGAGAAAATGCTAGAGGAGGCAATACATAAGCGTATTGCCTCCTCTAGCATTATAATAATGTAACAGCTCTTTTTATATCCGGTGCAGCCGTAATTGCAGAAATAACAGAGACACCATCTGCGCCTGATTCGATGACAGAAGTGGCATTTTCTGTTGTAATTCCACCAATTCCAACAATGGGAAGTTTTGTAAATTCCCTTCTTAAATTTGTAATCCATTCTAGACCAACAGCTTCCTTCGCATCCAGCTTTGTAGTTGTATCGAAAATTGGACCTGCACCAACATAATCAACCAAATCGATTGGACTAATTGCTAACTCCTTTGCATTTGAAACAGAAAGACCAACAATTTTATTCGGAAAAAGCTTACGTACTGATTCTACTGGGATATCATCTTGCCCAACATGAATTCCATCTGCATCTAAAAGGTCCACTAATTCAATGTCATCATTAACGATAAAAGGAATATCTGCTCTTTGACAAATCGCACGGAGCTGTTTACCTAGATTTAGTTTCGCTTCACCAGCTAGACAGCCATCTCCTTTTTCACGGAATTGAAATGCAGTAATTCCAGCCTTGACCGCCTCCTCCAGTATTTCTGCTGGATTTCGATTACAGTTCTGACTTCCCATAATAAAATACTTTCGTAAGATTTGCTTGATAGAAAAAGACATTTAAAATCTCCTCTCCAGTTCTTTTACTTCTAGTGAAAGAGCATCAATAAAACTTGGAATGAATGTCCCTGATCCATGAACATGTTTATGTGATGCGGCATATTCGGCAGCTAATCCATAAAATTGAACAGCTGCTAATGCTTGTTCTTCAATGGAATCATCCGTTGTTAAGCATGCAGTTAATATAGAACCAAGTAAACATCCAGCACCAGTTACTCTCTCAAGAATTGCATGCCCTGTATTATTTTGGATCATTTGATTTCCAGTACAAATAAAATCGGTTTTTCCTGTAACTACTGAAATAGTGCTGTACATCTCCGCAACTTTTTGCGCAATTTCCTGTGTATTGCCATCACCAATCGATTCCACCCCTTTTGTTTTCCAAGGGATGTTTACAAGGTGGGCAAGCTCACCGGCATTGCCTTTAATTGCAGTAGGTCTTATTTCTGCCAAAATTCGTTTAACAACCTCAGTTCGAAAGGATGTCGCTGCAACACCAACAGGATCCAGCACTACAGGGATACCTTTTTCAATTGCAGCTTTGCCAGCGAGGATCATTGCTTTGACTTCATCTTCTCTTACAGTACCAATATTTATAAGGACGCCATCTGCGGCTGAGGCCATATTCCAGGCCTCTTCTTCTGCCTTTGCCATGACAGGTGCCCCGCCAAAGGATAATAATCCATTCGCAGTGAAATTCATGACGACTTGATTCGTTAGATGATGGATAAGTGGAGTTGCTTCCCGCACTTCCTTAATAATATTCGGGTTCATTGCTTCACCTTCTCTACTCTGGTTGCCCAGTGATTCGTTGGACCATGGCCGGAACCAAGGGGAAATGAATTTGCAATTGCTGCTGTAACAAAATGTTTTGCTTGCCTAACTGCATTGTATAATGGAAGACCTTGACCTAAAAAGGCAGCAATAGCAGCGGAATACGTGCAGCCTGTGCCATGTGTATTCTTCGTATCTATTCTTTTTGCTGAAAAGCGATGCATTACATTGCCATCGTAGAGAATATCGATAGCATCTCCTTTCAAATGCCCACCTTTTATTAAAGCTGCACCCGCATCGAATTTCTCTACAATTAATGCAGCAGCCAGTTTCACATCATCAATCGTTTCGATCTTTTCCCCGATTAAAAATTCAGCCTCTGGAATATTCGGAGTAACTAAAGTTGTTAGAGGGAGCAGTTGCTCACGTAAAAAGTTCCTGGCATTTGCTTCGATTAGTGTATCCCCACTTGTTGCAACCATCACAGGGTCCATCACGTATGGTGCATCAATTTTTGGCGTTTTTTCCGCAATTAATCTCATCATCTCAATGTTTGCAATCATCCCAGTCTTAAATGCATGAATGGGTATATCTGAAATAACAGCATCGAGCTGATGTTCAATCATTTCAAGTGGCACGTGATGAATCGATTGAACACCAGTAGTATTTTGGGCTACTACCGATGTAATGATAGACATACCGTAGCTCTGTAATTCCTGAAAGGTTTTTAAATCTGCTTGAATTCCAGCTCCGCCGCTCGGATCTGTTCCAGCGATGGTTAATGCGGTTTTGACTGCTGTCATTATTTGGTCACCGCCATATCTCCAGACCAGGTCTCATATGTTATCGCCATCTCCCAAAATGCTAGCTCAAGCTGACAGCTTTTACGGAATGCATCTTTAATTCGTTGTTGCTCTTCTAATGGGGCATTGGCAGCAAGAACATCCAGGCGTTTTCGCATTTCCTCGGTCTCTTTTCCGGACTCCGCATAAAAGTGAATCCATTTATGGAAAGGATGCTCCGCTGTCGGGTGGTACTTGTTTATTAACTCCTGACCAATTTCCAAATATGTCCATGGGCACGGTAATAACGCACCGAGGGTCTCCGCTAAGCTTCCTGTATAAGCATGATACAGCATATGTTTAATGTAATGATCTCCAGAAGGAGGCAGCGGGTGTCCCTGAAGATCCTCAAAACGGACTCCGATATACTCAGAAAAATTTAGATGTGGTTTTACTTCATCGAACAGCGTAAACTGGATTTGCTCATGGAAATAAGTCATATCATCTCGATTAGTAGATTTCGAAAGTGCAAGACTATAAACTTGAATGAATGCATTTAGAAATTCGAAATCCGCTTTAATATAGTGCTCTACCGCTTCCTTTGGCAGTTCACCTTTGCCTATTCCTTGAACAAAAGGGTGGTCAAAAATCATTTGAAAAATATCCTCGTTTTCTTTTCTTAAATCATCTGTGAAAGTCATGGAAAAGCCTCCTTGTTTTTATTAGATAGGAAGCTACTAGGGGAATAGAAAGTAGATTAAGTGAGGGTAGACTAACATGTCCTCGACTACTTCCCTTCGCTGGAATTACCCAGATCAGGTTCCAAGGGACAAAGGAAGATTCCTTATCTCAGCACAATTCGCGCCCCTAGTAGTTTCATACGTTAAGATTCATTAAATTTTCTATATTGCTATTTAGATAAACTGCGGACTAGTTTAATGTGCTAAGGGCTCACGGACCAATCGCTCCAGAAATACACTTCGCTTTCCGCGGGGAGCTGGTGAGCCTACTTGTGCTATCGCACTTGGTAGTCTCACCTAGACTCTTCTTCCCGCAGGACAAGGAATGCTTCGGCAGCGTAACATCGCACGAAGAAAATCTCCCTTTATTTTCGAGGAGTCTCCGTGTATTTCTTCCGCTAGGTTTTTTACAACTGCTGTCATCTTTCTATCTATGATATAAGACGAGAGGGCAACCCCTCTATCTTGGCAGTTGATGTAGCGGAGGACAGGAGCCTCTTGCGGGAAAAGAAACGGCTGAAGTTCCATCGAAAGTGATTTCTTCCGAAGGAGCTGAAGCGTTGCCATAAGGTGCGCTAAAGTCCGCAGCGGAAATCAAAGTTGCGCTTAGTCAACACTTAATATCAACTGTTAATCATCTATCACTAGAAAAAATCCGGATATTCAGAATAAATTAGTGACGTATTACGTTTACAGTTTTAATCCTTGATACGATAAACCAGCCGATGATGGCTCCTGTTGTACTGCTTACTAGAAATGGCGGGATAAAGGCAAATGCACCAACAGAGCTTCCCATAAATAGATAAGCAAATGGTACAGAAGCAAGTGCGCCAATAATGCTACTGCCAACTCCTTCTCCGAGAGCGGCTAAGCCATTCCTCCCTGATTTCTGGTAGAGATAACCTGCCAGGAATGCCCCAACCATGCTTCCGGGAAATGCCAAAAGCGTTCCAAGCCCGAGCATATTGCGAAACAAACTAATCATAAATGCAATGACAACTGCTGGACCTGGTCCAAGTGTGACTGCTGCAGCAACATTGATTGCGTGCTGCATCGGATATGCTCTAGCAATCCCTGCCGGAAACCATACGAGCTGAGCTGTGATAGTTCCAAGTGCAATAAGCACAGCCATTGTTGATATTAATCTTGTTCGATTCATTCGATTCCCCCTGCTTTATACTAGGGGACAAAAAAAGCCAAATCCTTATTGGACCTGGCTTGATAAGCTGAGAATAGGTGGACATTATGTGGTAAAACATCCGACTACTTCCCTCCGCTGGTATTAACCAGATCAGGTCCATAAGAGTCGGAAAGTGTATCGATGCTTTCCTCTCAGCCCACACAGTTTTGGGCACCCCTAGTAGTAATATGTATGAAATTATCACTTACAAACTAAGCATAGCAGAGATAATAATATTTGCAACCAGAAGATTTTAAAATAATAGATAACTCCCGATAGGAAAATCAACAACGTGCCATTGTCTGCAGCTTATATAAATAGCAACAAAACATAAGAAATTAAGCAAAAAAAAAAGACTAGCGAGACACTTAAGCATGTGTCAAACTAACCCTGTGTTTAGATGGAGCCACGGGGAATTGAACCCCGATTACTTGAATGCCATTCAAGTGTAATCCCATTATACCATAGCCCCAATAGTAAATTTACAAATGTTACTTAACTTTCATTATATACTTTCTATCATTGTATTTCAATTAGAGAATAAGGTTTTTGAATTAATATATTATTTTAAAAAATCAATCAAAAAATCAGCTCATTATTTACATTTATCTCCTTCTTGTTATAATTGATACTATGTAAAAATAATGTTGAATCGTTCCGTCGATTGATTTTATAAGGGGGAAATGACGTGAAGAAAGAAGATATCGATAAAAATGATTATCGTTTTAAAATAGCGAATCGTGAGGCTTTAGTTGGTATTGGATTAGTAATCTTTAATTTTATTTGGTGGTTTGGATTTGCGTATGGATTAGGTGGACAAGATCCTAATAAATATTCTTATACGTTTGGATTGCCAAACTGGTTTTTCTATAGTTGTGTAGTTGGATTCATTGTAATGATAGTATTAGTATTCTTAGCAGTAAAGTTTTTCTTCGTGGATGTTCCATTCGAGGAAGATGAGGAGAATGAAGATAAATGAACTGGCAAGTAATTTTACCGTTACTATTATTTTTAGTTATCGTGTTTTTCGTTGGAATATGGTCTGCAAGGCATGTTAAATCGAGCGATTCCTTTTTACAAGAATATTTTTTAGGTGGTCGAAGCTTAGGTGGATTTGTCTTAGCGATGACGCTAGTATCTACATATGGTAGTGCCAGCAGCTTCCTCAGTGGACCGGGAGCGGCATATAATCAAGGACTTGGCTGGGTTCTGCTTTCCATGACGCAGGTTGCAACCGGATATTTTGTATTGATGGTCTTAGGGAAAAAGTTCGCCATCATTACGCGTAAGTATAATGCCGTTACGATTGTTGACTTCTTGAAGGAGCGCTATCAATCAAAATGGGTGGTCATCCTATCTGCAATTAGCATTATTATCTTCCTTTTCTCAGCGATGTCGGCACAGTGGATTGGTGGAGGACGCTTAATTCAGTCGCTAACTGGGCTACCGTACATAACAGCTTTGTTTATTTTTACAGCATCTGTCTTAATCTATGTGATTATTGGGGGATTTCGTGCGGTTGCAATTACCGATACGATTCAAGGAAGTGTCATGTTTCTTGGTACGCTAATTTTATTAGTTGGGGTAATTATCGCTGGTGGAGGAATTCCTGCAATTATTTCTGATTTAGCAGCAGAGAACCCTAACTTAATTACACCATTCGGTACGAACGCAGATTTGACACCACAATATGTTTCGTCCTTTTGGGTTCTAGTTGGTGTAGGGGTCGTAGCACTTCCACAAATTGCCGTGCGTGCGATGTCCTATAAGAATTCCAGATCCCTTCATCGCGCAATTGTGATTAGTACTGTTGTTGTCGGCTTTATTATGTTAAATATGCATTTAATTGGTGTATTCGCTAGACCAATTTTACCTGGGATTGAAGTAGGGGATACCGTGATGCCATTAATCTCGATGGAGGTGCTTCCACCTTGGCTCGCTGGGATTGTATTAGCGGCACCGATGGCGGCAATCATGTCAACAGTAAATGCATTGCTAATTTTAGTTAGCTCGACGGTTGTAAAAGATGTCTATATTAATTATATTAATCCAAAAGTTTCTGAGGTAGGAATAAGACGGTTAAGTATGGGAGTTACAACCATTTTAGGAGTGATTGTTGTATTAATGTCACTGAATCCACCTGATTTGATTATTTGGTTAAATCTGTTCTCTATGGGCGGATTAGAATCGGCATTTATCTGGCCAATTATTGGTGGACTATACTGGAGTAAAGGGAATAAATATGGTGCGATTGCTTCGAGTGTTGTCGGGATTGTTTTTTACATCATCTTTGAGACGTATTATCCACAACCATTCGGAATGCACTCTGTCGTATCGTCGATTGTGCTTGCTTTCATAGCCTATGTATCTGTTAGTTTAAGTACACAGAAGAAGGATAGAGGATTAAATAATAGCTTTAATTAAATATCCATCTCTGGACGGAGGGGAAATCAACCGTGAGCTGGTTTCTTATCTAATCAATGTTTCGCTAATAGTCGGGAGATTTATCTTTAAAGGACAGCGAGATAGAGCAACTTTCCTTTGAAACATCATCAGGTGAAGCAAAAATAAAAAATATTTCCAGTGATGTGATTCACGGGTCTGCTAGTTCTGGTGATATCGTTGTAAAAAATCTCCATGGGAAATCTCTCGAAATGGAAACATCTTCAGGAGAAATAGAATTGGAGAAAATAATAGTCGAAAAAGCGTCACTTCGCGCCAACTCAGGTGATATAGCAGCAGACTATTTGATGGCGGAAGAAACAAGTGTAAAAACATCATCAGGCGAAATTGACGTTCGAAGCTTTACAGGAAATGTGAAAGCTGAATCCAGTTCTGGAGATGTAAAATTCTCCGCAGTAGGCGAGGCAGCATATGATATTGAAACGAGTAGTGGTGACATTACAGTTGGATTTTCCTTAGTACAGCTGAATGCAGCGATCGAGGCGAATACAAAATCCGGGAAGATAAAGACAAACCAACCATTACAATTGGAGAGAGAGGCAAAAGATAGATTGGAAGGAATTATTGGTTCAGGTGAAAATCCAATAATATTAAAGGCAAGGTCTGGAAATATAAAAATCTTACAGGCAAAATAGAGAATGGCAGATGAGAAAAAGCGGTATTTTCTTGTCTGCTTTCTTTTTTAATAGAGAGAATTAGAACCTTGTTACTAATAATCACGATGTATAGATTGTTTGGTGAAATAGAATATCAATGGTAGAGCGAGGATAACCTCGTGGGATTATCTTTATCGAGATGAGCATAAGGAAGTAGGAGTACATTATATACAAAAAAAAGCTAACCGAGCATAGACTCGTGTTAGCTTCCTTTCGTTGCTTGGGTCATTTGATGCCAGATAGAGCCCTTGGCATCTTCTCCACCTTTAATCCGTGCTAGTGCCATTTTTATCTGCATACGTACTTCGAATTCAGGATCGTCGATTGCTGCCTCTAGGGCTGGGATAGCAGATTCATCACCAACTTCATATAAAAACATCGCTGCTCGCCAGCGAACAATGCGGCTTGAATCACTTAAAGTCTCAATCATTTTTGGCATAGCTTCTTTAAAGCCTAAGTCTGAGATACAATCTCCGGCTGTGCGTCGAACATTGATTGCTTTATCATTCAATGCTTTGTATAAATAGGGGAGGACCTCTGGTTCTTCAATCATGCCAAGATATGCCGTAGCTAATCTTCGAATTGATGCTTTTTCATCATCTAGTGCCTTTTCAAGTAATGGCAAATCTTCATAGCTTGGAATGAGTCGGTCAAGTGCAGCGAAACGAACCTTCCAATCTGGGTTATTTAGTTCTTCGATTGAAATTTGACTTTCCTTCTTAGCTTCATTAACTTCCATAGAATCTCTAGTTTTGAACGCTAGTTCGACAAGGGTATCTAAGCGTGCTTGATCATAGCTCGCAACTATTTCCTCGACAACATCATTGCCGATTTCCTCCATGGATCCATATCTAGTATGCTGTTCGACCCATTTTCTGTCTAGAATAACGTTTGGTGAGGAAGGGGATGCTGCTAAAATTGCATTTGTGAATCTTTCAGGAAGTCCAAAGCGTTTTTCCTCACTACCGTCTTCCAATTTAACTTGCATTGGGATATCACGGAAAAGTTGAATAAAAACTTTTATCTCTCCATAAGCATCCTGTGGCTGAGGCACTGCCTTTATTATTAGCGTTTCTTCGTCATCTTCACTGCCAAGAACTTTGCGAACCTCTGGTAATATACTTTCCCACGGAACTTTGGGATTTCTTGCCAATGCGATGAAATCAACGACACGATAGAGGTTTTTTACACCTTCAATTTCGAATAATCTTTTGACATAGTCGGGTGCATTTACCAAGTCATCGTCATGCTTATAGTTGAAATTCTCTCCAGCGGGTAATTCATCGTTTACATTAATTTTCATCGAATGTGGGCTTGGAGTTGGTTCAATTGAGACAATTTTCAAGTTTATCCTCCTTTCAAGTAAGATGCTAAATCATAAAATACCGATATATTTTGAAATACGCCGATATATTGGTGGAACGCGCCGAAATATAATGAAAACACGCCGATATCCACCAACTTCTCGCCGATATTCGACAAACTTCGAGGAGAGACAGTGCTTGCCCCCCTTCAAGCAGGCACCCTTTAATCCGCTAATACGTCTGCAAATGCTTTTACATATGGTGGTAAATCTGGCGGGCGGCGACTTGAGATAATATGTCCGTCAACAACAACTGCTTCGTCTAACCATGTTGAACCTGCATTTGTCATGTCGTCCTTGATTCCAGGCGTGCTTGTTACTGTCTTCCCTTGTAAAATATCTGCTGAAATAAGTACCCATCCAGCATGACAAATTTGTCCGATTGGTTTCTTCGCTGCATCCATTTCCCGAACAAAGCTCAATACTTCAGGATAGCGACGTAATTTATCTGGCGCCCATCCGCCAGGTACGAGGATTGCATCATAATCAGCTGAATTGATATCAGTAAATGCATAATCTGATTCTGCAGGTACGCCGTATTTTCCGATATATTTATGATTTGCTTCTTTTCCAACAAAATCTACTTGTGCACCTTCTTCGCGCAGACGCAGAACAGGATACCAAAGCTCTAAATCTTCAAAATCATGCTCAACTAGAGCGATTACTTTTTTATCTTTGAGTCGCATAAGATCCCTCCATCATTTGATATATTAAGTGTACCAGAGGATTGGATAAATTTCGATTATCTAAACTGATAAGCATAACTTAAACGATATAAATTTTAATGAATAAGCAGGCAAGATTATGGGGGATTTGCAAATAAAAAAACATCGCTCACAATCTTAAGCGATGTTATTCCCGCTATAAAATTTAATTACTATTATACGAAGCAAACTGAATAAATGTACGCTCATCCTCGACAAGTCCACATGATGCACATTGGATTCTGTACTTTGGTCCTTGGTATAGATTATGAAAAACCTCGACCTTTTCATTCGTATATTCATTGATGACCTCGCCAGTTTGTGCATCTAATTTAACTGGTGTTGCTACTTGTTCAATCATATTAAATCGCGAACGATTCGTTTTGCAGTTAGGACAACGATAGGGATTACTCATAACGACCACCTCCATCCATTATTATTCCTATTTTTCCAGTTAATATGAATAGAGGGGTGCTGAGATGTCGTAAATTAATCTCTAAAAATCGGCAATTTCTCTAAAAATATAATATCATCACGTAATGAAGCGTCACCTTCAGCTAAAATTGCAGCTCTAGCAACAATATTTCCGCCGGCTTGCTCAACCAAATCTTCTAGCGCTTTAATTGATTCACCTGTGCTAATTACGTCATCGATGACGGCAACTCGCTTTCCTTTAATTAATGCAACATCTTCTGTATCTAGGCATAATAGCTGTTTTTTTGAGTCGTAATCGAGACAACTTCATTGATTAACGGGTTGTCCATATAAGGTTTTACACTTTTTCGTGCAACAACATAATGCTTCATATGTAATTTTTTTGCAAGTTCATATACTAAAGGAATTCCTTTTGCCTCAGCAGTAACGAGAATATCGACGTTTGCTAATTTCTTGGCTAATTGAACTGAAGCAGCTTCGACAATTTCGACGTCTCCTAAAATTACAAAACTTGCTATTTTTAGATCCTCTGCAATTTGAATAATTGGTAATTCTCGAGTTACGCCAGCAACTTCTAATTTATATACTTCTGTTTGCATGAATATCCCCCATAGATTATGATGTTGCCTAACATTAAACAAAAATTCCCTGAACTGTGACAGGGAATCTAGATTATTTTTCAGTAGATCCGAACCAGTGCTTCAATTTAGCGAAAATAGAAGTAGTTTTCTCTTCGACTGGTTCTTCTGGTTGACTTTCTTCCGTGATAAAAATTTCCTCTTTATCAATTGCATGATCATAAGTTAAGACAGCGCCAATATCCGTATTATTTTCTTCATCTGTAATTGTTGTGTAAGGAATTTGATATTTATCTGCTAATGCTTTTTCTTCTTTTAGAAATTTATATGAAACATGACCATTGATTAATAGCTTAGCCTGGGTATTATCTTTCATCGCTTCTTCTAATTTCGCGAGTCCTTTGTCGGTCATTACTTGTCCAATTGTTAGGGCAATAACGATTCTCTCACGAAGGGTTCCTAAAAATTGTTTGCGCTCATCATCTTTAGGAAGTCGTGTACCATACATACCATCTGTTAGATATTCATCCACACTCTTATTGCTCATAATTGATCAATCCCTTTTATGCGTTGTTAAACTTAATGTACTGCAATTTCCGTATGTATGTCAAATACACTAAATAGAAAAACTACTTTAATATAATTATAAAGAGCGACCAGTAAAATGTAGGTCGCTCTTTATCCAAATGAAAATCTAACCAAAGGGTTTATACAAAATCTTAATGATGATAAGGTATATTGATGAAAACCAACATTAATCATTTCTGCTAATCAAAAGAAAGGCGTCACAGCTTCGGATTTTTTCCTTTTACACGTCGATCCGCAGCTCTACTTCTTGCTTGCGCTACTAAGTCATCTTCATCAGCAAATTCCTCAGAGAATTCTACGTCAATTCCGTCGGTTACCAGTTGCTGTTTCGGTGTCTGTGCTAAGAAGTTATTCTTTGATTTATTGTGATCATCTCTACCCATGCCATCCACCTCTTTGTATAGGATTTTCATGGATAGTATGTGCAAAAAATTGTCCGATATTACCTAGATTGGAACACCATTAACTGGTAATATCCCTTATCTGCTTCTATCCCCACCAAAGATATCGAATAATCCTCCAGCAATACTTCCTTCATCCTTCGAACCGCCTCTACCAGGTGCTGCAGCAAATACTCTGCTAGCAAGTCTGCTGAATGGGAGCGACTGAATCCAAACAGTTCCTGGGCCACGTAAAGTCGCGAAGAATAATCCTTCTCCACCGAATAATGCTGTCTTTACGCCGCCAACGAATTCGATATTATAATCTACGTCACCTGTCATTGCAACTAGACACCCAGTATCGACGCGTAATGTTTCTCCAGGCTGAAGTTCCCGTTTATGAATCGTTCCACCCGCATGAACAAAGGCTAAGCCATCACCTTCGAGCTTTTGCATAATGAAGCCTTCTCCACCAAAGAAGCCAGCCCCAATCTTACGTTGAAATTCAATGCCAACTGCAACCCCTTTTGCAGCTGCGAGAAATGAATCTTTTTGACAGATTAATTTCCCTCTAATTTCGCTTAAATCCATTGGAATGATTTTTCCAGGATATGGTGAAGCAAAGGATACATGCTTTTTACCAACGCCTTGATTTGTAAAAGTCGTCATGAATAAGCTTTCACCAGTGATTACTCGTTTCCCAGCACCAAGTAACTTGCCCATCAGTCCACCTTGATCCTTGTTGGAACCATCGCCAAAGATTGTTTCCATGCGAATCTCATCATCCATCATCATTAAGCTTCCTGCTTCCGCAATTACTGTTTCCTGTGGATCAAGCTCGACCTCGACAAATTGCATGTCATCCCCATATAGTTTGTAATCAATTTCATGATTGTTCATTTCTCCCCATCCTTTCGATTATATAAATACTATTACGGGTAACTAATGATAAAGATTCGTTTTTTGTTAGACAATTTGGATGTTATGATGACAACTATTTGTCATGTAATAGATGATAGTCAGCAGTTGATATAAATTACGAACTAGTTAGGTGCTTCTAGCCAACCGCTCCAAAAATACACTTCGCTTTCCGCGGGGGGCTGGTGAGCCATCTTGTGCTTACGCACTTCGAAGTCTCACCTAAGCCCTTCCTCCCGCAGGAGTCTTCGTGTATTTTTTACGCTAGTATTGTGCAATACTACTGTCAGCATTTTATTTATGATATAAGACGAGAGGGCAATTCCTCTATCATAACCGTTGATTGCAGCGGGGGACAGAAGACTCCCCGAATAAAAACGATTCTCATCGTGTGATGTAACGCTGTCGAAGCCTTCATTGTCCTGTGGGAATAGCAACGGCTTAAGAACCATCGGAAGTGGTCTTCTTCCGAAGGAGCAGACCGCGTCACCCTCCGGATACGTGACTGTCCGTATCGGAAAGCTCTTAGTTCGCATTTTATATAAATAGCAACCAACTATACAAAACGTCCCCTAGGTAAAAAAACTATTTGCATCTTCTACCAAAATTAAAGGAGTCCAATATTTGGACTCCTCGATACTTGACGTTAATGTGGCATTGTACCTTGTACGGGTGCGAAGGCGTTTATATAGTTTTGCATATCTTCTTGCTTCAGCTGTGGTACTTGGTAGTAGTGATGTTTGTTCTGGTATAAATAAACTTCAAAAGCCATTTCAATTAGATTTGGAACACTATCTGCAAAAACTCTTCTCAAGACAGGATTCGTTATTTCCAGTGCTGTCATTGTAAAAGCGGAAGAGGATGCTTTTAAATGGCCCATCCAAAAACTGGAGATACAATGATCGTTTATCTCATTAGCCGATTGTGCAGGTGTTTTAGGCTGTGAAGGCTGCATTCCATAAAGGGTATTATTACTAGCTGCCATATTATAGGTTTGCGTTTTAATCGCTGGTTCGCTTCCGGTTTTTAAAGCTTCCACAATCGAATTATACGTCTGTGTTAAATAATTCTTATGCTGTCCAAGCATTGTTTTTAACTCTGGGTCTTGGATATGTGATTCATACAGAAAATAATGCTCCATCGCGCCAATTAATCCACCCATTGCTTCATGAATATCAAAGAGCTCATGCCCACCATGGCTAATATTTGCTGGCATCTGTGAGGAACCTTGAAATTGTTGATTTTGCTGTTGATTTTGCAAATAAATTCCCTCCTTTAATAAGTCATGGTTAGTTTGAGCCGTATTGATTTTGTTATACATAAAATAAACTTTACTTAACTTTTTAAGAGATAAGAGAGGGGAAATATGCTACGATGGAGAAAAATAATGACGGAGGGATATTGAATGAGGGAGAAGGAACAGATTGAAATTGACAGTCGAATTTCCTTAATTGACGGACATGATTTAGGGGTAACAGAGCGAACAGGTACATACGTGATTCAGGAAGAGGCACTGACATTGATTGAAACTGGACCGAGTCCATCAATTAAGTATGTTAAAAAGGGATTAGCGGCACTTGGGTTTTCATTGGAAGATGTAAGATATATCATTTTAACGCATATTCACCTTGATCACGCAGGCGGGGCAGGATTGTTGCTTCAAGAATGCCCGAATGCAAAAGTTGTTGTTCATCCAAGAGGAGAAAGACATCTTATCAACCCGAGAAAATTAGCTGCTGGGGCAAGAGCTATTTATGGAGATAGTTTCGCTGAATTATTTGATCCTATTATTCCCGTTCCAGAAGAGAAAATTATTACAAAAACGGAAGGCGATACGCTAGGTATAGGGCCAAGCTGTACATTAAAATTTTATGATACTCCGGGACATGCGAAACACCATATCAGCATTTATGATCCAATAAGTAATGGGATGTTTACTGGTGACACTATAGGGGTTCGCTATGCACAATTAAGCCGAAATGGCGTTGAATTTTTCTTGCCTTCCACATCGCCAAATCATTTTGATCCAAATGCTATGGAGACATCGATTAAACGGATTCGTGAACTGAATCTAAATCGAATCTATTTTGGACACTTTGGAATGACTGAGGACGTCGAAAATGCATTACAGCAGGTTTCTGATTGGCTGCCCGTTTTCGTTGAAGAAGGGGAGCGAGTAATTGCCACTAGGAAAGGTTATGATGAGCTTGCGGCGAGATTAATTGGGCGAATCCAGGAAACATTAAGAAAACAAGGAATTGAGGATGACCACGAAGTATATATTTTGATTAATTTAGATATGCAGGTTAGTTCGCTAGGAATAATGGATTATTTTCAGAAGTTAAAGCATTAAAAAATAAGGCATTGAGGATATTCTATTTGAAAACAGGGACAGGGGAAATAAATCTGCCGACCTTCCATTTATAGTAAATATAAAAAAAGCTGTGGATAAGGTTATACTATCCACAGTTTATTATTTAGACCATATAAAAGGATACCCTGTTGTGGATAATTAAAAAACTATTTGGTATAATTTAGCTCCCAAGATATTCCGTTTCTATCTTTTACAATCGCATGTTTTGCACCCCAGAAGGTATCCTGTAATTCCATCTTTATTTCGCCATCGGCTGCAAGTGTATTGTAGATTTGGGTGATTTCATCTTCACTTTCAAGATCAGGGCCAAGTAATAGGTTACTATCTTTATCAGGTTCATCCCAAAATAAATCCGCAAAGTATAAGATGCAATGTTCATTTATATGCAATTCGGCGTGAATATATTTGCCTTCATGCCCTTTAAACATGTCGATACCATCAGATAACTGCGTATTTTTAATTTCTCCACCAAATACTTGCTGATAATAAGCGACCTCTTCTTTACAATTTTTGATTCGAATATGTGGCACAATTCGTTTCAATTTAAGACCCTCCTGTAAAGTTACGTAATTTCCCTATATAATTGATAATACATAGCAAATGTTGAAAAAGCGAATCTTAATGTTAAACTCCAGATGACTTATATGTGAACAAAAGCGCAAGCTTAGCGAAATACGACTGCGCCCGCACGCGTGGGGTAGTTCGACATGACAATGTCGAACATTCCTTCGTAGGAGATAAAGGAAACATGCCCTTCACTTTAAGGGTATGTCGGCCTTCGTTAGGCACCCAATCGATGTTGACTTTCACCACAAAGGGTATAAGTGCGACTAAGTCTCATGTGTAACCAATGGGCAAGTCTTCTTTCTTGTACGAAGGTAAAGGAAGTCTCGCTAGGAGCACGAGCGCTGGAGCTGGACGGGGCCTAGCTTATAAGAAAATTATAAAAGGGAATTTTTATGCTTTCCTATTTTTTAGATAGTTCTGGCTTAAGACGGATAATGGAGGAATGTAATATGATAAAGAAAATTTTGTACGTTATTATTCCAATTGTCATTATTATTATTATCGGTGATCAATTTATAACGAACGATGACGAAGGAGATATCGGTGAGGAAGAACAAGGTGAGATGACTTATGATTATGTACCGCCAGAACCAGGCCATACGAAAAAGGCTGTTAAAAATAAAATCAATGAGATTTATGCACAGGCTGAAGAAGGAAAAATCCCTGGCGTACCCTTCGTTCTTGGAGAGACAACGGAGCAGGAAGTAACGACACAATGGGGAGACCCAGAAACAGTAATTGAAGCGGAGAGCAAGAACTATTCGGAATATCCGTCCAAGCATGTTCATATTGGTTATCAACAAGATTGGATTATTGATTTACGGTTGTACGATGAGGAAGAGCTTTCGGATATCTCTCTTAATGATATTGAGCAGATGAAGGGCGAGGCAGATGATATTCGCTATTATCAGGATGATGATTTTGATCAAATTATCCTAATTTATGATGTTAATAAGGATTATCAATTGAAGCTAGTTTTCCCGAACCCAACAGATGAAAATCCCAACCCGGTGATCCATCATACTTCACTTGTTACTTTAGTCGATATAAATCAATTAGTACTTGATGAAAAAATAAAGAATATGAGCTTGGACGAAAAAATTGGTCAAATGCTATTTGGTGGTATATCTGGTACATCTATTTCGGCTGAAACGAGAAGTCTAATCACAGACTATAAGATTGGTGGAATCATTTTATACGCCGATAATATGGGAAATCCAGAACAAACGGTAAATTTAGTCAACCATTTAAAAACGGAGAATAGCGGGAACGCGTTTCCGATGTTTATTGGGGTCGATCAAGAGGGGGGAGATGTTTCGAGACTGCCCGGAGATTTAGTTTCTATTCCAAACGCTAACGAGATAGGCATACAAAATGATCCGCAATTTGCATTTGAGATTGGTGAATTACTTGCATGGCAGCTCCGAGCATATGGTTTCAATCTTGATTTTGCTCCGGTGTTTGATGTAAATAGCAATCCTGATAATCCAATTATCGGCGATCGATCGTTTAGTGATGATGCAAATATTGTGAGTGAACTTGGAATGTTAACGATGAAGGGACTGCAATCGCAGAATATTATTCCTGTTATCAAGCATTTTCCAGGTCATGGTGATACATCTGCTGATTCTCATTTAGAATTGCCAATCGTCAATAAAGGTCTTGATGAACTTAAAGAGCTTGAATTAGTTCCATTCGAATATGCGATAAAAAATGGGACAGATGTTATCATGATTGCACATATTTTGTTACCGGAGCTAGATCCTAATCTTCCATCCTCCATGTCTAAAGAAGTCGTAACAGGAGTGCTGCGTGAACAGCTTCACTATAATGGCGTTATTATTACAGATGATATGACAATGGATGGAATTACCGATCATTATCAAATCGGTCCTGCAACAGTAGAAGCAGTAAAGGCAGGGAATGATATTATACTTGTTGCACACGAGTATCAAAATATTGTCGCGGCTTTCGATGCGATTAAAGAAGCTATCAAAAAGGGAGAAATATCTGAGGAAAGAATTGATGATAGCGTGCGCCGAATTATTGGTTTAAAGCAAGAATATGAATTAAATGATGAACAAGTTCCTCCAGTAGATATAGAAAAACTCAATGAAAGTGCTGAAGCAATACTTGAGTGATAATTAGCCAACAAATGCTGTTACCATTTGGTAACAGCATTTGTTGGCTATTGTATAGAATAAGAATCGATTAAGAATAACTTACATTCAACTTATTTCAGTGCTTCTGTTTCAAGCATGATTGGGCAATGGTCGCTGCCGAGAACCAGTGAATGTACTTGCGAATCAATTAACTTATCGACTAGTCTTTCA
The DNA here is from genome assembly GCF_003369565.1 of Oceanobacillus chungangensis. Taxonomy (GTDB): domain Bacteria; phylum Bacillota; class Bacilli; order Bacillales; family Amphibacillaceae; genus Oceanobacillus; species Oceanobacillus chungangensis. Next base: position 57,942 of record NZ_PIOD01000003.1, on the reverse strand, counting down.
GATACAATAAAATAATCAATACGCCACCCTATGTTTCGCTCACGAATGGTTTTCATATAGGACCACCACGTAAAAATATCTCCTTTGTCTGGATAAAAGTATCGTAAACTATCAACGAATCCTGATTCTAATAAATGCGTCATTTTCCCACGTTCTTCAGGTGTGAAACCAGAGTTTCCGTAGTTTGTTTTATAATTCTTTAAATCGATCTCTTGATGTGCAACATTCAAATCACCACAATAAATGATTGGTTTAATTGCATCTAATTCCTTCAAGTAGACAAGAAGTGCATCTTCCCACTCCAAGCGGTAATCAAGTCTTGTTAAATCACGTTTCGCGTTGGGAGTATACACATTTACTAAATAGAAATCTTCATATTCCAGCGTAATAATTCGTCCCTCATCTTGGGTTTCTTCAATCCCAACACCGTATTTTACTGATAGAGGCTTTTTCTTTGTGAAAACAGCAGTACCAGAATAGCCTTTCCGCTCAGCGTAATTCCAATATTGGTAATAGCCTTCCAAATTCAAATCGATTTGGCCCGCCTGTAATTTTGATTCTTGAATGCAAAAAATATCTGCATTAATTTCATGAAAATAATCTAAAAATCCCTTTTTTACACAAGCACGAATTCCATTAACGTTCCAAGATACTAGTTTCATTAAAATGATTTCACCTCAAAAAAATTAATATATTCATTCTACCATATAAGGCCTGATCATTTGCTTATCCCAAGTTATAGATGTAATGAATAGTTGATGTAAAGTGCGGACTAGTTTAATGTGCTAAGTGCCCTCGGACCAGTCGCTCCAGAAATACACTACGCTTTTCGCGGGGAGCTGGTGAGCCAACTCGCGCTATCGCGCTTCGTAGTCTCACCTATGCTCTTCTTCCCGCAGAAGTCTCCGTGTATTTCTTCCGCTTTGGTTGTGCAGTTGTTATTTTTAGCATTTTCTTAATAAGGTGCGATGCATTACCTCCCTGAACGCCGGTGATTGTAGCGGAGGACAGGAAAATCCCGCGTTTAAAGCGAAGATGTTGAGCCCGCGGAAAGCGACTACCGGAGCGAAAATCAACTTCGGGCTTAACTAGTCCGCACTTTATATAAATAACAACAAACCATATAAAATGAACTTTTAAAAAATATGCTTGACACAATTAGTGTATTAAACATATAATACATACAGAAGCGTATTAAATCATTAATACACATATTTTTTTACGTATAGCGTATTAAGTGATTGATACACCGTTTTTTTACATTTAGTGTACTAATCACCTAATACACAATGCAACTATGAAGGAAAGGAGTCGTTGCTATGAACGTGAACTTAAATAAGCGCGAGCCTGTTTATGTGCAAGTGATTCGGCATTTTAAAGAACAAATTGCTACAAGGAATCTCAATCCGGGGCAAGAAATTCCATCACGAAGAGAATTGGCGAATCAATTAAAGATTAATCCAAATACGGCTCAGCGAGCATATAAGGAAATGGAGGAACAGGGATTGATTTATACCGAGGGGAATAGTCCAAGTAAGATCACTAAAGATGAGAAGATTCTAGGGGCAGTTAGGGAGGAACTGATAGGGCAGGCAATTGATTCCTTTATTGCCGCGATTGGCCCAATTGATGTACCACTTGATGAAGTTGTTGGATTAATCCGGGAGAAATATAGGGGGGATAAAGAATGATTGAAGTAAAAGAATTAAAGAAAAAGTTTGGCCGCAAACAAATATTAAATGGCGTCTCATTTACTGCGAATAAGGGTGAGATAACATGCCTTATCGGTATCAATGGTGTTGGGAAAACAACGATACTGAAGGGAATTATGAATTTGACACCGATGAATAGCGGACAAATTTTTATAGATGGAAAGAATCTGAGCAAGGATACGTATGAAAAGATTACCTTTATTCCTGATGCAATAACGATGATTCCGACAATGACAATAGCACAAGCAATGCAGTTTATGCAGGATTATTATAAGAGCTGGAATCAGTCACGAGCAACGGAATTGTTGAGCTTTTTTAGATTGAAACAAGAAGATAAAATCTCTAGCCTGTCAAAAGGAAACACTGCGAAAGTGAATTTACTGCTTGGGCTTGCACTTGATGTTGATTACTTGTTAATGGATGAACCATTTTCTGGGATTGATATTTTTAGTAGAGAACAAATTGCCAATGTCTTTACAAGTCATCTAGTCGAGGACCGAGGTGTCATTATTACAACCCATGAAATCAATGATATCGAGCATTTAATAGATAAAGTAGTCTTGCTTGATAATGGGATTGTCTTAAAGGAATTTAGTACAGAAGAAATGCGCGAAGACGAAGGGAAATCCGTTGTCGATGTGATGCGGGAGGTTTATCAAGGATGAAGAGCTATTTGAAACTAGTTAATTTTGAGATCGGACGATTTATGAAAATTTACCTTGTGCTAATTGGTCTTACTATTTTGTCTCAGCTTATCGGTGTCATTATTTTATCCAAAAGCTATGTAGCAAATGCGAACGAAGCAATTTACGAATATTTAGTGCCATTCGGACAGTTTATTGAAGAGTATGGTCGAATGAGTATGATGTCAGTTGTCGATAGTATTTGGTTTATGGGACCAATTGCATTATGTGCTGCAGCATTTCTCTTTTATATATTCTTCATTTGGTATCGGGACTGGGTGGGCAAGAATACGTTTATTTATCGTCTGTTCATGCTGCCGACTGCAAGATTAAATGTTCTATTATCAAAGGCTACGACAATATTTTTATTGGTGCTAGGCCTGGTGGCGATGCAACTAATATTACTGCCTATTGGTAGTATGCTAATGAAGTGGAATGTTCCTTTAGATTTTAGAACAGATATGACTATTAGAGAAATTATAAATAACTCTCACTATTTATTTATTTTAATTCCAGATTCTTTTATTCAATTTCTAATTAATTATGGGCTTGGTTTCATGGCTGTTTTCGTGCTATTCACAGCAATTTTATTCGAGAGAAGTTTTCGGTGGAAGGGTGTTCTGCTTGGGATTGTTTATTGTTTGATAGCATCGGCTATATTCCTGGCACCGCTTATCTATGAGTTTGGTATCCAAGCAAGTTTCTTTTATCCAGTCGAATTACTCATTATCGAAATTATTCTAGGAATACTAGTTATCGCCATATCCATTTGGTTAAGCAAGTTTCTATTAAATAAAAAAGTTACTGTGTAAGAGAAGGGAGAGAAAATAATGCGTTATTGGAAGTCTATAACTATCATTATAATTGTCATTTTAACGTTTGGTGTATTTTATATTCAAGCTGCAATAGCGGGGAATTATAATCCAGAATTTGCAATTACGACAACGAGCGGGGACGAAACAGTATTAAAAAATCTGGCGTTGCTTAGCAATTATCAGGTGGATGATTTGATAATTAGTACGGAAGGAAGCAAGTATAAAGAAGACTCGTCTTATATTGATCTTATCGTTGGCAATTACACGAATCCAAAAATAAAACAGCTTCAAGGCGATCATCGTAGCTTCATGCGTGGTAAAAGAGATATCTCAGGACTATATGAGAATGAGGGATTGCTAGCATATGCAGAAGTCAATTTTGAATTACATCGTGGGGAGGCAAGTGATTTTTCCTTTGATATTGAAACTTTAGATAAAGAATCGGGGAAGAAAACTGCATTTACTATAGATGTGCCAGAAAAGAAAATATTTAATTATGTGTATATCGAGGATGTACGGGTAGTAGATGACGTAATGAAAGTAACCACTAGTAATTCTGTGAAGGATGATAAATATAGAACAGGGCAGATTCATATTTACCATTTCAATCTAACAGATCAAAAATTAGTGAAGGATGAGATTATCGAAGCAGAACAAGAGGGAATGGATGGGCAGTTAGATTTAGTCCGGCTTTTGAATGATTATGAAGAACTTGGTGGCGAGAAATACCTTGCGTTTGAACTTGAATATGTGGAGGATATTGATTTAGCAGATGAAAATTTACATCATGACTATTACCCTGAATATAAAGGCAGTGAGCTTGTAGTCTATAATCTTGAGACCAATGAGCAGGAGGAGATTGAATTACCAGACGAATTACAACAAGCGATGAAACGAATCGATAATACGTTCGGTAATATTTATGTCCATAACTCCAAGCTTCATTTTATTGAAATGACTGACACAAGTATGGAAATAATGGTTTATAATCTTGAGAGTGGTGAGACGGACAGTAAGCACTCTATTGAAATCCCTAATGCAGATACGGTTATGCAAATGGGTTCGCCGATTTATAAAATAAGAGATGATAAATTATATGTTGTTAACAGTGTAATTAGCCGCGATATGCAGTCATCAATAATTGCAGTAGATTTAGCTACAGGAGATAAATTATCAGAAGGATCTTTGGAAGTACAGGGGAAAGAGAAGGATAAGGAAATATACAATTTACATGTTTACGATTTAGTCATTGAGTAATTAGTTAAGGCAATTTTATTTCGAATGGGTTTGGAGTTGGCTGTTGACTCCAAGCCTATTTTAAAAGTTAAGAAAGTATTAAATATTTATTACTACATAATTGCAACTAAGGCTATCACCTAAAGTCTTAGTCTAAACTAGTTTTCTAATAGATCAGTATAATTAGTAACAGACATCTCCTGTTGTGCATATAATTTATTAACATTCTAAACCCCAATTCACATGTGATGTTTAACAAAATAAAAGCAGAGAATAAGATACCCTATTCTCTGCGAACTATTTTTTACTGATTCATGGAACTTCTAAGCATAGACATTAACTCTGGGACTAGTGGGTCTAAACCAGCTCCGTGTTCTTTATCATTTCTTTGGGATAAAAGAATCACTAGAACGATGACAATAGTAATGTCATTGTGAATCTTGATCGTGGGATTTCCAATATTCTCAAAGTTGCTATAATCATTATCTAACTGAGCCTGTTTCTGATCTTGGTCTTGCTTCTGTTGTTGTAATTGAAGCTGCTCTTGAAGCTGTTGTTGCAATTGATACTGTTCTTGAAGCTGCTGCTGAAGTTGAACTAGAACATCTTCTAATCTAATTGAGATATTTTCTTCTTTAGATGGGCGATGTGGGTTATGGGATTTTTCCTTACAATCACATTCCTTATTATAACTTCCCTTATAATAACTTCCCATATTGATATAACTCCTTTCATTATTTAATACTGTAATATATGTACTTTGAAGTTCCCTGCAAGTGTGTTTGTCTTTTATACATTGAAAATGTACGTAAAACTAGTATTTATCATAAATTATTACAATTATTTAAAGGGAGATAAGTAAATGTGTGAATGCAGTAGGGATGTGGACTATACATAAAGCGACTGACGGAATATATATATATAGAATCTAGCTAAGACTTAGATTAGATTTAGATTATCCTTACAACCCATGATTCGCTCTTTTTTTAGAAGGCCACTTGATCACTGGCTTTCTTTTTTTGGTGCCTGTCATTCCTCGAGTTTTGTTGATTCTTCTCGAAAAAATAAGCAGGCAAGCGATTCGAGGGCTTGCCTGCTTATACTTTGCACTGGTGAAATCATTTGAATTCTAATGTAATAGATGCCAGCTGATATTCATGACTATTTGATATTTTACAAACATGCGATGCATTTTCCAATAAACTCGAGTTAACCCTTCACCCCAACCTCAATACTTCCCTGCACGAGCTTCCTAACTTCCGCATCCTGCCTTTGATGAAATAGGTCTACTATTTTACTGCCGACAATAACGCCATCACAATGTGTACCAAGCTCATTTGCCTGTTCTACACTTGAAACGCCGAATCCTGCTAGTACGGGAACAGGGCTATTTTCCTTCAATGTATCTAAATAGGCTTTTACATTCTTGCCATGTGATTGTCGCGCGCCAGTCGTTCCCATAACGGAGACAGCATAAAGGAAGCCTTCTGATCGTTTTGCTATTTCAATCATTCGCTCTCTCGGACTTGTCATTGCAACTAAACGGATAAAAGCGATGGAATGTGCCCGTAATGCTCCTGCAATCATATCTTCCTCCTCCATTGGCAGGTCGGGGATGATGATGCCATCAACGCCAGCTTTTTCACAGTCCGCTGCAAATTTTTCTAACCCATAATTATAAATCGGATTTAGATAGGTCATAAAAATAATCGGCACTTCAGGTTTAGCTTCAAAATTTTGTAAATGATTCAGCACTGCTTTTAAACTTGTGCCATTAGAAAGTGCGCGTTGCCCTGCTGCTTGAATCGTCGGTCCGTCGGCGATTGGGTCGGAGAAGGGGATGCCAAGTTCGATTGCTGCGACACCGCTATCTTTTAGAAATTGAATTCTCTCTTCTAAAATGTCCAGACCTCCATCACCGGCCATAATATAGGGAATAAACAATTTCTGTCCTGCTGATTGTTTTTCTTGGAAAATCTGCTCGATTCTTTCTTTTCCCATTTATTTCTCCTCCAATCGATCTTTTACTTGCTCTACATCCTTATCCCCACGTCCAGATAAGCAAATAACCAATGTTTGATCCGGCTTCATTTCCTTTGCAAGCTTCATTGCGTAGGCAACTGCATGCGCGCTTTCTAGTGCAGGAATGATTCCTTCGATTCTCGACAACGCTTGAAATGCGTCCAATGCTTCGTCATCTGTAATCGCAGCATAATGGACACGACCAGTTTCATTTAAATGACTATGCTCCGGGCCAACGCCAGGGTAATCGAGTCCGGCGGAGATGGAGAATGCTTCGGTAATTTGCCCATTTTCGTCCTGCAAAAGGTTTGATAATGTTCCATGTAAAATCCCTTTGCTTCCTTTTGTAATTGTAGCCGCATGTTGTTCCGTATCAATTCCAGCCCCAGCAGCTTCGACACCAACTAGTTTTACAGCTTCCTCTTCAATAAATGGGTGGAACATGCCAATTGAATTACTGCCACCACCAACACAGGCGACGATTGCATCTGGTAGTTTCCCAGTTTGCTCAACAATTTGTTGCTTCGTTTCCTTGCCGATTACAGATTGCAAATCACGAACAATTTTCGGAAATGGATGTGGTCCAACTGCGGATCCTAAAATATAATGGGTATCATTCACATTGCTCGCCCAGTAGCGTAAAGCTTCATTGGTAGCATCTTTTAATGTACCGCTTCCGTGGCTGACACTGCGAACTTCTGCACCTAATAATTCCATGCGAAACACATTCAGTTTTTGCCGACGAATGTCTTCCTCACCCATAAATACAATACATTCAAGATCAAAAAGCGCACATACTGTTGCAGTCGCAACACCGTGCTGACCAGCGCCAGTTTCAGCAACGACCTTTTTCTTACCCATTCTAAGTGTAAGCAGCGCCTGACCAATTGTATTATTTATTTTGTGTGCGCCTGTATGATTTAGATCCTCGCGTTTAAGATATATATTTGCCCCGCCAACTTCTTTGGTTAACTGTTCTGCAAAATAAAGAGGCGTTTCCCTGCCTACATATTGCTTCAAATAATAGTGTAATTCCTCGATAAATTGCGGGTCATTCTTAGCCTGTTCATATGCTTCCTCTAATTCTAGTAGTGCGGGCATCAATAGTTCTGGAACGAATCTTCCTCCAAAACTACCAAATCTTCCTGTTTCATCTGGCATTGTGTAGGTTGTCAATTGTCTCATCCTTTCGATTGCTTACTGCAAGTTTAATAAATTGCTTGATTTTTGTATGGTCCTTTATCCCATTTGTTTCAACGCCGCTAGAGACATCAACTCCAGCGGGATTAGTGAGCTTAATTGCTTCTATGATATTGTCTGCGTTTAGTCCACCAGCTAAAAGTATTTTCTCATGTGGAATGGCAAGATGATCAATCATTGTCCAGTCAAACGTTATCCCGTTTCCACCACGGTATTCTCCCATTGGACTGTCAAGTAAATAATAATCACAAGGGTAGGATTCAATGGCAGCAAGATTTTCCTTTGTTACTGAGAATGCTTTAATGATTTTGTATGGTAGTGCCGCAGCGATATCAGCAGGTTCGTCTCCGTGTAGCTGAATATAATCGAGCCCGACGATTTCTGCGATTTCAACCATCTTATCGATTGTTTCATTTACAAACACACCTACCTTTTTAACAGAAGCGGGGAGCGCTCTCGAAATATCCCTAGCAGCTTCAGGTGAAATTTTTCGCTTACTCTCAGCAAATACGAAGCCGATAAAATCTGCTCCAGATGTAAACGCAACTTCTGCTGCCTCTCTTGTTGTGATCCCACATATTTTTACAAGCATGATTTATTTCGCTCCTCCCGCAGGCAATGCAACTTTTAGTTTTTGAAAGGTCTGTTCCAGATTATCTGCACGCATTAATGTTTCCCCAACTAAAATAGCCTTTGCTCCAGCATCTCTTGCTCGAACAACATCTGCTGCAGTTTTCATTCCACTTTCACTAATCAAGATTGTGTTTGGGTTCGTCAACATTGCTGCGAGCTTTTCAGTAGTTTCCAAATTGACCTCGAACGTTTTCAAATTTCGATTATTAATCCCGATGATTTCTGGATTTAATTGTAGTGTTGTTTTCATTTCTTCTTCGTTATGAACCTCAACCAAGACTTCTAGGTCCAAGCTTCTAGCATAGTAATAGAGATTTTCTAAATCCGTTGTTGATAATGCAGCAACGATTAATAGAATAATGGATGCACCAGCAGCCTTTGCTTGATCAATTTGAATTCGGTGAATAATGAAATCCTTGCATAATATCGGTAAATCAACAGCTTCTCTAACCGCACGTAAATCGTCCATTGTACCATTGAAAAAAGGTTTATCGGTAAGAACAGAAATAGCGGCAGCACCATATGCTTCGTATTGCTTGGCTTGTGTTACAGGATCTACTGTCATTTTTATTTCGCCTTTTGATGGGGAAGAGCGTTTGATTTCGGAAATAACGGCCATAGTATTTGCTACGCGTACCCTCTCTTTAAATGTAGTGATTTTCTTCGCTTCAACTGGAACAAAAGTTTGATTGATTAATGCTTTTACTTCTTTTTCTTTTTCAATCAAGATTTTTTCTAAGATGGACAATTAAAACACCTCGCTTGGGATTTTTTTGCTGTAATTCATTAGAAATTCTAATTTTGCTAATGCAGCTCCAGAATCAATGCTCTCCCGTGCTAGCTCGATTCCATCTTCAATGGTCTCTGCCTTGCCGTTTGCAAAGATGCCAATTCCGGCATTTAATATGGTTGTATTGTAGTAAGCTCCACTTTTTCCTTTTAGTACATTAAGTAGAATATCTGCATTTCGATTTGCATCCCCACCACGAATTTCATCTTTGGAATAGTATGGTAAGCCGACATCCTCAGGTCGCAATGTGAACGAAGTGATTTTTCCATTATCAAGGAGCATAAGCTGGTTCTCTCCTGAGAGTGTCGCTTCATCGACATTTCCGGCACCGTTCACGACAACTGCACGTTTTCTCCCCAACTTGTGTAATGCCTCTGTTAAAATTGGCATTAGTTCCCTTCGATAAACACCAAGCAGCTGTGACTCGAGTGTAATTGGATTCGTTAATGGCCCGATTGCATTAAAAATTGTCGCTATCCTTAATTCTCTTCTTACTTTTGTAAAAGGCTTCAATGCTACATGAACATTTGGTGCGTATAGGAAGGCAATTTGATTCTCCTGCAGCAGCTCCTCTGTTTGTTCCTTGGAAAAAGATAGCGATACACCTAATTTTTCAAGGACATCTGCACTCCCGGATTTACTTGTAATACTGCGGTTGCCATGCTTTGCGACTGTAACACCTGCTCCAGCAAGTACAAATGCAGAGGTAGTACTGATGTTAAAGCTGTAGGATTTATCCCCTCCAGTTCCGCAGTTATCCATTGCCCCTGAAACGGCAGTTGCTTGGAAGGAAGATTCATTTCGGATAACATCAACAATCCCGGTAATTTCATCTGCAGTTTCACCTTTTGCTTGCAGGGCGGTTAAAAAAGCTGCAATCTCGGAATCTGTTGCTGTCTCCGTAAAGCAGTAATGTACAGCATCCTTCATTTCCTCAGTTGAAAGGTTTTCTCGATTAATTAATTTTTCCAGATAGTTTTTCATTGGTATTCTCCTCTCGAATTTTCGTTACAAAATTATGAATAAGCTGCTTTCCTGTTACTGTTCCGATTGACTCGGGGTGAAACTGAACACCATATAAGGGATACTGCTTATGCTTGATTGCCATAATCTCCTCATCTTCCATTGCTATTGCAACGATATCCAATTCTTCTGGGATTCTCATTTCATCAACTACATAAGAGTGGTAGCGCATAACCTCAACTGGATTGGGTATTCCCTTTAAAATCCCTTTTTTACGATGGGTGATGTACGATGTTTTTCCATGTTTTATCTCCTTTGCGAGTCGAAGTTCACCACCTAATGCCTCTGCAATGACCTGCTGTCCTAAGCAAATTCCAAGAATCGGAATGGTTTTATAAAATTCTCGAACCAAGTCTAGACATATCCCTGCTTGATTCGGTAAGCCAGGACCAGGTGAAATGATTATTCCTTGTAAGTCCATTGCTGCTATTTCTTTTAGTGAAATGGCATCATTTCTTACAACAGTTACAGGTTCATTTTCACCTGCCACATATTGGTAAATGTTGTATGTGAATGAGTCATAGTTATCTACTAACAGGATCATAACGATTCACCTCCATAATTGACTTTGCTTTGTTTAACGTTTCTTGATATTCCATTTTGGCGTCGGAATCATAAACAATTCCTGCCCCTGACTGTAAAATGGCCTGCTTATCTTTAATAACAAGTGAGCGAATCGCGAGGGCAATGTTTAAATCATGATTAAAGTTGATAAAGCCAATTCCACCTCCATACACGCCACGCTTCTTTTCTTCTAACTCATTAATCAATTGCATCGCCCGAATCTTCGGTGCACCGGATACAGTACCAGCTGGTAGACAAGCAATTAGTGCATCGATACTTGATAAATCACGGCGAAGCACACCTTTTACCTCGGAAACAATATGCATGACATGCTGGTACTTTTCAATTGTCATATAGGTTGGAATTGTAATGCTGCCAACTTCGCATACGCGTCCAAGATCATTCCTGCTTAAATCAACGAGCATCCGGTGTTCTGCGATTTCCTTTTCATCCTGTAGTAGCTCCGTGGCAAGTGCCTCATCTTCAGCTTGCGATTTCCCACGTGCCCTCGTTCCCGCAATTGGATTCGTCACGATTTCTTGACCTGTCGTTTGTACAAGACTTTCAGGAGACGCCCCAAGTAGGAGATAGGATGCAAAATCAATATAGAACATGTATGGTGATGGATTCGCCTCCCGAAGCTTTTGATAAAATGAGAGGGGATCCACGTCCATCTTCGCGGAGAACCGCTGAGATAAAACGACTTGGAAGACATCCCCTTGCTCTAGATGCGTCTTTGCTATGTTGACATTCTCAATAAATTTCTTTTCCGTCATTTCTGCTTGAAAGTCTAGGTTTGCTTTCTGTTGAATCAATGGCTCGATTGATTTACTTAATACCTTTTTAAGTTGCTCGAGCCGATCATCTAAAATTGTGTCGGCTTGCAGATTGTGGTTTAGAACAATTAAACTGATTGTTTTATCAGTATGGTCAAAGACGATGATATCCTTGAAAACCATGAAATGAATGTCTGGCATGTCGAGGTTATCTGGTAACATATTGCCAATATCCTCATGTAAACGAATTGAGTCATAGCCAATATAGCCGACTGCACCACCGTAGAATGGAAAGTGGAAGTCGAGTTCAATTTTTGGAAGATGCTCTTTTAAATAGTCGAGCGCGTGTTGATCGACCATTACCCTTGTATCTTTTTCACAAGTAATAACAGTTGTCCTCGGTCCATTTCCGATGATTTCCTGATATGGATTTGCGCCAATAAAGGAGAATTTACCTTTTTTTTGGTGTTGAAATGTGCTTTCCAATAAGAATTTCTTCTTGCCTGGTAATTGTCTGTAAATATCGATGGGTGTTAGATTCCCTGCATGTTGCTTTGTCGATTTAAAAGAGTATTCATTGTTACCCGAATGTGACATTTTCTTCCTTCCCTTCATTTATTAAATAAAAAAAGTCCTCTATAAACACATAAATAATGTGCTTATAGAGGACGATTGGACCGCGGTGCCACCTCTGTTGAAAAGAATTTCTTTTCATCTCTTTCAGATACAGGAAGCGATTCATCCGATATCCTATCCGTATAACGTCGGAAGTCCGTGTTTTCTTACTGATCCACAAAGGATTGTTCGGAAAACCTCTCATAAGTCCATTCAGTAATCATCTACATACTGGATTCCCACCGACACCAGCTCTCTGATATGCTTCTGGATTACTTACTTCTCTTAATCATTGATTTAGATTTATTTATTATTACTAAAGGCTGTTTTCAAAATTGATATAATACGATATAACTTAGGATGATAATTGCTCACCGGCCTACCGCTCCGGAAATACACTTCGCTTTCCGCGGGCGGCTGGTGAGCCTTCTTGTGCTGTCGCACTTCGTAGTCTCACCGAGGCCTTTCCTCCCGCAGGAGTCTCCGTGTATTTCCTCCGCTAGGGTTGTGCGTAATCACTCGATATAGAAGTGATATACGCTCTAGATATGACAGTTCGTTCGCACCAATAACAGCAACAAGCGATGCAGACTTGAAAAATACAAAAAGGCCCCTCATCCGAAAAGGACGAGGGACCGTGGTACCACCTTTATTAGCTAAAAATCAGCTCACTTTAGCAATATCAAGCAAACTGCTTAATATTCGTCTCGTATAACGATGAGACCTGTTCGCCAAAGCCTACTGAATTATCGTTCGGTTTGGAAGCTCAGAAGCCCATTCATCTAAGTGTTCACACTGGTTTGCACCGACCACCAGCTCTCTTTAGTGACTAATTTAGATTACTCTTCTTCATCATTGCTTTTTACTAATTTAATTATTGATACCAATATTAAGACAATTCAAAATGAAAGTCAAGTGCTTTTTGAAAAAATATTTCGGAATGAAATCGAGTAAGGTCGGAAACAATTTTTTCATGTATGATAGAGGTAACAATTTACAGTATGCAAACCTGTCATCGAATAGCACAGCAGGACAGGAAATAAAGCTATAAAGTGGCTAAGATAGCTTTAGAGAGGAGAGGCTATATGGAAAGTCTTCAGCGGTTGGTTGATAGCATAGATTTTATCGAAAGGCATTTAGATGGGGATTTGCAAATCGAAAAGATTGCAAAGATTTCCTGCATGTCTAAATTTCATTTTCAACGAATGTTTCACATGCTGACAGGGTTTACCGTTGGAGAATATATTCGAAATCGACGGTTGACAAGGGCGGCGGAGGAGCTTGTACAGTCCAATAGTAAAGTGATTGATGTCGCCTTGAAATATGGGTATGAAACGCCTGAGTCTTTTACGAAGGCCTTTCGTAACATTCACGGCATTACTCCATCAGCTGCACGAAAAAAAAGCCAGTTGCTAAAGGCTTTCCCTAAACTCTCGTTTCAAATACAAATTAAGGGTGATGTTGAAATGGAATACAAAATCATGGAGAAGGAAGCATTTCAAGTAATAGGGAAAGGTATTCAAACATCGACGGTAAACGGGGAAAATAATCGTAACATTACAGCATTTTGGAACGAGTCGAATAACAATGGGTTTTCTGAAGCACTCGCTAAAAATTGCGGTCCATTAGGATTAATTGGTGTTTGTGCTGACTTTAATCCACAGCAAGAGAATATGACATATTTCATTGGCGCGGAGAAACAAACGGAGACATACCCTACTGAATGGCAGGAGCTTGAAATACCGAAAGCAACTTGGGCAATTTTTCCTGTGAAAGGATCGATGCCAGTAGCAATGGTAAAGGTTTGGGAACGAATATTTTCAGAATGGTTCCCATCAACTGGTTATGAACATGCAGAAGGACCAGAGTTAGAAGTATATTTAAGCGATGGAGATCCGAATAGTGTTGATTATTATAGTGAGGTATGGATACCAATAATAAAGAAATAATATAATAATTCGTCATTTCCTGGGAAATATTGACGAATTATTATATTATTAGTTGTCGATTATATATAACACCGCATATCTTGTAGAACATGCGGTGTTATTTATCTATCCATTAAATCTAGTGAATTTATTATCGACTGCTATTCTATCTTTTATAATTGGTATTTCAGAAAAATATCCAAGGTGCAGGAAGCCAACGATTTTTTCATTTTCCCCGACATTTAATATATCCTTCACGTTTGGATTATATATATGGGGATTTGTTTTCCAAACTACACCGAGCTGTTTTTCCCATGCTAACAACCAGAAGTTTTGAATCATTGCAGCGGTAGCACCATAGTTTTCATCCCATTGTTTTGGAATGTCAGGTTCCTCCATAATTACAACTAAAATTGCGTTAGGCTCATTTAAATAGTTTTCTCGATTCTCTTGTCTTTCCTCTGGATAAGTTGCAGCAACTTTTTTCGCAAAGATTGGCAATTGATGCTTATCTACATAGACAAAGCGCCAAGGTTGACGAAGTCCGTGTGTTGGTGCCCAAATCGCAGTGTCTAATAGTTCCCTTACTAATTCCTCTTTAACTTCTTTATCTGTATAACATTTTTTTATTGCCCGTCGTTCCCGTATTAGTTTATTTAAATTCGTATATCCCATTTCCCTCTTCCCGCCCTTATCTATTAAATGATAATTATTTTCAATTAGATTCTAGCTGAATAATAAAGAAAACGCAACCAAAATGATAGATTTAGCCTTTACGGCAACTGTTAATAATAGTATAATTTTGAAAAATCATAGTACTGTTTTCGGAAGGGAAGGATTCCCAAGGTGCGTACCTTTTATGTTACGGATATTCATGGTAATTTTAATGCGTTTACAAGGCTACTAGACCATGTTAATTTTGACCCAATGAAGGACAAATTAATTATTGGTGGTGACATGATAAATCGTGGACCAAAAAGTGCTGATGTGTTGCATTGGATAAAAGAGAGGGCACAAAGCTATCCCGATAACATTGTTATAATTGCTGGAAATCATGAAGAAATGATGATCTGGTTCATGAAGGAAATTTCGCCAATGTGGATGGAATTTGGTTGGGAGGAAACGATGAACAGCTTTAGAAATAAATACGGCTCTGATAAAGCCTGGGATATAGCAGAAGAATATGCAGCATGGTTTGAAACACTCCCACTGCTGTATGAGGATGAGCATGGAGTCTATGTACATGCGGGTGTAGATATTCACCAAGGTAAGGAACAGCAGCCGGATAATATTCTGTGGATAAATGATCGTGAACTATCGACACTTGATGAGCTTGAATTAACGGAGTGGTCTAATGATAAATATATTTTTCGTGGACATAATCCAAAAAGTAATGTTCAAGTCATCGGGAATTTCGTAAATTGTGATTTGGGCAGTTGTGTATTCTCGGATAGTTCTGCGGCGTTAGCATTAGTAGAAGTTAATGAGAAACGTTATTTTAAATGTATGGTGGATGGAGACATTACGTTGCATAAAATTATCGGTATGCAATAAATACTAACGAAATTGTGAGCGCTATGACAGCCTTTCATGCATCCAAATAGTGTATGATAGTATTAGCTGTTTGGAGGGAATAATGATGTCATTATATGAAATACTTGTGTTTATTCATGTGATATCGGCGATACTAGGTATGGGACCTGGGATGATCATGACCTTTGTAGTGTTAAGGCCAAAACCAAAGAATATGACGGAGTTAAAGCATGCATTCGCAATTCGAAATTCCTTGCATGCATTAACAATGATTGGCGGATTATTATTATTAGGAACAGGTCTATGGATGGGACTATTAAATCCATATTTATTTACGCAAGGCTGGTACAATATTAGTTTGATTTTATTTTTAATAGCTTTAGCATTTGGACCTGTACTGTTGGCACCAAGATCGAAACCTATAAAATTAATGCTAATAGAACATAAGGAAGAAGAAATTCCAGCTTCATATGACTACCTGTCGAAGAGATTATTTAATATGGAGCATCTGGAAAATCTCCTGTTCCTAGCAATTATTGTATTGATGATTATTAAGCCATTTTAGTGCATCTGTCTAGTGCAGATGTGCTTTTTAAAATAAATAACCTATTCATTGCATTGAGACAGAAAACATGCTATATTCATTAAAATAATTTTAATGGAGGCGATTATTTGGTAACATTAGAGCAAGTATTCACACATCCGATTACCCAGAAATACTTGAATCGCTCAGGTATTGCCCATGCGATTGCCGTAGCGGAGTATGCATACATCTTTGCGAAGCGATTCGATGTTAATCCAGATCTTGCAACAAAGGCTGCACTGCTTCATGATGTGGGGCATTACACTTGGTATAGTGATGGCGAATGGGATTATGATCTATACAGGGAAAATGATATCCATGCAATAAAAGGTGCAAGTCGTGCCCATAAGTTGTTAATCAGAATTGGTGAAGACCGCCATGCCGCCAAGGAAATTGCCATTGCGATTTTGCTGCATACCGATTCTTATTTACCAAAGGGTGAACTCGAGCTTAATCCATTACAACGCGTTGTGGCAATGGCAGATGAAGCTGATGAAGAGAATGGCGGAAATCATCATTATAAAAAAATTGATGATGCTGCTGCATTAGAGCGTATTCGCGCCTTAGATACGTTAATTGCCAAGGAAGTAAATGAGGAATCAAAGTAAAATTGTTCCACTGATTTCGACAAATTTTCCACAGTATTCCATAATGTAAAAAAATCCTGCTCTCGAAAGAACAGGACTACATAACTTATTCATTTTCATTAAAATATTCTTCTAACGTGATACCTTGATCCATGATTTCCTTAGCTGCCTTTTCGCCGACATAGCGCAAATGCCATGGTTCAAATTGATACTGCGTAATTTCTTCTTTCCCTTTAGGATAACGAATAATAAATCCAAATTCTGCTGCATGTTCTTTTACCCATTTACCTTCTTCGGTATCGCCAAAGTCCGTATCCAATAGGTAACTCACATCAACACTAGTAACATCCATTGCTAAGCCTGATTGGTGCTCACTTTCTCCTGGAAGAGCACTGAATTTATTCGCAGCCTCTTCGCCATTCGCACTAACATAGTTGGCAAAAAGCGATACTTGAGTATCATAGCTTCTGTAGCCGGATTGAGCAAATAGCTCTAGACCGTCTTCATCAGCTGCTTGAAATAGTTCTTCTAACGCCAGTGCAGCAATTTCACGCATTTGTTTCTTAGGTAATTCTTCTGTAAAAGGGAAGCGAACATTTGGTACAACAAGATCTTCCGGATTATATTCAGCTGGTAATGCATGCTCCTTATTGATTAAAGCAAGCTGATCATATGGGTTTGCAATTACCGGTGTACCAGCATTTGTCGCGGCCGGTTCAGCAACTAATGGAAGTCCTGCCCCAGCTTCTATTTTCTCGCCATTTGCTAGTGAATCTGCAAGTACTTGCTCCGTTTCTTCATTATAAATCCCTAGCGCCATTAGGTTTTCATGTTGCAATTGAAAGTCTGTTACTGCCCATGTTGTTGCTTCATCAAAAGTTCCACTGACGGTTATATCGTAGCCAAGCTCGTTTAAACTTTCTTGCAGAAGCTCAACCTGATCTCCTTGATCTTTCTTCTGAAGTTCACCTTTTGGGACCTTTACTGTGCCATCTTGATTTCCATTTTTATCAGCAGGTGTTTCGACATTGTCTTCTGACTTATTATTTTCTTCATTGTTTGTTTTATTTCCATTAGTATCTTCAGTTGAACATGCAACGAGAATGAAGACTAGCATGAACAAGCTAAAAAAGGTAGTAATTCTTTTTTTAAACATGGTGAATATCTCCTAACGCTTCTCATAATATAATGCTATTAATCTATTCGAATGAAATCGAATGTAACAGTGGTAAGCCGTTTCCATTTTCTCATAGATTCTATTTAAAGTGCAATAAAAATAAAATAATACAGTTAATCCTAAATTTTTTTACTTAAAAGGAGGTATCGTCTGTGACTATCGTTGCATTTGTGATTGGTTTACTTGGTTTTATTTATGCATTAGATAATCAATCAAAGCTAAAGAAATTGACGGAGCGGCTGGAAGAATTAGAAAAGAAAGAACGATAACTAAACGCAGGAGTAGGTAATATGGACATAACATTAGAACTTCAATAAAGTAATAGATCCCTTTAACACTTCATGTGAAAAGGGTACGGTATTTAGATTGATAAAATTGATGATGAGATATTAAAATATCATGTGATGGTTTATAGTCCAGGAGTTAGTTTTCAAGCCGCGTCACAGAGTGGGGATAAAGCTAGCTACTCTCTCAAACAAAAGTAGTAGTGGAGCTTATGATTTGATGATGGCCGTTGAATATGCTCTTATAGATGGAAATAAATAAGTCCGATTCAAAAATAGAATCGGACTTTCATTATTATTTCTTAGCAAACAAGCGGCAAATCTCAATGATTACTTTTGCAGCCTTTTCCATTGATTCAACGGAAACGTATTCGAATTTACCATGGAAGTTTTCTCCGCCAGCAAAAATATTCGGTGTAGGCAAGCCCATGAACGATAGCTGTGATCCATCTGTGCCTCCGCGGATTGGTTCGATGATTGGTTTAATGTCTAAATTCTTCATCGCTTCGCTAGCGATATCCACAATTTCCATTACAGGCTCAATCTTTTCACGCATATTATAGTATTGGTCCGTTAATTCAAGCTCAACATTTTCTACTCCATATTTTTCCTTCATTTCATTGACATATTTTTCTAATGTTGCTTTTCTAGCTTCAAAGCTTTCTCTGTCATGATCACGAATAATGTAATATACTTGTGTTTTTTCTACTTCACCATGAATGGAAATTAGATGGTAGAAGCCTTCATGTCCTTCTGTATGTTCTGGTGCTTCTTGTTCCGGGAACTTTCCAATAAATTCTGTAGCAAGCTTGCTTGCATTGATCATTTTATTCTTCGCTGTTCCCGGATGTACACTGCTTCCTTTAAATGTGACTTTTGCTGCTGCGGCGTTAAAGCTTTCATATTGTAGCTCTCCAAGAGGGCCGCCATCCATCGTGTATGCATAAGTTGCATCGAAACGCTCCACATCGAATTTATGTGGTCCGCGACCGATTTCTTCATCTGGAGTAAAAGCAACACGAATACGTCCATGTTCAATTTCCGGATGCTGAATTAGGTAATTCATTGCTGTCATTATTTCTGTAATACCAGCCTTATCATCAGCACCAAGCAAAGTTGTTCCGTCAGTTGTGATTAAAGTTTGTCCTTTATAGCTTGGAAGCTCTGGGAATTCCTTGGCAGATAATACGATGTTTAATTTTTCATTAAGTGTCAGGTCATTCCCATCAAAGTTCTCCACAATTTGCGGATTGACATTTTTTCCTGTGAAATCTGTTGCTGTATCGACATGTGCTAAGAAGCCAATCGTAGGAATTTCTTTATCTGTATTGGCTGGAAGGGTCGCCATTAAATAGCCGTTTTCATCAAGCGCCACATCCTCCATACCAATTTCTTTTAACTCTTCTACAAGGACATGAAGCAGATCAAACTGTCCTGAAGTAGAAGGGGTCGTCTTTGAATCTTCATTTGATTGTGTATCTATCTTTGCATATGTAGTAAAGCGCTTAATTAGTTCCTCTTTCATTAGGTTATTCGCTCCTTCATTTGATATAATTGTATATTATCATACACGACAGTATTCACGAAATAATTTCAGAAGGATAATGCCGCAAGCTCACGAATAAATATGAATATGAATTGGAATGATGACTTTGATTAGGCAAGCATTAGGTAGCGATGCAGAAGAATTAGCAGTATTGATCGGGCAAGTGGAAACGGAAAGTCCCTATATGCTTTACGGAGCAGGGGAAAGGAAAATTACTGCAGAAAAACAAGCGCAAATGATTGAAACATTAACAAAAAAGAGTAATTCGGAAATACTAGTGTCAGTTGAAAACAATAAATTGGCCGGTTATCTATTTGCTATTGGCGGGAATACGATTAAGAATAAGCATTGTGCTTACATAGTAATCGGTATTTCAGCGGAAAATCGGGGAAGAAGTATTGGTACACGGTTATTTCAAGAATTAGAGAAATGGGCATTAAACCATGGGATTCATAGATTAGAACTCACTGTTGTTACAGAAAATATTGCGGGAGTAAAGTTATACGAGAGGGCAGGCTTCAAAATTGAAGGAATAAAACAAGATTCACTATTTATGGATGGTAGATTTGTAGATGAATATTATATGAGCAAAATACTGGAGGGGTAATAATGTCGAATTTAATTAGTGTGGAACGATTGAAGAAGAGACTTGGAAACAATCTTGAAAACACGATAATAGTCGATGTGCGATTTCAATTGGATAATCCGGATGCAGGAAGAAAAATGTATTTGGAAAGCCACCTTCCAGATGCGGTTTACCTTGATCTAAATCGTGATTTATCAGGAAGAGCAGAGAAGCATGGTGGTGCTCATCCACTTCCAGACAGGGAGACATTTGCTGCGAAAATGGGTAATATCGGTATTGATGAAGATACAACTGTTGTGATTTATGACCAAGGAAATGAGATGTTTGCTGCTAGGCTTTGGTGGCTGCTAGAAAATAGTGGACATGATAAAGTTTATATCCTTGAGGGTGGATACAAGCGCTGGGTTGAAGTTGGAAATGACGTTACGAAGGAAATTTCCAGATTACAGCCGAAAGTATTTAAGCCTAATTTCCGTAATGATCAAACGGTAACGATGGAAGAAGTAAAAGAAAAGACGGAAAACCATACTGCAATATTAATTGATTCACGTGCCAAAGAACGTTACCTAGGTGAAATAGAAACATTATATAGTAAAGCGGGACATATTCCAGGTGCGAAGAATTATTTTTGGAAAGATGTCCTTACCGATGATGGCTTATGGAAAAATGTAGAGGAGCTTGAGGAGCACTTTGCCGCATTATCAAAAGATGAAGAAATTATCGTCTCCTGTGGTTCAGGTGTATCGGCATGTCCGAATATCCTTGCATTAAAATTAGCAGGTTATACGAATGTGAAATTATATCCAGGAAGCTTCAGTGACTGGATTTCTTATGATAAAAATGACATAGAATTGGATGAGAGCTAAGATGGAACTGAAACGATGTGCATGGGTTACAACAGACCCAATTTATGTGGAGTATCATGACGAGGAATGGGGTGTTCCTCTTCATGACGATCAGAAATTATTCGAAATGCTTACGCTTGAAGGAGCGCAAGCAGGTTTAAGCTGGATTACAATTCTCAAACGCAGAGAAAATTACCGAGAAGCATTCGATAATTTTGACCCAGAAGTAATCATGAACTATGACGAGGCAAAAGTAGAGGAGTTAAGGCAAAACGAAGGAATTATTAGAAATAAGCTAAAAATTAATTCTGTTATTACCAATGCAAAAGCATTCTTGAAAGTAAAAGCACAATATGGCACATTTGACGCGTATATATGGCAATTTGTTGATGGCAAACCTATCATCAATCATTGGGAGGAAATTGGACAGATTCCTGTGTCTACACCAGAGTCTGAGCAAATGAGTAAGGATTTAAAAAAACGCGGGTTTAAATTTATCGGGCCAACGATTTGCTATGCATTTATGCAAGCTACGGGAATGGTGAATGACCATACGAAGGATTGTTTTAGGTATTCTAAGCATATGGAATGAATAATGAGCATCCCGATAAACAGTAGGGGAAATAGAGTTCTTTTGATAAAAATGACATAGAATTGGATGAGAGCTAAGATGGAACAAAAAAGATGTGCATGGGTTACAACAGATCCAATTTATTTGAAATATCATGACGAGGAATGGGGTGTTCCTCATCATGACGATCAGAAATTATTCGAAATGCTTTCGCTTGGAGGAGCTCAAGCAGGTTTAAGCTGGATTACAATCCTTAAACGCAGAGAGAATTACAGGGAAGCATTTGATAATTTTGATCCGAAAATCATTATGAACTATGATGATTCAAAAGTAGAGCAATTAAGGCATAACGAAGGTATTATTAGAAACAAGCTAAAAATCAATTCCGTTATCTCTAATGCAAAAGCATTCTTAAATGTTCAAGCACAATTTGGCACATTTGACGAATATATATGGCAGTTTGTTGATGGCAAACCTATCATCAATCATTGGGAGGAAATTGGGCAGATTCCTGTGTCTACACCAGAGTCTGAGCAAATGAGTAAGGATTTAAAAAAACGCGGATTTAAATTTGTCGGACCAACGATTTGTTATGCATTTATGCAAGCTACGGGATTGGTGAATGACCATACGAGGGATTGTTTTAGGTATTCTAAGCATATGGAATGAATAATGGGCCTCCTGATAAACAGTAGAGAGAAATAGAGTTCCTTACAATCAACGGGTTCATTTATTGAGGAGAACTTTTAAATAAGATTCTAAGGTGCAAATTCAATATGATTTTGTACCTTAAGTTTTTTAGTAAAGGCTAACTCCAATATAATTTGTTAGAATATTAACTAAAATTGAAGTTATCTTTAATTGTATCTATCCTACATTTTACCAATGATAAGAACATCAAAAAATATTATAGGTGAATATATTTCAAAAAAGGAGCTAATGAAATGATATTGGAAGCAGTTATGCTACAGGTTAAGGAAGGTATGGAAGCTGAATATGAGCAAGCGTTTCGGCAAGCATCAGAAATTATATCGTCAATGGCAGGTTATATATCCCATGAACTGCAACGTTGTATGGAAGTAAAGGGGAAATACTTACTGTTAGTAAAATGGGAAACAATAGAGGACCATACAGTTGGATTTAGACAGTCAGAAGAGTATCAGGAATGGAAAAAGCAATTACATAAATTCTATGATCCATTTCCAACTGTTGAACATTTTGAGCAGGTTACTCTAAAGGGATTTTAGTAATTATTTGTAAAGAATTTGCAGAGAGTGGAGGTAGAATATTGTGGTAGAACTAAAATATTTTGAACGGCCAGATTTTGAACAACTCATTTATTGGATTGATTCAACTGAGTTCTTACTTCAATGGGGAGGACCGGGGTTTCATTATCCTTTGGATAAAGATCAACTAGAAAAATATATCTACAATGCCAATCTTGACGGTTCAGAAACGTTAATTTATAAAGTAATTGATAAGGAATCTGAAGATACTATCGGACATATCTCTCTCGGAAAGATTGATAGAAAGAATAAATCTGCAAGAGTTGGAAAAGTATTAGTAGGTGATAAAGATACAAGAGGTAAAGGAATAGGTCAGCAAATGATCAAGGAAATCCTTGGAATTGCCTTTGATGAGCTTCAATTACATAGAGTTAGTCTCGGAGTTTTTGATTTTAATGTTTCTGCTATCGCCTGTTACGAAAAAGCAGGATTCATAAAAGAGGGGTTACATAGAGATTCAAGAAAAAATGGTAATGAATACTGGAGTTTGTGGGAAATGAGTATTTTAGAGAATGAATGGAAGGAAATCAAGAAGGCTTAAGTCTACTATTAATGATTGTATCAGAAATAAAAGAATATCTAGTATAGGAATACGATAGTAAGGAGTTACTTTATTGTGTTAGATGAAAAAGCAATTGTTGGTCTTATTAAAGAAGATAAATGGATGATGGAAATATTAGATAGTGCCAAGTCTTTGAATTTGCCTGATTGGTGGATTTGTGCAGGATTTGTCAGGACAAAGGTATGGGATGTATTACATAATTTTAATGATAGAACACCTCTTCTAGATATTGATGTCATTTACTTTGACCCGGCAAATATTGATGAATTAGAAGAAAAGAAACTAGAGCAAAAGTTATTAGACCTAAGACCGAATATTCCTTGGTCTGTAAAGAATGAAGCGAGAATGCACCTTAGAAATAAAGTTCCTCCTTATCGCTCTTCTATTGACGCTATCTCAAAGTTCCCGGAAACTGCGACAGCTTTAGGTGTAAAGTTGGATGAAGGAAACAATGTTATTTTAACAGCTCCATTAGGAATTAGTGATCTTATCAATCTAGAAGTGAAACCAACTCCTTATTTTACAGTAGCTGAAGAACGAATGAAAATTTACGGAGAAAGAATAAAAAAAAAGAACTGGAAATCTATTTGGGGTAATTTAAAAATCTACCAAGAGTAGTTTATTTATAAGTTAGGCTCACTAGTCGAGCGCCCGTGAGAAGCGGTAGCTGTCTAGCAGTAAGTAACAAATTTCCCTCCAGTTTATAATCAGCTAATCGGTATAAACCCATTACGAGGAAAATAAATAATTGACTAATAAAGAAAAGCTCAGATGTTGGTGCTTCAACTCAAAATTTAGAGAAAAAAATCTAATTTTTGGGTGCACCACCGTTCTGAGCTTTTAAAGCTATAAGACTAAAGTCTAAACAGATTTATTTCATAATTCATTTGTTCTGCTAGATCCGCTAATTCGTCCGCATTATGTGAAACTTCTTCCATAGAACTAGCGGATTGTTGTGTGGAAGCTGCAACCTGCTCGACTCCAGCAGCTGATTCTTCTGAGACAGAAGCAATATCTTCAATAACATTGTTCATATCACTGCTTCTAATTGTGATTTCATTTAGGTTGTTTGATATAGCATCAATTTTTATAGCCATATCGGAAACAGCAGCGTTAATGGATGCAAAGCTTTTTCCTGTTGCTTCAATTTGGGTTGTTCCCTCTTGAACCTCGTGATAGCCAGTACTTAATGTTTCGACCACTTGAATGCTTTCCGTTTGAATAGCGGTAACGATTGTTTTAATTCCCTCTACAGATGAGGATACTTGATCTGCAAGTTTTCTTACTTCGTCGGCAACAACAGCAAAGCCTTTACCATGTTCTCCAGCCCTTGCCGCCTCAATTGCCGCATTCAATGATAGTAAATTGGTTTGATCTGCAATATCACGAATGACAATGACTAGTTTGGAAATCTCAGCAGATTGTTTATCCAAGTTCTTAACCTTTTCAACAGCAGCGGAAACGATAGTGTCAATCTGTTTCATTTGTGAAACAGATTTATTCATAAGGGTTGTGCCATTATTTGTTAAGGATAAAATATCGTTTGAACTTGCTGCAATTTCCTGGCCACTTTTTTCGGATTGTATGACACGTTGTACAAATTCAGACATATTTTCTGCTAAATCCGATGCACCATTTGCCTGTGTTTCTGCGCCTGTGGATAATTCTTCCATTGTCCTAGCAATCTGAATATTTCCTTCTTTAACTTCTTTTGCAGATTGTGTTAAGTCTTCGCTTCTAGTTGAGACGGAATTTGCTGCCTTTGCTATATTACTTAGAATGTGTTTAAGACTATCCTTCATTTGATTAATAGTGGCTGCTAATTGGCCTATTTCATCCTTACCGTTATAGTCAATTGAGTCAACTTGCAGATTCCCATCTGCTACTTCTTTCGTTAGTTTCACTAAGTTTGATAGTCCAACTGCAATATTCCGACTAACAAACAGCATTAATATTGTACCAATTACCACTACGGTAAAAATAGCAATAAATAAAATAAGTATGCTGCTATTGATATTATTTGTAGATGTTTTAACTAGTTCTTCCTGATCCTTCTTAACATCGTTTGTTAAATGTTCTACTTGTTCAAGGATTTCATTTCGATAATTTGATGAATAGCTTCTTAGTGACGTAGCATATACAACTAAATCATCTTCAACGGAAGGGACCATTTTATTTAGAAAGGTATCCTTTATCCCATTTATATTATCTTGTATCGTATTGAAAGCTTCCTTCTGTTTCTTTGTAGTCAGCTTTGGTGTCATATCAGCCATTATCGTATTGACTTCTTCAGTGTATTCGTTATACGTATCAATATATTGAGCATCCTGTGTTAATAAATACTCGGCAATTTGGAAGTCTTGTAGCTGGATGAGTGAGGACAGATGTGTCATGTCATTTACCCAGACATTTTGTTTTTCTATTGCCTTGATATTATCTTCTGTTTTATTTAACTGTAAGAAGACAATAAAGCTAGCGATAATAATGAGTCCTACTGTCGTGAAAAATGCTATTAAATACTTTTGACCAATTTTAATATCTTTCCATGTGAATCTTTTTATCTTTCTATTCTTTTGTTTCTTTTTCATAATCTTCCCCCTAACTAACTATGAAACTTATTAAAATAGAATAATACAAAATGTAGCTTTATTTTATATCGTCATTAAAGTTAGAATTGTTAAGTTAATATTAAGTATTTTTTCCTGTGATAAAATAACTATTGACTATGTTGTGATACTTATCTTAATATTATAAGTATATATTTAAAGGAGGTGGGTAAGATGGAATTTGCTGGTAGTGGTGTAGTGAAACTTAGAGAGTACCTTTGTATTCGCTATGCTATTTTTGCTGCATTTTTGTTCAACGGGATTAGTCTGTCCTTTTTTAGAACAATTGAGCGGTAAAAATACCAGTAAGAGACATCTGCCTACGAACGGAATTTAAAAAGACGTTGGGGGATTCACTTCCTGACGTCTTTTTTCTATGCGTAAAATAATGTCTCTTCTATTTCGGAGGAAGAGAAAATGATTATTTGTAGTTTAAATAGAGTTACACAAACTTATGGAGCAAATACAATATTTAGTGACATGACATGTGAAATTAAACAAGGAAACAGGATTGGATTAATTGGCAGAAATGGTGAGGGAAAGACGACACTACTCAATTTAATCGCCAGAAAAACAGTGCCTGCAACAGGAGTAATAACTTGGAAAAAAGGGCTAACGATTGGGCTGTTACAACAGAACCCGGAAATTGATGGGGAAACAATATCTGTGACACTTCTATATAATGTCTTTTCTGATTTAAATAAATTAAGAGCTAAGATGATTGAATTAGAGGGAAAAATGAGTACGGAGACTAATTCTGAACGATTAACGTACTATATTGAAAAATATGGGGATTTACAGGAGAAATTCCAAGAAGATGGCGGCTATGAAGTAGATGCACAGGTGAGAAGAATTATGTCTGGTCTTCAGATCGAGGATTTGGCAAATAAAGAATGGAGAACCTTGAGCGGTGG
This sequence comes from Oceanobacillus chungangensis, assembly GCF_003369565.1. Classification (GTDB taxonomy): domain Bacteria; phylum Bacillota; class Bacilli; order Bacillales; family Amphibacillaceae; genus Oceanobacillus; species Oceanobacillus chungangensis. Next base: position 30,865 of record NZ_PIOD01000003.1, on the reverse strand, counting down.
TGAAAGAACAAAGATTGGGTTGGCTATGCTGCTTCTTTCCGCACCTGATTTATTATTACTTGATGAACCTACAAACCATTTGGATTTTCTGGCAATTGAGTGGCTTACTGAGTTTATCAAACAGTATGATGGAACCGTCATTATCGTATCCCATGACCGATATTTTTTAGATGAAACAGTGACATCCATTCTGGAGATTGATCAAGGAGAATTAATTACCTACAAGACAAATTATTCAAACTATGTAATCGAGCGAGAAACACGTTTACTGCAGGAATTTCAGCATTACCAAGATCAGCAAAAGAAAATAAAGAAAATGAAAGAAACAATCAAGCGATTGAAAGAATGGGCAAATCAGGCAAATCCACCAAATGATGGGCTGCATCGACGTGCGAAAAGCATGGAAAAAGCACTTGAAAGAATCGAAGTGCTGAAACGGCCAATATTAGAACAGAAAAAGATTAGCCTCGATTTTCAGATTAACAATCGAAGTGGTAAGGATGTTGTCATATTTGAAGAAGTCAGTAAACAATTTACAGAAAAAACGCTATTTCATTCAGTAAATATGCATGTTCGTTTTCAGGACCGGATTGCGATTATTGGAGAAAATGGGACCGGTAAGTCAAGCATGTTAAACATTATCTTAGGAAAAGATAAGGCGGATTCGGGAACTGTTAAAATAGGCAGTAATTTATCGATTGGGTTTCTTTCCCAGCATGTATTGGAGCTGAATAGTGAGCAGACAATTCTAGAGGAGTTCCGCGACCATGTTCATGTTGCAGAAGGGGAAGCTAGAGCGATATTAGCGAAATTCCTTTTCTATGGTAAAACCGTGTTCCAAAAAGTGAGCGATTTAAGTGGTGGGGAGAAAATGCGTCTGAGATTAGCGGAACTTGTACACCAAAATCATAATCTATTAATCTTGGATGAACCGACAAACCATTTGGATATTGAGTCGAAAGAAGTATTAGAGGATGCTCTGAAATTATTTGATGGAACGATAATTGCTGTATCACATGACCGATATTTTTTGGATCGACTGTTTCCTATCACTTATTTACTGGCAAATCAAACACTAACTAGATATGAAGGGAACTTCACATTTTCAAGAAGCAAGTGGAAAGAGTCGCAATTTTGAAAGGATATGGTAAACTAAAATAAATACGGTTAGAGAGGATGCGATAATGTGCAAAATATTACACTAAACAATGGTCTAGAGATGCCCCAATTAGGTTTTGGTGTCTGGCAAGTACCCGACGAAGAAGCAACAGCAGCAGTAGAAAAAGCATTTGAATCTGGCTATCGTTCCATCGATACAGCGAAGGTATACGGAAATGAAGCAGGTGTTGGCAGGGCAATTGCAAATAGCAATATTCCTAGGAAAGAGCTTTTTATTACGACTAAGGTTTGGAATAGTGATCATGGCTATGAAAATACATTAAAAGCATTTGATGCGAGTTTAGAAAGACTTGGACTAGACTATGTAGAGTTATATCTCATTCACTGGCCAACTCCTAAATATGATGAATATGTTGAAACGTATAAAGCGCTGGAAAAGCTATATAAAGATGGGCGTGTAAAGGCAATTGGTGTTTGTAACTTTGCTATCGAGCATCTTGAACGTATTTTAGATGAGTGTGAAGTCGTTCCAGCGATTAATCAAGTGGAATGTCATCCATACTTACAACAAAAAGAATTAAAGGAATTCTGTCAAAAACACGGAATTTTAGTGGAAGCATATAGCCCATTGATGAATGGAAGAGACGTTCTAGAAGACGAGGTTGTGAAGGGATTAGCAGAACTGTACGGCAAAACACCTGCACAAATCATTCTTCGCTGGCATTTGCAAACAGACGTTGTTGTCATTCCTAAATCTGTCACACCTTCAAGAATCGAAGAGAATATCGATGTTTTTGGCTTTGAGCTAAGTGAAGCAGACATGGAGAAACTCGCAACACTAGATCGCAACATCCGTATTAATAAAGCACCAAATGAAAATAATAATAGATAGTTAATTAGTGAATCAGATGTGTAAATATGCACATCTGATTTTTTTTTTAGTTGTAACATAGGGATAGCGATTCAAAGTTGAGTGCAACAAAGGAGAATGCATTTCCATGAGCATCCGATGGATCTTTAGCTGTAGGAGAGGAAGATGCGATTCTTATACAGGGATTGCAATTTATATACTGGCATAATCCAAGCGAAGGAAATACACGGAGACTCCTGCGGGAGGAAAGGCCTCGGTGAGACTACGAAGTGCGCAGCACAAGGAGGCTCACCAGCCGCCCGCGGAAAGCGTAGTGTATTTCCGCAGCGGTGGGCTGATGAGCGAATTTAAAGAAAAATTCGCACAAAACCTCTATTTTGTAGTAAACTATTAAAAAATATGGTTCATCCATTAGGAAAGGTGTGATGCAGTATGATTGAAACTCAAAAATTAACAATAGAAATCAAATACACTAGCAGAAAAATGGAGGAACAGTCGGTATAGATGACTTTTCCTCCACTAAACAGGAGGAAAACAAAATTGAATAATCTTATTAAACTTGGTTGGGAAAGCCCGAATACAGCAATAAACACGGAGTTTATTGCCCGTGTAATCACCGTACAGAAAAACAGCTATCGTATTTCTGACGGAGAAATGGAATATTTAGCGCATCTAAGCGGTAAATTCCTTAATGAAGCAACCTCAGTACTCGACTTTCCAGCAGTTGGTGATTGGGTAGAGGTACAAAAGCTGGCAGATGAACAGAAGGCAGTTATTAATCAGGTATTGCCGCGAAAGAGTCAGTTTGTCAGACAGGCTGCAGGACTAAGAACAGAGGCACAAATCGTTGCAACAAATATTGATACAATATTTATCGTCAATTCACTAAACCATGATTTGAATATGAGACGAATCGAACGCTATGTGCTGGCGGCATATGAAAGTGGTGCATCGCCTGCCATTGTTCTGACAAAGAAGGACGAATGCTCCCAAGAAGAAGTTGATACTGCGATTACTGAAGTAGAGTCGGTTGCGATTGGAATTCCAATTATAGCAGTTAGCAGTGTGACGAAGGACGGGATCGAGGAGTTAATGAAGCTATTGCCGACTGGCCGGACAGCGGCCCTGCTTGGGTCTTCAGGTGTAGGAAAGTCAACCTTAGTAAATACATTGCTTGAAAAACAGGTGCAAGATACGAAGGGTATTCGGGAATCTGACAGTAAAGGACGTCATACGACGACACATCGGGAAATGTTCATGCTTCCAAACGGAGCACTCATGATTGACACACCGGGAATGAGGGAGCTGCAATTATGGGAGGGTGAATCGGCAATCGATGCGACATTCCAGGATGTAGAAGAACTAGCAGCAAACTGTCGATTTACTGATTGCAGGCATGAGTTGGAACCAGGCTGTGCTGTAAGAGAAGCTTTAGATAATGGAGAACTGCCGGAGGGGCGCTTTCAAAACTATGTAAAGCTTCAACGTGAACTCGCATATGAGAAAAGAAAGCAGGATCAAAAGGCACAGCAGGAAGAAAGGAATAAATGGAAGCAGGTTTCTAAGGATTTGAAAAGTAAATATAAACGTCGTGGCTGATTCGCCGAGTTGGTTTATGATTAAAGAAAATGAGAAGCAATTAGTAAATCCTTTGCTTCTCATTTTTTTGATAGTTAAGAAAGTATAAAATATTTCTTACTACATAAGTGCAACTAAGGCTGTCCCCGAAAGGCTCGGTTAAACCTTAGTTTTCTAATAGTTAAGAATGTATAAAATCTTACTATTTATATTAACGAGTTGCTCACAGGTAAAGATAGATAATATATCTTTGGAAATAGGAGAAATGATAGGCTATGTTAAAATAAAGTTTGATCCAATTATGCTGATAAGCTAAATAGAAAATGAGTAGAACTTGAAATATAGCTGTATGTTAAATTTATTAGGAGTGGAAAGATGCGAGATATTTCGATATTAATTGCTGATGATGCAAATGAAATTGCTGATCTGGTTGCCATCCATTTAGAAAGAGAAGGCTACTACTGTATTAAAGTATCGGATGGACAAGAAGCTATCCGTGTTGTTGAGACTCAGGTCATTGATTTGCTGATTTTGGATATTATGATGCCGAAAATGGATGGATATGAAGTGACCCGACGCATTCGGGAACAGCATAATATGCCTATCATATTTTTAAGTGCTAGAACATCTGATTTCGATAAAGTACAGGGGCTCGTAATTGGAGCAGATGATTATATGACTAAACCGTTCACTCCGATAGAACTGGTTGCTCGTGTAAATGCTCAGCTCCGACGTTTTATGAAGCTGAATCAGCCTAAAAAAGAAGCAGATAATAACACTAGCGTGGAATATGGTGGATTGGTTATTTCTCCTGATCATCATACAGTTACGCTATATGGTGAAAGCATAGAGCTAACACCGAAAGAGTTTGATATTTTGTATTTACTAGCAAGTCATCCAAAGAAGGTTTTTAGTGTAGAAAATATATTCAGGCAGGTATGGGGCGAGGCATACTTTGAAGGTGGTAATACCGTTATGGTTCATATACGTACGCTTCGGAAAAAGCTTGAAGAGGATAAACGGAAAGATAAATGGATTAAGACAGTATGGGGAGTAGGGTATACATTCAATGATTAAAATGATGCGCAGTTTTCGCTCAAAAATGGTGTTGTTCTTTTGTTTAAGTATGCTTGCATCAGGTATCATAGTTTATTTAATCTTTAAAGGACTGCAATACTATTATCATACTAATGCTCAGTTTGGAGACGCACTTTTTATATATCGTCAAATTATGAAAGAGCTTGGCGACATTAACTTCTTCTTACTGCTATTTATCCCGCTTTCGTTGGTTTTCTTCTATTTACTCACACAGCGCTATTCGGCTTATTTCAATGAGATTTCAACCGGAATCCATTATCTAGCCCGAGGTGACTTCTCATACAAGGTTCAGGTTAGGTCAAATGATGAATTTAGAGATATCGCCCAAGATATTAATTTGGCAAGCGAAAAGTTGAAAGAAGCTATAGAAAGAGGAGATTTTTCGGAAAGCAGCAAAGACCAATTGGTCGTTAATTTAGCTCATGATTTGCGGACCCCGCTTACCTCGGTTTTAGGCTATTTGGATTTGCTCCTAAAGGATGAGAGTCTGTCTAAAGAGCAAGTCAGACATTTTTTAACGATTGCTTTTACTAAGTCACAGCGTTTGGAAAGACTGATTGATGAATTATTCGAAATAACTAGAATGAACTATGGCATGCTGCCAGTTGAAAAAAAGCCAATTAATTTAACTGACCTGCTTAACCAATTAAAGGAAGAATTGTATCCTGTATTTGAAAAGAATCATTTGGTTGCTCGGATGAATAGTCAGTCCCAACTACCTATTTTTGGTGATGGAGATTTGATAGCACGTGTGTTTGAAAATCTTATAACTAATGCAATTCGTTATGGATATGAAGGTCAGTATATTGATATTAACGGTTTTATTGATTCAGATGAAGTGGTAATACGAGTTGTTAATTATGGAGATAGCATTCCCCCAGATGAACTCCCGTACCTCTTTGACATGCTCTACACCGGAGACAAAGCACGAACGCATCAAGAAGATAGTACAGGCCTTGGATTGTTCATTGCGAAGAATATTGTGGAGCAGCATAATGGAACTATTACTGTTGAAAGCAGCGTTATCAAGACAATTTTTGAAGTTCGTTTACCAAAGGAAAGTGAACCAATAAATTATGATTAACGATAAGTACAGAACTTAAGAAAAATTTAAGATTTACCCTACTCTTTTTTTAAATAGTTTGCCCTATTCTTATAAGCAAGGAAGATTAAGGAGGAAACTGAAAAATGAAGAAGTGGGGCTTTTTAATATTGTTATTGTTTTTGGGATTAATTTTCGTAAATATTGAATCTTTTTTTGAACCCAATATAGAAGTACAAAAATATGATCAATATGTAAATGATTTAGCAGATGATAAAAGTGTCAATGAAAATATTCAAACGATAGAAATTTTAATGAAACAAATCTACCAAGGAAACCTTCTTTTGGTCAATAATGAATATCCAGTTCATCAAGAGAGTATTAAATCGGATATCATCAATTTAAATTCCAAAACTGAATTATCGAATGGATATGAGCTGCCAGGTAACGACATTTACTTGTCAGAGGATGTTGCCCGTGAATTTTCAAAGATGATTGCTGCTGCAGAAAAAGAAGGAGTACATAATTTCTCCATAACCAGTGGATTCCGAGACTTTGATATGCAAAGTATGCTTTATAAGGAAATGGGTTCTTCCTATGCTTTGCCAGCTGGCTATAGTGAACACAATTTGGGCATAGCGCTTGATGTGGGATCCACTCAAATGAAGATGGCCGATGCACCGGAAGGAAAGTGGATAGAAGATAATGCCTGGAAATACGGGTTCATTTTACGCTATCCAAAGGATAAAACGAATGTAACAGGAATTCAATATGAACCGTGGCATATCCGTTATGTCGGTTTGCCGCATAGTGCGATTATGAAGGGAAAGAATATTGTTTTAGAAGAATATTTAGATTACCTAAAAGAAGAAAAAACCATTTCTGCCAGCATTAATGGGGGAAAATACATGATTACCTATTACCCCAGTTTCGGGAGCAGGATGATTAACATACCGGATAATAGCTATTTTGAGATTTCAGGCAACAATATTGACGGAGTAATAGTGACAGTTTACGAATGATAGGAATAGGGGATTTATATGGGAAAATCAATAATTAATCCAAATAAAATAACTGCTGGCTTGTTGGTCGTATATTTATTTGTTTTAACATGGATAATACTTTTTAAAATGCAATTTTCATTTCAAGACTTGCGTCACTTCACGGATTTTAGAGGGATCAACTTAATCCCTTTTGCTGGTTCAGTTATTAAAAACGATCAAATAGATATTGGTGAAATAATCTATAACGTATTTGCATTTATTCCATTTGGAATTTATATCAGTATGCTAAAACCAAGTTGGTCTTTCTTGAAAAAGATTGTACCAATAGCAGGAGTTAGTTTGTTGTTTGAAGTCTTACAATTCATCTTTGCTATAGGAGGTAGCGATATAACTGACCTTATGGGAAATACATTAGGGGGAGTTATTGGAGTTGGATTTTATATTGTATTTTGTAAGCTGTTTAGTACAAAGGCAAATATAATTCTTAATGTTTTAGCTTCGATCGGAACATTATGCATTTTTGCATTAGTGCTGTTATTAATTTTTGGTTTTATTAGGTATGGGGATTATGGCTAATTGATGAATTGAAAATAGGAAATTATTAATGGAACGAAGAGTGACAACGAATGTAAATTATTGACGGGTTTGGGTTACACTTTCCAATTAACAAACAGGCAGGCACAGCCTGTGTCAATTTACAAATCGAAAACCCAACTTCAAGTAAACTCATAAGGAAGTTGGGATTGTTTCACTTATATATAGAAGTAACTTAAATACATAGCTAGCTAAATGTGTTGTCAATTGTTTACACATTATCTATCCAAAAACACGCTTCACAGCATCTTCATATTCACTAAAATACTTAGGAATATCCACATAATCCAGCCCGTCATACATACTTCTCACGATCGACTCGTTATACCATTTCTGCTTGTCCGGCCCAGCGTTGAAATTATTCCAAACGGTATCTCCCTGCTTTTTAAGATCCTGCTCGAGACCAAGCAGATTATCGAGTTTATCGGCAACAATTAAATATTTTATTTCCTTTTCAGTATTTTTTACCGTATCAATTGTATGCTGTTTACGCTCCTGCCAGGATTTCGATTTATCTTCCGTGTGGGCAGCAACTAGCTTCGCCACAACCTTCCCGAATTCTCTTTCGATATCCTCAATTTCAATTGGTGTATCTTCAACTACATCATGAAGGTAACCGGCACAGATTAATGCTTCACTAAATCCTGATTTTTGTAATCGTTCGGCAACTCGAATTGGATGGGTGATGTAAGGAACATCTGAATTCTTTCTTACCTGGCCTTCATGCGCCTTTGCTGCAAATGCTTTTGCTTTTTCTATCATAAATTTCCTCCTTTATTTTTTGGTAGTTAAGAAAGTATAACGACTTTCTTAACTACATAAGTGCAACTAAGGCTGTCACCGAAAGGCTTGGTTAAACCTTAGTTTTCTAATATTTATCTTTGTTCATGATTAATTATTTTTGGCATATTTTTAGTATAGCAAGGCTGTATAATATAAAAATATTATGCTACATTATCTTTGAGAGGAAATCCATCGCAAAGGGGAAATGAAATGGTCGGTTATGTGATTGTTGCTTGTGAAATCTTGTTTTGGATATTTGTAATAGCTGGTCTGGTAGCTAGGTATATCTTTAAAAGGAAAAAACTTGGAGCACTATTATTGATTTGTACGCCGCTTGTAGATTTACTCCTATTAATTGTAACAGTTATTGACTTGAAAAACGGAGCGATTGCGACAACAGTACATGGGATAGCAGCAATTTACATTGGGGTTAGTATTGCGTTTGGCCACCAGATGATTAAATGGGCAGACGAACATTTCGCGGCTAGATTTGCAGACGGTGAGAAGCCGGTGAAGAGAAAGAAATATGGTAAAGAATATGCGAGGTCTGAGCGTTCGGGCTGGTATCGGCATTTACTGGCATGGTGTATTGGCAGTGCCTTTTTGGCAGGAATCATTTTCTTTATCAAAAACCGGGAGCAGACGGAAGCATTATATGGCACACTTCGTTTATGGTCAATCGTATTGGCTGCTGATTTCCTAATTAGTTTCAGTTATACAATTTTCCCCAAGAAGGATCCACGGGAAAATTAATTCGATTTCCTTTTATTTTGATTGGGAAACAAGTACACTATTAGTTGAGCGTTTAAAAAGGAGGATAAAAAGGACCGGTCGGCTAAGTTCGCAACGTCCTGGGACTGCGATTACTCGCCCCATCGGAAAGTTTTGTTGCAATACCGACACTAGCCCGTCCTGGGCGTCGGAAGTTCGAGGTGGCGTAGCTTTGAGTAACGAAACGGTCTTCCACAGGATGTGGTGACTTCTACGTTGTCTACAGGACGTAGACGGTTTTAGTAGAAGTTCCCTGAATGTTTTAGTGTGAGTAACGGAAAAGCAAGCCAACTAGAAACAACGATGTGTCATTTTTACCGGACTGTTTGAACAACCTCTATAAAATGTGGATTATTTTTTAGTAAAGTGAGGTACCTTATATGGAAAAGGGAATCAACCAACGAAAAACCGAGCATATTCGTCTCTGTTTAACAGGAAAAGTTGAAGGTGTGAATAAATCAACGGGTCTTGAAGGGATCCATTTTATACATAATGCATTACCAGAGATTAATTTTGATGACATTGAAATTAAGACAAGCTTTTTAGATAGAGCATTAAGAGCTCCTTTTTTAGTAAGCTCAATGACAGGCGGATCTGACTTAGCTGTTACGATTAATCAAAACTTGGCAATTGCTGCTGAAGAAAAAGGATGGGCACTTGCAATTGGTTCTACACGAGCATTCCTTGAGAGTGATGCATATAAAGAGTCTTTCTTGATTCGCGAGCAAGCTCCAAATACGCCATTAATCGTAAACCTTGGTGCTGTCCAATTAAACTATGGATATGGTGCGGAAGAGTGTCAGCGGATTATTGATAAAACGAATGCAGATTCAATTGTGCTTCATTTAAATAGTCTCCAGGAAGTCGTTCAAGATGGTGGCGATTTAAACTTTGAGAATTTACTACCGAAAATAGAACAGGTTTGTAAGACGCTAGAAGTACCTGTTGGTGTGAAAGAAGTAGGATTTGGTATTGATGGTACTGTTGCAGAAAAATTATACAATGCTGGAATTTCATATATTGATGTTGCTGGTGCAGGTGGAACTTCTTGGAGTCAGGTTGAAAAGCTGCGTTCAAGAAACCCATTGAGAAAAGCGGCTGCAGAAGCATTTAATAATTGGGGAATTCCAACGAAGGATTGTCTCGTATCTGTTAGAAGCAAATTACCTGAAGTACCATTAGTTGCAAGTGGTGGAATGAAAAATGGTGTCGAAGCGGCAAAAGCGATTACAATTGGTGCGGATATGATTGGCTTTGCACGTCATTTACTGAAGGCTGCAACAGAATCAGCAGAATCGGTAATCGAAACAATGGAGCAAATTGAGTTAGAACTGAAAATGACGATGTTTGGTATTGGTGTGAAAAATCTCGAGGAGTTGAAGAACACGAATCGGGTGAGTGTAATGGGCCAATCATTATTAGATGAAAACAGCTAAAGCAGTTTGCTTTAGCTGTTTTTTTAAGAATAGGAAAGTATAAAAATTTCCTGTTTTAATCGAAATGACTGGGGAGTCACGTCCAGCTCTTACGCCCAGCGGGACTTCCCTCACTTCATGACAATCTGGCGAAACAAAAGGCTTGAACCTTGTGTTGAAAGACAACATCGACTCGCTTGAAGGGGAAGTTCGGTCAAAAACGCGACGTCTTAAGACTGCGATTACTCGCCCATCGAAAACCATTGTCGCAACGCCGAAGGGACTACATCCTGTAGTCCCTAGGTATCCTTTAACTCTTAAGAAAGAATGTTCGACACGCAGAACCACCCAACTGTGGAGCAAAGTCCTTAAGTCATAAACGGTCCTTGCGCTTTTGATTCAGTATTGTTTTAGCGAATTACCATATGATAAGCGTAGGTATAAAGATGCAAGCACATAATTTTTACCGAATGGATTGCTGTGCTACAATATCATGTAGGAAAGGAGTCTGTTAAATATGAGAATTGAGGTATGGTCTGATTTTGTTTGCCCATTTTGCTATATTGGAAAGCGCAGACTAGAAAATGCAATGAAACAGTTTGAACATAGTGATGACATAACTGTCGAATATAAAAGTTATCAGCTTGACCCAACGGCAAGGCATATTCCAGGGAAGGATTTTTACGAAACTTTCTCGGAATTAAAAGGTCTTCCACTGGATCAGGTAAAGGTAATGAATAACCAAGTTGGTCAGCAAGCCGCAGGTGAGGGATTAACTTATAATTTTGATACGATGCAATATGCAAACACCTTTGATGCCCATCGCGTTGCAAAATATGCGACTAAGCAAGGAAAAGGAAAAGAAGTAACAGAAAGATTTTTGCATGCCTATTTTACAGAGTCAAGATTAATGAGCGATCATGAAACATTAATCGAATTAGCCGTTGAAGTTGGTTTAGATAAAGAAGAGGTTAAAGAAATTCTTCAATCAAATGATTATACTAAAGCAGTTCAAAATGATATTACAGTAGCACGTCAAATTGGAGTACAGGGTGTGCCATTTTTTGTATTCAATGAGAAATATGCTGTATCAGGTGCTCAACCTACTGAGGTATTCTCTGAAGTACTTGAAAAAGTATGGGAAGAGGAAAACAAAGAGCAAGTATTGCAATCATTGAACCCAAAGAAATCAGAGACTTCATATTGTACAGATGAGGGCTGTGACGTTAAAGAATCATAAAGAAAGTTAGGCTAACTTGTTGCTATATATTGCGATGGGTTAGTTTTTTTAGATTTGTTTGATTTTATCTTTCACAGTTGTATCGATGAGTGATGCCATGTGAGTTAGCAGTGGGCTTTAGAGGTTATCCGTTTTCTTCTGGAACGAACGCACACTAGTTTCGAGCAATATAAAATTTTCACGGTGCGCTTGTCAATTTCACTTCAGATATTCAGCAATACGTTCAATCCAATAATTGTAAGCGGATTATTTAATATATAATTATTGCTTGTTTGTATTGACGATACATGTATTTCTGATATACTGTAATTAAGAATCTAATTGATAATGAATATCATTCTTATTTAGATTCGTTAGAATATAAGAATTATTATTACGTTATTATACGTACAAATAAACATATAGGTGGATAAAGGCTAATCTTGATATTGTAATATATCGTTAGATTAGTTTTGAAGAGAAGGGCAGTCTATGAAGATATGGTATTTAGTATTAGCGCTAATTGTTCTTTCCGTAACATCTATTTTTATCGGGGTATCTGATATTACGTTACTCGATTTATTTAGTTTAACGGATGAACAAATTCAGATTTTAATGGTTAGTAGAGTACCGAGGTTAATCAGTATTGTCATTGCTGGAATGAGCATGAGTATTGTTGGCTTAATTATGCAGCAGCTGAGCAGAAATCGTTTCGTTTCTCCGACAACTGCGGGAACAATGGATGCGGCGAGACTTGGAGTACTTATTTCATTGATGATTTTTACATCAGCTACCCCATTACAGAAAATGACAGTATCGTTTGTATTTGCACTAATAGGTACAGTTATCTTTATGAAGATTTTAGAAAAGATAAAGTTTAAGGATGCTGTATTTATTCCACTTGTTGGATTAATGTTTGGGAATATTATTAGCTCTATCTCTACATTCATCGCATATCAGAATGATCTCATCCAGAATATGTCTTCCTTCATGCAGGGCGACTTTTCAATGATCATGAGTGGAAATTATGAATTAATGTTTGTTAGTATCCCTGTTCTTATTGTTGCCTACCTCTATGCAAATAAATTTACGATTGCTGGTATGGGGGAAGATTTCTCGAAGAATCTAGGCTTGAATTACCGACGCGTTGTAAATCTAGGCTTGATTATCAGTGCACTTGTTACAGCTTCCGTTATACTTTCGGTTGGTGTTATCCCTTTTCTAGGGTTAATTGTACCGAATATCGTGACCATTTATTTAGGTGATAACTTGAAGAAAACATTAATACATACAGCATTGCTAGGTGCGGTATTTGTACTTGTTTGCGATATTATCGGTAGAATTATCATTTATCCTTATGAAATTCCAATTAGTTTAACTGTTGGGGTAATAGGTAGTGCTATTTTCATCTATCTATTGGTAAGGAGAAGAAAGTATGGCATATAAGAAGAGAATAATCATTTTAGCCGGTATCGCATTATTACTAGCATTGTTATACATTTTCTATGATTTAAGTGGAAACATTGATTATATATTACCTAGAAGAATTACAAAGGTAGTAACCATTATCTTAACAGGTGGGGCAATTGCCTTTGCAACAACATTGTTTATGACGGTTACGAATAATCGGATCTTAACACCTAGTATATTAGGACTTGATTCCCTTTATTTATTGATTCAAACCGTAATTGTCTTTGTCTTTGGCTCCCATACACTAGCGATGATGAGCGGGAATACGAACTTTCTTATTTCAGTTGGGTTAATGGTATTGTTTACTTTAATTCTCTATCACTTCTTATTTAAGGGCGAGAATAAGAGTATTTATTTCTTACTATTAATCGGGATGATTTTAGGAACTTTCTTTAATAGTTTTTCTTCGTTTATGCAAGTGTTAATTGATCCAAATGAATTTATGATTGTCCAGGATAAGATGTTCGCGAGTATTAATAACGTGAATTCCGATCTTGTAGGGGTTTCGATTATCTTAATAGTTATTACTATGATCTTCTTTATCCCGTACTATAAATATTTAGATGTTATGGCATTAGGGAAAGATCAAGCAATTAATTTAGGCGTACCATATGATAGAATTGTAAAACGACTATTGATAGTCGTTGCGGTACTAATTTCTGTTTCAACAGCTTTAATTGGACCAATTACCTTCTTAGGATTACTTGTTGTTAATCTTGCGTATGAATTAATGAAGACATATCGGCATGCATACATTTTACTTGCTGCTGTATTAATAAGTATTATTGCATTACTTGGCGGACAATTTATCGTGGAAAAGATATTTACGTTCAGCACAACAATTAGCGTTATTATTAACCTTATTGGTGGGATTTACTTCATATTTCTTTTACTAAAGGAGAATAAATCATGGTAAACATAAAAAATGTATTTAAATCGTATCAAAATAAACCTGTTATTGAGGACGTTACTCTGGAAATTGAAAGAGGAAAAATCACGTCGTTTATTGGGCCGAATGGTGCTGGGAAAAGTACGTTAATTTCTATGATTAGTCGCCTGATTGTAAGAGATGAAGGGCAAATTTCAATCGACGGCATGGACATTCTCAGCGTAAAAAATAATGAACTTGCTAAGAAAATTTCTATTTTAAAGCAATCGAATCAAATTAATTTGAAGCTGACGGTTCGCGAGCTTGTCTCATTCGGTCGTTTTCCTTATTCACAAGGGAGACTCTCAAAGGAAGATGTAGCTAAGATTGAAGAAGCAATTGATTATATGGAGCTTCGCGATATGCAAGATAAATATTTAGATGAACTCAGTGGTGGTCAGCGCCAGCGAGCGCATATTGCAATGGTTATTGCGCAGGATACGGAGTATATTCTACTTGATGAACCACTAAATAATCTAGATATGCGTCATTCCGTATCAATCATGAAGACACTAAGGAAATTAGTAGATGAAATGGGTAAAACCATTGTTATCGTTATTCATGATATCAATTTCGCATCTTGTTATTCGGATAACATTGTCGCACTTAAGGATGGCAAGATTGTAAAAGAAGGTCGAACATGTGATGTGATAGATAAATGTGTATTAAAAGAAATCTATGACATGGACATTGAGATTAAAGAAATTGATAACCAACGCATTTGTGTTTATTTCTAATAACCGTTGATGATGGAGAAAATGGATAGAAGGGGAGCATGCATTTTCTTGGTAGATAAGAAAGTAAAAAAACTTTCTCACTGCATAAGTGCAACTAAGACTGTCGCAAAAGGCCTGGTGACAGTCAGTTTTCTTAGAGAAGGAAAAAAAATCCCCTTATAATGGAAGCTCATAAAAATGAACCAATCCACTATAAAGGAACCCTCAATTCTTATCATACCTTATCTTTTTGATTAGGTAAATGGATTTGTTTCATAATATGACTTATAAGAGGATGTTCAAAAAGTCTGGTCCATTTGAACGCACATTAAAAGGATACATGTCTCGAGCGCTCGGCATGTATACGTTCTTAATAAATCAGCTCATTTGCTGCAAATTAATGACTTTCTCTACTTTGAGGATGGATGTTTCTCCAAACGATTCCTAAGTATTCATACGTTGATGGTTATTGTTAATAATATATATTATTCAAAAAGGAGAAATATAGATGAAGAAATTAGGACTATTGCTAATAACAAGTTTATTGCTATTTATTATCGCTGCCTGTGGTTCTGCAGAGGAAGGCGAGCAAAATGCAAATACAGGAAATGAAGCACCAAATACAGAGGAAGCATCAGATACTGTTACAGTTAAACACGAGCTGGGGGAAACTGATGTACCAGTAAATCCAGAAAATGTCGTTGTTTTTGACTTTGGTATTTTAGATACGCTTGATAAACTAGGAATTAATGTAGCAGGTGTTGCACAAGCAGGAACAGTGCCATCTTATTTGGAAAAATATGCTAGTGATGATTACACAAATATCGGAAGTTTAAAAGAGCCAGACCTCGAAGCAATCTCAAGCGTTGACCCAGAACTAATTATTATCTCTGGTCGCCAAGCGGAAATGTATGAAGAATTTAGTAAAATTGCACCAACGATTCACCTAGGTGTAGATACAACAAGATATATGGAATCATTTAAAGAAAATATGGCAATTATCGGTGAAGTTTTTGATAAGCAAGAAGAAATTGATGCAGAAATTGCAACGATCGAAGAATCAATTGCAGCAGTTAGCGAGAAAGCTACAGATTCCGGTGAGAAAGGTCTTATTATCTTAGCAAATGATGATAAGATAAGTGCTTACGGTGCAAATTCACGATTTGGGATTATCCATGATGTACTTGGAGTAGCACAAGCAGACGAGAATATTGAAGCATCTACACATGGAATGAACGTTACGTTTGAATATGTTGTTGAACAAGATCCAGATATTCTATATGTCGTTGACCGTGCAGCTGCTGTAGGTGGCGAAACATCTGCACCACAATTAGTGGAAAATGAATTGGTTGAGAATACAAAAGCATTTAAAAATGATAAAATCGTATACTTAAATCCTGAATATTGGTACCTGTCTGGCGGCGGACTAGTTTCAGTAGCACAAATGGTGCAGGATATAGATGATAGCTTGAATTAAAATGAGTATAGCAGGTAGCCTTAGGGTTGCCTGTTATTTTTTGTTTCGGAAAGGGAAATGCTTGTGTAGTAATCTGGAAAAAGTAGCTAAATTATTGCATACCTCGAGGTAATTCATCCGATACTAAACTTGAAATTAAGTATGCATTTGTGTTTGAATAAAAGAAGAATCATGAAATGAGGGAAGTTTTTAATGAAGAAATTTATTACCTTAGCACTTATGCTAAGTATCGGTCTATTTGTAACAGCATGCAGTGATGGTTCTGCAGATAAAAACGAAAGTAAACCAGAGGATGCAACTTCGGAACAACAAAAAGAGGAACTAACTTTTGGTAGTGAAGAACGTGTAGCTGAGGATACTCCAGTAGTTTCCGTGAATGGAACTGAAATTAATGGTGATCATTATAATTCTGTATACACGCGGGTGAAAACGATGCTGTATAATTATGGACAGGATGTTTCAAACCTAGATGTTATTAAGGAACAAACCATTACGCTGCTAATTGATGAAGAGCTAATTAGACAGGATGCAGCCGAAAAGGGCATCGAAGTTACAGAAGAGGAAGCACAAACAGAATTAGAAGCAATCAAGGAAGAAACTGGTGAAGAGCAATACAATAATATGTTAGAACAGTTTCAAATGAGTGATGAAGAATTTAGAGATCAGCTGATAAATGATTTAACTACCATGCAATACATGGAGGATCAATTTGACATTGAAGTAACGGAAGAAGAAATTAAAGAGTATTACGATAAGCTAAAAGAGCAAAATGAAAAAATTGGTGAGCTGACAGAGGTGGAAGATAGAATCGAATCAGCACTCTATAGTCAAAAGCAAAGTGAACA
This sequence comes from Oceanobacillus chungangensis, assembly GCF_003369565.1. GTDB lineage: Bacteria > Bacillota > Bacilli > Bacillales > Amphibacillaceae > Oceanobacillus > Oceanobacillus chungangensis. The sequence continues at coordinate 13,935 of NZ_PIOD01000003.1, read as the reverse complement.
GTTACAAGTTAAAGTTGAGGAACTGAAAAAAGAGGCAGAGGTAGAGACCTTAATATAACAATAAAAAAGGCATCGTCCAATTGATTGGACGATGCCTTTCACTTTTAAATAAGAATACATAAACGATTTCCTGTATAATTCACGTGACAAGAGAAGCCACGTCCAGCTCAATGCCCGTACTCCTAGCGAGACTTGCCGATTGGTTACATATGAGTCAAGTCGCACTTATACCCTTGTGGTGAAGTCAACATCGATTCGCTTAAGCTCCCAAAGAGATTCCTTTATCCCCTAAGAAGCAATGTTCGACACGTCGAACCACCCCAAACTATGGGGCGCAATCTGTACACAACACAAACTAGCTTTAAGCTTTTGTTCCTATAATGGTGGGTACTTTTTAAATTTCCGGTAGAAATTAAAAGTGGAAATAAGCACATATAATAACCGTTTTATATTCTTTTCAACTGAGAAATAATTCATTGGATTCTTTACACGCTTTTCTTTATATAAGGTTTTCACGCGATCGCGCAATTCTTTGTCCTTTAAATACTTCAAGAGCAATCCCTTAGGAAGGATTGTATACAGCATTTCTTTTTCAGCAACGGTATAGGACAGAGGCTGATTTTCGAGATAATCCTTTATATAATATTCCACTGGATTGTGTCCACCAGTTGTTACATAATAATTACTTCTTCCAAGGCGAGGATTTAATTCAAAGAATTTATATTTTCCGTCCCGTGAGTCGTATTTTAGATCAAAGTTTGCAAATCCAATATACCCAACTTTTTTTACAAGCCGTGTTGCTTGCTCAACAGCTTCATCATTACGAGAGGTGCGTATTACAAGGGGATTGCCGATTCCACCTGGTGTGTGATCCTCCAATAATGTTTGTCCAAAGGAAGCGAGCTTAACCTCTCCGTCCTGTGCGATATAAAGGGTGAGGATATGCATTGCTGTGTCATCACCCGGAATAAATTCCTGAACGATCAATTCATCAAGATAGCCAGCATTTCTGATCAAGTCGATGATCTGATCAAGCTCCTGGCGATTCTGTGCAGTGAATACTTTCTTTTTACCAGCGAATTTCAGATTTTCATAAGCAACCCTGCTAGTAGGTTTAATAACTACTGGAAATGAAAATGGCAGCTCTGAATCGAGTGTATGGTTTCCAGCGAATGCAATAAACTTCGGGTAATCAATCTCTAACTCATCACATAGATCATAAAATTTGGCTTTATCAATCACGGTGTGTAAGCTTTCTCTATCGGTATAAGGTACAATCCAATTTTCTTCAAGCTTATCTCTTAGGTCAACTACCATTTCTACATGCCAATCATCACTGCCAATGATTAGTTTTGGGGTATCTGGATATGTTTGAGCAACCGTGTTTAGACATGCAAGTAATTTATCATTATCCTCCATTCCAGGTTCAAGCACAGGAACGATGATTGCAGAATGCTTAATTGGACCAATCAGCTGTCTTGAGACACTAATAGATTTCACTCCGTACGCTTCATGGAAAGAACGTGCAGTACTGTAAACACCAATACTCGCACCTAGAATTACTGGTATAAATGATTGCTTTGCTAACATTATATCTTGTTCCATATTTTCTCCTTTCTTAGCAGAAAAGAAAGAAATAATTCTTTCTCGCTGCAACCGTGCAACTAAGGACTTTACCTAAAAGTTTGACACACTAATATTTTAATTAAATAATATTATTCGCTGCTTAATATAATTAAGTGGGTAAAGGGCATGTTACATTGTAAACTAATTTGAATAGAAAGTGAAACCTCAATTTTATGGGAGAAATCTTTCCATACTATATGTAATTCTAGCATATAACGAAAAAAATCAGTATTAGAAACAATTGTTCCAATACTGATATTCTATTTTTTTATAAAATATGGAGAGAGACTTCACTGAAAATCAGAAATATAATTACTTCCATTCAGTTTGTATACAATTTTAAATACTTCAAAATAGCATGCGAGCGCTCCTCAAAATCTCAATCAACATTATTTGACATAACTTAACTCGGGGCAAGAGGTAGGTACCCAAATACAGGATTGCTTACTTTTCTTGGCCTTCCTTCTGAATATGACGCTTTTTCAATTCATTTTTAATATCGCCTACAGATACGTCCATTAATTCCATTAATACAAGTGTATGGTAGGTAAGGTCAGCGATTTCGCTAGTAACTTCTGCTTTATCATTATTTTTAGCACCAATAAGAACTTCACTTGTTTCCTCACCAATTTTTTTAAGGATTTTATCCATTCCTTTTTCGAATAGGTAGGCGGTATAGCTACCTTCCGTTGGATTCGCACGGCGCTGTTTAATCTTTGCTACAACCTCGGAAACAATTTGATGTGCTGGGGTATCATTCGAATAAAGGTTATTATTAAAGCATGTTTCCTCCCCAGTATGGCAAGCAGGTCCGATTGGATTGACTTGAATTAGCAAAGCATCGGCGTCACAGTCGAAAGTAATTTTCTTTACTTCTTGCTTATTTCCGGAAGTTTCTCCTTTATTCCAAAGCTCGAGTCTACTGCGGCTGAAAAACCATGTTTCACTCGTTTCAATCGTTTTTTTCAAGGATTCTTCGTTCATGTATGCTAATGTTAATACTTTTCCAGTTTCTGCATCTTGCACGATTGCAGGGATAAGTCCGCTCGTATCGAATTTCAGCTGGTCAATATTTATTTCCATTCGATTTCACTCCTAACGGTAATTGCTTCCGATTCTAAGTAGTTCTTCAGTTCTGGTATGCTAATTTCCTCGTAATGAAAAACGGATGCGGCTAAAGCTGCATCTGCAGCACCTTCTGTTAAAACATCTGCAAAATGCTGGATAGTTCCAGCGCCACCACTAGCAACAATTGGGATATTAACAGCATCGGCGATAGCCTTGGTTAATGCGATGTTATAGCCATTTTTCTCTCCATCTGCATCGATTGCGTTAATGACGATTTCTCCGGCTCCGAGATTTTCACCACGTTTTGCCCATTCAATAGCATCAATGCCAGTGTTCTTTCTTCCGCCATTAATATAAACCAGCCAATTGTTTGCTGCAACTTCTTTTGCGTCGATGGAGAGGACGATACATTGGCTGCCAAATTTTAATGCTGCTTCCTTAATAATTTCAGGATTCTGTACAGCAGCACTGTTTATCGATACTTTGTCTGCACCAGAGCGTAACACTTTATGAATATCATCTACAGTGCGAATCCCGCCACCAACAGTAAAGGGAATGGCAATTTCTTTTGCAACATTTTCCACTACATCAAGGAAAATATCACGTTCCTCATTTGATGCTGTTATATCATAGAAAACAAGCTCATCGGCGCCTGCTTCATTGTAGCGTTTCGCTAATTCTACTGGATCAGCGACATCTTGGATATTTTGAAACTTTTTCCCTTTCACTACGCGACCTTTATCAACGTCCAGGCATGGTATAATACGTTTAGCGAGCATGGGTATCATCCTCCAGAAGTTCTGTCAATTCGATTGTTCCGTCGTATAATGCCTTGCCGATAATTGCTCCGTAAAGATCAAGGGACGTTAATTTTGTCACATCTTCTTTGGAGGAAACACCGCCAGAGGCAATGACATTCATCGTTGTTGCTTCATTGATTGTTTGCAGTTCGCCGAAATTAGGTCCTTGAAGCATGCCATCCTTCAGAATATCTGTATAAACAATCGTCTCTACTCCAATTTCCTCTAGTATTTTGGCGAGGTCGAGTGCCTTTACTGTACTAGTTTCTGTCCATCCATCTGTCGCAACGAATCCATTTCTAGCATCGATAGAGACAGCGATTTTCGATCCATACTGTGCGACTGCTTCTCTAAGAAATTCTTCGTCATTAATCGCAGCAGTACCGATAATTACGCGTTCGACACCAGAAGAGATATATGCCTCAATTACTGATAGCGAACGAATTCCACCACCAACTTGAACAGGTATTTTCGTATTTGCTGCAATTTCCTTTATTAATGTTTGGTTCATCGACTCTCCAGATTTTGCGCCGTCAAGGTCAACGATATGGACATATTCTGCGCCTTTATTCTCCCATTGCCTAGCAATATCAACTGGTGTGTCACTATAAACTTTTTCTTTACTATAATCTCCTTGAATAAGGCGAACACATTTGCCACCACGTATATCGATTGCTGGAAATAAAATCATGAGATCAGTCCTCCGTAATTTTTTAATAGTTGGATACCTGTTTTTCCGCTTTTTTCAGGATGAAATTGCATTCCGACAATATTACCCTTCTTAACAATTGCAGGAATGGTCCCGCCATACTGCGCACTTGCAACAAGAGTATCTTTCTCCAAATTGCCTCCTACTGCATAGGAGTGAACGAAGTATACAGAGGGATTATCTGTTAGGTTATGAAGTAAAGAGCTGTCCTGATGCTGTGTTAGCGTGTTCCATCCCATATGTGGTACCTTGACTGAATCTGTTATTCGATTGACACTGCCTTTTAGAAAACCAAGACCTTCCCAGCTTCCATCTTCAAATCCTTGTTCATAGAATAATTGCATGCCTAGACAAATTCCGAGAATCGGCTTCCCAGCACTAATCTCCTGTTTTAATACGGATACTAAATCTAATTCGTTTAAAGCATCCATCGCATCCTTAAATGCGCCAACACCTGGGAGAATAATAGATTTTGCATCACGTATGAATTGTGGGTCTGTTGTTAATTCTGATTCTAGTTTGAGCTTGTCTAAGGCAAATTGCAGGCTTTTAATGTTACCAGCGCCATAATCGATAATTGCAATCATTGTTCATTCCCCTGTTCTTATTCTAAGTTTAACTTTCCTATGCATTGTCTTAAATTAAAGCGAGCCTTTTGTCGATGGAACGCCCTCAATTCTTGGGTTTATCATACTTGCTAGGTCAAGTGCACGGCCAAATCCTTTGAAAATTGATTCTATGATATGATGTGAGTTTCTTCCATATTCTAGATTGATATGGAGGTTCACCTTCGCGTTGCTTACAAAGGCTTGAAAGAACTCCTCAACAAGCTCCGTATCGAAATTGCCAACCTTATCTTTTAATCCATCTACATTGAAAACAAGATAGGACCGGCCACTAATATCAAGCGTGACATTTGATAATGCTTCGTCCATTGGGGTTGTAATATTTGCGTAACGGGTAATCCCCTCTTTATTTCCTAATGCTTCATTGAAAGCTTGCCCGAGCGCGATACCAATATCCTCTACCGAGTGATGCTGATCGACTTCTAAATCGCCATCACAGCGAACGTCCAGATTGAATAAACCATGCTTCGTCATTAGTGTTAACATATGATCGAAGAAGCCTACACCTGTATTAATAGAGGAAGTACCATTTCCATCTATATAAAAATCTAATTGGATTGCGGTTTCCTTTGTTGTTCGAGTAATTTTCGCATTACGCATTTGGTTCATCCTTTCTGATTGCGATAGAATTCGCATGTGCTGTTAAACCTTCCACCTTTGCAATAGTAATAATCGACTCACTGGCCTTTTGTAATGCTTCTTTCGAATAGCGAATAATGCTGGATTTCTTTACAAAGTCATATACACCAAGTGGGGAAGCGAAACGTGCAGTTCCATTTGTCGGTAATGTATGATTTGGTCCGGCAAAGTAATCGCCAAGTGGTTCAGGTGAATAATTGCCGAGGAAAATAGCCCCAGCATGTTTAATCTCACCTAAACTTTCAGTCGGATTGGAAATCATTAACTGTAAATGCTCAGGTGCAATTTCATTTACGATATCAAGTGCTGCTTTTAGTGAATCGGCGACGATGATTTTTCCATTTTGTTTTACTGATTGTTGAATAATTGCTTTTCTTTCAAGAGATTCTGTCTGATTTTCTACTTCTGCTTTTATTTTCTCTGCTGTTTCCTTGCTTATCGTCACACAGATTGCACTTGCTGATTCATCATGCTCTGCCTGTGAGAGCAGGTCAGCTGCAACAAAGCTAGGTGGGGCTGTTTCGTCTGCAACGACACAGATTTCACTCGGGCCGGCAATCATATCAATCGCTACATCACCGAAAACCCATTTTTTTGCCCGTGCGACAAAGGCGTTCCCTGGACCGACAATTTTATCAACCCTATGGACTGTTTCCGTTCCGTAAGCTAGAGCGGCAATTGCTTGAGCACCGCCAACTTTATAAATCGTCTTGATACCGAGCATTTCAGCTGCAACAAGGACGTATGGATTAACCTTTCCATCCGTTTGTGGTGGTGTCGTAATAACGATGTTTTCTACACCAGCTATTTGTGCAGGAATAACATTCATTAAAACGGTTGATGGATAGGCAGCCTTGCCACCTGGAATATAGACACCGGCGCTATCAATAGGGGTAAGCTTTTGCCCTAGAAGAATTCCAGGCTGATTATTGATAAACCAAGAATTTTCCTTTTGTGCTAGGTGAAAGTCTGTAATGTTTTGTCTTGCTAGCTGCAATGCAGGCAAGAATTCGGAGTCAACAATGCTTTTTGCTTCGGAAAATTCCTCTGCGGAGACAATAATATTTTCAAGCTTAATCCCATCAAATTTCTTCGTATAGCCTTGCAAAGCCTGGTCACCATTTGTTCTGACCTCGTGAATTATTTCTAGCACTGCTTGATCAAGTGCCGCTTCATTCTTAATGACAGTGGAACGGTCTTTATTCGATTCCCAGAACTGCTCTGCTGTTACGATTTTCATTCTTTATCACTCCAATGCCAGCTTTAATTGATTGATAAACTGATTTACTTGCGTTGATTTTGTTGCAAAACTTGCTTTATTAACAATTAATCTCGTACTGATAGTCTCAATATCTTCCAGAACTGATAGACCATTTTCTCTTAATGTATTGCCAGTTTCGACGATATCAACAATATAATCGGCTAAGCCAATCAATGGCGCTAATTCGACAGAACCATTTAATTTTACGATTTCGATCGGTTGCCCTTTTTTCTTGAAATGCTTCTTGGCAATGTTTGGATATTTCGTTGCTATCGTTAGCTTCTGATTATCCGAGGGATGATGGTCAGCCTTTCCGGCAACAGAAAATTTACATTTACCAATCTTTAAATCTAGTAATTCGTATATATCTGCAAGAGATTCTAAAATATTATCCTTTCCGACAATGCCAATATCTGCAGCGCCTTTCTCTACATAGGTTGGGACGTCAACAGCTTTAACAAAAATCACCTTAATTGATTGATCCAAATTATGAAAAACAAGCTTCCGACTTTCTTCAGTCAGCTCTGGAAAATGTTCGCCAGTTTTTTCAAGCAGGGAAATGGTTTGCTTTGCAGGTCTCCCTTTTGCTAATGCTAAAGTAATTTGTTCCAATTATTTCTCCTCCTTAATAGCTAGACATTGGCTGACGAGCTCATCGGCACTTGCAAAGGTGTGTGACTTAATTTGAGTAATAAGCTGCTGCTCATCTTTTGTGTAATTGACGATGGCTGTGGTGGCATCATTTACTTCCACGTTATCTACTAAATAAGTTAATATCTGCAGTCCTTCATTCCGTAATCGATATGCTGCTTGAAGTGCAGCCTTTTGTTTCGTTTTATCATACTTAATAATAAAATCGGGTTCAATCTCTACAATTTCTTTTCCTTGCTGCTGCAATGCATGAACGAGGTAATCGACCTCAAATGCAAAGCCAATAGCGGGAATTGTATTTCCAAATTGCTTTCCAAGATGGTCATATCGTCCACCCATTAAGACTGGTTTACCAATACTATCAAGAAAACCTTGAAAGATGATGCCAGAATAATAATCCATATTGTTAATTAATCCAAGATTCAATACAATGGAATCAGCAACACCGTAATCCACGAGCACATCGTATACAGCAATGATATTTTGCAGCACCTGCTTCATTGATTCGTTGCGAATAATCTTTTTTGCTTCGTCAATAACGTCTGCTGGATTACCATACATCATTGGGATTAATTGAATCGCATTTCGTAAATCATCTGCAAGGCCAATGGCTTTGAGAAATGGCTCGATTTCTACTAAGTTTTTTGAATGGATGTATGTTTGTAATGTTTCAAGCTGGTTTTGGCTTATGTCTGCTTGTTGAATCAATTCCTTGAAAAAACCAGCGTGGCCAAGTTCAATTTTGAAATTGGTAAAGCCTAAATCCTTTAGTGTATGAATCGCCAAGACAATCACTTCTGCGTCAGCCTCTGGACTATTATCACCAAAGAACTCTACCCCTGCCTGTGTACTTTCTTTTTGCTCATTTTGTTCGATTGACTGGCGGAATACATCCAATATATAAAAGAGTCGCTGGTCTGTTGTCGCTCTATTCATTCGAGCAAGCGGGATTGTAACATCGGGTCTAAGCACTAATACCTGTCCAGAAGAATCGATAACTTTAATCATTTCATCTTTATTTACAGTGCCGGTAATACTTCCATACATATCATATTGTTCAAAGGTAGAAGTCCGTACTTGTTTATAGCCGTAAGTAGTAAAGCGATGTTTAAAAGTGTTAATGAGCTGTTCTCTCATTTGAAAATCTTCAACATTTGAATTTTTATTCTGACTTAGAATATACTTTTGCATTGCGATTCTCCTTTATATGTCTTAATAAGATGGCTGATTCCTGATTACAATTGCTTTGTGGGTAGCATCCAGATCAAGCGCCCAAAGGCTAGAGAAACTAACTACAGCCTAGGTATGATAGTTCGTTTCTCTCCACTTATGGACAAGATCTGGGTGGAGTTCTTCAGCCATTAAACGAGCAATTTGTTTTTAAAATAAACTTTATTACTTTATCGCTTTATCTAACTAAAGTTATATAGTATTATATTCAGTATAATTAAAAATGTCAATAAAAAAGTGGAAGTGCCCGTTTAGCGATGTACGGATGTGTAGAAAGTCTCACTAGTCGCTGGAGCTAGATGTGGCCTTTCCAATCATTGGGATTACATGGAAAAATTTATATATTTTCCTATACTATAAAAAAGGAAGTGTTGTTTATGTTCGATTACCATATTCATAGTGATTTTTCCGCTGATTGTGAAACGAAGATGGAAACAACAATTGAGAAGGCAATTGAAATTGGACTTGAGGAAATTTGTTTCACGGAGCATATTGATTATGATTATCCAGATAAGGATTGGATTTTTGAATTTGATTTAGCAGCATATAATCAAAAAATAAAAAGAATGCAAGATACGTATGCAGACCGTATTCAAATTAAAAAAGGAGTAGAAATCGGACTTCAACCTCATTTACTCGATCGATACGAAGCATTAATGAATCAAGAGTCATTTGACTTTGTTATTTGCTCCATGCATGCGACAGAGGGGAAGGATCTTCATTCCGGTGAATTTTTCCAAGGGAAAACAGTGGAGGATGCATATCAAATCTATTATGAAGAATTACTAAGCTGCATTAAGAAATATAAGGAATTTAGTATTCTGGGACATCTAGATTTAGTGAAACGTTATACAAAGGAAAAGAGCAGCGATAATTTTCATTCGATTATTAGAGAGATTTTTAATGAAATTATTCCTGCTGGAAAAGGGATTGAATTAAATACGTCAGGCTACCGCTATGGACTTGACGGTGGTATGCCAAGCGCGGATATATTGTCATTGTATAAGGAGTGCGGCGGCAAAATTATCACACTTGGATCTGATTCTCACGTTGAAACAACGCTTGCTTATGAGTTTAAACAATCACTTGTGTTATTGCAGGAAATTGGCTTTCGTTATGTTTCAACATTTGATCATGGAAAACCAACGTATCACTCTATTGAGAAATTAATCTAGTGTTCAAATAATAGTTAAATCTACAACCGATATTATTAATGTTTCATGTTATAATGTGGTTAAAATATAATCTTAGCTGGTGTTAAATCATGATCCATTTGAAAAAGGTATTATTAATTATCGCAGGTACAATTTCATTAGGTTTAGGCATATTAGGTATCTTTCTACCGTTACTTCCGACAACGCCACTCCTGCTACTTGCAGCTGCATGCTATGTACGCAGTTCCGAACGTTTATATAATTGGTTAATTTCGAATAAATATTTTGGTCCATATATATTAAATTATAGACAAGGAAAAGGAATCCCATTACAAGCTAAGGTCGTTGGTGTTTCCGTATTGTGGATTTCGATGTTATTTACGATTATCTTCGTCATTCCATTAATGGCAGTTAAAATATTGTTATTCTTAATTGGGTCTTATTTCACATGGTTTATTTTGAAGCAGAAAACATTAAAGAAAAACGCTTAAATGAGGGGTATTTTTTGAAACAAAGAAGTAAGATAAGTATTGCAATACTAATTGCCATTATTATTTGTGGAATAGTAGAGATTAGACAGGCAAGGACTGAATTATCCTTAACAGATCCAATTGTATTTGTCCATGGCTATAAAGGGACAGAGAATTCCTTTGGCTATATGCTCGATCGTTTTGAAAAAGAATACCACTTGGGAAATAAAGGGCTTCTTTATTATGTAAGTGCCAATGGACATCTGCATGATTATATTATAGATGCAGAGAAATCTGGCCCAAATTTCATTCAAGTCGTATTGGAGAATAATCGTGATGATTTCGCTGATAGTACAGATTACCTCGCCTCCGTTATGCAGCATCTAAAGGAAAAATATGGGATTGAATCAGTCAACCTTGTTGGCCATTCAATGGGTGGAATTATTTCAATGAAATATATAATGGGATATATGGGGCAAGAGTATCCGAATGTTGATAAATTAATCACAATTGGCAGCCCGTTTGATGGGATATATAGTCAAGAATACTTTCAAATAAACGTTGATGAAGCAGCAACTGATCTGATGCCTAATTCACTTGCACTAGAACTGCTTCACGCCAGTAGCTTTCCTAAAGGTGTAAATGTGTTAAGCATTGGCAGCACAGGTGATGTAGTGGCAGTTCCTGAAAGTGTAGCGACGTTAAGAAGCATTGTTCCAGAACAACAATTACAAGAAATAATGCTTGAGGATGAAAATCTTGGTCATAGTGCATTACATGAAAGTGCAGAAGTAGATAAATTAATCCACTCATTTTTGTGGCAAGATGGGCTGCAATAACTTACAATATAGAGATGTTAGAAAAATAAGGCAAACGCCTAAGCCTTTGGGCGAATGCCTTAGTTGCACTTATGTAGAAACAAAGATGGATATACTTTCTTTTCTGCCAATAAAAATTCACCAATTTTTTGGTGAATTTTTAGGCAGGCAAAAAGTTTAAAAGCTTTCATGCAACAGAGACTAGACATAAGATTAATTGTATTATCGAATCCTCTTAGGAATATTTAATTTAAAGGAATGATAGGTTTGGCTAATAATCATCATATATATGATAAACTAATCAACATTACAACTGCTGAGGATGTGCTGGTGAATGAGCAGCTGAAGAACCATACGTATACACATCTTGGCGGCATGGCTGATTACTATGTGACACCGGAAAGCTATGAGCAGGTACAGAAAATTGTAAAACTGGCAAACGAAGAAAATATTGCTTTCACATTATTAGGCAATGGGTCGAATCTAATTGTTAAAGATGGCGGCATTCGTGGGATTGTCATGAATTTACAAAAGTTAAATGAGGTTAGAATAGAGGGTAATAATCTGATTGCGCAAAGTGGTGCACGAATAATTGATGCTTCAAGGGAGGCACTTCAAGCGAATCTTTCTGGCCTGGAATTTGCGTGCGGAATCCCTGGATCTGTCGGTGGTGCTTTATTCATGAATGCAGGAGCATACGGCGGGGAAGTAAAAGACGTCCTAGTGAGTACACTAGTTGTTAATAGAGAAGGTGATCTACTTACTTTATCTGCAGAAGAGTTAGATTTAGCATATCGCACGAGCAACATTCCAGATAATGGTTATATCGTACTCGAAGCTAATTTCGCATTAAAAGAAGCACATTATGAAGCGATTAAGGAAGTAATGGATGATTTGACTTATAAACGGGAATCGAAGCAACCATTAGAGTATCCATCTTGTGGAAGCGTCTTTAAACGCCCACCAGGTTATTTTGCAGGAAAGCTAATCCAAGATAGTAACTTGCAAGGTAAGCAAATAGGCGGAGCACAAGTATCCCTTAAGCACGCTGGCTTTATTGTAAACAAAGACAATGCAACAGCAAAGGAATACATCAACCTCATACAATACGTGCAAGCAACCGTTAAAGAAAAATTCGGTGTTGAATTAGAGCGAGAAGTGAAAATTATTGGTGAGGATTTATAGAAAAATAACCTAAAACAAAACTGCAATCATTAAAAAATGGTTGCAGTTTTTTATAAGTGAATTTTGTATTTTTCGTTAAGATTTAAATAAAACAGACTAGTTGCGATGTGTATTTTTAAAAGAAATATCATTGGCAGAAATGCATCTTCATTAGAAACTGATTTCTTATTATATAGGGAGATAGCAATCTGTTTCTTTGCACCATCCTAGCGAAGGAGATACACGGAGACTCCTGCGGGAGGAAAGGCCTCAGTGAGACTGCGAAGTGCGATAGCACGAGTAGGCTCACCAGCCGCCCGCGGAAAGCGTAGTGTATTTCCGTAGCGACATGCCTGAGAGCACCCATCACTCTATAAAAGTTCAGAGTGGAAATTCGCCACTAGAATCATTGAAAATGCTTTCGGAGTAGGTTAAGCTAATAGATAGTGAATTAAATATGAGGGGGAGAAATAGGCAATGGGTGCTTATATTATTGCTGGGGTTGTTTCGCTAGCTTTTGTAGCAATGGTATTCTACCTGTCTATGAAACAGATATCCAAAGGGTATAGCTATAAACACTCCATTGATCCACTTCCAGAAGACGAAAAAGAAAATAGTACAGAAATGAGAGGGATAAAATGAAATTTTCAACGATTGGAACAAGCTGGATAACGGAAGCATTTATTAAGGCTACAAATCACTTCAAAGAAATAGAACTTGTATCTGTCTATTCCCGGTCAGAGGAAACAGCAAGAAGCTTTGCAACGAAGAACGGCGCATTGGAATGGTTTACGAATATAGAGGAGATGCTTGAAACCGATACGGATTTTGTCTATATTGCATCACCAAATATTTTGCATTATGAGCATGTACTAGCTTGTATTGAACATCAAAAAAATGTCTTTTGTGAGAAACCAATGGCGTTAAATGAACGGCAATGGCAAGTTATTCAAGAACGAGCAAAGCAGAATGATGTATATGTTTTCGAGGGATACAGGCATCTATTCTCACCAAACTATAAAATATTAAAAGATTCACTTAAGCAGATCGGGCAGGTTCGTAGTGTAATGCTCCAGTATATCCAATATTCATCAAAATACGATGCATTTAAAGATGGAAACATAGGAAATGTATTTACAAAAGAGTTTGCTGGTGGAGCTCTAATGGATTTAGGAGTATACCCACTAAGCATGGCGATTGATTTATTCGGTGAGCCAGATGATGTGACATACTTTCCAACACTACTAGAAAATGGTGTTGACGGAAGTGGGACCCTAGTATTAACTTATGATGGGTTCAATGTGACGATTCTTTGCTCGAAGATTGCCCAAGCAAATATGCCATCGGAAATCCACGGGGAAGACGGAACAATCACAGTCGATCATATTGCTCCGATTCAACAACTAGCAGTCTATAATCGAAAGACAAAGGAAACTGTAAATGTTGCTGAAGAACAGCTGGATTTAGATATGGTTTATGAGGTTGAAGTGTTTCTTGGAATGGTTAAGGAAGGAAACATTAGAAATCATGAATTATGGCTGGAAAGAAGCAGATTGGTTGCCAAATGTTTAGAAGTTGCCAGAAAAAAACAGGGGAGCTTATTGTTCCCAGGAGAATAAAAGAGGTCGCACTGACTTAGGTACCGACCCCCGAAAGTTAGAGTAGAAAATCTAACTTTCGGGGGTGTTTTTATGGTCAAATATAGTGAAGAATTTAAAA
>NZ_PIOD01000023.1 GCF_003369565.1 Oceanobacillus chungangensis | reverse complement strand
TCAGCTTTTAAAAATCATAAAATGCTGGGTCTAGTTTGTTTTTGTCTTTTTTAGGATTTTCGGATGTAAACTTTCATGGTAGTTCAATAACTCTATACAACTAATGCACCAGTTAGTTGAAGAACAAGAAAATCTTACTTTTACTCAAAGTGAAACATATTTTCTACTTCTTCGCTTGCTTTAGGCAAAACCATTCCCTTTTTCCAAACCAAAATATTATCTTCTGGAGTTCCGTAATACAATGCTTTTATCTCTACACCGTTATGATTCATTTCTTGACCTTCAATATCAAAAAAGTCATAACCCTTCGCCAATCCATAAGGTGGCTGTGCTTTTTTCTTTATTATAGGTCGTAAAGGCTTCATATAGAAGTTCCCGTTATCATCCATATCATATGCGATTTCATTTAAAGCATAACCATCTGTTAATTCCACATAATATACAATTTTGCCATCCGACAATTGACTTACTTGCGATATTTCTACTACGTTTGTTGGAACGTTGACTGTGTTCAAATGGAATAAATAATTATACCCGAAAGAGATAAGTGAAACCAAGATCACAGAAATGATAACACCTATAGCAAAGGATTTTACTTTTGAACGATTCCAGTAAGAAGAAATTCTCTTTATAACATTACTATCTTTTCGATTTATTTCGATTTCCTCTTTCGATAAGTTAAAGTCAACTTTAATTTTATCTAATTCTATTTTACAACTTTGACACTCAACAAGGTGTTCTTCTAACATTTTTTTACTATCATCACTGCATACGTTATCATAATACAATGGGAGCAAATCTTTCACTATTTCACAGGATACTCTCCTCATTTCAATTCCTCCTTTAGCAGATCTTGAATTTTACCTTTAGCTCGATGAAATGTGACTCTTGCCCAACTTTCTGTTTTCTCAAAAAGTTCGCTTATTTGTTTAAAGGAAAGTTCACCAAATACTCTTAGTGTAAAAACTTCTTTATAAGGCTCTTCTAAGCGATGCACAACCTGGTGTAAACGGAAATTTTCTTCTTTTTTCATTAACATATTTTCAACACTATTCTCAATGGTTTGTTCAGGTATATCATTTGTGTCATAACGCTTTTGTTTGTCGAGATAAGTAAAATATGTATTTTTTGCTATTTGACATAGCCAAACATTGAGTTTGCAATTGCCCTTGAATTTATCAATACTTTTTAAAGCCTTGAAAAACGTTTCTTGTGTTATTTCTTCTGCAATTTTTTCATTTCGGCTTAACATTAATACAAACGAGTAAACATCTCGAAAGTATCGTTTGTAGATATCTTCAAACTCCGTCACATTTCTACCTCCTTTCATAATTAAGACTAAGTAAAGTAAGTTTCGTTACAAAAATCATAAAAAATTGGCAGACGTATATGTCTGCCTTTAAGTCATATCATATCTTAATAAAGTAGAGAACTTTGTTCGATTAGATTTTCTTCTAATAAACTTACTTGTTACACTAAACTGCCTCAATAGTTCAGTATCCATAAACAGATAATAACATAATGCGTAACGCTTTAATTGTAAATTTCTGTTAATAAAAAAAAGAAATAGACCATCATTTGACGATCTTACTTGTTCAACTATTGCACCAGTTAGCAACAAAAGGTTTAACATTACTAAGAATAAGAAAACTTCCTACCCATAATACAATATTTGAAGAGATTATAGCACTTTATTTCCTCTATAAAGGAGAATTTCTTTTGATTAATTATCAAAAAGCATTAGATATGCAAAAAAATTAGGTGTGTCTTGTTTAACATGAGATGTGTCGATTCCACGTTCGATAAGCATATCCACTTTTAGTTCTTCGCAATTGGAGGTTATTTCATTTAACTGGGATTCAATAATGACAAGTATTCTTTCATTACCAGTGTTAATCTTCATATGATTGTAGTAATAATCACTTTTTTCATTTTTTACTACTTCATACGAAATGAAATTTAAGTTATCCAAGTTAGATATTATAGTGTCGTTTTTGTGTGCATGAGTATAGTTAAGAATTGTCATTTTCAAGAAAATAATTTCGGATTCAGATAATTCTGTTTCGACAAGATCTAATTTTTTTTGAAATGCGGAGATAACGTCATTAACTGATTGTAACGGTCGAATCTTATGGGAATATTGCTGTTCCAAATATGCTTTGTACTCATCATGATCCACTTAATCACCTCAACAAAAAGATATGTCATAAGACATTGTAAAAATAATTGCTATTAAATTAAACTGCCCCATTACTATAATATATTCGACAAAAAGAACGTTAACCCTTCCTGGATTAACGCAGCCTTTTGTATAAGAATGATCTCCAATTAAACATTGGTAATACTCCATTAGTACAAGGAATATACTTCTATTGAGGGGTGTATTTATGAAAAATAAATATCTGATTATTGGAGTTAGTGTTGTATTCATTATTTTGTTATCCGTATTTACAGTACATACAATTCAAATTATAAATTCGAATATGGTGGAAGAAGCTGCCCAAGATAAGATAATGCAAACAGAAATAATCGAAAAGATACATAAACAATTAGATAGTTACCCAATTTCAGGTATCGTGCTAACTCATAATTCTTTAGAGGACATAGACATAAACTTCTCAACAGAATTAGAGTTAAAAGATGATACAAAAAAGAGATTGAACAAATTGTGTATAGCGTTGTGAGACAAAATGGATTTAAACCAGATTCTTTTGATATTACATTTGACTATACGCAGTAAAACTCTACCTTCTTTTTTATCACTTTTTTTCTTCCACAGCTTTAACTTATATACAATAAATGCTCTGATTAGTTTCAGAGCTTTTTTGTTTTTCTTATTCAACTAAACTGCCCAGATAGTTTAAGTACGTTTCTTCACAAACTTCATTTAATTTAAACATTCACTTTATTATATAAAACATTATTCTGAAAAGAACTCAAAAAAGGTCTCGTCATTTATTATAACGAGACCTATGCTAATTTAGCATCTATTTAATTAGTTATTTGCATTTTAAAATTATAGTTTATTTCGAGTGTTATTTGTAGTGCTAATTATAAAATTTTGTACTTCGTAACGGAACCGTTTATTTCGAGATCGCCCTGTTTTTTTGCACCAGTTTGTTTAATAAGGCCGTTTTTTAAGGTTTATCGATGTTGTAGTTGATGGTATAAATCTACACAGATAGAAGCAAAATAACAAAACACGAGTCTTATTTTTTACCCCATCTAGAAAACCAAATCAATGGAATAATAATAACAAAAGGCAAACCAATAATTAAAAATGCAAAAGGTATATAATAAGCACTCCTAGCATAAATACCAAAAAAATCATCTATATCTGTTGCCATTCCTAGAAGAGTTGCATCGGATATAATTCTAGCAAAAAATATCATTACAAACCCACTTATAGTCATAGAAAGACCAAAATTAAAAGCAGTATTGCACCAGATACGTTAAGTAGAATGATTTACAATAGTAAACAATTTATTACCTCTAAGTACGTCTCCATAAAAAACATTAATTATTACCTTTTTTTATTTGTTCGTTTATATCATTGATTTTCTTTTCTAAACTATCAAGTTGATTTCTCCGTTTAATATAAGAACGGAAAAACCATACGATTAGTACGATTATAAACAATAGAAATCCAAGACTTAATAATTGAAATAAAGCATCACCAATCCTAAAACTATCCATATTTATACTCCTTTACAATTTACATAATTTTTCAATTAATGTAAACTGGGACTCTATTACAATAACTTCTACATAAAATTGCGTTGATCCTTCTAGAATTAACGCACCAGATAGTTGAATAACCTTTTATTTCATTCTTTCCAAGATTAAATAATCCTTTGTTTTAAATATCGATATGTCGTGTTTCTCTGCGAATTCAAGTAAATGTTCATACGCATTAGGTTGGGTGATAACGGCTAATCTGATGTTTTTTCCTCTGTATATTTTTATAATCGCCGCCTTCTTAGCCCAGCCGACCCGTATAAATCTTAATTGTTCGATTTGGTCAGGATAAATTTCTTTTTTAAAGATTAATTTATTATAAAATAGTATTCTATATACGAAATGGTCATCATTGATTTTAAATTTAAATCGAGTTCCAATTAGTAAAATTCCCCAAAGAGTTAGTAACAATATTCCATAAAAAGTTGATAATTCAAAGTAATCTCTCGCAGTCACCCACGAAATTGTTCCAAAGAAACCACTAAAAATTACTAACCTTTGTGGATTTAAATCATAGCCCATTGCTTCTAACCCTCCTCTAAAAACTCTAGTAGTATTACGCATAACTGTGGCAAAAGGTTTTGTTTCTTTATTCAACTTTTTCCGACGTTAGCACAATAACTCTATAACAAGATGATATCATAAGATTCCAACACTATATTACTATATTGGATTTTTCCAGAAGAAAAAGGCAATCAAATTCTATGATCGCCTTGTTAAACTCTTGCACCAGTTAACGGAACTAAGACAGCAGACTTTGAAAAAGCGTAATGGTTATTACTAATGCAGATAAAGATCCTGCAGAAAGTAACATTATCATTTTTCGCCAGTTTATCTCTTTTGAAGGTTTTGCAGCCTCTCGAGACACCGTAATCCATATAAACATAGATACTATAACTAAAATGAAAATAACCTCTTTAGACATATTTAAAACCTCCATAATTTTTATAATCTCCGTACCCTATGTACGAATTAGAAAAATTAAAGTTTCACTATTAGAGGATGCCTCCCTTTAGCACAATAAAGAAATAGCCATCGATCGACCTCTTCCTCAACTCTTGCACCTGTTAGTTCAAGAGAAAAGTTACTTTTCTTCGTATTTTTCGTTCCTAATTGCCTTTCTATATTTACCATTATCTTCAATTGCTATTACTTCATCCGTACTTATCCCTTCGATTGAATAATATTTTGTTCCTTTCTCGTACTCATTAGAGAAGTTTCCCGAATAAGTACCTTCCGTATCCGAATAGTTTGTTACTTCACCAATTTCTTTTCCTGCATCCTCAACGTATTCATCACTTAGTTGGTAGATGTATCCATTCCAGACAACAAATGAAAATGCCCAATCTGCTGATGAATTGTCAGTATTACTCTCGGAACATCCAGTCAAAATTAATAAAATAGAGAAAATCATCGTTATAAAAAAATAATTTTTAGGTAGCAGAAGAATCCCACCTTTCATAATAGGTTGTTAGTTTGTATATAAAGTTTCAACATATTTATTGAACTATCCTGCCATGCCAGTTATGTTAAAAAAGACCGCCATATTGACGATCTCCCTGTTAGCTAAAGCACCAGTTAGCTTAATATTAACACTCGCAAATCATTAAAATATTTCCATCAGGATCTTTGAAATTAAAATAATGGTTATGCTGAATTTCTGTAATCAAATTAACGCCCTTATTACTCATAAAATGAAATGCTTCTTCGATGTTTTTTGTATCTAAGTTGAATGCTGGTATTTTAAATATTTTTTCCTCTGAATAAATCTTGCTGTCTAACACAATCCCTGTACCTTCCGTAGGTATAACGTAAAGATGACCAAACAGAATTTCTCCATCTGTTTTAAGCCCTAAAATATCACAGTACCAATCTCTCGCTTTCTCTATGTTGCTCACTGGGATAAATACTGTTCCGATTTGTGTTAAAATAGGATTATCCATAAAAACACCCCCTTCCAACGAACTTATTAAGTATTCTATATATTCAATATAAAATCCTGCTTCTTTAGCAAAAAAGACTGCCATTGTGACGGTCCCATTGTTGTATTAAAGCAAGTTTGATTAAAATTTTCTCGAAAATCCTTATTTTATGGGATACCTTTTTAACCCTCTACTAGTTCCAGCTTCCCTTCATTCATACGATATACCCGATCACAGTACGAAAGCATCCTCTCATCGTGAGTGACCATAAATGCTGCTTTGTTTCTAGTTTTTACTCCCTTAGCAATCAGCTCTACGACTTCAAATGCCCGCTTACTGTCCAAACTAGCAGTAGGCTCATCTGCTAGAATAATGTCTGGGTCATTCACAAAAGCACGAGCAATAGCCGTTCGTTGACGCTCCCCTCCTGATAATTGTTCAGGAAATTTCTTTAATTTACTCCCTAATCCGACCTCTTTAAGTAATTCTTTTGCAAACATTTTATCCGCACTTGTAATTTTGCCTTTCATTTTCTTTACGACAAGTAATTGGTCAAGAACGTTTAAATAAGGAACAAGATTAGATGTTTGCAAAATAAACCCGATATGGTCTAAGCGTAATTTTGATACTTGGTTTGGTGACAATTGGTTAAGATTTTTATTATTAATGGTCACTTCCCCGCTTGAAGCTTGTAACAACGCTCCAGCAATAGATAGGAATGTACTTTTTCCAGATCCAGAAGGACCAATTACCGCTACGAGTTCGCCTGGCTGAACAGATAAGGATACATTGTCTAGAATCTGTAACTTGGAACCAGCCCCATCTTGATAATATTTCGATACGTTTTCAAACTGAATTCCACTCATTATTCTACCCTCCCGATTGCTTGTAACGGATCAATCTTTGTGATTTTTCTTACAGAGATTAGTGAGCTTAATACTGATACAAATAATAAAATAATTGCATAGCTAAACACTAACATAGGATCTAATGCAAATGGCATACCCGCAGGAAGTATTGCTGCAGTACCATATGTAAGAATTATTCCTATTCCAATACTAATGGTTGCTAATAAAGTGATTTGTGAAACGATTGCCTTAGTTAAAAATAGATTACTTGCACCAATGGCCTTCATCACACCAAATTGATTTGTCTTTTGTAAGGTAAGAACATAAAAGAATACCCCAATAACGAAAGCAGAAATGACTAGTAAAAATCCAAGCATCATCATAATAGTTCCATTCTCGGCAGTATAGCCTGGCATTCCATTTATTGCTTCTTTTTTAGTAGTTACTTCAATTCCTTCTATTGCACTCTCAAGCTTGTCCTGTTCAATAGAGTCACCTTGTAATATGATCGCGTTAACAGGTAATTCAACTCCCATATCCGATCCTGGAGCAGCAAAATGAATCGAACGCCACTCGTCTATAGAGATAAAGATGGAAGGTAAATGGTTAAAAGACTCCCCTTCAACAAACCCAATTACTTCAAGGATTTCAGTTACTCCCTCTATTTCTAATGTATCTCCTACTTCAATTCCTTGTTCTTTTAATGAATCATTTATAATAACCTGGTAATCTCCACCTTGTGTTAAAGGTTTTCCTTCTACTACTGAAGGTTCTAAAAAGGACCCAGGTTCGATTCCAAGTATTGATACATCTATCTTTTCACTATCGTCTTCATTTCCTTCTTTTAAAACAACGGCAACATGGCTTCCCATTGCCGCAGCATCCTCCACTTGCTCATGTGCTTTCAGATCTTGAACAAGATTTTCCGAAATTACCGAACGAGACATGGAATGACGAGCACCTTCCTCAAATGCTACATATTCTGCATCCATATTTTTAAAAGTTGCAGCACTTAAGGAGGATAGTCCATTACCGAGACCCGATAAAATAAATACTAGCCATGATATTAATACAAGGATCATACCAATCATAGCAAAACGCCATTTTGAATGCTTTAATTCTCTAGTTGCAAGAAACATCGTTAAATAATCCCCTTCCTAACTATCCGATTAAGCCAACCTTAAGCCAACGATAATAATAATGCCGATTCCAAGAAAGGTAGAGATCAATAAAAAATTAGCATATATTTTTGTTAGTTGTGCGAGTGACTTATCTTTTCTTAATGTGATACCTTGCAGTTTCTTCGTTAATCTTACACTGTACATTGATACCAAAATTATCGTTAGCAGAATGATTAATGTCCCACCTTGTTCCATGATTGTTAAATATAGTGGCATTGTATCCCGATTAAATTGTAAAATCATGTACGTTCCAGATAGAAGAATCAGTAATAGGCTTGGTAGGACTCCTATCGTTACCCAGCTTTGTATTCTCTTTATTAAAGGAGAAAAATCTGTTAAGCTTTTTTCTTGGTTTATCATTGATTTTAATAGATATCCAAGTACTGAAAACGAGCCTATCCATATTACAACACCAACGATATGAAGAATATAATTCAATGAATACATGTTTCACATCCTTTCTGATTTATTTGTCATGATACATATTACCAAGTGAATATGAACAAAACGTTAACAAACGAGTTTGTCTGAAGAAGAAAAAAGGACTTCTATGATAGAATTCATATTCTATCTTCTTACATCAAAAAGGACTATCGATTCATTCGATAGCCCTTTACTAGAGATGCATGTTCAGAATTATTCACTAAGCGGAAGCGTAAACGTGAAAGCTGTCCCTTCACCTAGTTTGGTCCTAACCTTAATTTCAGTTTCATGTAGATCCAAAATAGATTTTACAATCGCTAATCCAAGACCAGCACCAGATTTATTCGTACGAGCCTCGTCAACCTTATAGAATCTCCTCCAAATCAAATCTAATTGTTCTTCTTCTATTCCTTCTCCAAAATCTTGAATCAGCACGTTTACATACTGCCCATCCTTAATAAGAGTTATATCAATTTTGGCATTTTTATTAGAAAATTGAACCGCATTTTGCAAAAGGTTAACAATTACTTGTTCAATTCTCCCTTTATCTGCATACACATAGTATTCACTTTCCGTATTAACACGTATCTCCAAGTCTTTTTTTATGAAGTGTGGTTCAAGTTTATGAATGACTCTATATATTTGGTCTGTTAAATTATAATCGGTGCGTAAAATTTTACTATGTCCCTCTTCAAGCTGATTCATATCCAATGTATCATTTACGAGTTTAATCATTCGCTCTGTCTCATCTTTCATTAAACCATAATAATGAGTTAGTCTATTATTTGGTATTGTTCCATCCATTAAAGCAATGATAAATCCATTTATGGATGTCAAAGGGGAACGTAATTCATGTGACACATTTGATATAAATTGTTTGCGCCTAGTTTCCAAATCATTCAGTTCTTTTGCCATATACGTAAATGATTTTGCCAATTGGCCAATTTCATCATTTAATTGATATTGAACAGACTTTGAAAAGTCACCTTTGGCATACTGTCTTGTAATCTCGCTCATTTCTCTTAACGGCGCTGTTATTCTTTTCGACATAAACCATAAAATAACGCCAGCAAACAAAATAGCAATCAAAAATGTAAATAAAATCATCCAAATAACCTGTTGATATTCATGGGTTAAATCATGAAAAATCATTACCATTATCGGTTTGTCTACTCCATTTATATTAGAAGTAAGCGTCGAGGCAACAGTATAACGAAGTTCCCCATTCTCAAGACCTCCCTCTGATACTAATTCACCTGCAGTGACCTGGTTTAATATGTCATCCGAAATAGAAATAAATTGTGAGGTTTGATTAGGATCTGGCCCAAAGATTTGTTTGCTTTCTTCATCAACGATATAAATTTGATAGCCAGGCTGATTTAGGGAGTAACTTAATATATCAGCTGTTTCGTTAGCACTCCAATTATAATTATCCTGATTTTTCAACTGTTTTTCGATTTGTACATATTGATGCTGATATGTATCTTCATATTCTTTGTAGAGATTTATATGAAATAAATAGAAAAAGACACCAATAAACAACAAAAATGAAAGGACAATAATGAACGAATAACTTAAATACATCCTTGAAAAAATAGTGTTCTTTTTATGCATGATGTTTCTCCTCAAAGCGATATCCTACTCCTCGAATTGTAACTACGGACCAATCAGCGTGATGTGCAGCTAACTTATCTCGGATTCGTTTAATATGAACATCAACGGTACGAGGGTCTCCATTAAATTCAAATCCCCATATGCGATCCAATAACTGCTGTCTTGTAAGGACCTGGTTTGGATTCATTGCTAAGTAATAAAATAATTCCATTTCTCTGGGTGCCATCAGTACTTTTTCCCCATTTATTAATATACGATATTCTTTCATATTAATTATGATATTGTCAAAATGAAGATTGTCTTTCTCACTTTCTGACAAAATTGTTCGTCGTAATACTGATTTTACTCGGGCTATTAATTCGTTTGGATCAAATGGTTTGACGATATAATCATCTGCTCCTATATCCAATCCATTAATGATATCATAGGTTTCGCCTTTTCCTGTCAGCATTACGATAGGAATCTGTTTATCTTCTAAACGAATCGCTTTGCAAACTTCCCAGCCATTCATTTTAGGTAGCATGATATCTAGAATGATACAATCAGGGGACTCATTATAAAAAAGTTCCAGTCCTTCTTCTCCATCGTACGCAGAAATGGAGGAAAAGCCTATTTTGTCCATATATAATTGGATCAACTCAACTATGTTCGGATCGTCTTCTATTATTAAAACTTTAATAGGACGCTTCACTATATCACTCCTATACCCTATTTTCCCATAGTTATATGAATAAATTGTTAACGATTATTAAGCTCTTAATGGTAATTATGATATCTTCAATAGGTTAAATAAATTTATCTTCATCTGATAAGTAATTCTGGCATCTGCTGGTCAGGATAGATATAAACATATAATATTTTTCAATTAATCTCAAAAATAAAAAGCCGTACTCCTTTTAAAATGAGTACGGCTTTACATTGGGGGTCACCACACAATTATCGAGCTTTTCTAATGAGTTTTTTGCTTTGTTGATTTTTGTCAGACACTCAACCCTTGATGTATTCGAAAAGCTGGTACAATCGTATCCGAAATAATTTCTTTCCCTTTTTCTCGAATGAAATCGAGTTTATAATAGGCTTCAAATCGTTGACTAATTTCCGTTTTGACCAATTCAGGCGGCGTAACGACGATGAATTGGAATTTCAGTTTTTCTGCAACAGCGAAGATTGGATCAAGAACGTGAGCAGATGCGGCTTGACCGAATGGATTGTCCACAACTAATGGCACCCAACTTTGATCTGTTTCATTTTTCACTGATAGTAACATCATCATCATTACCATGCGAGCAGATAGCTTTTGCCCGCCGCTTCCATCCGATTTCGTCTTTGAACCTTGATTAATTGTTTGCCATGTAGAATAATGCTCCCGTTGGGGTTTCCCATACATAAACGCATTATCCGTTCGCATGTTATAGACAAGAAGCTCTGGATAACGATTTCTGAGTGACACAAATAAGATTTTCTCATCGCTAACGAGTTGTTTGATTTCTTGATCTAAGGCGTGATTATTATCGTCAATTAAATCAAATTGCTTCGTGATTTGATTGATGCTTGAGACGAAATGCTGCCTTAATAGTGGCTCGATTTCTTCGGCCTTCTTCGGTAATATATCCTCTTTAAGCTGGACAAGTGGGAATGTACCTCGTTCATTTTTCAACCTCATTTTTGCAATCATTGAACGAACCGCTTCGGAAATGCTCATCACTTTCATGCTAGCACGACTAGCCCAGAAATTTTGTGCCTTTTCCGCTCTTTCCTTGTCCCGTTCTAATTGTTCCAATCCACTTTGTGAGAAGCGCTTCATATTTTTCACGACGCTTTGAATGTGGTCATAATGTCTTGTATCCATATGATCCAATGTGGTCAACACTTCCGTTTTAAAACGAATTTCCCAATCCTTGCCTTCGATTGTCAGTTTTAAATTTCTTAGTGATTGTTCAATCTTCGCAGACTTCTCTTTGCCTTCTTCCTCTAAGGCTTGATGCTGCTCACACCAGTTAAGAATACAGGACTTTCCTTGACTCTTAATTTTTTCGACATCTTCTTGCATAAAGGCAGCCGCTTCTTCCTTCAAAATAACCGAGAGCGTCAACATATCGCCCTCATAACCGGCAATATTCGCTTCCGACTCCTTCTGGCGTTTCTCCGTATTCTTAATATCTGCTTTCGTTTTCTTCGTTTGGTCTTTAATTTCAACAGCTTTCACTTCCAAGTCCAAGTTTTCCCAGGCCTCAGGTTGTTTTTCATACTTCGCTAGCTTTTTCTCAGACTTGTCTCGCTGAACATTCGCATGTTGAACCGACGTTTCCGCGACAGTGACTGCCGTTCCTTGCTCCCGTTCTTCTTTTTCTGCTGCCTTCAAATCCTTGTTTGCAGTCTGCAGCATATTTTCTAAAATAGAGATCGGTTCGTCGGGAACTGGAGCGTCCTTCCACTCCTCGTTTAGCAAGTTCAACTTCTTCTCGAGTTTCTTTTGTTGCTTCTGCTCGCCTGCTTTTTCAGTCTGCTTGATGATTAGTTCTTGTGCTTGTTCTTCTTTTGATTTTTGCAAGTTTCTTAACTCATTGATACTACCCATGATGTCTTCTAAAATATGGGCCGATAATGATGGTACCTCTTCCGATAATTCACCTGTTTTATCATTTGGAAAAGCAGCTTCTTCAATAAAGTAGGCAATCTTCTTTATTGATTGCTCAACCGAAAGCTTCCATTCTACATAGGTTTGATTCCACTCGCTTTGTAGCTCAACGAATTCATCGTACGCTTGGCTAATCTCTTCCCCGGCCTTAAGGCTAGCTTCCTTTCGTTTTTCTTTCTCCAGTTTTACCCGTTTATTTTCTTGATAGAGCTCCTTCTCATCTGCAAACTCTTCTAGTCGAGCGATATTAGAAGACAACTTTTCAATTTTTCGTTGGTTTTTTTCCAAATCTTCTTTAAGCTGCAGTTGGATTTCTTTCTCATTTACTTGCTTGGTAATAATCTCTTGCAATTGGGTTTGCTTTGAAAGCAAGGCATTCTGCTCCGCATTCAATGTCTTTTCAATATCACTCGAAAGCTCACCCGAAACAAAGCGATCGATTTCTTTTAAGATGCGACGATAGGCTTTTTCCGTTTTTTCCAATTCGTTTAGCGTATTTTTCTTCTCTTCAATCGATTTCGCGATTTCGATTTTCCATTCGGTAAATTGGTGTTTATCCGTTAACAGCTCTTTTTCGGTTCCATTCAAAATGACAAACGATGCGTGACTGGAACCCGCCGTCATCTCCTCTCGTAGGAAAAGCGGCACCGGACTATTAAACATGCGAGACTTGAGCATTTGTTGATTAATCTTTTCCCATTGTTGCCCGCTGACAACTAAACCATATGGAAGAAGAGGATAGGTCACCATATGATGCTGCAGTTCCTCTGGACTTAGGGACTGCAGAAATTGACTTCCATAAAAGACATCAATACCCGTCTTCTCATCAATCCATTCCTTTAGTTCTTTCACATCTTTATTGGCAATCCAGAAAGGTTCATCATTTAAGGTATAATCCAGCTGAATCTCCCATAATTCCTTCTTCATGCCTTCCGCTTGTTCAAGGGTTTGCTTTAATAGGTCTTCAATCTGGAGGGCATATTTGGATAAAAGCGCATGGCTAAATGGTTCTGTCACTGAATCTAGTAAACCATGAAGCTTAGACGCAAGTCTTACTTCTTTTTCTTTTTGAACTTCATTTGAACTTGCCAATTCTTCACATTTTTCTTGCGTATACTGAATCGATTGGGTTAATGTCCCTTGTTCAGAAGCGAGTTGGTTTTGCCGTTCACTCGTGGCATGATTTTTTTCTTTTATTTCTTCTAACCTTGCCTGTTTCTCTACGATTTGATTTGAAAAGTGATCGATCAATCCTGAAAAATCATACATCAATCGGTCGCCGAACTCTTCCGTAAAAGCCGCTTCCTTCGATTCATACTTATGTATTTCGGTATATAGGTTATCCATTTCTGTACTAATTCTGGCAATCTCTTGTGTCTTTTGTTTATCCTGTTTAGCAAGTTCTGTTGCTTTCTTTTTCAGATGCTTCTGATAGCCAAAATACTGCTGAATAGCCTGTTGGATAGCTTCAAAACTCCCGGCCCATTGTTTCGCAGCTTCTTCCTTAATTTCAGCCATTCTTTGATTGACTTCTTCTAACCCACTGTTTTCTTCCAGTTTCGCAATGTTCCCCGAAAGCAAGCGTATCGTTTGATCAACTTCACTCCACTCTTTTAATAAAAGTTGGAACGCCAGTTGGCCTTTAGTTTCCTGCTTTTCCTTCGCGGCCTCTTGTAAGGATAAATGTTTCTCCTTTTCTTCAGCCATTTTCTTTTCCCAGTCCAAAACTTCACGATGGGCCAACGCAAAATCTAAATTATCTTTTTGATAACGTAAATCTTCTAAATTACTGAGTAGTTCCTCCATCTCTTTCTCCATAGAAAGGAGCATTTCTTCTTCTTGGGCCTTCAAATGTTCTAAAGCCCCGAGGAGTTGTCTGCCTTCCTTTATACTGGTTTGAACGATGTCTTTATGTTCGATTCCTTTAGCCAAATGTTCTTCAAACGGAACAATATCTTCCAGGAATTCCTTATGGGCTTGTTCTCGTTTTAACAACACCGGCAAATCTTTGGCGATACTCGCTTGACTTTTAAAAATTTCAACTAAATCATTCTTTTGATGTTCCGTTCGATGTAATACCTGACTAACCGTAGGAACAATCCGTTTTTGAAAGAGGGAATGATCGTCTTCGGCTCCCTCGAAGTATTTCCCTACGCCACCCTCATCTTTATTAATATCTTTTAGAATATCCCAGTCTTTCCGGTTAATCGCGTATGTATCAAGAATACGATAATGTTTCTTCGTATCCTTATACACATCAAAACCATTCCATCTCAAGTAATCTTTCAAACGCTCATTTTCTGTAACCTTGCCACCTTCATATAGAGGTATATGCTCTAGGGCTGCTTCTTCTTTTGTTTCAAACTCCCGTGTGTAAAAAGTAATATTGGGGATGATTTTTGCTTCTTGTTCCAGGGTTTTATTTTCATTCTCTGCTTCCTCATTCATCGAAATCCGTTGTTCAGCCGAGAACATTCCACCTGTGATAAGGTGATGACGGTCCCCATCATCTAATTCCCATTGGATCAAGACATGAAAGGTGTACGGAATGAACTGCTCCTTTTGATTAAAGAAGAACTGCTGATAATACCGATTGTTTTGCTTTCCCCATGATGTGCCGGGTTTAACGATTTGGAAGATGGCTTGTAGGAATACCCCTTTTCCACCTCCATTCATCATCGAGATTAGGCCATTAACGGACGTCTCTTCATTGTGGAAATTGAACGTAGTATCTTTATATTGTTTTTGCATCCCATCGTATTTCAGGCCAACAATTCTAATCTTGTGTATCTTCGGCATGCATATGCTCCTTTTGTGTTACTAATTTCTTCATAAATTCATAACGATCGTAATCGTGATATAAGTATTCAATCCGCTCAAACAGTTCTTGTTTCGGAATCGCCTTAGGAATATCATCCCGGTCGAGTATGACAACAAGGCCTTCCGTTTCGAGTAGCCGCATGCTACTAGCAATCAACCCGATTCGTGTCCGTTTATTCGCTTTTTTTAAACCGAAATCTTCTCTGTCGACCTCCATATACTTCCAGGTCGTAACAACATCCTTCATATCAATTCGTTCTTCAGTACCAAAATTCGGATCCGTTTTTAGGATTTTATCCCAATTCATCATTAGGTCATTCACTTGTCGTTCTAGAGAATAGTAGCTAATGCCCTCCCGCTTCGCTCGAACCTTAGCAGCCTGATTCTGATCGATACTTGCCAAAAATGACATTAGCACCACACTCATCAAATGAAAGTGTTTTTTCGTTTCAACCTGCTTATGCTTGTCCCGCATATGCGTAAAATTAGTTGCAAAAACAGAACCCGTTGGCTGAACCACTAAATGTATCCGTTTCGGGGCTTCAATGATATAGGTCCCCGATTCATCCGCCATCAACAGGACAGTTTGTCTCACTTCAGGTTCAAAATAATCCTGAAAATGTTCACTCGTTTCATCAATCACTTTTTCTTTTAATAATGAAAAGTAGACTGCTGAAGCTTTTTTGATAATTTCTGCGTTCATCGAATCTCCTCCTCTATACAGATCTTAAACGGTGTGATTTTCATCTCATACCAGAGGAAAGGCTCGGCACGATGATCAAATTCTGTATGAATTTTTAAGCCTTCAAACTGTTGAAACTGCGGATATTCCTGCATCAGTTTATATAGCAGAATCTCCCGTTCATCATTAATGGTCTCTACCTTCCGATGAAGCACTTGCACCTTCAGCGGTTTTTTATCAAACATCATCCATAAATCGATCGTTTCCGATTCCTCAAACCATAAATCCTGTACCTCTAGCGGCAGTTCTTTTAAATCGGTTAAGGAAAACTCTTGATGTGTTTGTAAATATTGAAACACATAGCTCCATGCCTTAACCACCGAATCCCAGTCCGTAATGCGCTGATAGGCAAGAACTTCTTTTTCCTCATCTTCAACAACCACTTCAATTTCTTCTTTTTCATTGAATTCCTGCTCACCCCAAATCCAATCGAGTGGCAAAGTAAACTCATTTTCCGGTGAAAATAACGGAGAAAGGATGGTTTCTACTGCAGTAAACGACTGCACGCCTTCTTTCAAAAACCAATTTTCATATATATGCTCTCTGAATGAGACCAAACTGTTTTCCCAAAACAAGGAAGGATTTTCCGCCTTTAATTTCATTTCGTACGAGATATTTTGAATAACAAGTTTTGCAAATCGATCATGCAATTGACGAGAATGGCCAATCTTTTCCTGCAGCAGAACTAATTCCCGATGAATGACATCATCTTCTGCATTTTGGCGTTTTGTTTTTTCAATCATACTCGTAATCGTCCGGAAGTGATTCTTTTCTTCTTCAAATTGCTTTTCAATTTCAATCCGATTATCAGCTCTTTGCCTTTCTGCTTCTATTAAAAGGATTTTGGGATTATTAATCATTTCCTGCCCGAAGGAGAATTCATTGGCCATTAAGCGATTTACCCGTGAAATGAGGTGATCGAGGTTTCTTGTCGCTTTAAGAAAATTACCATTTTTAATTAGCTGGATACTATAAAGCTGTTCAATTGTAATCGAAAACTCTTCTGCCATTTCCCGACTCATAAAAATCATTTCCTGTGCTACATCCGTCAGCTTATAAACGATGGCACTACCAATTTCTAAATTCGTATAAAGTTCATCCATCGTCACATAACGGAACACTTGCGTCTCCCATGATTGTCGTACTTCATCATAATAGTTAGCCTCAAATGGTTGACTGTATTCTTCTTTCCCTGAATAAAGTAGCCCACTCGTAATCCGTTCAATTTGCTTCTCATCTGCGAGTAACTTCATTTGCTTCATTGTATCTTCTACCATATATTTAATATCGGATTTACGCCGATGGTCATCATCATTTAATTCTCGATAAAAGATGGTCAGGAGCACTTGCATGAGGATGGTTTGGAGATAGGGTTTTAACTCGCCCACTTCCATTCCCCGCCCTAGCTCAAATAACGGATTGAGTCGTTGCATACGTCCTGCAAAACCTTCCCATGATTCATTCACATCAAGCCCCTCCATGTTTCAATTGTTAATACTTCTTGGGGTATTCGTTTATTTTCTTGCCATAATTGCTGTAATAACTGCTGCTCCTCTTCCGTAAACCACTGGAAGAAAGCATCACGGTAAATCATGTTTTGTGTTTGTCTAATGTTTTGGTCATTTCTTTGTTCGATAAACTTGAGCATTTTTCGATAAATTTTTAATGCTGGCTGTATACTTGTATCCGGGAACTTCTCCATTAACCGAATGAGAATCCCATAACCTTCCGCATCCAGATCCCCAGCGTAGTAAATTAGATAGTTTTTCTGTGGAAACATCTGAAAGAAAAAAGAAAAGCTTCGTTCGATTTTCATTCCTTCACCATAAATAATGAGCTCCGGCTCATAATCAAGCACGTCCGCTTCCAACAGCTTAATCGAAGTATGGAAGAATGCTAGATTTTCCACAATCAGAACGCGCTGAACATCTTTAATTTCTTTTCCTTGTTTCATCCAAAATACAAACGGCTCGCCAAGTTTCACCATTTTTAATTGCTCTTTTGGAATGCCGATTCGATTTAAAAAGCTTTTCCCCTCTGGAAATAGATCACTATCTTGCAAGAATTTTTCATGGCCGAACAGTTCCAGACTTCTTTCTTCAACGGACACAACTTCCCGTTCGTCAGCAGTTTGCAAAAATGTATATAAATTATCGATTTTTTGCCATTCTTCTTCTGTTTGATATTCAGGGTGGTGCTCATAATATGTAAAATCAAACTTGTCACTTAACCTCATCATCTTCAGCCGGTCCCACTTCATTTCCTCGGCTTTGGTATTCACCCAGGAATACAGAGGCAGAGCCGGTGACTTGCCATTGTATTGTTTATTTTGAATCAGAGAAAGTACGCCTTCCTCCTGCAATTTTCCAATGACTTCATAAAACAACTGATACCCATTCATTTCAAAATAATTATCCAAAAGCTTCCGTAATTGAAGCTCTAAATCATTTATATTAATCTTCTTTCTTTGTTTCGGGTGTTGAATATCTGCAATAAATCCGCGCACCCGTGTTTCTATCAAATCGATCGTACTCACCTACTTAATCTTCTTCCCACCATCAAACATTTCCATGGGCCATCCTTTTATTATAAACCAAATCGGGGATAGTGGGGAAATGGATATTTAAATAAATTCCAACAAAGTTGATTGACCAGAGCGATAATGAATTGATATTCAGACTGGAGTTTCTATTTAACTACTACTTTCTTTAGGTTAATTAAACAACATAGAGGGCATGGGATTAAACTTTATGTTACAGCGGTGAACTGAAAAATATGAGATTGATACCGATGTTAATGAAAAAGTAGAAGATATGATCGATGAATTTGGAATTTGAAGGATGGGAATTGAGATACACCGAATAGTTCAGAGAAGAACGTGGAATAGTGTTGGCAAAGTTAAAGAGCATTCTTGATTACGATTTAACGGGTTCGATGGCCGAACTTTGGAGACTGTCTCTTAATTTATGGACTAGTTAATAGTATTTTAATCCACCGCTATTGGGCCAGACCCTTTGCCTCACTTATAGGAATGTTATACTGGTTTTAATTCGTAAAAAAGTCTATAAATTCGTAAAAAAATCCTCCTATTTATGAATGCGCTTACAAAGTTGTGAAGTATACTTATGCTGACTAGTAATAGGCTTGAGAAATGGTAAGTAAAAGGAGGAGAATTAATCGATAAAACAGCCTAATAATCTAAAAGGAGGAAGAATAGTGAGGAAAAAGTTTATACCAATAATGTCAGTTTTGCTTTGTTTTCTTTTGATAGTCTCGATACTACCAATTTCACCAATAAAAACTACTGTGACTGAAGCAGCTTCATCAAGTAATTTTACTTCATCATTTGAAGCAAGCGATCCACAACCAACATGGGAAAATACTTCAGAAGTAGATCAAGATGGGAATAAAATGACCTCGGGTGTGATTGGGGAAATTCCTTACGATTCCATTCAAGGAGATATAACACATAAAGTAGAAAAAGTTACAGCAAGTGCCCACAATCCCCCAAATGAAGTAGCAACAAATTTAATTGATAGAAGCACACAGTCGAAATGGTTAGCTTTTGAGTCAAGTACCTGGATTGAATTTTCTTTTACTGAGCCAGAAAAGTTAGTTAAATATGCACTGACATCAGCAAATGATGCACCGGGAAGAGATCCGAAGAATTGGACATTTTCTGGATCAAATGACAAGGAAAATTGGGTGAAGTTAGACACCAGGACTGATCAAGTTTTTGAAAAAAGATACGAAAGAAAAGTATTTGAATTTGAAAACAATGAATCATACACTTATTACCGGTTAACTATAACGGAAAACGCTGGTGATGGGCTTACTCAATTAGCGGAGGTCGCATTATCTAATGGAATTGATGTCCCTCCCCCACCACCATCAGATATGAAAACATTTGTCAGTGATGGTCCAACGAGCAGTTATACTGCAAAGACTAGAGTTGGATGGACAGGTAAAAAAGCACTAACTTATGAAGGCAGACATGAAGTTGATGGGGAGGCATATGCGTATAATAAGATCTTAGATGTGAACATTGAAGTTTCAAAGGAATCCCAGCTATCTTATTATATCCATCCACAGTTCGTCGATCAGGAACAGCTGGATTATTCTAGTACCTATGTATCTGTTGATCTAGTATTTACCGATGGTTCCTATTTAAGTGAACTGGGCGCAAAAGACCAACATGGTGTTGTGTTAAATCCGCAGAAACAAGGGGAATCAAAAACACTTTATCCGAATCAATGGAACTATAAACGCGCTGACATTGGCCTAGTTGCTGAGGGTAAAACTATTGATAGGATAATAGTAGCCTACAAAAACCCAGAAGGACCGGGAGTCTTTAAAGGAAGTATTGACGATATTAAAATCGAAGGTAAACCAGAACAGACAACCTACTCAAGTCCTGTTGATCACGTAAATATTTTGCGAGGAACGAATTCAAATGGAGCTTTTTCACGTGGGAACAATTTCCCTGCAGTAGCTGTTCCACACGGGTTTAACTTTTGGACTCCTGCAACAGACGCGGGCTCAACAAGTTGGCTTTATAGTTATCAGCAATCTAATAATGCTAATAATCTTCCAGAAATAGAGGCATTCTCACTCAGTCATGAAACAAGCCCATGGATGGGAGATCGTCAGACATTCCAGGTTATGCCGTCTGCCGGTGGGAACCCAAGTGCTGATCGTAATGACAGAGCACTCCCATTTAAGCATGAAAA
This sequence comes from Oceanobacillus chungangensis, assembly GCF_003369565.1. GTDB lineage: Bacteria > Bacillota > Bacilli > Bacillales > Amphibacillaceae > Oceanobacillus > Oceanobacillus chungangensis. Next base: position 7,047 of record NZ_PIOD01000023.1, on the reverse strand, counting down.
TGAAATAGCAAAACCTCATTATTACAGTGTGACGTTTGAAAACGGTATTCAAACAGAAATGACTCCTACGAATCGAGCGGCAATGTTTACCTTTACATTTACAGAAGATACGTCAAATCTTATCTTTGACAATGTGAACAATAATGGTGGCTTAACCTTAGATGCAGACAAGCAAACGATCAAAGGATACTCAGATGTTAAGAGTGGTCTATCTACAGGCGCAACAAGAATGTTTATATATGCAACAGTTGATAAACCGGTAAAAGCAAGTGGTAAATTGACTGGTGAAGGAAGAGACAATGTCACGGGTTATTTGCAATTTGACACTTCTGGTACCGATAAAACTGTCACAATGAAAATTGCAACATCACTAATTAGTGTTGAACAAGCCAAGAAGAACTTAGAACAAGATATTAAGTCTGATGACAGTTTTGAAGACTTAAAGGAAAAGGCAAAAGAGCTCTGGAATGAAAAACTAAGTATTATTGAAGTAGACGGGGCAACGAATGATGAGCTTGTAACACTATATTCAAACATGTACCGTCTATTCTTATATCCTAATGTAGCCTATGAAAACACTGGTACAATGGATAATCCTGTTTATCAATATGCTAGTCCATTTTCTGAAGGGGTTGGAGAGAACACTGCTACGGAAACAGGAGCTGATATTGTAGAAGGAAAGCCATATGTAAACAATGGTTTTTGGGATACGTACCGAACAACGTGGCCAGCTTATACATTATTGACGCCTACACAGGCTGGGGAAATGATTGATGGATTCGTCCAACAGTATAAAGACGGTGGCTGGATCTCGAGATGGTCTTCTCCTGGTTATGCAAATTTAATGGTTGGTACTAGTTCGGATGTGGCGTTTGGGGATGCCTATCAGAAAGGCGTAACCAACTTTGATGTAGAAGCCTATTATGAATCTGCAATAAAAAATGCCTCTGTTGCAAGCAGTAATCAAAGCGTTGGCCGAAAAGGATTATCGACATCTATTTTTAACGGTTATACGAGTAATTCAACCGGTGAAGGCATGTCATGGGCAATGGATGGCTATATAAATGATTTTGCTATTGCTAATATGGCTAAAGAACTTATGGAAAAGACTAATAAAAATAATCCAAAATATGAGCAGTATAAAGCAGATTATAACTACTATTGGTCACGAGCTCAAAACTATGTGAACATGTTTAACCCGGAAACAGAATTTTTTATGGGTAAAAATGCTTCAGGTAAATGGAGATCTACACCGGCTAATTTTGACCCTAGAGAATGGGGAGGCGACTACACAGAGACAAATGCATGGAATATGGCCTTTCACGTTCCACAGGATGGTCAAGGCTTAGCCAACCTTTATGGTGGACGAGATGAACTTGCTAATAAACTAGATGAATTTTTCACCACTCCAGAAACTGCCTTATTTCCGGGACATTATGGGGGGATCATCCATGAAATGCGTGAGGCAAGAGATGTTCGAATGGGAATGTATGGACATAGCAATCAACCTGCCCACCATATTGCTTATATGTACAATTACTCAGGCCAGCCTTGGAAAACGCAAGAAAAGGTTAGCGAAGTATTATCACGACTTTATATAGGAAGTGAAATTGGCCAAGGATATCCGGGTGATGAAGATAACGGTGAAATGTCTGCATGGTATATTTTCAGTGCAGCAGGTTTCTATCCGTTACAAATGGGGCTGCCAGAATACGCAATCGGTGCACCTATCTTTGAGAAAATGACCATTCATTTAGAAAATGGCAAGGATCTTGTTATTGAAGCTCCGAATGTAAGCAAAGAGAATAAATATGTACAGGGCTTGAAGGTGAATGGTAAGTCTTATCATAAGACAACACTCTCACATGACCTGTTAGCTAAAGGGGCTAAACTTGAATTTAATATGGGACCAGAGCCATCTGAATGGGGAACAGGTGAAGACGCGCTGCCTGCATCCATTACAGATAGTTCTACTAACGGTTCTTCATTACTTCCTGATCCATTAAAAGATTTGACAAATGATGTTAATGGTAAGGCCTATCATAGTGATAAAGGCGTTGCGAATCGCCTTTTCGATAACAACTCAGGAACAAAAGTAACATTGGAAAGTGATGAACCATGGATTCAATATCAGTTCAAATATGGTGCAGAAAGGGCATTGATGTACACCATTACTTCAGCTGACAACGAACAGGCGGATCCGCAAAGCTGGACATTGTTAGGATCTAAAGATGGAAAAGAATGGACCATACTTGATGAGAAAGCAGATATTAAGTTTGAATGGCGTAATTTCACTAAGCCATTTACGATTCAAAACCCTGGTGAGTATAACTATTATCGTTTACAAGTAACGGAGGGTGGAGAAGATAGTTCAACTTCATTTTCCGAAATTGAATTTCTCGGTTATGGAAATACAGATGAAAAGTTTGTACAAGTGAGAGACCGATATGAAGGTTATCGTGATTCTGGGGATATTAAGGGGTCTCTAGTCAAGCAGTTTGACACCAAATTAAGGCAGGCTGAAGATCAGTTTGAAAAAGAGCATTTTAAACAGGCAGCTGATAAGCTCGATGATCTATTGAGATTCATCAATAAGGAGTCTGGAAACATCACAAAAGATGCGAAAGAAAAACTAAGTGCGGACATAAACGCACTAATTACTTCTGTTACAAGATTAGACGGTAATCAAGGTAAAGGAAAAGGGAAATGGAAATATAAGGATGAAATAGAACAAATTCCTATCTTTGACGTTTCCAAGCTGTCTGCTCCAACAATTGAACCGGGAGGAGAAGCTACTATTTCGGTAAATGTTGAAAACATAGGATTATTAGCTGGAGACAAACAAATTGACTTTTCTTTTGATGGTGATCTAATAGAAACAAAAACAATTACCCTTGCCCCTGGTGAAAATACGAATGTGACATTTACGGTAAGTGATGTTGCACTAGGAATACACCAAGTCAAAATCAATGAATTAACAGGAACATTAAAAGCATTACATGATAGTCCGGTGCTGTCACTTGATTTTGAAGATAATGCGGAGGATGCCTCACCCTATGGACATGATGGAATAATACGTGGTGATGTTTCGTTTGTAGAGGGAAAAGTCGGAAAAGCGATTCGATTAAATGGTGGCTGGGTTGAAATTCCTTCTACTGAACTGTTGAATGGTGATGATGAATTTACAATTGGACTATGGGTTAACCTCGAAGACACGAATTCAGATCAGAAAATTATCGGTAAGACTACAATTGGAAATGGTTATGTTTTAGGTGTAAATGGAGGATTATATCCGGAGATGTGGGATGATAATGGAAGCAGAATTAGCTTTAATAAAGGCACATTTGCTTCCAATGAATGGACGCATTTAGCATTATCATGGAAACAAAATGGAGAGGTCACTGGCTATGTCAATGGTGAAGAGGTTGCAAGTGTAGCAGCAGGAATGAATCCAATTGCACCTAATAATAATCCGTTAATTATTGGCGGTGCACCTTGGGGACCCAATGGACTTCAGACAAAAGGTTTAGTAGATGAAGTTCGTATCTATAAAGAAGCGCTAAGCCCAGATGAAATAAAAGAGCTTTATTCTAGTAATAAATAGACTGATTTGACTGCCCTTCCCGTTGATAATAATAAAAATAATAGATATTGCCGGGACAATGGAGGCTGCGCCAATGGCCTTGCACGTGTTTTTAGTTTGAAATAAAGTCACGATATTTGTAAAAAAAGATACGACTTAAAACAAAGCCGTGACGGTTATTAAATAGTTGTGAAGATTTATTCCCCTTAGGATGTACCTAGTCTAAGGGGGCTTTTTATGGTAAAAAACTATAATCACTCCGACTCGCGATATTCCACATCTACATAATCTTTCCAATCCTTCCAGCCGCCTATACCTGTTGAATGATTATCAAAATTTTCTCGTCATAATAAATTTTAGTAATTGATTAATTCTATATTTATTAATTCAATGTCATAGATGGCATTCTCGATATCTTCTCGCATCGACATTAAATAATCTTTCGGATCCTCATCTTACAACAATCCGACGGCTTCCCCATTAATATTCAACGTCCATCTTCTGTTAGGACTGTAAGGTATGTATTTCCACCCACCTGCTATAAACGTAGCAACTAATTTATAATCTATTGTGCTTGGCGGCATTTGCCATTACATTATCTATCCCTCCCGATTAATCCATTTCTAGATATAACAAAAAATACCTTTGTATAAAATATTTAATATGTGTTAGAATAGAAACAAACGTTCGGAACATTAGTTCCTAAAATAGGAGGTATCAGCGTGAAAGGATTGATTATGCGTTCGAAGGATAACAAGGAAAAGATAATGATATTCTACATTGACAGTAATAATAATGTTGCTCAAAGGATTATCAGGGTAATTGATATTAACGATGAATCGATTATCGCCTTTTGTTTTTTGCGTAAAAAAGTGCGAACGTTTAACCATAAAAACATACTTTCAGCTGGACCTGTTAGAAAGAGAGTGACTGCATAATTATGAGCAAAGTTAATGACCGTGGAACTATTAAGTGGACTGCAATGATGATGCCGGAGCATATTCAAATGATCAACGATTACTGGGATGGCATGGATAACCAGATAAAGCCGATTTTAGACGAACAACAACTAGAGGAGATTGGAATTAAACTTCATGAAGTGATTAGCAAAAATCTTGAGGTTGAAATTAAGTACTATGGTAATCACGATTACCTCTTAATAAAAGATAAAATATATAGCGTCAATTACAATGACAAATATTTAAAGATGGATGATTTTGAGCGGACGAAAATAGACTTTCATGATATTATAGATATTCAGATTGATTAAACCCCGGATTGGGGTTATTTTTTATAAATTAAAATGACCGCCTAAGCGATTTCTTTATAACAGTAAAAGGATTAAAAAGGATAACTTCTTTATTAGTTATTTTATTATAACCAAAAAACATCTTCTCTTCTACGTGTTCAAGGTCCGTCATGCTACCCTCTTTTTCTCTTTCTGATAAATCGCAATTCCAATAAAATGGTTCTTCAGCATCTAGTATTTCCTTACACATCCTAGTAATTCGAACGCATCTTTCTTTATCATCCCTCCGTTCTGGATATGAAGTATTATCATAGTTTACTAATAACACCATAAATATAAACAAGACTTGGGGATATAAGAGAAAGTCGACAGAATGATTTGGTTAAACTAAGTACGAACAGTCTTATCGGACTACTAAGATGAATCATTTTAAGTCGACAAAAAAGCTCATAAACCTTTTCATATCAAGGTTTATGAGCTTTTTTTGTATTTCTATCGTAACTAAAATTAATCTCAAGATACCGGTGGTCGGGGTCGAACCGACACGTCCGTGAAGACACGGGATTTTGAGTCCCGCGCGTCTGCCAATTCCGCCACACCGGCATGTTATTATAATATTATGGAGGCGGTAACCGGATTTGAACCGGTGATAGAGGTTTTGCAGACCTTTGCCTTACCACTTGGCTATACCGCCATTTATAATTAAAAATAAATATTGGAGCGGAAGACGGGATTCGAACCCGCGACCCCCACCTTGGCAAGGTGGTGTTCTACCACTGAACTACTTCCGCAAATGGCTGGGCTACTAGGATTCGAACCTAGGATACACGGGATCAAAACCCGATGCCTTACCGCTTGGCTATAGCCCAATATTTAAATTGGTTATTAATAATTATTTATGGGGCGATCGATGGGGATCGAACCCACGTGTGCCGGAGCCACAATCCGGTGCGTTAACCACTTCGCCACGACCGCCGTAAATTAAAATGGCAGGGGTAGTAGGAATCGAACCCACATTGACGGTTTTGGAGACCGTAGTTCTACCGTTAAACTATACCCCTACTTGCTTATAAAAATAATGGTGGAGGGGGGCAGATTCGAACTGCCGAACCCGAAGGAGCGGATTTACAGTCCGCCGCGTTTAGCCACTTCGCTACCCCTCCATAAAAAGATGGCGCGGGACGGAATCGAACCGCCGACACAAGGATTTTCAGTCCTTTGCTCTACCGACTGAGCTACCGAGCCATATATAGATGGCGGTCCGGACGGGACTCGAACCCGCGACCTCCTGCGTGACAGGCAGGCATTCTAACCAACTGAACTACCGGACCATATATAATATGTTATTGGAATGTTTTATGTACAAAACATTTATTAATTAATTTGGTTGCGGGGGCAGGATTTGAACCTACGACCTTTGGGTTATGAGCCCAACGAGCTACCAGACTGCTCCACCCCGCGGTGATATTAAAAATTATGGTGGAGGATGCAGGGCTCGAACCTGCGACCCCCTGCTTGTAAGGCAGGTGCTCTCCCAGCTGAGCTAATCCTCCATTATTGGTGACCCGTACGGGATTCGAACCCGTGATACCGCCGTGAAAGGGCGGTGTCTTAACCGCTTGACCAACGGGCCGTTATTTATTTAAAATGGCGGAGAGCGAGGGATTCGAACCCTCGAGGCCGTGTAACGGCCTACACGATTTCCAATCGTGCTCCTTCGGCCACTCGGACAGCTCTCCATGGCTCCACAGGTAGGATTCGAACCTACGACCGATCGGTTAACAGCCGATTGCTCTACCACTGAGCTACTGTGGAATAATTCGAATACCATGCCTATGTCCAAGCATAATCGCCTGTCCTATTGCAAGTCTATTCGGATCAGCTTCATTCTGGCATTATATTAATGCTGAATGGAGATTGCCTGGCGGCGTCCTACTCTTGCAGGGACAAAGTCCCAACTACCATCGGCGCTGAAGAGCTTAACTACTGTGTTCGGGATGGGAACAGGTGTGACCTCTTCGCTATTACTACCAGACAATTTAGATCCAAATTATCTTTTTTAAAAATTAGTGACAATCTATATTATACTTGATTTCGTTAAGGTTGTCAAGGTCTTTTCTGAAAAAATCTACCTTATACCTTAAAAACTAAATAAGAGTAATGGTCAACGACAATCAAATAAGAATTTAGTTAAGTCCTCGATCGATTAGTATCC
>NZ_PIOD01000022.1 GCF_003369565.1 Oceanobacillus chungangensis | reverse complement strand
AAATAAAACACTAAGGTTATGAATGATCATAACTTTAGTGTTTTTTTGTAGATTAGAAAGTCTGGACTACATATCTGATATAATCGGCTTTGTTAATCTTAGGTTGTCGTGACGCAAGGTACAAGGTAGGGAAAGAGTGCATGATTATCTCATTATCATATTAGCGATTAAAGCCATCAAGAAGATGGATGCGATATTAATGAAGGTTTTAAGATTAGAAAACGCGTATCTGGATGAAGCAAAGTAAAAAGTTTATTTGGAAGTCGATCTATAAACTTGAGAGAGAACAAAAATGTTAAGAATCTTCATAAAATAGAATCTCGATTGAAGAAAGTAATGAACTAAAAAATAAGATAGAACAATGGTTCGAAGAAAGCAGTAAAAACACAGCAAAAGCTGGATTCTAAGACCGCATGAAAGCAAATTAAAATTCAGTTTTAGATGCATTTTATCTTAATAAAAATATTCTTCAACACTGGAAACCAGAGATTTTGCAATCGATTAATCACCACCAGATTGACAGTGGGCTGATACTGTTGCTTACAAAATGATAATACACTCTATTATAAATATAGCAAAAGAGGATAGAGAAAATTAGGATTTAAACTTTGCGTAAATATTTTGAGTGAGAAAATTTATGATAAAAAACCGTCCCGAAATCCCTTTTTCTTACCTTTCAAGTACCAAGAGTTCAGAAGCGCTTTATTTGACTCAATTGTATTAATAATTGTTTCTAATTTTCTCTAGAATGGCTGGAGATATGGGACTGTTCCTTTCAAGGATTGCCCAATAAAAGGGTGAATTGTTTATTTACATCAATCGATCACCAGAAAATACATTCTCCACATTATCTTCATAGGGTGAAAACAAGGGAACGTCATTAACAAATCGTTTCCCCTCTGTTTCCCCGAAGTATTTATTCCACGGGAGTTTAGACCCGCCAAATCGAAAAGAATTGAACAATCTTTTTTGTCTAGTTGCCATCAACTGGAAGTCATACTTCTCATTTTATAAAATAATTCATACTCTAGTTGAAAAAGTTATTGACATATCACTACAAAGAGAGTAATATAAATTTTGCTGTTAAAAAAGTGCTAGTCACATAGATGGATAGCAGTTGAACTAATCGCGTTCTTCCAGAATTAATTAATCTAGCAATCAACGAAAAAAATGTTGACTTTTACTTGTCTGGATGATATGATATAAAAGTTGTCGCAAAAACAACAAGAAATGTTCAAGAAAAAAGTTGTTGACAACAAGAATTGATTTATGATATATTAATAAAGTTGCTGTTTTGATAAGTAACTTAACATTTGCTCTTTGAAAACTGAACAAAACAACCAGTATGTCAACGAAAAGAAACTTGGTTTCTTTTCAAAAACAAGAAGGTAACACTTCTTAAAGCTAAGACATTATATGAAGTTGATTGGTGTCAATTTCATTTCAAACACTTTATTG
>NZ_PIOD01000021.1 GCF_003369565.1 Oceanobacillus chungangensis | reverse complement strand
AATATATCAGCACGAGAAAAAATATATCAGCACGAGAAAAAATATATCAGCACGAGAAAAAATATATCAGCACGAGAAAAAAAGCGCTAGAACTTAGTTCTAGCGCTTTTCCGCGTAACTATTTTCTCACTCTGCCTAGACCCATGGCTTTCTTCGCTTTTGCAACTGTTTTATTTGCAGTTACGTTAGCTTTAGCTGCTCCATTATCAAGGATATCATCTAATATGTCAGAGTTAATTAATTCCAAGTAGCGATCTTGAATAGGTTTTAATACTGCAATAACTGCGTCAGCAACACCTTGTTTGAAATCGCCATATCCTTTGTCTTCATATTTTGCTTCAATTGCCTCAATGGACTCGCCAGTACAGCTAGAATAAATTGTTAATAGATTGGAAACACCAGGTTTATTAACCTTATCATATTTAACAATACCCTCTGAATCTGTTACAGCACTTTTTATCTTCTTTTCAATTTTCTTTGGTTCGTCAAGCATAGAGATGAAGCCTTTTTCATTCTCATCTGATTTACTCATTTTCTTCGTAGGATCCTGTAAAGACATGATTCGTGCTCCAACCTTAGGAATGCGAATTTCCGGAATAGTAAAGATATCATTGAAGCGATTATTAAATCGCCCAGCTAAATCCCTCGTTAACTCCATATGCTGCTTCTGATCATCGCCAACTGGTACAAGATTTGATTGATAAAGCAAAATATCTGCAGCCATCAGTGCAGGATAGGTAAGTAGTGCAGTTGAAACTGCATCTTTTCCTTGCGATTTGTCTTTATACTGTGTCATCCGTTCTAATTCACCGACATAGCCGATTGACTGTAGCATCCAACCTAATTGTGTATGTGCAGGCACCTCTGATTGAATGAATAAAGTTGCTTTATCTGGGTTAATACCTGATGCTAAATATAATGCTGCCAAGGAACGGATATTTTGTCTTAGCTTCAATCGCTCCTGTGGAACCGTAATCGCGTGTTCATCAACGATACAAAAATAACACTCATAGTCATCCTGTAATTCGACAAATTGCTTCAGTGCCCCTAAATAATTTCCAAGTGTTAAAGTACCACTTGGTTGAATTCCTGAAAAGATTGTTTCCATCTAACTCACGCTCCATCTTATTTTTTACAACAAAAAAAGCCCATTTATCCCTTGAATAGGGACGAATGAACCGCGGTGCCACCCTGATTATCTTAACGTTTCTAAGATCGCTTAATTACTTGAATTAGCTCCAAAGTCCAATTCCAAAATACCTTGATGCTTGTTTCCACCGACCACAAGCTCTCTAAAATTCAGAGGGTAAATTGTACTACGCCTTTTTCATTGCTAATGATATTCTTTTAAATATTATATATAGTTTGCTGTAAAAAGACAAGAATAAAGCTGAATTAATTATTTCTATGATGCAAAGCCCATTTTCCGAATTTTAAATAAGAGTAATCTTCTTTTGATTGCTACTGTTAGAATCAAATGGTTACCGTATTTAATTACTTAAAAAGTTTACGATCATATAAAGGAATGGAATTGTAATAATACATAATAATGTAGTTAATAGTACACCTAGTGATGCAAAAAAAGCGTCAGCCCCATATTTATGGGAATAGAGTGAAATTGTTGGGGCAGAGGGCATTCCAGATACAATAACACCAATAACGAGTAATGGAAATGGTACAGATAAAGCTGCAAAGGGGAGTAAAAGTAACGGAATCAGAATAAGTCTAGTTACCGCTGATTTCCATAAATAGATGTTTTTTATCAGTAAAGTTAATTCTTTAAATTTAACATTTGCAATTAGACTTCCAATTAGCATCATGGAAAGTGGAATGGTCATTTTACCAACGCTTTCTAGACCACCGGAAATGATTACTGGAAAGCTAATCGGCAATAGAAAAATTAGTATTCCTATTAGGGTGGCGAGAATACCTGGATTTAAAAATATATTTTTATAGTTAATAGTGTTTGAATCCTTACTAAACAAGTATATTCCATAAGTCCATATAAGAATTAAGTAGCACAGGTTAAACATCGTTAAATAAATAATTCCCTGCTCACCAAGAAGAATAAAACTAATCGCATATCCAATAAATCCTTGATTTCCAAAGATTATTAGCCCTTCATAGACACTTTTTTGCTTTTCTGAAAGTTGTGAGCGTCGTTTCATCCAATATGCTAAAAAACAGGAAATGATAAGTATATAGAGAGACATCGTAATAAGCCATAAAAATTCTTTTACTACGGTAATAGAAAAAGAGATATCCAGTGAGAACAAGATGAGCGCGGGCAATGTAATATATAGAATTAGCTGTGTCAAAACATCATTTGCATCTTTATTCAGAACACCTATTTTCCTTGCAATAAACCCCACCGACGCGATTCCATAAAGCATTAACATTTCCTGCAAAAATGCCCCTACATCCAAAACCATAAATATCCCCCCTAACTCACTGTATGAAACAATTGCCCAGCTTGTTAATTCCTGTGTAAACTGGTTGAAGGTATCGGTTCTGTTTCTCGAAGCAAAAAATCATTCACTTCTCCATAAATCCCCCCTTTTTAGGAGCAAATATCCAATTATCCCAATGGATGCTTTCTTTATTTTTTATAAATTTGTGTTAGAAAGGAAATGCAGGATATAAGGGGGAGAGGAAATTAAATAATCTTTACTTCATATGGCCTAGTAACGAGCTAATAGAAATTAATAAACCGAGCAGTTAAGCTCGGTTTATTATTACAACTCTAATATTTTCGGTTCCACGCCGTTTTTATTCATCAAACTAATTTGAATCGGTGTAATTTCTAATATAACGTAATTCGGGTCATTGGGCCCATCAAACCAATTTTCCAAATACGGATTCCACAATTCTTTTTTCAGTTCTTTAGAATCGGTAATTTTGACTTTTCCTTCATACTCGACATATTCATCACCGAATCCTTCTCCTTCATAACCTAAGAGGATATGTGTAAAAGGATTTCCTTCAATTTCTTCGATTTTGTGGGTTTCCTTATTTGTTGCTGTATAAAGGTTTAGTCCATTACGAATAAATGTCATATATCTTGAGTGTGGTTTATTATGTTGTACCGTTGCCATTGTTCCAACAGAACTGTTATCTAAAATATTTTCAATCGTTGCTTTAACTTCTTGTTGACTCATATAGCTGCACTCCTTTATCTATTTTATTAACATTATTCCTTTTTTGTTTGATTAATAAACCATCACTCTGAGTATCCCATTAAAACATCAATAAACTGCGATAGCTACTATAAAAGTGGCCGACCCCAAATGGATTGCCAATCGGTTATAGAAAGCAAAGTCGATTATTGTAGTCAATAGGATTGTTATCACAATAGTTTATTGCCTTTGTAGCAAAATATAACCCTAGAAGATATATTAGGATGTGCAGTATATAGAGAACAGATAAATATGAAAAGATAAAGCCATACAAATAGTGTGTATGGCTTTAATTAGTTTATATCGATTAAACGTCCTTGTCAGTTTTTTTTATGCTTGAAAAGTCTTTATCTTCACCAAACTCAGTACCATAATTTAAGTTTCTCTTTTTAGCGAAATCGTCTCTGCTAGTATTTTTTTCGTCCATTGGATCAAATAAGATTGTCAAACAATATAACCCACTTAATCCGACTAGGCCGTAAACAATTCTTGCTAATAGAGCATCCTGACCACCAAAAATCGATGCAACTAAATCAAATCGAAAAAATCCAATTAGTCCCCAGTTTATTGCACCAATAATAACTAGTGCGAGGGCAATTCGTTTTAATGTATTCATAATTTTTACCTCCAAAATAAATATATTAAGAAAATCTGCCTTAGCTATGTTCGACTAAATTAAGATACGTTTTAGTTATTTCAGAGCTGTTGGGAAGCCTCGTACTTTTGGCATAAATAACACCCCCCATGAATTGATAGTAACTGGTATTATTTTTTGCCATAATGAATTATTTATACTAGATAATGACTCTAATTAGATAGAAAAATTAATAATTACCCAAATCAGAATCCTTGTATACAATAAAAGGGATGCAGCTATGAACCACATCCCTTTTTTGTATTAATGGGCATTCTTGTTTTTTACTAGGTTAATCATAGTATTGGCCAAAACTTGCTTTTGGTTCTCATCCGCTGAATGCCATAGATCAGCTAGTAGTCTTTGCTCATCGTTTTTAGGTTCTACATTAGCTGCTAAGTAGTCTCCAATTTCCGCAGCAATGGTACTCATTATTCCTTCGTCCATTCCATTATTTTGTGCTTGTTGTAGTCGATTACCAAGAAAATCCTTCCACGTATCAAAGTTATCAAGTACTGACAATTTTATTCCTCCTTAGTAATTTTTTACAAATTAATGTAGGGAGCGCTCATATCTTGTTACAAATTTAAATCCTCCAATTTAGAAGAGGAATCATTTTTGATCGCAACTAGATAAAAATCAGCTCTTGAGTCTTAGTGTGTAGCTATTATAAATAATTATACGTGGCTATTTTTTGTGGGACCTTGTATAATGCATAGATAATCTGATCTTTAGACGTAAATTTTTGAGGATAAAGTCTTGGTTTTCGGTTCAAAATATGTAAAATAGTATAGCATTAGGGCGTAATTCTTGTTTAGCATTGTTTGTTGTCATTGGTTATCAAAAAAAATATGAATTGGTTGACCGTCTGCAATTAATCAGGAGCGGATGACTTTAAGTTAGTCTTGTCTAAAATGTAGTAAGGACTTGTCCACAATAAGGTTCTTCGTTTATTAAATGAAAAAGAAGTGATTGAAGACTTAGATGAAATTGAGGTTAAACCAATTTTGGAGGATCATTCAAGTAATGCCCATCAATTCAAGTTGAAGAGATAGTCCATGAAAAAATGAAACAACAATGAAGTGAAGAATAATATACCTAAAAAGTCATCCGTTAGGTGGTTACCCCTAAAAGTTAGAGTTTTTAGGTTCGGTACATTTCTTAGTATATTAAGGCTGTCAATTAAACACACAACACAAATTTAATTTTCTCAGTAAAATTAAAGCCGTCTGAGAGGAATTAGTCTCAACATATCTACATCAAGTGTGTAATCCTAGCTGACGAAATAAATAGAGATGCATTGGGATGAAGACTTAGGTGCATGTATGTATTTCTGATGCAAGACCCGAGAACGCCAACCATACTATCCAGTTCTCAGGTTATATCGATTCATGAAAATAAAGATTAATATGAATAAAAGCCTATACAGTCAATAATACAACATCTTTTCTCGAATTTAAGCTTTTTTTACCATTCAAATTCGCCTTATTTTTCGATATACTAGATTCATACATAAATAGAGGAGATTGATAAACATGGCGAAAAGACAGCATAAGATTTATACATTTATGATGATTCTCCTTTTCAGTATGCTTTTACCAATTACAAGTTACGGTGAAGAGGTAGAAACAACTAGCGAACATGGTGGAAGGCAGACTAATATCAAATTATTGGATCCTGATCAATCAATGAAACGATTTACAATTGATTCAGGCTATAATTTTGAATATCCTGATGCGGTTCGTGGCATTTATGTGACAGGAAATTCAGCAGGTGGAAGTCGGTTTGAATCACTAGTAGATTTAGTTGATACGACAGCTTTAAATGCGATGGTAATTGATGTTAAAGAAGATCATGGAAATTTAACATTTAAACCAGAAGAGAGCTCTCCATTTGCGGATATTGCCATGAATTATATTTCGGATCCGGAATCTATGATGAAAACCTTAGAGGAAAAGCAAATTTATCCAATTGCTAGAATCGTAGTTTTCAAGGATTCTGTTCTTGCCAAGGAAAGACCGGAACTATCCTTTACTAAAGACGGCGAGGTTTGGGTGAATAATCGTGGTGAAGCATTTGTTAACCCATTTGAGAAAGAAGTTTGGGGTTATAATGTAGAAATCGCAAAATTGGCGGCCGAAATGGGCTTCCAAGAAATTCAATTTGATTATGTCCGTTTCCCTGAAGGCTTTGAAAATATGGATGAAGAATTACAATATTCAGAAGGGGAATACTCGGAAGTTGATTTATCTAATACAAAAAAACGAGTAGAAGCAGTATCTGATTTTGTAGCATATGCAAGAGAAGAGCTTATGAACTATGATGTTGACGTTTCCGTTGATATATTTGGCTATGCTGCTACCGTTGAAGAAACACCAGGCATTGGCCAAAACTTCTCACGTATCGCCGAGAATGTTGATATCATCTCATCGATGATCTATCCAAGTCATTGGACGACCAATTATTTTGGCCTGGAGAATCCAGATGAAGAGCCATATCGACTCATTAAAGAATATTCTAAAGTGGAAAATGAAGTTCTTGGTGCGTTAGAAACACAACCAGTATCACGACCTTGGTTACAGGATTTTGAGGCTCCATGGTTATACAGTGGGGCAACAAAACAATATGGTAAAGAGGAGGTCGAAGCACAAATAAAAGCATTGTATGAAAGTGGTATCGATGAATTTCTATTGTGGAATGCAGGAAATAAGTATACGGAAAATGTGGATTATCTAATCGGTAAGTAATATTAAAGCAGGTCTTTCTGAGCAGGACCTGTTTTTAACATTTTATAATACTAAATATGAATACGGTATAGTAGGAGTTTTAATGATGAACTGGTATGAGAAGTTGAATGACTATTTTCCAATTGAAGAAATGAAATCAAGGAAGCATATGGAGTTACTATTAGAAGATAAGACTAGTCCTTATAAGAAGGTTGAGAGCCAAGATTATGTAATGATGTATGCCGAGTTTGACCAATGTATATTTGTTGATTATTTATGGGTCGCAGCGGATACAAGAGGACAAGGAACTGGTCATAAATTGATGGAGATGATCAAGCAGAAAAACAAGCCAATCTTACTGGAAGTAGAACCTGTTGATCCGGATGAAAAGGATACAGCAAAGAGACTTAGATTCTACCAAGGAGAAGGTTTTAAACATGCAAAAACCATTAATTTCCAGAACCGTTCGTTTCAAACAAATGAAATGGCACCACTGGAAATATTGTATTGGGCAGCAGAAATTGTGGAAGATTCCTTTATTTTGGTACAAATGAAGAAGGTATACAACTCCATTCATAAATATAAATCTACAGAGATTTATGGGAGGAAGTTTAGTGAAGCTGAGGAGATTTTACAGATAGACGAAAGTCGAAATAGAGCCAATCTGCTCTGTGTGTAATTAACAGTCAATGTATATTTTTCTCAATTAATTCTAATTAAGATGTTTAAATGAAAATACTTTAGGGAAAGGTAATGAATGTGAAGAGATATTTGTCAGCAAAAAATCAGGATTTCATAAAAAATCTGATGTTTATAGATGAAATCCTACCTTTTACTTGACAAATGTAGTATACTATTATTTATAGGTTATTTAAACTTATTTTAATTTAAGAATGAAATAAGTTAACCCATGTTTTACTAAAGTAACATATATACTTTTTAGAATGAGGAGTGAAGTTTTAATGGTAACACTTTATACCTCACCAAGTTGTACATCTTGCAGAAAAGCAAAAGCATGGTTAGAAGAACATGATATCCCATTTAAAGAACGCAATATTTTCTCTGAGCCACTTTCTTTAGATGAGATTAAGGAAATATTACGCATGACTGAAGATGGAACTGATGAGATTATTTCAACACGTTCGAAGGTATTTCAGAAGTTAGATGTTAATATCGATCAATTACCGATGAAAAATCTATTCAGTTTAATCCAGCAAAATCCTGGCTTATTAAGAAGACCAATCATTCTTGATGAAAAGCGTCTGCAAGTAGGCTATAACGAAGATGAGATTCGTCGATTTTTACCAAGAACAGTTCGTACTTTTCAATTACGAGAAGCACAAAGAATGGTTAATTAGATTGGATTTTTTGGCAGATAAGAAAGTATAAATACTCTTTCTCACTGCATAAGCGTAACGAAGGCTGTCGCTAAAAGGCTTGGCCAACCCCTGGTTTTCTAATAAACGCATTAATATATTGAATCAGCATAGAACACAGATCTTATTTATGATCTGTGTTTTGTTGTGTACTGCTAATATTCTGCAGTTATATCTCGTGACAAATAGGGAGTAATAGTTTAAAATGGGACTTTAATATAGTGATAAAATTTATTAAGTACAGTAAAATTCACATACATTCTGTTTAAAATGGATTTCTATATAGGCATATTAATTTCCAAAATACTGTACACTAACATACAATGGCAGTAAGCATAATAATATGAATGGTTAGTAAAGTAGTAAAGCGGGTATCGTAATACAGAACTCATTCTAAATTAAATTAGAAAATGGTAATTGTCTCTTCCGCCTAACTGTTTATAGCATATGAAGCAACAATAAAAAGTTTAGGAAGAACAAAAGCGCAGGATATTTTCTACGTGAAGGGAGAGAAATAAAAATGGAGATAGAAAGAATAAATGAGAATACAATTAAGTTTTATATTTCTTATATCGATATTGAGGACCTTGGATTTGAACGAGAAGAAATTTGGTATAATCGGGAACGAAGTGAGCAGCTCTTTTGGCAAATGATGGACGAAGTAAATTATAAAGAAGATTTCAATGTTGAAGGTCCATTATGGATTCAGGTTCAAGCAATGGAAAAGGGATTGGAAATTGTCGTCACAAAAGCAAAACTAAGTAAAAAAGGAGAACTACATCCGGATAGCTCCTTTGATGAGGAAATGATCGAAACAATGCTAGAAGATAAATTCGGGAAAAATGTTGAACATATCGATGAAGAGGATGACATGACAGAAGAAACGCTATGGATCATTGTTGATTTTAATGATTTTGAAGATGTTATTCAGTTAAGTCATTATTTCCAAAACTTTACAAGTACAGTAGAAGATGCACTTTACTATTATAATGATAAATATTATTTATATCTCGGTTTCTCTCAGGAATTACTTGACGATAATGAGCAAGAGAATATCATCAGCCAAGTATTGGAATTTGCCAATGACTCGGATATGTCAATACATTATCTTGAGGAATACGGAAAGAACATATTTGAATCAGATACCTTTGCACAGGTTCGTTCTTATTTTCCACTACAAGTATAGACACTCTCAAAAATGAGAGTGTCTATTTTTTATCAGATGAGAAGTATAAACAACCTTCTATGAGTTCTCCATCCCACCCAAGCGCTAAAAAGTGAGCGATACTTTCCCATCTCCGTACGATAAAGAAGACTTGCTGATTGGTTACATATGAGGCTTAGTCGCATATATACTCTTGAGATGAAAGTCAACATCGCTTAATTGTGCATCAAATCGTTTACTGTATTTGTTCAAAGAAGAATCAAACAAAATCAAGCTTGGATCGTCTAGTGTGCAGTCCGTACGTCAAGAAACAGATGCTTATGCAAATGTTCTTTTTTCTTGCAGGAAATTGTTTATCTCTGTCGAATCATATATATATACGGAGGTGAGTAGGTGTTACAGGCAAATACAGCAGAAGGGAATGCCATTACACTAGCAATGTTGTCACAAAATGAGCTAAAGGAATTAAAAGAAAAGCAGCCTAACTTTTATTGTCCGGTTTGTAAAGGGAAGGTGATTATGAAAGCAGGGAGCAAAGTAATTCCTCATTTTGCACATCAATCGATTATTGATTGTCCTGCAAGCGAAGGCGGAGAAGGGAAATATCACGAGCAAGGTAAATTATTATTATATAATTGGTTGAAAAGTCAAATGCTCCATGTTGAATTAGAAGCATTTATACCAGAGATTAACCAGCGACCAGATATTTTGCTAACAATAAATAATCGAAGAATTGCAATAGAATATCAATGCTCTAAAATTCCAATCGAGCAGGTAAAGAAGCGAAATGAGGGTTATAAGAAAAATGAAATTATACCAATATGGATTTTAGGAGAGAATCGTCTGCAGAGGCAACTAGCGAATCATTTTAAAATGGATCAATTTACTCTCCAATTAATACATCAATTTTCTCCAAATACTCCACTAATTTTATACTATTTTTGTCCAATCACCTTACAATTCATCATGGTTCAAGATCTATACGAAACAAGAATTGGTCAAGCGATAGGAAAGTTTAAGGTAATGTCTTTGACTAGGTTAAATATAAAGGACTTCTTTACAATTGATACCTTCTCTAATTTGGATTTATTTCAGCATTGGAAGAAAGAGAAATTTAAATTTCGTATGGTACAACGAAAAAAATTATATGGAAATGAATTAGCATGGTTCCAGTGGCTATATTTGAAGGGTACCCATCTCGAATATTTACCATCAATCATCCATTTGCCGGTTGTTTCCCAGTATCGTATGGTTTCTTCTACTTGGAACTGGCAGAGCAGAATTTGCATTGATCTTCTAGAGCGTCTACCAGTCGGCAACGAATTCTCACTCCGAAACTGCGAACAACTTCTAAAAAAACAGCTTCTACCAATGGAAAATTACCCATTAATCCACTCTAACGACCATCCGATTAAACAATATCTCAACCTTCTTGAGCAACTAAACATAATAAAACAAACCTCTGCTTCAACATATCAAAAGCTAACTCCCATTTCCTTTTATAATCAAATTGAATCAGCAGTGAGAGGTGACGAAGAGCTGATGAATGAATTCATTTCGCTTAATAATAAGACACCCTTGATATAACAAGGATAAATGAGCAAAAACTGAGCATGAAACAAATATACTTCGGTATACTAACTTAATAGGGAATATTAAAGGATTTTCCAAATACAATCTAGAATTAATTAAGGTAGAGCAAAATAAGGAGGAACTTAAATGGCAAAATCAACAAAGGAATTACCGAAACGAAGTGAAATAGCGGAAGAATTAACATGGAAATTAGAAGATATATTTGCAACTGATGCTCAATGGTCCGAGGAGTTAAAGAGTTTGCAAACAGCAATCCCTGAAGTATCAAATTACCAAGGAAAATTGGCTCAATCTGCGGACACACTATTTGAATTGTTAAAGCTTCAAGACACGCTCTCTGAAAGATTAGGAAAGCTATATACATATTCACATATGCGATATGATCAGGATACGACGAATTCAACGTACCAAGAAATGAATTCTCAAGCGGAAACAGTACTTACATTAGCATCAAGTACGATGAGCTTTATCGTCCCAGAAATACTTGCAATGGATGAAGGGAAAATTGATTCTTTCTTAGAAGAAAAAGACGAACTTAGATTATATAAGAAGGTATTAGATGAAATTACAAGGCAGCGCCCACATGTACTAAGTGAGCGTGAGGAAGTATTGCTAGCAGAAGTATCAGAGCCGCTTTCATCTGCATCACAAACTTTTAGTATGTTAAATAATGCTGATTTAACATTCCCATCGGTTAAAAATGAAGAAGGGGAAGAGGTTGATTTAACGCATGGACGATATAGTAAATTTTTAGAATCAAAAAATCGACAAGTACGTAAGGATGCTTTTAAGGCAATGTATACTACGTATGGAAATTTCAAGAATACTTTCGCAACAACGCTTAGTGGGAATGTAAAGGTTCATAATTTCTCTGCAAAGGTTCGCAATTACGATTCTGCAAGACAATCAGCATTAGACAATAATAATATTCCTGAATCTGTTTACGATAATTTGGTAGAGGCTGTAAATGAAAAATTACCATTATTACATCGCTATACGAAATTAAGGAAGAAAGTATTAGGATTAGATGAGCTTCACATGTATGATCTCTATACATCACTCGTCCAGGATTTAGATATGAAAGTATCTTATGATGAAGCAAAGGATTATGTATTGAAAGGGCTAGCACCACTTGGCAGTGAATACAATGAAATCTTGAAAGAAGCATTCAACAATCGCTGGATTGATGTCGAAGAGAATAAAGGTAAGCGCAGTGGAGCTTATTCTTCAGGTGCATATGGTACAAACCCATATATCCTGCTTAATTGGCAAGATGATGTGAATAATACTTTCACATTAGCACATGAGCTTGGACATTCAGTTCATAGCTATTATACAAGGAAATCTCAGCCGTTCCGTTATGGCAACTATTCCATTTTCGTTGCAGAGGTTGCATCTACATGTAATGAAGCATTGCTAAATGAATACCTAATAAATAATTTAGAAGACGAGAAACAAAAGCTTTATATTCTTAATCACTTCTTAGAAGGTTTCCGTGGAACTGTATTCCGTCAAACAATGTTTGCTGAATTTGAACATGAGATCCATGTGAGAGCACAAAACGGTGAAGCATTAACTGCGGATAAACTCACAGAGATTTATTATGAGTTAAATAAAAAATATTATGGCGAAGATGTAGTATCTGACGAAGAAATTGGCTTAGAATGGGCAAGAATTCCACATTTTTATTATAATTATTATGTGTATCAATATGCAACAGGGTACTCTGCTGCAACATCACTTGCAAACCAAATATTAACAGAAGGGGAGAGTGCAGTAGAGCGCTATCTTAACTTCTTAAAAGCAGGAAGCAGTGATTTTCCGATTGAAGTACTTAAAAAAGCAGGTGTTGATATGACATCGAAGCAACCAATTCTAGATGCGCTTGACGTGTTTGAAGAAAAACTAAATGAAATGGAAAAATTATTAATAGGATAATCCCGTTTTGTATGTTTGAAGCAGGTTAGTCAAATGAGGATCTGACGAATATCAGATCCTTATTTGACTAATAGCACTCTGAATTTAAAAAGTGAACATTATGTGAAAATATGAACAAAAATGTTGATATAGTTTTAATCTCTTGTTACAATGTAATTGTTAGTTTAATAAACAAACAAAAACCCCTTTTGTTTGATCATGAAACTTTCTCCCATCCCCCCTTTGTGTATATACAAAGAACGGATAAAAGGATATACGCTGCCCCGTATATCCTTTATTTTTCGAAGAAAACGATAAGCGCTTTCAATGTAGAGGCGTTCGAAAGCCTTATATACCAATTTATACCATCATCTCATTCTTCGATAAATATTTCGTTGTGTAAGTGAATAAATCGTTAAATATATTGAAATAAATAATAATGGCAAAGTAAAATATAATGGAATAAGCTGCATTAGACCTAGAATATTTAAGATAACTGAAAATAAGGTCAGTAGAATGAATAAAAAAGGATAAAGATTTTTCATAAAATCAACCTCCTATTGTCATTATATGAATTATAAATTTGGAATAGAAGTGAACTTTTTGTGAAAAGATACACATGTATATTGCGTTTTGCAGTATCAATTGATACAATAATTTAGTAAGTTAATTACAAACAAAAACCCCTTTTGTTTGATCATGAAACTTTCTCCCATCCCCCCTTTGTATTTATACAAAGAACGGATAAAAGGATATACGCTGCCCCGTATATCCTTTTTTTATTGTTCTTTTATATTTATGTTGCTTGCTCACGGGCCAGTCTCTTCAGAAAAACACTAGGCGCACATTAGGGCGGTTGGTGAGCCTCCTTGAGCTAAGTCACTTCGGAGACTCACCGAAGCCTTTCTTCCCGCAGGACAAGGAGGGCTTCGGCATAGTTTCATCGCAATCAGACAAATGTTCTATTTTTTCAGGGAGTCTCCGTCTATTTCCTCCGCGTGGTTTGTGCGACTACTACTTTTTATGCACTTTCATATGATAAAAGTGGCATTTCGCTCTCAACCTTACTTTTGCAATTACATAAAAAAATAGCCTTAAAAACTTAAGGCTAATTGTTTTAACTAATAAATTTCCAAAAAGATCCATATTTTGCTGGGATTCTTTCTACTTTGCGGGAAAATTGTAGTTTTTTCATTTCTTTTTCGGTTTTCACTAAGGTCCAATTATAAACGACAGAAATCTCTTTACTTCCGACAACCTCATAATGCTTCATAAATTCTTCTAATGGTGGTTTTTCCGACGGAATCGGACTTCTCTGTAATATTTCTTGCAGAACTAGTTCATAAATTTCGTAAGGATAAAGACCAGATACTTTTATTCCTTGTTCATCCACTTCTTGATTGAATAAAACGATGGTCGGAATATAATCAACTTCCAATTCTTGAGTTAATTTAATGTCATCCTGCAATGCTTTCTTTGCTGAGGTAGAGTAAAGATCAGTTTCGAATTCATCAATATCCAGTTTTGCTTCTTTGGCAATCTGGATTAGAACATCTTTATCTGAAATATTTTGTTTCATTAAGAATAGGCTTTCTTGTAATTTTCTTAAGAATACTCTACCTGCTCTTTTTCCTTGCAGCTCTGCAGCCTTAATTGCTAAAGAGGCGATAGTAGGGAAATAGACGGGATTCTCAAGCCATAAATCCCCATCACAGCTCATACCTGTTCGCTTCGCAGTTCGTTCCCAAATTTCTTTTAGTTTCCGTGGTTGACCAAATGTATCCTTTGAATTTAGTAATCCTGTGACAACGGGTCGTACTGTAAAAAAGCGTCCGTATTCCATTGCAAGCTTTCGTAAATATGGTTCCAATGACCAGCATTCAGGGCATAGTGGGTCAATGAAAACATACAGTTCAATCGGTTTCTGTACTAGATTTAAATAGTGATAATTTGCCGATGTGCTTGTTTTATTTGAGCTGCTAAGCTCAGATTCATTCCAACTCACATCGAATTCTCCTTTCTATTATTCCTGTGTATTCATCATGTGATTAGCGGTAAGGGTTATTCTTTCATATATTACTGTACGATAGGGTTCTGCAATTTCGACTTCAATAAGTGCGTCTTCCAAGCATTCTAACCATGCGTCTCTTCTTGTTGGTGTTATTTCAAATGGAAGATGGCGTCTCCTTAACATCGGATGCCCACGTTCTTCCTCGTACAGCCTTGGACCACCAAAGAATTGTACGAAAAAAAGTAGTTGAATCCTTGCCGTCTCCGTTAAATCTTTAGGGAAGATAGGTGTTAAGTCCGGATGTTGTGCAACATGATTATAAAAAGCGATATTTAGTCGTTCCACTGTATCATACCCGCCGATTGCTTCATATATAGTTCCATATTTTGTTGTTGTCATAGTACAGTTCACCTCGCATTTGTTTATATTGTAGCAATGGAACTATAGATGAGCAACAAATCTGATTGGAATCTAGTGAATACTACCTATTTTGGTAAAGTCTTGAAAAAACGTTCAATCTTATTTGGCGTTTTTTTCTTTGTAATATTATGTTCATCTAAGATGTTATGAAATGTTTCTAATCCTATCTCCTTATTCTGCGCTTCTAGTTCAAATTCATAATCAGTTATTCCATTATATTCACTTTTGTCTAAGACAATTAATACATCTTGATAATGTGTCTCTCGCCTCTCTGTTGTTAAATTTCCGTAATAGGTCAAGGATTCAAACGCGACTCCTTTTTCAAATAATTGATTCGAGATATTCTTTTTTGAAGAGATATTACCGTGTATCCAATCAGCTGCTTCCTGTTTCGTTAATTCATCATGAGTTTCAAGCAGACCGAGTGGATGTGGTTCTTTTAATGTTAAACGATATTTTCCATTTTTCTCACGGATACGCAATGCACTTCCATTTTCTTTAAGCTGAAAATCTTTTGTTTCAAAATAATAATTGGTTTGTACTTCACTATATAAAGGGAAAGGTAAATTATCCAATAATCTTAGAAATTCATCTTTCGTTAGTAAATTTTTAAATTCAATTTCAATTTCCTGTGCCATTGTATGCTCGGCCTCCAGTGTAAAAATTAGGTACTATTGATTATGGCTAAAAATAATAAAATATGCAATGAATAACCATTATATAGCTAGTATGTTAAAATGATATAAGCTATAATTTGAATGGATACAGAGGTGTTAGCAGATGAATTGGGTAGAGTTTCTAGCCCCATATAAACAGGTTGTAGAAGAATTAAAAGTTAAGTTAAAGGGAATGCGTCCACAGTTCGAATTCGAGTCTAGTCACTCACCAATTGAATTTGTCACAGGCAGGGTAAAACCAATACCAAGCATCATTGAAAAAGTGAAGATGAGAGAGATTGCGAAAGAAAATGTAGAGCAGGAAATCCAGGATATTGCTGGCTTACGTGTTGTATGCCAATTTGTAGATGATATTTATACGGTAGTAGATATGCTGCGTAAAAGAAATGATTTTACAATCGTTGAAGAGCGAGATTACATAACAAAGAAGAAAAAAAGCGGATATCGCTCTTATCATATGATCATTGAATATCCAGTGGAAATGATCCATGGAAGAAAGATGGTATTAGCAGAAATTCAAATACGTACTTTGGCGATGAACTTTTGGGCAACAAACGAACATTCTTTAAATTATAAATATGATGGAAGAATCCCAGCAGAGATCAAAGAAAGATTGCAAAATGCTGCAGAGGCAGCTTTTCTATTAGATGAGGAAATGTCAAAAATTAAACATGAAATTCAAGAAGCACAATGGATTTTCCATAGGAAGTAAAAATATGTTAATCATTGGGGAGGATATACTTGAAATTTAAGATTGTTTCAAAAGGAGATAACCGATCAAATACTATTAAAGAGACGATGAAGCAATATTTAACGGATTTTAATTTAGTATATGACAAAGAAGAACCAGATCTTGTGATATCTGTTGGCGGTGACGGCACTTTTTTAGAAGCATTCCATCGGTATGTTCATCGTTTAGAATCAACTGCTTTTATTGGTGTACATACAGGACATTTAGGGTTTTATGCAGATTATTTGCCGAACGAAATAGAAAAATTAGTTATTGAAATTGCAAAAACGCCGTTTCAGATTGTAGAATATCCACTATTGGAAGTGACAATCCGTTCAAAGACCGGGCAGAAGGAAGATAGTTTTCTAGCAATAAATGAAGCAATGATTAAGACGATTGAAGGCTCAGTAGTTCTTGATGTAGAGATTAAAGGAGAGCATTTCGAAACATTTCGTGGTGATGGGATATGTGTGTCAACACCTACTGGAAGCACAGCATATAATAAGGCACTTGGAGGGGCAATATTACATCCATCCTTGGAAGTGATTCAGCTAACGGAAATGGCATCAATCAATAATCGTGTATTCCGTACGATAGGCTCACCACTTGTATTACCTAAGCATCATCCATGTATATTAAAACCTATGGTAGATAGCAGCTTCATCATTGCAATCGATCATTTTACCAAGCAGTTTACAAATGTACGTTCGATACATTGCCGTGTTGCAAAAGAGAAAGTACGTTTTGCAAGGTTCAGACAATTTCCATTTTGGAATAGAGTTAGGGATTCGTTCGTTGCGGAAGACAAGTATTTATTTTAGTGAGGTAGAATAAGGATGAACTGGGCAATCAAGAAAGAACATCATGGGATGATTATCCGTGATTTTTTGCAAAAAAATCACGGATTTTCAAGAAGAATGCTGACAACATTAAAGAAAGATAAGCGGATACTTGTCAATGGTGCGCCGCAAACGGTTCGTTTTTGCTTGTCAGAGGGAGATTATTTAGAGGTTATCTTTCCACGTGAAACCATAGGTGAAAATATGGTTCGTGAGAAAATGGAGCTAGCGATTGTGTATGAGGATGATGCAGTGATCGTATTAAATAAACCAGCTGGTATTGCGACGATACCGTCTCAAAATCATCCAACAGGTACGATAGCAAATGGAGTTTTAGCATATTATGAAGAAAATAATATTCCACATACGATTCACGTTGTTACAAGACTTGATAGAGATACATCGGGGTTATTATTGATTGCGAAGGATCGATACAGTCATTCCTTACTTGCAACTACGCAAAAACAAAGGGCAATCAAGCGGAAATATCAAGCAATTGTTAAAGGTCATCTTGAGCCGATGAGTGGGACAATTGATGCATCAATTGATCGAAAAGAAGGATCGATAATTGAACGTGCAGTAATTGAAACGGGGAAAAGAGCGATTACACACTATAAGGTAATCAAAGAATATGCAGATACAAGTTTAGTTGAAATCGAACTTGAGACAGGAAGAACGCATCAAATCCGAGTGCACTTTTCCCATATAAATCATTCCCTTTTAGGGGATGATTTATATGGAGGTAGTATTGAGAGGATAGAGCGTCAAGCACTACATTGTATAGAGATCAGTTTTGAACATCCATTTACTAAAGAAATAATCAGCCTCAAATCCTCTCTCTCAGAGGATATGTTAGATTTAATTAGGGAACTTGAGGATGAGGACCAAATTAATTAAAATAACTAAATTTCTCTTCTATTAATGGCTGTTTTGACGGTACAGATACAATGGTTTCTTCCGGCAAACGAAACGCAGTTAATGCATTACCGAAAACACAACCAGTATCAATATTCATCGTCTTGTTCACCATTCGTGGCTCTTTTACAGGGGTATGTCCGTAAATTATCCACTGATTTCCATGATAATGCTTTGCCCAGTCTCTACGAATCGGTTTTCCATTTGCATCGAACTGACCAGAAATATCACCATATAGGACGAAGGTTTGTACCTTCTTATCCGTTCGTCCAATTAAATCTTCTCTAATTCCTGCATGAGCGATAATCGCATTTAGTTCTGGGATTTGTAAATACAGGGGTGCCTGTTCATACAGTGTCATAAACATATCTTTTATTTCTTTTTGTTCCTTCTTCGATAAAGATTCATATTCGGCAACAGTTGTTTCTAAACCGTATCGAAGAATCACATTATTACCGAGGAAAAATCGATATAATTTATTGCAATGGTTTCCAGGTACATACTTTGCTTTTTTATGGATAACAACCATCTCGTATACGATCTTTATTACAGAAAGTGAGCCTGGTCCTCGATCCGTAATGTCACCAACGAATATCGGTATTCGACCATCTGGATGTATATAGCTCTGATGTATTTGCTTGTACCCTAGCTTATCGAATAGATTGTGAAGCTCCTCTATACAACCATGAACATCACCAATTACGTCAATTTTCAACTCAAATTCACCTCTTCCAAAAAATGTACTGAAAAAAGGAATTGCATTATAAATCGGAATGGATTAAGATATTGCACGTAGTTTAAATATAGTAGCGGAAGAAAAAATTCTTAACTATGTTATAATTGTACACCAAATATTCGATTATTACTCCATAAAAAGAGATAGAGTTTACATGTTTAAAAAAGGAGTGGACGGGAAGAATTAGTTGTCGTTTTATAAACGAGTAACTGATTAAACCAGTTATTTAATTCAATTTAATCCAGTAGTAGGTTAAGTTGCGCTTATGCCGTAGAAAAGGAAGTGTTTACATGGCGGAAATACAAAAGAACTACGAAGATCAATACGAAGAAAAATATCAGGAGCATTGGTTAAAGGTTCAGACAGCGTTAGCTAACGAAAAATTAGATGAATTTCGGGAAGAATTTCTAGCGATACATCCGTATGATCAAGCGATGTTTTTCATTGAACAATCAAGTGAGGATAGGTTGAGAATCTATTCTTATTTGTCTCCTGAAGAAATTGCTGAAATCATGATAAATATTGAATTAGAAGAGACAAAGCAATATTTCATAGAGATGGATCCGCGGTTCGCTGCGATGGTATTTTCTGATATGCCTGCAGATGACTCGGTAGATATTTTAAATGAGCTGAATAAAGAAGAGGTTGCGAGCTTCTTAACAATAATGGATAAAGAAGCGGCAAATGAAATCAAACAATTGCTTCACTACGAAGAGAAAACTGCCGGAAGTATTATGACAACGGAATTTGTTGCAGTTTTCAAAGCGCAAACTGCGGAACAAGCGATGCAACATTTGAAAAAAGAAGCAAAAGATGCAGAAACCATTTATTATTTATATGTGTTAAATGACGATAAGCGATTAGTTGGTGTGCTATCTTTACGTGATTTAATTATTGCCGATGAAAATACAAGTATAGAAGAAATTATGAGTGAGAAGATTGTTGCTGTATCTGTAGGCAAGGACCAAGAAGAAGTTGCACAAATGTTTAGAGATTATGATTTCCTTGCACTACCAGTTGTCGATTTTCAAGACCATCTACTAGGGATTATTACTGTAGATGATATTTTAGATGTTATGGAAGAAGAGGCGAGCGAGGATTACTCCAAGCTTGCAGGGGTGTCAGACACAGATCGACCGAATGATACAGCTTTTTCTTCAGCTAAAAAACGGTTACCATGGTTAGTTATTTTATTATTTCTAGGATTATTTACTGCAAGCTTAATTGGTCAGTTTGAAGCAACATTAGAACAAGTTGCCATTTTAGCTATCTTCATTCCATTAATTGGTGGAATGGCAGGGAATTCGGGCACACAAGCACTTGCTATTGCGATTCGTGGACTTGCAACTGGTGAATATGAGAAACTCGGAAAAATGAAATTAGTTGTCCGGGAGGCTACGACAGGGTTAATTACCGGTACTGTTTGTGGTTTTGTCATTATGCTTGTAATTAATTTTTGGAAAGGCGATATTTACTTAGGTCTCCTTGTAGGTGTTTCGATTATGGCATCTTTAGTTGTGGCGACATTGGCTGGATCGCTCGTCCCAATCATCATGGATCGATTAAAAATTGACCCAGCAGTTGCTTCAGGTCCATTTATCACAACGATTAACGATATTATTTCCATATTAATCTATTTTGGTTTGGCAACTACATTTATGGCTTATTTGAGTTAGAGCTAGCCTCTTTCTGCTCACAATTCATAACTGGGTTCATATACTAGTTTAGTGGGAAAGAAAGGGGGAAATGATTGATGAGTGTTAAGAAATTTGCTAATGAGCCAATGCTATACATTCAGCAGCCAAATATAACTAGACCAGAAGCACCAATGCAGCATCAATACACAACACCAAATAAGCGGAGGGAAACAGTAAATTCTGAATCGAACACGTCTGACCGAAAGAAATCAACCGCTTCACCGCGAAAAAAAATGAAACATAATTCATTTCAGCAGGAATTAATGGGGAAAGCAACGGAAGAGCTGGAAGAATTAGAATTAATTCACAGGGATTCAGGTCAAGAGGAAAAGGATGAAGTAACACCAAATCGAAAAAAGCAATTTAAAGAAATGACACTTAAAGAAAAGGTGTTGTATTTAGCTGATTCGCCAACATATGCTCCTAAAGTAAAATGTGAAATTAAAACAGAAGATAAATCTTATCGAGGATTAGTTACTAATTTTGAAGAGGACACAGTCTTTTTGCAGGTTGGTAGAAAAACAGCTTCAACATCCATTCCATTCAAAAGCATTATTGAAATTCGCTTAATTGGATTTTAATTAGAACAAACAAAAACCACCATTGAATCTGGAATAACCAAATTCAATGGTGGTTTTTGTTGTATTTTTAGCGGAAAGCATTAATTGCGGGTAAGCATGTTACATGACAGAAGCAATCTAAATTAACCGTGATGCAAATGCCAGTTGCTTCTAAATGTTTCGTGTTTTGATCGGTTGGATCTTTAAGATGGTCGTGACCGCAAGTTTCTCCATCTGATAGCAATAATTCAATAACAGCACAATTGTCATCAAATACTTTTTTCACTCTGAAAATAAAGCTAGCTACAATCTCTCCGATTTTGTGATGTTCTTTAGGAGCGCCAAATCCTTTAAATGGTGAACCATCTTTATTATATAAGATAACTGGAACAGTATCTAATCCATTTGCGTGCTCCGTCTCACCTAATAAATCATTTATTGATTGTTCGCAACCAGTATCACAGCAATTTTCTACGATATCATTTTGAGCTTCGACTATCTCTTTAAGAATATCGGCTACACAGTTACCTGTGTCGAAATCTTTTCCACAACCCATGGAACATTACTCCTTTCAAAAATGTATTGACTTTCTTTAATACAATATGTGGGAGGACATGGATGGTGTGGGCATTTACATATATTTCTGAAGAAAATACCCATAACGGAAAGATTTTCGTTACAGGGCGGATGACCATATCTAATCTATGCGAATATCATAAACTAATATCGACTAATGAAAGGAGTGTGGGAATATGTCTGAAAAAAAACAAGTAATTCATGTAAAGGATCTAGTGATTAAGGCTGATAATGTCATTATTGAGAATTCGCATCGCCGGGACCCATTATTTGGGGATAGAAGAGAACGCAGGGAAGTAGAAGAAGTATCAGAACACCATGAATATCAGGAATCTGATAAAAAAGAAGAAAGAAATGAAAGAAGACCGTTTTGGTTTTAGCTAGAAATAATAAAGTAAAGCAATAGTAGCAGATAAAAAACTAAACCATTTCTTATATAGAAAAAGGAAAAATTTATGGGTTTTCTCTTCATCGATTAAAATACTATAAAAATAATCAAAAGCAGCTGAACTTTGCTGCTTTCTATTTTTAAATCGTTTTTTATGAAAGAATATTGCTTTTAGTTAAGATAAATTACAGTGATATTTAGGATGACACTGGGGAAAGCATTGTACGGCGGGAAAATCAATATTGATCTTAAAGGGGGGAGGATATGGTGGAGCCTAAAATTCCTTGGCTAAAACACTTTGCAGACATTGAAAAGCATTTGGACAAAAACGAGAAATGGTTTCAACATCCGGAAAAGAAGATGCATACCTTTGAAAACAATGCAGCTAAATGGGAGAAAGATTTCATCGAGGGAATAAAGTCAATTGAAGGAATCATGAGTGAATTGGAAAAAAGTATGGAAAACAAAGGTTAATTTTTGGTGAATTAGGGTAGAAGTAAAATAATAAATTGTTTAACAGCAATAAAATAGCGACTTCATCCGAAATGTATATTAATAGATAAATTTTCAATGGAAGGATAGGGTAATATGGGATATATTCTACCTATAGAAACATACCAATATAATGCTTATCAAAACCGGATTTCAAAAGATGAGAGAAAGGTTAGTTCAGTCGACATGCCCTTTAAAGTAGTATTAGAAAAGAAACATCAAGAGATTGCCAATCAATTTGAGCGAACATCTAAAAATACGTATCAGACTCCCGAGAAAAACATATCAGTCGAAAAAATTACCGGAAAGGGCAGGTACTTTAATAAATTGGTTTAAAGTTAAGAACTAGATAAGGTTAAAAGTGTTTAGCTTTCCCACTTTGTGTGATTCCGATTATAAACTGGCTGAATAAATAGTTTCTCTCCTTTAATATATTCAGCATAGAATATATCTTCAATACGTTCAAAATGCTGCGCATGTAATTCTTGTAGGAGCCATTCCTCAGAGAGATTTTGTTCCATGAGATTATCATGAATAATTTCTCCATCATTAATTAAAGTTGTTGATAAGGCGACATCCTGCGGGGCTAGATTTAAATCCTTTCGATTTGGCGACTGATAGGATGATTTTTTTAAAACTGATAATGTCCCGTTCGTTTCTAATATTGCGAATTCAACTTCCTGTATGGAAAATACCTCTTTTGCCCGAAGAAGATGCTGAAGCTGATTAATATCAAGTTTATTTTTTTCCATTACATCACGAATTAGTTTTCCATTATAAATTATAATTGACGGGCTGCCTTCAATGAATGAACGGGCAGATTTATATTTCTGTGAAACAATTTCTGTAATATACATCAATCCACCCCAGAGGAATACGACAAATCCAATTTGAAGAATTCCTACTTCTGGATCAAATAATCCATTTCCTACAAGCTCCCCCAACAACAAAGAAGAAATAAAATCAAAGGCTGTAATCTGTGAAATTTGCGTTTTTCCAAGTACTTTTGTTAAAGTAAACAATGCAATAAAACCGAAGACTGTATCTGTAAACATTTGAAAATAGTCCAACATAGAAAATTAAACTCCTTATGTAAATATTCTCGATTATTTTAACCAGATTATATTGAAATGATTCATATGGCAAATAATGAAATTAACGAATGATCTTAGAAAAAAAGTTCGTATCATCTTCGATATTGCAGTGAACTTTGCAAATGGTAATAGATATTCCTGAAAGTGACTGCACTGTTATTAATATCGCCATCAAAAAAAGGCACCCCATTTAAAGTGTGGAATGCCTTCTATCTATAATTGTTTAATCATCGTCACATGAGGAATACCTGCATCTAAGAATTCACCGGATACAGTAACATATCCTAGTTTTTGATAAAAGCCTTCAGCATGTGTTTGTGCGTTTAATTTAGCTTGCTCGTATCCTTTATCGATAATAGCAGACTCCATTTCTTTAATTAATTCTTTACCATAGGACTTGCCACGGTAATCTTTTTTGATACAAATCCGCTCCAGTTTACCGTACTTATCAACGAAACGAAGACGACTGGCTGCAATTGGCGTTGCACTTTCATAACCAATAAAGTGGGTTGCAGCTTCTTCATGTTCATCTATTTCTATTTCTTCCGGCACTTTTTGTTCATCTACAAAGACTTCCATTCGTACTTTGTATGCTTGCTGTAATTCGTTATCTGATTCTACTATTTTAACGATCATACTAATTCCCTTCCAAAAACAAACGTTTCGTACACTGTCCAAGATCCATTATCTAATTGATAAAGTAATTGAAAACGATCAATTACATCTTCAAACTTGAACTCATTCATATTCAGCCGGCCAAAGACATCGGAATATTCATCATTCGTAAGCTTTTGAGCTATTGTAATTTGCGGTACAAATGCATGCTCTCTTTCAATATTGAATTTACTTTGATGGATTTTACTTTCTAGTTCTAATAGTTCTTTATTTGGTTCTACTTTAAAATAAATGGTATTTGAGACCGGTGCAAATGTACTGACTTTATTAATGTTGATGCTGAACGGTTTAGTTCCGTTAGCGATAATCTTTAACTCGTGAATCAATACATCAACTGATTTCTCATCCAGTTCAAATGATTGCCCTAATGTCAGATGTGGCGGAATTAATGAATAATGTGGATCATACCTTTTTCGATAAGAGTTTGCCTCGTCTTGGATTGGTTTTGATGGAAAAATTGTAATACCATATTTCATAATAAAGCCTCCTCAATCAAGATATAGTGGTAATCTTTATTTTCGGAACATTTAAAGAACCCTATTTATTATTTTATTATAGCAGAGTTCAGATTATTTTAGTAGGTAAGAAAGCATAACAGCTTTCTTAACGAATAAGTAATACTAAGGCTATCAGGCAGAGGCTTGGTTAATTAAATTGTAGTTTTCTAATCTTCAATTAAAGCATTAATTAAACATTGTTTTTAATAGCCGCTCCATATCCCTTTGCCAGTATTTCCAAGTATGGTCACCATCTGCTAACTCATAATAAATATAATTGGTACCCTTCTCTTGTAATAGCTTGAATAGCTCTCGATTTGGTGTTAGCAGGTCTTCTTTTTTTTCATCAGATAGTAATGCCTCTATTTCGGCAGTTCCAATAGTATGATAAATATCAAGTGTTTCAAGATTTGGTGTTGCTTTTACCTTCCGAAGTAAGGCATCATCAACATAAGGGGACTGCATGATTACTTTTCCAAAAGTATTTGGATAACGGATTGCTGTTGAAAGGGCGAATGACCCTGCGAGCGAATCACCAATTAATGCACGAGATCTGCCCATTTGCAAATTAGGAATAATTTCATCCAGCATCGGAATTACTTCGCGAACAATAAAATTCGTATAAGCATCATGTTCAGCGCCTTCAAGATGATATCTCTTACGACGATCCGCTTTATTTTTATAATGTATGCCGGCAAACACGGTGTTCTCAATCTCACCATCTGTATGCAAACGATCACTTAGCGTAGCTATTCTGCCCATTTGGAAATAATCATCCCCATCTTGCATAATACATATGTTGTATTTATTAAGAGGAGAAAATGATTCAGGCAAATATATTTTAACAGCCTTTGTCTCATTTAAATAATTGCTTTGGATTTCTTTCACAATAAAGGATCCTTTTCTACCCATTCTATTCACCTCGGGGGAAGCTTACTTTAGCAATAGTTTATCACGAATGATTCAATTACTCTAATGATTTATTCGCTTCCTCTACTAGCTGTCCTTTGTACAATTGATAATAATGGCCCTCTTGCTTTATAAGGGCTTCGTGGTTTCCTTTTTCTACTATTTCACCATGCTCCAGCATAATAATCTGATCGGCATCTTGAATCGTATTCAATCGATGGGCAATCACGAAGCTCGTTCTTCCGGACATTAGGCGATGTAAGGCATCTTGAATTTTTATTTCTGTGATAGTATCGATATTACTTGTCGCTTCGTCAAAAATTAGAATCGATGGTTCTGCTATAAGTGCGCGAGCAATCGTAAGCAGTTGTTTCTGCCCTTGACTAATCCCACTTCCTTCATGATCGAGAATCGTATCATAACCGTTTGGCAGCTGGTTAATGAATTCATGTGCATTTGCATCCTTTGCAGCTTTTTCTACTTCGAAGTCTGTTGCCTCTAGCTGACCATAGCGGATATTATCTCGAATCGTTCCTTGGAATAGGAAGGGTTCCTGTAAGACGAATGCCATATGCTTACGTAAGCTAGAACGTTTTATTTTATTTAATTCATTTCCATCAACCTTTATGCTGCCGCCATCATAATTGTAAAATCGTGAGATGAGATTGATTATCGTTGTTTTTCCTGCACCAGTATGGCCAACGAAAGCAATCGTTTCCCCTGGTTTAGCTTCGAAGCTTATATTTTTCAGTATTAGTGTAGATTCATAGGCGAAAGATACGTTGTCAAAAATAATATGCCCAGAAGTCGATTTAATCTCTAATGCGTCTTCTTCATCGTCCTCCTCGGGTGTTTCATCCATGACATTAAATACTCGCTCTGCACCTGCCACAGCTGAAAGCAGTAAATTAAATTGATTGGAAAGTTCGTTTAATGGTCTAGTAAATTGCCGTGAATATTCTATGAAAATAACAATCATTCCGACTGTTACAAGCGAGGTATTGATCGACAAAATCCCACCGACTAGAGCGATTAATCCAAAGCTTAAAAAGTTTAAGGTATTCATAACCTTAGGGATAAAACCAGCAATATTTTGCGCCCAAAAACCTGTCAGCTTCAACTGATTATTCTTCTGCTCGAAATGATGGATTACTCTTTTCTCCTGGGAATAGGTCTGTACAACATGCTGTCCAGATAAAACCTCCTCGATGTAACCATTGATATCACCCAAATCTTTTTGCTGCATTTTGTAAAGAGGTCCTGTTCGCTTTGTTATCCATCTAGTAGCAAAATACATAAGCGGAATAATAATCATCGTAACAAACGTCAAAATAGGGCTGAGCATTAGCATTACAACTAGTGTACCTACTAATGTTAAGACACTAGAAAAAATTTGAATAACGGATGAATTAAGTACGTTATTTACGTTGTCAATATCATTTGTTAAGCGACTCATTAAATTTCCATGCTGCCGTTTATCGAAATAAGAGATTGGAAGTCGATGAAATTGCCTGAATAAATCCTTTCGTAAATCAAAAACGGTATTCTGGGCAATCCCAATCATCCAAAAGCTTTGTAAAAATAAGGATAATGAATGAAAGAGATAAACGATTAGCAAGCTAATAAGTAACAAACCAAAACCAGAAATCTCGCGAGTTACAATGAACTTATCTATAGTGGTACCAACTAGATAGGGACCTAATAAACTAAGTCCAGAACTTATGGTAACCATAAGAATGACGAGAGATAGTTTTACTTTTTCTCGAACTAGATATGACCAAATTCTCAGTAGCGTTCCAGTCATATTCTTTGCTTTTTTCTTATCTTTTGAAGCATCTTGATTGACCGGAATCTTTTTATATTGAAAAGGTGCCTTTAATTCGTTATTCGACATGTGCATACTCCTTTCCATATTGAGATTCAACAATTTGCTGAAAAAGTAATGAGGTAGCTAATAATTCTTCATAAGTGCCGATTGCAATAATTTCTCCACCATCCAGTAATAGAATACGATCAGCACTATAAGCGCTAGAAATCTTCTGTGTAATAATTAATGTTGTGCAATCGTAAGTTTGGATTGCTTCAAGCAGCCTGGCCTCTGTTGCTAAATCGAGTGCACTTGTACTGTCATCAAGCATTAATATTTTAGGTTTACGTACGAACGCACGGGCAATCGATATCCTTTGTTTTTGCCCACCAGATAGATTAACCCCTTTCTGACCGACTTTCGTATCGTACTGATTTTGAAGCCCCATAATCGTTTCATGGATTTGCGCATCCTTTGCAGCCTGGATGATTTCACCCATTGTCGCATTAGTCTTACCCCAAGCGATATTATCTTTAATTGAGCCGGTAAATAATAATGGACTTTGCGGTACATAACCGATACTCCCGCGGAGGTGATCCAATGGATAAGAGGCAATTGGTTGATCATCTACAAGTATGTTGCCTTCTGTTGGGTCATAAAGTCTTGGGATAAGCTGGAAGAGGGAAGTCTTACCAGAACCAGTTGCCCCGATTATCGCTAATCTTTCACCAGGGTCTAATGTGAACGAAATTTTATCTAGTACGGATTTACCTGCATCAGGATAGGAAAAAGAAACCTTACTATATTCAAGTTTTCCTTTCGTAATAGACAAATTCGGATTTGGTTGAGGTTGATTACTTAAATCTACCTCAACTTGAAAAACCTCATCAATTCGTTCGGCAGATGCTTTAGTTCGAGAAATAATCATAATGATAAAGGAAAACATGGATATTGCCATTGCTACTCGTAATGCATAATTTACAATTGTAACAACCTGGCCAACATCAGTGTTTCCTGTACCAATCTGTGTATTGCCAAACCATAATATAATAATCAAGCTTATATTCATAACAAATAGTAACACTGGCATAGACGCTTCTATCATTCGGAATGTTGATTTTGTTGAATTTGCTAAGCTTTCATTTACTTCATCAAAACGTGATTCCTCGTAATCACGTCTCATAAATGCTTTGATTAATCGCATACCAACTAGATTTTCTTGCATAACACGATTAACATTATCTACATTGTGTTGCACTTTCATAAACATTTTACTTGCATATTTCATAATCCATAATAGGAAAAGGATTAGAAGGGGTACGGTTACAAGAAAAATAAGAGCGAGTCTAGCGTTTACAATAAATGCCATTATTACGCCACCGATAACAGTTAATGGGGCCTTAGCCATGATTCTTAGAGACATGAATACCGTATTCTGAATTTGGCGCACATCGCTAGTAAAACGTGTTACAAGTGCTGATGTAGGGTATTGATTCATATTCTGATAAGAAAAGGACTGAATTTTTTCAAATAATTTCTGTCTTAAATCATACCCAAATGCAAAACTAACATGGGAAGAGTAGAATGAATTTGTTATTCCTATACCGAGTGAGAGGAGTGCCATACTAAGCATGATACTACCCCACATTGTAATATTATTAATATCTTGATTAAGTACTCCATCATTGATCATTTTTCCGAGGAAAAATGGGAGAAGCAGTTCAATGGCTAATTCAATAAGCATTAAGGAAAAAGCGAAAACCGCGGGGAATTTATAGGCTTTTAAAAATGACAGGACATTTCTCACATTGACCCTCCATCATAAAAATGCAATTTTGTTATTATTATAATGGTAAGGTGGGATTTTCGCTAGTTTAGTATTTCGAGGGGCGAAGTAAATAAGGGGAGGGAAGTGTCAATGTATATTATTTCTGAATGAGAGGGAGTTTTAAAAATTTAACGAACAGATATTTTGTTGTTGACATAATTGGCTAAAGCGATTATAGTAATAGTTACCAATTATTACATACGATTCCGTAGCTCAGCTGGGAGAGCGCTACCTTGACAGGGTAGAGGTCGTTGGTTCGAGCCCAATCGGAATCATCCAGAGAAACGCTTATCCTTAAAAGGATTGAGCGTTTTTTGTTTTCTATAATTATTATTATGAGGCTTGTTTTGTTGTCCGATTGTTGACCAATCAGAAAAGGCAAAGAAAAAACACCATAAAATTATGATGTTTAAATGTAATCTTCATTTAGTAAGTCAGCTATTTTTTGATCAGCTTCTTCCAAGTAATGTCCGTATATATTCATAGTCGTTGTTATATTAGCATGACCGAGTCTTTTCGATATTGAATGAATGTTAGCACCTTTGTTTATTAAGTCGGTAGCTGCCGTGTGCCGTAGGTCGTGGAAGCGAATCTTTTTCAATGGAGGCTTATCATTCTTTTTCAATTCCTTATTAACACGTTCATGGAATCTAGTCCACCACCTATTAGGTACGTCTAAATTGTATGGCTTACCCATCTCTGAAGAAAAAACAAAGTAATATTTTCCACCTTCCCACAATTCCGCTGCTTCCATTCTATCTGTTTTCTTTTTAAAAATATGCTTCTTTAATTCATCCATTAACTTTTTGGGTGGAGCAACTTTCCGGAAGGATCCTTTAGTTTTTGGTTCTTTAAGAAAATATCCATTATCTTTGGTGTAGCTTAATGAATGGCGTATATGAACAGTATTAGTATTAAAGTCAACGTCATCCCATTGTAAAGCCAACAATTCACCTTTACGCATACCAGTTTTTAGAGCCATCTTAATTAAGAGTACCATTTGTTTATTTTCTTCTTTGTTAAGAAGCTGATATAACTCATTTAATTCGGAAGAGTTATAAACATCACCTTCTTTGTAAGTAACAGAAGGCTTTTCGGATTTTTCCATTGGATTATGATTAATAATCTCATTTTTTTTAGCGAGTTTAAAAATACTGCTTAAGATATTATATTGCTTTTTAATGGTGGATGATGACAAAACACCTTCCAGGCTTTCAAGGAAACCGTTAATATGAACATGCGTTATTTCCTCCATCTTATAATGACCAAGAGCAGGGAGTATACGACCATCTAATGAATAGGTATATGTTTCTAATGTATTAGGTGATAGTTTCTTAATGGCGTGTTTTCTCCACACTTTTACATAATCACTAAAACGAGTATGAGAAGGAGCAACATATTGACCGGTCTCAATTTCAGTAACAAAAGCAGCAAGTTTCTTTTTTGCTTCAGTTGGATTCTTAGCTTTTACTGTCCTAGTCTTGCGGATCCGTTTTCCTTTTGCATCATAACCTATATGATATGACAATAAAAAAGATCCATTTCCTCTATCCTGTATTGATCCAGCCATAGTTATTCACCTTCCTTTATTGATCGTTCAAGTAAATCTAGTAAGAATTCTTTGTAATCACGATCTAAAAGTCTGCCTTTGAAATAAACGCTTGCGTTCCTAGTTAATATTGAATGAAGTTCGTAGGTGATTGCTTCTCTTTCTTCTTTTTCTATTTCTTGAATATTTTTTTCTCTTTCCTTTTCTTTTGCCCTTGCAAGCATAGACTTTAAATCTTCCCTAATAGTGTATATTTCTCGTTGCAAATTTAAAAACATATCTTTCTCTGATTCGTCCAACATAGATGTTTTTCTCTTTTGGATTAATTTATCCATAACTGCTGCCTTATTTTCCCCCAGCTTTGTTAATTTATCAATTTGAGCCAAATCCACATCAATATGATTTGATAAATTTGTTAGTTTTCTAATATCAACTTCCAATATATCCGATAATTTAAGCAAAAAATCTAAAGATGGTTTTTTCTTTTTTCCGTTTTCTACCATAGAAATGTAAGCGTCAGAATAACCTATTTCCTTTGATAACGCATTTAATGTAAATCCTTTTTCTGTTCTTAATTGCTTTATAAATTTACCTAATTCGTAATCCATTGGGAATAGCCCCCTATTTTGAAAATATTATTTTAACTAAGATTAACACAAAAATTAACTGTAGTAAATTTTTTATAATAATATTATTGCATTTAATAATTTCTTATGGTATATTTTAACTATAGTTAATTAACTGTAGTTAAAATTAGGAAGGTGAAAAAATGAGCCGCATGAAAGAAATCCGTTTACAGAAGGGATTAAAACAAAAAGATGTAGCTTCTATTACCGGATTGAGTAAACCTGCTATATCACTTTTTGAGAATGGAAAAAGCAAACCATCAATGAATAGTGCTTTTAAAATCGCACAAGCCTTAGGCGTTACCGTTGATGAATTGTTCAGTTTAGATTTCTTAAACGAGATAGTTGAACGAAAGTTTTTGGGCGTATAAAAGGAGGTTTAAATTATGCAAGAACCTAATGTAAAGGAGTTAAATTTGGAAGAAATGTTATCACGAAGCGAAATAACTGTAGGTATTTTACGGGTTGTATATGCACTTCAAGAAGTGAAGGATTACACAAAGGAAAACGTAGCGCAAGATTTAATAAAAGTTTTGAGTGATATGGGTTATTTAGGAGATCCGCTAGAAGTAAAAAAATAAAGGGGATGAATGAAAATGTACAGTAATTTAGCTATTGAGATGAACAAAGCAGGTTTACAGCCACAAGCTCTAGCAAATGTATTAGGGATTACGGCTGAAGAAGTCGTAAGAAAAATTAATAGGGTTGGAAAAATGTATTCCGAAGCTGAAGAAAGGGATGTTGTCACAGATTTTTACGCTACAGAAGTTTACAAAATTAAAACGACCTTCTTCCCTTATATGACATATGACTACCTATTTGAAAATAAAGAAATTAGCGAGAAAATACATGTGGATCTATCGGTATTAATAAATAAGCTGATTAAAACTGAATTACTCCCAGAAGGGGTAGCAATGAAGATTGATGGAGATGTTTATGTAGGTATTGGAAATGAGTAAAGTTGAACGCTTTTATCAAATTGCATTTGTTGTAACATTAGCATTTTTATATATATCTTTAATTATTTCATGAGAGGGGAAATTACTTTGTCTATGTTATCAGAGCAAGTAATGGGGAAAATTCAATTGGAACCAATCAAAAGAAGCACGATGACAGCGAAAGAAACGGCCGAGTATTTAGGGATATCCATTGATACAGTTTATAAGTTAGTACGTGAGAAAAAGATTCCTTGCTTCCAGATTGGAAGAAGAAAATTGTTTAAACGTGAAGCAATTGACAATTGGATTGAAGAGCAAATCGAATCAAGTGTTATTGATGAATGGGAATAAAAAAAGCTTAGGAACGGCAATTCCTAAACCGGTTGTTAAAAAAATATTCAATACAATAATTCTACCGTAAAAAGTCAGATTGTACAAGGGGGTGAGGTTTCTTGCAAACATTAATAAAAAGTCAAATACCCCAAGAATTAATGGGTCGTAACCAGTGGGTATTGTGGAAATTGGTAGACGTAATTGACAAAGAAACAGGCGAAAAGGTGATAGACGGAAAAACAGGCAGGATTAAACAAACAAAAGTACCGTTTCAGTTAAACGGTAAAAAGGCAGCTAGTACAGACCCTTCTACATGGACAAGCTATGACAATGTATTAAATGCAGTAGACAATAGGCAATACAGCGGAATTGGGTATGTATTAACTAAAAATGACCCATACACAGTGGTAGATATTGACGATTGCATCATTGATGGGAAAACCGCCCCCGAAGCTATAACGATTGTGCAAGCACTAAACAGCTATACAGAATACAGTCAAAGTGGAAATGGGATTCATATATTCGTGAAAGGTGAAAAGCCTGGTAATCGTAGTAAAAACCCAGAAAAGGGCATTGAGATATACAGTAAAAGTCGTTTTATCGTTATGACCGGAAACCATGTGAAAGGTACTCCATCGGTCATAGAAGATAGGCAAAACGAAATTAACAAAATGTACAGTCATTATTTTCCAGAAAAGGTTAACGATAAGAAGCCTGTCTCAATATCAGAGGAAATGGAAGATGACGAGATTATAAGCGTAATACTCAATTCTAAAAAAGAGGACTACAAAGAGAAATTCAAGGCTCTTTATTCAGGTGATTGGGCTCCATATTATGAAAGTCAAAGTGAAGCAGATCAAGCGTTATGTAATTACATTGCTTTTTATACTCAATCGTTTCCACAGATTGACCGCATCTTTTCAAACAGTGGGTTATATCGTGATAAATGGCAAAGGAATGACTATAAGACCAGCACTATAAACAACGCTATACACGGACTTAATGCAACGTTTCAAAACAATAAATTTCAGTTACA
Organism: Oceanobacillus chungangensis; assembly: GCF_003369565.1. GTDB lineage: Bacteria > Bacillota > Bacilli > Bacillales > Amphibacillaceae > Oceanobacillus > Oceanobacillus chungangensis. Next base: position 65,560 of record NZ_PIOD01000021.1, on the reverse strand, counting down.
TGTAAAAGATGGTGAAGAAACCATAGAGGTAGACTCTTCCCAATTCTATTATGAAAATACATTCTTGCATCATAATTTTGCGTGTTATTTAGTGAAAGAATGGAACATCATCTGCTTAGATGAAAGGCTGCATATTTATGAAAATGGAAAATACGTTGCAAACGACACATATATCAAGCGTTTAATTGTAACAATCATACCGAATTTAACAGTTAGTAAAGTACGTGAGGTGATGGAGAGGTTAAAGCTAGTTTCACCCCAGAAAGAACATTCAGACCCCCGTTATATAGGTGTGAAAAATGGTGTTTATGACATTGAAGAAAACAGGTTATTAAACCATAGCCCAGAGTTCGTTATCACCAATCAGATTAATGCTAACTATAATCCGTCAGCTAGATGTAGTCATATTGACGACATGTTAACTCTAATAAGCGATAACGATAATGAGGTAATGCATCTAATTAAAGAAATGATAGGTTACACGTTTTATAGGAAGAACGTATTTGAAAAAGCGTTTCTGTTTAAAGGTGAAGGTGGAAACGGAAAATCAACTTTGTTTGCTGCTATAAGTGCCTTATTAGGTGAAGAGAATATAACAGCTTTATCCTTATCAGATTTAAGTGAACGATTTAATACGGGGATGTTAAACGGAAAACTGGCAAACATTGGTGATGATATTCCTTATACGTCAATCAGAGATACATCAAGCTTTAAGAAACTAGCCACTGGTAACACAATCAAAGGAGAGTTTAAAGGGGAAACACCTTTTTACTTCAGAAGTTTTGCAAAGTTAATATTTGCAACTAACAAGATTCCTAGAGTATACGACAATAGCCAGGGATTAAAAGACAGATTAGTAATTATTCCTTTGAATGCAAGGATTAGAAATAGTAAAAAACAAGATCCATTTTTTGAAAACAAGATTACGACTGAAGAAGCTAAAAGTTATTTATTGAATGTGGGATTAGCTGCATTAAATGGATTACTTCTAAGAGGTAAATTTGTAAAACCTAAAGCAGTACAGCGTATGTTAAATGAATTTGAAATAACTAACAATCCGGTAACGGAATGGTTACATGAATACTATGAAGATGGTAAAGACATTCATTACTTGCCAGTTGCTTCAGTCTATGGTGATTATGAGCATTTCTGTTTACAAAATAATTATAAATATCCATTAAGTAAAAAAGCATTAGCAGTTGAGTTATCGCAACATGGCTATACCACTGATAGAAAGTATTTAGATGGTAAGCAAGTGCGCGTTTATTTGAGAAATGAAGAAGATTTAAAGAAATTCCAACAAGAACAAAGTAAATTAGCTTAGATAAACAAGTCACATGAGACATGACAAGATACATGTTAAATAAATGTATCTTGTCCACAAGCCTTATCGTATCAGTACTTTTGGAGTAACAAGACACATAAGACACGTTTCATTAACTCTTGGTGATAAAAAGATATATAAGGCAGATGTGTATGAATATATAAGACAAGTTACATCAATCTGTCTTATGTGTCTTGTGAAAGAGAAATCCAGTACTGGTAAGCGATTGAATCAAGATAGATTAAAAAAACGTGTCTTGTATCCGTCTTGTATCTGTCTTGTGAATAACAATCCTAGGAGTGAAAAGCATGCAAACTAAAGAATGGAGTTATAAAACAACAGCTTTTTCAGAAGGAAACAATCCAAAGGAATATGAACGATTAATGTTATTAGAAAAGTTCATGCTTGAGGTGTGGATTCAAAAATGTTTAGCACCGAATCAAACGATAAATTATAACTATCAATCTCCTTCTTCATACGGTCTAAAACACCGGTTTGAATCGAGTAAATATGGTTTTTATATAACCAACGGACAATTTAAAGGAGCAATGCTTGCAGCTGATTTTAAGCCAAAGGATTCAAGACAATTAAACTGGACATTCAAGCTTAGCAAACGTGCCGGAACACAAGCAATCGCAAATTAAATAGAAGTGTTGAAACTTTGGGGGTGGTGGTTAATGGAGCTAAACGAGATTGAACAAGAAGAAATACAAGCCTATTTCAATATAGATAATCGCATTAGCAATATTGAATACCGAATAGAACAACTAAGGAAAATGTTTTATGACCAAACAATGGCAACACGTACAGAATGTGATGGACTAGATATATATTCTGTAGGTTTTTCCCCTGATAGAAACGTTGTTCCATATTTAGATGTAGTCCTTTCTAGAGAAAGAACAATAGAAGTATTACGAAAAAGAAAACGATACTTGAATGATTATCTTAATACATTGGATCCATTAGATAAAACATATCTAATCAATAGGTACACAAAGAAAAAAATACCGAAAACCATCAATCCATTGGATAGAGAATTATACGAGGAAATTCTAGAAATCAATGAAGCTATTAATTTCATGTGGGATTATCCACCTGATATTAGAAATGTCGAGTTAAATAATGAAACCTTAGAAAAGGATTTTGATGCTATAGCAACATTGTTAGGAGTGTGAAATGTGAGGAATCAAATAGTAAAACATTACTTACTTGCCTGGGGTTATTTGGATAATAACATGGAATATCTGAACGATGCTGAATTAGTTAAGATGAAAATTCTTTATGCAGCACTAAAGGAAATTACACTTGATGAAAGACAATTCTTAGCAGAGAAGTATCGTGTACCAGTGAAGCCATACATTAAGGACTCAATATTAGCAGAGCGTAACAGTGTGGATGTAAAAGAATATGTCAAGGAACGTATCCGAATTGAAACGAAACTTAAACCAATCTTCATTAAGTGTAAGGAACAATACCAGGATGAATATAGAAAAGCTATTGATCTGGTTCATAGTGCATCACGTAAACGATTCTTGGCTAAGAAAGAGAAAGACTTTGAACTACTGAAAGAATCAGCCATGGCTTTCTTACGGGATTGAGGAGGGACTGTATTAATGGACATTGATGATATACGTAAGCAATTAGATAGAGTGATTGATACGAGTAGTTTATCTGACGATGAAGTTCTTTCTATCTACCAGGTTGACCAGAAGCAAAGACAGATACACTTTGAGAACCGATTGAAGAAAGCATTAAGAGTTGGAGACGGAAAGAAAAGGAAGTTACAAAAGAAATTAATTAGGTTGTGATTCAATGGCTGAGTATAAAACGATTGAACAGAAGAAGAAATTCTACAAAGGTAAAGAGTGGCAAGACATAAGGCAACAAGTATTAGTAAGAGACAACTATGAATGCAGAATGTGTAAAGAACTTGGATATGTAACGGTAAGAGATCAAAGCAAATTAGATGTTGACCATATCAAAAGCATTGAGCATCATCCAGAGTTAGCACTTGAATTAGAAAACCTGCAGCTATTATGCGTGAGACATCACAACGAAAAAGAAGGTCGAGTCTTTAAAAGAAAAATAAACAAGTGGGAAAACGATGAACGATGGTAAATAACACCCCCCCGGCTCAAGAATCCAATCTCATATTCTTGACCATGGGAACGGGATGGGGAGTCTGCTCTTTAGATTTATTGAAAAACTCACGTGAAGAGGGGTTATTCGTAACAAGATAGGAGGGCTGATATGAAGTATAAAGTAAAATCCGGCAACGGAAAAACAGTATATACAGCTATCTGTTATCGGTGTGATGCAGTATTAAAAGAATGCGGATCGTTCGCTCAAAAGTATTGCCCTGTATGTAAACCCATTGTGGACAAGGAAAAGGCTAGGGAGCGAATGAGAAGGTATAGAGCAAGGCAAAAACAGGAGGAAAAGCGTTAAGGGGGAGGGGATAAAATATTTTGATATATCCGTTGAATTGACCCTATGCACCGGTTTTCCAAAAATAAAAATTGAGTGAAATATATTTGGCGGGGGTACCCTTTCCAAACAACAAAATTATATGGAGGTTTTAAGATATGAAAAAAATTAATCTGATTGATGCAAACAAGTATTTCCAGGAATCGGAAAAGGTAATTCAAATCGTGAAAGATCGTCAGGACAAAATTCACCGCACATTGCCCACAGAATTTAAGTTAAGAATAGCAAAAGAATCGTTGGAAAAGGCGAAAACACGCGAAGATTATGATGAATTAAGTAACATGATAAAAGACTTTGAATTTGAAATAAAATACGGTAAAAATTACGTTCCTGCTATTCCAGAAGAAAACCAAAGTAAAATCGCTGTAAATCGTGTACGTGAAGAAGAACAAATCGATTTGGAGATAGCTAAACAAAAAGAGTTATTAATGGAGTTAGTAGACGGTCTACAAACACCACTACTCAATGTATTACTGAATATCGAAAAATTAGAAGAGCGTAGATTAATTGGTAAAAAGGTTGATATTTTACTAGAAGAAAAAATTACACAAGACAATAGAATCCGCAACGCATTCGGTCATGTAAGTTATTTATCATTTTCACCTGAACATAGCAATGCTAAAGAATCACACGAAAAAGCTGAAAAGTTGTTTAATGCTCTAAAAAATATAGCTACAACCCCTAAGCAATCAGACGGAATTATTAAACCATCTATATTCGAACGTATTTTAGGAGGGAAATAATAATGAAACATTATGAAATCGAAGTGGCAAAACAAGAATCTCGTACTCCATTATTTTATTACCCATACCACATCGTATTGAAATCTGAGTTAGCAAAATATATGGTAGCCAAACATTTCTTTAGTAAAACAACAAGTTACGTTTTATCGATGAAAAAGCAAGATTTAGCATTGCTGACCGATGAAAACATGAAAGATTTATCAGGGAGATATACGTTCCATTATGATGACCCACAGGAAACAGAAGGGACACGAATAGCGATTGTTAAAGATGCAGTACCTGGGGCAATTGGTCGTAAAGGAATTGACGGGTTTACACACTTCCTACCAGGCGTTAAAGGGTACGGTGCATCCTTAGAAGTAGGAAAAGACTTTGATATTGTTGTTGGCGAACGTGTGGAAGTAGAACAGCCAGTGAAACTTACATTTGATGATATAAAAGCATTATAAGTTGTACCCCATAGAGAGATTAACTATCACTCTTAGATATTGAGAATGGTAAGAAAAAAGGTTGGTTTATCTGTTAATTAGCAGTATTCCAACCTTCAATGTTAACCTAATATCACAAATTGACGGGAGAAGGGATTATATGAAAACAATAGTAGTTGGTACTCCAAACACAAAGAAAGCAATTGAGTATATTGCAGAAATTATAAAGAGAAGTGATGTATATGAAAAGTAATCTCACTTATGAAGAATGGTACGAAAAGCATAAAATGAAAATTTTCTGGAGCAAGTTTAAAATGATAAATGGTCTTAAAGATGATGGTACTGAGATTCTTCAAGAAAGCTTACTTTGGAGAAAGGTCGCTAGAACCAGGGAAGCCTGCGAGAAATCAGATAACCCAGAATATGCGCTTAAAAATGCTTTTTACTTTGATAAGCAGTACTTCTTAGAAAAATGGTGGAATACCTTCACACGGGACGAAAAGGAATTTTACCTAATCTATGTTTGGGGAGCGAAGGGTGACGGCAATCTATACGGTTTTGATTGGTGGCTACCTTATTTTAATGAGTTGGGATTCATATCTAATAAAGATAAAATGAGACCAGAAAAGCCGATCATATTGTATAGAGCAGCCGAACCATATTTTGCTAGGGGTATGTCCTGGACTGATGATATTAATATGGCTCTTGTCTTTCAGGATCGTAACCATGATCTACTGGGACCTAGAACGGTTTATAAAACAACATTCTACCCTGAAAGCATATTAGCAATTGTTGAGGGTTCAATAGTTAATTTATCGTATGAGCAACTTTCATACGGTAAGGAGTATGTAGTTAACCATAATGACATAGAAGAATTGAAAGAAGTAACTTTAATGTGAAAAACTCTGAGTATGCCCACTATTGTGAACTAAAACTACCTTTAGTGCGGTTTGTCGAGCCATCTGCCCGGTCTTCCTGAGAAATTTTTTTCGTGAAGTTACTTGCCAAGGGTATCACCATTGCCTTTGTAGATTGATGAAATTAATGGCTGGTAAAGAAGGAAAATAGTCCCTATTTGTCGAATTTAGTACTGTAGATAAATAGGGGGGATTTTATAATTGGCTAAAACATTTAAGAAATTACATTTCCATCAACTTAGTGTACTTAAAAGGACACTTGTAAAAAAAGCCGGTACAGCAAGTGAGCAACAATTTGATGATCTTGAAATTAAACAAGTAAATAACTTATTTGAAGAAATTATCAATAATAAACTTAATAATAACTGCATAAGAATACAACAAGAGTATGATCCGGATTACACAACATTAGAAGTTATAGAACATAATGATGAGTATATTTTTGGTCGTCTGGGAAAAGAAAAAGATGTAAGGGCTTTTCATATAAGGGAAGGTAAAACTTTGATTTCTAAACCAATTGATGTGAAAAAAGACCAAATTTTTGAGGTATTTACATACTTGCTTATTGATAGGGAAACATTAATTGTATCATATCTGTTTGAACAATCCGCTCCATCAATACTTAAGCTGGGAGAACTGTTCACTAATTTATATAAGGACGACAGTTTATTTGGGGAAATAGCTGCAGTTAGCGTTGAAGATGCAATACCTTTTTTAAGTCAGAAAGATTCAATTGGTACCATAACTTATAAAACAACCCTACCGCCATCGGACTCAAGGTTGTGGAATGAAGAAGTAACTGGATTAGACCGAAGTACTTATGAGAGCATTGAAAACCTCAAAAATGTTGAGATCACTGTAAAATTAGTTGCAGAGCGTAATAAGGATACCTTCCCCGATAAAGGGATGTTTAGTCAGGCCATCAGGAAAATCACAGAGTTTGGTTCAAAGATTAAAGTTAGAGCAAAGAATGATGACGAGTATACACAAGAACATAGTTTGATAAACAATCCTTTAACGAAAAAAGTTAATTTTGAATTTAATGAAGATATTCAGGATATGAAACTAATAAAACAAGATATTTATGAAAAAATGGTGAAGGTGTATAATAAAAATAAAAGTGAAGTATTAAGGTTTTGTAAGCAAAAGTATTGAATGGAGAGGGTAAAATGATTCGTCGTTTTGTTCGTCGAAATACCCGCAATTTATTTCTATTAATAATCCTTGTTATCTTAATTATATTGGCTTTGTTGAATGATATGATAAATGAAGATACAATGAAAAATATAAAACATATTGATATTCTAACAATAAACTCTATTTTTATTGGCTTTCTTTTCACAACTCTCGGAGTGATTGTTGGTTTCTTAGGCAACACTAAAATTGCCAATTCAGATAGAGCTGGTTATATGGACGAGTACTACAACACAATTTATTTTGGTCTAGTTTTTTTTATTGCATCTGCTATATCTGGGCTTGCTGCTTTATTCCTAGAAAACATGGATAATAATAAATATGTACTTATTATTGAACAAATAGCTATATTACTGGGAGTTGCTTTCTTTATCAAAGCAATTTTTAATTTAGCATCAATTATAAAAAAAGTAAGAAAAAATCTTTAAAGGCCTCACCTTGAGGTCTTTTCTATGTTGATCATGAAGGAAAATAGTCCATCTTTGTTGAATAGTAATTATATATATATATATACTTTTAAAAAAAGGAGACTGTTTTGATGAAAGAATATGTGAGGGCTGATTACGTAAATTCAGAAGATATTCATAAATATTTGTCAGAAGGATGGGAAATAATTGGTACAACAAAGGAGTTTTATGAACCTGAAACTACTCGATTAAGTTACCATGTTGGACTACCAGCTAGAGCTTTAGTAGGTAAACTTCAAGAAGTAATAAGAGATTATGAGCGTTTTGGATTAAAAAGTGAACTATTTAAGAAAATTGCTGAAGAAAATGAAGAAGATATTAACGATTATTCAGATGTTGGTAGAGTTTCCCATGATAAAACTCCCACTTATATGACTAAATACGAAAGAACTGTTCATGAAAGTAACAAAAGATATTATAAAAACTATACACAGGAAGAGATTGAAAATAGATATTCCTTTTAAAAAGGTACCCATTGTGGTGCTTTTTTAGTTTAATTTAGATTATCCTTTATTTTACTAACCACCCCTGGCAAATCCCTGTGTATTTTCGTTCCGGTAAACCGTAAGACAGTCCAGCCTTTACTTCTTAAAAACCTATCCTTTTTTCTGTCATGTGCCTTTTGTTCTGGTGATGAATGATAAGCCTTACCATCACACTCAATAGCAAGCAGCGAACCAGGGAAAGCTAGATCAATCCTATATCTGCCTTGTTTATATTGCGGAACGGGATATAAACCGTGTTGTACTAATCCTTGGTATACTCTTCTTTCTATAGGTGATTCACATCTCCAATAGTCAGGGACATAAGTCGTTTCCTCTTGTGGTGTTGGTTTAAAGCGGATAGCTAAAATTATAGTTATGATTGCCATTGAAAAGAAAACAATATACTCAATAATTTTTATATCCATAATCCTTACCTCACTTTACCATATATGACCCTATTTTTATTCCGTAGGTTATCCGGTTTACCGGATGTAATATACCCATAAACACGAAGGTGTGTAAGTGGGCACTCTGTGATTTATCATATATCCCAAAAGTCATCCATGCTTATATTGGGATCTATTTTTCTAACAGCTTTTAATATCTTTTTCATTACCTTTGTGCTGGGTTCATAATCTGGATCAGTGCAAGCTTTACTTATTGTATTTCTACTCACTCCTGAAGCATTAACTAAATCCTCCTGGGAATAACCATTTCTATCTAACCACTTCCCTAAATTAGATCGTTTCTTACCCACTCCAAACATTATGCAGCACTCCTTTTTTTTAAACAGTCTTACCACTCTTTCACAATTATATACGAATCTTTCACAAATTTTTGGGAAAGTTGGACAAGCGGTGCTGCATAAGATATACAAAAGCACCTACAAATGCAGCTGCAAAAGTAATTACAAATGTATCTGTACAAATGTAATTGATCTATTAAGGTATGGGACAATTAGAAAAACAAATCTGTTTAAAGCGGAACGAAGAGGAGCGGGTTGAGGGGGAGCGCGAGGGGGCAATGCTAAATGTTCAGATAATTAAGTTGCACAAATCAAGTATAAAGGAGAGATAACATGTTAACACTAATTGGTTGGTCCATGGTTGGTGCTTCGGTTGCGGGCTTGTCTTATCCTGCATTTGAAAGTGTGTTTTTAAAGAACAAATACAACGAAAAGAAACTGAAGGAAATCCTGCATAAGTCCTTTGTGAACGGTAAATTTTATCACGAGAATAATGGAATGAAAGTATACCCAACAATATTGAAATTTGAGACGAAAAATAATAGGCTTACATTCGTTTTCAATGTTCCAAAGGGATTAAGTTGCGAAGAGTTTGAAAAACGTTCATACGTATTTAAACAACACTTTGGAATGTTTATTAATTTAGATATGAATGAAAGGAGAGGGGTATTAAAAGTATATCCTAGAGGACTACACAAATTTAAATATAATTATGATGATGTGACTGAAGACTTGGAAGGAAAGATTCCAATTGTTTGTGGGCGATCTTTAGAGGGTGATATATTTTCGTTTGACCTAGTAAAAAACCCTCATGTTCTTATTGCTGGGGAAACAGGTAGTGGGAAATCTAGTGCGATAAGGGTAATTCTAACCACATTAATTAAACAAAAAAATCCAAGCGAAATACAATTAATCTTAGGTGATTTAAAGCGTTCCGAGTTCCACTTGTTTAAGCGAATTGAGCACGTTGAGGGCGTTTATTATTCTGCTGATACATTAAGACCTGTACTCAATAAAGTAAAGAAAGAGATGACTAAAAGGGGAGATAAATTAGATGCAGCAGAAGTTAACTCTATTGATGAATTGAAAGAGAAATTGCCATACATTATTGTTTGTATTGATGAGGTTGTTCTGTTGAAAAAAGAAACAGATATCATGGATATATTAGAGGAAATATCGTCAATAGGAAGGTCGCTAGGTGTATTTATTATACTATCTATGCAAAGACCTGACAGCAAGCTTCTAGATGGTAAATTGAAGGTGAATTTAACAGTTAGAATGGGTTTTATAACTGCTGATGCAATCAATGCTAAAATAATAGGTACACCTGGGAGCGAAAAGCTAACTACTCCCGGAAGAATGATATTAAAAACAAATTCTTCCCTTCAAGAAATACAATGCCCATTACTTGAAAACAAGAAAGCTAAAAAGCTATTAGAGCCTTTTAAGGTTGCCAAAGTAATTGAACCAGTGCCAGAACAAGACGACTACAATAAAGTATTGGAGTTGTTTAAAAATGAATAAACGCGATCTACAGCTAATTGATGACTTGCATCGGTTCCGTGTGATGAGTAGAAATGATATAGCTGATTTGTATTTTTCGCATTTAAAAAGTCCAATAACAAGCGCCAATATTGTATTAAAACGATTGGTACGTGATAAGCAAATCGATGTTAGCAAAGCATTTAGTCCGTATGTTTACTTTCCAATACAATCCAATATGAAACGTAACTCAACTAAAATTCCTCACTTTTTAAAAATCGTAGAAATATATAAGCAGTTACAACAACATACCAAAATTGATTCTTTTATAGTAGAACCGAAATATAAAAAAGGATTAGCAGAACCGGATATACTCGTGACAATAAAGGGTAAACAGTTTTATATAGAGGTTCAACGTAATTTATACAGTCAGAAAGTCATGGATCAGAAAATAAAGAGGTATGAAGCCTTAAAGTATTCTAATGAGTTCACCATGTTCCCATTCATAATTATGGTGAGCGATACCAGGTATGAGATTAATTCAGATGTGACGGTGTTTCAAGTTTCTTCTATACATGAATTTATGAACAAGGTAAGGAAGAAGGAGCAGGCTAAACAACCGGTAAATGAGATTAAGTTTAAAATAGGATAATAGATTGATATAATGGATATACCTTCCAGTTGTGTGATAGTTATTTGCGATGGTGTAGCTAAATTGAGGGTGTTACCACCATTTGGTGAATATAGAATTGTTACACATCAAGGAAAGGTGAAACGAATGCGGAAGGAAGAGGGAGAAGAATTTTGAAAGAAAAAGTAAATTTACAAAATACTTTTATGATATTGGGATCTATTTTGTTAATTGCAGCATTTGTTATTCCTTTTTTAATCGAACAAAAATTTGCAGTATATTTAGGAGAGGCTGCTACCCCATTTTTATCTGCTGCAGCATTTCTATTATTAGTATCGGCTAACATTATGCAACAAAAAGAATTGGCTTTACAAAGAGAAGAATTAAAAGCAACTAGAAATGTTTTTATGGAACAAAGTAAAACAATGACTTTACAAAGGTTTGAGAATATTTTTTTTCAAATGATATTGTTAAATTTAGAAGTAGTGAATTCCATCGAAATAGGAAAAGATACTAAAGGAAAGACCGCATTGCAAAGGTTATCAATACGTTTAAGTCAATCCATGGAAAATATCCACGAAAAAAAAGAAGTAATTGAAACCTATAATACATTTTTAGATAAATATTATGATTTTTTTGGCCATTATTTTATGAATTTGTATAGAATAATAAAATTGATTGACTTAGCAGATTTAACCGAAGAAGAGAAAAGAAATTATATAGGTGTTTTAAGAGCTCAGCTATCAAGAAGCGAATTAATATTGATTTTTTATAATTCATTAGGCTCGCAGGGAGCTAAGTTCAAAAAATTAATCATTAAATATAATTTCTTTGAAGATCACTTAAAAGCACATCACCTTGCTAACGAGAAACATTTTAAATTACTAACTTTATAGTTCTACCAGCCATCTGGAGGACACTGAATGACGCAATAAACGTTGTTTGGTGTCCTTTTTTATATTGAGGAAAACACTTCAAACTAATTAAATCTGACTAATATTACAAACATCTACTTGAGGGTTTAATTGCTTCAAGACGTACAATTTGACGTACAAAGCATTTTTAAAAAATAATTAGTTCACTCCTTAGATTTTAGGAGTGAATTACAAAATTTAATGATAAAAAGGAGATAAGGATGGAAAAATCAAATGAAATTAAAAGAGTAAATAAAATTACAGTTAAAGAAGCTTCAGAATTCATGGGGGTGTCACAGCAATTCATCCGATTAGGATTGCAACAAAAAATTCTTCCTTTCGGTGTAGCAGTAAAAATGTCATCGGTGTGGACTTACCATATATCTAGAAAGAAATTGTTTGAGTATATCGGTGAATAAAATCGGATTTAGTCATCCAACTATCTATGTAGAAGTTTTGGCAGCAGTCAATGAGAAGTTTACAAAAATAACGAGATTATCGGTGATTTTTACGCTTATTTTAGGATAACTTGGTACTTCTTCGTAATTTCCGAGTGAGTTCTACTTGAATTTCCCGGATAGTTCTACTACTGTTTTTTATAATAAACAAAAAAAGATAGATCAAAATTGACGAAAGAGTTTTTGCGTAGGAGGTTGAGGGAGAATGGGGAAATTAATAAAAGTAACAATTGATAACAAACCATCAGAAGAAGCTATAAAAAATGCTATTGAATACATTGCCCAAATAGCTATGGGAGAGAAAAATGTAATTGATAAAGAAGCTATAAAAAATAATCGAAACATTAGAGGTGTAAAAGCCTTGGTGGAGTATTTAGAAAGCATTGGTACACCGATAGGTGAAACCACAATATATAAATTACTCAGGGAAAAGCAAATACCTCATAAACGAATAAGTAACAGAGTGCTGATATTTAATCTGGATCATATTGATGATTGGATAAATAACTGAGAAATTAAACCACCGAAAAAACACCGATAAATATCAGATAGGGTAATACGACTTTTGTTGACCAGTTGTTGACCAATTTGGACAATGAACTACAAAAATAATCGTTCTAAATATTTTACAACCTGCATAAATGCTTTTATATCAGGCTTTATGCAAATTAATCATAATTGAGAAAAGCAACTGTACAGACTTGACAGGGTAGAGGTCGTTGGTTCGAGCCCAATCGGAGTCACTAATCAAAAGAGACGCTAATCCTTTTTGTATCAAGGGAAAAGCGTTTTTTTTGTTTTCTGATAATTTTTTCAAAAAAAGACATTCAGCCATGTTCTAAATAATATTAAATTATTATGAGGAACATGTTGTCAAATTAAAGGGAATATATCTCTATATGAAAAAAAATTACATTTTACATAGAGGGGGTTAATTATGGATAAGGATATTTCTTATGGTAATGATTATAAATTTATTCCTGCAACTTCAATAGGAAGTGGTAGAGGTTTAGAGGTTCTGCCAGATTTATATTCTCATACGATTCAAATTGTTAATATTTGCTTAGTAGGTATTCCGAATACTAAGGATTTTGTTTTAGTTGACGCAGAAATGCCTGACTCAGCAGATAAAATTATTTCTGTCATTGAAGAACGTTTTGGGGCTAACAGCCGTCCTAAAGCTATTATTTTAACCCATGGTCATTTTGATCACGTAGGTGCAATTGTTGAGCTAGTAAAAAAATGGGCGGTTCCTATATTTGCTCATGAGTTAGAATTGCCTTTTTTGACAGGGAAAATGAGTTATCCTAAGCCAGATGCTAGCGTGGAGGGGGGCTTGATAGCAAAAATGTCTCCAATGTTTCCGAATGAACCAATCAATCTAGGTGAAAATGTTCAAGGCTTACCTGCGGATGGTAGTGTGCCATATATGCCGGGTTTCCGTTGGATACATACACCTGGTCATTCACCGGGGCATATATCATTGTTCCGTGATGAAGACGGGACTCTTATTGCTGGAGATGCCTTCGTTACGGTTAAACAAGATTCACTCTACAAGGTTCTTACACAAGAATTGGAAGTAAATGGTCTACCAAGATACTTTACAACAGTTTGGAATGCAGCTAGGAAATCAGTCGAGAAATTGCAATCATTAAAACCGAGAATTGCCATAACTGGGCATGGAAAGCCTATTTCGGGTGCAACACTTTCAAATGGTCTCAAAAAGTTAGTTGATGAGTTTGACAAAATTGCTATTCCAGATTATGGGAAGTTCGTAGATAATAGCTAACCTAACATTAACTTAGAATCATTTGTCATTCATATTAGTGGGAATATTATTAGTCGAGTACATGAATGTGTGTATTAGAGGGTTCCAGGTAACTACTGAACGACCGCATGTTGAATATATTTAACTGTTCCTATACATTTTTAAAAACCCCAAGTGACTTAATGGAATAAAAGCTTGGGGGATTGGGGGTTTGACTCAATTAAGTAGAGCAGTTTCCGGATACACTTCAAATTCCCTTAGCTCTCTAACTACACGAGAAATAGGTAACCCCATGACATTGTAGTAATCTCCAATAATTTGCTTAACAAACGTGGCGCCGATGCTTTGAATTCCGTAGGCACCTGCTTTATCGTACGGCTCATTTGTGGATATATACCATTCTATTTCCTCTTTGGTTAACTGCCAAAACTCAACCTTAGTTCGCTCAACAAATACAATTTCTTCATCAACTGAACGAATCATGACTCCAGTAAATACCTCGTGCACGTCTCCACTTAATGCAGAAAGCATTTGTAATGCATCTTCCTTGTTTTTAGGTTTTTCAAATATTCTTTGATTGTAAGTAACAACTGTGTCAGCAGATATGATTACTTCGTCCTTATGTTCAATAAGAATACTCTGACCTTTAAGTTGAGATAATTGCTTTACTTTTTTTAACGGATCACTAGTAATGATAAGTGATTCATCTATGTCTTGTTTTCGGAAAGCAAAAGGAATTTTCACCTGTCTTAATAGTTCCTGCCTTCTTGGTGACGATGAAGCTAGAATGAGTTTTTTTGTCATTAGTTATTCCTCCTGTTAGACTATAGCCTTTCCATTATATAATCCGTATCAGCACTTATAAATATATATTAATTGTTTTTTCAATAACAGTAACTTTGTTATTATTTTAGAACAGATCATATTATACATCAATCATTATAGATTCAATTATTTTTCCCACAAATTTGACTTTTTGTAGTAAAATAGAGCACGGTGTTTATGAAAATACCACAAAATATTGTTCTTAGGGTGGTATTTTAATATGAATGGAACAGCACATGTTGCAATTGGTGCGGCAGCAGGGTTTATCGTCGCAAATAATTATCAATCATCACCAGCTACCACGCTTTTATTAGTTGGAATAGGGGGGATTTCGGGGTTGATACCAGACCTTGATATTGATGGGAAGCTTCGAAATAAAATCACCCTATCACATAAGGTTATCCAGTCCGCAGCACTGTTAATTGGGATGCTGATGATTGTTTATAGTATCTATGAAGGTATTGCAGCAAACCGTTATCTGGGTATTGGTATCGGACTCGCAATGATAATTGGATCGTCGTTTATTAAGCAAAGGCATATGCTAACTATCACAGGAATTGGTGTACTCGTAAGTGGTATTTCCCATCAAGAGATGTGGTTGCTGCTACTTGGTGTTTATATCTTAATTGCGTCCTTTGTCGCACATCGGAGTTATACCCATTCGATCCTAGGGGTTATTTTCTATGGTATTATTGTTTCAAAATTAGAGGTTTCTTTAGGAATTGAAGGGATTTTCTATACAGGTCTTACAGGATACATAAGCCATTTAGTTGCTGATAGTAAATTATTGCCATTTAATAAACGAGGAATTAAGCTTTTCTTACCCATTTCATCGAAGGAAATGTAAGGCTTGTGAGTTGCTTGTATATTTAATAAGGACTATCCGTAATCCAAAAGAAGATTTCTGTACCATACAGGAATCTTCTTTTTAAATTCCAATTAATTATATATTGCTAAATGCTTTTGGAACGATGCTCTTTCCTATTTTGTTATTAACAATATTTAAAGCACCAGTATGGCGGCCTTCCTGTCGACCACCAAATATTTACCCACTTTATTTGGATGCTTTTTTGCTTTGAAGGTTATGTAGTATTAAGGAGAGGAAATATTCCTCTCTTTATTTTTCTTGGGGGTGAACTACTTAATGAAAAGAACGAATGATATTAAGCAGAAAATTGCTGAGTGGCAAGAAATGACCACCTCTTATCTGAAAGAAATAAAAACTATCATATCGGAACAAAAAGTGGCAAAAGATTTTCAAGTTATTAGTTATTTTACATACTCCTTAAACATTTCTCATGAGCAGGGAGATGAAAATTTTAGCCCTGGTTCTTATCATATTCAGAATCTGGGGGCAAGCCCACTTTCAAACCCATATATTTGTATAAAACTATCTGCAGATTCACCTTTCGACTTTTCTGGAAAATATTTAAATAAGGATTCTAAACAAAAAATGAAATTACCAAATGCATGGGAGCGGATGAATGACTCTAAAGATAAACAGGAATTTTGGTTAAGGCCGACTAATGTAAGTAAACTTGAGCCGAACGATACATTGTCATTTTCAAACTTCCAAGTGAAATAAATACCAGTATCCTCTTATGCGGGCAGTATTATGGGGTTTATCTATGGGGATGAAATAAAAGATGGAATTAGCGCCCTTAACCAGATTAATGTTGGTGGTTCTATAAATAAGGGGGATGAAAATGAGCAATAATCAATACAACCATAAGCAGAAATCATTAATTATACAATTAATTCGTGATTATATAAATGAAAATATAGATGAATTAAAACATAAAGATCAGTCAAGAGATAATAGTTTCGTTTTTTTAGAAAGCGAAACACTCCATTTGATTATCACTTCTATACTCACGCATTTAGATGATCACCCGACTTTAGATGTCAGGGAGGCAAATGCCGAATCATCTGTTCTTGAAGAAATTGAGCTTTATCTTGACGAAGTAATGGAGGAAAGTAAGATGGCGTTTGAAGATGTTATTAATATATTAAAGAAAAAAACGTAGCATGGATTTTTCCCCCATAATTAGGCAGTGCCGGATCCTTCCATCCTGTTTTTATAGCGAAATAGGAGGTTAGATAATAATTGAAAACTTACCTGTGGAAGTAAGGGGAAGGGGATTTGCTACCAAGTACTCCGAAGTGTGAGAAGGATACTATGTAGGTAATAGGTGAACATCGGATGGTTGAATTAGCATCAGTATGTATACTAAAGATATTTTCTTATCAAAAGGAAATCTAGGATAGATTCTGACATAGGATTATCACGAATGCAAAAGTTAATGGCGTGGACTGAAGCTTTTTTTTCATGATATATAAAACTTCTTCGGAGTTACTTTACATGCAAAGTAACTCCGAAGTCTTTTTTTATGATTAAATAGTGCAGTCTGTTAATTACTCAGAGACCGGTTGTTGCTGAATTTTACACGTTCAACTTGGCTATCCGCCGTTAATGCTTGTAAAATTTCATTTGAAGCTTATTTGATTGCTTCACCTGGGCAAGTATTTGATCAGATGTATTTCTCAATTGCTTGTGCGCTAATTGGTTTACATCATGTTGTGTCACCAAAATACTCCCCTTTTTTCACATAAATCTATATTGTTTGCTGAAATTGTATAACTATGGTCCAATTTTTTCTTACTCATAGACTGTAAATATCCATCAGTTGACGTTGTCGGAATATTTATTATATACTTAATTCAACAAAGTTGAATCTTACTAAACTATATTGAATATACTGTATTGTTAGCTCTAACTGTTCGACTAATCTATGGCTTATTTTAATAACTACACATGAAATCGCATTCTTTGCAGTTTCAACTATAGTGAGCCTCTGCACGAACATGTTCATTTGCTCATAAACTGTACAAAGTTCTTACTCAGGTTTAATCCTAAAACAGGTGACTAGGAGGGGAATGCATGATGAATTTGCCTAAGTATGTGCAGATTAAAGAAGTAGGACCTCGAGATGGCTTACAGAATGAAAAATCATGGATTGATACTGCTGATAAGATTGCTTGGATTAATATGTTGTCTGAATCAGGAGTAGAGGAAATTGAGTACTCTTCATTTGTTAATCCGAAATGGATTCCAGCGCTTGCTGATGCCCGTGAAGTTGGGCAGAAAATTAAGCGGAATCCGAACGTTTCTTATTCAGCTCTTGTACCAAATGTAAAAGGGTTGGACTTTGCATTGGAGGCTGGAATTGATCGTGCTTCGGTGTTTATGTCTGCAAGTGAATCCCATAATATTAATAACATAAATAAATCCATTGCTGACACCTATCCAGTATTAAAACGAGTAATTGAGGAAGCAAAACGGTCGGGTAAACCTGTGACAGGCTATGTATCCACCGTATTTGATTGTCCACATGAAGGGAGAATTGCACCAAGCGAAGTTCTTCGAGTATGTGAGAAGTTATTTGAGTTTGGAGTGGATGATATTTCCTTAGGAGATACGATTGGCTCCGCAGTTCCGTCACAGGTCGAGCAGCTTCTAGAAACTGTTCTCCATCATTATCCGCAAGAGAAAATAATTATGCACTTTCATGATACAAGAGGAATGGCAATCGCTAATATTATGACATCGATGCAGTATGGTATCAATCGCTTCGATAGTTCGATTGGCGGGCTTGGCGGTTGTCCATATGCTCCAGGTGCTGCTGGAAATGTCGCGACAAATGATGTGCTGTATCTTCTGCATGGATTAGGAATTCATACAGGTATAAATGAACAAAAAATCCAAGAAGCATCGTTATTTATCCAAGGTAAATTGGGAAAAGCATTACCGAGTAAATCATTAGCCTATCTCGCAAGTGCAATATAAAGATAGTTATCATTACTAATGGCTTAGAATATTTGCCGTGATTTTAAGGGGAACAAAAAGCTTAAAATTACGGTATTTCTATTTGTTAAAGGCAATTACTGAAACTGCAGAAAGCTGATGAATGCAACATTTTTTAGATATTTTCAATCTACAAATAAGCAACAAAATATTAGAAATTCCATCTCTCAGTTATTCTTGACGCATTCCAATGACTATTCTATTATAAAATTAAGTATAGTTGATATTTTTTGAAAGGAATGAGATTCATCAATCTTCACGCTATTGGACTCAAATTAAAGGAAATACGGTTAAGAAAGAAAATGACACAGCAGCAAGTTGCCGATCGATGTGGTATTTCGAAGAGCATGCTTTCCAAAATTGAAAATGGACAAACGGCTTCCGCTATTGCTACACTTTCAAAAATCAGTGAAGTATTAAATGTAACGCTTGCATGGATTTTAGATGATAAAACGGAAGAGGATCTTGTGCTTCAGAAAAAATCAAATCGAGAGTCAAAAGTAGGGGATGTCAGCATGGGATATTCCTATGAGTTGCTTGCGAATCGCTCACAATTTAGTGGAATTGAACCAACAATTGTTCATGTTACCCCAAAAAACATCAATCAACGAGAAGAATCATATACACATTCTCAGGATGAGTTTATTTATATTTTAGAGGGTTCGATTTTCTTGTTTTATAATGGAGATAAGCATTATATGGAAAAAGGGGATAGTGCCTATTTTCAGGGATCAAAACCACATCTCTTTATTCCAGTAAATGATGAAGAAGCAAAGGTGTTCACACTTTTCATTGATCGACCGTAAAAGATAAACAGATCTTCACTAATACACAGGTAAGACCTGTTAGCTTTTTGCCTATATATTATGAAATCCTCTTATGTCATCAATAACCATACCTGCTTGCCCTTGATAAATCAGTTAATAAAGACAATAACAATCATAATAGGTGGTGATGTCTTGGAGTTGTTTATTGAGATTTTCTTTGCAGTAATAATATTATTCTGGATCTATCGTTTTGCTCTTATTTTGGTCAAGATGAAGCGGAAGATTATATTACCAAATTCGGATGATGAATTAGCAGTTATTCGAAAATTCCCGCAAAAAATTATAAATCCACCCACTTTTTCCAAACAAATAGGTGGAATAATTACGTATGTTCTTATTTTTCTGTACGTCATTATCATGTTTATTGTAGGACAATTTTTTTTAGAATTCTACTGGTCATTATATTTATTACTTATGCTGCCAATATTGCAGTTTTCCAACATACTAAATATGTTCGCCATTATTGAAGAAGGCATTATTTGTGGTGCAAGATTTATCGGTTGGAGGAAAATTAAATCATTTGAGTTTGCCACAATCGATTTTGATCATCGATTCTATGGTTATTCTATTGAAGTTAATAATCAATATGAAATGATAATCAAGACAAGGTTCGAAACCTTTCCTTGTATTATTACTTCGGAAGAGATGATGGAGAAATTGCGGAGCATATTATACCAACATAATGTACGTGAATTAGAACTAGCTGAGAATGAACTTTAAAGAAGAAGGGGAAGAGAGGAGGGACATCTAATGAATTCCGTGTCCCTAATTATAGATAATAGAACTTTCACGCTGTATAAGTGAAACCAAGGATTGACTTAAAGGCCTGGTGATAATCAGTCTTTATAAAGAGTAAATATCCTTAATAAAGGATTTTACTGTAGATAGCTCAATCCTAGCTTGAGTTCGATCCTTTTCTTCAATAGCTGTAATAAGTTTTGCAATACTATTTTTTAAATCTTCATATTCACCTTCATCTCCTAATAATTGTAATTTCCACTCATTTTTGCCATATAACCTTTTTAGTTCATAGCATTCCTCTTTTATTTTTTTCCAATCTGTTTCTTGTTGTGAGAAGTGTTGATCGATTGAAGTTATTTTTTCCAAAAAATAGTCCCCGCCAACTAGACTGGAACAAGCTGATAGTATGATGAAGCTAATCAATGCAAGCATTCCTTTTTTCATCGTAATATTACAACCTCCTAATAATTTGCATGGTTATCATTAGATTGTCCAATAATAAGAAATGCTTTCATAATATTGGACATTGGAGTGATAATCGTGCCAGAGTATGTATTAATTTTGATCCGTTCAATAGCTTCTTTTCTATTGCTTCTAATCATGGCTAGAATTATGGGGAAGAAGCAAATTTCTCAACTAACATTCTTTGATTACTGCGTTGGTATTACAATCGGCTCGATTGCCGCAAGTATGTCCGTTGATCAAAATATTAAGATTACAAATGGGCTGGTTTCCTTGATTATTTGGGGGCTTTTTCCGGTTGTTTTATCATATGTGGGGATAAAATCGAGAATCTTTTCACGAATAACTGATGGAAAGCCAGCAATCATTATTAAAAATGGTGAAGTGTTAGAGAAGAGCATGAAGAAGAATCAACTAACGATAGATGAGTTACTACTCTTATTACGGGCCGAAGGAGTATTTAAAGTGTCAGATGTTGAGATAGCGGTATTGGAAACTAACGGACAGCTAAGTGTAATGAAGAAAACAGATCAGCAGCCCATTACCCCTAGTGCAATTGGACTTAAACTTGAGCAAGAACATAGTCCAACGGTTCTTATTACGGATGGTAAGATATTAACAGAAAATCTTTCAATATTGGGATACACTGAAGAATGGCTCGTAGGTGAAATTGAAAAACAAGGCGCTTCAGCTATCCAGGAAGTATTTTTGGCGCAAATTGATTCAAAAGGGGAATTGTATGTCGACCTTTATAACGAGAGGTCAAAACGATCTGTTGCTGAACAACGTCCATTGCTTGCAGCAGATTTAAAAAAGTTACAAGCGGATCTAGAAATATTCTCATTAGAAACGGATAATTTGAAGGCGAAGAGAATGTACGCAGAGCAAGCAGCTAGGCTTCAGGAAGTCATTGATAGGGTCTTGCCATATTTGAAATGATTTTTACTTTATTTGAGTTGTGTTTACCTTAATGTGTAATTAGTTTTTATAATCGAAAAAGTTTAACTAAAATAATCATACAAAAGGAAAAAGTATGCTACCTAATTTTGAATTCTTAGAAATGATTTTTCGTACAACCGTTGTTTTTCTTGTTCTCTTAATTATGGCTCGTATATTAGGAAGAAAACAATTGAGTCAATTAACGTTTTTCCATTACATAACGGGAATAACGATTGGGTCGATAGCAGGTGAAATTGCTGGTAAGTCTCATACTACAATGCTAAATGGTCTAACGAGTATCATTTGGTGGTCTCTTCTTACGATACTTATTAGTTATTTTGGGTTGAAGTTTTCTAAAGTTAGGGTAATTACGGATGGGGAACCTGTAATAATTATTAAAGAGGGGAAAATTCTTGAAAGGGAGCTTAAGAAGTTACATCTCAACATGGACGATCTCAGTATGCTGCTTAGAGAGAAGGATGTATTTTCGACAACTGAGGTTTACCATGCAGTATTTGAACCAAATGGGAAGTTAAGTATTTTGTTAAAGCAAGATTACCTGCCGCTAACAAAGAAGGATCTACATGTATTTACTTTTAAACCAAAGTATATACCTATGGAGCTAATAGTTGATGGAAAAGTTGTAGAAAAGAATCTAAGAGAAGCAGGGATAACAGAAGAATGGCTTGATAAACAATTAATATTATCGGGATTTAATCTAGAAGATATATTTTATGTAGAATTGCAACAAGATGGTTCACTTTATATCGATAAGCGTGATGATAACCAAAAAGAGTAAGGAATTATAAAACATCATCACGTATCAATATACTGAAAGAAAAAAATCCTAGCAAGGTTCTTTTAATTGATCCCTGCTAGGATTTCATAAAGGCTTTCTAAATTAATTCTTGGTTTCGGCTTTCTCCGCCTCATATCGAATTCTTCCAAGATCTAGATCTTCTGTGACGTTATTTTTTCCTACTAAATTCTCTAGTAAATCTTTCACGTCAATACCAGAGGATGCTTTTAGTGTTTCTTGTAATGTTGACATTAGATTTGTAGCGTAACCTGTAACTTTATTTGCGCCACCATCTGTACCACTACTTCCCGTATCAACAACTGTAATCTTATCGATATTAGCAAGTGGGCTTGCAACTTCCTTCGCATATTCAGGAAGCATCTTCATTACCATATCAAGCACAGCGGCTTGACCAAACTGTTCGAATGCTTCTGCGATTTTTTGCTTCGCTTCCGCTTCTGCGATACCCTTTAGACGGATAATTTCTGCTTCTGCTTCCCCTTGTGCACGTTCTGCATCTGCTTTTGCAAGACCATCCACGCGAACTCGTTCAGCTTCTGCTTTTGCTTGAGATTCAATGCGATATTGGTTAGCATCTGCTGCTGCGATTTGTTTCGCTTTATCCGCTATTGCTGCTTGTTCCACGGAATAACGGTCCGCGTCAGCTTTCTTCTTAACTTCTGAATCATATTGCTTCTCCCGGCGAAGAATTTCTTTTTCTTCTAGTTCAATTTGTTTTTGACGCTCAATAATTTTAATTTGCATTTGTTGCTCGGTAACTTGTTGCTTCGCACGAGCTGTTTCAAAGTCATATGCTTGGTCGGCTCGTGCTTTAGCAATATCTTGCTCGCGACGATATTCTGCAGTCTTTAATTGATTCTCTTTCTCCGCCTCGGCAATTTCTGTCGATCTTTCTAGCTCGGCTTTCTGTGCTTCTTTTGCAGCTTCAGCACGTTTAATTCTAGTTTCTTTATCTGCTTCAGCTGTTGCAATATCTGCATCACGTTTTACTTGCGCAATTCGAGGTTTACCTAATGAATCAAGATAGCCATTTTTGTCTTTTACTTCTTTAATCGTAAAGGATACGATAACTAATCCCATTTTCGCTAGATCTTGAGAAGCAACCCGTTGCACTTCCTGGGAAAATTTATCACGGTTTTTATAAATTTCCTCAACTGTCATTGAGCCAAGGATTGATCTTAGATGACCTTCTAGTACTTCTTTCGCTTCGTTTTCTCGATCATCTCTCGATTTTCCAAGGAATTGTTCTGCCGCTGTTGCGATTTCACTAATTGATCCACCTATTTTAATAATTGCTGTTCCGTCAGCCATAACTGGAACACCTTGTTCCGTATAAACCTCTGGAGTGGAGACTTCAAGTTTACTAGATAGTAAACTAAGTGGTTCCGCTTGTTGGAAAACAGGTAGGACGAACGTACCACCACCTCGAATAATCTTAATTTTATTCCCTGATTCATCGACATGGACATTTTTGCTGCCTAGATAACTGCCGGTAACAATTAAGGCTTCATCTGGTCCTGCTGTACGATATTTTGTTACGAATACTGCGATAAGTGCTATTACGATAAATACGACGATTGCGATAGCAATCCAAACTAATGCTGAAATATCTTCGAACATGATTTTCCCCCTTTTATTTAATTATAATAATACCTAATAAAGGTATGATTAACTTAACTGATGGATGTCTAAATTATTTTCGTATGTTTCTACATACAAGACGCCTTTTTCCACATTAATAATAAGTACTTGCTGTCCTTCTTGAATTATCTTATTTTCATAGCATGCAGCAGGCTTTGAAATACGACCGCTCTTGCTATCAATAACAACCTCGCCAAAACCATTTTCAGGAATTGGTATAATTACTTTTCCAACACGACCTTTTAAAGACTCCTCTGTATAACTAAGAGATTCCTCGGCTGAGGACATCGGTATAAGAATGAAGATGTTTAGAAGGGTGACTAATAGTAGTCCAGTTAATATAGAAATGATTAATATTAATATGCTATTAAGTGTTGTGAGGCTTTCAAGGATATAGCCAGAAGCAGAGGTGAATGTGAGAAATGCTAAAATTAATACAGGATTAAAAATTCCGAGCATCTCACCAATACCTTCTAATATATCTCCAAATAAAAGGAAAAGAATGGTTAGAATTCCTGCGACTATAAGAGTAGTGAGATAAATTGTCTCGATTGGAGTACCAAAAAGAACCATGGAAATCACTCCTCTATATGTATTTGAGCTACTAGTCTTAATACGAATGAAATGCAATTAGGTTTCAAAAAAGTGGAAAATATTCAAAAATAAATTAGCTATGATTTTAGACTGACACTCCTATAACTATATTCGAAATCTTTATATGTATCAACAATATATTGGGGAAATTTTACCATTTTAATATGTTACATATCTAAAAATAAGAGTAAATATGAATAAATAGGGGCTCTCCCCAAAAAGAGGATGTTGCAAATGTATACGTATATCAAGAACATTACCTATAGCTACTATTTCTACGTAAGTCATTTCCATTGCTACGGGATATTTGACAATGAAACAGTCTATTCCAGAACAAAGATAATTTATAGGGGATGAAAATGATACTTAGAATCTTACCTATGTGCTTGATTGTAACGAACTGACATTAGCTGGAGCTGGGGAGAGGGGCAGTCATTATAAAAATGAAATGGATTGACTTTTGTTAGCCAGAAGATCAAGAGTATCTAGATTTACATAGGCTTACAATAGAGCCGTACATAAAACAATTAGAAGCGAGTCGTTTTGTCAACGTTAAAAACAAATATTCGAAAAATGTTCATAAATAGTTTGACAAAATTGTGAACAGGGAAGATAATAGATTAAAGGAGCTGTTAAATATGAATGCACATAATCAAATATTAAAAGTCACATCTTTTATTTGTGGAATATTAATCATCATAGGTACTGCGCTCTTTATGTATGGATATTTTGTAAACGGTTACCAAAATGTTGCCGGCATTGGTGCTGGAGCAGTAATGGGTGCCGCATTTATCTTTATCATGGGCGTATTTCTAGTCGCTACTGAAGAGATGATTGAGAAGAACAAACAAAGAAAACTTTCTTAATGATAAAACATATGAACAGAAAAACGAGGGCGTCAATACGACGCCCTCGTTGATTTATTATTTACATATATCCCCATACCATTGCGAGCAAGCTACCAAAGATCGTAACTAATGCAATAAATATTGAGTAGAATAAACTTGTGTAAATGGTACTTTTATCTTTACTTTCACCAGCATGCATAAAGATGATCAGTTGAACACCTGCTTGAATAAATGCTGTTATTAGCAAAATTGTCATTCCTAATTCAAAGGACATATCCATGAAGTAAACACTAAGTGCAACGACTGTAAGTAACAACGAGAAGACAAACCCATTGACTTGTTTAGCTGGAAATAGTTCCTTCATATTACATCATTCCTTTCAAGTAGATGAAACTGAAGATGAAGATCCACATTACATCTAGGAAATGCCAATACAATGAGAAAATAAATGTTTTATTAGCTGTTCTCGGATTAAAGCCATCCTTCTTGATTTGCATTAAGATGAATAATCCCCAGAATAAGCCAAATGTAACGTGGGCACCATGAGTCCCAAGTGTTGTAAGTAGCATACCGGTAAAGGCACTTACTTGCAATCCAGCACCAACATGATAGTAATGCATGAATTCATAAATCTCAACACTTAGGAACGCTGCACCTAGCAATAGCGTAACTGCCAGGAATGCAATTGTAGCGTTTTTACGTTGCAAGCGCATCGCGTTAACTGCAAGACCAATAGTAAAACTACTAGTTAAAAGTAAGAATGTTTCAATTAACACAGGTGTGATTTCAAAAATATCTGCACCTGTTGGACCACTACCTGTACGATCCGCATAGATGAAATAGGTAGTGAAGAGGGTAGCGAAAAGCATAATTTCCGCACCAAGGAAAATCCAGAAACCAAGAATATTCATTTCATTTTGTTCAGTACTATATTCAAGAGGCTGCGTGTTATCGATTTTCATTAGTTTGCACCTCCGTTTTTATTTTCCGTTTCATTAATTTCACTTACAGGAATATAATATCCGTCATCTTTTTCAAATGTGCGATACACCATGCAAGCAAAGAAAGCAATCGCTGAAATGATTACTCCAGCCCAGATGTAGAATACAAATGAGAATGCAAAGACAAACATAATTCCAGACATAATTATCGGCAAACCACTATTATTTGGCATGTGGATTTTTTCAACCTTGCCCTTAAAAATCTGAGATCCTTTTTTCTTCTGATCCCAAAGTGCATCAGCTGATTCAACTTCTGGTGTAACAGGGAAGTTATAGCTTTGAACTGGACTTTGTGTAGCCCATTCCAGTGAGCGTGCATCCCATGGATCATTACCGATATTTCTTGGTGAATTTTTAATACTGTAAAGCACGTTATAGACAATAATGACAAATCCGATAGCCATTAGACCTGCTCCAAAGAATGAAAGCATATTTAATGGACCGAATCCAGTAGCCTCAGAATAAGTGTACATACGGCGTGCTTGGCCATCTAACCCAGTAATATACATTGGGAAGAATGAGAAACAGAACCCGACAGTAATAAACCAGAACGCCCATTTACCGATTTTTTCATTCAGCATGAAACCGAACATTTTCGGCCACCAGTAAGTTAATCCTGCAAGCATTGCGAATACAACACCTGGAATAATAACATTATGGAAGTGGGCAACTAGGAACATTGTATTATGGTACTGGAAGTCCGCACTAGCAACCCCGAGCATAACACCAGTAACCCCACCGATTGTAAATAATGGAATAAATGCTACAGAATATAGCATTGGTACTGTGAACCTGATTTTTCCTTTCCACATGGTAAGCAGCCAGTTAAAGATCTTAATTCCCGTTGGTACAGCAATCGCCATTGTTGTAACAGAGAAGATACTATTTGTAAATGCATCATGACCCATTGTAAAGAAATGGTGTGCCCAAACTAAGAATGACATTAGGGAGATAATAACCATTGATGCTACCATTGATTTATATCCGTATAGATTACGACCAGAGAATGTTGAGATAATCTGACTGTAAATTCCAAACGCAGGGAGAATTAAGATATAAACTTCAGGATGTCCCCAAACCCAGAATAAGTTAGCCCAGTGCATATCCATTCCGCCATCTGTTGACGTAAAGAGGGCTGTTCCAAATTGACGATCTAAAGTTCCCATTAAAAGGGCGATAGTCAATACTGGGAAAGCAAATACGATGATTGCATTTGTAATAAGTGCAGACCAAGTAAACATTGGCATTTTCATTAACTTCATACCTGGAGCTCGCATCTTTATAATCGTTACAATAAAGTTAATACCAGTCATTAATGTACCAAGACCGGAAATCTGCAGTGCCCAGTTGTAGTAGTTAACACCAACAGAGGTGCTGAAATCATTGCTCGCTAGTGGATAATAATTCGTCCAACCAGCATCAGGTGACCCGCCAATTACAAATGAAATGTTAAATAGCATCGCACCTGCGAAGAATAACCAAAAACTTAGTGCGTTAAGTCTTGGGAAAGCAACATCCCTTGCACCAATTTGCAATGGTACAACTAAGTTCATCATACCGATGATGAATGGCATCGCCATAAAGAGGACCATGACAACTCCGTGAGTTGTAAATACCTCATTATAGTGCTGTGCATCTAAAAATCCATTATCAGGTACAGAAGTTTGTAGACGCATCATAACTGCATCTGCACCACCGCGGAATAACATAAGTAAAGCAGAAATAATATACATAATACCGATTCGTTTATGGTCTACAGTTGTTAACCATTCTTTCCACAAGTAGCCCCATTTTTTAAAATAAGTGATACCAAGGATGATGGCAAGTATGGTAAGACCAATGGCAACCATAGATGCATATATCAATGGACTTGGATGGGGAACGGCGAATCTTTCAAAAAATTCCATGTTTTATTTATCTCCTTTCGAGAAACTAGTTGTCCTAAGTAGCGTATTTGATAATAATTTAGTGTTGGTCATGTTCTGACTCAGTGTCAGTATCTTCATGGTCTTCATGATTCCCATGATCTGTTTCAGAAGATCCGTGATTATGCCCACCATTTTCCCCTTCAGGAGCTGGTAAGAAATCTAAATGAGTACCAGTGAATGTCATCTGCCCAAGGTGTCCTGGTTCTAGTAATTTAGTAAACTCTTCTTCTGTAATTGGTTCAGCTGTTGCATGAATATCTTCTATCCATGAGTCAAACTCTTCAGGTTCAAGTGAAGTTACATTAAATGTATTTTCGGCAAAACCTGCTCCATTAAAGTTCGAATTTCGACCGACCATTTCAGCAGGTACGTCAGCTACTACATTTAATTTGTTAACCATATCCGCCATCGCATACTTTTGGCCTGCAAGCTGTGGAATCCAGAAGCTTGAGATTGTGCTATGTGAATAAAGTCTAAACTCTACAGGGCGATGTGTTGGAATGAATACGTAGTTGACCGTTTCAATATCTTCTTCTGGGTATGCAAAATGCCATTTCCAGTCAGAGGAAGAAGCATAAATTACTAGCGGTTCTTGATCCTCGTATCCTTCAGGTACTGCTTCAACTTGATATGTTGAAATAACGGAAACAAAGGATAGGAATGCAACAATTAGTATTGGAATCCCAACAATAATCCCTTCAACAATAGGATTTCCTTCAATATGAGGTGGCTCATAATCTTCCGGTTGTTTTGAAGCGCGATATTTTACTAGCATGTTAATTAGAAGTACGATAACAGTAATTACTACTACTGCCATTGTAATAATCGATATCCAAATAACATTAGAAATAGTTGCTGCTTGAGGACCTTTCGTATCGAATACAAGCAACGGCTCACAGCCTGTTAATATCATGGAAATAGTAAGTAGTCCAAATAATAAGGCTAATTTGATTTTCATTTAAGTAAGAACCCCTTTCTTCTTTGAATTTTTTTCTAAAGCATTATTACTCTAAAACCAATTAATATACTAGTATCATATAAAGGGAAAAACAAGAAATTGTTAAATATTTCACAAAAAAGTCATCTAAATATGGACGTTTTGTGTATAGTTCTGGAATTTTCGTTAATTTTGATGTAATTTAATTTTTCTTAATAATTTTATTAAATGCATTAATTGATAAAGGGGTCTTCTTAATACTAAATTTACAATAAATTATGATTAATTACATATTTGAGCGATATAATATAGTAAAGGGATATTGAATGGTGAGAGGAGTGAAAATTTGGCGAAAATATTGCATCAATTTTACGATATGGAATGCCAGCTGATTCTTTATATTAATCGATACTTTGAAAGAAAACATGTAAATGCCTTTTTTAGATTTATTACTCATCTTGGCGGAGCTAGATTTACGATTACTAGCGTATTATTAGTAATCTTCCTTGCCAATGAGTCTGTAAAGCTGGCAGCAATATCTAGTGCTATTGCATTAGCAATCAGTCACATCCCTGTAGCGCTAGTAAAGAAACTATTTCCCCGGAAGAGACCGTATATAGCGCTAAATAAGGTTAATGTTGTTGATAATCCATTACAGGATCATTCCTTTCCATCTGGGCATACAACTGCGATATTTTCGATTCTAATTCCATTTGTATTATTAATTCCGTTACTAGCAATTATTTTATTACCAATTGGTTTTATTGTCGGCCTTTCGCGGATTTATTTAGGGCTGCATTATCCTTCTGATGTGATGGCAGGATGTATATTAGGATGTTCTGCAGGTATGATTTCTTTTCAGTTCATACTTTAAGATTTGATTGTACCTGTTTTCTGTCAGGATCGTTGTATGACTAAATTTATTGGGGGAGAGTTGCATTGAAGATTGCTATTTTTACCGATACGTATGCACCTGATGTAAATGGGGTTGCTAAAACACTAGAGCGATTTACATCGTATCTCGAAGATAACCAGATTGAATTTCGAGTATTTGCACCTAGAAGTACGGTAAATAAAGATTTATTTTCTAAAGATGTTTCCCGGTTTGTGAGTTTGCCATTATTTTTATATAAGGAATGTAGTTTCGCAATACCTAACATGCTACAAATTCGAGAAGAATTATTAGAATTTAAACCGGACCTTATCCATGTGGCAACACCATTTAATCTTGGGTTATGTGGATTACATTATGCTAAGAAACTAGATATCCCGATTGTCGGATCTTACCATACCGATTTTGATAAATATTTGAAGTACTACGATTTGCAGTTTTTATCTAAAATGCTTTGGAAGTATATGCACTGGTTTCACCGACCACTCCGTAAGATATTTGTACCATCTATTGATACGAAAGAGCAATTACAACGGCAAGGTTTCACTAATTTATCGATTTGGCCTCGAGGAGTAGATTGTTCTGTTTTCAATCCAAATTATGACGCTAGCAAGATACGAGAAAAATACAAAATAAAAGAAAAATATATACTACTTTATGTTGGCCGGTTATCACCTGAGAAAGATATCATGTTATTACCTGAAATTAACAAGCAGCTTCTTCGTACAATTAGTGATGAGGTGCATTGGCTAATTGTTGGTGATGGTCCAGTAAAGAAGGACTTAGAGGCTTTAGCACTCAGAAACATGTCATTTGCAGGATTTTTGGAAAAAGGAGAGTTAGCGGAAGCATATGCAGCTTCAGATTTATTTGTATTTCCATCTGCTACAGAAACCTTCGGAAATGTGGTACTGGAATCAATGGCAGCAGGTACACCGGTAATAGGCGCAAATGCTGGTGGAGTACGGACGATAATTCAAGATGAAATAACAGGTAAACTATGCAATGAAAAAGATGTTAATGCTTTTGCTGAAGCTATTATACAATTATTGTCATCAGAGGAAAATAGGAGATCAATGAGTCTGAAAGGAATTAAATATGCACAAAGCCAATCATGGGAAGCTATTTTCAGTAGACTACTTGCTGAATATGAAGAGGCACTGGCAGAGGAAGTGTATAAAGTTCTTGCATAAGAAACCTAAATAGTTAGCAATTTAACTAAATATAGAAATTTGAATTGTTAGTATAATGAGAAGGGATGAAATGCCGATTTCATCCCTTCTCGTATTTAAGCTTTTAGTTTTGACGATTTCCCAGATTTACTTAAGCTATCTGTAATAGAAGCGAGTGCACCATCGCCTGTAACATTACACGCAGTTCCAAAACTATCTTGGGCTAGGTAAAGAGCAATCATTAGAGAAAGCAATGTTTGGTCAAAACCTAGTATGCTCTCCAATAAACCTGCTGCTGCCATCACTGCCCCGCCAGGAACACCAGGAGCAGCAACCATTGTTATACCAAGCATCAAGATAAACTGAAAATAGGCGCCGAAAGAGATTGCATCGCCCTGAAGATACATCACTGCTAATGAACAGCTAACAAGTGTTATAGTACTTCCGGACAAATGGATTGTTGCAAACAATGGAACTGTAAAATCTGCAATACTTTCTTTGATTTTTAATGTTTTTGACTGTTTTAAAGTAACTGGAATTGTTGCGGCAGAAGATTGTGAACCGAGTGCCGTGAAATATGCAGGGAGCATTTGTTTTATCATTCTAAATGGATTCTGTTTACTCATTGAACCTGCAACGGAATATTGGAGAATCAAATAAAGAATATGTAAAATGATAATCATTACAAATACTTTTGCAAATACCGATAAAATTGTAGCAACTTGCCCTGCATGTGTCATATTGGCGAATATACCAAAAATATGAAAAGGCAGTAATGGAATAATGAATTTCTCAATTACTAAATTAATAATATCTCGAAAATCATTCATTACATGAAGTAACTTATCGCCTTTGATTGCTGCAATACCAATACCTAAAACAAATGCTAGTAGGAGTGCGGTCATCACTTCCATTGGTGGCGGCATCTCAATCACAATAAACGATTCACTTAAGCCTTGTGATGGGTCTGTTACAGACTCCATAGACTGATTGCCAAGTAAGTTTGGATAGAGACCTCGTGCCACAAAATAAGCGATCAACCCAGCGATAATGGTAGAAGCATAAGCCAATGCTGTGCTTAAGCCAAGAGTCTTTCCTGCACCGAGTCCCATTGTTCCGATACCAGGAGTAATGAACCCAATAATAATTAAGGGGATGATGAAGCTCAAGAACCCTCCGAATAGTCCGTTAAATGTTGCGAATAGGCGTATGATTTCTTCGCTTACAAATGAGCCTATAAGTACCCCAAGAATAATTGCTAGTATAATCCGTCCTAATAATCCAAATTGCTTCATCGATTTCCCTTCCTTCTAAAATTATATATTCATCCATTCTACATTAAAAAGAGGGGAGTGGTTATTTTTTATTTATTCAGTAAAATGAAAAAGCGCACCTAATAGGCTGCGCTTTTTTTGTCTGTTAGCTCATTCCAAAGGTACCCATACTTCCAGATTTACTATTTTTGTTTCCACCCATGTTCGACATAAATGGGAGCATGTTCTGTACAGTTTGTCCTAGCCCTTGGTTATTCTTTGTCATCGTATAAAAGGTTGCTGCTCCAACGCCAACTGAAGCAATTAATGGTATCCACATTCCATTCTTTTCCATCCTTTATCACTCCTTCAAAGTTGCTTCCAGACATGCTTAGATTGGCTTTAAATAGTTTATATATGCTAAGAATTATTTCCCAATTTAGGATGGAATTGCTAGTGACTCTTTCGCTGCATTCATACCAGCAAGTCTCCCAGTTACAAGTGCGGATGTAATATTATATCCACCTGTATAGCCATGAATATCTAGAATTTCGCCACAGAAATATAATCCGTGCATTAACTTCGATTGCATCGTATTTGGTACAATTTCTTTAATTGAAACTCCGCCACCAGTGACAAAAGCTTTTTCCATTGGCAGCGATCCATTTACATAGAATGAGAGATTTTTGATTGTATGGATAATTGAACGGACCGTTTCATTTGAAATGTTGCCGCTTTTCTGTTCATCACTTACATTATTTTGTTCCAATATAAAGCTGAGAAATCTTTCGGGAACTATTCCTTTCATTAAGTTCTTGAATGCTTTCTTTGGATTTTCTTCAATTGCTATCAAAATATCCTGAACTAGTTTATGTTCTTTTTGGGCAGGTAGAGCATCGATGACCATTGGAACTTTCGTTTGTCCCTTCATCAATTCCTTTACAACAAATTGCGAGCAGCGTAATACAGCCGGTCCAGATACACCGAAATGCGTAAAAATCATGTCCATTTGATGGGTAATAATCGGTTTATTACTTTTATTCAAAACTGATACCGCTGCATCTCTTAATGACAACCCTTGTAAGCTTTTGTCTTGTATGAAAGCTTCATTAGAGGTTAATGCTACCTCTGTTGGATAAAGATCTGTAATGGTATGTCCTGCTTTTTTAGCCCATGCATATCCGTCTCCCGTAGAACCAGTATATGGAACAGCTTTCCCACCAACGGCAATAACAAGTGCTTTTGTTTTGATATGCTCTCCGTCTTTTAATATAACGGTATGCTCGTCATCACTGTAATGAATTGCTTCAACAGGAGTATCTTGCTTTACATGAACATGTAATTCATTTAATTTATTGATTAAAGCATTTACAACTGTTTTCGCGGAATTGGATACCGGGAACATCCGGCCATGATCCTCTTCCTTTAATCCAACTCCCATATTTTCAAAATAATCAATGATATCGTAGTTATTAAAAACGGAAAAAGCACTGTATAAGAATCTCCCGTTACCTGGTATATGTTTGATTACTTCTTCTTGTGGCAGGCGATTTGTTACATTACATCTGCCCCCACCAGAGATTGCTAATTTCTTTCCAAGTTTGTTTCCCTTTTCTAGTAGTAGAGTCTTTGCACCTTGTTCTGCTGCTCCAATAGCAGCCATTAATCCAGAAGGTCCACCACCTATTACGATTACGTCATATGTCAATTCGTTTCATTCCTTTCAATTGGTAGATAAGCAAGTTTAAAATCATTCTTAAGGAATAAGTGCATCTATGGTTACTACCTAAAGACTTGGTGACAACCAAGTTTGCTAATATATTACACTAAATCTAGGGTTTGCTCAATTTCGTAATGAATTGACAGCTGATGAAGAATTTCAAGAAATTATTTAACGTTAAAAATAATCTACCAACTAGACAAACCATGCATTACTTAAATATATAATTCCTAAATGTAGTGTACAAACATTATCAATCTTTAACCTTTCTATGGTAAAATAACGTTTGAATCTAATTATGCAAATGAAATTAAGGTGAAAAAATGTCGAATGTTGTAAGAAGTTCTATGTTGCTTACCGGGGCAACATTTTTATCGAAATTTTTAGGAATGATTTATCTTATTCCTTTTAATGCACTTGTAGGCGCTGAAGGTGGAACATTATACTCCTTTGCGTATATACCGTATACAATCATGTTAAGTATTTCTACAGTAGGTTTACCTCTGGCAATGTCGAAAATAGTATCGAAATATAACGCATTAGGTGATTATGAAACTGGAAGGCGTATGTTCAAATATGGAACAAGCCTAATGTTTGTTACGGGAGTTGTATCTTTTTTAATCTTGTTTTTTGGTGCTGAATACCTAGCACATGGCTTTATGGAAGACAATGCATATAGTACGATTACTGTTGCAGATATTACAATGGTAATTCGAATGGTGAGCTTTGCGCTTATCATTATTCCATCGATGAGTATTGTTCGTGGCTTTTTTCAGGGCTATGAATCAATGGGACCTACAGCTGTTTCACAAGTTGTTGAGCAGCTTGCCCGAATATTGTTTGTATTAATATCTGTTTTTATTGTAATTGTAATTATGGATGGTAGTATCCCTACCGCTGTTGGTTATGCAACGTTTGGAGCATTTATTGGTGCGATTGCCTCGTCCTTTATTCTTTTTCTTTACTGGAGATTTCGTAAACCGTACCTTGATCAACAGCTTGAACAGCAAAGATTCTCAAGTAAACATACGACGAAGGATTTATTCAAAGAACTATTTAGTTATGCTGGTCCGTTTATAATTGTTGCTCTTGCAACTTCCTTATATCAATTGGTTGATTCTTTTACATTCCAACGCGCAATGACTGCAGCGGGGCTTGGTGATATTTGGGAGGTGGCTCTCGGAGCAATCAATACGTATGGGCATAAATTGGTAATTTTGCCAGGAACAATTGCTACAGGTCTCTCTTTAGCGATTTTACCTGCTTTAACTAAAACATTTGCACAGAAAAATATGGTATTGGTACATAAGCAAATTAATCAAGCATTGCAAATTGTACTTGTGCTTGTAATTCCGGCAGTAGTTGGGCTTGCGGCATTAGGAAATGAAGCATACGGGGCACTTTACGGCTTAAAATATATAGATATAACGGGCCCATTATTGGCATGGTATGCACCAGTCGGATTATTATTTGCTTTATTTACTGTAACAGCATCGATCTTACAAGGAATAAATCAGCAAAATTATACTGTGATTAGTTTATTAGGTGGTTTGCTTGCTAAGGTGTTATTAAATGCACAATTAATTCATATGTTTGGTGCGAAGGGGTCCATTATAGGAACAGGTTTAGCAGTTGGAATTGCTGTAGCTTTGAATTTATGGAGGATTAAAGTAGCGGTTGAGTTTTCTTTCCGACAAATAAACAAGCGAACAATGCTAATAGGAATATTCTCAGCTGTAATGTATATCGTTATTTGGTTTTTAAAATTTGTGTATGGAATGTTTATCGAATATGAGGAATCACGTTTAGCAACAATCATTGTACTAATTCTAGGAGTCGGATTAGGTGGCGGAGTTTATTTATGGCTCGCCTATTCATCAACCCTACTAGAACGAGTGTTCGGTGGACGAGTCCCACTTGTTGGCAAGTTAAAAGGAAGACTAGCTAGGTTAAAATAATAAGCTGTATTTTATGAATGCTTTTTTAGTGATGAATGATATTTAGAAGTTGAAATAAACTGTTGACTTGTGTGGGATCTTGGGCCGGCCGCTCCAGAAATACA
Source organism: Oceanobacillus chungangensis (assembly GCF_003369565.1). Classification (GTDB taxonomy): domain Bacteria; phylum Bacillota; class Bacilli; order Bacillales; family Amphibacillaceae; genus Oceanobacillus; species Oceanobacillus chungangensis. The sequence continues at coordinate 28,990 of NZ_PIOD01000021.1, read as the reverse complement.
CTTCGCTTTCCGTGGAGAGCTGGCGTGCCTTCCCGCAGGAGTCTCCGTGTATTTCTTACGCTAAGATGATTCGAGAAATTATTATTTACTGTCTCTCTATAAAATGAAATATTGTTTACCTCTCTTATGGCTGTTGATTGTAGCGGAGGACAGGAGACTCCTGCGGGAACAGCGAAGATGTTGAGACCATAGCGTTTTTTGCTAGGGGCTCAGCTCGAGCCCGCGGAAAGCGACTGTCCGCAGCGGAAATCAACATTGCTGTTAGTCCGCAGTTTATCTAAACAATAACATATGATACAAAATAAGCCACAAATAGAAGGGTGGATAATTGATGCGCCTTGATAAATTATTAGCCAATATGGGCTATGGTAGTAGAAAAGATGTAAAAGCATTGATGAAGAAAAAACTTGTTACAGTTAATAATGCAATAGTTAAAGACGGAAGCATCCATGTCAGTCCAGATGCAGATATTATAAAAGTGAATGAAAGTATCGTGACTTACAAAAAATACATATATCTGTTAATGAATAAACCTCAAGGAGTTATTTCAGCTACGACAGATGCTAGAGATAAAACAGTAATCGACCTATTGGCAAATGACGTGAAGCATTTTAACCCGTTTCCAGTAGGAAGATTAGATAAAGATACGGAAGGGCTTTTATTAATTACGAACGATGGAGACCTTGCACATCAATTGGTATCCCCAACTAAAAATGTAGGTAAAACCTATTTCGCGAGGATCCAAGGGAAAGTAACAGAAGAAGACGTTGAAAAATTTCGGAATGGGATCATACTAGAAGATGGTTATCAAGCAAAGCCAGCAGAATTGACCATTTTAAACAGTGAAGAAGTATCAGAGATTGAAGTAACGGTAACAGAGGGGAAATATCATCAAGTGAAGCGAATGTTTGAAGCTGTAGACAAAAAGGTGATTTATTTACAAAGACTTTCAATGGGCCCTTTAGAACTTGATCGTTCACTTGCACTGGGGTCTTATCGAGAGTTGAATGAAGAAGAACTAGCATACTGTTTATCGCTTAAGTGAGTAAAATTACTGGAGGTGCTGTTTTATTGTCTGGATTACCGCATTATTTTATCGCAATCCAATTACCAAAGGCTTTGCAGGAGTATTACTCCAGTTGGCAAGATGATTTAAAAGATAGGTTAGCTTATAAACAATGGACAGCTAAGCAAGATTTGCATATTACGCTTAAGTTTTTAGGGCCAACAGACGATAATAAATTAAGTAGACTGAAAAGTGATTTAACAAATAATTTTAATGGTGTAACAAAAATGTCAACACAAGTTGGTTCTATTGGGGTATTCGGAAATTCTAATAGGCCCAGAGTATTGTTTGTTGAAGTTGAGAGAAATACTGCACTTTCAAATCTACAAGAAATAGTTGAAAAAACAGCTGAAAATGTAGGATTTACAAAAGAAAAACGTACATTTCACCCACATATTACCTTAGCTAAAAAGTGGGTGGGAGAAGAGGATTTACAGTTTAAAGATATTTTTCCGGAATTAAGGCATGAGTTTAGCGAATGGCAAAGCATGCTGGTAGAAGAAGTGGTGTTATTTAAAATACACCCAGAGAATAATCCTAAATATGAGATAATTGATAGGTATACACTAAAAAATAGATAGATAAAACTAGAAAGCAGTGGAGGTTGATGTATGGCACAATTGATAAAACTTCAGGATTATATCTCTCGCTATGAATGGGATACATACAAATACCCCTCCCAATATATAAGATTAAAAAGTGATAATTGGCAAAAGCTTTACCAAAGTTGGATTGATCCTGAGGAGGAAGCGGTCGAAAGCGATGAAAGTACGCCAAAATTGCAAGATACCAAATCAAGATTTTCAAAGCTAAAAAACTTAGTGAGGAAAAATAAAGAGGTAGAACAACCATTGCAGCCGATGGAGAAGAAGAAATCGCTTATCTTGCCGGACACGGAGGAAGGGTTGAAACAATTCTTCTTAAATAATCTTTTTTCCTTTCAGTTAAAGTGGGCGACATCAACGATGACACATATATCTTTTGTGAATGAATCATACTATCAGGACCCACGATTAACTTATTTGCTACAACGATTTCCGGATACTTTTCTAATCATGTATTATCCGATTTTTAATTTAAAAAATGCTCCAATTGAATCAGAAATAATCTTGATTACACCGGTAGGGATTGAAATTATTTATTTTATTGAAGAAAGATCTGAAGCAGTGATAATGGCTGGAGATGAGCGAACATGGACAATCGATTTTAAAACCCGAGTATCGAAAGTGTTGAGCCCACTAATAGCCTTGAAACGAACGGAGAAGGTTGTAAAGAGTATTCTACATTCATATGAAATCGATGACTTTGCTGTTCGGAAAACAGTGTTATCCAGAACGAATGCTATTGTATATGCTACCGAACCGTACCAAACAAAAATCATCGATAAAGATAAATATAATCAGTGGTTTGACGCAAGACGCCGACTATCATCTCCACTTAAAAATAGACAATTGAAGGTTGCCGAATTACTATTAAGACATTGCAAATCAGTGTCAATGAGGCGACAGGAATGGGATGAATGGGGCACTCCATATCAGTTTGTCGACTTGGAGGATTAAGATATGTATATATTTATTATTAATCCACGGGCTGGGAATGGTCGTGCGAAGCATATTTTTTCCCAAATTACAAAAAGCAATCTCTATCAAAAATTTGAAAGTACATACTACTTTACGAAATATCCTGGTCATGCAGAAGAAATTGCAAATCAAATTCTTGAGGATCCCAAGCTAGAATCCATTATCGTTATTGGTGGTGATGGTACGATTCATGAAGTATTGAATGGCCTAGCAAATAGCAGCGTGCCTGTTGCTTTTATTCCTGGTGGATCTGGCAATGATTTCGCAAGGGGATGTAATATTAAAGGTTCACCACTAGAGGTGTTACGTGATATTATTAATAGAGATAGCAGTAGTAAACCATATTGGATAGGAAACTATAGACAAGATCAGCAGCCAAATAGAAACTTTGTGAATTCGATTGGCTTTGGATTTGATGCACAAATTGCGGATACGGTAAATAAATCCGTTTATAAAAATATACTTAATCGATTAGGAATTGGAACATTTAGTTATGTAATTGCACTTATTCAAGTATTAATTCGTTTTAAACCGATGATGGTAAATATTAATATTAATCAAAAACAAAGAAAATTAACAAACTGCTGGATGGTAACAACAGGTAATCATCCTTATTATGGCGGGGGTATGAAGATTATCCCCAACGCAAAAATACAACCTAATATCTTACCAGTCTTAATTATTCATGATATTTCAAAATGGAAGGTGCTATCATTATTTATCACTGTATTTTTTGGAAAACATCTGATGTTTAAAGAAGTGGAAGTATTAGAAACGACAGGGTTTACAATAGATTCTGATCAGGAAATATTTTTTCAGGTGGATGGTCAGACGGGTACATGTAAATCATGTATAATAACGAAGCAAACCGAACCAGTTAATTTACAAGGTACAAACATAAGATAGGCACAATGGGAAATAAATATACATGGTTGTAATTTGTCCTTGTTACCTATAAAATATGTAAATGAATGCTAATTTTGAAAGATGTGAAGAATATATGTTGGAATGGCTTGAGCGTGCGTTAGGGGATGGCTGGAAATTAACACCAGCTGGTGGATTAACAGGGGAAGCATTTTTCGCTACAAAGAATGATAAACGATTATTCTTAAAACGGAATTCTTCACCGTTTTTAGCTGTACTCTCTGCCGAGGGTATCGTCCCGAAACTAATATGGACTAGACGGATGGAAAACGGGGATGTAATAACTGCGCAAGAATGGCTTGATGGCAGGGAACTAAAGCCAGCAGATATGCAACATCAACGAGTAGCAAATTTATTATATAAGATTCACCATTCCACTGAATTATTGCACATGCTCATGCGATTAGGAATTAAACCAGTGACTTCAGATGATATGTTTATTAATATTCAGGAACAAGTAAACAGATTGGAACTGCTTAATCGTTATGAAGATGTAAGGTTGGCATTAATCTATCTTGAACGATTATTACCGAAGACACGTAACCAAAAACTAGTTGTTTGTCATAGTGACTTAAATCATAATAATTTATTACTTTCTAAGAATGGAAAGATTTATTTAATTGATTGGGATAATGCATCGATAGCAGATCCAGCATCCGATTTCGGGATGGTACTGAAATGGTATATTCCTCGTGAAAATTGGGTTGAATGGCTAGAGAAATATGGAGTGGCAAAAGATAATTATTTGCAAGAACGCATGTATTGGTATCTTCTGCATGATTCACTCCATTATTTATGTTGGCATTTAGAGCGTAAAGAACCGATTAAAGTAATGGAAAGATTAAAGGACTTATATGAATTAAATGAACAAGCTAAACAACTATTTAATATCTAGTTGTTTAATTGCGCTTATCCAGGATTGGATATTTTCGGTATTTGTTATTATGTGCTCCGGTACATTTTGGGCATTTTCTCCTTCTCTTCCGTAATTGTAAATTTCCGGAAGCAGTTGCAGTAATTGATCATCCGTGATCCGGTTGTTTGCCATCATATTTTTGACAAGCCGTTTTATTTGTTGGTATTCTGAGACTTCACCGATACCGTCACCAGCTTGCTCATCTAGAATGTCCTGTAATAATGTTAATAGATTATTCACATTAAGTGTCATTTGTAATCACCTCATGGCACTAGTTTCTATCATAATTATTTTTTTATACTAAGTTTAGAAGTAAAGAGAGGTAAAGTCATGCGTCAACGTCATAAACCTTGGGCAGATGAATTCTTACTTGAAAATAATCATCTTGTCATCCCAAGTGCAACAGAACATCGCCAGAATTGGCAGAAGGTATTTGGAAATGATAAGCCAATCCATCTAGAAGTAGGTACTGGAAAAGGTCAATTTCTAATTGGAATGGCAAAACAATATCCAGAAATAAATTTCATTGGAATTGAAATCGCAAAAAGTGTTATCGTTTCAGCAACTGAAAAAGTAATAGATTCTGGATTAGATAATATTTTATTATTAAATGAAGATGCAAGTGATCTACGTGAAATATTTGGAGAAAATGAAATAGCAGGACTTTATTTAAATTTCTCAGATCCATGGCCGAAGAATCGTCATGAAAAGAGAAGGCTGACATACCATTCATTCTTAGAGCAATACGAAGAGATACTTGATCAGAATGGTGAACTTATTTTTAAAACGGATAATCGAGGGTTATTTGAATATTCGCTTGTTAGCTTCAATAATTACGGCCTGAAATTGGAGGAAGTAAATCTGGATCTTCATGCGATTGATGATGAAACAAATGTCATGACGGAATATGAAGAAAAGTTCTCGTCTAAAGGACAAGTTATTTATCGTTGTAAGGCTCGATTTGAATCGCGCTAAGTGATTAGATTTGGTAAAGGGTTGGGTGTTTTTCTAACTAGAAAAAAACTGTCTAACAAGATGCATAATGCAATCTGTGAGACAGTTTTTTTATTGATTATAACTCGCAAATCGTAAGTCAACAATTCAGGCTAGTTTCTGACCGCAGTTAGGACAGAAGTTTGCTCCAGTTGCTTTTTCACCGCAGTTAGGACAGAAGTTAGGTTTTTTACCGTTATTACTTGGAGCATTTTGATTTGATTGAGCAGTTACTTGTGAATTTGATTCTTGATTTTGTTGTCTCATGTTCTTCATCATTTCATTCGCAACATTCATGCCCATCATCATGCCTGTCATATCGGAAGCTGTACCGCCACCCTTAACTTTCCCAGAAGCAATCCCATCCGTCATTGAGACCTGCTGGTACCTGCCAAGATCGCCAATCATGCCATGAGAAGCTGATTTGGTAATCATCTTTTGGATTTCTTTAGGATAATTGAAGCTCATAATCGTAAAAGCCGTTATGGACATGCCGTTATTCATAATTTCCATGTCTAAATCTTCTTGAATTCCTTTTGCTATTTCAAATGCGTTTGCTTGTAAATTAAACATATCTTTGCATTCTTTCGTTATCCACTTCATAAGAAGTTGATCAAGAATAGAAGTTATTCGAATTTTTATGTCTTCAACTAAATACGTTTTTTTAACCCCGGCAATGTTGTCAATTAAAGGGATATAATCGTTTACCTTAAAACTAAATGTTCCGTTTGCCCGGATTGGAATACCACCTGGTAGGGAAGGGGAGGGAATATTAATTGCATTCTTCGTTCCCCATTTAACGGTAAATTCTTTTGTATTGACAAATAAGACTTCTACTCGTAGTCCGGAATTGAATCCGAAACGGAAACCTTTTAAATTTGATAAAAAGGGGATAATTTCAGATTCGATGTTATATTCACCATCATCTTGAAAAATTCCCTCAATCTTTCCGTTGTTAATAAATATTGCATCTTGCCCAGGGCGGATGAATAGTTTACTGCCTTTTTTTATTTCTCGATTTGTCCATTTCCAGAAAATCATATCATCTCTAAATTCTTCCCATTCTACTACATCAGAAAATTGACTGCTAAAAAATCCCATATTTTCATTCATTCCTTTCTCATATATCTTTCATATCTTTCTTTATCAATGTTTAGTTAAAACAAACTAACTTAAGATGATAATTTGCTTCCTAGACAGCCGCTCCGGAAATACACTTCGCTTTCCGCGGGGAGCTGGTGAGCCTCTTTGTGCTGACGCACTTCAGTGTCTCACCTAGGCTCTTCTTCTCGCAGGAGTCTACGTGTATTTCCTCCGCTGGGTGAGTGAAAAAACTTCCATAAAAGAATGGCGTCTTGTATGAACGGCAATTTATCTAAACAATTGAAATCAAAATTATCGTTAGTTCGAACTTAATATCGAATTTTAATTCACTATATTACTTGTAAAAAATATAAGAAAAATGCCTACTTAAAAACTTCCACGGCTTCCGCTGTGGGAGTGGCCACCGCTGGTCCTGCCGCCTCCGCCTCCGCCGCCACGTCCGCTGCCATTATTATTGGATGGTTTTCTTGTTTTGGTAACTGTTGTTCTTAAATATCGATCTTTTCTTCTTGTAACTTGTGCTGTATTTAAATAGGTTCTTTCATTAACAGTTACTCTTCCTCCTGAATTGAATGCCATTAAGCCGACAATGATTGCCGCCAATGCAATTGGTGCTAGGATTTGAAACCAGAGCTTGAAAATAAACAGCTCAGGATTAATCCACGGGCTGATACCCATATATTTAGAGGAAGTTTGTATAAAGATAGTGAATGCATCATAGTAGTCTCCATTTGATAAATCAGGCGTAATCATATTCCGGATTTGGTCTAGTCTACTATCGCTTAAATATTCATCTGCCTTATAAAATCCCGCTAAATAAACATCTCCACTTTTCATATCAAGTGTTATAATTGCAGTATTACCATGTGGCTTATCGTAACCAAGTGCTTGTTCTTCATAGAAATCTTCCATATAAAGCTTAATATCTTTACCTTCTGTATCACTAGTTGTTAAAATGACAAAGTCTGTTTTATTTTCAGCACCATAATCACTAGCTAATTTTTCTAATTGACTCTTTTCACCCTCGGTTAATAGGTTAGCATAATCATAGATTCTTTGCTTTGAATCTAATGCAGCTGATGTCTCACTAGGTAATAATGGCAGTACGGATAGGAGAGCTATAAATAAAAAAGTAAGGGAGAATGATAATTTCCTCTGCATTTAAATCAAGCCCCCTAATAATAGCCATGAGATTAGCTTGAGTGTAATAAAACCGCCACCAGCAATACTTCCGAACCATGCAGCAATTTTACCGAAACTAAGCGGGGGCTTGCCAACTACTTTTCCTGTTTGCCCATTCATTGCAAAAATATGCTCTGACTTATTGTAATCGTAATAAAACATCCAGACAGGCAAAAGTACATAATAACTATTTTTGCTCTTCGTATTAATTCTTTTATTATTATATCTCACGGATTGGTAGCCTGAGATTGTCGAGCGAATATATGAATCGATATATTTATCTATTTTAGTCTTCACTCTTGGAAGCAGTTCTTTATCATCATAATTGTATTTCTCTGCAATATAACCAGCTAGGTATGGCGTCTTAAATTCCTTTAAACTGTTGTAATCAAATGGTTCTAGTTTATCCATTAGTTCATCATTTAATTTTTCAGATGCATCAACCGGTACTTTTTGAAAATTAAGGTCGATATCACGATAGATATCGTAATATTTGGTTTCTGTATAATTATAATCTCCTCTTGAATAGGTTCGCACCTTGGTACCAACAGCTTCAACCTTTGCATCGCTATCTAAATCATACAGCCAAAAGGGCACATAGATCCCCGTAATTCCTTTAATCCTATTCGCTTCCATAAATCCTTTAGGGGTAAGTCTTCCTTTTTTACACCATTTCTCGAATGCGGACTTCGCTTCCTCCTTACCAATGGTAAAGGGAAGTACTTTAGCAGGAGCTAAGATTCCGGATAAACGATCACCAAGAACAACGGCAGCACCACAAAAACTGCAGGATGTTGCTGAAGTATCGGCATCAGTTATAATGACGGCACCACAATTTTCACATTGGTATTCTCTTGCTTCTTCCTCTGAGAAAGTCTTTGTAATATATTCGTCAGAAAAGGCTTCAATATTGTCAGTTCTGCCACAGCTTTGACAAGTTAATAGTCCGTCTTTACTGTCAAAAATCATTTCCCCACCACAATTTGGGCATTTATATTGGATTACCATTATTGCTCTTCCCCCTTAAAACTAGGCTTCTTTTACGGATATTATTTTCCGTCCCCTAATTGTTTTTTTAGATTATTTAATTCTTCATCAATATCCCGCTTATTTTCCTTGGTTCTTTCAGGTTCTTCCAACTCTTCAAAGGGGTCTCTCCTTAACTCGGCAAGAGCGGTTGCTTCATCTAAAGCAAATTTCGTTTTTTCTTCCATCTGATCAAAAATAGGGGAATTGACTCTTTGTTGAGATTTTGCTGCAATAGAATTGCCTTTAATGACTGAGAATCGCATTTCTAATGATTGGATATCGGCAGAAAGTTTTTCACGTAGTTGTTTCATTTTTATAGAATTAGCAGTGGCAGAATCATATGCGGCTTGCAACTCAGATTCTTTTGTATCAAGAGCGGCCTTTCGTTCAAGGAAATTCCTTGCTTGATCTTCATTGCCATTTTCCAATGCTTTTACTGCATACCGCTGCATTTTATTTTGATCAACTTTACATTCGTTAAGCGCCCTTAATGTTCTTTGTTCTTCAGCTTTGACAGAAGCAGTTTCTGCTTTAATCGTACCAAGATCAAGATAAAGGTTTTTTAAGTACTGGTTGATCATTTTTTCCGGATTATCAGTTCTTTCAATTAATGGATTAATATTGCTTGACATAATATCTTTGAATCGTGTCAATATTCCCATAAACATCCTCCTTTAATAAAGAAATATGTATTACGTTATGTATGCTATTACAAATATTTTGCTTCATTTATAATACGAATAAATCAGGATAAAGTTTCAATTCATTATAGCAAATAAACGAACTGAATTATGGACAAATTTGGAAATATAGTTTTATCGCTCAAGTAATCTACAAATTATCCTTTCTTTATTCTGCAACTGAAGAGTTCATTATTAATAAAATTGAAGAAACCTATACAACGAATTCATTCGATGTATAGGTTTCTTGTATATCATTTTTAATTATTTATTACGGCGGTTACGATTATTATCATTTTGTCGGTTGTTTTGCTCTACATTCTTATCAAGAAACTCTTCCGCAAATTCCACATTATTAATTTCTTGATTTTGATTGTTATCGTTACGGTTGTTGCGGTCATTTCGATTGTTACGATCGAAATTCTTTTGGTCGTTATTCATATAAAAACCCTCCTTTTTTGTCTGAGGCAAAAAAGAAACATCTCGGAAGCATTATCATCTTCATAATTTTAATGTTCCTGTAATAGAAAGTTCTTGCCTACAAAATATATATTGCCCCATAAGTAAAAAAAAACACCAATTTTTATTTGTATTTTAATGATGTTTTCTATCAATAATTTTCTCCAGTTGTATAATACTACACTCTGAGGTGAGAATATGTATAAATTACTAAGTCATAATGATTTGGATGGTGTTGGCTGCGGAATTTTAGCGAAAATTGCTTTTGGTAATCAAGTGAAAGTCCGCTATAATTCAATTTCAGGTCTAAATGCACAAGTAGAATGGTTTTTGGAAAATGATAACAAGGAAACATTTTTACTTATTACAGATTTGTCTGTAAATGAAGAGAACGAAAAAAGAATCGATGATTTCTGCCGAGAAGGAGGGAAAGTACAGTTAATTGATCATCATAAAACTGCGCTTTCTTTTAACGAGTATGAGTGGGGAAGAGTCATAGTTGAAAAGGAGGAAGGTAAGTTAACTTCAGCGACTTCTTTATTTTATGAATATCTTGTCGAGCAACAACTTTTAACGCCATCAAATACCATTACAGAATTTGTTGAGCTTGTTAGACAATACGATACATGGGAATGGGAAAAAAATGACAACCAAAAAGCTCGGCAGCTTAATGCTCTCTTTTTCCTGACTTCGATTGATGAGTTTGAAGAAACAATGATTAATCGACTGACGAATAGTGAACATTTTTACTTTGATGAATTTGAAGAAAAAATATTAAATATGGAAGATGACAAAATTGAACGCTATATTCGCCGGAAAAGAAGGCAGCTTGTCCAAGCTAAAATTGGCAATCATTTTGCTGGTATCGTGTATGCGGAATCGTATCACTCAGAGCTGGGAAACGAACTTGGGAAAGAATACCCTCATCTGGATTATATCGCTATATTAAATATTGGTGGAAAAAGAATCGGTTTTCGAACGATTCATGATGAGGTAGATGTATCAGAAGTTGCTGGTCATTATGATGGTGGAGGGCATGCAAAAGCTGCTGGCTGCTCCTTAACAAATGAAGCATACAAATTATTTGTTGCTGAAACGTTTCATTCGGATCCTATACGGGAGGATGCGAAACGCAATCGATATAACTTGAAACAGTCTACATTTGGTTCTCTTTATAAAAATAAAAAAGAAGATATCTTTCTTCTTTATCCACTACCCGAATATGGCTGGGTGATTGACCATAATAACATTCAGCTGGACCAAATCTTTGATAGTTTTGAAGAAGGGGAAAGCTTTTTAAAACGAAATTATGAAGCATGGTTTGTTAGGGATGATACATTTGTTGAGCATTTAATGAAAATGGCAAGAAGTATAGAATGATAAATTAAATCATATTTGCAGCGCTGCATATTTAAAGGCATCTTAGTAGGCGCGATTCTAGGAAATAAGAATCGCGCCTACTAAGATTACTGTCTATCCTTTTAATTGCTGAATATATTTCATTCTTAAAATCTCTATTTACCAGTAATTGTTATCCAATGATTAAGCAAAAATAATTGATTTTGATATCTAGGAGAAGAAATAATATAAACCTGTATGTTAACGATTGCCTTTTCATATTTCTTTACACGTTTAGTTTATATAAAAAACTAACTTGGAGAAAGTATATTAGTCAATGGGGGAAAGAACCCCCCACTAAATGAATTTCACTTTATCCCTGAACACTTGGTTTGGAGAGGTTTCTTTGATTTACCCAAATTCGATTTTGATTCGTGTTTTCCGGGAATTTATCTCCAGCCTCAAGCTTTATTTGCTGCGGATTGTTTACCATGCTGCCTGTTTCTCCAATTTCTATATAAGTCCCATTATTAGGCGCCTTTTGTCCGGCACGAAACTGATTGCTACCATGTCCCCCCAATTTACTACCTCCTTAATCATTAATTTATCCTTATTATGGCTTATTGACATATTGTTCATTACTGGTAAAAACAGGTTCTCATGGTACATCGATTCAGATAATTACATAAACCAAAGACTAATGAAAATAATAATAAGAGGATAAGCCATAATGAAGGAGAACTACCATAATTGAAGACATACTAAAAAGCATAAACCATCGTGAATATCCATTACCATCCTGTTCTTGGTTTATGATGCAAAAGTGGAAGCATTTGCTGTTCATCAGCTGGCCTGTTTCAGTAGAAGTTATAGAGGGTTTAATACCACAAGGACTTGATCTTGATACTTTTGAAGGAAAGGAATGGATTAGTATTAACCCATTTAAAGTAAGTCAAATGCGCCTAAGAAAATTGCCGCCAATTCCATGTTTAAGTTCTTATTTGGAATTGAATGTACGAACGTATGTGAAGTGTGAAGGGGTCTCGAGAGAATATTTTTTAGTATAAATGTGAATAGTTTATTTACTATGTTTAGTGATAGATTGGCAACATTTCCTTATTCTTATGCGCAGATGAACTAAATAAAAAAGTTAATGCATACCATATTTCTAGTTCCAGTATTGAAAAAGAAAAAGTCAGATTGAAAGGGAATTATCGACCGATTGGGAAAACCTTCTATCCAGAAAAAGGAAGTCATAGTTACTGGTTACTCGAGCGCTATTTTTCTTGGTCGTGTAAAGATGAGTATTATATAGGAGTGAGCTTCATCATAAGCAGTGGGAAATAAAAGATGTGAAATTTAGGTTGGAAGAACTATCATTGCCTATGCTTCCTATACCATTGCTTGGAGAAGAAGCAATCCTGTACTATTCCCGAGAAAAAGTAGCTTTAACTTGGATGTTACGGAAGGAGAAGAAATCAAAGTGAAAATTAGCCGATTAATGATATAATAGTCTCATTATGTGTACGTAATTATTAAATGAATTTTCTTTCCAAAGGAGCAGCGCATTGAACATAAAGCTGAATCAAAAAATCATCCAAGATCGATGTGGAATCGTCTCCTTTAAAAGAGGAGATGCTTTTTATCGTAATAATAAAGTAACAGTTGAAAATTATAATTCCAAAAGATGTGAAGCTACTGTTTCTAGTAGAGAAGTTTTCAAAGTGACGATTGAACAGGATAGCAACCACGGTTTTCTTGCATCCTGTAGCTGTCCAAAATTATCTTCATATGAAATGGATTGTCAGCATATTGCTGCCGTATTAATAGCAATTTATGATCATCAGCGGGAAGACTATCTGAAAAGGGACCAACAGGGAGAGCATGTAAACAACGTGGATAAAGATATGAAATTGGCGGATGGATTACTGGCATTAATTCATAACCAACCTGTTCGAAAAAGTGGTCACCAACGCCATTTCGAAAATAGAGAAGAAATTGAAGTGACGTTTTTATGTATTGTACTCACTGATGAAAATACTAATCAGCATATTGGGATTGAAATAATCATCAATTCCACTACTATAGTCGATATACATAATTTTCTGTTTCAAGTGAAAAAAGGGAAGGCATCTACAATTTCTTCTTCATTTACATATGATCCATCACTACATTGCTTTTCAAATCAAAATGATGCAGTTATCAATCAGCTAATTCAATTTATTGACGATGAAAAAATGTATGATAATCAAACGGAATATCTTCGTAATCGACAAATGCTAGTAATTCCACCATCATCATGGAGAACACTTTCCTCTTTGCTTATGAAAGCCCCATCTGTAAAGCTTTCATACAACGATGAAACGGTTGAAAGCTTGTCAATTGTAGAAAGCCGACTTCCACTACAATTTGAATTTGCTGATACAGATAAAGGGTATGAGCTGAAAATCATAGGTCTAAACAAGCTATTCGTTTTAAAAGATTATCAGCTTGCTCTTCATGATGGAAAATTATTTTCTTTAGAAATGGAGAAGACAGATCAACTATTGAAACTGAAACAAATGCTCGATACTTCAAAAACCAATCAAATTTTCATTTCAGAGGAGTATATTCTATCTTTTTTGGAGGAAGGGCTATCGGGATTAAAGAAACTCGGAAATGTCCATTTAACGAAACGTCTTGCAGCAAAATATTCCAAAACACCCCTAATCGCTAAACTATATTTAGATCGTTTAAAGAATCGTCTGCTTGCCGGACTTGAATTCCATTATAAAAATGTAGTGATTAATCCATCAGAGGAACAGAATGGAAGAGAGAGTACGATGGTGATAAGAGATGTAGAGCGAGAAGAAACGATTCTTCGACTAATGGATGAGAGTGCATTCACCAAAACCGATGAAGGGTATTTCTTTCATAATGAGGATTTAGAGTATGAGTTTCTATACCATGTCATTCCTAAATTGCAGAATTTCGTACAAATCTATGCAACTACTGCAGTAAGAAATCGAATTGCTAGAGTTAGTACAGGCCCGAAAATTAGGGTGAAACATAAAAAAGACCGTACAAATTGGCTGGAATTTAAATTTGAAATGGATGGTATCCCGGAAAAGGAAATACCAGAACTTTTGGCAGCGCTAGAAGAAAAAAGAAAATATTATCGATTGCGAAATGGATCGCTCTTATCTCTAGAATCAAGGGAATTTGAAGAAATTCAACGGTTTCTCCATGCCGCTCCGGAGCAGGAGCTAGATTTGGAGAGAGCTTTAAATTTACCAATAGTGAGTGGAATCAAGTTACTCGATTCTGTTGGAAATAATAATATATTCAAAATTGAAGCATCTTTCCGTCGATTTCTCGATAACCTTCAAAACCTCGATAAAGCAACCCAAGAGGTGCCTAAAAGCTTAGAATCAATTTTACGGAAATATCAAATACAGGGATATAGATGGATGAAGACACTTGCGGAATATGGATTTGGTGGAATTCTTGCTGATGATATGGGACTAGGAAAGACAATCCAAAGTATTGCATTTATTCTCTCAGTACTTTCTGAACTGAGAAAAAGAGACCAGAAAGTTCTCATTATTTCTCCTTCATCTGTTACGTATAATTGGTTAAATGAATTAATGAAGTTTGCGCCAGAAATAGAAGCATTAGTCATAGATGGAAATAAGACCGAAAGAAGCAAACTTCTGAATAATGTCCAAGGGATTGATGTGCTAATTACATCTTATCCATTAATAAGAATTGATATTGACTGGTATAAGCAGCAAGCATTTCATACAGTAATTTTTGACGAGGCACAGGCATTTAAGAACCCTATCACACAAACTGCTAGAGCAGTGAAGAAACTAGATGCAGATCATCTTTTCGCTCTTACAGGAACACCAATAGAAAATTCGCTGGAAGAACTTTGGTCGATTTACCATGTTGTTTTCCCAGAATTATTCGGCGGACTAAAAGATTTCAGTAATCTGACAAGGAAGCAAGTATCAAGAAGAATCCGGCCGTTTTTACTTCGTCGAATGAAAGAGGATGTCATAAAAGAGCTCCCTCAAAAATTGGAACAGGTGGAATCGGTAGAGTTACTCACTGAACAGAAGAAACTCTATGTTGCCTACCTCGCGAAATTAAGGCATGATACGTTTAAGCATTTGGATAAGGGAACATTTAGAAAGAATAAAATCAGGATATTAGCGGGACTAACTAGATTGCGGCAAATATGCTGTCACCCTGCACTATTCGTTGAAGGTTATAAAGGAAGCTCGGCAAAATTTGAGCAGCTAATGCAGATTATTGAGGAATCTAGGCTATCAGGCAGAAGGGTATTGATTTTCTCCCAGTTTACAAAAATGCTCGATTTAATTAGTAGAGCCCTAGTAGATCTAGAACTTCCATTTTTCTACCTCGATGGACAAACTCCCTCAAAAGAAAGGATAGAACTCTGTAATAAATTCAATGATGGAGAACGTGATTTATTTTTAATTTCTTTAAAGGCGGGTGGCACTGGTCTAAATTTGACCGGTGCTGATACTGTAATCCTCTATGATCTATGGTGGAATCCTGCTGTGGAAGAGCAGGCTGCTGACCGTGCACATCGAATGGGGCAGAAACGAGTTGTGAAAGTGATTAAACTCGTTACCCGTGGAACGATTGAGGAAAAAATGAATGAACTTCAGGAGAAGAAGAAAAAAATGATTGATGAAATTATCGATTCAGAAGAAAATGAGGAATTTGGAATTACAGAGGATGATATTCGAGAGATTTTGAAAATATAGTTTCTATTTTTCCTTTCTTAATGCATTTTAATAAGAGAGTAATTATTTGAAGGAAAACAGCCTAAGTAATGGAACCGTTACTTAGGCTGTTTTCCAGTTATCGAGCATTCCAAAAAGTTGATATAACTTTTTATGGGGTCTTATATATTGGTATATTTTCACTGCATGCTGCTTAAAATCCTCTATTCGGGACAATATAAGGTAAAAGATTAGAGGAGGCAGATGATGATTAGTGATAATAATTATGAAAACTTGACGGTCGCTGGTACAAATATTAACGCAGTAAAGAAGAATAACAAACAATCAGGAATGTCCTATAATGAAGTTAAGGAATGGATTGCTAAAACAACTGGGGGACATGGTACTGGAATTTACAGCGACACCAATATTGAGGAAGTTAAAAGGAATAATCAACAGTCAAGGCTGAAATAAAGGGGGGCATATTCTCGTGCAAAAAGACTTCGAAAAAATATACAATGATTACAGGAATCAAAGTGAACAACAATCTAGTCTCGAGGTGAGACAGGAACCGTTAAACGGACAAGAAGAAATAATAGCAGTAAGAAAAAACGATTCTGGAGAGATAATCGCGTTCAAAACGAATACTGGTCGAGAGCTTGATTATATAACTGCATTAGAAGAAGCAAAGTCCGGTAAAATCGCCCATATAGATGTATTTCATAAGTATGGAAGAGAGATTATTCGCAGTGAACCTGATGGTATTATAGAAAATAATTTGAGTAATTTACCTATATTTTAATTAGAAGTATCATTCGTTTCATTTGTTTCTGCAAATAAACTGTGAACTACCTTAAGCAAGGCGTGTTCACTGAAGGGATGCACTGGTAAAAAATATGACGGATGGTTTTCACTGAAACCCATCCGTTTAACTATTCATAAGCTATTGTTTATATTGTTTTGATTCTGCTGTTGTGTATTGCTGGAACCGAGTGTGTTTGTAAGTTGTTGCATATTTTCATTATTTCCTATGTTTTGTAAAGGCTCTGTAAATTGTTGAACAGCTGGATTTTTCATCACATTAGATAATTGGCCAGGCAAACGTTGAAATGTTCCATTTTGGACTCCTTTAGTAATGCCGTAAATGGCGGCACCTGCAGCAGCTGTAGTAATTAACGCTGTCATTACACCTTGACGATTGTTCATATGAATATCACCCTTTAATTTTATTGTGATCTTATGTTCCTAGCTTTGTGGAACATTGTTAGTTTACAGAATCACGATTAATTTATACTGGTTTAATGTTCCATTTTCAGCAGATAGGTAAAGATATTGTCGAGTAAATGGATGGATACATAGCTTAATTGATAGTTTCTATCTATCAATAAAATGAAAAAAGAATCGTTTTCACTATTATGCGAATAACGATTCTTGTGTTTAGACCTGTACATCTGATCTTTTTTATTTTTAGTTTTTCTAGTACTTAAATCAAGCTGAGAAAATGGACTCCGATTAATTTCTGGATTCATTCTTCCTTCGCGTATTAATTTACGACGCTTCTTATTGGCTTTAGAATAAGCCATGAATCTCACGCTCCTCTTATCATTTGCTTCTATATATACATCGTTTTAATATAATTACTAGAGCCATTTGTTACTTTATTGTCATAACCTGAAACATAACTGTAATATCTTTAACATAGTTCCGTCATTTTCAAATGATATACTTCGACATAGGAAAATAGGAAAATACATCCAATAGAGAAAAATGATGGTATGATGCTAAAAAGAAAGCAGGGGGAAAATTGAAAAAGAAAATAGTCGCAATTACCTTAGCTACGATAATTGCTCTAGGATTTCCTGTAAGCAATTATAGTTATGCAGAAACCACTAATGATTTAGAAGCAATACAGGATCAACGTAAGGAAATCAAAGAAAATCTTTCTGATGCAGAAGGTCAAATAGCTAGTGTAGTAGTTGAAATTGAGGAATTGAATAATCAAATAGAGAAAGTGAATGAAAGATTAATAGAGAGCCGAGAATTAATAAGAGACACTGAGCAAGATATTACAGTAACAATTGATGAAATCGAAACGTTACAGTCTGAAAAGCAGGAACTAGAGATTTCAATAGAAAAGCGGTATGAAATATTAAAAAATAGAGTTTCATCTTACCAAAGAACTGGCGGATCTATTTCATTTTTAGAAGTTATCTTTGGATCACAAAATTTTGGTGATTTTCTAAGCCGTGTTTCTTCAGTAAATAAAATAGCGGAATCCGACGCAATTTTAATGGAAGAACTTGATGTCGACATTAAAAAAGTAGAAGAAAATCAGAAGCTTTCACTAGAGAAATTAGATAAATTAAATTCGTTGAAACAAGAGCAAGAAGAAGCCCGATTAGCAATTAACGAACAAAAACAGCAAAATGAAGCACATAAGCAAGAACTAGAAAACAAACAACAAGAATTAGTTGCTTTAGTTGGAAATTTACAAGCTAAGGATTCGAATCTTACGGCACTTGAAGCGGAAACGAAAGAAAAAATTGCAGAAGCCGCTAGAGCTGCAGCACTAGCTGCAAAGGAAAGAGAACAAATAGAAAAATCAGCAGTAAAAGTAGCAACAACAAGCTCTGAAACAAAACAGAGCGAAGAAGAAGCAAGTACTAATAAAAGCACGGGTACAAAGCAACAGTCGAATAAAGCAGTAAAACAGGAACAAGAAAAGCAAGTACAAGAAGTACAGGAACCTGTCGAAAAGTCAGAAGGAAAAACGCTTATGATGTCCTCCACAGCGTATACTGTTGAAAGTTCAGGGGGATCTGGAGTAACCTCAACAGGTATTGATTTGAGAGAAAATCCGGATACAAAGGTAATTGCAGTAGATCCAAGCGTTATTCCATTAGGTACTGTTGTTCATGTTGAAGGATATGGATATGCCATTGCGGGGGATATTGGCGGAGCGATTAAAGGGAATAAGATTGATGTTTATGTACCAACCCAAAAAGCTGCATTGAACTGGGGAAGAAGAACAGTAAAAGTTACGTTTTCCAATTAGACAAGTCTAGGTAGAGAATCAATTAGAAAATAATTGCTTCTCTACTTTTTTTGTTTATGCCTAGTCTATGCTTTATCGCTAGCTTGCTATATTATAGAACAGCGTTTATATTAAGAATACAGCATTATTAAAGAAGGAATATTTCCTAGACCAACAAATTAAAGGTAAATTAGTAATAATAGAGGAGGAATAGGCATGAGCACACCATTAGTATATGAATTGCGAAAGCCTGATGTAATAGAAGAAGGAAAGGACTATCCAGCATTATATCTGATCCACGGAATGGGGAGTAATGAGCAGGATCTTTTACAATTAGTTCAAGGATTAGAGGAGACTTATTTTATTTTTAGTGTTAGAGGACCAATAGTGCAACCACCAGGATTTGCCTTTTTTACGATGGAGGAATTTGGAAAACCACATCGTGACGTTTTTGACCAAGCGATAACAAAGCTTACATCATTTATCGATTACAGCTGTGAGAAATATCCAATTGATCAAATGCAGCTAAATCTAATGGGATTCAGTCAAGGGGCAATTCTTTCTATGAGCCTAGGATTGATACTGGACAATAGAATAAAAGGAATAGCTGCCCTTAGTGGTTATATACCTGATTTCATAAAACAGGAGCATAATAATAAAGATCTTCATGATCTATCCATCTTTATATCCCATGGTAAACAGGATCCTGTTTTGCCATTCGATTGGGCACCACCAAGTGAACAATTATTTCTGAGAAATGGAGCAGAGGTAGTATTTAAGCAATATGATTCAGGACATACTGTTTCTCAGCAGAATTATCAGGATTTGAGAGCATGGTTTAATAATTTACGTTAAAATTAGGATACAAAGAGAGCACTGTAAGAAATTTCCAGTGCTCTTTTTCGATATTATTTAGTGAGTGGCATTACTTCGCCCATTCCTCTACATTCCATACTTTTGTTACCCAGTCTTCATAAAATTCCGGCTCGTGACAGACTAAGACAATAGTACCTTTATATTCCTTTAACGCTCGTTTTAATTCTTCCTTCGCTACGACGTCTAAATGATTTGTTGGTTCATCGAACAAAAGCCAGTTGCTTTCATTTAGCATTAATTTACATATTCTAACTTTCGATTGCTCTCCACCGCTTAACTGTTTCATTGGTCGAGTAATATGCTCATTTTTCAGGCCAACTTTAGCTAGAATTCCACGTACCTGTGCCTGATTTAAATGAGGAAAGGCATTCCAAACCTCATCAATTGGGGTTGTATTTGGTGCTTGCACTTCTTGCTCATAGTAAGAAGGATAAATGAAATCGCCAAGTACCCGTTTTCCACTTAGTGGATTGATTTCTCCTAGAATTGTTTTCAAGAGGGTAGATTTTCCAACACCATTACTACCAACAATTGCAATTCGATCTCCGCGTTCAATCGCAGTTGTTAGTTTCGGAAATAATGGGCGATCATAACCAATCTCAAGATCTTCAGCTTCAAATACAAATCGACTGCTGCTGCGAGATTCTTTAAATTGAAATGTAGGCTTCATTGCCGTTTCCGGTCGATCAATTCTTTCCATGCGCTCTAATTGCTTCTGGCGACTTTTAGCGCGTCCAGTTGTAGAATATCGTGCTTTATTTTTTGCGATGAAATCTTCTTGTTTCTTAATATATTCTTGCTGCTTTTCGTATGCGTTGATATGCTGATTTTTATTAATTTCTGCAAGCTCGAGAAATTTCTCATAAGTCGCTGTATAGCGAGTGAGCTTAGAAAATTCAAGATGGAAGATGACATCTACAACCCCATTCATAAATTCCGTATCATGGGAAATTAGTAAAAAGGCATGAGGGTATTCCTTTAAGTAGTTGCTCAACCAATGAATATGCTCAACGTCTAAATAGTTCGTCGGCTCATCTAGTAGAAGTACCTCTGGCTGTTCCAAAAGAAGTTTTGCAAGCAGTACCTTTGTACGTTGTCCACCACTTAGGGCTGATACGTCCTTCTCAAGTCCAATTGCATCAATTCCAAGACCATGAGCCGCTTCTTCAATTTTAATATCTAGCGTATAAAATCCGCCGGCTTCGAGTTTATCTTGAATAATCCCCATTTGTTCAAGTAATTCCTCTAATTCTTCAGGAGTTGCTGTTCCCATTTTTTCGGTTACTTCATTTAGCAGCTTTTCTTGTTCAAATAGGGGAAGAAATGCATCCCGAAGCACATCACGAATCGTCTTTCCTTTTGTTAAAACGGTATGCTGATCCAAGTAACCGTAGTTGGTCCCTGGTGTCCACTGAACTTGACCAGTATCATGGATCAATTGCCCAGTTATAATATTCATCATAGTGGACTTTCCAACACCATTTGCCCCAACTAACCCAACATGTTCTCCAGCAACTAGCCGGAATGATACATCTTTAAATAATGTGCGGTCACCAAAGCTATGGCCAAGCGCATCGATTGTAAGTAAACTCATTTAATTATACCTCCATGAAAAATAAAGCGTCTTTCTAATAATAAATTATCCTATCGTTCATTGTTGGAGGGATTACTAAGTCTCTTAATAAGCTATTCTTCTAGAATCGTTCTCCAATTATTATTACCAACAATTTATTATAGTGGAAAAGCAGGTAACTTACCATAGATGGAAGTAATGAATTTAATTATAATATGCCTGTAGTAATAACATTCTATATAACTAAGGCGCTTCTAATTGCGTTCTGCTCTCTTAAAAACCATATTCTGCTTCTTTTGCTTCCCGAATCTTTGTATATGTTTCTAATAAAACAACCGTATCTTCGACTAAAAGGTTGATTCGGAATAATATATCATCATTGATGATTTCATTTCGATAGAAGTCTTTTTCTTCGATAAACACATATGTTTGCACCAACACTGCCTTCATATAAGATAAAATCGGCTTTAATTGCTGTTCAGCAATCAGATAATGCTTCGGTGAACCTGCAGTCACAAGCATGCTGACTACTTTGTCGCGTAGTGCATCTACTGGAAGTAAGTCAAAAATATTTTTCAATGTTGCAGGAATGGACGCCTGGAATATTGGTGTCCCGATAATAATCGCATCTGCTTCCATTATAGTTTGCGCAACATACTTAGTGTCACCTTCATATTCAAGATAGTTACGTCCATCACTAAACTGAATAGTATAATCTGCTAGATCTAGTAACACCACTTCAACATCAGGATAATTTTCAACTAAATCCTTAATAGTATAGTTTATTGCCGTTCTAGTTTTAGATCCGACATTTGAGCCGGAAATCCCAACGATTTTCATTTTTATCATGTCCTTTCCTTATTTCGCAGTATGTTTCTTTATTGCTGGTAAAATTTCTGTACCAATCAACTCAATATTTTTTCTTAATTTGTCAAAGGGTACACCACCGAAATCCATTTGGGCAATATACCGCTGATGGCCAAATTGTTCGTGCTGATATAGTATTTTTTCAATAATTTGTTGTGGGCTACCAATATTCAGAACATCTCTTGGATCTGCACCTTGAGCGAATTGTTGTTTCGGATATCCTCTGCCGTTTGTAACTTTCATTCCTTCATTAATATATGGATAATATTCTTTTTGTGCTTGTTGTGTTGTTTCAGCTGTATAGAATAGTCCAGCTGTTGCAATTGGAAGCTCTTTAGCGTTGTGACCATTCTGACGAGCAGCTTCACGATAAGCATCAATGGAATACTTAAAGCTAGTAACGGGACCTCCTAAGGTAGCAAGAAACATTGGTACTCCTGCATATCCAGCCTTTATCGCACTTGCAGGCGGACCCCCGACAGCACGCCATATTGGTAGGTAGCCAGCTTTGGGACGCGGAATAACGTTAGCATCTTTTAATGGTGCACGGAATTGTCCGCTCCAATTGACCGATTCTTCTTCATTAATTTTCAGTAGTAACTCGAATTTTTCTTCATATAGCTCTTCATAATCTTTAAGGTTATAGCCTAGTAAATCGAATAGCCCTACTCGTGATGCACGACCTGCAATAATCTCAGCACGTCCTTTGGAAATCAAATCAATCGTGGCAAAATCCTCATAGACTCGCACTGGATCAGAGGTACTAATAATCGTCGATGAACTTGCAATTTTAATTTTCTCAGTTGCTTGAGCAATAGCAGCTAGAACTACAGAATGTGCTTGTGTTGTAAAATACTCTTGATGACTTTCACCGACACTAAAGAAATCTATTCCAGCTTGCTCTGCGATTTTAGCTAATTCAATAATTTCATGAATACGTTGTTCAGCTGAAATACGTTTTCCTGTATTAGGATCTGGTATGTGATCCCCTAATGAATAAATCCCAAATTCTAAACCTTTCCTTTGATCTATTCGATATTTTTCCATCTATTATTCATCTACTTTCCTTATTTCATATTATTAATATAAGTATAGTACATAACATGAAATGATTTAAGTATGTACTTTTAAGTGGCATAGTATATAAAAAGATACTAATTGACAATTATAACCCAATAACAATTATATACGAAAAAGTATTGTTAACAGCGTGTCAAAGGCCTAAATGAAGGATAAACGAACGATTTTTCCTAACTGTTAATATTATCGCCGGAATGCTAGAATTAACTATATAGAGTAATTTAGATATATAGATTTTATTTGATATAGTGTTAAAAAAGATACTAAGGAGAATGTTAAATGGAAAAGTCACCGGAAAATTGTCGTGTAGAGGATGCCTTAGGAATTTTGGTTGGGAAATGGAAACCAATTATTTTGTTACATTTACTTCAAGAGGGCACAAAACGGTTTAGTGAGTTGAAACGCAATATACAAGGGATTACACAGAAAATGCTTACGAAACAACTACGTGAGCTAGAGGATGAAGATATCATTGAACGTGTAGTCTACCCACAAGTACCGCCAAAGGTGGAATATTCGATTACGGAATATGGTAAAAGTTTAGAACCAATATTAGAAGCAATGCATGAATGGGGAACGAAGCACACTCTTCATAAGTTGCAGAAACAAAATGAAAATTTAAAAAAGGAAACGGCTAGTGGGGAGTAAGCAAAAGATTCTGAAAGAGTATGTATTTCACAATGATGTGGAAGCATACTCTTTTTTGATTTAAAGGATGTTTAGTAAAGCTCGTTGCATTTTACGATAATGGATCTTTGAATGCTTTATTTTCATCTTTGTTTAATATAAGCAATTAACATAAGAATGTTAATTTTGGATATGATAATCAAGAAGTTCTGCTTGAAAATATCGATTGGAGGTTTATTGCATGTCAGAAGAAAATAAGAATCGTAATAAAGATAAGGGTAGACAGAAAAACCACGGAATTAAATATGATACAAGTCCGAAGCGTGATGTGGAAATTGCAAGTGAAAACGAAAGTGAGTTCTTAAATTTGAATAATAAGAAAAATAAACGTAAAAGATAAAGTGATGCTTCAATCAGTGGGGGAAGAAATAATTATCCCCCTAACCTTCCTTACGTCCGCAAATTGGTTAGGCGGGGGTCTTACTGCCCGTTACATGCGGGGTAAAATGAAGTCCAACATTTGTATTTCACTGTATTTTAGAAAGATTTATATACCACGGCTGAACTCTAATACAAAGATAAAAAACTTCGTTAAAAGTACCGTTATTAGAAAAGTTACTCCAAGTATGCTTTTACCAGAAAAATGTAATGCGGCAGCGGCTAAACTGAAAACCATAATTTGGAGTATTGAGAACATCGGGTCTGTTACTGGGTAAGAAGCTTTAGGGGCAAGATATAATCCCCAGAAGATCGCTACTAATACTGGAGTACCTACTCCGAAAAGAAATTTAAAGAAAAGTCCTCTGTCCAAATGAAATCCCCAGTAGAAAAATGCGATAAGTCCTGCCACCTCTAAGCAAAATAATAATCCAAAGAGAGCATATTGTATAATAATCAAGCAACACACAACCTTTCAAGTTTGAAATCGAATAGAAATGACCTTTTAAAAAAACTTAATTCGTTCCATCTTTTCCGAATTGTTGAAGATAAGCTTCAAGTTGATTCGCAGGGTGAAAGACAGTGTTACCATGGCAAACCTCTAGCTGCTTAGGTTTTAATTTCCTGAGAATCATGCTGCTTTTTACTGCTTCGTTCATATCACCAGTAAACATGGATATTGGCTTTTTCAGCTTTCCATTCCTTGATGTAAATAAATCTCCTGCCAGTAAAACTTGATCCTCGCTGTGGTAATATACGACATGTCCAGGCGAATGCCCGGGAGTTAAATAAGGGGTAAGCCCGGAAATAGTTAATATTTCGTCTTGGTCATTGATCTGTAGCGGCTGAGCGATTCCTTTTTCAACATTTACTTCAAATTTCTTTCGTCTTGGGTAGAGCATATCACCTTCCATAAATGGAATCTCATTTTGATGTGCATAGACAGGAACATTCCTATATTTAAGTATTGGTTTTAAAGAGCCAATATGATCAGAATGACCATGTGTAAGAACAATTCGATTTAGTCGAAGCGGTTCCAGTTGTTTAATAAACTTCATAATTCCTTTAGCCATCATTGGTATCCCAGCATCAACTAACGTAAGTCCTTCTTCATCAATAACAACCCAGACATGAATGGGGAAGGGAATCCAGCTTTTTAAACTCCAGATATGTTTGGAAACTCTTTTAGCCTTCATTATTTTTCCACTCCTAGTTTTAAATTTGCTCTAAATCCTGAAATAAGAATCTCCACTGATAGCTCGAATGTTGGAATTAATCGTTCAAATAGTACTTCGGTAGGCTCATGCTGATAAGAATAAGTACTTAAAATACCATATAAGTTATAGAAAAAAATACGTGAGTAGGCTAATAAGTAATCATTATTTGGAAGTGAAAGACATTCACCGAGTAGGTTTTTCATGATGCTAAAAATCTCCAACCGTATCTGATTAATTTCCAGTTCTGGTTTTTGTTCATCTACACGTGCAGATTTAGCATTAATAAAAATGGTATATAAGTTTTTATTATGAAGACAAAATTGAATGAATTGATTGCTAATTTCTTTTAATTTCTCTTCTGGCGGTAAGGAATTTGCTTCAGCGATTTTGTTCATCGTTTGTTTTAATTTTGTAAGTGAAGGCATAGAGAGTTGGTGTAGTAATGATTCCTTATCCTTGAAATAAATATAGATAGTAGTATGAGAACACTTCGCTTGTTTTGCAATTTCTCTCATCGAAACAGCATCATATCCTTTATTAGCAAAGAGCTTCCCAGCAGCAGAAAGAATTGCCTTTTTTGTTTCTTCTGCTCGTTGTGATTGCTTATTACCCATGATGATTATCATCTCCATATCTAATATTATTTTGCTAATACTAACCACTGGTTATATTGTAACCAGCGGTTAGTATTAGTGTCAATTAATAAAAGATAGGGTTTTAAAAATAATACCACCCTCCATTTTCAACTTTCACGGTTATTCTTTCTTGCTTCTATGGTTTATGACGAGCTTCACAAATGGGATGATAATTACGGATAAAAATAAAATTCGGAACAACTAAAATGCGGTTACAATTGTTACACCTGCTTGGATTATCTCCATTTGGTCAAGTCCACCAGGAACAACGTTTAAAAAACTAGAAAGGACCAAGCATCCATGGCATTGGTGCACCTATTGTAACATATAGCATTTCTCCAACTATTCCAATTGTGAATCAACTTCCTTCTTCATTTTTGATATGGCTAATATCTTCTCATTAAAGGATGACGCTTAATATCATCATAACGCTAACTAATTTCATACAAAAGTGTAGCATAAAAAATAAAAAGCCCAGTATATAAAACTGGGGCTTCATTGATGAATATATGATATTGTTACGAACATCTGAAGACACGGAACCCCAATATATTCTTGTATTTTTTCGATAAATGCTGGTGATTATCCAAGATCTTAATTAATTGATCATCAATGTTATCGGAAGGGGAGAAGTCTGGGGCATTTTCCACATTATCTTTGTCTATCTCATAGTTAAAAGGTTCAATAATAATTTGCCTGAACCCTGCTTGCTTTAATAGGTTATCCCAGCTTGAATCAGTGAGTAATTGAGTAAATCCATAAAACTCAGTTATCGCTCTCCATTCGCTTTCTGGAAGCTGCTGTTCTAATACGATTTCAACTGCAATAAGTGTACCACCTGGCTTTAGTACTCGTTTTAACTCGTTTAATGCAACAGGGATAGTTGTAAATGCTAGAACAGACTCGGAAAGAACAAGGTCAAAGGATTCATCATCGAATTGCAATTGTTCTATATCAGCATATTCAGCACGGATTGGCAAACTAAGTGACGAGAACCGCTTGTTTGCTTTCTCCAACATTAGATTATTTTTATCTATTGCAGTTAATGGGCAAGCGTAGTTTTCTGCAATGAATGAAGCGGTTTGTCCAGTGCCGCAGCCAGCATCTAATATATGTTTTGTAGCATCGACATTTTCAGTAGAGAGTATATGTTTCGTTAGTTGAAGACCTCCGGGATGTGCACCGCCAACCCCGAATGATGCCAAAAAATCCATATACGTGTAGATCAATCCTATGCAACTCCCTCCCAATTGTAAATATATGTTACGCTAACGTTTCATAAACTTCGAAATAAATGGACTTACTTGTTTGTAAGTCTTCTCCATTTGATTAATAGATGTAAAGATACGGTTAACATCAAATTTACCTTCATTATCTTGAAATAGAGTTGAGAGACGTAGATTATTAGGGGCCTGCCCCCGTTGTATTCTTGGTCTCTGATATCTTGTACGAGGATATGGGTATTGTGGACGTCTTTGTCTCGGTGGAAACATTTTATATACACTCCCTTTGTTTAGAGATTCTCCAATATTTTATGCAAAGGTCAAATTCAGAATAAGTGAAGCAGCCTAAGACTGTTTGAACTTATTCCATAAACCAGCATAATTTAGTGATAGATATAAGAAAAGGGCGGTGTAATAATGAGCATTATCAGAACGGACAGATGGCTACTCGATTCTTATGATAATCCTATTGAAATGTGTGAAAAAATAACGCCATATTTTGACGATGAATCAGCATATGATATATATCAATACTTAACAATTCATGGGATGTATCGCCCATTAAGCAGAGGTGTGGAACAGGTAAAAGACCTACAAAATAATGGAGTTTGGAAAATGGTAGAGAGAGAGCTGAGAATACTGCAGAAATATTGGGGCGGACCAGACATACCAGTATTTATCTTTCCTTCAGAATCGACTAATCGAACTTTAATTCGTAACTTTAATCGTAAGTCTGGTTTAGCTTTCCATGATAAAATCTTTTTATTTATTTCTCCGGAAAATAAACAAAAAGAAATTAATGCATTGTTGACCCATGAATATAATCATGTTTGTCGATTAATGCGATATGATAAGAAAGAAAAAGAGTATGTATTACTCGATACCATTATCATGGAAGGTTTAGCGGAACATGCTGTATTTGAAAAGTATGGTGAGGATTATGTCGCGCGGTGGACATCTAATTATTCAGAAAATATGTTAGAGAAAATGTGGCAAACCCACATTTTCCCAAATCGAAATCTTTCAAGAACAGATCGAAAATACGAGAGATTATTATTTGGTCTGGCAAATTATCCAACAATGTTAGGGTATTGTGTAGGGTATTATTTAATAAACAACTATTCCAAAAAAACAAATCTTAAAAGTAAAGATTTGCTTACGATAGATTCGAGTATGCTCGCCCAACTAAAAGAATAGTACTAGTATGTTGAAATGATTTAGAAGTGTAAGTGATCGGATAAGTAATTAATAGGCCTGCTTGATATAAGTAAATAAATAAACCAAAAAACAGACCGAAAGGGTACCGACCCCCAAAAGTTAGAGTTAAAAACTGACTTTTGGGGGTGTTTTTATGGCCAAATATAGTGAGGAATTTAAAATAAAGCTTGTTACCGAATATTTATATGGAAATCT
>NZ_PIOD01000020.1:12486-127631 GCF_003369565.1 Oceanobacillus chungangensis | reverse complement strand
CAATAAAGTGTTTGAAATGAAATTGACACCAATCAACTTCATATAATGTCTTAGCTTTAAGAAGTGTTACCTTCTTGTTTTTTGAAAAGAAACCAAGTTTCTTTTCGTTGACATACTGGTTGTTTTGTTCAGTTTTCAAAGAGCAAATGTTAAGTTACTTATCAAAACAGCAACTTTATTAATATATCATAAATCAATTCTTGTTGTCAACAACTTTTTTCTTGAACATTTCTTGTTGTTTTTGCGACAACTTTTATATCATATCATCCAGATAATTAAAAGTCAATAACTTTTTTATTGTTTAATTTTCTTACTATACTCTAGAAAGATACTGTTATCGGTCTGAATAACCAACCCTTTTTTAACAGCAAAATTCATATTACGCTCTTCGTGGTAATATGTCAATAACTTTTTCTACTATCCTGATATTTTATTGTATATTCCCCCATTAATACGTGTGAATCCCTTCTTTCTATACATATTCAATCCTCCAATTACTATTTAGTGAGAGAAAAAATACTTCTCTCACAAAACAGATTCCCTTGCCATTAGATACTAGCTACTACTTTACACCAAGTGCCTCCTTCGCCATTTCTTCCATATCAGGCAATCCAGACTTTATCGCAAATTCAGCGATGCCAATAGGATATGCTGCTTGCAACTCTACAATATGATCAAACATAGAAGACCAAACATAGCCTCCCGACTTTTCGTAAGATGTAATTAATTTTTTTAATGAATCCTCGCCAAAGGCCATTAGATGAGATACAAAATCATGAGCCACATCGTCAACACGGGCTTCTGTCCAGTCAATAAACCCCGTTACATGTTGCTCTTCATCGATTAAAATATGACCAGGATGCAAATCGCCGTGAATGAATGCTGTACGTTTCGGCCAAATGGAATCATTTCCAGTCCATTTTTGCCAGCGTTCCCAGAGCTTGTCACTCACACCAAACCTAGCCCTTACATTTCCCATTCTATCAACCATCGTTTTTCTTATTTCCTGCGGTGTTAAGACCGTTAATCCTGCTTGCTTCGCTTCACTATGATCGATTGCATGCAGTTCTGCCATGGCACGACCTAATGTTTCATAGTAGTTCTTTGGTACATTTTTTTCATCGATTTCCCATATATATGCCTTGGCTGCTGGATCAATTGTACCAGCTGGGATTCCACTTAACAGTTTATAGGCGATTAATTCATCTGAAAAAACAATCCAATTTGGCGCTTCAATTTTTAGGATTGGTTCTACTATATCGAGAATTAATTTCTCTTTTTTAGCTGTAGGTATAACATCAACACGTCTCGGAAATCTTAATACCCAGTTTACTCCTTCAGGATCCGTTGCAAAAACAACTTGGAAATCCAATCCGGATTCATTGAATCTCAATGAACCCTCCACTACATCTATTCCATGCCTCTTTGCTATTTCAATAATACTCGCCTTGTTTAATGTCATTATTCTTCTTCCTTCCTATATATATGTGTAATATATTTCCGGAATTTTTCTGCATCTGCTTTTTTACATTCAACTATCAATTTTGTTCCTTCTGATGCAAAATCCTCCTCCAAAACATTCGCATGTTCATTAAAATAGGATACGACTTGGCCCTCATTATATGGAATAAGTAATTCGCATCGGGCATAATCATTAAAAATATGTTGCTTGATTTGTTCCATTAATGCGTCCATACCCTGTCTATTCTTCGCGGAGACATAAACCTTATCGCCATCCACCAAAGGATATTCTTCTTCCAGTAAGTCCACTTTATTATATACATGGATTACTGGGATACCTTCTATGCCAATCTCTCCTAATATTTCATTCGTGAGCTGCCGCTGCTCCTGATGATGCGGATTGGAAACATCAATCACATGAATTAGTAAATCCGCTTCTGCAACTTCTTCTAAAGTAGAACGGAAAGCCTTGACGAGATGATGTGGCAGCTTATTAATAAATCCTACCGTGTCCGTTAGTAAAAAGCTTTGATTCGTTGCTAGCGTTACACTTCTAACAGATGTCTCTAGCGTCGCAAATAGCATATTCTTTTCAAATACATGTTTATCCTTTTCCCCATTATAGGATTCTAACACTGCATTCATCATCGTTGACTTGCCTGCGTTCGTATAGCCAACGAGGGAAACAACAGAGATTTCATTCTTTTCCCGCTTCCGCCTTTGCATTTTCCTTTGGCCTACTAAATGCTCTAATTCCCTGCTTAACTTTGCAATTTGTTCTTCAATCTTTCGACGATCCATCTCTAATTTCGTTTCACCAGCACCGCGGTTATTCAGCCCTGATCCACCACCTTGGCGCCCTAACGATTCACGACTACCAATTAATCTTGGAAGCCGGTATCTTAATTGCGCAATCTCAACTTGTAATTTTGATTCTCTTGTCTTAGCACGCTTGGCAAAAATTTCAAGTATTAGCGTTGTGCGGTCAACAACTTCACAGTCTGGTATGACGGACTCTAAATTTCGAATTTGTGATGGAGATAACTCGTCATCAAAAATGATTGTATCTGCTCCAGTTTCTTCAACCATTTCCTGGAGCTCTTCTATTTTTCCTGAACCAATATAATGCGCTTGGTTAATCCGATTTAGGTTCTGCGTTACACTCCCAACCGATTTAATATTACAAGCAATGGCTAAATTTTCTAATTCCTCCATTGAGTATTGAAAATCATGCTCCTGTTTATTTAAATTAACACCAACTAATATTGCTTTGTTTTCCATAACTTTCCCCCCATTTTCATTAGAAAACTAAGGTTTAACCAAGCCTTTCGGTGACAACCTTAGTTGCACTTATGTAGTAAGAAAGTTTTTATACTTTCTTAACTACCATATAAAAAAACACAGACCTCTGCCTGTGTTCACGTAAACAAGAAAGCCTAATATACCCAATGATGAATGTATATCAAAATATGCCATCACATCATGTGATTGGCTCACCTTCGTTCCCTAATTTTTTAGACAATAAAAAAGAAGGTAGACTACTCCCCTTCTTTTTAAACATCACGTATTTAAAAGGTTTCCTAATAAAAGGCAGACTAATCCCGTTTACTCTGCAACACAAACAGAGCCTTTGAACGTATTCAGTTAACGTTCTTCAAAGTTTGTAAACGAAGTCTGATAGATGCCATTAGGAAAACCTCCATTTCATTAAAGTTAGGTTAAGCTTACCATAACTTTAATACGCTTTCAACAGCAATTCATCCAGTAACCTTTATTTTATATACGCATAAATGCAAGTTACCACTCTTTTTCTACCTCTCCCCTAATATGAAAAGACAGAATAGTAAAAAACAAATACAATAGCATTACAGAAACAATAAACGAAGGAGGGGTGCTTATATGAAAATATCACTTGATATTAATAATGACTACGAAGAAACAACTGTAATGATTCAGTGCAAGGAAATCGATGAGTCGATTCAGGAAATTCTCGATTTTTTCAAAGGGAGGGAACAAGAATTTTTTGTCGGTAAAGATGGGGATATGCAGCATATTCTTAAACCAGCAGAAATTCATTATTTTTATACCAAAGAGGAAAACGTAATTGCAGTCACATCGAATGGAGAATTTACAATGAAAGAGAAACTTTATGAGCTGGAAGAAGCACTCTTATCCAGAAGGTTTATCCGGCTTTCCAAATCAGTAATCGCAAACCTTTATGAACTTAGTCGATTCGAAGCCTCATTTAATGGTACTCTTTGCGTATATTTTAAATCTGGAGTAAAGGAATATGTCTCGAGGCACTATGTACCAACTATTAAAGAAGCATTAAAAATGAAACGGAGGAATAATGTATGAAAACCTTTCTATTTAGAAGTTTATTCGGTACCTTTTTTGGCGCTTTTGTAGCAGTTGTTACTACGATTTCTATTATTTACTTTGGTAGTATTGAGCAGTTAGACAGTGAAATGTTTCTAAGGAATTCACTAGGTTCCATCTTTTGCGGCTGGTTTTTCTCAGTATCACCACTTTATTTTGAAATAGATTCGCTAAAACTCCCCACTCAAACTGCATTGCACTTTATTACAGTGACAATTTGCTACTTTGTTTTATCGTTAGGAATTGGCTGGATTCCATTTAGCTTTCCAACCATTCTATTAATACTCGGATTGTTCCTGATTATGTATTCAATTATTTGGTTGTGCTTCTATCTTTATTTTAAAAATGAAGCCAAAAAGCTGAACGCTGAAATTTAACATTCACAAGGGATTTTCTCTTTTCCTAAATAAATATTAGCTGAAGAAAATCAGGCTTTTAATGTTAGTTATTGAAGTACTGAACTAAGAATTAATGAGGAGGAATATTATTGGAATATATTAGAGATTATGCGATGTATACAGCCATCTTTGGAATGTTTAGTATGTGCTGGTTTGGCTGGGCTCAGGAAAATCCAAGGAAAAGCTGGCGGAAGTATCTTGGGATTGCTTCCGGTATTGCCCTCGTCGTTAGTATCATTGGCATTTATTTCAGTGTGACCCATTGGCATAGTCATTCTGCCTTAGCAGATTCAACCGCATACAAAAATTATTTAATTTTCTTGTTTCTCGAATTCTCTTTAGCAGGAATTGGCGCCTTGTTCTTAATTAAATTTAAACGCAGTAATTTTGTTGCCCCATGGATTGCTTTTATTGTAGGCATTCATTTCATCTGGTTGAAGGGCATTTTCCAAGACGCTAGTTTATATATATTAGCAGCACTTCTTATTGGGATCTCATTTATTTCTTTACCGCTATCGAAAAAGTTACAAGTCCCTAATAGTGCGATTACGGGGCCCCTTGCTGGTACAGCGCTATTCTGCTTTGCAGTTATTGGGTTGATCCGCTTCTTATTAATTCAGCCTTAGGCTAAGCGCCTAGGGCTTCAGGTCACGAAATGATTGTTTCCTTCCCAACTTCTCGGAGTACACAACGCCCCTTACCATGCGGTATGCACATTGGTGTACCGAACATTGGGTCACATGCTACACTGCATTTCATTTGAAAGACATTATGTACGAGTTCGCTTGTAATAACTTCTTCTGGCTTCCCTTGTGCAAATACCTTCTTATCCTTAATCGCAATCATATAATTTGCATATCGGCTTGCAAGATTCAAATCATGCAGTACCATAACAATTGTCCGTCCGTCTTTTTCATTCAAGTCGAATAATAAATCTAAAACATCAATTTGATGGGTCAAATCCAAATAGGTCGTTGGCTCATCTAATAAAATGATATCAGTTTGCTGTGCTAGCGTTAATGCTATCCAAGCACGCTGCCGCTGACCACCAGATAATGAATCAACAGTTCGATCCTTTAGATCAATCATGTTCGTTGATTCTAGAGCCAGAAGGACAGCATCTTCATCCTCTTTTGACCATTGCTTCAGGAAACTACGGTACGGATGTCTCCCTTGTTTCACAAGTTCATAAACGGTTAATCCATCCGGAGCAACTGGACTTTGCGGCAGGACGGCTAAATTCTTCGCCACATCCTTCGTTTTCAGCTTCGCAATTTCCTTGCCATTCAATATAACTGTTCCACTCTTCGGCTGGAGCAAACGAGCCAATGCACGAAGTAATGTTGATTTTCCACAGCCATTTGGACCGATTAAAACCGTTATTTCGCCTTTAGGTATTTCTATATTGATATCATCTATAATTATTTTATCGCCAAAATTTAACGTTAAATCATTCGCTGTTAATGCTTGCATTGGAACCACTCCTCCATCATAGCATACAGAAACACATATCCATGTATATGCTTTCAATCCTAACATCACGTTACCTTTAGTCTATTTCCTTTATTAAGATAAGTCAATGATAATAAGTCTCATTTAGAATAAAAAATGCTGTCCACCAAAAAGGAAAGACAGCATTTCTTTTATTTTATTTCTTTAATGTATCTAACACAGCATCAATAGTTTTCGTTGATGCTGTTAACCCCTTATTTGTCCAACTGCTTGCATCTTCAAGCATATACACTTGATCATTTTGTGCCGCTGGTATACTTTGCCATACTGTACTATTCTCTAATGTTTCAATTCCTTCTTCGCCTTCAGCTGCTAATAGGAAGACATGATCTGCATCAAGCTCAGACAGTTTCTCCAGTGATATCGGGTTCCATTCCGGAGTAGCCTCACCTAATTCCTCAATAAAGGAAGGATAATGCAAACCAACTTCTGAATAGAGAGCATCTGCACTATGACGATCTTTCTCAAATACGAAGAATTTACCGCCAATTACCCAAATTGCCGCAATTGTTTCATCACCAATCGCTTCTTCTAATTGCTTCCCTGCATCTGCCACTAAATCTTCATATCCACTTAAGGCTTGTTCTGCCTCTATTTCCATCCCTAGTAATTGACCAAATACTTCGATCTGTTTGCGCCAATCTCCAGTTGTTTCCTCCGTCATAACATAAGTTGGAGCAATTTTACTATAATCCTCGTATGCACCTTCGTAGTTTTCCATATTATTCTCTAGAATAATTAAATCTGGTTCATGACTAAGAACTTGCTCTAATGGCAAAGTCCATTCAAGCTTCGGTACATCTTGCAGCTTATCTTCTAGATGAAATTGCAAACTTTCACCAATCGCCCATTTAGCAACAGGAGTAACCCCAAGTGCTAATAATGCATCTTCATGAAACGGCGCAATAATTCGTTCAGCACCTAATGGAATCGTAACTTCTCCCATTTCTGAATCAAGCGTTACTTCCGTTTTTTCTTCACTTCCTCCATCATCCTTTGATTCGGAATCCGTTGCGCTGTCATTATTACCACAGGCAGCTAAAAGCAGGACAATAAAAATCATTATACTAAAAAAAAGAAATTCTTTTTTGCGATTTGTATTCATTATAATATCCCCTTTATGATATAATTAATTTTAATTATATGATAATGATAATCATTTTCATTAGATACGTCAATATTATTTTTCAGACAGATTATTAAATAGGAGATACTTATGCAAGCACTTATTAATCACTCCAAACTATTGAAGACAATTATTAATTTAATAGCGTTTATAACCCTTATCGGTTCGATAGGCTTATCTGTTTCTTACGGTTCAACGAAAGTACCGATTGAAACGGTATGGCAGGCTGTTTTTCACTTTCAGCCTGATATTTCAGCACATCAAGTAATCCAAGAATTGCGGCTGCCACGAGCAATTACTGCTGCTCTCATTGGAGCATTTCTTGCGGTTTCAGGGGCAATTATGCAAGGAATGACTCGAAATCCACTCGCATCCCCTTCAATAATGGGGGTTACTGATGGAGCTGCATTTGCACTCGTCATTACTTTGGCTTTCTACCCTAGTGTATCGAATTTAGGTGGGACATTCGCTTCCTTTATTGGGGCGGGAATTGCCGTTTCAATTATATTCATTATCGGAACACTGTCTTCGGGAGGCTTGACTCCAGTTAAATTGGCTCTAGCCGGCGTCGCAATAGGTGCATTGCTTCGTTCTATCTCATCCGTCATTTCCTTACAT
Source organism: Oceanobacillus chungangensis (assembly GCF_003369565.1). GTDB lineage: Bacteria > Bacillota > Bacilli > Bacillales > Amphibacillaceae > Oceanobacillus > Oceanobacillus chungangensis. The sequence continues at coordinate 120,137 of NZ_PIOD01000020.1, read as the reverse complement.
TTTCAATTGGAAAAAGAAATGGGATTTTGGATGGCCGGTGGACTTGATGGTGCGAATTGGAATGCAATAAAAATACTCATCTTTTCAGGAATCATTGGAATGCTAATTGCTTTATTCATCTCAAAATCAATTACAGTACTTAGTTTAGGGGAAGAAATGGCAACTGGCTTAGGACAAAACAATACCTTAATAAAAATTCTTGGGATTGTCTCTGTCCTTATATTAACAGGAGTCTCTGTTTCAATTGCTGGTGCAGTCGGTTTTATCGGTTTGATCATCCCGCATATTACTCGGTTTATTATGGGAAAAGACTATCGATGGATTATTCCTTCCTCTGCAATCTTTGGTGCACTGCTACTAGTATTGGCTGATCTAGTATCAAGGTTAGTTAATGCACCATTTGAAACACCAGTTGGAGCGATTACTTCACTCATTGGTGTTCCATTTTTCCTCTACCTAGCACGAAATAGTGGAGGTGGAAGTAAATGAGCACAGTAAAGATTAGAAAACGGAAACAATTTATTTTGACGATGGTAACGCTGATCCTTCTTATCATTGTAATGTTTTTCATTAGTTTAAGTACAGGTGTAATCCAGATTACGCCAATGGAAGTAATCAATACACTATTACATAACGGAACAGAACAGCAGGCACTCATATTGTTTGACTTTCGTTTACCAGGAATCGTGTTAGCATTATTCATCGGTGCTATGTTAGCTGTTTCTGGCACCATTCTGCAAGGGGTAACACAAAATGATCTTGCTGATCCTGGAATTTTAGGTATCAATACTGGTGCGGGACTAGCTGTTGTCTTATATATCTACTTTTTCCAAGATATGCTGACTTTATCAGGACCGCAATCGATTTTCCTTATGCCGTTTGCTGCATTACTCGGGGCACTCTTTGCCGCTGGACTCATTTATTTATTGGCTTGGAGAAGCGGGGTAAATCCAATTCGACTAGTTTTGGTAGGGATAGGTGTCAATGCAGGATTCAGTGCTATTCTCACGATATTACAATTAAGAATGGATCCCCAAAATTATCGTCAAGTAACTGTATGGCTTGCAGGGGATATATGGAATGCAAATTGGAATTTCGTACTTGCACTATTGCCTTGGGCACTTTTACTAATTCCGATTGCTATTTATAAAGCAAAGGCATTGGACGTTTTCAATCTTGGCGATGAAGTAGCTGCTGGACTCGGAATTAATGTAGAAAAGGAACGAGGTTTACTACTACTAATTGCTGTTGCATTAGCAGGGGCTGCCGTTGCAGCGGGTGGAGCAATTGCTTTCTTAGGATTGGTCGTTCCACATATAGCAAGAAAGCTGATAGGTCCATTACATCAGATGATTATCCCAATATCAACCTTGATTGGCGCAGTGCTTCTGATGATTGCTGATACAATTGGCAAGAATATTTTAGCTCCATCAGAAATCCCAGTTGGTATTGTTGTTTCAATATTAAGTGCACCATATTTTATTTATTTATTAATGAAAGTAAAATGAGGAGGGTTTTTTATGATGCGGCAACCAGATGTTTACGACATTACGATTATAGGCGGAGGTCCTGTCGGGCTATTCACTGCATTCTATAGTGGCATGAGGGAAATGAAAACGAAGATTATTGAATTCCTGCCGTATCTTGGTGGAAAGGTTCCCTATTTCTATCCCGAAAAGGTTATTAGAGATATCGGTGGAATCCCAGCAATTTCTGGAGAAAAATTAACTGTGGATCTGATTGAACAAGCAATGACCTTTGATCCTACCATCGTATTGAATGAACAGGTCATGTATATGGAAAGACTGGAGGATGGCACCTTTCAATTAACGAGTAATAATGGAGCAAAGCATTATACGAAAACGATCGTGCTTGCAACTGGCTTTGGATCATTGAAATCCGTTAAGCTTGACCTTGCCAATGCAGTTGATTTCGAAGAGAAAAGCCTGCATTATTCAATAAAAAAGCTAGAAAGCTATCGGAATAAAAACGTGCTTATCTCTGGCGGCGGAAATTCAGCTGTTGATTGGGCAAATGAACTCGAACCAATTGCGAAAAGAGTTACATTAATCTATCGCAAATCAGCATTTACTGGAATTGAGAGTAATGTTAGTAAAATGATGAATTCAACGGTAGAAGTGCTAAATCCATATGAGTTGCTTAAGCTTAATGGAGAGAATGGACAACTATCCAGTGCAGTTGTGAAGCAAGTAGATAGGGCTGATACAAAAGTAATTGAAGTTGATAATGTTATTGTCAATCACGGCTTTGAAATTAACCTCGGACCAATTACGGAATGGAGGATGAACATAGAGAATGGCACCATACTTGTGGATCAAACAATGTCCACTTCTATTCCTGGAATATTCGCCATAGGCGATGTAGCAAACTATCCGAATAAGCTTGCCTTAATTGCAGGTGGATTTAATGAAGGGCCAATCGCAGTTAACAGTGCCAAGCAGCTAGTTTCGCCTCAAGAACCTTTGAACCATCTATTCTCAACACACTATGAACCATTAACTTCAAGAAATTAACATAAAATGCCTTGTGGAAGAATTTAGTCCACAAGGCATTTATTTACGCTAAAAACATGCGAAAGCCTTAATATCTTTTACCTTACAAGAAATGGAGAAGCAATAAAATTTCTACGTTGACGTCCACTACAACATGTCAGGAAGCAATAAGCTATGAACCTCCAAAATACGTCTCGAGACCTACAAACAACTATTTCTCAAGCTGGTTATCTCCTATTAACATATTCATTAATATAGATGTAAAGAAAATAATGAATTTAAAGGAAGATAAGTAATGAATAAGAAGAAGATATATTTACTGCTAACAGATACAGGAACACTATTTACTAGAACAATAAAGCTTTTTACAAAAAAGCCATACAATCATGCATCCATCGCTTTCGATTCCAAGTTATTAGAAACATATAGCTTTGGCAGAAAAAAACCCGGCAATCCGTTTATTGGAGGATTTGTCAAAGAAAGTGTTCACACTGGATTATTTGAACATGCAAGAGGCGCCATCTTTAGCTGTAACGTTACAGAGGAGCAAATGGAGAAATTAAAGCAATTCATGCAACAGATAGAATCACAAAAGCATTGCTATAAATACAACTTCATAGGGTTATTTGCATTGTTATTAAATAAGCCAATCACCAGAGGAAATGCCTTCTTTTGTTCAGAATTTGTTGCGACTGCGCTTCATGAGTCTAGTATTCTTCACTTTTCAAAGCCTTTATCTTTAATCACTCCTCACGATTTGCAGCAGGATGATCGATTTGAATTAATATATGAAGGGCCTTTGACTAATTTACGCGTAGAACCATTAAGAAGTACAGCTTCTAGATTTGGCATCGTATAATGAATTACCGTATGGGTTGAACTACTTCCTGATAATAATCAAAGACCGCTCCTTTAAAATCACCTTTATGTCATCATTAAAAATAAAGGCCTCCATGCATTGAACATGGAAGCCTTCATTTTGCTTCTCTTTCTTATATGTTTCATTTAATTACTCTTTTACTCTTTTAACCTCAATCGGTGGTAGTGCTGCTTCGAATTCTTCCCTTTTTGATTCAAACCAACTCGGTAGCATTAGCTCTGCTCCTAATTCGTTTGGTGCTTCATCTACGGAAAAACCCGGGGGATCTGTAGCGATTTCAAATAAAATGCCGCCCATTTCATGGAAGTAAAGTGCTTTGAAATAATTACGTTCTTTAATTTCCGTTGGCTGAAGCTTATTTGTTTCCAGTAACTTATGCCATTTTTGGAGTTCGTCTTCATCTTTTGCTCTCCATGCAATGTGATGAACCGTTCCTGCACCCGCAAGCCCTCGTACAGATGGAGATAACTTAATGTCAATCATATTACCTAATAATTCCTGGGCTCTGAAACGTAAGTAATCTCCCTCTTGATTTACAAAATCCATACCAAATATATTCTCTAATACATCAGCTGTTTGATTTGGCTGTGCTGAAAATAAAGTTGCACCACCGAAACCACTAATCGCCTGTTCGGGTTTGATTTCTTCTGTACTCCAGCTATTTCCTGTATCAGCATCCCGTTCTACCATCTCGATTTGTAAGCCATCTGGATCCTGAAACTGAATATATTCTTCATTGAATCGAGTAGTTTCTATATATGCAATCTCATAGTTTTCTAGTCTATTTTTCCAGAAGCCACTTGAGTTTTTAGGAATGACATAACTTGTCGTTCCCACTTGCCCAGATCCAATGCGTCCTTTTGCTAACTTTGGCCATGGGAAAAACGTAATGATTGTACCTGGATCACCAGATTCGTTACCAAAATATAAATGATATACTTCTGGTCGGTCGAAATTAATCGTTTTTTTCACGAGTCGTAAGCCTAACACATTAGAATAAAAATCATAATTTACCTGTGGATTATTTACGATCGCTGTAATGTGATGTATTCCTGATGTTCTTAACATGAAATCCACTCCACTCTATTTTGGCCCTCTATTTTGAAAACTAAAGTTTAACCAAGGCTTTCGATGACAGCCTTAGGGAAAGTTCGGTTAAAAAATAGAGCGCCTGGGTCCGCGAGTACCCGCCCCACCGAAAACCTTTGGGTCTCCGATTACTCGTCCTACCAAAAACATTTGTCGCAATACCGAACTGAGTTACATCCTGTAGGCACCGCCTATGTAGTAAAGAATATTTTATATTTTCCTAACTTCTTGAACGGGTGTTAAACACTGCATAGAAATCTACATTTCCCTTTGGATGGCCCACTATCGCTGTAATATGGTGAATACCTGCTGTCTTTTTCATTTTAATCCCTCTGTATCAATTTTTAGATAAACGTAATAAATTCCTCGACCGGTTTACGATATCCTCTCGGCCTTCTGCTCTCTACTTTTTCCTTGCCAATCGTTATCATCATCACAGGCTCATATTGATCACTTATTTCTAATACCTTTTTAACTTCCTTTGAATCGAAACCTATCATCGGACAAGTATCCCAACCCTTATCCTTTGCTGCTAACATAAACATCATAGCTGATAGGGAACCATTCCGAATTGCCTCCTCATGCTGAAAGGTTTTACCTCGATTTTCATATAAGGAAGTAACATCTTCAACCTGATAGTCATACTCTTGTTTATTGATAATCCCTAACATCAATAGTCCTTCATAAATTCTTGAAGCATCTTTATATGCCAACTTATCACCTGTAACGATAATGACCGCAGAGGATGAGTGTACTTTGTATTGACCGTTTGCAGCCTTTCTTAATTTTTCTTTTATTTCTGGATCCGTTACTACAATATAATTTGCATGCTGCAGATTGAAGGCTGTTGGTCCCAGTTTTACCATTTCAAAAATCTCATTCAATTCTTTTCTAGTAATCGCATTATCCGGCAGGAAATTACTAGCCGATCTTCTCTCTTTTACTATCGTTTCAAATTCAGCCATATTATCACTCCTTAAATTGACTTATGAGAAAAATTATATTTTGTATCTGATTCATAATTCACTTTTAACACTTTAACATATCATGCAGTTTACAATTAATTAATTTATATTTAATTAAAGTATTATTAATTAAATATATTATGCCATTTAGTTTATTTTTTGTCAATAATTTTATCTTTATGTAAAATAGATAGCCTTGATTTCTTCGATTATCTTTTTTAAAATGAGGTCAAAAAAACACTAGTTATCCGATTGTTTTCGGATAGCTAGTGTTGGGGGCACTATTACTTCCCCCAGTAATAAGATACTGGGTACAATTTATTTATATTAATCTTATGTGACTTTGCCCTTAATTCTTAAGTATCCCATGCATCCTTCACTCCGCAATCGCATGGCTTGCTTCACTAGAACCGATTGCTTCCATAAGCATTTCCTTATTAAAGTCTGGGAAGTATACATCTGTAAAATATAATTCTGCATTACTCACTTGCCATAGAAGAAAATTACTTATCCGCTTTTCTCCACCTGTACGAATTAAGATTTCCGGATCTGGCAATGCCTTTGTATATAAGTAACGATCGATTAACCCTTCATTAATATTGTCCAATTCAAGGCGATCATTTTGTACATCTTCTGCCATTTGACGAACTGCTTGGAGTATATCGTTTCTACCGCCATAATTGAAGGCGATATTTACAATTAAACCCGTATTATTTTTGGTCTTATCCATTGCTTTCGTTATCGCCTTCCTAGTAGAATCGGGAATCGTAGTGATATCCCCAGATACAAGGATTTTAATATTCCTTTTCATAAATCCCGGCAGCTTCTGATTGAAAAACTTAACCGGAAGATACATTAGATAATTAACTTCCGCTTTAGGTCGGGACCAATTTTCAGAGGAAAATGCGTAAAGGGTCAATATTTTTATATCAATATCGATACAGGCATCAATCACTCTTTCCATTGCCTGAACACCTGCATAATGCCCCTCGCTTCGAGTGAGACCTTTCGCTTTCCCCCATCTTCCATTACCATCCATAATAATTGCTACATGTTCCGGAATTGTTGAAAACATCTTATCCCACCTTCCTTTTTAATTAATCTCAAGATCTAATTTCATTATTTTCCCCGTTACTTCTTGTCTAGTAAAATTAAAGGATTGCCACGTATTTTCCGACTTATTGAGTATTTCTTCTTGCCGGATTTTAAGTATCGTTCTTAACTCGGGGTAATCCGGTTCAATTTCATATAATGCTATTAATCCACCGAGCCCTGTAGAGGAAAGTGTATTTAGATAATATACATCAATTTTTCCCGTCTGCTCAAACCGATCGAGATTATTATTTACAATGACTTGTTCCACGTTCATCATATTCAGTGCTGCATAGAAAACGAGTGCGGTAATCGTATAGAAATGCAGTAAGGTCAAGCCCTCTAGCCAAACCCGTATAAAGGTATATGCAAAGATAACCAATAGATAGATCATAAAAGCATGCGCTAAGATACGTTCCAATGTAAATCCATATGCCGCTTCGTACATACTTAGTCGCTGATATGCAGAGGCCAGCATAATACCACTAACTGCAATAATCAGTGTATATAATATCTTTAATGTAAGCTTCGTTCGCCTTCCCTCTGTGTTCACCAGCTTCAAGCAGCTGATTAAGATCGTCCAGTTAATTAACGTCACAAACAAGAGCTCGAAGAATCCCCTTCTCGCATAAGATGCGTACGTAAATCCGCCAAGTAAATAATCACTGAAGAAGTATGGCAACTGGATTGTCGCAAACAATAGATAGACAGCATTTAGCATAACTAACACCGTTATTGCAGTCACAGCATCCCAGCGGATTTTCTTTCTCCCCTCTGGAAGCAAAAAATTATTCGTTGGTTTTGGTTTGGTCTTAATGTGTAATACTTGAAAAACCCCAAAAAATAATAACGTAATTAAAATAACGAGAATAAATCGGAAAATCCATTCTTGAAAACTAAGTTGAAAGACGAAATTAGGCAGCTGTAAAACCAGTTGCTCAAACACGGCATCTGCTGACATGAGCAAGACAATAACAACGAGAAGTAAAGGAATGCCAATTGCCAACCCAATAACAATTCGTTTTACAAGCTGAATTGTTGTCTCACTCATATTCTTGAAAATTCGCCGGAATAGAACTTTACAAAATACCGTACTGTACTGCACTCCTTCCTGAAGCTTCTTAGTTAACAAACGCAAAAAGCTCAACCTTTCCCATTTCAACTTTCTCGGACTCGTAATTAATACTAGATGGTAATAAACAAGTGCGGGGATAATCAAGATATTCAACCCATAGAAGAATTTAGTATCAATAAATAGAAAGCTACCTGCAAGAATCCAAACAGCAACCATAATAAGTAAACCGATTCGCCGATGATTAAAGGAAAGTCTATACCTGAGAAAAATTACAAGATAAAATCCAGTGATGAACAAAGGATATGCCAGGCCGATTTTTCCGTGAAAGAAACTAAGTTCAGCCAGTATTCCCAGCCCAAAACAAACGAGTAAAAATAACCAATCTTTCTGCTTTAATTGAATATCCACTGTATACCCTCCAATACCCAGTAAGTCTATATACATAGATAAACTATGTATATAAACAAAACGTGATGCATAAAAAAAAACTGAATTGCCTACTTCCATTAATTATTAGAAAATAGGGCTAACCATAGTTTTAGATGCTAGTCTTCGTTGAACTTATTAGTTAAGAAAGTTTCAATGCCTTCCTAACGAATAAGTTATACGGACGTTCTCCTGCCCCAGCGATATCCGATCCAGCTTATTGGATACAGGATGACAGTACAAAAAATACATATCATTATAAAACGAACACTTAAAAGTGGCTCGAACCACTCATATGGAATAAATTTAAATACAATTAAGTACATGAAGCCAATATTAGGTATTATTGAAAGTGCAAAGGTTTTTCTCAGCAGCTTATACCCACCTTGCCCGAACTCTTTACCTATTTCATAGCCTAGGAGTGCCCAAAATAGCATGTAGACAAGAATAATCAGAAATCTGGCATCCGTTAATGCTGCCCATATTTTTTCTACCCATTTCCAATCAAAGGCATTATAGCTAATTGTTAATAAAATTCCACCAATAAACATAGCAATATTAAGCAGGACAAACAGCCATTGGGTCTTTTTCGGTGTAATTGATGTTTCTTGCTTCCACATTTTCGCAAGCTCTTGCGGTGTTCCTAATCTAAGTACAAGCTCGTCATAAAGAAACTCTCCATCCAATTGCTCCTCTTGAAGCAGATCATATACATGCATCTCATATTCCAGCACGATACTATCTCTCTCTGAATGGTCGCCGATTTCTTGCTTTAATTCCTTAAAAAAACGGGAGGAAACAATGGATTTAAATACATCATCCTCAGAGGAACTCATGATTCACTGTCCCCGATTAAATTATTCATCATTTGCACATAGCGATGCCATTCCGTTGTCCTCTCAGCCAAAATGTCTTTGCCTTCCAAGGTAATTCGATAATATTTTCGTGCAGGACCCTTTTCTTGATTTTGCCAATAATGTTCAATGTATTCCTGCTTTTCCATCTTATGAAGTGCAGGATATAGTGTCCCTTCTTTCATTTGCAGACTATGACCACTACGTCGATCCATTTCTTTTACTAACTCGTAACCATACATGTCACGTTCATTTAATAATTGTAAAACGAGAAGTGATGTACTCCCCTTCACAAGTTCACGATTAAACATTTTTTCACCTACCTAGAATTATTAGGTATCTTCACTATATAAAAATAATAGTGGGATGTAAAGTAATTTTTAATTTCTTTAGCGGCAACTTTACATTGGTTGGTGTAATTAAAGATGAAGCGTGATGCTTTACCAAACTACAGTGAATGCGCTACGCTCGGATTGTGCATGCGCGAGATATCTAAACTATAAAATAACTTTTAATATTTCTAGGTATCGATCGTTGTAGGGGGAATATCATCTTATCTATTAAGACACTTCCCTGGCTGTTTTCTCATCAATAAATTTGAAATATGGTAAACACATTCCTATTAATGATACACCACTAATAATTAGGCCAATTAAGAGATATAATGGCCTTATACCCAACACTTCACTTAATATCCCACCTATAAGCACCCCAATCGGCATGGTTCCTCTTATAATTAATAAACGAACTGAGAATACTTTTCCCATGAGTTGATTTGGTACGGTTTGTTGGCAAATAGTCGTATTATGGATACTAAAAATAGCCATTACAATTCCACCAATAATTTCCGTTGTTATTGCTAAAGTAATACTTTGGGTAAAACAAAGTGCCGTGAATGTCATGCCTCCTATGAAAAGAGAACCGAGCATGAGAAATCTACGGCTATTATATTTTATTTTTGAAGCCAGTGTGGCTCCTGCTATGTATCCAATGGGAAAGCCCGCCATAAAATACCCATATTCAGTATAAGTACCTTCTAAGTTTTCCGTAATATATGGTAGTGTTGTTACCATAGTCACTCCTACTCCGAATTGAACAAATGCTAGAAAGATCCCTAACCATACAATTATTCGTTGCGTAAAGAAAAAAGAAATTCCTTCCTTAAACTCGGACAACCACGTTTTTCTAACTTTCAGTTGATGCTTCTGTTCCTGAATATAAAGTAAAGTAAAACCACTTATAATAAAAAACAAACTTACAAGTATTAGAGTAAACGGAACACCAATATACTCAATTACAATTCCAGCTAGGATTGGTGATAAAAAGGTCATTAAACGGACAGTTCCATCAATATATGCATTCGCTGACTGTAATTGTTCTTTTGTTACAATCGTCGGTATAATTGCATGATTTGCAGGTACATACAAAGGAGTAATTAATCCAATGATCCCTTGAACAGCATAAATATGCCAAACCTCAAGCTGGCCTGTTATTAAGGCGGCTAGAGGGATTAAAAATATTATTGCTCTTGTCCATTGTGAGAGGATCATTATCCACTTTCTGCTCCAACGGTCAATAAATGGACCGATAAACAGCTGAAGAATTAGGGATGGAATAAAATACAAAAGCCACATACTTCCTAATGCTAAAGCGGAACCTGTAAGTTGGTATATTAGAATAGAATTACAAAATGTTCCAAAGGCACCACCTAATTCGGATATTCCATTTCCTAACCAAGTTGAAACTAACGAACGATTTTTGAATATGGATGAATTTATCAGCTCTCCTCTTTTCATTGCTTTATATACTGGTCTAATTCCTTGAAAAGTAGTTCTAATACATTGGTTTTAAGGGAATATTTAGATCCGTCCATCTCAACGATTTTAGCTGCACGTAATATTTTTAAGTGATGATGAATTGTCGTTTTACCCATATTTAGCTGTTCTGTAAGATTTTGTAACGAATGTTCATTTTCCGATAATAATTTTACTATTCGAAGCCTAACTTCATCTCCTAATGCCTTATGCTTTTGTATCAAGAAATTGTTTGGCATATACTTGTCATTTGGTGAAAGACTATTGTTTGCTACTGGATAGTAAAATACTTTTGTCTCTTCAAGATCTGCTTCAATATTCCACGGACGATAGACATACTGCGGAATAAGTAAAACTTTATGAACACTTGGTTCAGGTAGGTAGTTGATTCCCCCAGTTGCCCATTGAACAAGTTCTTCAGGAGACATTTTTCCTTTCATTTGATTTTTGGCTTGATAATCGGTTTGTAAAATTTGTTGAGTCTGTTCTAAATTGGGAGTAATTACTGATTCGTACCATCCTGTCATAACTTCAATAAGATGAGACTTAAGCTTATTTGCATCCGTTTTACTAATGAATTCGATGTACTGAGGAAAAAAGGAATGTTCACTAGTTATACTTTTCAGCTCTAAAATAGCCTTCTCTTCTCCAAGAGCAGCACTTTCTCTTAAATGTTGAAATTTATCCCCTATAAAAGGTAGACAAATGTACTTAAAATCAGATTCTCGCAACAATTTGACACTTGAATAGAACGCATTCATATTATTACTTTCAATTTGGTGAAGTAATTGTAATAGTGCTTTCCAAGTATTGTTCTTCTCAACATAATCCAAATGCTTTAAGAGGTTTGTTGATAGGGTTCCTTTAAGTTCTTCCCAATAAGCTGCTGGTCTTTCTAATGTATTAATTATTCGGGAATTTGTCACAGCAGCAATTCCAAGAGCGCATTCCCATAGCGGAGAATAATCTAACTGAACATCATACGTTTCTCTTTTTCTACTTGTCGCATGTATTATTTCCATAAAATCACCTCTTAGAGTATTTTTACAGGTTGAAATCATTATAAATGAAACGGATAATATATTCAATAAACGTTGAATGAATTATCCGATAATTGTTGAATAATTTTATTAATAAATGTTTTATTCCCTAGCTTGTTTTTGTAAAAGAGGTTTATTATCAATACATAAGGGTAAACACTAAATACAAGGCGAACTACCATTGAAATGAATGATGTGAACAACTTGTAGTGATGATGTACAACTTGATTACAAATGATTTTCAATGAGGAGAAATGCACAGCCTTGACGGAAAATTTACTTTTAAGCTTTTAGTAGTTTGCTCGTCTGAAATCTGATTCAATAGATTTCGTTCACGTAGCAAGGTAAAAGGACGGTAAGTAGTTTTTTGTGAAAGTGCAAATGGATGCTGACTGAAAATCAGGGATGATTGGAAGCTGGATGGCTTCATATGCCCTCTACTGTATCGTAAACAGTCAGACTGGCCAGACTGCATTGACGAGCTTCGTAAGTGATCGTCGGTTACAATAGTTTGGAAATGAAGAATATTGAAATTGGAAAAGAACAATAAATTTTCCGTGTGCACCCTGCAATAGGGGTAAAAGGCATGATCCCGGTGGGGAGCATGCCTTTTTACTATCTCTTCTAAGGTACAGTAGACAATGGACTCGATCATCATATATAATATTAGTAATCGAAAACGGAAGGGTGAACCAAGAGAACATGAAATACTAATCCTATTTTTTTGAAAACATTCAGTCGGAAGACATTTTTAAGAAAACAGAAGCTAATTCTGTCTTTTTAAAGTTGTCATAAAGTGAATTTTTTCAGAATAGGATTGGTGATTTCCTTGGTTTACAGACGGGATGTATCTCTATATCCCTATCAATCTGTACCCATTTATGCCTCCTATTCTGAAAATGGATAGGAGGCATTTTTGTCTCCAACAAAGAAGGAAATGGGGATGAGCGTATGACATTATACGAAATAAACAACTTGAAATATTACGTTAAGGATCGGCTGTTATTCGATATCGAGCATATCCAAATTGAAGATCAGGATCGTATCGGTTTAGTTGGAAGAAACGGGAGCGGCAAAACGACGTTATTGGAAATTCTTGCTGGAACAAGGGAAATTAGCGAGGGAACAATCCATTCCCAAGCAACTAAAGAGCTTCTTCCACAATTAAAGAATACAAATACAACACAGAGTGGTGGAGAAGTAACTCAAGTTTATATCAACCGCTCGATTGCCAGGAGAACGGACATTTTACTTGCAGATGAACCGACAACTAACTTAGACACTGAGCATATAGAGAAATTAGAGAAGCAACTTGCCAGATGGCAGGGTGCGTTAATTATCGTCTCTCATGACCGTACATTTTTAGATTCCCTTTGCACTGCGATTTGGGAGTTAGACAATGAAACGGTGACAGAATATAAAGGCAATTATTCTGATTATATTGCACAGAAAGAATTGGCAATCAAAAGTCAGGAAAATGCCTATGAGCAATATGTAAATATAAAGAGGCAATTGGAGAATGCACTACAGTTAAAGGAACAAAAAGCGCAACGAGCAACTAAGAAACCAAAAAATGTGAGCGCATCTGAAGCAAGTATTACTGGTGCAAGGCCATATTTTGCAAAAAAGCAAAAGAAATTGAATCAGGCGGCGAAGGCTATTGAGACCCGAATCGATAAGTTAGAAGCAATAGAAAAAGTAAAAGAAGCCCCGCCTATAAAAATGGTCTTGCCGAACGAGGATAACTTTAAAGGTCGGATTGTTTTACGTGCAGAAAATCTTACCGGCAAAATTGAAGGCAGCATACTTTGGAAACCGACTAGTTTCCATATTAAAGGCGGCGACAAGATTGGAATCATCGGTAAAAATGGCGTGGGAAAATCAACACTTATTAAAAAAATTATTCATAATGAAGTTGGTATTTCTATTTCCCCTGCAATGAAAGCAGGTTATTTCAGCCAAAACTTAGACATACTGGATCTTAATAAGTCTATATTAGAGAATGTCAGTTTGACATCGAAGCAGGATGAAACGTTAATACGTACGGTTTTAGCTAGACTTCACTTTTATCGTGAGGATGTTTATAAAAAAGTAGAGGTCCTAAGTGGTGGAGAACGAGTAAAAGTAGCCTTCGCTAAATTATTTGTACGCGATATTAATACATTGATTTTGGATGAGCCAACGAATTTTTTGGATATTGAGGCCGTCGAAGCACTAGAGGATCTTCTCGCCAATTATCAAGGAACCATTCTCCTTGTCTCTCATGATCGCCGTTTCATTGCGACGATTGCCAATCGGATTCTGTCGATTGAAGATCAAGAAATAAAGATTTTTGAAGGAACATATGAAGCATATAAAAACTATGTTCCAAAAGAAGAACCTGATGCCACTGAAGAAGAGCTACTACGAATTGAAACGAGAATTACTGAAGTTTTAAGCAAGCTCAGCTTCGAACCATCAGCCGAATTAGACGAAGAATTCCAACAGCTACTAGCAAAGAAGAAGAAATTAAAGAAATAAGGAGTGGGGGGTGCCTATGTTCACTCCCCAAAGTTTGTCGAATATCGGCGTGGAACCGGGAGATATCGGCGTGTTTTCATATTATATCGGCGTGAATATGAAATATATCGGCGTATTTCCAAATATATCGGTATTTTAATAAATACTAGCTCCATTCTCACTCAAAACCCCGCTTAATCTTTCACGCAATCTCTTAACTTTGTTACAATTTAGCTACTATTGATTACAAACATGAACTGGAGGAAGAAATTAGATGAAAGAATCCTACAAGGCTGCTATCCAGTTTGAGCATGTCAATTATTCGGATGGCAGCACATCAATTTTAAAAAATATTACGGGATTTTTCCCGAAAGGAAAAATTACGACATTAGTCGGCCCTTCTGGCGCAGGGAAAACGACATTATTTCGATTATGCAATCGACTTATTTCTCCTAGCTCAGGAGAAATTCAGATTGTCGGGGAGAAAATCGATCAATATAATCCGATAGAATTACGTCAAAATGTCGGACTTGCACTCCAAAGTGCAACAATGATTCGCGGTACAGTCATGAAAAATCTTGCACTGCCGTTAACCTTGAAAGGAAGCAAACTCTCAGAAGAAGATGCGACGGAATTAATGCAGGATGTCGGACTAAGTGAAGCATTTTTAACTCGTAATGTGAAGGACTTATCTGGCGGCCAGCGTCAGAAGGTCTCGATTGCCCGCACGCTCGTAAATAAGCCGAAAATTTTATTACTTGATGAAATTACATCGTCACTTGACCGCGTATCCCAGCAGGACATTGAGGAGCTAATTGTTAGAATCAATGAGAAATATGGAACAACTATTATTTGGATAACCCATAACTTAACGCAGGCTGTAACGATTGGCGAATATTCTTGGGTAATGATAGACGGTGAAGTTATTGAATCTGGAGAAAGTTCATTTCTAAATAATCCTAAAAATGACAGGGTTAAACAATTCATTAAGGGGGATTTAGTATGACATTTCTTACGTTGTCTCTAGCTTTAGTTTTTGTTTTAATTCCAATTGTTTTATCAAAGGCATTTAATCTGGAACTAGAAAAGGATACAGTTATTGCAACCGTTCGATCGATAATTCAGCTGCTTATCGTCGGTTATATCCTGCAGTTCGTATTTCATTCCGAGAATATTATCTATACCATTTTAATGATTGCATTAATGATTGGAGCCGCAACACAAAACGCACGTAAAAAAGGGGCTTCAATTAAAGGTATCACTTGGAAGCTAATTGTGACGTTTATTTTTGTTGAGATTATAACACAAGGTATCTTACTCGGCTTCCATATTACACCAGCCGAACCACAATACATTATTCCAATTAGCGGGATGATGATTGGAAATTCGATGGTACTTTCAATTCTATTCCTTAATCGATTTACTGCAGAGATAGATGCCCATCAAAATGAAATTGAGCTTATCTTGTCACTTGGTGGAACGCCGAAGCAAGCAATTCATTCACAATTAATTGCTTCGATCAAGGCAAGCACGATTCCGACTATTGAAAGTCAGAAAACCATTGGACTTGTCCAGCTCCCGGGTATGATGAGTGGGCAAATTATCGCAGGTGCGGATCCTGTTCAAGCAGTTCAATTCCAATTACTCATTCTCTTCCTGCTTTTAACATCTGTGGTCGTAACAAGTGTATTACTTGGATTCCTTTCTTATCCAACTTTATTTAATAAACAAATGCAATTATTGAAAGTGGAAGCGTGAGAAAGTGCAGCAAATGGACCGTTTAACAAAGAAAGCTGCTATATCACTCAGAGATTTGTTTTATCAGTCCAAAGCATATTCTAAAACAGATAACCAAAGCTTCAATTATCGGTTGACCTATAAAAAAACCGGGCCATAATCGGCTCGGTTTTTTATTTATGCATTTTCGTTTTCAAAAAAACTACATACAACATTTCCAACTGCTTTAGCGGATACAAGGATTGCATCTTCATCAATATCAAATTTAGGATGGTGATTGAAGAAAGGTTCCTTGACGCCTTTTGGTGTACATCCGATGAAGAAATAGCATCCTTTTATTTTCTTCAAATAATATGCAAAGTCTTCAGATGGAGATAGCTTTGGAAATTCTACTACTTCTTTCATATCTTGATCCTTAGAATCGTTCAATGCTTTAGCAACAAATGCAGTTACATCTGGGTCATTATACAATGGAGGATAATCGGCAACATACGTTAATTCACACGTCACACCAAATAATTCTTCAATTCCTTTTACAATTCGGTGGAATTCTTTGTCGATGACCTCTTTCGCATCATCGTCAGAATAACGAATGTCTCCTTCTAATTCAATACTATCTTTTATTACATTAAAGCTTCCCTTACCATCAAAGGAACCAACTGTTACAACGCCGGTCTTCATGGGGTCTAGTCTTCTGCTAATAACCGTCTGTACTGCCGTAACAAAATAAGCACCTGCAACAATCGAATCATTCGCTTTATGTGGAGAAGATCCATGTCCACCTGTTCCATTAATCTTCAATTTAAAATATGACCTGCCATTAAAGGTATATCCACTATGGTAGCCAACAGTACCTGCTGGTGCAAGTGGTAGGATGTGAATACCGAAGATTCGGTCAAGATCATCTAAGACACCTGACTCAAGAATACTTTTTGCTCCACCTGGTGGTTGTTCTTCCGCATGTTGGTGAATAATTTTAATCGTACCATGGATTTGATCTTTTAATTGAATTAGGCAATCTGCTAGTACTAACATGTACGCTGTATGTGCATCATGACCACAAGCATGCATAATCCCTTCATTTTTCGATTTAAAAGGAACATCGGCTTCTTCTGTTATTGGCAATGCATCGAAGTCTGCTCTTAAACCAATCGTTTTACCAGGTTTTCCGCCTCTAATAGTGACAATAATGCCATAGCCATTTCCTACATTGCGCTCAATTTCTACATCTTTTCCTTGATAAAAATCAGCAATATAGTTCGCCGTATTCTCTTCTTTAAAGGACAATTCTGGGTGTTCATGTAAATATCGACGAATTTCAATCATTTC
The DNA here is from genome assembly GCF_003369565.1 of Oceanobacillus chungangensis. GTDB lineage: Bacteria > Bacillota > Bacilli > Bacillales > Amphibacillaceae > Oceanobacillus > Oceanobacillus chungangensis. The sequence goes on along the minus strand of NZ_PIOD01000020.1, from coordinate 102,824 downwards.
ATCTTTGCGATCTTCTAACATCTTCATCAATTCTTGTCTCATCATAAATCCTCCTCTAAATTTACTCAAAGGGCTAATCCTTAGCTCTTAGTAACCAGTCTTAGATGCATTTATGTAGTAAGAAAGCTAGCTTTCTTACTACATCCTAAAGATTAATTTTCTGCTCCAACCTATTATGAAGGTTTCCCAACATTGTTCGGAACTAAGGAAATGATCGAGATTAACGCAAGTACTGCAAAGATAACGTTCGTAATAATCCCGGCTGATGCTGCAACCTCTACACTGCTAACTGCCGCAATTGTGCTGTAGATTGTTGCTGAAATTGCAACCCCGAAAGCATTCCCTAATGAACTTGCCATTTTATAAACTCCAGAAGCTTCTCCAACTTTATCATCAGGAGCGTAAGAGACTGCTGTATCTGTTGAAGGTGTTGCATACATTCCAAGTCCGATACCGAATAAGATGAATCCAACGAACACAACTATGGTATACATTAAATCAGGTAAGAAAGTTAATCCCATAATCCCTACCCCAATAAGGGTTAAGATTGTTCCCCATACCATTGGTTTTTTCGCACCAGTACGCTGCATCAATTTTTCTCCAACACGAATCATTGCTAGTACAGCAATTAAATATCCAATGGATAGCATTCCAGACTGAAATGCACTATATCCACGGCCCACTTGCACATAAGTATTAGCGACAATTAATGTACCAGCAACAGCATTTAATAAGAAATTAGAAATTGTTGCACCAGTATATGGTTTAATTTCAAACATTTTAAAGTCGATCAACGCAGTAGTACGCTTCGCTTCATATTTAACAAAGACGATAATACCGATAATGGATACAGCGGCAAGTATGATTGATGTTGCGCTAGTCCAACCAAAATTTGCACCTTGTGTAATAAAGATGTTTATAGCAAGCATCGTCACAATGAAGATTGCTAAACCACCAAAATCAAATTTAAACTTACCTTTTGATGGTGCCTTGCTTTCAGGAACCTCTTTAATTAGCCACATTGCTAGTAACGCAAAGATAATAGAGAAAATAAAAATCCATCTCCAACCCATATATGTTGCAATTGCCCCACCAGCAAATGAGCAAAGCCCTGATCCACCCCAAGAACCAATTGACCAGTAGCTAAGCGCACGCTGTCTTTCCGCGCCATCAAAGTATTCCTTCACCAATGCAATCGTTGCTGGCATGATAAATGCAGCAGATAGTCCTTGAAGTACTCGTCCAATTATTAGTAGTGTAGCGCCATTCGCTATTACAAGAAGTAAAGAACCAATTACGCTAAGAATTAATCCGATATACGTAATCTTCTTCCTTCCCATTCTATCTGCTAATCCACCCGCTACTACAATGAACATTCCTGAGAATAACGCTGATAAACTAATTGCTACGTTTAGCGTTCCAAGTGATACACCTAAATCTTCTTGTACAGCTGGAACGATATTAACCATTGCTTGTGCGAATAACCAAAAAGTGATAACTCCAAAAACAATACCGATAATCAATTTATTTGTACCTTTATATGCTGTTTCCATATTATGATACCCTCCTTTTTATTAAAAAAACTGTTACTTAGCAACGCCTTACCGAGCAATTGCTTATCATGCTTGGTTTGTGACCCCCAGCATCATAAATTCCTAGATGGCTTTATTATTGCCATCCTTTCCTTACATATTTACAAAAAAAAAAACTGGATAAAAGTGCTAAGTTTTACCGAAAAGTATTAAGCCTTCTCTTTTCACCTATAATTGTAAAAGATTACCTGTATTTGAGTAAGCTGATTTTCCACCCCATTAATCAAATAAGCTATTACTTTTTCTACTTCGAAATACAAAGGTTAAAAAATGACGGTTCTTTTTTAACCTAATTTTAATAAGCAAAACCTTTTTCCGTTACGGACAAGCACTAACCCTAGGTAATGCTTCAACAGCGTTTTATCTTCATTATTAAAGGCTTTGATGAGACTGCGACGTACGCCAACGCAGGATGCTCACCAGCTGTTCTAGCGTGGGAATAATATATTCAGTTCCTGCCAGGATGCAATCTTTTTGAAACAAGCAAAAAGAACCGACGCTCAAGTCGAGCATCAGTCCTCTTATTAAACAACATATATCGTTAATCTAAAGCCTTCCGAATATCAAAAAAGTGAATCGCATTTATCGATAAATAGGAGTAAAATGACCATTCCCCTTCAATTGCTTCATCAAATATTTCTATGGAAGGGCGACTTGTTTGGATAATGTAATCAATCACTTCCATATCCATGCCATACGCACTATTCAGCTCCCACCATTTCGTATACAATGCGCCATTATTCTTATCAAATACATGTTTGCGAATTTGGTAATCGCCCTGTTCCATGTTTGATATTGCAACATGAATATCTTTATTTAGTTTTTGAAGAAATGTATCCTCGACTGAATAATAAGGATTAATAATGTTACTGTTCATTAATAATAATTGATATCCCCGATCGTTCTTCGTCATAATATAATCAGATCCACTAACAATAATTTCACCCTGAAGCCGTTCTAAAAATTGCATTGCAAAATATGCTGGTCTCTTTCCATTAAAGTAATGAAAAAGCTCTAATCCTTCAATCGGTATATTCCGCTCTTTCCTTCCTTTTTCGTGTTGTTCCGTATTAATCCAGAACCCCATCGATTCAACTTTATCAGCTACTTCAAAGGCATTCTTAAGAACTAAAGCCCCTCTGAAAAATGTACCATTCGTATGTCTTGTATTTCCTGAAAGTGTATTCCAGCTAATTAAATGAATTGGTCGTTCTTTCTTATGATGCAATAGATAAGAGAGCAATTTATCTGTTTTCTCTTTTATATATCCTTCCGCTAAGGAAAAACGATCATCACCAAGCTCTTCAAAATTTATTACTTCATTTTGGTTTGCCTCGTAGCCAAAGAAGTCTACTGGAATGTCATCTTTGATTAGCCACTTATGCTGAGTGCTTGTCACTTCCTTTTTAAATGCAAAGGGGAAAAAGGAGCCTACAGATATAAGCGGAACAAATGCCTTTAGCGCATAATATAATTTCTTATATACACGTTCTAATTCCTTTCCATCAACACCAGTTGGAAATGATTCATAAAACATAAAATGCCATGTTTCTATATAAGCCTTCCCGTAAACATTAATACAGTGTCTCATAAAGTTATGTAATTCAGTAAAGTAGCTTTCCTCATCTGTTGAAATTTCTTTATAATCCACACGAACAAATAGTGATAATTCATGTTTTTTAAGGAAATTCAATGCAAAATCTGCGTTATAATATGGAGAGGTTGTCGAAATAATCTCATCTGTTTCAACAGGAGGAATGAATGTCGAGCCTTTTATTAAATTACGGACACCGATATTTTCAAGCCGCATATCCTTAGCAACCATTAATATTTGTGATCGAACACTTTCCTTCAGCAGCTCTCTCAATTCGCCAATCATCAAATTATGCATCGGCCGCTTTATTTTATTCGTGGAGACATGGGATAAGTCGAGCTTTAATTCTTCTGATTTTGTTTCGGTATTATTATATGTCTCATCAGAATTTGTTAATATCGCACCTAATCTTTCGAGAATACTTGGCGAGTGAATTATTTCCGATGCATCCTCCAGATTATAGCGCTTTACTGAATCCACACTTTCCACCTTGTGCTTTTCACGATAATTTTTTGGTGTATCTTCATATATTTCCTTAAATAATGTTGTGAATGATTTAGTGTTTGGAAAGCCATTTTTCATTGCGATTTGTGAAATAGAATTTGATGTATACATTAAATCCTTCAACGAATGCTCGAGCCTAATATTCATTAGAAAGCGATTGAATCCTGTGCCTACCTTCTGTTTAAAGTAGCGTGATAAATAACCAGATGATAAATAAAAGCTATTTGCTATTTCTTCTAAAGTTATCGATTGATCATAGTTTTTTTCCATATAAGCTATAATTTGAGTCAGTCGCTCATCCTGTGTATCAATTTTTTCATTTGAGCTTCCCTTTTGTTTGAAACGCCGAATCAAAATTAATAATAGTTCACTTATAAATGCTTGGATTTCAATTTGATAGCTTTCATCACGGCGATAGTAAGTAAGCATTAGTTCAACTAATAATTTGCGAAGCTTCCCAACCATTGATTCTCTTCCCATATCGATTTCTCTTGAATAACATTCAAATCGGCTTGTTCGATAGGAAGAATAAGCTTTGCTCAAATACATATCAGAAATATTTAACATCAAAACACTGTTTTTTTTGCTACCTTTTACTTGAAAAAACTGATTTCGGTTGATGACAAGCAAATCATTTTCCTTCAATGGGTAATACCGGCTATTAGTCTCAACAGTTATTTCACCACTAATAACAAGTATTATTCGTATCCCAGTACTAATTCGTGGTGCCAATAATTCAATTTGCTGTAGACTGATACTATAATCGTCCGTTATCATACTCTGACCCAACTTTCATTAATATACCTAATTTAATCGTTAAGTTTATACTGATTCCTTTTACAGTGTAGTATTCATCTCTTCCATTCTTATAATGGATATCTAAAATTTTTGTTATTAGTCATTTCAATGAGAATCTAACAATAATTTGCATCTGTTAGCAGTATCCGGCTAACTCTTACCTCAGCCTTTTCGGAGATCGCCTCACCGACGTCTATATTTCCTCTATTATATCTAATGCCAAAATAATAACAAACCATGCCGAACAAGAGATTTCGTTAAACAGCATTATCACTCATCGACCGAGGAAGAAGTATCCAGTATTATCGGTACATAAAATCCTGCTGAAAGGCTTTAGAATAGCAAATTACTTACAAAATGCTTCTAAAACATAAAGATAATATCCAGCTAAAGCAAAGACAATTATAAAAAATGCAAGATGCCAGTGGCAACAATCACCACTGGCATCTTGCTAGGATCTTCACGAACATAGTTTTATTTATTCTTTCCTCTTTGTAAAACTATAATCATCAACAGGTATTACAAATCTCTTGTTCTATTCTCAGTAATAAGAATTTCCTGAGGGTACATGGCTGTGTTCTCTGTTTTGTTTGAAATGAAGTTACGATATACATCACTTTGGTTTTCTTCGTTTACCTCAACCATAACAATGACTTTATTGTCTTTCAAATATTTTTCATATTCTTTTGCTTGTTCCTCCGATATGCCAGCTCCTACTAAAGTACCGACAAGCATGCCGCCGCCAGCACCTACACCCATTCCTGCAAGCGTAGTTGCAATTGGCCCAGCTGCTACCAGCGGACCGATACCAGGTATCGCTAACAGCCCAACTTCAGCGACTAAGCCAACAATGCCTCCTAGCACACCTCCAGAAATAGCACCAATTCCCGCACCTTTTCCAGCATTTTTACCTCTTCCTTCTTTTTCTGCTGTCACATTTGTACCTGTTTCATCTTCAATTAAATTGACTTGATCCTTGTTCTTAGCAAAAATTGTAATATCCTCGCTTTGATAGCCCAGTATTTTTAATTCATTAATTGCTTTCTCTGCATCTTCAGCCACAGCGAATACTCCGCCAATGATTTTATTAGGCATTATAAATCAGCCTCCTTCAAGTATTTTCGTCCATAATAATACATACCCATTTTTCTTAATTTCAATCATTTTTATCTTAACACCCTTCAATGCGACCAGCATCGGACAGCTCGAGCTTACCTAACAATTTCAGTACTTTTTCCTAAGATTTTTCTGATAATAGTAAAAGGAGACACGATTATAAATAACGTGCTTCCTTTTACTGCATTAAACGGATAACGATAGAAACTATCTTAAAATCTACTCCCGTCCTAAAACGCAAAAAAGGAAATGATAACCCTGAGGATACCATTCCCTTTCGATAATTTTCGCTTATTCTGCATCAGAAACAACGGTAAATCGTTCATTAACATGTGCAGCATTTTCAATTTCATCTACTACTGCAATTGCGTAATCTGCATAGCTTACATGGCTTTCACCTTGTGCATTGACAATCAAATTATCTTTTCCTTCTTTGTACGTGCCCGTTCGCTTACCATCAGGATTGAAGAAAGCTGCCGGGCTCAGGAAGGTCCATTTGATTCCTGTTGCGTTTTGTAAGTCCTCAAGGTTTTTTCCTTGATTAGACGCAATCGATTTAAAAGCATCTGGGAATTCAGGTGTATCAATTAAGCGGGTTGTTTTTTCTTCATCTACAAAAAGGCTTCCTGCTCCACCAACAACGAGTAATCTAGTTTCTTTAGCACCTTGAAGCGCTGAGATTAATACTTTTCCAAACTCGACATGTTGTTCAGCAACATCTGGAGCTGTACCAAATGCATTGACAACCACGTCAAATGGTTGCAAATCTTCTGCTGTTAATTGAAATAAATCTTTTTGTACAACCTCTACATCTTTGCCCTCTAATTTCCCAGCGTTTCGAACAATCGCAGTTACTTCATGACCTCTTTCTTTTGCTTCCTTCAAAATCAAAGTTCCTGCTTTCCCTGTTGCTCCAATAACTCCTACTTTCATTCACAAAACCTCCTAAGTATATTTAGTTGTAACCAAAACAGTTACAACTACAAGAAAAAAATAGACTGCATTAGCCAATTTTTTTCGAAAACACGGTAACTAACTCTTCCATCGTCACCTCATCCAGAATCGTCTCCATCGCATCTTGGGCTTTCAACAAAATCAATTCAAGTACACCTTGAATATTCGCGCCAACAGCACAATTCGGATTCGGATCATTATGAATTTGAAACAGTTCGCCTTCTTCCACAACTTCCACCGCACGATAAATATCGAGCAACGTAATTTGTACTAAGGGCTTTAACAACTCTGCTCCACCAGGACCACGATGAATGATGATCATTCCAGCATTTTTTAGTTTACCCATAACCTTTCGAATAATAACCGGATTCGTATTGACACTATCTGCAATGTACTCCGAGGTACATCTCGTATTTCTTTCAATTGAAATGAGCAATAATATATGTACGGCTATCGTAAATCTGCTGCTGATTTTCATTGTCGGCAACCTCCTGATGTAACCATTATAGTTACATCTAATTTTATTGTCAACTCGCCGGTCTATTGTAAGCCGTGAATTTTAACTAATAGTTGACTTCTAACTAAAGTTTGGATATATTATACTTAATTAAATATAAATTAATTAAAGATATTTTTCATACATTTCATGAAAGGAAGGGTTCAATATGAGCGATAATTTATCTTTAAAGGCCTTCGTTGTTTTATTGAAAGCATCGAAGTCAATAGAAGAACTTATCAAAAAGGATATTAGCAGCCATGGTATGAAATCCTCGGATTTTGCAGTAATAGAAGCAGTATACAGTAAAGGAAAACAAACCATTCGGCAGATTTCTGAAGCAGTACTGATTAATACAGGGTCCATTACGTATGTGATTGATAAGTTAGAAAATAACGGACTAGTAGAAAGAATTAATTGCAAAGAGGATCGAAGGGTCGTCTATATACAAATAACAGACAAAGGAAAAGAACTAATGGACGAGATATTCCCTAAGCATCAGCAAGTAATTGAATCACTATTTGAGGGTATATCAGCAGAAGAGAAAGAAATAGTAATCAATGTACTTAAAAAAGTCGGAAAGAAAGGCGAGACTATACGATGAAAAAAACAGCAGGAATCCACCATATTACAGCAATTGTTGGACACCCACAGGAAAATGTTGACTTCTACGCTGGAGTACTAGGTTTGCGACTAGTCAAGAAAACGATAAACTTCGATGATCCTGGGACCTACCATCTGTACTTTGGGAATGATGGCGGTAAACCGGGAACAATTATCACATTCTTCCCTTGGGCAAATGCATATCAAGGGAAAATTGGTGGTGGCCAGGTTGGAGCAACAACATACAGTATTCCAACTGGTTCCTTAGATTTCTGGGAAAGAAGATTAACGAAATTCAACATTAAATTTGAAAAAACAGAGCGATTTGGCGAAATCTACCTGCAATTTGCTGATGTACACGGTCTACAGTTAGAGCTCGTTGAAAGAGAAGCTGGCGACAATAACAATTGGACCATTGGTGACGTAACACCAGATGTGGCGATTAAAGGTTTCGGTGGTGCCGTCCTACTTTCCACTAATCCAGAGCAAACAGAGAAGACATTACAAGATGTGATGGGATTAGAAAAAATTGGTGAAGAAGGTGACCTAATCCGCTTTAAATCATACGGGGATATTGGTAATATTATCGATCTCAAAGCTACACCAATAAGCCGTGGGCAAATGGGCGTTGGAACGGTTCACCATATTGCATGGCGTGCAAAGGATGACGCAGATCAACTGGAATGGCAAAGCTATGTCCGCAATCAAGGATACGGGGTAACCCCTGTTCAAGATCGAAACTATTTCAATGCCATCTATTTCAGAGAGCATGGTGAAATACTATTTGAAATTGCAACAGACCCGCCAGGATTCGCACACGATGAGTCGTATGAAACGATGGGAACCGAGTTAAAATTACCATCACAATATGAAGAATATCGCGAACAGCTTAATCATTCATTAATTCCGATTGCCATTAGAGATTTGAATAAATAATTAGTTGGAGTATGGTTTTCCATAAAAATGAAGGAGGAAATGCTTTGCTATCCTTTGACCCAAAAGATAATACAGAACGGGAAAACTACAAATTACTTATCGGCAGTATCATTCCTAGACCGATAGCATTTGTGACGAGTGTTGCCACTGACGGAACCGTCAATGCCGCACCGTTCAGCTATTTCAATATCGTCTCGTCTAATCCGCCGATGATTTCCATTTCTATACAACGTAAAAATGGGAAAATAAAAGATACTGCTCAAAATATAATAGATAATAATACATTCGTTGTCCACATTGCAGATGAGGATAATATAGAAGAAATAAATAAAACGGCTGCATCGCTTCCATCTAATGAAAGTGAACTATCATTAGCGAATTTCACCCTTGTTGATAGTGAACAGATTTCTGTACCTGGAATTAAAGAAGCAAAAGTTCGCTTTGAATGTACATTGGTACAAGCAATTGAATTAGGCCAGGATAATTCGGTTGGAACCGATCTGATTATTGGTAAGATTATTAGATTCCATATTGATGAAGCAGTCTATGAAGAAGGAAGAATTAATCCTAAAACACTGGGTGCCGTTAGCCGCCTCGCTGGACATAACTACGCAAAAATCGGTGATGTGTTTACTATTGAAAGACCGAAATAGCAATAAACTGATTTGTTTCAAGATCATATCGACAGAAAATAATAGAAGGGAGAATCATTAAATGAAACATATTTTTCAAAAAGGAACAAATAGCGCAAAGCCAACATTACTGTTGCTACATGGAACAGGAGGAACAGAACAGGATCTCCTTCAGTTAGCAGAGATCGTCGATAAAGAGGCGAACGTATTAAGTGTTCGTGGAAATGTATTAGAAAATGGCATGCCCCGCTTCTTTAGAAGACTAGCTGAAGGTGTATTCGATGAGGAAGATCTCGTCTTCCGTACGAAGGAACTAAATGAATTCCTAGATGATGCTGCAGAACAATACGAATTTGACCGAAGTAACATTGTGGCTATCGGCTATTCGAACGGTGCTAATATCGCTGCAAGTCTTCTCTTCCATTATCAGGATGCATTAAAAGCAGCTATTTTACATCATCCAATGGTTCCTAGAAGAGGGATTGAATTGCCAGACCTTTCAAGTAATGGCGTTTTCATTGCAGCTGGGACAAACGATCCAATCTGCCCCGCTACGGAATCGGAAGACTTAAAATCATTATTAGAAAATGCAGGTGCAAGTGTAGAATTACACTGGGAGAACCGTGGCCATCAATTAACAATTGATGAAGTAAAAGCAGCAGCTAATTGGTATAATAGCTTGATTTCTAATGAAGCGTAAAGAGTTTACATGGAAGCTCCCCGGGTAATAATGCTAGTTATCCGGGGATTTTTGTATAGAATTAGCACGCGCTCATGCTGATTTTCTCATGCTCTTGCTGATATACTTTTTCTTCTGCTGATTTTCTCGCGCTCTTGCTGATATAGCCTTTCTCCTGCCGATTTTCTCGCGCTCCTGCTGATAAAGATTTTCTCATGCTGATTTTCTCGCGCTCCTGCTGATATAGCGTTTCTCATGCTGATTTTCTCATGCTCTTGCTGATATAGCGTTTCTCATGCTGATTTTCTCGCGCTCCTGCTGATAAAGATTTTCTCAGGATGATTTCCTCACGCTCTTGCTGATATAGCTTTTCTCCCGCTGATATAGCCTTTCTCCTGCTGATATAGCCTTTCTCCTGCCGATTTTCTCGCGCTCCTGCTGATAAAGATTTTCTCCTGCTGATTTTCTCGCGATCCTGCTGATAAAGATTTTCTCAGGCTGATTTCCTCACGCTCTTGCTGATATACTTTTTCTTCTGCTGATTTTCTCGCGCTCCTGCTGATATAGCGTTGCTCATGCTGATTTTCTCGCGCTCCTGCTGATATAGCGTTTCTCATGCTGATTTTCTCGCGCTCCTGCTGATAAAGATTTTCTCAGGCTGATTTCCTCACGCTCTTGCTGATATAGCGTTTCTCAGGCTGATTTTCTCGCGCTCTTGCTGATAAAGATTTTCTCCTGCTGATTCCCCTCCCCACTCAAACAAAAAAACCAACCAAGGTTAATCCTTGGTTGGGATTTTTTATACTGTTGCTGCTTGTTTGGCAACTTCACGCCTTACAACTGGCGCAACTTTTGTAGCCAGTAGGTCGATTGTTTTTGCAATATGTTCAAATGGCATTCCACCAATATCCATCTGCAACATGAATCGTTTATGACCAAACATTTCATGCTGGTAAAGAATCTTTTCCGTGACTTCCTGCGGGCTTCCGATAAACATAACATTCTCTGGTCTTGTCATGTAATCAAATGCTGTTCGAGAAACCTCTCCATTCTGACCACGCTGCCTGCTCATATACTGAATATACTGGGCGTAGTAAGGATAAAAAGTATCCTTCGCCTCTTCCATCGAATCAGCTATATAGCCATGACCGGTAACTCCAACTTTCAAATCTTCTTTTCCAGCTAGACTTCCAGCTTGACGATATGCATCAACAAGCGGTAAAAATCGCTCATGCTCTCCGCCAATCATCGCAATCGTCAGACCAGTTCCGTATTTCCCAGCTCTTGCAGCACTTGAAATCGTTCCGCCAACCCCTGTCCAAATTGGTAATTTCGCTTGTTCAGGTCTAGGAGCAATCTCGGAATTATTCAGGGCTGAGCGATATTTTCCACTCCAAGTTACCCGTTCACTTTCATTCAACTGCATTAATAATTGAAGATGCTCCTCAAACAAAGCATCATAGTCATCAAAATGATATCCAAACAATGGGAAGGACTCTACGAATGCACCACGTCCAGCTGTTATTTCAGCTCTTCCGTTTGAAATCAAATCGAGTGTAGCAAAATCTTCAAAAAGTCTTACAGGGTCCACTGTATTTAATACAGTCGTTGCACTCGTAAGTTTAATATTTTTCGTAGCTTGGGCGATTGCAGATAAAACCATTTGTGGAGAAGAAACAGCATAATCAAGACGATGATGCTCACCAACCCCAAATACATCCAATCCACCTTGATCAGCTAGCTTTGCCGCTTCAATAATCTCATGTGTTCGTTCGCCAGCACTGATTGTTTTTCCTGTAAGGGGATTTGTTACAATATCCCCCAATGTATAGATTCCAATTTCAAATGGTTCTTGATTCTCTAGATGTGTATTCATTGAAATTCCTCCAAATAATTCCTTAAGTAGTAAAAAAGCTCCTCCTAATATTTTATGAGGAGCTCTAGTATTTGATTAAACTAGTAATTGTATTACATTCCCAGAAGGGTCTTGTGTTACATAATAATCTTGTTGTTGCTCAACCGTTGCCCCAACTTGCTTCAAATGTTCGATGATTTCACTTCTAGTAGCTTCATCAGGGAACATTAACGTAAACCAATTAAGACCAACACTATTTTTAGCTGGTGCTTTTGCACCGACACCATTCCACGTATTTAAACCGATATGGTGGTGATAGCCATTTGTTGAAGTGAATAATGCACCCGGGAATCTTGTTACAACATCAAATCCAAGACCTTTGCCATAAAACTCTTCTGTCTTGTCTAAATCAGAAACATGTAAATGAATGTGTCCCATTAATGTATCCTCTGGCATCCCGTTCCATTCTTCATTTGTTTCTGCAAGCAGACTATCCCCGTCTAGTGCAACAGTTGCCATATCTACCATACCATCTGCCCAATTCCATTCAGAATTTGGACGGTCATGAGCAATTTCAATGCCATTTCCATCAGGATCGTCAAAATATAATGCCTCACTCACATAGTGATCGGATGCACCTAAGCGCATTTGGCCACCTGTTGCCTGAATAATATGCTTTAAGAATGCAGATAAGTCTGCGCGAGTTGGTAATAGAATTGCAAAATGGTATAAACCTGTAGTTCTTCCTTCTTTCGGTAAAACATTCGCTGGTTGCTCTAATGTTAGTAGCGGTGTTTTTCCGTCAGCAGTTAACACTGCTTTGTCATTCGATTGTTCCATTACTTTAAATCCCATGAAATCACGGTAATACGTAATGGAACGCTCCAAATTCGCCACATTGATATTAACCTGACCTACATATATTGATGGTTTCTCAAAGAATTTCTTTTCCATATTATTTATTCCTCTTTCATCGCTTATTTTATTTCAATTTTCCATCTAACTTGATTGTAAGCTGAAAAACGAGCCCTTTTACAATACTTAATTATAATTTTAAACTAAGTTACTTTATGTAAGTATTATATAAATACATTGAGATTCTGTCAAGGCAATTTTCATTGTGGGGTCTAGCAGGCTATTCAGTCTATTTTCAAAGCTCCGTATATTATAAATAGAAGGAAAGCATCTTATTGATTTTTCTAATGGATGAATGAATATGAATACGAATATATTATCGAGCTCTTTAGCGATATGTACGGAGTTATAACTGCCGATGCAGATGATAATTATTATGGGCACCAATTCGCCACGTTTTTCGATTGTCTAAAAAAAAAGCGAATTCATATAAATAGCAGAATACCGCTACCAAAAAATAGTAGCTTTTCATTTCCAGCAGTTTGTACTATACTATGCTGTGGCATTAAACAGAAACGTGGTTCGAGACCCCCCCACGCAAAAAAACTAAGGAGAGGTTTAGAAATGAAAGTTAATACATTGGTATTTAACGGTTTGTTAGCAGCGCTCTATGTTGCAGTATCGTTGCTTATCCAACCATTTGGATTTACAAATGTCCAATTTCGTATTTCGGAGATGTTTAATCATCTCGTTGTGTTTAATAAGAAATTCTTCTTTGGAATTATTTTAGGTGTTTTTATCACCAATTTATTTTCACCATTAGGCTGGTTTGATCTTGTATTTGGGGTAGCACATTCTGCCATCTCATTAAGTATTATTATCATGCTAGCAAAATATATTAAAAATAAGCTAGTATTGCTTTTTATGAATGCACTTATCTTCTCATTTAATATGTTCATCATTGCATTTGAATTAAAATTGGCATTGGGTCTGCCATTCCTATTCTCATGGTTAACAACAGCCGCTGGTGAACTTGTAGTGCTAGCAGTTGGAATACCATTAATTTATCTATTAAATAAAAGAGTACATTTTGACGATGTTTTATAGAATATAAAAAATAAACTCCCAACGACAATTGTCGTTGGGAGTTTATTCTAATCGATTATTTATCAATAGTTGTCAACTGCTTTTGTAGATGATTAAATGCATCATTGAGTTCAACCATCATTGTTTCAATTGCTTCTTTCTTTGGTTGATCTTCAGACAAATAAATCGGCTCACCGAAAATGAGTTTCGGCTTTTGACGTTTAAATAAATCACTAAAATTATTTGGACCAACATATGCGGCAGGTACAATTGGCACTTTGCCATAGGCTGCTATAGTCACAGCTCCCCTTTTTAATGGAACTTCTTCACTTGTTCTCGTTCCACTTGGAAAAATACCAACTACTTTATCTTCCTTCAGTAACTTTCTTGGGGTTTTTATCGAGCTTGGACCTGGATTTTCTCGGTCAACTGGAAAAGCATTCAATGCATTCATTAACCATTTAGTGAAACCTGATTGAAATAATTCCTTTTTCGCCATATAATGAATTTTGGTCGGAAGTAAGGCAACACCCAACCACAATATATCTACCCAACCCGTATGTGTGCATGCAAGAACATAACCACCAGATGTCGGTAACTTTTCTTTTTGAAAAATTTTGATTCTGCCAAATAAGCTCAAGATTATTTTTAATAAATAAGCTGCGAAATAATACATTCTATTCTCCTCCACTAGTGTACTTTTTCATTTAAAGGCTCGTTAACTTTATTTTATCACAAAGTGTTATTACCTAGTACTAATATTAAGCAAAAAGATAATGATTTTGTATGATATTGCTGTTTTGATATTAACTGCGAACTATGGGCTACGTTGATTTCCGCGGGCAGCGTTACATCGCAATCAGACAAATTGAACTTTATTTTCGAGGAGTCTCCTGTCCTCGGTTACAATCAACGGCGATAGAGAGGGAAATGTTTTTTCATCCTAATAAGAGAGGGTTAAATTATAACAATCCCACAATCCCAGCGGAAGAAATACTCGAAGACTCCTGCGGGAAGAAGAGCCTAGGTGAGACTTCGAAGTGCGATAGCATGAGAAGGCTCACCAGCTCCTCTAAGGTGCGCGTAGTGTATTTCTGGAGCGACGGCCAAGGAAGCAGTTTATATCCACTTCTAGTAATAATCCTTTACTTTGAGAACTAGAAAGTAGCCAAAAAGAAAGAAAGGATAGCATCTCCTTTCTTTCTAGTGATCTGATTCTCTTTTCATAGCATTCTTTTCTTGACTGTCTCTTGAATCTTGTACATATAATGCCCTTGCAGGAACTGCTAATTCGATATTCTCATCTCGAAGAAGTTCCATAATATTAAAATTAACAGTCTCATTTACACTTACATATTCTGCCCATGCCGTTGTTTTTGTAAAGTAATAAACCATAATGTTATAGCCGTTTTCATTATACTTATTAAATTTGACTAAAATCGTTTCTTGATCAATTTCTGGATTATTTTTTAATAGATAGTCAATTTGCCTTACTACCGTTTCTACTTTTTCTTGTGGCGTTTCATATGTTAATGTTAAATCAAATGAATTTTGACGTTTATCCATTTTACTCCAATTTGTAATCGGCTCCTTCACTAGTGTCGCGTTCGGTACAACGACAAGTGCATCGGCTGCTGTTCTTACCTTCGTGCTTCGGAAGGCAATCTCCTCTACCGTGCCATCAATACTTGGAGTAACAATCCAATCTCCTTTTGTAAATGGTTTTTCTGTGATAATTACAAATCCACCAATCATATTGGCAAGTATATCTTGAGCAGCTAAAGAAATAGCAAGTCCACCTAACCCTAAACCTGCAACAAAACCAGTTACATTATAACCGAATTGCTGCAAGACAACAGTTAGCGCAATCGCGACAATAATAAATCGCAATGCTTTTGAAAGTAAGGGAATAATAATATTATCTTTATCGAATTCCATTTTTTTATTAATCCCTTTGAAAAATATCGAGTCCGCCGAAGCCAAATTAAAGAATCCCCATGTAAATAGAAAAATGTACATGGAACCGATCATATTTTTGAAGAATTCATTCCCTTGATTAAAATGAGGGAAATAAGATGCAGCAATATAAATACCGATAACAGTAAACGTCCACTCTACTGGCTTCTTAAATGCGATAAAAATCTCTGCGAACAATTTAGTCGGTGATTTATTACCTAATTTAAGTAATAGTGTGAAGACATATTTCGCAAATAGCTTTCTAAACACTAAGAAAAGTAAAAAGATCCCTATCGAAATTGCGAGATCAATCATATTATCATACGTAAAAAATTCCTGCCAATTCATAATTATACATACCTCCGCTGTTTTCTAGCTGATTGTATGCACCTATTTTAACGTAAATAGGGACAATTAAGCAAAAGGTATGCTGATATTTTCAATTTATAAATCTTGAATGAATGTTATCAAGCGGTTCGCTTCCTTGAATCCGATACTCTTGTGAAATTCATAGCTAACTTGATTGCTCCATTCAATATCGGAGCCTACCTGCTTGCACCCTTTATGTAATAGCCACTTTCGTCCTTCCTTGAATAATCGTCTAGAGATCCCTTGTTTTCTATACTCTGGCGAAACATAAATTCCCTCGACATATCCTGTTGGACTAGAATTAGATCCTTCCACATAATCGTTTCGAATGGAGAGATGAATAAATGCAACGGTCTGCTCCTCTATTAGAGTTAGGAGGATTTTATGTTGATCTCTGTCAATTAAGGTAGCAAACTCATCCTTCAAAGCTTCAAATTCATTTTCTGGCCATAAACTTATTCCTAGCTTTGTCAACGCGTGCAGATGGTCTGTACTAGCTTCAATGATTTTCTCCATAACTATCACCTTTCTTATTTTCAGGTTATTTTCACTTATTGCTCACGTCTCTAGAAATGATATTCTAATTGATATTACTTGAAGGCCATCGCATTTGCAGATGCAACAGCATTATTTTCTAACTTCTTAAGCATATACGCTCTTTATTCTCAAAAGTTTCATTTCTATTGGTTAAAAGTTTCATTTCTATTGGTTAACAGTTTTATTCGTCCGATGAGCCAATCCTTTATCTTTTATAGAGGCGCACTTAAAAGGTTCGTCCCTTGCATGTTCTTATTAATCATATAATGCACTCTTCGGCTTATGGAGATTTAAACCAAAGGTAGCTAACGCAAATTCCTTCCTAATATTGGCCAAATAATTTATGATGATGAAAGAAATAAATATTCAGGAATTATTTTCCAAACTAAAATAACCAAAAGGGAGGCAATAACATGGAAATTGGTATCACTACCTTTGTTGAAACCACTCCAGATGTACATACAGGGGAAGTAATCAGCCATGCAGAACGAATACGTGAAGTTGTCGAAGAAATTGTATTAGCAGATCAAGTAGGACTAGATATCTTTGGCGTGGGAGAGCATCATCGGCAAGATTACGCTGCTTCAGCACCAGCAGTGCTGCTTGCTGCCGCAGCTTCACAGACAAAAAGAATAAGACTAACAAGTGCGGTTTCAGTATTATCTTCGGATGATCCTGTTCGTGTTTTTCAGGATTTTGCCACAGTAGATGCCATTTCCAATGGACGTGCGGAAATTATGGCTGGCCGAGGTTCCTTTATTGAATCATTTCCGCTATTTGGTTACGACTTGAATGACTATAATGTATTATTTGATGAGAAGCTGGATTTGCTGCTTAAAATACGAGATTCTGAAAAGGTAACATGGAGCGGAAAGCATCGACCATCGATACAAAATCTTGGAGTCTATCCTCGACCAGTCCAAGATCCAATACCCGTGTGGATTGCTAGTGGTGGAACCCCACAATCTGTTGCACGTGCTGGTGTGCTTGGACTGCCACTCGTTCTTGCCATTATTGGCGGCAGCCCGGCCAGTTTGCTCCACTTGTGAAGCTATATAAGCGAGCAGCAGAAAAAAACGGGCATGATCCTGCAAAATTAACGGTTGCATCACATTCACATGGATTTGTTGCTGAAAGTACTGATATTGCGGTTGAGAAATTCTTCCCACCTACACAACAAGCAATGAACGTTCTAGGAAGAGAGCGTGGCTGGGGTGCTTATACGAGAGCAAGCTTTGACCAAGCAAGAAGCTTAGAAGGAGCATTATATGTAGGGGATGCAGAAACAGTCGCTGAAAAAATTATCTTTTTGCGTAAAAATGTTGGAATTACTAGATTTATGCTCCATGTCCCAGTCGGTTCGATGCCTCATGAAGATGTCATGAAAGCCATTGAATTACTAGGAAAAGAAGTTGCTCCAATTGTTCGGGCAGAAGTGGACAAATGGGAATCTGAGGAACAAGCAGACTTATAAGCTGGTACTTAATAGAGTTCAGTTTTATAACCATCTTTAAATTAATTGAGGTGAGCACTGATGAAGATCTATGGGCCTATTGTTGATGATCAAACGCGATGTAAACATTATGCTACAGAAAAGGACATTATTGCTATTAAGTTTAATTGCTGCGGTAAATATTATCCATGCTATAAATGCCATAATGAATGCGAAAGTCATGCTATTTCTGTATGGAAAAAAGAAGAATTCAATGAATTGGCGATAATATGCGGCGTTTGTAAGACTGAACACCCTATTTATTTGTATTTAGATACTGGCAAATGCATGAACTGCAATGCTACGTTTAATGAAGGATGTAAAAAACATTATCACCTTTATTTTGAATACGAAGGCAGTTGTTAATTTACAACAAAAGGTATGTTTTATTTTTATAAAAAATAAGCTATACTCTAGAGGTAACTAGCGATAGCTCAAGGTAAAGTGGATCGGTAACACCACCCATTCTTTTTTGGAAAGGGGGTGTTGCTATGTCAGTGTTCGAGGCTCTAATGCTTGCAATTTCTTTTGCAGCGTTAATTGTGAGTATCTTAACTGATATTGACAGAAAAAAATAATCCACTTGCCTTGACCAGGTAAACGAATGGATTATTTTTTCTTAATAATTCAATTGCTGCCGATCCCTTTATTTTGGGTATCGTAAGTTACGCTTGTCGTCAAGGTGTTAGCGCACCTTGGCGACTTATTTAGTAGCTGCTCATAAGTGCAACTAGGTCAGTCACCGAATAGCTTAGTAACTGGCCAGTTTTCTAATATTCTATGTTAATTATAATGAAATATTCTGGCTTTGTCTAGTTGCCAAGAAACCATTATTAATCGTTACATACTAATATTCGCCTTACGCTTACACTATTTTGCAGCATGTCACCAACAGCTCATTGGGCACAGCGCATATTACACATGTATGTTGTTGTAAATTCAATATTTGTTAAGTTCATTTCCCAGTATTCTTCAACGTCCATATATGCTTCCCAAGGATCATAAGCCGGTGTTATTGTCTTAAATTTCGATGTAGCTATTGCCATGTACAAATCTTCCTTTCTCTGTTAACCCTTACTTACTTATTTATTTTTTACTTCTTTTGACATATGCACGGCTAATATTTTCTATGTCATTCGATTATTTATTCTCTTTTGGGACACACTATGGATGATTTGTTTTTACACAATTTATTACATATTGTAGGAAAGAGGAGATTAAAATGGCGGAAGATAATAATAAGACGAATATCGAAAACGAAGACACACTAACAACTAGGCAAGGACATCCTGTTACAAACAATCAAAACATCCGTACTGTTGGAAATCGTGGTCCTGCGACTCTAGAGAACTATGATTTTATCGAAAAGATTAGTCATTTTGATCGGGAAAAAGTACCAGAAAGAATTGTCCATGCACGTGGTGCTGGTGCACATGGTTACTTTGAAACTTACGGAATGGCTGGGGATGACCCGATTTCCAAGTATACACGGGCGAAAGTTTTCCAAGAAAAAGGAAAGCAAACCCCTGTTTTTGTTCGATTTTCCACGGTTGTTCATGGACTGCATTCTCCAGAGACGGTTCGTGATCCACGTGGTTTTGCAGTGAAATTTTACACAGAAGATGGTAATTGGGATTTAGTCGGAAATAACTTAAAAATATTCTTCATTCGTGATGCAATGAAATTCCCCGACATGATCCATGCATTCAGGCCAGATCCAGTAACGAACATCCAAGATAGTGAACGTTTCTTTGACTTTTGTGCAAATTCACCAGAATCCTTCCACATGGTGACATTTATCTATTCGCCTTGGGGCATACCAGCGAACTACCGAATGATGCAAGGATCCGGTGTGAACACGTATAAATGGGTGAACGAAGAAGGAAAAGCAGTACTTGTTAAATACCATTGGGAACCGAAGCAAGGGATAAAAAATTTAACAGCAAAAGAAGCGGGAGAAATTCAAGGGAAGAACTTTAACCATGCTACACAGGATTTATATGAAGCAATTGAAAAGGGCGATTATCCTGAGTGGGAGCTTTTGGTGCAAATCATGGAGGATGGTCCTCATCCCGAGCTTGATTTTGATCCACTTGATGACACGAAGCTCTGGCCAGAGGATCAATTCCCTTGGCGAGCAGTTGGCAAAATGGTATTAAATAAAAATCCAGAGAATTATTTTAATGAAGTGGAACAGGCTTCTTTTGGTACTGGGGTCCTTGTCGATGGACTTGATTTCTCCGATGATAAAATGCTGCAAGGGAGAACGTTCTCCTACTCTGATACCCAGCGTTATCGTGTTGGTGCAAACTATTTGCAGCTGCCAATCAATGCTGCGAAAAAGCGAGTAGCGACCAATCAAGAGGGCGGAACACTACGATATTACAATGATAAGGCACCAAATCAGAACCCTCATGTTAACTATGAACCATCTAGCTTGGGTGGATTAAAGGAAGCAGAACAGACCGGCAAAGAATACACACCAATAGTCGAGGGAAATTTAGTCCGTGAATCAATTGACAGGGACGATAATACAAAACAAGCTGGAGAAACATATCGCAGTTTTGAGCAATGGGAAAAAGACGAATTATTATCCAATTTAATTGGTGACCTATCCACATGTGCAAAGGTGATTCAAGATAAAATGATTGCATTAGCGGAAGAAGCTGACGAGGAATATGGTCGTCTTTTGCGAGAAGGCTTAGCTGGAAAGAATAATACAGGAATGGAAATGGCAGAAGAAATGCATCCACTCGGTGCAACAGATGCTGATCAAGCAGTACAAGATGCGATTGAAAAAGGGCATGATGCTGAGCCGTACTAATCATTGTTAGTTGTTAATTATTAACATGAGGTGCATTATAAGGTGCACCTCATGTGTATTTATGCAGTCTTCACTTTACGCATGTATTTTGCAAGTATTCCATGACTTGGTGAGAAGATAAAACTAATCAAGAAAATTATTCCTGTCGCAAATGCCATACTCCCCGAAATGGACGTGTCGATCCAAACTGCTATATAGTATCCAGCTATAGCGGCGAGTACCCCAAATACGCTGCTTAATAGTAGCATGATGGTAAGTCGTTCTGTCCATAGATAGGCGGAGGCAGCCGGTGTTATTAACATTGCCACGACCATAATGGCTCCTACAGCATCGAAGGAAGCAATCGTTGTCACCGATATGAGACTCATAAATAAATAGTGTAGTACTAGAACTGGCAAACCTAAACTTGCAGCTAGCGCAGGATCAAAAGTAGTAATTTTCCACTCTTTATAAAAAATTGTAATAAAAAACAGAACGATTACTAAAACGATTGCTAATAATGCTGTTGCTTCCGGCACCTCACCAATGAACGGAAGCGAAATAGCATGAAACGGAATAAATGTTATCTCCCCCATTAACGCATGCTGTATATCCAAATGGGCATTTCCAAGAGAAGTAGAAATTAAGATTACCCCAACTGCAAACAAGGTGGTAAACACAATCCCCATTGAAGCATCTTGTTGCACATTTAACGAACCAAGTCCTTGGACTAAGAAGGCGGTAAGTAATCCTGCAAATACCCCACCGACAAGCATATAAAAACCGCTCACTTCACTTGTAATAATATATGCAATTACAATTCCTAATAGCACCGAATGACTAATCGCGTCCGACATCATTGCTTGCTTTCTCAGGATGAGGAAGACACCCATTAACCCACAGGATACCCCAACTAAAGAGGCGGTTAAAATAATCCAAGCTGCATAGGTCATTTTATCTTCCCCCCTCTGTTTCAAGTGTTTCTGTGCTTTCCAGATGAACCCTTTGTTGCATTTTAAATTGTAAATAATGGATTAGAATCCCCTTCTCTTTTCCAAAAATAAGCGATATAAAAAATAGTCCTGATGCGACTAGGACAATAAATGCTCCTGTTGGCAGCCCACTGCCTATTGCACTTATTAACGTACCCACAGCACCAGAAATACCGCCAAATGCAGCCGCTAATAGCACCATGATTTTAAATGAATGCGTCCAATAACGCGCACTGACTGCAGGTGTAATCATCATAGCGGCCATCAAAATGACCCCAACAGCCTGAATGCCGATTACGATTGTTGTGACAAGAACTGCTGTATAGAACACATTCATTCCTTTTAATGATAATCCGATACCTTTTGCAAATTGCGGATCGAAAATATAGATTTTCCATTCTTTAAATCCGATTACCATAATAAAGATAACCAATAGGGCGAGCAGGAACATTGTTATCACGTCCGACATGACCATTGAAGCTGCCTGACCGTAAATAAAACTATTTAATCCGCTTTGATTTCCCCCAGCCGATTTATTGGCTATCGAAAGAAGCATCACTCCAAGTCCGTAAAAAACGGATAAAATCATCCCCATCGATGAATCCTCAGAGATTCTACTTGATGTCGTGATCCACTGGATTAAAAGTGCACCGATTAAGGCACTGATTGCAGCACCCAAAAGCAACAAGATTGAATTCTTCTCACCGATGAAGAGAAAAGAAATAACGACACCTGGCAATGTTGCATGGGACAGTGCATCGCTCATCAAATTCTGCCGCTTCCAATATGTCAGGCAGCCAACTATCCCAGCAGCTACGCCGAGCGTCATTGTACTTAATAATACCCACCCAGTATTACTATTCAAAAGTATGGACCACATGGCGATGTTCATCTCCCATCTGACGTATACTCCCACCATAGGTTCTAGCAATATTCTTATTTGTAAATATTTCCCCTGTTTCTCCATGTTCTACAATGGTTCGATTTAAAAATAAAACATGATCGAAGTAATCTGTCACAGTTTGGAGGTCATGGTGGACTACCATAACGGTCTTTCCGATTGATTTTAATTCCTGCAGTATCGTCATAATCGCACGTTCCGTTGCAGCATCAACTCCAGCTAACGGCTCATCCATAAAATATAGGTCGGCATTTTGCACTAACGCACGTGCTAAAAATACCCTTTGCTGCTGACCTCCGGAAAGCTGGCTTATTTGTCGACTTGCGTATTCCTCCATCCCCATTTTTTCCAATGCCTCATACGCTTTCTTTTTGTGAATTGCAGAAGGTCGTTTAAGCCAGCCGATTTGTCCATATAAACCCATTGTTACAACATCGAGTGCATCTGTTGGAAATTCCCAATCAACCGAACCCCGTTGCGGAACATAACCGATTCTTTTCTTTGCTTTAGTAAAAGGTAAGCCAAAGAACTTTACAGAACCAGCTAATGCGGGATGAAGATCTAGCATTGTTTTGATAAGTGTTGATTTTCCAGCCCCATTAGGACCTACAATCGCGGTTAAAGAACCAGCATTTACTTTAAAATCAACATCATGGAGAACCGTATTTTTTCGATAGGACGCTGCTAGGTTCTCTACATTAATAATTGGGTTCGCCATCTTACTTTCCTCCTCCACTCAATGCATCATGTATCGTGTTGATATTATGTCTATACATGCCGATGTACGTTCCTTCCTTAGTTCCAGGTTCTCCCATCGCGTCAGAGTATAATTCACCACCTAACTTCACATCTACTCCATCACTTGAAGCCCCCTCTATTACTGCCTGAATTGATTTTTGATTAATACTGGTCTCAACAAAGATCGCAGGAACTTGATATTCCTTAATAAGTTTAATCGTATCGTTAACATCTGAAACACCAATCTCATCTTCCGTACTTAACCCTTGAAGACCTACTACTTCTAAATTATGCATTCTTCCAAAGTATCCAAACGCATCATGTGCTGTTACAAGAACACGATGGGATTCTGGAATTGCTGCTAGCTCTTCTGCATCTTGTTTTAATTTGTCTAATTCAGCAAAATATTTCTGTTTGTTTTCTTCAAAGTAATCTGCATCTTCAGGTGAGTATTCTTTCAACACTTCAACAGCTCCATCGAGCCCATTTCTCCAAAGGTCAATATCAAACCAAATATGTGGATCTTCTGCACCATTCTCATCTCTTAATATATCTTCCTCTGATACAGTATCTCCTAGTGCTAGTACTGGATTGGAATCACCAATTGAGTTGAATATCTCCACCATATTCGCCTCTAAGTTCAAACCACTGTAGAAAATAACATCTGCCTCGTCAAGCTTTGAAATATCACTTTGTGTTGGGTTATATAAATGTGGATCAACTGAAGGTCCCATTAGACTTTCCACATTTACACGATCCCCACCAATAACTGATAACGGTTCGCCAATCTGGGCAATTGTCGTAACGACATTGATTTTTTTATTCTCATCTTTACTGGAAGTTCCCTCCGACACGTTATTATTGGAACCACATGCAGCAAGAACTAACAACAAACCAAGTAATGCAAATCCCACTAGATTTTTTATTAACGCCTTCATTTTCCCTTCCTCCCTTTTTGTTTCCCTAAGTAAACTTTATTCGCTACATCTAAATTTAGTACCTATTTTTTTATTTGTCAATATATTTTTGCTTTATTTCACTCTTTTTCCCTCAGGAAACATTTGTCGACATTTTTCACGATGTAAAAGAAAAAACCTCTTTCTATGTGAAAGAGGGTGGAGAATAAAATATGAACAACGTCATGTTCAACTAACCTAGCTTTTATCGAATTTTAGCTTGTGTTTACCATAT
The DNA here is from genome assembly GCF_003369565.1 of Oceanobacillus chungangensis. Classification (GTDB taxonomy): domain Bacteria; phylum Bacillota; class Bacilli; order Bacillales; family Amphibacillaceae; genus Oceanobacillus; species Oceanobacillus chungangensis. The sequence continues at coordinate 78,145 of NZ_PIOD01000020.1, read as the reverse complement.
ATAGCAGCACTTTCTAATGTCATTCCCGTGAGATGCTTACTTTATCTCTCCTTGGGAAGGCTGGAAATTATTATGGATTAAATCAAGTACTTCTCGTAATTCTTGCACTCCCACTTGTCCAGGAGCAGAAGCCTTCGTTGCCGCTCCAAAGGTAATCGCGGAGCCAAATATTTCTCCTGCTAATCTGCTAACGACCCCTTGTCCCGCCATCGACATTGTAATAATCGGCCGGTCTGCATAATGAGTTCTTATTTCATTTGTTGCATCCAAAAGTGTAATCACATCCTGCACATTGTTAGGCATCACAGCAATCTTCGGAATATCTGCTCCAAAATCTTGTGCTTTTAATAAGCGATTTATAATTTCTTTCTTTGGTGGAGTTTTTTCAAAATCATGATTGGAAATGATGACCCTTGTCCCCTGTTGATGTGCTAATTCAACAAGCTGGATTACAATTTGTTCACCACTAAATAATTCGACATCAATGAATTCTACATTGCCACTCTCTAGAGCTGCTTTATTTAGTGCGACATAATAATCCATTGAGACTTCCATTTCCCCACCTTCCTTTGCACTTCGAAAAGTGAAGATAAGCGGAATATCGATTAATCTTTCTCTAATTTTAGTTAATGCCTCTTTTACTTTATCTACATCCTCAACCGATTCAAAAAAGTCGACACGCCATTCTACTATATCTAAATCCAGGGTTGTAAGTAATTCTGCTTCCTTAATCAACTGCTCGATTGTTGTTCCTACCATCGGCACACAAATCTTTGGCGCCCCTTCTCCTATCGTTATCCCTTTTACCGTTAATGTATTGTTCATGTAGTATACCCCCTTCATCAATCCTTCTTTGCATCTATGCAGTAATAATATAATCCGTTCCTACCTGTAAAGATAACGCATTTTTTCGAATACTTCTAATCCTAACATACGTATCTGTAAAAAAAGCCCCCCTGGAAGATTCTTATCATCCAGGAGAGGCAGATTTTTTTCATAGATTCAACTAAATATACACTAAGTTAATTGTTGTTCCGCAAACTTACGGTATAATTCGTGAGTTTCGATTAATTCCAGGTGGGTCCCAGAACCTGTTACTTCCCCTTTTTCGATAAAGATAATTTTATCAGCATCAACAATCGTGGATAACCTGTGGGCAATAACGAATGTTGTTCGTCCTTCCATCAGGCGTGTTAAAGCTTCTTGAACGGCATGTTCCGATTGACTATCTAAACTTGCTGTTGCTTCATCAAGCATTAGGATTTTCGGATCTCGCAGGAATGCACGGGCAATATTAATCCGCTGGCGTTGACCGCCTGATAGCTTCACACCACGTTCACCGACTTCTGTATCCAAGCCTTTGGCAAAAGTTTTAATAAATGTATCAGCATAAGCCATCTCAGTAACCTTCCATAACTGCTCATCTGTAACACTTTCTGCATTACTTAGACCGTAAGTCAAATTATCACGAATTGTCCCAGCCATCATCGCACTTTCCTGAGAAACATAACCAATTTGACTGCGCCATGACACCATCGATAGCCTATTAATCGGTGTATCGCCAATTAGGATATCTCCGGCAGTTGGCTCATGGTATCGTTCGAGTAAACTGAATAAAGTAGTTTTACCACCACCACTCGGTCCGGCGAATGCAATCATCTCACCGGGCCTTGCATCGAATGTGATATTCTTAAGCACCGAATCTTCTTCATCATATGAAAAGGAAACATTGTTAACATGAACGGTTTCATTTGCAATATCTTTATCGATTCCTTCTTGTCCAGGCTCTTCTGGTATTTCTAATATTTCAATAATACGTTCTGTTGCTCCTTTAGCCTTTTGCAACTCCGTGAAGAACATTGCAAAGGATGTTATCGGATAAATGATTTGGAAAAGATAAAGTAAAAATGCAACAAGTGAACCAGTGGACATCGTCCCTTCTGCAACACGAATTCCGCCATAACCAATAATCGCTACAATAACAAGCATCATAATCGTGTAGATGGATGGACCAATCAGTGCGAAGATCTTCGCTTCTTTTAATCCATAACGATATAGGTTACCAATTCCTTCTACCCCTTTTTTCTCTTCTACTTTCTCAGCAGTCGACGATTTCATTAGGCGTGCTTCACTTAAGGTTTGTTGGATTCCACCTGTAAACGTCGCGGTTTCATCCTGCATTCCTTTTGATATCTTCGCCATTTTACCACCAAGTGGCATCATAATTGCAAACGTAACTGGAACTGCAATCAACATTAATAGCGTCATCTTCCAATCCATGATAATTAGGATGACAATTGCACCAATAATTGTAATTATGCCTGTAATAAACTGTGGGAAATGCTGCGTTATCAGGTCTTTTACGATTCCAGTATCATTTACTACTCGGCTCACAGACTCGCCGCTCGCATTTTTATCAAAATAACTTACTGGTAAACGGATAAGCTTGAACCACATTTTTTCACGCAGTCTGGCAACAATTCTTTGTCCAACAACAGCTAGTAAATAAGTGGATAGACCGTCTACTACTGCCTGTAAAATAAACACGACGAAAATAACGACAATAAGCGTGACGCTTAATGCCTCTACTGAGAAGCCGTCAACTAACTCTCTTGTCAGTAATGGGATAGAGAGTCCAACGATCATCGTAATAATACTTCCTATCAAGCCAAATATTAGTGCTAATTTTGGAACCCTTGTTGATAAAATTAAAGATATAAACGGTTTTATGCTTTTTTTTTCTTTTGGTACCTGTTTTTTCATTAGTGCCTGTCACTCCCCGAATATTGCTGAAATTTGTCGATTTTAATTGATGGTGAAATAAAAAATGACTATTGCTGTGGAGAGCTCCACAGCAATTTATTAAAATGACATCACAAGCAAAGTCTCCCTTTATTTTACTTGATATCTAGAAAAGCACCAGTATGGGAACCTTTTTGCTTTATGATTTCTTCAGGTTTTCCTTCGGCTATGATTCTTCCGCCGGCACTTCCACCTTCTGGACCTAAATCAATTACCCAATCCGACGCACGAATCACATCGCTGTTATGTTCTACAACAATCACAGTATTTCCTGCATCAACTAACCGATTTAACAATAAAAGCAATTGTTTCACATCTCTTGGGTGCAATCCTGTTGAGGGCTCGTCCAATAAATAAAGCGTAGATTTATTCGCTGGCTTATTTAATTCTTTTGCAAGTTTCAGTCGTTGCCCTTCTCCCCCGGATAATGTCGTTAGTGATTGTCCCCATTTCAAGTAGCCCAGGCCGATTTCATTTAATAATTGTACAATCGGGTATAGCTTCTTATGATCTTCAAAAATCGGCAAGCTTTCTTCAATTGACATATCGAGAATATCTGAAATAGAATTGCCTTTATATGTTACTTGTAAAATATTTTCCTTAAATCGTGAGCCATGACAAACTGGACACGGGATTTCAATATCATCTGAAAAGTACATATTCACTGCTACGAATCCGAGACCTTGGCAGTTTTCACATCTTCCACCAGTCGTATTAAAGGAGAAATCTTTCGGTTTAAGCTTATTCTCTTTCGCTTCAGGTAAACTTGCAAATAGATTTCTTATATTTGTAAATGCATCGGTATAGGTAGCTATGTTTGAACGTTGCATTCGACTTAAAGCAGATTGATTTACAGTGATCACTTTATCGATCGATTCAAACCCAGTAATTTCCTTACAATCCTGATGGATGCCATTCTCACCAGCCGCTAGCACATCAAAGATTAACGTTGACTTCCCTGAGCCCGACACACCAGTAACCGATACAAGACATCCTAGTGGTATCGATACGGTGACATTCTGCAAATTATGTTTCGTTGCATTATGGATCGTCAATTGCTCACCTGAACCTTGCCGATGTTTTTCATTCAGGACTGGCTTATCTCTTAAAAATGCACCAGTAACCGACTCTGGTTGTTCCATTAGTTCAAGCAATGTACCAACGCCTACAACTGTTCCACCATTAATTCCAGCACCTGGGCCGATGTCGATAATATGGTCCGCTTCTTTCATTACATCAACATCATGTTCGATTACAAGGACCGTATTACCAAGATCTCGCAGCTGTTTCATAATCTTCACTAATCCTTTAGTATCCTTTGGATGTAGTCCTGCAGTTGGTTCATCAAGAATATAGAGAACACCAGTTAATCCAGAACCAAGAATTGACGCAAGCCTTAAACGTTGAGCTTCTCCACCAGAAAGAGTAATCGTCTGTCTATCCATAGATAAATAACCTAACCCAACATGAATAATTCGGTTTACCTTGGAAATTAGATCATGTAAAAACGATTCAACTATTACAGCATCCTCAGAACGGAGTGATTGCTGTAGCTCTAATAGCCAATCATGCATCGCTTCAAGTGAATAGTCTGATACATCCGTAATTGATGTTCCTGCAACGAGTACATCTCTGCTTTCTTTATTCAGCCGTTTCCCAAGACAATCCGAGCATACTTGCGAATAGAAATAGGCAGCTTCACCTGAACTAGCGCTACCGCCCTTTTCCTCGTATCTTCTCTGCATTCCCGTAAGTATTCCTTCAAACTTTCCTTTCCCTACAGTTTTAGGTGGCTTGACATCAGGATAGTGGGCTGAAAAAATGTCGCTTTCCACTCCATAATATAATAAATCTCGCTGTTCATCGCTGAAATCCTTCAGTGGAAGATCTTCATCAAAGGCAATACCATAATGTTCAGAAGCTGCTTTTAATATCTGTCTTTGATATTCACCATATGATCCGTTCCACATGCCTATCGCGACAGCCCCTTCCTTTAAACTTAAGTCCTCTTTAAAAACGGATGCTAAGTGAATATCTGTTACGTAACCAAGTCCACTACATGTTGGACAAGCACCTTCTAGTGTATTGTATGAAAAATGGGAACGTGTAAGTTTTTCTAAACGATGATGGCAATTATGACAATGAATATATTCTTTGAAGTTAGCGGTCTCTTCTTCATTCGCCTCTTTATCTAGTGAGGGTAAAATAGTTGTTTGGCAGTTTGGACATATTCGCTCACCGAGCTTTTCATAGATCAATCTTAAATACGTATACATATCTGTTAAGGTTCCAACCGTTGATCTAGGATTTCGATTGGTAACATGCTGTCCAACACTTATTGAGGGGGATAATCCAATCATAGAATCGACTTTAGGTTTACTAAATCCGTCTGTTGGCATACCCATCGATTCCATAAATTGCCGCTGACTTTCTCGTTGTAAGGTATCTAGCGCCAGTGTCGATTTCCCCGATCCTGAAGGTCCAGTTATTACGACGAGTTTATTTTTTGGAATCGATAGTGAAATATTTTTCAAATTATTTTCCTTCGCACCTTTAATGACAATCATATCTTTCAAATTAGTTCCTCCCTTTAATTAGACTCACAGTAATAGTATATAACATTAATGCAAGTGGTAAGCTTTGTTAAAATACAACCTATTTTATCAACATTGAATAAAATAAATCCGTCGAGGTACTTTAATCTTTTTTACAAGGAAAATCAATATATTGCTTTCATATATGCCTTAAATGTATAAAGTCCCACTTACCTTATTTATAATTCCTCCTTCTTTTTAAAATAGTTACGTGCATCTTCATTCCACGATATAGATGAAAATGAGAATGTTATTTAACTTTACATTCATTTAATAGGTTTCATTGGAAATTATCCTTCTAGTACTTTAATGTTTAAGATGAAACTTGGGAGGATTGCATTATGATTAAACCAATTGAAATTGCTCGGAAGCTCGGAATTAGTACGAGTGCACTAAGACATTATGAATCATGGGGTATTATCCCTCCTGTTAACCGTGCTGCAAATGGATACAGGCTTTATACAGAGGTGCATGTTGCTTATTTTGAATGTATACGAGCGATGAACGATGGCTTTGGCATGGATATTGTACGTAAAATTATGCCACTTATACAGGAAAATAAATTGACAGAAGCGCTTTGGTTAGTGAATGAGGCTCAAGCAAGGCTGCATCAGGAGAAGCATAAATCAGAACAAGCACTCCTAGCACTCGAATTAGATGATCTTGAAAATTTCTCCGCTCGTCATAAAAAGGATTGGTATTCAATTCAGGAGGTTGCTGAAGAGGTTAATGTCCCAGCATCAACACTTAGGCATTGGGAAAAAGAAGGATTGATAGAACCTGAACGTGATATTGATAATGGATACCGGAAATACAGTCGTGCTGATATCCGCAGACTATTAATTATTCGAACAATACGATCTGCTGTTTATTCACTGGAAGTTGTCCGGGGAGTAGTAAATGAAATTGATCATAATAATCTGGGACAGGCTAAAAAAATAGCAAAGGATTCACTTATCTATATGGATTACCTGATCAAAAAGCAGCTTCGAGGAGGGTATTATCTTCATAAATTGTTTAGCGTAGTAGAAAAGCTTCCAAGTTAAGTTGGCAGCTTTTTTGTTTTCTTATATAAGAATAGACTTCGACATAAACCGAGGTATGCCGGGAACCTAGTCTGACCGCTTTGAAGGACTGGAATGCACCACAGAAGATAAAGGAAACCAAGTACCTACCACATTGATGAGTAATCTAAGGGAAATTAGTCTATGATGCTTCTAAAGATAGCAAAAGGAATAGGAGATAATGTTGTTGAACCAATCTTAAAGCAATGTGTCAAATATACAGTTAGTTCATAGGGTAAAAATGTCCTCTCCCTACTTTAGAAGCAGGTAATATTTCGTACTATTCCTTATAATCTATTAACAATCTATTAATATGTACTTCATATTCGTTTCTTATAATAGAGTTAACAAATGAATAAGGAGTGGTTTTGTGAAGCGTATTTTTTCTCTATTGGCTGTGGTGGGCATAGGAATGAGTGTGTTTACCCTACCTGCATTTGCTGCACAGGAAAACATCTCAAAGCAAGAACGGCAAAAAATGATTAATACAGCACATCGTGGTGCATCTGGACATGCACCGGAGAATACCATGACATCCTTTCAAAAAGGCTTTGAAATGAAGGCAGACTATATTGAAATTGATGTGCAAATGACAATGGATGGAGAACTTGTTATTATTCACGATACCACTGTAGATCGTACGACAAATGGCACAGGTTATGTAGGTGAATTGACATTCGAAGAAATAAGAAACTTGGATGCAGGCAGCTGGTTTAATGATGATTATACCGGTGAAATAGTTCCTACATTCGAAGAAGTGTTAGATGCATTTCATGGAAAAATTGGTATATTAATAGAGCTTAAAGCCCCAGAACTTTATCCGGGAATAGAGGAAGAAGTTGCCAAAACATTGAAAGACAGAAATATGCACAAACCAAACAATAAAAAGATTATTATCCAGTCTTTTAATCATGAATCGATGAAAAAATCAAAAGAACTTTTACCAGGAGTCCCTCATGGAGTTCTAGCTGGACTTAGTTGGGCAGGTATTACAGATGAACAGCTAGCAGAGTTTGCATCATATGCTGATTATTTTAATCCGAATATGAACATTGTCACGCCTAGTCTTGTTGGCCGGGTTCATGAAGCAGATATGATGATTTTCCCGTATACCTCCAGATCCCAAAAACAAGCAAACCACTTAATTAATTTAAATGTTGATGGAATTGTCACAGACTATCCAGAGCATGTATATTCCCATCCAGTGCATCATAGTTAAGGGACGATAAAAATGTGGACTCTTTCCTCAATACGATAGAAAAGAAGGCTTTCTTCATCACGAGAAGCCTTCTTTCTTATTATTGCCTGAATAGTACTTGCTTTGTACTAGATTGATAGTTTAAGTCTAGTACTCCCGAGAATAGTTCCCATGGATATTTATTCGGTGGTGGGCACTTAACTTCTATCATTTCTTTTTTTACTGGATGCTCGAAGCATAATGAATAAGCCCACAAAGCTATTTGCTGTCCCGGTCGGTTTATGTCTTGTCCATATTTTTGGTCACCATAGATTGGTGTACCCTCTGTAGAAAGCTGAACCCGTATTTGATGTGATCTGCCTGTATGAAGTTCAATAGACAGCAAGCTATGGTTTTCCTCCTCAGCAACTTTCACATATTCAAGTGATGCCTTTTTCGCCTCTTTATGATTCGGGGAAACTGCATACACTTTATTTTTATGTTTATCTTTCATTAAGTGATGCATAAGTATAGCTCGACTTCTTGTCGGACTTCCTCGCACTACAGTAAAATACCTTCGTTCCATTGCCTGTCTGCGAATCACGTCAGACATTCTAGATGCGGCTTTGGAGGTTTTAGCAAATACGATAACACCACCAACAGGACGGTCCAAACGGTGAACGAGCCCTAAATAAACATTTCCAGGTTTTTGATAGCGAATTTTCAAGTCCTCTTTAAGAATCGTTAGTAAATCTTTATCTCCCGTATTATCTCCCTGTACTGGGATATTCACCGGCTTTTCAACAATAAGCAGGTGGTTATCCTCGTATAGGATTGGTATTCTCATTTATATCAATACTCCTTCCCATCTATTGTACCTACTTTAAAATTAGTAGCAAGTTAAATAGATTGGTTGGAGTGAGGGTTGGGGATTGCCATTATTAATGGCGTTTGTAAGTGATGGCAATAAGCAAGGATACACCGACCCTAATTTATCCAATGAGGCTATATTATTCTATTTGCAAATGTTCCAGGAATATTTAGGAAAAGAAGATGTTGTTCAAATGGTTTTGCCCTTCTCTGAAGATCTAACGAAAATTTTCTTTTACGGGATTACAGGAAAACAGGAAGACTAAAGACGGTGTATTTTCTAACCGTCTATAGCCTTCCTATCTAAAATTCTCATGCGATATACATTCATTGCTGTTTCAGCTAATTGATCCATCAAATTATAGTTTGCATAGGCACCGACAACTGCACCAATCCCAGGAACTAATTGCAGCATCTTTACTAAATCGATATAGTCACGATATTCCTGCTGAAATACTTGCCAATCCATATCGATAAGCTTTTCTTTTTGTTCTACCCAGTTTTCCAAGATAAATAAGGTTTCTTTTCGCTTTGCATCACTTGAAAATGCAAGCATAAAAATATGCAATAGAAATAACCGCTCTTCATATTTCTTCGGATCAAACCCGTAAATCACAGCTGCTTCAAATAGAAATTTCATTTTAATCGATAATAATAACGGAAAATCTGCAAGTCCAAGGAAGATCCCCCCTGCGCCAGTCCCAGCACCCTCAATAACCGCTGTTTTCCGATATACCGAATGTTTTACCTTAAATGCCTCATCCATCTCATAAAGACTCATTACTGAATTAGTTGGTTTCTTTGTAGTAATATTAGAACCTGCTAATGTTGCTTTCACCATATTCTTAATGGCCTCCGTAATAATCTTATGTGCTTTTTCTGGTATCCAGCTATTTACTTTATTTTGAGCTTTCTTTGAAAATCCTTTGATTAAACTTGGCTTCTTCATCACTCTTACGCGCCATATCTGTACTTCATCATATGCTTTTATCTCATAGTCTTTCATAGTCAATTCCCCTCTTACTATTTGCTATTTGTTTATACGTATTATAAGGGTAAAAAGTTCTTTTTATTTTAGTGCTTATAGCTCTCAGACTAGTCGCTCCAGAAATACACTACGCTTTTCGCTGGAAACTTGTGAGACTACTCACGCTATTGCGCTTCTTAGTCTCACCTAGGCTCTTCTTCCAGCAGAAGTCTCCCTGTATTTCTTCCGCTGGGGTTGTAAGAAAATCATCTATAAAAGAGGAACTTACCACTGACAATCGACATTGATTGAAGTGAGAAAATGGAAGCTTTACATGTGAACAGCACTACTGTCTTACCTCAACCATTTCATCACCTCTTCTGATTTTTCCCTCTCATCGTTGTAATATTCGATAGTGGCATATATTCAACATATTATCTAAAAAATTTAAAATATTAATGTTACAAGGACTACCTACACTAAAATAGGAAATTTGGCATAATATTAGGTAGTCGATTAATAAAGGAAAATACAAACTATACTCGAGATTAATATATTGATGAAAGATACTTTTTTAACTATACTTATGAAGAAATGAGAGGAGCTATTAACATGGAAAAAATGAAGCTTGAATCTAAAGTTTATTCCGTTTTAAAAGATAAAATACAATTAATAAGATCTAATGATCGTGCAATTTACTTGGTGGGGCCTATTAAGCTTCCCGTTAATTTATATGGTGAAACTGTCGAATTTAAATGGTATTGCTGGTTGAATTATGATGAAGTAACAGAGGACTATGAGAAGATTATCGAAAAGTTATCGTCCTCTAACCTTGCTGATTATCAGCAATCTAGTGTACTTGTTTATGGTGACTTCGAAACAAATTCAGATGCGTTGATTCGTATGCATTCCATTTGCCATACAGGCGATATATTCGGTAGTAAACGATGTGATTGTGGTTTCCAATTGAAACAATCGATGAAGAAAATTACAGAACACGGAGCAGGCGCTTTGTTTTACTTAGCCAATCACGAAGGAAGAGGAATTGGTTTATTCTCAAAAGCAATGGCATATGTTCTACAAGAAAATGGCTTTGATACTGTAGAAGCTAATGAAAGTCTCGGCTTTGTCAATGACTCTAGAAATTATGATGATGCGATCCAAGTTTTAAAAAGCCTGCGCACGAAGCCTGTAACTCTAATAACGAACAACCCAAATAAACTAGAAGCATTAATGAATTCGGGTATGTTTGTTGCCGGCAGAGTACCATTATGGGGAGACGTTTCCGAATACAATGAAAAGTATTTGCAAACAAAGATTATCAAATCTGGTCACTTAGAGGCTGAAGGGAATTGCGCAAATGAGTAACCATGAATTCTATATGGATTTAGCACTTAAAAATGCGCAAGCAATGAAAGGACAAACGGATCCTAACCCATTAGTTGGATCTGTTATTGTTAATGATAATCGCATTGTCGGTGTTGGTGCCCATATGAAGGCTGGGGAAGCTCATGCTGAAATTAATGCATTGCGGATGGCCGGCGATAAGGCGAAGGGTGGCACAATATATGTCACACTAGAACCATGCTCCCATCACGGCAGGACAGGTCCATGTGCGATTGCAATTGTCGAGGCAGGAATCAAGAAGGTCGTGATTGCTACACTAGATCCAAACCCTATCGTTGCAGGAAACGGTGTAAAAATACTTGAAGATGCAGGCATTGAAGTCATTACTGGTATAAAAGAAGAAGAATCCATTCAAATGAATGAAGTGTTTAATAAGTATATTATCAAGCAGAAACCATTTATTACTTTAAAATCAGGTATTACACTGGATGGAAAGGTTGCTTCCCATTCCTTTAATAGCAAATGGATTACATCTGAACAAGCAAGACTCGATGTCCATCAGCTTCGAAGTGAGAATAAGGCAATATTAGTAGGAATAAATACGGTATTAAAGGATGACCCCGCACTAACTGCTCGAATTCCCAATGGCAGGAATCCAATTCGTATTGTCATGGATTCTAAATTGAGAATCCCATTAAATTCTCAATTAATTACCGATAATCAAGCAGAAACTTGGATATTTACTAGCCAAAATCATGATCAAGATAAACGAAGCAAGCTGGAAGCATTAGGTATCTCTATCTTTGCAACTACTGGGATTGATTCAGTTAACCCAACAGATGTGGCAACACAATTAGGTGAAAAAGGTGTTTCCTCAGTTCTTATTGAAGGTGGCGGTAATATTAATGCAGCCTTTTTAGAAAATAAATTAATTGATAAAGTCGTTCTCTATGTAGCACCAAAACTTATTGGTGGAAGTGAAGCCCCCTCATTCCTTGAAGGAACAGGAATTGATAAAATGAAGGATGCAGTCGAACTAACCAATATTACTATTTCACCAATTGGACCCGACTTTAAGTTTACGGGCTATCCAATTTACAAGGATGGAATATAATGAGATTTGGCTTTGATATCGACGACACGTTAATCAATCTTAGAGAACATGCTTTTCATATTTACAATAAGAAATTAAAAAAAGATATCTCACTCGATATTTTTCATGCTATTGAAAGAGTCGAAATCCACGAACCATTTGGTTTAACCGATGAACAGGGTAAGTCGATGTGGAACATTTCTCTCGAAGAAATCTATTATACAGACTGCCCGATTTTCCCTGGAGCTCTCGAAACACTTCAACGTCTCGGTGAACGTGGCGATGAAATATACTATATAACAGCTCGACCAAAGGAACATGGTGAGCGAACCAAACAATGGTTAACAGAACGAGGATTCCCTGTTCATCATAATCGTTTTTTCTATGGGATGCAGGATCATGAAAAGGTGCATACCATTCGTGATTTGCAGCTTGACTACTATGTGGATGATAAGCCTACTATACTCCACACACTCAAAGGTAATAAGACAAAACTATATTTAAAAGATCAATCCTATAATCGTCATCTCGATGATTTCCCAAGAATCATCAATTGGACAGATCGTCTATTTTAGCAGATAAGATAGTATCAAACTATCTTATCTGCTTCTTTTTAAATTAGTATTTTCTAAGAGATTTTTTCTAAGTCGTGGAGTGTTGATATAAAGTGCGTACTAACTTAGGAGAGAAATGGCTCTCTGGCCGGTCGCTCCGAAAATACACTTCGCTTTCCGCGGGGGGCTGGTGAGCCTTCTTGTGCTTTCGCACTTCGAAGTCTCACCTAGGCCCTTCCTCCCGCAGGAGTCTACGTGTATTTTCTACGCTGGAATTTTACAATTGCTGTCATCGAAAATAAAAACGATTTTCATCGTGCGATGTAACGCTGTCGAAGCCTTCCTTGGCCTGCTGGAATAGCAACGGCTGAAGATCCATCGGAAGTAGTCTTTTTCGATCGATCAGACCGCGTTGCCCTAAGGTGTTCGACTGTCCGAAGCGGAAATCAACTTGCGCCTAATTCGCAGTTTATCTAAATACCGATAGACTAGACATAATTCTTTCCACTTCATCATGCCAATTTCCACTTTCTTTATTACATTCATTTGTGTATTCTACTTCTTAGCGATATATTGCATATACCCATTTAAAGGTTTTTACGGTATACTAATTGTATAGATATTTCGTAAGGGGGATTACCATGCCTATACCAACTGGTCATGCAAAACCGATTCGGCAATCGGCTAAGGAAAATGCATTTAGACAGTTACAGCAATGGATTATTGATGGAACACTACTTCCAGGTGAGAAATTGAATGATACCGAACTGGCCAAAGCTCTTAATGTCAGCAGAACACCGGTTCGTGAATCACTACAGCTCCTTGAAGTACAAGGATTTGTAAAAATGTTTCCAGGTAAAGCAACACAGGTAACTGAAGTCGACAGAGAAGCAATCAAAGATCTTCTGCCCCCTCTAGCTGCCTTACAAGCACTTTCAGCCGAATTAGCAATTCCCAATATAACGAATGAGGAAATCAAGTTACTGGAAAGTACGAATGATCGATTTGCTAGTGCAATCCAATCTAAAAATTTTTATGCAGCCTTAAAATTAGACGAAGATTTCCATCATATTATTGTTTCCATTGCTAACAATCCATATATTTCTAAAATCATCGAATCACTTCAAGCGCATGTTAGACGATTGTTTTACCATAACTCCATTACACTAACTGAACAATCGATTGATGACCATACGACGATAATTTCACTGTTAAAGCAAGGTGACAAGGATAAGCTTTCACCAATAATGAAGGAAAATTGGTTACGAACCATTAACGCTTTTGAAGTGGAGAAAGAAGATTAATAGTAATTAATCGAGAAACCGCTAACATAAAAATTAAGGTTTTAACCATGTCTTTAGGTGACAACCTATTATTAAGATTTTCCTAGCCACTAAAAATCCGGAAGCCTAAAGGCTTCCGGATTTTTCCTGTTCCTATGCTTCCTGTGTTGCACCTGAATGCTGTATACGAGCGATAATACCTGTGATGACAATTACAATTAATGCTGGCAATAACCACCCAAGTCCCTGCTTGTACAATGGCAGGTATGTTTCATAGAAATCAATAATAGGACTTAACCAGTTATAGTAATCGATTTTAAGCGATTCACATAATGCCTTGAATCCATCGATAATACTAACTAAAAATGTAATAATTGTTGCCGCAACATAGACAAAGCGCTTATGCTGGAACAATGGTGACACAAACGTTAGAATCATCAACACGATAGCTAATGGATATAAAAACATTAGAACTGGAAGTGAATAAGTAATAATATTCGTTAATCCAAAATTAGCAATCACAAAAGAGAACGAGGAAAAGAAAATGACAAATGCCTTATAGCCAACTTTAGGCAGTAGTGCATGGAAGTATTCCGCATTTGCGGTAATCAATCCAATTGCGGTTGTCAAACAAGCAAGGATAATAACAATTGCAAGCAGAATCAATCCTACTGTTCCAAAGTAATAGTCCGCAGCCCCACTAAGAACTGGTCCACCATTATCAAATAATCCTAATACACTAGTGCTCGTCGCTCCTAGATACCCGATACCTACATAAATAAGTGCTAATAATGCAATTGCGATAATACCCGATTTCGAAGTTGCACGCAGTATTCCTAATCTTGATGTAATCCCCATTGATTTAACAATATTAATGACAATAATACCGAATACTAGAGACGCAATTGCATCCATCGTGTTGTATCCTTCAAGAAATCCTTTTGCAAATGCCCCAGTTGCGTATGCTCCTTCAGGCGGTTGTATTGAACCCATTGGCTTAACCAATGCCGTAATCAAAAGAAAAACAAGTAAAACAACAAGTGCTGGTGCTAATATTTTACCTACATTATCAACAATTCTCGCGGGATACATTGAAAATAATGCTGTAATCAAGAAAAAGAGAAAACTAAATATTAATAATGCGCTTTGTTGAAATTCATCGCTAACGAAAGTTGAAATACCTATATCATATGCAACTGTTCCGGTACGGGGTGTTGCAAAGAATGATCCAATCGTTAAGTAAAGCAATGATGTGAAGAATACTCCATAAATTGGATGAACTCTACTTGCAAGGTCTTGTAAGTTATTACTCCCTGAGAAACCCATTGCCAGGATTCCAAGTAATGGAAGTCCTACACCCGTAATCAGAAATCCGATTATTGCTGGCAGAAGATTTGTCCCAGCATATTGCCCCAACTGTGCAGGGAAAATTAAATTTCCTGCTCCAAAAAATAATGCAAATAGCATAAATCCGATTGCTAAATATGCACCAAACGATATCTGCTTGTCTTTCATATTATGCTCCCCCTAGTCGTATTATATTATTCAAGGCATATCTCAATTGTTGTTCTATTCAGATAATTGAAGTGAGATTTGTACAATATTTGTTATCATACTATCTTTTTCGGCAAAATGCAATATATTACAAATCAGTATTCGTCATTATTCGAGTATTAGTTAGCTATACCTTTGAAGCAATAAACTTTCGAGTATGTAACTTTACAATATATACCATATATTGACAAAAAAGTATTTTTATCATTTTATAGCCGACTTTAAGAGAATTCTAGAAAGCAAGAAATATATTGCTATCAGAAAAAAAGATCATTCCTATTTTTTCAACTAGGAATGACCTTAATCATATTTTATCCTTTAATAACTATGCAGGTTGTTAATATAGATTATCCACGCTTTATTTTCCATATATCTGTCGCGTACTCCTGAATCGTCTGATCACTGGAGAATTTACCTGAATATGCAATATTGGTAACACTCATATTCATCCATGTTGCTCGGTCACGATATGCACGTTCTGCAAGCTCATGTGCTTCTAAATATGGCTCAAAATCTTTTAGTACAAAATATGGATCATTATGATAGAGGATATTATAATAAATATCCTTAAACTCAATATCATGAATGCCAAATTCCCCTTGGTTTAATTGGTCCAGGATTCTTCTAATGCGGTCATCCGTGTTATAAATATCGCGGGCGTTATATCCACCGTTCTGATAATAATTTAATACTTGATCTGATGTTAACCCGAAGATAAACATGTTTTGGTTACCGACTAAGTCGTTGATTTCAATATTTGCACCATCGAGTGTACCAAGCGTTAATGCACCGTTCATCATCATCTTCATATTCCCTGTACCAGAAGCCTCTTTACTAGCGGTTGAGATTTGTTCACTTATATCTGCTGCTGGAATGATTTTCTCTGCAAGACTTACATTATAATTTTCCAGAAAAATAACCTTTAACTTTCCTCGGATATCCTTATCATAGTTAACAATGGATGCAACGGTATTAATTAGCTTAATTACTTCCTTTGCCATATGATAACTCGGGGCAGCCTTTGCGCCAAATATAAACGTTCTCGGAGTTAAATCCTGGTTCGGATTCTCTTTCAGCTCGTTATATAAATAAATAACATGAAATATGTTAAGGAGTTGCCGCTTATATTCATGGAGTCGTTTAATTTGCACATCAAAAATAGACTGATTATCAATTAGAATTCCTGTCTGCTGATAAATATAATTTGAAAGTGCATTCTTATTCTCATGCTTCACTTGGTCAAACTTCTCCAGCAATGACCTATCATTGGAATACTTTAATAAGCTAATTAACTGTTTTGGACGTTTGATCCATTGCGGGCCAATTACATCAGTAATTAATTTGGCTAGCTCCGGATTTGCTTGAAGCAACCAACGACGATGGGTGATACCATTCGTCTTATTATTAAAGCGTTCAGGAAAAAGTGAATAGAATGTCTTCATTTCCTGCTTCTTTAATATATCCGTATGAATCCGTGCAACGCCATTTATGCTAAAGCTGCCAACAATCGCAAGTCTAGCCATATGCACACGATCATCCGCAATAATGGCCATTTCATGAACCTTATGCTGTAATTCTTCATGATGAAGCCAAATGTCTTTACAGAACCGTTCATTAATTTCCTCAATAATCATATAGATGCGAGGTAATAAGTTTTGCAGCATGTCTTTCGGCCAAGTCTCTAACGCTTCACTCAGTGTCGTATGGTTTGTATAGGCAAACACATTTGTCGTTACTTTCCAAGCAGCATCCCAACTAAATCGCTCCTCATCCATTAAAATTCGCATCATTTCTGGGATTGCAAGACTTGGATGGGTATCATTTATTTGTACTACTACCTTTTCGGGTAAATGACTTAAAGATTTTCTGTTCGTCTTTTTATAGTATTTAATGATATTCTGGATACTTGAAGAAACAAGAAAGTATTGCTGCTTTAAGCGTAATTCTCTTCCCTCATGACTAGAGTCATCCGGATAAAGAAAACCTGAGATTTGCTCAATCGAATGCTGATGGTCTAAGTCACGATAAAATTCCTTATTCTCACCAATTGACTTCCCTTTATTATCTTGAAAAACAGCTTCTGCACTCCATAAACGAAGCGTATTTACAACTTCATTTTCATAGCCGAGAATAGGAATATCATAGGGAACTGCCATTACTTTGTCTGTATTCTCGTATTTAAATTCTAATGTACCATCATTCCGTTTAAACATATGTACATCACCATGGAACTGAATAACAACCGCCTCTTTCTCATTCCTTGTTTCCCATGGATAAGGATCCTTCAACCAATAATCTGGCAGTTCAACCTGGTTCCCATGAATAATACGCTGTTCAAATAAACCATAACGATAGCGGATTCCATACCCGTGACCAGGGTAGTTTAGCGATGCAAGTGAATCTAAGAAACAGGCTGCCAAACGGCCCAAGCCACCATTACCTAAGCCGGCATCATGCTCTGCAGCATAAATTTCTGACGGATTGAACCCAAGCTCCTCTAATACCACATTGGTAACATCTAATATCCCACAATTTAGTAGATTGCTTTCAAGTAGCCTCCCAATTAAGAATTCCATCGATAAATAATATACTTGTTTATTATTTTGACTCTTATATTTCTTATCAGTCTGAAACCATTGTGGCGTTATTTTCTCATTGACAACAGACGTAAGGGCATAATAAACATCTTTACCGGTAGCTTCTGATACCTCAATCCCTCTATCGATCATTAGCTTGTTTATTATTTGTTCCTTTAGATCGCTTGCCGTTAACTGTAACAAAGAAATCATCTCTCCCTATCGATAGATTGGTGTTGGGACTAATTGTTCGTACAGATTACTATATTCACGGGCAGAATCCTTCCAGCTAAACTGGCTCTTATTAACATTTCGGAGCAATTGCTGCCACTCTGTTTGATAATGGTAAATAGCTAAAGAGTAACGTAAAACACGTAAAAGCTCATGTGCATTATAGTTAGCAAAGCTAAAGCCATTACCTTCACCAGTCAATTCGTTATACGGGATAACCGTATCTTTTAGACCACCAGTTTCTCGAACAATCGGAACGGTTTTATACTGTAATGCAATAAGCTGCGCTAAGCCACATGGCTCAAATTTCGAAGGCATCACAAAGAAATCTGCACTTGCATATAATTGTCTTGCAAGCCCCTCATCAAAAGTAATAAGTGATGCTACTTTTTTCGGATAGCGATTTGCAAGATCCGAGAAATAATGTTCAAATTCCGGCTCGCCGGTACCAAGAATAATGAATTGAACATCTTCCTGAATAAATTCCTCTAAAATAGTTTGCACAAGATGTAGACCCTTTTGTTCTACAAGTCTTGTTACGATTATATATAGCGGCATATTCCCTTCAATAGGAAGGCTGAGCTTCTCTTGAAGCGCAATGCGATTCTCTATCTTCTTTGCACGTGCAGAGCGATAATTTACACTAAGATGTCTATCTGTTAATGGATTATATTCTCTTGTGTCAATTCCATTAAGAATTCCTACTAAGTCCTGACTCCTCTCAATTAGCATCGGATCTAGGCCTTCCCCATAATAAGAATGCTTAATCTCTTCTGCATAAGTCGGGCTTACAGTCGTAATTTTATCAGCATGGAACAATGCGCTTTTTAAGCAGTTCAACATTCCGTTCCATTCCATACCACCGATATGCTCTCGATCTAGATTAAAAAAGTCGGAAAAAGTATCAAGTGGCATCATACCTTGATATTTAATATTATGGATCGTGAAAATAGTTTTCATTCCATCAATTGGCTTAATAATATTCGCAAGCGCTACAGCCATACCCGCCTGCCAATCGTGTGCATGAAGAATATCCGGTTTAAAATCAAAGTGTGCCAACGCTTCAATAACCGCTTGACTAAAGAATACAAACCTTTCCCCATCATCATAGTATCCATAGATACCTTTTCGAGTGAAATAATAATCATTAGCGATAAAATAGTAGATAATTTGATCATGGTTTAATGTATACATACTTACTTCTTGATTTCGCCAACCAAGCTTTACATCGAAGGAGGTGAGATATTCCATTTTGCTTTTCCATACTTCTGCTATTTCATCATAAAGTGGCAAAATAACACGAGTTTCTATTTGTTCATTCTGCTTCAATGCCTGCGGTAGAGAACCAACGACATCTGCAAGGCCCCCTGTTTTAATAAAAGGTGCACATTCTGATGCAACAAATAACACGTTTTCCATTTAATATCTCCTCTTTCTTCGGATTTTAAAAAGGCGCAAGCGCCCATTTAGCGACAACGGACTGCGCCCCACAGGATAAGGAAGGCTTCCTTGAAAAACATCGCACGCAGAAAAAGTGTTTTTCTTTTTCAAGGACGTGGGATGATTCGACTTTGCCACGTGATGTGGAGACCTTAGTCGAACATTCCTTTGTAGGAGATAAAGGAAACATGCCCTTTCTCTTTAGAAGGATGTCGTTATAGGCGAATGCCCAATCTTATTGGGCATTCCTTAAGCACCGAATCGATGTGGAATTTCACCACAAGGGTTAAGTGCAACTAAGTCACTGATTTCACCAATCGGCAAGTCTTCTTTAGATTATCATGAGGTGAGGGTCTCGCTAGGAGCACGGGCGCTGGACGCGCCCTCTCCTGGCATAGGGAAATTTTTGGCATTCCTATTCTGATTAAACCGTTTGTCTTTTCGCCACAACGTATGGCTTATCTTTCGAACCGATAATCCGCTGTCCCTCCGTTACATGAACATCCTTATCCAAAATTACATTTTCTAAATATACCCCTTCATCAATTGTACAGCGCTGCATAATGATAGAATTCTTAATCGTTGTTCCCTTTTTCACAGAAACTCCCCTAAATAAAACACTATCTTCTACCTCCCCAGCAATAATACATCCATTTGCTAGAATTGAATTTTTCACAACCGAGTCTTTACGATATTTCACTGGTGGATTTGTTGATATTTTTGTCCTAACAAAGGTCGGCTGATAAAATAGTTCCTGATAGTTTTTCTCTTCTAATAGCTTCATATTTTGGCGATAATAGCTTTCAATCGTGTTGATGAATGCACTGTACCCACGATGTCGATACGTTTGAACTTTCAAACCTGCAAGCCTTTCTTTAATGCCATGTACAAAAAAGTGATTATTGTTATATGCAATACAATCATCCACAATTTCCATCAATAATTCTTTATTAATAATATAGACACCTGTAAAGAGCGATGGGTTCTTACGATCATTTGTTATGTTTTTAACCCAGCCAATATCGTCTGCTTCAATCCGGAAATAAGAATTATGCTCTGGTTGCAGCTCTTCAATTTTTGTTGAAATTAAGGTTACATCTGCTTTCCGATCAAGATGAAACTTGAAAGCATCATGATAATTGGTATTGGAAATAAACTGACTTCCGCTAATTAATACATAAGAGGATTTACCCCGGCGAAAATAATCGCGATTATTATGAAAGAATTGCAAGTCTCCTCTAGACATATCCGTCGGGTCATTCCAGTCAGGGGGAAGGATGTATAATCCACCATTTCTCCGATCTAAACTCCAGTTTTCACCTGTTCCGAGATGGTCAAGCAAGGAGCGAAACTTTGAACGGGCAAATATCGCAACCTCATGTATACCAGAATTCACCATATTTGAAAGTGCAAAGTCAATCATGCGATATCTCCCCCCAAATGGGATGGAGGAACCATTGCGGAAATACGTTAATTCATTAAATACATGGTGTTCATGCTCCAAATTTATTAAACCCATCATTGTATCCATTAAATTTCCTCCCCAGATAGCGTTAACATACCTGTTAAAATATCTTGATTGATTACGAGCGGCTCTTCATTTTCACCAATTCGGATACTTGTTCCCTCTGGTATTTCTGTATTTTCCATGACAATTACACGTTCTAATGTAGCGTTCTTTCCAACTTTTACTCCAGGATGCAGGATAGATTGATTGATTGAACAACCGCGCTCCACTACTACATTTTTGAATAGTACGGAGCTTTCAATCATTCCATAGACAAAGCAACCGGAATTAATGAGCGAGTGACTAACCACTGCATCTTCACCGATAAATTGCGGAGGATAGTTAGTGTCATTCGTATACATTTTCCAGTTCTTATTGTTTAACGCTTGTCCCCAATCTTCATCCAGCAAGTCCATATTAGCTTCCCAGTAGCTTTGAATCGTTCCTACATCTTTCCAATAGCCATTGAATTGATAAGCGTAGAGACGAAGGTCATTATCTAACATTGCAGGAATAATATCCTTTCCGAAATCATGACTGGATGATTTCTTCTGTGCATCCTTAATCAAATATGCCTTCAAAGTTTCCCATGTAAAGATATAGATGCCCATTGAAGCTAGATTACTCTTTGGATTAATTGGCTTTTCATCAAATTCATAGATTCGCAAATTTTCCGTCGTATTCAAAATACCAAAACGTGATGCTTCCTCCCAAGGAACTTCGATTACAGATATCGTCGCATCTGCCTCGGTTGCTTTATGCTGTTCAAGCAGTCGCTGATAATCCATTTGATAGATATGATCGCCAGAAATAACAAGGACATACTCTGGATTATGTTGATTAATGAAATGGATATTCTGATAGATCGCATCGGCAGTTCCAGAGTACCAGTCTCCACCGTTCTTAGCGGTATATGGAGATAGTACGGACACACCACCCGTCCCACGATCCAAATCCCATGGTTTTCCGTTACCAATATGTCGATTCAGCTCGAGAGGTGAATATTGCGTTAATACTCCTAGCGTTTGAATGTTGGAATTCGTACAATTACTCAATGTAAAGTCGATAATCCGATATTTCCCACCAAATGGTACAGCAGGCTTTGCAATATTATTCGTTAATGCACCTAATCGTTTTCCTTCTCCTCCAGCTAACAACATCCCTATAATTTCTTCCAATCTGTATCCTCCTCCAAATTTAAATTATCTTGATGAAAAACGGAAATTGCTAAAGGTGGAACTTTAATCTTGATGTGCTGTGGTAAACCATGCCAGTTGTCCGGGAAGCTAAAATGTTCTACTTCACTAGTAACTCCTGAACCACCAAATTCAGTTCGATCCGAGTTAAAGATCTCCCGATATTTCCCTGGAACTGGAACCCCAACTTTATAGTCATAATAAGTCACAGGTGTAAAATTACATACTATGACAAGATCATCATCTAACCGCTTACCCTTTCTCCTAAATGCAACAATACTTTGATCGATATTATGTGGATCAACCCATTCGAACCCCTTAGGATCATGGTCAAAGTCGAATAATTGTGGATGCTCTTGATAGAAACGGTTTAAGGCTTTTACATACGTATGAATTCCGAGATGTAATGGATAGTTTAATAGATGCCAGTCTAATTGTTCTTTATCCTTCCATTCTGCATATTGGCCAAGCTCACTCCCCATAAATAAAAGCTTCTTACCTGGGTGTGCCATCATATACCCGTATAGCAACCTTAGATTGGCAAACTGCTGCCACTGATCACCAGGCATTTTATCCAATAAGGATTTTTTACCATGGACGACCTCATCATGCGATAATGGTAATAAGAAATTTTCTGAGTGAGTATACATAAAAGAGAATGTAAGCAGATTGTGATGCCACTTACGGTGTACAGGTTCTTTCTTCATGTATTTCAGCATGTCGTTCATCCAACCCATATTCCACTTAAAATTAAAACCGAGACCACCTGAATAGGTCGGGGCAGTTACAAGAGGAAGATCAGAACTATCTTCAGCCATCATTAACGTACTTGGCTTGTAAGAAAAAACCACTTCATTTAGTTTGCGAATAAATGCGTATGCTTCAAGATTCTCTTCCCCACCAAACGAGTTATAGATTTTCTCCTCACCATCTGGTCTGTCAAAGTTAAGATGC
Source organism: Oceanobacillus chungangensis (assembly GCF_003369565.1). Taxonomy (GTDB): domain Bacteria; phylum Bacillota; class Bacilli; order Bacillales; family Amphibacillaceae; genus Oceanobacillus; species Oceanobacillus chungangensis. Next base: position 54,936 of record NZ_PIOD01000020.1, on the reverse strand, counting down.
AGCATACTTGCGACAGCATCAACCCTGATGCCATCAATATGGTATTCTTCAAGCCAGAAAAGCGCGTTGGATATTAAGAAGCTTTGTACTTCAGGACGACCAAAGTCAAAGGTTAATGTTCCCCAAGCTTTTTTCTCTGCTTTTTTTGGATCGGCATATTCGTACAAGGGCCTCCCATCAAATCTCCTTAATGCAAAATCGTCTTTACAAAAATGCCCCGGAACCCAGTCCATAATGACTCCGATATCATGCCTGTGGCACATATCAACAAAATATTTAAATTCATCAGGAGTTCCATACCTTGACGTAACGGAAAAATAACCGGTTGTCTGATAGCCCCATGACAGATCGAATGGATGCTCAGAGAGTGGCAGCAGCTCGATATGGGTAAATCCTAGTGATTTCACGTATGGAATTAACTCATTTGCAAGCTCCTGGTACGTGAAATATTCTCCTGATTCTTTCGTTTTCCACGACCCCAAATGTACTTCATAAATAGTGATTGGCGATTGATGTGGGTTGTACACTTTTCTGCTTTCCTGCCATTCCTTATCCTGCCAATCATAGGTTGAATTAGCAGTTGTAAGTGATGCTGTCGCTGGTCGCAGTTCCGACTGAATAGCATAAGGATCTGACTTTAAGGGCAGCTGTTCATTAGAAGAAGTTAATTTATATTTATACGCAGAACCTACCGGAATATCTTTAAAAAAACCGACCCATAGCCCCTCATTCGTAACTCTCTCCAGGATGTGACTAGATTCATCCCAATGATTAAAATCTCCTACAACACGAACACTATCCGCATTCGGTGCCCAAACTGCAAACCGGTGACCTTGAATACCTTCCCATTCAATTTGGTGGCAACCTAGAATTTTGTGACTTCGATAATTTGTACCTTGATGAAATAGATAGATGTCTTGCTCTGAAATGTTGTAGTACAATATGCTCCCCCTCGTTTGAACCTAGCTGCAATAATAAACTATGCAGAATTCCAGTATTATATTTAGTATTAATTATAGTTTGAATTATTTGCCACTTCAACCCAATGTCGGAAATTTCGTTCGACATAAACCTTATTACATCAAGGGTTGTTGTCGTTTTTTATCGAAATTACTCATTACCTATTAAATTTTGTTTACAAACCACCTAAGCTGGTTATCCTCGTTAAAGGATCCATAAAATTTATTCCTTTTCTGGAATAGGATACATATAATAAAATGTAAGTTTGAAAAAGGAGTTGCTTCCGTGAATACCACAACAGCTTGGATTGATGATGCCCGGAAACTGACAGTCATCTTCAACGATCGTTCTTTAGTGTCATATCCCCATGTAGAACCAATTATTTATTGGGGGAATAAGGAAAAGTACTTTCAAACCTATATTGGAAATCAAATAGACGATACAACGATCATAATCCATTTTTACGAGGACCTTCCGATCGGCGAGTCGCTCATCCTCCAGTGGGGGGAACTGGATATCCCTATCTATGCTGGTGCAATCGTACGTACGAAATGGTTTGATAATAACTATTCAGCTGTCGATGCAATCCTTGGAGCACATTGCAAGGAATCAGCGACAACCTTTGCTGTTTGGGCTCCTACTGCCATCAGTGTAAAGGTGAAATTAGATGCGCAATTTTATGTACTCAAACGCCATAATCGAGGTGTATGGAGATCAACCATTTCTGGTAACTGGCATGGGGCAACCTATGAGTATGAGGTCAATGTTAATGGAAAAACAATTCTTGTTAGCGATCCATACGCAAAAGCAATGTTACCGAATAGTGAAAAAGGAATCGTTGTTGACCTTTCTAGACTGAAGCAAGTAGATGAGAACAATCAATTCAGACCAAAGCGAACTAGCCTTCAGGATGCGATTATTTATGAGCTACATGTTCGTGATGCAACGATTCATCCCGATAGTAACGTAATAAATAAAGGCAAGTATTTAGGTATGGCTGAAATAGGGACAACGACAAAGAATGGCTACTCTACAGCTCTATCCTATATTAAAGAATTAGGCTGTACCCACGTTCAATTATTGCCAATAAATGATTATGCACGTGTCGATGAGCTTAATCCTGGCCCAGATTATAATTGGGGATATGACCCACTTTATTTCCAAGTTCCCGAGGGCAGTTATTCTGTCGTTCCGGAAAATCCCTTTGCAAGAATTAATGAGTGTAAGGAAATGATTAGTGCCTTTCACCGCGAGGGTATCTCTGTCATTCTTGATGTTGTATTTAATCATGTCTTTATTATGGAAGAGTCTCCATTCGAAAAGCTCGTTCCAGGTTATTATTTCCGTTATCACGAAAATGGAATTTTAAGTAATGGAACTGGTGTCGGCAATGATATCGCATCTGAGCGTGGAATGGCACGTGCGTTCATTTTGGATACAGTTGACTTCTGGCTGAAAGAATATCATGTTGATGGATTTCGCTTCGATCTCATGGGAGCAATCGATATCGAAACGATGCGCCAAATCGAGGAGCGCTGCAAGGAAGAGCCTGTGCCTATCATGCTCTTAGGTGAAGGTTGGGAGCTTTCAACAGCGCTGGCATCGGAAAGAAAAGCAACAAGCAGAAATTCCGCTCAGTTAAAAAGCATACGTTTTTTCAATGATTTCTTTCGCGATTCTTTAAAAGGGAATTTATTCCATGCAGGTGATACAGGATACGTTAATGGGAATGGACGATTTATTGAGCGATTGCCTGGACTTGTTTCCGGGTCTGCTTTTAACCTATTCGGGTCTTCTTTCGTATCCGAAGTGACACAAACGGTGAATTATGTGGAGTGTCATGACAATCACACCTTATGGGACCGGCTAGAATTGACCAATAAAGACTCAAGTGAGATGGATCGTAAGAAAATGCAGCAGCTCGCAACAGGGATTACATTATTAAGTCAAGGTGTACCATTCATTCATGCAGGTCAGGAGTGGTTCAGAAGTAAATTTGGTGAAGAGAATAGTTATATTTCTGGTGACTTGATTAACCAATTGGATTGGCAAAAGAGAGCGTTTGAAAATGAATCCGTTGAATTTGTTAAATCGCTAATTGCCTTAAGGAAGAAATACATTGTTTTTCGAATGACATCTAGAGAAGAGATAAGCAGGAGACTTCATATTCTTGATACACCAAACTCTGTTTTCGGTTTCACATTACTTGGTGATGAGGAAGATTTCTCTATCTATGTCAATCCAACGAAAGAGAAGCAGCAACTACAATTACCATCACCAGGGAACTGGAAAGTCGCGATAACAAATGATTTTCATAAGAGCAAAGAAGAGCGGACCGTGATTGGTGAATTTACGTTCATTACCCCTCTCGAATTGGTCGTTTTACAGAAATCGAGGAAATCCTTAACGAGTAAAAATCCCGATTCCTTTGTGAATATAGGTGGAATACGTGTCGAGTGAAGAATTTTTGGTTTTTAATCACATATAAAATGAAGAGGGATTTCTACAATTTTGGTAGTAATTCCTTTTTCGTTTGCTGTGAGATTCTAGGTGTGATTGGAGTATGGATATCGGTGGGAGATTAGTGTTATCTGGAACTCTCGCCAAATTTCAAATACACCATTTTCATCAATCTGAATAAGCAGACACATTCCCTCCCCTCCTATAATTGCCTTATTAACTCCGATATAGGAAAATATAAGTAAGACCATTGTAATTGAAAGAAGGTGAAACATGGTTCCAGTCAATATACTTGATTACGTATTAGTTGATGAAGGGGAGAATGCAAGAGATGCATTATTGCAAACTACTGAACTTGCCAAGCTAGCTGACGATCTAGGGTATCACCGATTTTGGGTACCAGAGCAACATCAAGCATTTTCAATTGCCAGTAGTTCTCCAGAAATGATTATGATTTATTTAGCAGCGGCGACCAAACGGATTCGTATCGGCTCTGGTGGTGTAATGCTCCCTCACTATAGTCCTTATAAGGTGGCTGAAAATTTTCTTACACTCGAGACATTTCACCCAAACCGGATTGACCTCGGAATTGGTGATAGCAGCGGTGGCAGGATTATTAATCGTGTGCTAAATGAAGAGAAAGGCGAAAGATTAACTTACAAACAGCAAGTAAAAGATGTAGTAAGATACTTATCAAATGAAAGCCCAGAGAATCACCGTTTTCCTACATTAACTGCAACACCGATTAGCGAAACAACCCCAGAGGTTTGGATGCTTGGTGCTGGTGGTGAAAGTAAAAAAATAGCCGCTGAGAACGGAACTGCCTTTACTTTCGCACATTTTATCAATCCAGCTGGAAGAGGAATCGAAATAATCAAAACATATCGTCACCACTTCCAACCTACTTTCCTTCTGTTGAAACTGCTAACAAGCATTCTTTTACCACTTTTGAAAAACAAAAGATAAATCAAATTCGCAAAAGGGCAATCATTGGTAACCCCAAACAGGTAAAAGAAGAAATCATTCTCCTAGCAAACATATTCAATGCGGATGAGGTAACGATTATCCCAAATTTCCCTAGTATCGACAATCGAATGGCAGGTATTCGTATGCTAGCGGAGGTTATGAAGCAATAAGCATAGCTAGAATATTACTGGATATTGTCACATAGATTACTAATGAAATACTCCATTCATTTATCATAAAGCTTTTTATTACTTGCCAAATAATAAATATTCAAAAAGGATTAGAAAAAGACTGCGTCGGCCAAGATTGAGAACATCGGCACTAACCGTCCTAGACGTCGACAGGTTTAGCAGAAAATCGCTGAATGTATTAACCGGTAGAAGAAACAGGCTACAACAGAAATCCAATAATTCATTTTTATCAGACCTTTTAAAGAACCTCTATAAATATAGCTATATGCTGTAAGGGAAGTGGGCATAAATTGAACGATAACGTTGGACTTCTATTAGAAGGCGGAGGTATGAGATGCGCCTATACTGCAGGAGTACTCGACCTTTTTCTAGATAAGGGAGTTGAATTTCCTGTCGTAGCAACTGCATCTGCAGGAGCACTAATCGGAAGCTCTTTTATCTCAAAGCAACGTGAACGTAACTATCAAATATTGAAAAATGTTGGAGGAAATCCAAAATCCGTCTCCTTTCTGAAAATGATTCGAGAGAAAGAATTATTCGGAATGGATTATATCTTTGATAAAATCCCTCGAGAACTCGTCCCAATTGATTTTGATTTATTTCAAGCTTCTGCTTCAAGATTCATTATTGGCACGACAGATATTAACACGGGAAAGCCCATTTATTATAATCAGTATAGTTCTTTGGATGAGTTAATAAAAATAACACGTGCTTCTTGTTCATTACCTGTGCTCGCTTCAAGCATCTTCCATGGTGAGATTGAATTAATGGATGGTGGTGTCTCCGACCCAATTCCAATCGAACCATTACTTGAAAGTGGTTTAAAGAAGAATGTCGTTATTCTTACAAGAAATAAAGGTTACATAAAAAACGGAACAAAACTGAATTGGTTCTTCAAGAGATTTTTTAGAAATAAACCCGAACTTATTAAACTATTACGCGATCGTCATCTCACGTACAACCAAACGATGCAAGTTCTAAGGGAAATGGAAAAACGAGAAGAAGTATTTTTTATTCAGCCGGAACAGCCTCTAAAGGCTAGCAGAATTGAAAAGGATCATAGGAAGCTTGAAATCTTATATATGCAAGGCTATACTGAAGCAGAAAAGAAAATGGATTCACTGAAACGATTTTTAGATACAGCAGAAAGCACTGTTTCCCCTCTATCAATGGAGATTGTTTCTTCATAACGAATAAAAGCGCAAGCGCCCGTTTGTGCTGTGTACGGACTGCACCCGCAATTTTGGGTGGTTCAACGTGTCGAACATACCTTCGAAGGAGATATAGGAAACTCTTTGGGAGGGAAAGCAAATCGATGCTGTCTTTCACCACACGGGTATAAGTGTGACTAAGCCTCATGTATAACCAATTGGCAAGTCCTCTTTAGATTGTCATGAGGTGGGGGAGGTCTTGCTAGGAGCACGGGAGCTGTAGGTGACTATTCTCGGCAATTTAGTTATTCACAGCATCCAAATTGTATAGTTTCCTAAGCACCAAGCAAAAAGGCTGAACATATATGTCCAGCCTTTTCTCACAGATTCTCTACGCTAAATTTAATTGCCACGTAACACCGAATACATCACCAACCCAGCCAAATTTCTTACTGAATCCATAATTATTAAGTGGCATATAAACCTGTCCTTCTTGGGAGAGAGCTTCAAAAGCGTGGTCAAGCTCCTCTTCCGTATCACAGGTTACAAATAATGAAATGGATGGCGTGAAAGTGAAATTATGCTTAACATTACTATCACTGCACATAATCTCCTGGCCTTTAATAGAGAATATAGCTTGCATTACTGTTCCTTCTTCGCCAGCCTCATTTGCAGCATAACGTCTAATCGTAATAATCTTCGCATCATCAAATACTGATGTATAAAGATTCATAGCTTCTTCTGCTTTCCCTTCAAACATTAAAAACGGATGAACCTTATGCTTTAAATTATCCATTTTTCACCACTCCTTAATATTTAGCTAGTTTAGAAATACAAGAAATAAATGACAAATACTAATACAATTCGGTAAACAGCGAACGGTATTAATTTTACTTTATCAATTAATTTCAAGAAGAATTTGATTGATACTAATGCAAATATAAATGCACTAATAAATCCAACGATAAAGAATGGAAGTGCCTCTATCGTAAAGTATTGCCAGTTTTTAATTAACGATACCCCACTTGCTCCTGCCATAATAGGAACAGCCATAATGAATGTAAAGTCGGCAGCGGTTCGGTGATTCATCCCAGTCAAGATACCACCTGAAATCGTTGCACCAGATCTTGAGAATCCAGGCCATAATGATAGACATTGAATTAGTCCAACGGTTAGTGCTTGTCTATACGTAATTTGGTCAACCGATTCAACTTTTGGTTTCTTGGAGCTAAATAAATCCGCAACAATCATAAAGATTGCTCCGATGAATAAACCGATTAATACCGTTTTTGTAGTAAATAAGTTTTCATCAATATAGTCATCAAGCAATAATCCGAAAACACCTGCTGGAATTATACCAACAATGACGTGCATGATGTTCAGATGATTTGATTTATGAACGACTACTTTCTTTTTACTTAAACGATTTAATCCTAATAAATCTATAAAACGATTCTTGAATACAATTACTACAGCTAATATCGAACCAAGCTGAATTACTATTTTAAACGTGTTCGCTGTATATTGCCCTAGAAACTCTGTCGATTTCAACCACATGTCATCCACTAAAATCATATGACCAGTTGATGACACAGGAGCGAACTCTGTCAATCCCTCTACTAATCCTAGAATGATAGCTTTAAGTAAATCAATAAACTCCATTGTGTTAACTCCTTACTTTCTTAGTTTTTCATTCATTACCTATAATAAAAATATGCGAGATTGACCTGTTGTACAACCTCATTTATCTAACTATCCATTTTGGATTATAGCATAGATTAGTTTACCATGTTTATTTAAATTAAGTCACAGCACGATTTATACATGATCGATTTTTTGGATTTCATATTGAAAACCAACGTAATGATAGTTCTGCCGTCGATACATTTCTCTCGGTGTATCTTCGCCGTCTGCTACAAGAATAATAGTTTTGTTAGCAAATTTATTCATCACAAATTGTTGCAATCGAGTTCCAATTCCTTTCTTCTGAAAAACTTCCTTTACCGATAATCCATCAATTTCTGCTGTTTCATCAGCAATAATCACATCAACTGAGCCAGCAGGTTCACCTTGGTAATAAGCAATAATTTGCATCATAGTCGGATCATTAAAATGACGCTTATATAGATTTATCTTCTGTTTTGCATACTCCTTACCGAATTGTAAGTCAGCTTGATATTGCAACTCAAGATAAGTGGAAAAGTTATCCGCCTTAACCGTTTGGATGTCTATATCTGGATTCACATCAACAGACGGGAACGCTTCTGGATCGATTGCATATAATTCAAGAAAGCCTGCCTCGTAACTCTTTTCCTTTAAATAATCCAATAATTCCTTTGATGGCTTTTCGTTTGCAGGCAAGTAAAATTTCACATGCTTCTGACCTCTTTCTAAATGAAAAGCTCTTAAATAATTTGCAGCTCCGATAAATTCTTCAAGAGATGGCATACGCTTAAATTGGATAAAATTACTATCATACCGATTTAATAATTCAGGATAGTGAATTTGTTTATAAAGCTCCTTTTCAGTGATGACGTCACCTATTATATGTATATCTGCAAATGTTATTGTTTTCATTTTCACAAGTTCCTCCTCTGTAAACACATGTACTCCATTATTAATGGTATTGTATCTTATGTATTTTTATCATTATTTTCAGTGCATCTAGCCTTACCCATCACTGTTGCTCACGTTAATAAAACTAGGCTGCGTAAGTTTAATCATCGGATCGATAGATGATAAATCGCTCGTAAGGATTTTTATCATACATTTTAGGTATGATGATTTCTTCCCTTCTGACAAATGAAGGGTGATTATCTAAGAAAAAAAGATAATCATCGTGTGGATAATATAAAATAATCTCGATATTACGAGGCGACTCCTCGATAGATTGCAATATATTCTGGATAACTCTATGGAAAATTTGTACAGAAAATGGATTAAAAAAATAAAACCGATTAGCTGATAAATCAATCTTGTAGTCTTCCGCTAAGCCACAGTAAAATTGTATCCCGTCTCCTCGTCGTTTTGTACGATGTAAATACTGCGCTCGATTTTTCATCGCCATTTCATAAAACTTCTCATTCATTTCTATCCCGGTTACCTTTGCATGAAAATAGTAATCGATATAGAAGCTTAATCTTCCTTTACCACTCCCAAAGTCAATAATATGGTCCTCCCTTTTCAATTCATAATGACCAAATAATACTTCTAATGCATAATAAAGGGTTGGCTCATATGGATTATAATGGGTCATACTAGGAAACCCCCACTGGTTCCCCGTTGTCTTGATGTTCAGCATTTTATCGTATTGATATTCTTTCACTTAAATACTCCTGTTCTTTTTAGAAAACTAAGGCTTTACCAAGCTTTTAGGTGACAGCCTTTGAGAAAAGTTTGGTTAAAAACGCGACGTCCTAGGACTGCGGTTGCTCGCCCCACCCGAAAACCTTTGGAGCGACACCGAACTGATGTACATCCTGTAGGCCCCGCTTATTCGTTAAATGTAATTAAATTCAGATAATTGTATTTCCATATGCTATTATTATAAACGATAAACAATATTAAAGTGAGGGATAATTAGTGAGAAGGATAAATTCAGTAAGTTTAATTGGGCTAGGGGCTATTGGGGCAGCCTATGGAAGTAAACTGCAGAATCTATTAGGCGATTCACTTACTGTAGTAGCAAACAAGGAAAGGATTGAGCGTTATCAGTCTACTGGACTTAAAGTAAATGATGACGTTTTCTATTTTAATTACCAATTGCCAAAAACATCTACTGCACCGGCAGATCTTGTTATCTTTGCAGTGAAAAATGCCGAGCTAAATCAAGCGATCGAGGAAGTGAAGAGCCATATTGGACCGAATACGATAATACTCTCCCTATTAAATGGAATTTCAAGCGAGGAAGATATCTACGAAGCTACTAAAAATGAACATATCCTTTATAGTATGTGTGTCGGTATTGATGCCGTGAGAAATAATACAAGCACTCGTTACTCCAGCCTAGGGAAAATTTGCTATGGCGACAAAAATCAATGCCTATCAAGTGATGTACTAGCTTTAAAGGATTTATTTGATGATGCCCATATAGCGTATGAAATCGCGGATAATATTTGGCATACAATCTGGGCGAAATTTATGTTTAATGTCGGAATTAATCAAACATCCGCGGTATTGCGAGCACCTTATGGCATATTCCAAAATACCCCTCTCGCATACGAATGGGCAGAATCTGCGATGTATGAGGTCGTTGCCATCTCACAAAAGGTCGGTGTCCAATTAACGGAAGAAGACATGACACTGTACAGACCTATTTTACATAACCTCTCACCGAATGGAAAGACATCGATGTTACAAGACATGGAAGCCGGAAGAAAAACCGAGGTTGAATATTTCGCAGGAAAAGTATGTGCGCTTGGAAGGAAGTTCAATGTCCCTACTCCTGTCAATGACCAGCTTTATAAGGTGATTCAAATTATGGAGGAGATTACGAAATATCATAAATAAAATTTCTCAGATTGGTGTTTGTGAATGAAGGATAAAGTCAGACCGAGCTAATATGAAAATGAGAGTTTTATATGATTATAAGAAAAGCAAAAGTGGATGATGCAAAAGGAATTGCTAGAGTTCACGTAGATAGTTGGAAAACGACATACAAAAATAATATTCCGGAAGATTATTTGAATAGCTTGTCTTATGAAAAACGTGAACAATTGTGGACCAATAATATTCCTAAAGACAATGTGTTTGTAGCAGAAAATGAACAAGGTCAAATTATTGGTTTTTCATCAGGTGGAGAAGAAAGGAGTGGGAAGTATAAGGAGTATAAAGGCGAATTGAGTTCGATTTATATTCTAGAAAAGTTCCAAGGAAAAGGGATAGGAAAATTATTAGCTAAACCAGTATTCGATAAGATTGAGGAATTAGGAATAAATACACTGCTTGTATTGGTTTTAGAAGACAATAAATCGAAATTATTCTATGAGGCATTGGGTGGTAAAATAATCGATAAAGTAGAGGTTGAAATTGCAGACAAAAAGCTCATTGAACTTGTTTATGGATGGGATAATATTAAAGGTGTTTTCGATAAGTAACTTATTCCTTTCCTAGTTTTTTGCACTTATGGATAAGGGACATAAAAAAGACTCAGTGAATATTACTGAGCCTTTTCCTTGTTAATAATCTGAATCTGATCGCGGTAAACGGTAGAAGCATTTTCTTTGATGATAAATTCCTCCGTACTCTATATAACTAGTATTTCCGCATTCACAAAAGTGGAATTCGAACATAACATTAAGAAAACATTACAAATCTTTAGTAATTTTACACAAATTTTATCGTAATAATGTTTAATATAAGTATAAAGCAGTAAGGATTATATCCGGGATATGGATGGCCCAACTGAAGGTGATAAATAATACCCATTGGAAACTGATAGCCATTGACTTATCATACGGAGGAGACTGATGACTCACTATTCGCAGCACGCTGAATCTGGGCATGGTCTGCCTTGGTATAATAACGATAATGTTTATAATTTCTCTTTCTATCCAATAGGAAATTGCACATTTTCCTGTATGTAGCTTTAGAAGAATGGAAAGTCTATTCAAGAGGAACGTTAACTTTTTCGAACAAAAGGAGGACGATTTTGCTCTATGACAAACTTTAAATTATTTGATTATACGTTTCAGAACTTAAGTCAAAAAGAAATGTGTTTTGAGGAAGTTTATCAGAATATCGTTCAATTTATGGAAAAGGACCCTATTGGCAACTTTCGCTTGATCTTTGGAACAGACTCACAAATTCATTCGGCTTACACTAGGTTTATAACTGGGATTGTAATCCAGCGTGAAACAAAAGGCGCATGGGCTTGTATTCGCAAAGTAGTTGTCCCAAGAAAAATGCTAAACCTCCATGAAAGAATCTCCTATGAAACAACACTAACAGAAGAAATTGTCTCCATGTTTACCGAAAATCGAAAAAATCAATTAATCGACATTGTTTTACCCCACATTTACAAGGGATCGTCATTCACGATTGAAGGGCATATAGATATAGGCTCAGGCAATCGAAATAAAACTAAAGTATTTGTCAATGAAATGGTCATGCGCATGGAAACGTTAGGAATTGAACCAAAGATTAAGCCTGATTCTTTTGTCGCAAGCAGCTATGCCAATCGTTATACGAAGTAATTTCTTTGTTATAATATAAGAAAGCCATGGTCGTAAAGGAGCGGTTCGATGTATATCTTTGTGGAAGAGAAAATAAAAAAAGCAGTCGATAATGGAGAATTTGATAACCTGCCTGGAAATGGAAAACCCTTAAACCTAAAAGATGACTTGGCAGGAATATCTCCAGAACTTAGAATGGGTTACAAAATCCTTAAAAATGCTGGTTATATTGATGAAGAAACTGCTAGTACAAAAGATAAACTTACATTTAATGACCTAATGACAAGTGCAACAGGTACAGCAGACATTGATATTAACGAAAAACGTACACAATATGAAGCATTCGTTCAGTCGAAGAGGCTACATACCAATCCCTCATTTCGGAAGTATGCGAGAAAAATTATGAAGAACCTATTTGGTTAATTCATTAATTTTTAAAGGACTCAGCTGGCGTTTACTTTACCTACGCTTTTATACTAAGCAACAGTTAATATAAAGTCTGAACCAAAATAGATACTGACAAGCTTGTACATTCCTTGCCTGTCTGCCTAAAACAAGCGCAGTTGTTGTGGTGAGAGGTTATCATATTCAATATCAAGCAGCTTTTGGAGCTGCTTGGCATTGCCTGCAGCATCTCCACCAGAATTATTATTGAACACTATAAAGATATCTTTTGACTGCTTCTCTAAGTCTTGAATTCTCGCTTTCCATTCCACAAGCTCAGCTTCATTATATTTGTACAGATATCGTACTTCACGCCAGTTCGTATTTGCATTTTTCGGTCTCGTCCAGCCATGGAAATTACGGCCATGCATTCGTATAAGCGTGATTTTTTCATTCGTTGCCACAGGTACAATCGGAACAGATCCAACTCCAGCCTGTGGTTCATCTGCAACAGAATGAATCCAGCCTTCTTGTTTCATAAAAGATAGAGTGCTTGAATAGTATTGCTTTTTGAACCAAGACTGATGCCTGAATTCAAGTGCAACAGGTATATCACCCATTACCTTCCTACAATATCTCAAATAATTCACATTTTCAGTCCGGCATTCAAACCATGGAGGAAACTGAAAAAGAACCATTGCCAGCTTATTCGCTTCCCGAAGTGGCTTTAACGAATCCTTAAATGCTTGAAACATCTCCTGTTTGTTTAAAAATGGCAGATCCTCACGCTTATGCCCTGTCATCCCTTGATACGCCTTCACAATAAACTGGAATGACTCTGGAGTCTCATGTGCCCATTTTAAAGCTTTTTCAACTGATTGAACCGCGTAGAAAGATGCATCCAACTCAACAACTGGAAAATGACTGCCATATTCAGATAACTTATCCTTTGGTTTTATTTGAGGCGGGTATAGGGAATAATGATCTCCCCATCCCGTTAAACCAATATAAATCACGAGAATCCCTCCATGGAATAAATCAGCATAGATGTTTCTTTATTAAAGTGTTGTAATAATTGGCCCATTCTTCGAAATAATAATCGTATGTTCGTATTGTGCAACATGACTATTTTTTGTAGCAAATGTCCAACCATCATCCTCCTGGAATACTTCCTCTTCACGTGTAGAAACAAATGGTTCAAAGGCGATAACCATGCCTTCTTTTAAAATTTCATCATCCCATCTGTCATTATAATTATAAATATGGTCTGGAGCCTCATGGATACTTGTTCCAATTCCATGTCCTGTTAAGTTTTTTATTACAGTTAGTCCATGCTTCTTCGCTGTTAGTTCCACTGCTTTTCCAATTCCACTCTTTTTAGCACCAGGTTTAATTTTCTCCAGGCCTGCTTCAAATGCTAGTTTTGCTACTTCACATACCTTTATTGACTTCTCATCCCCTTCTCCTACTACAAAAGAGACACCAGTATCCGCAAAATAGCCATTTTTAGAACCTGAAACATCAATATTAACTAGATCCCCTTCTTTTATAACGCGCTTTCCTGGTATACCATGTGCCACTTCTTTATTAACACTTATACAAGTATATCCCGGAAAGTCATATTCTCCTTTTGGTGCTGATATTGCACCTGCTTTCTTAAAAAGCTCGCCTGCAAGCTCATCAAGTTCCTTCGTTGTTATTCCTGGTTTCGTTTTCTGTACTAATTCATCACGAATCACTCCGCAGATTTTACCTATTTCTTTCAGTGCTTGTAGTTCTTCTTCTGTCTTTATTATCACGTTAATCCCTCATTTATGTTAAGTATAATAATGCAATATCCTTTTCAATCACTATTGATAACAAAAGTCTACGTTTGATTTTAAAGCTTTTTTTAAAATATCTCCAGTTTTTTGGTCAAACGTTTGATTGAACTAGCAGTTGTGCAATGTTGATTTCCGCTACGGACAGTCGCTTTCCGCGGGCAACGCTTCAGCTCCTTCGGAAGAAAATCACTTCCGATGGATCTTCAGCCGTTGCTTTTCCCGCAGGAGTCTCCTGTCCTCTGCTCCAATCAACGGCCAGGGGTGAAGAATTGCCTTTTCGTCTTATATCATAGATTGAATGATGATAGAAATTGCACAATTTCAGCGGAAAAAATACACGAAGACTCCTCGAAAATAAAGAACGATTTGTCTGATTGCGATGTAACGATGCCGAAGCTTTCCTAGTCGTGCGGGAGGGAGGGCCTAGGTGAGAATTCGAAGTGCGACAGCACAAGATGGCTCATCAGCCCCCGCGGAAAGCGAAGTGTATTTTCGCAGCGACTTGCCCATGAACTCTAATCACTATTTAGTCCTAATTAATAAGGCAATGCCAATCGATTGATTAGCATTGCCTCTCTATTATTTTGTATAGTTATCGAAATAACCTTGAATGAAGACGAATGGTGTTCCTTTATCGCCACTTCCGGAAGTTAAATCTGCTAACGAACCAATCAAATCGGTAAGTTTTCTAGGCGTTGTTCCTTGCGCTTCCATTGCCCCAACAAGGTCAACCTCTTTGTTCTTAATGTACTCGGAGATTGCATTTTGAAGCTCCTCACCTTTAAGATCTGCAAAGTTATTATCTGCAAGATATTTTAGTTTCACTTCATTCGGTCTGCCGTCAAGTCCCGCAGTATATGCTGGGGAAACTACTGGATCAGCAAGTTCCCATATTTTACCAATCGGATCTTTAAATGCGCCGTCACCATAAACCATGACCTCCACATTTTTACCTGTTTTTTCTTTAAGTATTGTTTGAATGTTGTCAACGATCGGCTGGCAATTCCGTGGGAAAAGCTTAACCTTTTCTTCTGTTGATTTATTAGATCCTAATAGACCATATTCTTCGTTATATCCACTGCCATCAATAGACGTAGCTAGTATATCATCCAAACTATAAACCTTTTCTCCACCATTCTCATTCAAGATTTTCTTCGTTCTAAATCTTGTATGGATATCGCATGTTAGCACGCTTTTTGTATAATCTAAAATCGTCTTTGCATTATTTGAGAAAATGACTTCACATTCAATACCATATTCTTCAATGAGTGATTTATAATATTCAATATAGTCAACACCAGTAAACGTATGTTTTAAATAACCAAAGTAATCACGGAATTGGTTCTCAGTCAACACATCTGCCCAAGGATTTACTCCCTTTTCATCTAGCATATCAATGCTCACTAAGTGGTTACCAACTTCATCTGATGGGTAGCTAAGCATTAAGACAATTTTCTTCGCTCCTTTTGCAATTCCACGAAGACAGTTTGAAAATCGATTTCGACTTAAAATAGGGAAAATGACACCAATCGTATCATCACCAAATTTCAATCCCACATCTTGTGCGATATGATCAATTGTTGCATAGTTCCCTTGTGCACGGGCAACGATTGATTCTGTTAGTGCAACGATATCCTGATCTTGAATGCTGAATCCTTCTTGCTTGGATGCTTGTAATACACTATCTACAACGATTTCCTCAATATTATCACCTTGATTAATGATTGGACCACGTAGTCCTCTAACAACTGTTCCAACTACTCTTTCCATTCCGTTCACTCCTCTAGAACAATTAGTTTATATGTTTATCATAACTCTACTTGTAATATACATGACATCCATGCTATAAGTAAAATTAATATATTTAATATCCGATATAAGGAGCAATTATATGGTAAGTAAATTAGACTTATATAAAGTATTTACAAAGGTAGGAAAAAGTAAAAGTTTCTCTGCAGCTGCCGCGGACTTATATATGACGCAACCAGCCGTGAGTCAGGCCATCATGCAATTAGAAAGGGAATTAGATACCAGGCTCTTCACTAGAACAACCAAAGGAGTTACCTTAACAAATGAAGGAATGCTATTGTTTGAATATGCTAATTCAGCGATAAACTTAATCGATGTTGGTGAAGAAAAGATCTTAGAGTTTAAAAATCTAACCGCTGGCGAACTGAAGATTGGCGTAGGTGATACGATTTCCAAGTATTTCTTACTCCCATATCTCGAATCATTTCATAATCATTTTCCAAACATTAAATTTAAAATTGTTAACGGAACAACATCTGAACTCTGTGCTATTTTGAAATCAGGAGAAGTCGATATCGCCTTTTGTAACTTTCCCGTTGATGAACCAAGACTAGTCCAAATCCCTTGTCTCGATATCCACGATATTTTTGTTTGTGGCGATAAGTTTCAACACCTCCTTGCTGAACCCGTCACTATTGATGTATTAGCAAAAGAACCATTAATATTACTCGAACAAAAATCAATTTCAAGAAAGTATGTCGATGACTTTCTTAGTGCAAATGGCGTTACCATATATCCGGAGATTGAACTCGGTTCCCACGATCTATTATTGGAGTTTGCCAAAATCAATTTAGGAGTTGCCTGTGTGACGAGGGAATTCGCCAAGGAGCATTTAGATAATGGAAGCTTGTTCGAAGTTCCATTATTAACTGAAATACCAGCACGAAGTATTGGTATGTGTTATTTAAATAGTGTTTCACTATCTCCTTCAGCCATGGAATTTATTTCTAGTATCAAAGTGTAATAGGAACAAAAACTTAAGACATAATTACAATTATTTGTTAAGAAAGTTAATTGCTTTTCAAGCAAAAAGCCCTCCAAGGTAGCTTATTTACCTTGGAGGGCTCTGTTTAAGGATTAATTTTCTTCCTCGTCTTTACGGTTTTTCTTGAATAGTTTGGACAGGATCTCATAGGCAATTGGTACAACAATTAATGTTAATAATGTTGAACTTACTAGCCCACCAATTACGGTGATTCCAAGACCCTTCGATACTAAACCGCCGCCACCAGCTGAACCAAATGCTAATGGAACTAACGCACCAATTGTTGCGATTGCTGTCATTAAGATTGGACGTAAACGTGTGCTACCCGCTTCCAGGATTGCTTCACGCATAACTAAGCCCCCTCGCTCCATTCGAACGATTCGGTCTACAAGCACAATAGCGTTCGTAACAACAATACCTATTAACATCAATAGTCCCATCATAACCGATACAGAAATGGTTTCACCAGCGATCAATAGACCAACAAATGAACCAATTACCGCAAATGGTAGTGAGAAGAGAATTGCAAATGGAGCAACACCTTCACGAAATGTTACAACAAGGATGAAGTACACAATTGCAATTGCTGCAAGCATCGCAATACCTAGCTGTGTAAATGCTTCATTCATATCTGCAGTTACACCAGCAACCCCTACTGTTACACCTTTAGGTAAATCTAAATCATCAATTGATTCCTCTACTTGAGAAGATGCTTTTGAAACATCCTCATCAAGAACCGTTCCAGAAACAGTTGCATAATATTCACCTGCGCTACGTGCAAGTGTATTTAATGTTATCCCTTCCTCTACTGTAACAAGCTCAGAAAGTGGCATTGTCGTACCCATTGCAGTTGGTACTTCTGTTTCTAACATCTCATCAACCGATTTCGGTTGTGCAGCCTGTTCTTGCTGGACAATTACTTCCAGTGTATTCCCATCCTTTTCGACAGTTGTTAATACTTCTGGAGCTGCATTCGGGTTCAACATCATAATAATTTGCCCAGTTGTTAACCCATACTGTAATAATTCATCTTGTTCAACATTGAATGTATATTCTACATATGCATCCTCGGCTGTTGAAGAAACATCGTCTAAACCGTCATTTTCATTCATCACATCTTCTACCATCATTACAGCTTCATTAAGTTTATCTAAATCTTCGCTGTAAAATGTGTAGCTAATTTCATTGGCAGACATTCCCATTGATGAGAAGTTCTGGCTCTTCCATTCGCCAGACTGGCCAATGTTAAACACATAATCCTCAATTTCCGTGCGCACTTCTGGGAAGTCATCCATTTCCGGATCAAAAATAAGATACATTAATGCACCATTCGATCCACCACCCGACATTGCTACCATTGGGTCAGCACTATCTGTTACTGATAGTTGCAGGATATCAATATCATCACGCTTTAATAACTCTTCTTCAACCACTGCAATATTCGCTAATGTATCTTCCTCGAGTTCACCAGCTTCAGGCGTGTATGTTAGATACATTACTTTTTCTTCTTCACTGCCTAGGAAACTAAAACCGATTAACGGTGTTAGCGCTAAGCTACCGACTAATAAAATAATCGCAATCGCTGAAGTAATAATCTTATGATTTAGCGACCAGTTAAGCATTCCTTTATACCAGTTCGCCAATTTTCCAGCTTCTTTATGGCTGCTCTCTGTCTTCTCATTGTATAATTTTTTCTTAAACAAGGTATGAGACAGTACAGGAACAATAGTAATTGCTACAAGTAATGAAGCAATCAGTGCAAATGACATCGTTAAAGCGAATGGCATAAATAGCTCACCAACCATTCCACTAACGAAAACAAGTGGCGCGAATACCGCAATCGTTACTAATGTAGACGAAAGGATTGGCTTGAACATTTCAACTGTTGCTTCACGAATCAGAGCTCGCCCAGTTAATTTCTCTGTTCTTAGGTGTAGCCTTCGATAAATATTTTCTACAACAACGATTGAGTCATCAATTACACGACCGATTGCAACTGTAATTGCTCCAAGCGTCATCATGTTTAATGTAATATCCATCCAATTCAGTATCAATAATGACATAAAAATAGATACTGGAATGGAGATAATAGAAATAATCGTTGATTTGAAATCACGTAAGAATAAAAGAATGATTAATACAGCAATTAAACCACCAAACAACGCTTTTTCAATCATCGTTGCGACCGAAGATTCGATTGGTTCCCCTTGATCTAACGATATATCAATGACTAGTCCTTCATACTTTTCCTGTTCTTCTTTAACTAAGTCTTTTACATCATTTACAACGTCGACTGTGTTTGCTTGTTGATCTTTGACAATCTGAATCGCGATTGCATCATCACCGTTTGTACGTGAAACGGATTCTACTTTACCAACCACTTCAATTGTTGCGATATCACTTAGGGTTACGAATGGAGAAGGATTTGCTTCCGTCGGTTCTACCGGAATCATCATTTCCTCTAGCTCTGCTGCTGTCATGAACTTACCGTCAATTGCAACAGCTTGTTCCCCTTCTTCAAACTCATAAAGGCCTAATGAAACTGCAAGATCACTTGCTTGGATCATTTCTTTTACATTATCTTCTGAAAGGCCAAGCTCCGCCATTCTCTCTTCATTATAAGTAAGCTCTACTTCTTCTATGTGTTGACCAGTTATTGTTGCAGAAGCAACACCATCGATTTTCTCGATATTTGGAACAATTACTTCTTCTACTGTTGATGTTAAGTCAACAATATCCTCCGATTCACTACTAACACTCAATGCCACAACAGGCATCATGTTCATGCTAATTGACGTAATCGTTGGTTCTTGTGCATCCTCTGGCAGTGTCACTGTATCAATCGCCGATTCTAAAGCACGCTTTGCTTCATCCATATCAATGCCATAATCGTATTCCACTTGAATACTAGACATATTAGAATATGAGTTTGAATAAACGGCTTTCACGTCATCAAGACCTTCTACTGCCTTTTCTATCGGCATCGATACATCATCCATCACTTGCTCAGGAGTTGCTCCAGGATAGACACCCATTACCATTAAATAAGGAATGGAAATATCTGGGATTGTTTCAGTTTTCATTTGCGTACCGGAATAGATCCCAGATACCGTAATGATGATTGTTAGCAACCATACTGCTAATTTATTTTTTAAGACAAAATTTACTAAACCTTTCACCTCTACACCTACCTTAAATTGACTTATCTTTCCCAATTACTTATAATAATTGACTAACCGGTCAATTGTCAACTCTAAAAGTAATAGGAGAGAAAAACGATATGATGAAAAAACAATTAATAATGGATAAAGCATTAGAGCTTTTTGCGGATCAAGGATTTGAATCCACATCCGTTCAACAAATAACGGAGAAATGTGGTATTTCAAAAGGGGCGTTTTACTTATCCTTCAAATCAAAGGACGAGCTAATTTCAGCAATGATAGACCATTTCATGGAAGATATAATTAAAGAAATTGACCGGGTAGTCAAAAATACAAATAATGAAGAACTTCTCTATATATTTTACTATGAAACATTTCAATCCTTTCAGAAGCATTCCGATTTCACTAAAGTTCTTATCAAAGAACAAACTCATACGATTAATAAAGAATTTCTCTTAAAAATAAGCTACTACAATAGCTTAATAGAGGAAACGATTTTATCAATGATTGAACGTATATATGGAGATAAAATAAAAGAAATAAAGTATGATCTACTTTATTGCATAAAAAGCTTCATAAGTATTTATTCGGAACTGAAGCTATTCTATAGTGCTCCACTCGATTTACAGTTTCTTGCTGAGTCATTTGTGGAAAAGACGAATTTACTCGCAAAGCATACTACTATTCCATTGATTTCAGAAGAAGTAATTCAAGCAATGAAGCATCCATTGAACGAAGATGTAACAATAGAAAAGCTACTCGAAATTATTGAGCAAACAATAGATGAGATGAAAGAATCAATTGAAAAGGAATCATTGGTTTTACTAAAAGAAGAGCTGATTGAACCAGCATTAAGTCCTGCAATTATTAAAGGATTGATCGAGAATGTTCGAAACAAACCCGAATGCAAATGGATCTCTTATTTACTTCAAAACTATTATTCATTTTCATAATAAGGAAGGTCGGTATATCTTGATCTACTGACCTTCTTTGTATTGAAAAACTTTTCTATGAGAACCATCAGTTATGAAACTATGTTCATAGTCCCGCATTTGTTGGTTACCCTTAAATGAAGAAATTAGGCACAACCATCACCAGCCGTTACATACTCCTTATTTTTCCCACACCTACTATCTATAAGATGAACTAATACATCCTCTCCTACAATGATAAATTACAAAAGCAATCCCACTGAATAGAGTTTCTTATTTTAATTGTTAAAAAATCAAACTATTTGTTAACAATAGAAAATTTATGCCGATAATAATATAGTACAAAAGTAGGTTAAAATGGCGAAAGGATGTGGAAAGAATGGCAAATGAAGGATCTTACACAATGAAGGTAAATCAAGGAAATAAAACAATTGATATGACGGTGAGTGGCTCATTTACACCTGAAAAGGCAGAAGAATTCGTTGCAGATTATAAACGCATCGTTGCTGGGGTTAAAGCAAATGAATACACACTAAAATTTGATTGCAGGGATTTAAATGTTGTAACACAAGAGATGATACCTCCTTTAGAATTCTGTATGAAATTATATAAAGAGTCTGGATTTGAAAAAGTGGAAGTTGGCATCAAGAAAAGCGCAATTATTAAAATGCAATTAAATCGCATAGCGCGTAGTGCAGGCTTAACTAATTTCGAAGTTGCAGAGATTTATTAGAAAACTAAAGTTTAGCCAAGCTTTTAGGTGACAGCCTTAACTGCACTAATATAGTAAGTTACTTTCTTACTTTAATCAAAATAAAAAGCAAGATTCAAATCGGATCTTGCTTTTTATTTCAGTATCATACATAAACAAATATAGGAGCGAGTTGAAAACAATGACTAATATTAGAATAAACGCTGTAGAAATTTATCATCCAGAACAAATCGTCGATAATGCTCGCTATATCGAACATTTTAAAAACAAAACAGGAAAAGACATTTCGAACTTCTTAGAAATAATGGGAAGAGAAGAAAGATATGTCATTGATAGTCCTGACGAAAATTCCATAACGATGGCAATTGAAGCATCGAAACGAGTGCTTGAAAAGTCAGGATTAACAGGAAATGATTTAGACATGATTGTATTTTCCACTCAGGTTCCTGAATATACAGTTCCTACCAATGCTATGTTTGTCCATAATGCAATTGAGGCACGAAAAGGTACAGTGATTTATGACTTGAATGCGAACTGTGCAGGTATGACAATTGCTGTAGAACAAGCATCACGATACATGCTGTCTAGTCCCCATGTAAATAAAGCATTAGTAGTCGGATCAGATTATCTTTCTTTACTTGGTAACCCCGATGACGCTATGACACTCGCAAACTTTGGTGATGCTTCTTCTGCTATTATTTTGGAAAAAACAGAAGAAGAGAATACTGGTTTCATTGATGGGATGTTTGAAGTAGATTCGTCTAATCGCAATAACATCTTATATCCTGAAAAAGGGTTGTCCAAATCCCTAAAAGACGGCGAGAATTCGGACTATATGTTATGGCACCCATTTGATGGTACGATGTCACTACCTTATGTCTATGAGCAATTTGAAGAAATTCTAAACCGGAATAACTTAACAATTGATGATATCGATAGCTTCTGTCTATCTCAATTTGCTCTAGTCAACATCGAAAGAATGCAAGAACGATTTGACATCCCCAACGAGAAAATCGTCTATGTTGGAGATAGGTATGGATACACAGGGACAAGTAGTCCTTTCATTTCACTTTACGAAGGAATTGAATCTGGTCGAATTAAACGAGGAGATTTAGTATTATTTTGGACAATTGGCGGCGGGCATGAATTCGTTACAATGTTATTTAGGTACTAGATATCCCATACATTTTTTTACAACGAAGGCTTAAACAAAGCCTTCGTTTCTCTTCTCTAAGCAATTCTCTCCATTTTATTAATAGTGATATCTCGACCTGCACATGATAAAATAAAATCTTGGATTTTATCATAGGAAGGATGGAAGATTTGTTAAAAGCATATGCTTGGCTTACTTTTTGTGTAATGGTATGGGGCAGTAACTTTGTATTTGGAAAAATTTTAGTTCAGCACTTTTCACCGACCCTATTAACCACGCTTCGACTTTTATTCATTGCACTTTTACTTTTATGTTTATCCTTAAATAAAAAACAATTTAAACGCGTGAACACAAGAGACTTTTTTGCACTTGCTATTTTAGGGGTAATTGGTGTATTCATTAACCAATGGTCTTTTTTCATGGGGTTGCAAACAGCTGATTCTACAACATCTGCATTAATTCTAGCAACCACCCCGATATTAACTGGATTTCTGGCTGCTATTTTTCTAAAGGAAAAGTTTACCATTCGTATGCTTGCAGGGTCAGTGATTGCACTTATCGGTATTTACCTAGTCATTACTAAGGGGAGTTTCACTTCTTTACATTTTGAAAAAGGATTATTATGGATTGTCATAACGATGATTACATTCGCCATTATGATTATCATGACAAGACATTTCTCAAGCAGAATTGATCCACTGACTATCACTTTATATTCGAATATCATCGGCTTTGTTATCTCCATTCCGTTTGCATTTACCCTAGACAATCCATTAAGAATGAGCACTAGTCTGCCTGATTGGGCGTTTCTTATCGGTACCGCAATCGTTGTACACGGCATCGCAACGCTGATATGGAATCAAAATATTCGATACGTCGATGCATCGAAGGCATCCATATTATCTAATTTAGAACCATTTGTAGCAATGATCATGGGATTAATTATTCTATTCAAGCCAATAACCATAACAGAAATCCTAGGATCACTCATCATTGTAGGCGGAGTACTGCTATCAGCATACACGAAAGTGAGTAAGATTTAGGAGGCTGTGCGTTTGGTGCCTGTCACTTCCCGTGTTTTTTCGAACTTCCACCTTAATGTTAAAGGGTACATTATTCATGTACGATTTTTGATAATATCCAATTCTATAAATGAGGTGATATTGTGACAAATCAGGATAAAGAAAAACCAAAAGACAGTGACTCTCTTGAGCAGGAACAGAAAGAGAAGGATTCAAAGAAGGATGTTGAGCCACAACGTGAAACGGATTCGAAACCACAGGAAAACTAATGTTTTAAAAATAGCCAACTGAAACAATATAGGAACAGAACATCCTAGCCTTACATTCTCAAAGGTTAGGGTGTTTTTTATATGATTATTTAAAACTACCTTTACAGACATCCTCGCCAATCCAGTTTACTTTCCTGTTAACGAGTAAGATGCAAGGTATTCAAGGTATCTCCTGCATACCCTTGAATAGTACTTCTTGATTCGATAACTGTCCCGTTACAACCCTACGCAGCCAGCAGAGTTTATCCATTAGTACTTGAGAAATATGGGATATGATTCGCTGTTGGAATTATAGAATTAATTTATACTAACGAAATAGCTTGACCTAGTTATTTGAAAATTCCCTCTGATAAACAAGTCTTTTTTAATAAGTTTTGGTATAAAAAATCACACCTGAACGGTGTGATTTTTTTGAGGAAATTCCCTATAATAATAGTTTACTTACCTTTCTCAACCGCAAGTACATTTTCTGAACACAAAAAGAAAGGACGATAATACCCCAGGGTACTTGTAAGAGGTAAGACTTCTGGTTTTAAATGAATATTCAAGTTCTCTTTAAGGTAGTTCCGACGTGATTCAATTCGTTCCCATAAATCAGGATATTCTGTTTGGATTTCTTGAATAAGATTTCTATCTGCTAAAACAATCGTGCTTTCTGCCGAAACTCCATGGAATCCTTCATGAACTGGAATAAAATCCACTTGGAATATATTCCCACTTTGAACAATTGCAACTGACCCTTTATAAAATGGTGAACTCAGCCATTCTTCATCTGCAGTTAAGTGCCCAGGACATAATTCCCAACCATATTTACTCTGAGGATAATATTTAGCAAAGTTATCATAGAATTTGCCACCAGTTATACCAATGGAAATGTTATTAAGCCACCAGTTATAAGCTTTAAAGTAAGGAATTACAACTTCATCAAGATAACCGGGATCAACATTTTCCAGTTCTTCGAGGTTGGATACAGCATAACCTGAACGACTTGATAAACCACCTTTATAACTAACTGTTAATGCAACTTTATCTCCTTTTTTAAGTTGGCGATTCGTTGGATAAAGGTTTGCTTTTATAAAGCGATCTCCAAAGGCCGAGATGGTTATCACATTTTGGTATTGACCGTCACGATTTAATAAATCCCCTATTTCTGTTTCCTTGACCCCTTCTTCCAGCGCATTCATAGCTGATAAGACTGCATCTGAAGCTAGTGAAGCACCATACTCATAACGAGCAATTTCATTGGAGTTATTTGTTACGCGTGCCCCTTTTCCTGGATGCATGTAAATTTGTGTCGCATTTACTAATCTGTCCTTTCCTACCACTTCAGCTAAAGCATCAATGATAAAAGCAGGCAGATCAAACCTCTGATGGAAGTCATTAAAGTCATTCGATAATAGCTTCCATCCTACTACTCCCACTTTTTGTGAAGTATCAAAATTTACTTGGCGCAAATAGTGTGCTAATGGGCGAAAATCACCCATTGGTTGATTTGGCAGGGAGAAGAGTGGGCACTGAACCCCCTCGCTCTCTACACGGGAAAACTTCACCTTGTTGTAGTTTTCATTTCCGAGCAATAACGTAGAACTGCCATCTTGATTTAGTATTTGTAAACCTTCTTCAAAGCGGGGGATAAATCCAGTTAAGTATTCAAAGTTACTCCCATGTTCTTTATCAGCATAAATAACTAACGCGCTTAGGTTTGCTTCTTGCATCAAGTTCAAAATTTTCTGTTTACGCAATTTAATTGTATCATCACTCAATAAAATCGGTTCACCTGAATTATCAAGATTTGGGATTAAGGCTTCCTTAACAATAATATTCATGTTTTATAATTCCTCCTACCTGAATTTAAAATTAATATATAAAGATATTTCTGTTAACCCTCACGCATGTCTAACCACCGTTAGTTATGATTTTTATTAATTAGCTGATACAATTTCAGTAATTTCTTTTATATCTTGATATGTCTTTTTGTCTAATTTGTTATCAGTAACAATATAATCAAAATCACTTACGTCTCCAATTTTATAAAGGAAATTGAAATTCCCTCCAAATTTACTACTATCTGCTACAAGAATTTTACATTTTGATTGCTTCATAACTGCTCTTTTTGTAAAGGCATCATCATTATCTAGTAGAGTAACTCCAGACGTAACACTAATTCCTTCAGCTCCTATTAAACAATAATCAAAATTAAAAGATTGAATATATTCACTAGCTTGAATACCTAAAAATCCTTTAGAAAGATCTCGATATTTTCCTGGAACTGAATGCAAATTTATTTCATCATAGTTTGTGAGTGAATTCATAACTAACAATGAGTTTGTATAGAATGTACAATTTTTTATGTTAAATATTTCTTTTGCTGCTGCGAGGGTGGTTGTTCCGGTTTCTATAAAAATTGAACTACCAGGTGTAATAATATTATTGCAATATTTTCCAATTACTTTTTTCTCATTAATATTTACTAATTCTTTTATAGACATTGGTTTTTCTACAATACTATCTTCCTTATATGTCGCACCTCCATAAATTAGATGTATTTCACCTCCCTTTGCTAATTCATTTAAATCTCGACTAATCGTCATCGTTGAAACACCAAATTTTTCAGCTAGCTCTTTGGAACTTACTTCACCACTCACTTTTATCATTTCTAATATTAATTTTTGTCTTTTAGTCTGTTTCAATCTTAAGACCTCCAAATTAATGCTAAATACATCTTTTTTAAATACCAGACTTACTTATATCAGGGTCAAAAGTTCTAACGATTATAAATGTAAACAAAGTATAAAATAGTTAATATTTTTTAGCATAAAACATCCTTACACAACAAAATAACATTTATGTGAAATAATAACAACAGAATCTAACATAAATACCGAAAAATGTTTACTTGTGTGTTTTTGTTGTGTATAATTTAGTTGTAATCAATTAAATTAAAAAGAAATGGAGTAGGTCGAATGGTCCAATCAATCAATTCAAAAGTTGCTTTAGTAATTGACGCAACCTCACATCTGGGACTTCCAGAGTATGGCAAAATCATGATTGGAGACAAGGGTTTTGAATTTTACAATAGTCGCAACTCTCAAAAGTTTATTCAAATTCCTTGGGAAGAAGTTGATTACGTGATTGCTTCAATTTTGTTCAAAGGGAAATGGGTTCCTCGTTATACTATTCAAACGAAAAAGAATGGAATGTTTACATTTTCTTCTAAAGAGCCAAAAAAAGTGTTGCGAGCAGTTCGTGATTACATTGATCCTAATCACATGGTCCAATCACTAAGTTTCTTTGATGTAATCAAACGCGGCTTGAAGAGCATTTTTAAAAAATAATTGTAATATTTACAAACAGTTTTATCTATTTAAGGTTAATCGCTTCAAAATTGAAAGCGCTTATTGTTACGTCACTCTTTTAAGTGTAGTAAGTTAAGATTTTGAGGACTATTAGTTTCATTGCTCTGAAGTGTTGACGTACAATCTATTGAGTTTTTTAATCATAAAGAACAAATGCTACATAATAATTTCGGTTACAGGTTCTTTTGAACTTATATATATTATTAAACTGTAACAAATTTTATAAAGGAGGTAAAAAGATGGTAGGAATTATCCTTGCAAGTCACGGTGATTTTGCCAATGGTATCTTGCAATCTGGAGAGATGATCTTTGGAAAACAAGAAAATGTAAGGGCTGTTATACTTATGCCAAGTGAAGGGCCTAATGATATTAAGGGAAAAATGAAAGAAGCAATCGCCTCTTTCGACAATCAAGATGAAGTATTATTCTTAGTCGATCTTTGGGGAGGAACCCCTTTCAACCAAGCTAATGGCTTGTACGAAGAACATAAAAACAAATGGGCAATTGTTGCTGGCTTGAACTTGCCGATGTTAATTGAAGCGTTCGCATCACGCATGTCGATGAACACAGCACATGAAATTGCGGCACATATTTTGAACACAGCCAAAGAAGGCATTAACCTATTACCTGAAGAATTACAGCCAAAAACACCAGAACCAGCTACAGCTGCGGCTAAACCGTCAAATGCTGGTGCACCGGGTAAATTTAAATATGTGTTGGCACGTATAGACTCACGTTTACTTCATGGACAAGTCGCAACTTCTTGGACAAAAACTACAAATCCTACACGGATCATCGTTGTATCAGATGTAGTTGCTAAAGATGAACTTCGTAAGAAATTGATTCAACAAGCTGCTCCACCAGGAGTAAAGGCACACGTTGTTCCTATTCATAAAATGATTGAACTTGCAAAAGATGATCAACACTTCGGTGGTCAGCGCGCATTGCTTCTATTTGAAAACCCGCAAGATGTGCTTAGAGCGGTCGAGGGTGGCGTTCCGTTGGAGACAATCAATGTTGGTTCGATGGCACACTCTACTGGTAAAGTTCAACCGAATAAGACATTGGCCTTTAACCAAGATGATATCAATACTTTCATTGAGTTGAAAAAACTTGGTTTGAAATTTGATGTACGTAAAGTTCCAGGTGATTCAAAAGACAACATGGACGAAATTCTCAAGCGGGCCCAAGCAGAGATAAAAAAAAGATCCTAACTACATGAGATAAAGGAGGATAAATCATGGATTTAAGTATTATTCAAATAATATTAATCTTAATCATAGCATTTTTAGCTGGCGTGGAAGGAATTTTGGACGAATTCCATTTCCATCAACCCATTATTGCCTGTACGTTAATCGGCTTAGTTACAGGGAACTTAGTACCTGCTCTTATTTTAGGTGGTACCCTTCAATTGATTGCTTTAGGTTGGGCAAATATCGGAGCTGCCGTAGCACCGGATGCCGCATTAGCATCAGTAGCATCTGCAATTATATTAGTTTTAGGTGGACAAGGTGAAGCTGGTGTAGCTTCTTCAATCGCTATTGCTGTTCCGCTTGCAGTTGCAGGTTTATTATTAACAATCATCGTTCGTACGCTTGCAACAGGTATCGTACATTTGATGGACGCTGCAGCAAAAGATGGAAACATCAGACAAATTGAAATGTGGCAAATTATCGCCATCTGCATGCAAGGATTACGTATCGCTATTCCGGCTGGATTAATTTTAGCTGTTGGTGCAGGTCCAGTTAGATCTTTACTTGAATCTATGCCAGTTTGGCTTACAGACGGTTTAGCAATCGGTGGGGGAATGGTTGTAGCCGTTGGTTATGCAATGGTTATTAACATGATGGCTACAAAAGAAGTATGGCCATTCTTTGCAATCGGTTTCGTATTAGCGACTATTTCTGAAATCACACTTATTGGTCTTGGTGCTATCGGACTTTCTCTTGCACTTATATACATTTCACTTTCTAAAATGGGTGGTTCTGGCACTGGCGGGGGCGGCAACACTGGTGACCCTCTAGGCGATATTATTGATAGTTACTAAGAAGGAGGTACAGATAAAAATGGCTGAAGAATTAAAATTGACTAAAAAAGATCGTATTGCTATTTGGTGGCGTTCAACTTTCCTCCAGGGCTCTTGGAACTATGAACGTATGCAAAACGGTGGTTGGGTATATTCAATGATTCCCGCAATCAAAAGATTATATAAAACAAAAGAAGATCGTGCAGCTGCACTAGAACGGCACTTAGAGTTCTTTAATACTCACCCATATGTAGCCTCACCTATTCTTGGAGTAACATTAGCACTTGAAGAAGAACGTGCAAATGGTGCTCCTGTAGATGACGTAGCAATTCAAGGGGTTAAAGTTGGTATGATGGGACCTTTAGCAGGTATCGGGGATCCAGTTTTCTGGTTCACAGTTAAACCGATTCTTGGTGCATTAGCAGCTTCACTTGCTATGACTGGTAACATCCTTGGTCCAATTATTTACTTTGTATTTTGGAACTTAATCCGGATGTCATTCATGTGGTATACACAAGAATCAGGTTACAAAGCTGGTTCTAAAATAACTGAAGACTTATCAGGTGGCCTACTTCAAGATATTACGAAGGGTGCATCCATCCTTGGTATGTTCATCCTCGGTTCATTAGTTAACCGTTGGGTATCGATAACGTTCACGCCAATTGTATCCTCAGTTAAGCTGAGCGAAGGCGCTTTTATTGATTGGGCAAATTTACCTGCAGGATCAGAAGGAATTAGAATGGCGCTAGAACAGTTTGCTGCTGGTCTCTCGTTGAGTAATGTCGAAGTAACCACTTTACAAGACAACTTGGATATGTTAATCCCAGGCTTAGCTCCATTGCTATTAACACTTCTGTCCATGTGGTTGCTCAAGAAGAAAGTTTCACCAATCGTAATCATCCTTGGATTGTTTGTGGTCGGTGTTGTTTTCCACTTATTGAACATAATGTAATAAAGTGAGACTCTAAATAACTATCCAGAGGAAATTTCTACCCTTACGTTTATTGTAAAAATAACGCGGCCGCCTTTTTAGGTTGGCCGCTGTCTTTTAGACTGTATAATCTTCATACAGGTGGTAAAATATGGTTTGTTAAGTATAAAGAAAAATATTATTAATAAATATATTTTAAGGGGACTGCTATGTTAAAGATTGGTTTTATTGGAAATGGAAAGAGTACGAATAGATATCATCTACCATTTGTTCTACAAAGAAAGAATATTAAGGTAAAAACAATTTATCAAAGAAACCCAGAACGAGAAAGTTGGGATAGAATTGCAGGAGTAAACTATACTTCTGATTTAGATGAACTATTAAATGACAAGGAAATTCAGATCATAGTGGTTTGTACAAGAATGGACAGTCACTATGAATACACAAAATTAGTATTAGACCATAATAAGCACTGTTTGGTTGAAAAGCCTTTTATGGAAACCTCAGAGCAGGCAAAAGAAGTATTTGCAATAGCAAAGGAAAAAGGATTAATTATTCAGCCGTATCAAAATAGACGTTTTGATAGTGACTTTTTAACAGTTCAAAAGGTCATTGAAGAAGGTAAACTAGGCGACTTGCTTGAAGTGGAAATGCATTTTGACTATTATCGCCCCGAAGTACCGGAGTCTTCTCATACTTTTAATCCTGTTGAGTCATTTTTGTATGCACATGCTACTCATACACTAGATCAGGTTATCAGTTATTTCGGCAAACCGGATAATGTACACTATGACGTAAGGCAATTACTAGGACATCAGAGAATGAATGATTATTTTGATTTAGATTTATATTATGGCGATTTAAAGGTATCTGTTAAATCCAGTTATTTTAGAATTAAAGAGAGACCTAGCTTTGTCATTTATGGCAAAAAAGGATGCTTTGTGAAAAAAACAAAAGATCGTCAGGAAGAACATTTAAAGCTATTTTATATGCCTGATAATAAAGATTTTGGCGTGGATACAATAGAACACTATGGTGTACTGACATATATTGATGAAGAAGGTACCTTGCACGAAGAAAAAGTGAAATCCGTAAATGGCGATTATGGAAGAGTATATGATGAGTTATATGAAGCCATCATAAACGGAAAAGAAAAGACTATTACAGACGAACAGACATTGCTGCAAATGGAAATGCTAGAAACAGGAATTAAAAACCTAAAGTAAAAGTAATACCTGATTCTATTACAAGTTCTGGATAACAACTTAGCAAGCTAAGAAACTAGGATTAGCCTAGAACAAAAACATTAAATGCCTATGTTCCATTAGCAATTGATTATTATCGTTATTCTACTAGTACAACCCGCACGCAAGAACTGATATAATCTAAAAAATCTTATAGAGATAGTTTTCTCTATAAGATTTTTATTGCAATCAATCAATAATAATGAAAAATTCCTCTATACCTATTAATTGAATTTTCTCTCCATCAATGAAATAATATGCTTATAATTCCAACTAAGAATATAAGAATTGAAGAATTGAAGAATTAGAGATACCTATTTACTTAATGGAGGGATTCTAATGAAATTAACAGATCTTAAGACTAGCGAGAAAAGAGCAGATTTATTAAGGGAAACTGTTAAGCCCTTTACAGAGCGAGCAGAGCAGCATGATGCGAATGGAACCTTCCCTTATGAAAATTTCCAAGAATTAAAAGCAATTGGGTACCCCGCATTAACGCTTCCGGAAAAACATGGTGGGTTAGGGATAACGCTTACGGAAATGCTACAGCTCCAAGAAATCATTGGCAAGGCGGATGGTTCGACAGCGCTCTCTATTGGTTGGCATATGGGGATTTTGAAGCATCTAGGTGAGAACAATATATGGAATACAGAAAAATTTGCAACAGTCGCCCGTGATGTTGTCGTGGATGGAGCCCTGCTAAATAATGCTGCATCAGAGCCCGCAACAGGCAGTCCTACTCGTGGTGGAAAGCCAGAAACCTATGCAAAGGCAGACGGTCAAGGATGGATAATTAATGGCAGAAAGACGTTTACAACACTCGCACCAATCCTCGATTATTTTGTTGTAAGTGCGTCGATTGATGGAACAGATGAGGTAGGGAATTTTCTAATAAAACGCGAGTATTCAGGGGTAAGTGTAGATGAAACGTGGGATTCTATAGCCATGCGAGGTACAGGAAGCCATGATTTAGTGTTAGAAAACGTGCATGTCGCAGAAGACGACCTTGTTGAGCGCATTACTCCAGGTATTAAACAGGCAGCTGGATGGCTACTTCATATTCCCGCTTGCTATCTTGGAATCGCCCTTGCCGCACAGGATTATGCTAATCAATTTGCCCGAAGCTACTCGCCCAATAGCATCTCAGGAACAATTTCCGATTTTCCAAATGTGAAACAAAAAATGGGCGAAATGGAACTTGCAGTCTTAGAATCGAAGCATTTTCTCTATTCTGTTGCTAGGAAATGGGATGAAGGTGATACAAATATAAGGCAATCGATGGGACCAGAGCTAGGCGCTGCAAAACTCTCCGTTGTTAATAAGGCAATTCATATTGTCGATTTAGCAATGCGTATTGTTGGGGCACGAAGCTTATCTGAAAAAAATCCATTACAGCGATATTACCGTGATGTCCGAGCAGGATTGCATAACCCACCAATGGATGACATGACTATCATGAATTTAGCTGGAAAATAGGGGATGCCTGGCACTCCTCTATTTTTGTCTTATGAATTCCCAGAATGTGAAAACCTATATCGCACTAAACGTAAGAGGTGATGTCTTGATTATTTGGATTAATGGAACGTTTTGCGCTGGAAAAACGACGACTGCCTATGAATTGCAGTAGAGATTACCTGATTCTATCGTATACGATCCCGAAAGATTCGGACACGCTCTCATGGCGAATATTCCTAAAGAGATTTTAAAAGTGGATTTCCAAGATTATCCATTGTGGCGTGAAGCTAATTACAAGTTGTTAAAACAAATCACCGAAGAATACAACGGAACCATTATTGTGCCAATGACGCTGACAAATAAGGACTACTTTAATGAAATCATAGGCAGGTTAAAGAAAGATGACATAGAAATAAAGCATTTTACATTAACAGCTTCTAAAACAACGATACAAAAACGACTAAGAACAAGATTCGAAGGGAAAAATTCATGGGCATATTTGCAAATTGATAATCGTCTAGGTCTATTATCAAATAATATGTTCAAAGAACATATCCTAACAGACAACATGTCAATAGATAAGATTGTTGAGGCAATTGCAGCCAGCTCCAATATAGCGTTACTACCTGACAAGCGCACAAAGGGCAGGAAATTTATAGATAGGAATTTGATTAAATTTAAAGAGATAGGCTGGTTTAAGTAATTTCATCGTCTATAACGTTTCGACTGCGTCTATGCTAACGTAAGATATCGGCAATTTTCCAGATTTAGCATTTCGCCAGTATTTCTAAGCGTTAAAAAAATCTTTAATGCATTAATTCCAATTGGTAGTTTTCCTATCTTCCAACCAAAAGAGCGAGTGCCTTTATTCAGCAAAGCAATCGCAATTTTAGGTCTATATTCTTTTATTATCTTATTAAGTAAATGAACTATTTTACAAAATCCGATAAAGCGTAAATTGTCTTATCTCTCTCATCGTTAATTCCACATATTCTCAATTCTTTTATCGCTTCTTCCATAGCTTCATTGGATTTTCTTGCCCGTCATTCAATGGCATTTGTATCATTGAAAGAGAGCGTTTTTCTCTTGATTCCTGTAATTCTTTATAAATTATTTTAGATTTTCCTAATCCTGCTTCATCCGCATCCTCAACTGAAGCACAATAATATACTTTTTCAATTCCAGCAAAGTACATTGCCGTTAGACACATTGGACAAGGTTCTCCACTTGCGTACATTGTATAACCAGATAAATCATTCGTTTGTAGCTGCTCTTGTGTACGTCGGATAGCTAGTAATTCTGCATGCCCACTAATATCATACGTTTTGTGCAGTTCATTCACACCTTCAGCTACTATATTGTTATTTTTAACAAGTACTGCACCAAA
The DNA here is from genome assembly GCF_003369565.1 of Oceanobacillus chungangensis. Taxonomy (GTDB): domain Bacteria; phylum Bacillota; class Bacilli; order Bacillales; family Amphibacillaceae; genus Oceanobacillus; species Oceanobacillus chungangensis. The sequence goes on along the minus strand of NZ_PIOD01000020.1, from coordinate 20,386 downwards.
AGGCTGGCCACCATCACGAACATTTTCTACCGCTAGTTTTACTGCTCGCTCCATGAATATATCCATTTAAATACCTCCACTCTGTACATTTTCAGTAAAAATAAGATTATTGTTATTGTAATTATAATGGAACTGCATATTTTCTTACACCTTTATTTTCGTCTGCACAAACTGAAAAATAATACTCACACTATTTTTAAAATGCTAATCTTTTCCTCTTCCAGCCCCTCTTGCTTTTCTTTTCTAATTCCCAGCTATTCGATATAGAACTCAAATACTGATTCCAACTCCCTATAATATTCAATCAAACGTTTGTTTGAATCCTAATATCCTTTCATCTTCCCTGTAAATAAATCGCGGAGGAGGAACCAACCCTTATAAATAGGAAAGTAATTGAGTTATAAATTCATAGCCAAAATAAATACTAAATCCAAATAAGAGAATTGCAGCGATAATTGAAACCCATTTTAATATCATTTGGTTTACAAATCGCCTTGTGTAATGAATGATACTCATCAACCCGATGTCATGGATTAAGATTCCAACTAGAATTCCAGCCGCTACAACACTAAAATGCACTCCATTAACATTATTTAAGGAAGATACTAATAATGGACCGAATATCCCTACCCAAAAGACAATATTCGCTGGTGAAATTGCCATGAAAAATCCCGAGGAGAATGCCTTTAATAATGACCGCTTCGGTGCAGTTCCACTAAAATCAACTGGCTTACCGGATTCTTTCAAACTATCAATCCCAAGTATCAGCAGAAAAACAAAACCGACTAGCCACATGACCGTTTCAACTATTGGATGTGTTAGAAAATGCGAAAAGCCAAAGTAAATCAATGTAATTAGCGTCAGATCAATCGTCATTCCCCCAAGTCCAACGAACCAACCACTAAGGAAGCCGTTTCGCAGTGCCTGCTTCACCATTTGCACCGTCATTGCACCCGGAGTTAAAGATAAAGCAAGCCCAAGTAAAATATAAGTAAATAATGCCGCTATCATAAGATGCTCCTTTCTCGAAACAACCCCAATTGAGGTGATGTATAAATATACATTATATAGAATAAATAATAATTACACAATTGAAAACAACCAAATAAATAAGAGAAGCACTCTAATTCGTTAAACTACGGCATGTTAAAGATAAACACTAATTTTCTAGGCGAAAAACCACTTTCGCATCATTTCAGGATTCAGCCATGCATCAAACACACTTTCTGGTGATACGTTAAAGTTACTTACCATCGTTAATGTCGTTGTTGAATAATTATTCATTCCATTGCTCCTAAATTTTAATGTTAAAGTTTATTTTTTCTCTTCATACTCATTCAAATTATATCGAAAGAATTCATTTCTTCAAAACCTTAACCTATGTATTCTTTATAACAGAGAAATAAAAGAACGCATTTTGATAAAATCTCTATCAAAATGCGTTCTTTTTTATTTATATTCTATCATTCTGGTGTTCGGATAACTAAACACATCACACTTAGCAGAGCGTATGATTGTTTCAGATACAGAACCAATAAATAACGTTCAATTGTAATAAATCCTGTTGCACCACAAATAATTAAATCAGCACCAACAGAGTCAGCAATCTCGTTCGTGATAACTGTTCTTGGTGATCCATATTCAATTACTGCTTTTACGTTTCCAACACCCTCAGCCTGCGCGCTTTTTAGCCATTAACAAGTTATTCTGATGTGCTGTGCATCGCCAACACTAGCTCGGCCATCTTCTTCTGAACCATCGACAGCTACTACAATACATTTATAATAATTCTCTATTTATCATTACCCCTTTTGTTCTATCAATAACCTTCTTCCTTCTATGGCTCTCGGGTGTTTAATATTTTTATAGAATTTTTTCAGAATCTCATATTATTCAACTCTTAAAACTTAAAACGTTACCACCTATGGAATTCTAACAGTGTATGACCAGCTTAGACCACGAATATTTTTGCCTATGGTGACACGCTTTATTCCATGTTTAATTGGCAATTACAATGCCAGTGGCACTAGCAATAAGCTTGAACAAGTATGCCAGCTGGAGAACAAGCTGATTATAAAAATTGAAAAGATGAAGACGCAGCAGATGAACAAAGCAATCTATGTGATTCAAAAGTATCCCCAAAATTTGGACAAGTGTTGAAAAAGTATCAGGATACTGAAAGCAAATTAACTCACCTGAATGAGACGAAGAAGGAAAGTGAGAATGAAAAATCTATTAATAGAGAGTCAAAGAAAACAAAAGAAAAAAACCTGGAATTGAGCATATAACAATCGCTTATTTCAGGTTCTTTTTTATTGAAAAATACGCTAACCTAGAAGCTCAATTACTTAATGGTACAAATTAGTATTATTCTGAAGTTTATTTGGAATTGTTAACTCTGTAGAAAAATTCTTTCCCTCTATATACCATGATTGGCATTGAAGCGCTATTTGTAATGGAATGTCGTGAATAGTAATAACTTTAGTTGGTCTGGATCGTATGGTAACTTTTAATGAGGCTAGACCCATCTTCCTTTGAATCATTGATTGAGACATCATTAATCTTTCAATTTTGTCTCTCTTCGTAACAAACATTCTTGTGGCTATAGAGCCTTTTTTTAGTTGGAGAAACGATTCGTTGAGAGCGTAACCACTAAATAAACCACTTAATATTTGAGAAGTGATTGTAAATACGAAAATCAATAATGCAATATACCAAAAACCCGGGATAAAATAATAAATAACTAAAGGGAATAAAAGCCAAGCATAAGTCGTTCGTAATAGCTTTACAAATAAAGACTGCTTCGGAATGTTAACTATATTTTTCGATAATTCTATTGTTGGTATAACTTCAGGTATTAATTTGAACGCTTTACTTCTTTCAATAAATGGAAATAAAACATTAGAGGCTTTAACATCCTGATCGTCTGTATCAATAGAACTGATTAGTTTTACGTTTACTATATTCAATACCTTATGGATGAAACCACTATTAATACTCAAAGCCTGAATTTTATCTTTCGGTATTGAAAAATTAGTTTTGCTTCCTTTCCCCTTCTCAATATAAATCCGATAAGGATCAGAAGTGACTTTTAACCCCCCGTATTGTAGATACGTTTTTAGCACTCCATATACCATTGAACAAACTAACAATAAAACTATCCCTACACTTAGCATTGTCACAGATGATTGGAAGTAATTTAGGATTTTATTGACATGTTCTTCAATAGAAAAGAATTGGCTTAATTCCGAATAAATCGTGTAAAGAACGGTTAGAAAGAAAAGTAGCCTTAGAGAAGTTAGAGAAGCAATAAGAATTTCACTTAACTCTATTTCATAATGTATGTTTTTATCCAAAGAATTTCCTTTCAGTTCTTCATCGCTGATTTCCTCTGTGTATTCTTCTTTACTTACGTTAATATTGCCAAATTCAGAGAGTGTTTTCTTTATATTGGATGCTTCCTTCAATGATATCATTTCTAATTTTATTGATGTATTTTTATCACTAGATCCAACATCTATTAATAATGAAGTTAGTCCAAGTAATCGATGAAAGAAAGAAGTATTTTGATTTATCCCTTGGATGTTCTCCAATGGAAAATATCGTTTCATCGTAACAAATTTCCCCTTGTTAATAAAAAGCTCTTCCCCGTTAAGGTAATAAGTGAAATGTTTCCACTCCAATATCGTTGTTCCTATTTGATATACGATAAATAATCCAATTAGGCTAAATCCATAAATTGAGAAAATAGAATTAGAGGAAATATCTAAAACCATAAAAACAAATATGATAAATAAAATTAAACTCCTCATCGATTTAAAAAGTTTGAAACCAATCCACGAGGGATGCAATTTCTTTAAAGTGAGCGATTTCTCATCCACGGGTTTGATCTCCATTGGTATCCTCCTTTTCTTTATATAGCTCCGTCAAAGAAGCAATATAATTACGGATTTCTGAAGCCTTTTCCTCCGGAAGATTAGGAATCTCGTGAACATAACCAACGGTCCCAATTTTTATAGCCGCCAACTTATACCTTTTTAAAATGGGCCCTTGATAGGTATCAACAAAATACACTTTATCCATAGGGATAATCATGTGTGTTTTTTTGATAGCTCCCCCGTGTTTTAGTTGTATACAGTTGCTGTCAATTTCGTATCTCCAGGTTTTTTGTTTATAAACCGGTAGAATGATAAGTTCTATTATTGCGGAGACACATGTAACTCCTATCAATGAGTAGATGACAGCACCTATCCAGAAATCCCACTGATAGGAATAATGTAGATACAGAAGAAAAGTTAAGGTAACCAAAAAAATGATAATACTAATGGTATCTGTTATTCTCCATACTTTTATGGCATCGGGCGAAATTTTTTGCGTTGGTTCTTTAAGTACGTACATTTTTAATCTCTCCTTCACCTATATTTAAATGCCTATGTAGAAACTAGATGCACAAATGCAAACCAATAATCGTAACCGATAGACTGCCAAATTTATCTAATCCAAGTATCATTAAGCACTATGTTTCTTTTCTCCCAAATTTAAAAAGATTTCTTCTAAAGATGGTTCTTCGACTTCCAATCTATATACACTAATATTTTCGCTGACTAAATAGTTATTAATTTTAGGTATGGCGCTTTCATCTTCAATGTGAAACTCCGAATGATCAGCAGCAATGTTAACATTTTTTACAAATAAACCCATATCGTTTCGTAATTTACTTTGTTTAGTTTCTGATATTGATTCATGTTTAATATATACAGATATATTATCTTGATATTGTTTCCGTAATTGCTGCATATTCCCTTTAATCTGGATAATTCCTTTGTTCATAATAGCTATATCATCACATAGTTTTTCAACTTCATCTAAGTTGTGCGATGTTAAAAAAATGGTTGTACCTTGAGCGGATACTTCTCGGATCAAGGAATGGATATTTAAAATTGAATTTGCATCCACACCGGATGTGGGCTCATCTAAAAATAAAAGATCGGGTTTATTTATTAAAGCTTGTGCAAGACCTAGCTTCTTTTTCATTCCGAATGAAAAGTTCTTTGTTTTTAGATTAATGGCATCCTCCAATTCCACCTTCTTTAGAATATCCTTTAACTCCTGTGTAGTTAAAGAGAGCCGCAAAATTTTACTATAATATTTTAGGTGATCTAAAGCTGTATAAGTCTCGTAAAAAGTAGAATAATCAGGTAGTACACCTATTCTATGTCGTACTTTTTTTAAGGAATTTCCTTCCTCCCCTAGGATTTCGAAGGAACCGGATGTTGGCCTCGTTAACCCTGTAATCATATTGATAAATGTAGACTTCCCGGCTCCATTCTTTCCTAAGAAACCAAAGATACTGCCTTTCTCTATTTCCAGATTTAGATTATTAACTACTGTCTTATTACCGTACCTTTTAGTCAAATCCCAAGTGCTGATTGCTTTCATTACAAATCTCTCCTCCTAAATACAATTAAGCTTAGTATCAAATACATAAAAGTAAAAATTGCAACAAAATAAGTGTAGTACGTATTTTCATGTGTGTAGTAGAAATAGGGAGTGAGGTACGAGATAAATTTAATAATTAGGTTTTCTGAAAACATACCCCATATACCTAAGATTGGTAAAACAATTGAAATGGTGATTCCTAGAAACATTGTCAAAGATGGATTTCCAATAATCGTTGAAAGAAATATTGTTAAACCAACGAAATAAGAAACAAATATGATGCTCTGAAAGAATTCGGAAAAATAAAACGCCTCAGAAAAGGGAATAATCAACAATAAAGCAGTAATTAAACAGATAATCCAGAACAAAATATTTCCTAAGAACTTCCCTAGAATTATATTATCTCGGGAAGTTTTAGTAGCTAAAAATCTAATCGTTCTTGAGTCGATTTCCTTATTTACGATACTGTGGGATATGCTGGTAACAAAAAGGGGGCCTGCCAAAAAAAGCAGTATCATCAAACCCCCAACAAACGCATTGTCCCCTAACCCCAAATCCCTCAACTGCGTCTCAAATTGACTTATTAGCTTAGCTGACCCGGCTGTAACCCCAAAAAGAAAAATGATAATGATGATTGACCTGGTACTTTTAAATAGTGACGTAAATTCTTTTATAGTTATAGCAAACATACAATCTCCTCTTCTCTTTTCGAATGAATAGTTTTAGGCCGCTTTCCTGATTTTTTTAGTGCGCACTGTGGATGTTATACCTGCGATTAGATATGCCCAAGACGCTACAATGCCCACAATTAAAGTAAGAATTGTGCTAAGTATTGCCGTAGTAATTAAAATTTTACCTGCTGCATTAGATTTAATGTCTCTTTTAAGTAATACAATTGAAACAATTCCTAAAACGGCACATATAAGTGAGATAACCCCGAAATATAATACTCCATTCTCCAGAAATGTAACTACCTGTCCAACCGTCACCTCTGTTATATTTTCATCAGTTAGAAATTCCTGTGCCAATTCTTCTGTTGCTGAGCTGTTCTGCATATTACCATAGAAAACTAGGCTGCCTACAAACAAAAGACTAAACAAAATAACCCCTATTAAAGAAAATAAAAATTCACCTGTACGTTTCATTTTTAACGCCTCCAAATTAGTTTTTGTAATTATCTTGACATCACCTTAACATAAAGTTAAATGTAAAATCAACTATTTTTTTAATATTATTAAAGAATTATTAAATAAAGTTTATATCTTTACTCAAAATTACTTTCATTTAATTAAACGGTGTGCTATATTATAAATGTGAGGGGGAATATAAATGAATAAGGATGAAATACCAGCTTGGATATTATCCTTGGATAATGAGGATATAGAATTTATTAGAAAATTCGTATTAAGCTCTGGATCATTAAAACAGATTGCTAAAGGTTACGGGGTTTCTTATCCTACTGTAAGAATTAGACTAGATCGGATCATCCAAAAGATTGAAATGAATGTGGATTTAGAAAAGGAACCATTAATTAGCTATGTTAAACAACTAGCTATTGAAAATCGTATCAACTTAGATGACGCGAAGAATATCATTGAAAAATATAAATCTGAAAGGATGAACAATAATGAATGAAATCGTATCTATTCTATTAATTGTAGCAACCTTAGCTTTACAGTACCTTTTATCATCTCGAAATAATGTTTATTTGGGAGCTATTGTTCCCATTCTATTTGTGGCTGGCTTAACCTGGATGCTAATCACTGACCGGATTGAAAGTATTCTTGCTTACGTTTTATTTCTTATCGTTGGACTCGTTTTTCTTCTACAACAATGGTCTCATGGTCGGAATACGCTTCGCAAAAATAGACAAAGAGAATTAGATAAAATGAAAACACATGATATAAAATAAAACTTTAGGTTTAATATCATATTTTTGTGGTATGATATATATAATTGGAATGGGCTTACAAAGGGATTGATTATATCTCCAAAGCAATTACCTTATAAAAATAAGGGATAGAGGTTACGACTCTACCCCCCATGTAGTTTATAAGAGAGTTTATTAAACTCTGGCATTGATGTAATCAATGATGTATTGGACTCCAAAACCTTGAAGGATTAGTTCCATAACTCTTGCTTTGTTAGCCCATGCCCACTTCGCTGCTGCTGCACCCAATTGTGCTACTATTCTTAGAAAAACCACCATTTTTTTCACCTCCTGTTAAGAGATAGAGATTACGACTCTACCACTTATGTAGTTTAAGAGCGTTCGTTAAGCTCTGGCGTTAATGTAATCAATGATGTATTGGATCCCAAAGCCTTGAAGGATTAGTTCCAAAACTCTTTCTTTGTTAGCCCATGCCCACCTGGCTGCTGCTGCACCCAATTGTGCTACTATTCTTAGAAAAACCACCATTTTTTTCACCTCCTTCAAATTTCGTCTACATAGTTGATAGAG
>NZ_PIOD01000020.1:0-12055 GCF_003369565.1 Oceanobacillus chungangensis | reverse complement strand
TCAATGATGTATTGGATTCCAAGGCCACTAGCGATCATTGCCAAGATTGTTGTTCTGTTAGCCCATGCCCACTTCGCTGCTGCTACACCCAGCTGTGCTACTATTCTTAAAAATACTGCCATTTTTTTCACCTCCTTCAAATCTTTTCTACATAGTTGATAGAGGTCTCGACTTTATCAATCTGTAGTTATATCTCAATTAGTTCACAATACTATTGATTTTATCTATCACCCATTCGATAGCCATACCTGCAGCAATCCAGTCTAAAACTTTCCCTTTGTTAGCCCATGCCCACTTTGCAGCTGCAGCACCCAGCTGTCCTACAATTCTTAGAAAAACTACCATTTTTTCACCTCCTTCAAATCACAACTTCATACTTAATAGAGGTCTCGACTCTATCAAGTATTTTTTTATAACAAACTCTTTACAACTTTTGCTTTCATGTTACAATTTATATGCTATCATTAAATTGTAAATATTTGTATTTCGCATATTTCTTGGAATAGTTTGAATATCGGTTAGAAACCGACCCAATTTGCGCAATATTTATAAAAAGTGAGGGACTATTATGGATATGGGAAGAGTGTTGAAATTCTATCGTAAAGAAAAAAATATAACACAAGAGGAAGTTGCAGAAGCAATTGTGTCACCTTCTTATTTGTCACGTATAGAAAATGCAAAAACTACCGTAGAGGAAGAAACTCTTGCTTTATTATTTAATAGATTAGGGGTAAATTATTATGAAATGAAATCCAATGACAATAGAGTAAGAGAGCTATTGTTTCGATGGGAAAAGCCATTATTAAATAATGATAGAAAAGAATGTGAAAAAACCTATAGAGAATTACAAGAATTGGTTCAACCTGTTACAAACCTAGAACTTCAAGCTGAATATCATGTGAAGAAGATCAGGGCATGCATCATATTAAATAACTATGATGACGCCGATTATTCGTTTAGATTTTTACATAATTTTTACGACGTTTTATCAACAAGAAATCGCTATTTTTATTTTAAGCATGTAGGAAACTATTATTGGATCACTCACAATACGGTTAAAGCAAAGGAATATCTAGAAAAGGCTTTATCAGAGTATTCTTCAGCACATCTCAATGAATTAGAAAAAGCTGACATGTATTTTCTGTATTCCTTAATTTTATATGTAGAACAAAAAGAAACATTAAGTTTTACATATGCTCAAGAATCTTTACTAATTTTCCAAAATAATTACAAAAAACAACAATGTTTGAAACTCCATATTCAGTTAGGAATTTGCTATAGCAAACTAGGCGATGCCACCACAGCTCTATCTGAATTTAAAAAAGCTAGAAACTTAGCTTTAGAATTGAAAGATGCTATTCACTTGGGCGTTGTCGAGCATAACATCGCTAATATGTACTTGCGTAAAAGAAATAGAAGTAAAGCGATTTCACATTTAAAAATGGCTATTACACATAAAGATAAAGAAAGCATCAGCTATTTTCAATCATTATCCCTATTGATTTATGTATATTATCAAGAGGAACTGTTAAGTGAGTGTCATAACTACTTAACAAATCATTTAGAAGTCGCAAAACAATTACCAAACGATAATATTCCTATGAAAGAGTTTTGGTTTTTCCATTCCTTTTTAAATGAAACTGAGGATAAATGGGAAGCTTATGTTAAAAACAAACTCTTACCTATTCTAAAAAAAGCTAATAACACTAGAGATCTTCAAAGATATTCAAATTTTTTGGGAGAATACTATCAACGAAGGGGGGGATATAAAAAAGCGGCTGCTTACTACAAATTGGCTATAAAAAGTAACAATATTGACATGTATTGAAGAATCTATCCAAAAAGAAGGGAGGGTGCCTTATGAAGAACGGTCTTATTGCAATTGGGGTTGGATCCCTAATAATAGTAAATTCTGCCTTAGGATTTACCGTCAATAATGATAATGAAATACGTAATACTATTGAATCCTATATCAATATTGATGTACAAGTCATTCCAAATAGTGATGAACAGCCTAGAAGCAATTGAGGATTACTGAACAACTAAATATAAGCGCGTTTCTCATTAAAATTTTATCTTATCAAAGGAAGTCTATATACCTCTCTAAATTATGAGGTTTAGACTTCTTTTTTTCCATTCGGTCCCTTAGAGACTAAAAATAATCTTAAGAAATAATGAAGAAATCTAATATAAAACTAACCTGTAGTACTTCTCTATCTACCTATCATAAGAATTAAATAATTGAAATTGTTCTCGATTTATTGTTCAGTATTTCCAATATACCTACAGTCACTCAAGAGCAGGTAGGATTTAATATATATTAGAACGCAGTAACGACTAAGCTCCAAGTTCTATTTCCCATATTATCTTCTTAATCTCCTAAGACCCATATATACAGTTTCACTAAAAACTGTATATATGGGTTGTTATTCTTTTCATGGATCTGTGAAGGTGATTACTGATTTTTTTACAGGTCAAAATGGTGAAAGCGAAGGTTGTAGAAGTGACTATATTAATTCCCCAGTTATATGTATATACAGTTTAATGTATTCCTGTAATTAATAATGATCGAACATTTTTTGGAAAATGCAAATACAGGCCCTTCCATCTCTACCCCTCCTATTCATTATTTTTCAGTCATCTACTATCAAGAGAGCGCTTTCTTCATTCAAGTGATACGATTTCAGTAGAGAAAACTAAAAAGTGGAGAAACTGCCTGCTGCTTCTATTTCCATCTTCGCTCGTATTTCTTTGCCGTTTGAAAATAAATGTTTTATATTTATCTAGTAATAGTAATTATGTCGATATCTTGCTGGTATAGTTAAGATGGAAGTTATAACAGTAGGATTCAATTATTTTAGTATAAGTAATGGAGGAAAACAATGAGCGAATACATATTATTAGGCATCGCCATAATTGCAGAAGTGTTCGGTAGTTCGATGTTGAAATTAACAGAAGGATTCAAGAAGCTATTTCCATCGGTCGGAGTGATTATTGGGTATGCCGTTGCTTTTTATACGCTTTCGTTAGCACTGCAAACACTGCCACTTGGTCTAACCTACGCGATTTGGTCTGGAGTGGGTACGGCGCTAACTGCACTTGTTGGTATCATTTTTTATAAAGAAGGCATTAATCTAAAGAAAACGATAGGCATATTATTCATTATTGGTGGTGTTGCTTTACTAAATAGTGGTTCTTAGGAGGTACGTATGAAGGGATATTTATACTTAAGTATTTCAATTGTCGCTGAAATAATTGGGACTATGTTTTTAAAACTATCAGAAGGCTTTACAGTACTTGCCCCCTCCATTATTGTTGTCGTTGGATATGGTCTGGCCTTCTTTTGCCTTGGGAAAACATTAGCCTACTTACCGCTTAGTCTTGCCTATGCGATATGGTCTGGTGTGGGCACAGCAGTTACAGCCGTACTTGGTATTTTACTGTTCGAAGATCCACTCAATATTGGGATGGTACTCGGGATAATTCTTATCATTGGTGGTGTTGTGTTACTTAACGCTTCATCTAAAACAGAAGTGGAAACTTTAAAAGAGAAGTAAGAAACCGCTCAGATTATATTCTGAGCGGAATTACTAGATGGAGAAACTTTTAGTCTGTATTTCTATTGCCATGACCATGTTCTGATTCTGCTGCTATCGCATCTGCTTTGGTTCTGTGTACTGTTCCAAATGGGTGGTGGGGAGGTGCGTAAATCGAATACAGCTTTAAAGGGATATCTCCTGTGTTCGTAACATTATGCCATGTTTTAGCGGGTACCATGATCGCAAAATCATCGCTGATATTCCTTACATAGTTTAAATTATTCTTGTTTTTACCCATTCGAACAATACCTTGGCCCTGTTCCACTCGTAGAAACTGATCTGTTCCAGGATGGATCTCCAGTCCAATATCTCCGCCAACTGGAATACTCATCAGTGTTACCTGTAAATGATGTCCAGTCCATAGTGCGGTACGAAAAGTATCGTTTTGTTTTGTAGCTTCATTGATATTCACGACAAATGGTTCTGGCCCATAATCTTTTAGCAATATACGATTATCAGTCGGGTAGGAATATGGCATTTCATATTCGCTTACCTGGCTCATTCCATTATAAGGAAACGCACCATAAAAAAACTGCCTATCATCGTTATACACCGGGAAGTGCCAATAATATGAATATGGATAATAATACATATTTCTCAAACCCTTCTCTTATTTATCCATTTATCCTATGCAGTTTGTTTAAAAATGTACTTAAACCATGTTTTTTCATGTTTAATTATGTTATTTCCTTTAAGACGATTAATCACTCTTCTTCACTGGATATCGAAGAACCGTTTTTAGCTTTGCTTTCTCTACCTTCCTAAATTCGGAAAGATAGATTTCTCGATGCGTTAAAGAGGTTCTCTTCAATTGATTTTCTTCTAGGAATGCATTCATTATCTCAAAAGTTTGTGATTCTTCATCATATGAACCAAGATGTAGCATCTGTAAAGACAATCCATCTTCAATGTTATCGAATGTTACCTCGTCCAATAGTAGATTAGACTTATTTTTCCGTACAATTTCAAATGCCCTCAACGGAGAAAGTAAGAGAAGGATCTATATATACCGAAACTTCCTTGTTCCTTCGATTTTTAATGACAATACATCAGCCCGATGCTTATTCCTGCTACGATGGAATCTTACTATCAACGCTAATCCATTAGGCCTTGCTGAAAAGCATAGCTTGTTAGCTGCACTCGATTGTCTAAATGTAGTTTACTTAATATATTTTTTAGATGGCTTTTAACCGTATGTTCTGATATAAAAAGGGTTTCTGAAATTTCTCTGTTTGACAGTCCTTTAGCCACCAATTGTAGTACTTCTAATTCTCGGGTAGATAAAGGCGTATTCTTTTTCGTTATTGCTTTACTTTGAGGAAATTCCTTTAAGATTTGAAAGGCAATTTCTTTGGACATTGGGACTTCATCTAAGGCAAAAGCTCTTAAATGTTCACACCATGCTTCCGATTGAATATTTTTTAATAAATATCCTTGAGCTCCTTTCTTTAATGCATCAAACAAATCGGTGATATCATCTGATACAGTAATCATCACGATCTTTACGTAAGGGAATTTAATTTTGATTCTTTTAGTAGCCTCCAAACCGTCCATTACTGGCATTTGAATATCCATCAGAATAATATCAGGCATTAATTCTTCCGTAAGTTTAAGTGCTTCTTCTCCATTCTTCCCTTCACCTACAATAAGAAAGTCTTCGTGTTCTTCTAAGATTTCCCGAATTCCTTCTCTTGCATGAGCGTGATCATCAACAATTAATATTCGAAAAGGCTGCATCTATTTACTCTCCTTTTTTATTTCAATAATCGTTTCATTATCTGTATTGTTCATAGAAAATTCCCAGTCCATATCTATCGCCCGATCCTTAATAATTTGCAGTCCATAACCCTTGCTGGATTGAATCGTTTCATTTTTAAATCCTATTCCTCGATCCTTAATCTGGCAAATCCATCCATTGTCGGTTTCTATTGCGTGAATCCATACTTTATTTGTCTTTGCATGCTTAATAACATTGACAACGGCCTCCTTTATACAGGCAAATAACTCTACTTTCTCTTTCGATGATAATGTATTATCTCCGATTCTCCATTCTAGCTGAACATCCATTAAATGCTGATTCTTAAGTTCAGTTACATACTGATAAATCGTTTCTGTCCAACTGAAAGTATCTTCATTTGGTAAATACCTTAAGTTTGTAATCGCTTGTCGAGTATCTTCATGAATGTGCTGTAATGTTTGCTTAATTTTTTGGAAATCCGGATCATGTTCGAGATGATTATTCCTTCCGAACTTATTCATTTTTACAGATAATAGAAATAAAGATTGAGCAATTCCATCATGGAGTTCCCTTGCTAGCTTTTCTCTCTCAATAAGTGCAGCTTTCTTCGTCTTTTCCCACCTTAGCTCTTCTTGGATTCTTTCTAAAATTGAAAACAAGTGCCGTAAAAAGACGAGGGTAACGATAAAGACTAATATTGGGGAAAGAAAATTACCTATCTCCATTGATATATAAGAAAGAAGAAATTCATGCCGAATATATTCCCACATGGCGATGGTAATAGTAGGGAGAATTAAAATAAGCCATTTAATTTGTTTATACTTCAAGTCTACACCGCTTCTCTATTATTAAATTGTGTCTATATTTTATCATCTATTCGAACATTATTAACAATTTTGCTTCTAAATCACTCTTTTGAGGTATTATGCAATATTTACATTGTATTTATAATGTTTGAAGGTGACTTAAATTAATAGATGCAGTTGCCGAGACATGTAAGGGAGGAATTATTTTGAAACGATTATTTATCATATCAGTTGCAGTCTTACTAGCAACGTGTTTTTCTACTAGTGTGTTTGCTCACTCACATTTAGGAGGATCGAATCCAGCAGATGGTGACGTTGTTACAGAGCCATTGGCTGAAATTGTTCTTGATTTTGATGGTCAAATTGAACAAGGCAGCTTTATAGATCTAACAACGACAGAGGGGCAAGCTATTGAAATACAAGAAATTATTATTGGTGAGGGTACATTAACAGGTACTGTTGCTGAGCCACTTGCAAATGACGAATATCAAGTAAATTGGAGTATTATCAGTGCAGATGGTCACCCATTAGAAGGTGAATTCTCATTTACGGTCAATGCCGCGGTTCCTGAAGCTGTGAAAGAAGAAGCTGAAGAGCCATCTGAAACAAAAGTGAGTGAGGATGAAGAAACAACAGAATCAGCTGAGCAATCGACTGAAGAAGAAACATCAACTTCAGCGAGTGAAGTAGAGGAAGAATCATCTTCTATGACTGTAATTGCAATAGCTGCTATAGTTATCATTATAATTGTTGGTTTCTTCCTAATTACTAAAAGAAAGAAATAACGAATGGACATAATCGTAATTATTAGTCAGGCGCTTTTGTATTTATGCTTTTCGATATTAGCAGGAAGTTTTCTTCTTCTCCTTGTCCCAAGCAGCTACCGTCCTAATATTAAAATTCCAAAGTATTTATTACTTATTAGTGCCATTATACTGCCGGTTTTCGCGTTCTTTCCCGTGCTTGATAGTATCTTATTTATTGCTCCACGCCTAGGTTTACTTGAATCATTCAAGATTGTTCTGACAACCTATACAGTGGGGACCGCATGGGATTTTACCCTAATTGGTTCTGTTTTGCTAGTACTATTAATCTCCTTAGCGAGGCCTAAGGAAAAGGATACCTTTGCTTTTTTAGGGACAGTACTAACATTTGGGTTAATTTTAACAGTTGCTTGGTCAAGCCATGCGGGCGCGATGGAACCAATCACAGGAATTATTAGCCACTTTATCCATTTAACAGCTGCCAGCATTTGGGTTGGAGTTGTCCTTATTGTTGGCTGGTGTGCAATCAATCATAATAATTGGCTGAAATTTTTAAGCTGGTTTTCAAAGATTGCTATCGGATGTTTAACTGCTACAGCTATAAGCGGTATACTATTAACGAATGTAATGGTGGATGGGTATACTGATTCTTGGATGGTTTCGTATGGACAAGGGCTATTAATAAAACATCTATTCCTGCTGCCACTAGTTTTCTATGCATTATTAAATGGTTTGATTGTGAAATATAAAGTATCAAAAGATATTACATTTAATCCAATTCCTTGGGTTCGAGTAGAAGGTTTGATTTTATTTGTAATTTTTACGATTACAGCTATTTTTTCACAACAGTCCCCACCGCATGGGAATTATTTAACGAATGATGCAGTGTCACCTTTATTCCGTCTATTTCACGATGTTATAATCGATTCTAGTAATACAATTGGATTTACTGTCAACTTAAATATCGTATACTTCTTTTTCCTATGCATTTCATTAGTAGGATTAATTATACTATCGATTTACAAAAAAGCATCGATTATGATAACTTTTCTTCTTAGCTGCTTATTTGTGATGAGTATATACTTCATGTTAATGATATCTGTGGTGATTAGCTAAGTGTGATTCAAACAATATACAAAGAGATATAATATGGTTAGTATATTGATATTATTATTGTTTCTATACTAATCTTTATAAAATGGCGATACTATGAAAATCATGTTTTGATTAATCTTTTTTCAAAAAACATGATTTTCTTTGTTTATTTAAAGTCAAATCTTTGAATAATACCAAAGGGTATTTTAAAAGAAAAAGCATTACATTAAAGAGTCATCTTCTAATGTAATGCTTTCTCTGTACCTAACTTCTTAACCCCAAACCTCATCGGCTACCTCTTTCACAAGGCGGAGTTTCTCCCACTGTTGCTCTTCTGTTAAAATATTTCCTTCTTCAGTTGACGCGAAGCCACATTGTGGGCTAATGCAAAGTCGATTAATATCAACGTATTTCGTTGCCTCTTCAATGCGTGCCTTAATGCCCTCTTTATCCTCTAAATCACCTGTTTTTGATGAGAAAAGACCTAAGACAACAAATTTATCTTCACTTACATGCTTCAATGGTGTGAAATCACCCGCACGCTCTGTATCATACTCTAAATAATATGCAGAAACATTTTCTCTCGCAAATAAGATATTCGATATTGAATCATACCCACCAGAAGAAGCCCATGTAGAATGATAGTTTCCACGGCAAACATGAGTCGTTACTATTAAATCTTCAGGGAGATTTTCAATCGCTAAATTATTCACACGCAGAAATAGTTCGCCAATTTCCTCAACAGTTGCACCATCATGACGGGATTCCCAGTATTTAGGATCTACTAGCATTCCCCATGTGCAATCATCTAACTGTACACTTCTGCATCCAGCGTCGTACAGATCCTTAATAACTGTTTGATATGCTTTTGCAATATCCGCAACCAAATCTTCTTCATTTGGATAAATCTCTTCGGTTACTTTAATATTATCAGGACGTTGTAGTTCTGCCAAAAACTGAGCAGGTGCTGGAATTGTCTGTCTTGCAACTACACCATCTTCTTCATATGATCGAATAAATGAAAAATGTTCAACAAACGGATGGTTCTCACCACTTATTTTTCCTGTTAGACTAGCTGTTTCCGGACGTGTCTCTTCATCATGAAAAAGATAGCCTTGATCAATCATCTTCTTGCTTACGCCATTTAGTCCCCACATGAAATCTAAGTGCCACCATGAACGGCGAAATTCCCCATCTGTAATTACTTGAAGACCAACATCTTTTTGTTTTTGAATTAACTCGATAATGCACGCATCTTCCACCTGTTTCAGTTCATTCTCTGATAGGCTGCCATCCTTAAAAGAAGCACGAGCATTCTTTAATTTCTCAGGTCGCAAAAAGCTCCCCACATTATCATATCGAAACGGTGTAACCAATCTTTTCCCCTGTTTAGTACCTACTCCCATTAATACCTCTCCCTTATGTTTCATTTCTATATGGATGTTCAAAAAGTCCGGTAAAAATGACACGTCAAATTTTTTCGTTCGCTTTCTTTTCCGTTCCTTGGACTGCGGTACACGCCCCATCGGAAAGATTTGTTGCAATGCCGACACTGCTCGTCCAGGGCGTCGGAAGTTCGAGGCGGCGTAGCTCCCCGTAGTGGGCTTCCACAGGATGTAGTGACTTCTGCGTTGTCCACAGGACGTGGACGGTTTTAGTAGAAGTTCCTTGACTGTTTTAGCGTGAGCAAACGATCCTGCAAGAAGGAAAAGCGTTTTTCTTTTCCCAGGACGTTGCGAACTTAGCCGACTGGTCCCTTTTTATCCTCCTTTTTGAACTCGTTTTATAAGATATAGTCTAGCATAGAGAATTTAACATAGGGTAAGACATAAAATATTCCGCTTGTTATAGCTTTAAACTATAGTTGAAGCTGTCGTAGCTCTTCTGCGATTGTTTCTTTTAAATAGCCGATATAAATATTAGCTAGCGTACTGTTTGTTAAATTCTTATGGGTAACATACCCAATATTGATGCGTTCATTGACCTTTAAGGGTACTGCGATAATATCCCTGCTGTTTAATTCATGACTAATGACACCTGTTGTAATCGTATAGCCATTTAACCCAATAAGCAGGTTAAATAACGTAGCCCGATCGCTCACCTTAATATTCTTCGGTCTAGACAGTGTGCTAAGAATCTCCTCAGAGAAATAAAAGGAATTATAGTCCCCCTGCTCATAGGACAGGTATGGATATGGATCTAGGTCCGATAATGTCACATAATCGCTTTTCGCAAGTGGATTTTTCGAGCTGATAAAGATATGCGGCTTTGCTTCGAAAAGCTCATGAAACTCGAGATTTCCTTCTCTTAGAAACTTAGAGATAACCTTTTTATTAAACTCGTTTAAATATAGAACACCAATTTCACTGCGCAGGTTCTTCACATCATCAATGATTTCATATGTCCTCGTTTCCCTAAAGGTAAACTCGTATTCATCCGGATTATATTCTTTCAGCAGTCGTACAAAAGCACTCACCGCAAACGCGTAGTGTTGTGCCGATACGGCGAAATGCTGCTGTGGTGATGACGTATCGGAATAACGATACTCAAGAAGTGCTGCCTGTTCAACCACCTGCCTTGCATAACCTAGAAACTCCGATCCTTCTGGTGTAATCATGATCCCCTTATTGGTTCGAGAAAATATCATTATCCCCATTTCCTTCTCAAGCTCTTTAATTGCATTTGAAAGGCTTGGCTGACTAATAAACAAATTCTGTGCTGCATTGCTAATTGAGCGACTTCTCGCCACTTCAATTACATATTTTAATTGTTGTAATGTCATCTTCAATCCCTTCCCCTTACATGAATTTATATTCTGAATTATACACTTCTTTATCAATATATTCTATTAATCGACAATTCTCCTCTATGAAATATTATGAATCTTTTCGATTACACCGGATAAGCTTTTAAAAAATTCACGGGAACAAGCGTAACAAAACGAGACTTAGGAATTAGGGTAAAATGAAAAAATGGGTGTTGTGCAATAGATACATTTCTATTCTTTTTCTTGGGATTCGGTTATCTTTGTCTATTAATATGGGGGATTTCACTGATTAGAAAGGATGGCTTGTTAAATTTCACCAACATACTACTGCTAGTCATTTTAGGGATGATATTTGATAACTTCATGATTGCATTTGGGAAATTTTCGGTGAAGGAAGCCTGCTGGAGAGCTTAAACTATCTCTGATTTAGATTTCAGATACAAAACAACTAATATTAATGTTACAAAGACAAAGTATCGTAAGTCAGCCTTGAAGTCGTGCCTATAGGCTTCAAATAACGATTTCTCCACAAAGTTTATAACTGAATAATTCTTAAAGGGAGAAGTTAATCCCAGGATATTATAATAACAACTTAAGGTGTACAAAAAACGTATTTAGCGGTTTTTCCAATTTAGTTATCGTCGCTATAATTATTCCCCAAATAAAAAAGCCCCATAAGGACTTGAATTTCATTATGTAAATAGGTGGTCTGCCAGGGAGGATTCAAACAGTGATACACTTAATTAAATCCCAATAGCTTACCCGCTTGTCTTTAGTTCAAAAATGGCTCCACAGGTAGGATTCGAACCTACGACCGATCGGTTAACAGCCGATTGCTCTACCACTGAGCTACTGTGGAATAAATACGCGCCCTAGAGGATTCGAACCTCTGACCCACAGCTTAGAAGGCTGTTGCTCTATCCTGCTGAGCTAAGGGCACAAACATAAATAATATATTAACATACTTGTGTATGGAGTTTCCAATCACGTACTAATTAATATGTGATGGGCCTGAGTGGACTCGAACCACCGACCTCACGCTTATCAGGCGTGCGCTCTAACCAGCTGAGCTACAGGCCCAAATAATAAATTATTTGGAGCGGGTGAAGGGAATCGAACCCTCATCATCAGCTTGGAAGGCTGAGGTTTTACCACTAAACTACACCCGCAAATTATATAAAATATTCTATATAAGATGGTGGCTCGGGACGGAATCGAACCGCCGACACAAGGATTTTCAGTCCTTTGCTCTACCGACTGAGCTACCGAGCCAAATTAATGTAAAT
>NZ_PIOD01000002.1 GCF_003369565.1 Oceanobacillus chungangensis | reverse complement strand
TGGATTAAGTCCAGTCGAATACCGAACGCAATCCAGCCAATCAGCTGCATAATAAAAACTCTAACTTTTAGGGGTAACCACCAAAATCAGTCTCTTTTATCTAGCTAGAAGAAGGGTCTAAAGAAAAGTGTCATGATTATGGAAATTACTCCAGCTGCGATTGCGATATTCCCTAATGTATCTGCTCCTTTGCTTCTAGAAACAAATCCTAAGATTATCCCTGCAGCACCTAGAACAAATGGCCACATGAAGAAAGAAATCACCGATAGAGCTATCCCAATCCAACCATACGAGCTAATTACATCACCTGTGTCATCGTTCCTATCCGCTCTATAGTCATCTGCAGTAATCTCTGACGCAAATTCCTCATTTCGTGCACTATCCGTTTCTACATCGTTAAAATGATACTCGTTATTTCGTGACTCATCATCTTTGTCTAAACTATTTCTGTACTTTTTCTCGTCCAATGGAAGACCTCCTTTTTAAATAATTGAGGTGCAGTTATATTGTATGGATTCTTTCTCTTTCTTAATGATGTTAGTTTTTGGTAACGTCGTGAATTTACTTTGCAAACTTAAGTTAATTTTTCAGAATCGGTGCATATAGTACAGTACAGTCCTTTTTAAAGGGGTAATGTGATTATGTCAATTTTCATTAAAGAGATGGTTAAAGTTAGATTAAAGAACCTTAGCACAAATGATCTTTTATTTTATGGAAAACAGTATGGATTTTCTATCTCATCTTCTCAGGCAAAGGCAATTATCGACTTCTTAAAACAAAATACACTTGATCCATTTAATAAACAGGACCGGGAGAAAATGTTTTCTAAATTGGCCAATATTACCGATTTAAACACAGCCAATAAAGCAGAGAAATTATTTCATGGATTAATTAAATCCTATGGACTAGAACATTTATTTCAATAATAAAATGTTACTCCCAAATACGTTCTGATTATGTTATTTTCATTTCACAAGAGAGTATTTGCAAGTTTTTAACTATTTAAGATACAAAAAAGGGATAACTGTAAAGTTATCCCCCCATCAATCAAACGTTCATTTTAACCATTCATAATTTTTTCTTTTAAGTCCTCAACAAATTCTCCATTTTTGATCATCTCAATTTCAAATCTATATGGAGCTTTTTTGTTTTTCTTGTCTTCGCCAACATATGGCGTCTCTAAGATCTTTGGAACTTCAATTAGCTGTGGATGATGCACAACATAATGTAATGCTTTAAATCCAATATGACCAAACCCAATATTTTCATGACGGTCCTTATGTGCTCCACGTTCATTTTTACTATCATTAACATGGATAACCTTTATGCGATCCACACCAATAATTTTGTCAAATTCATTTAATACGCCATCAAAATCATTTACAACATCATAACCTGCATCATGAATATGACAAGTATCAAGGCAAATAGATAGCCTTTCATTATGTGTCACACCGTCAATAATCCGTGCAATTTCATCAAATGTACGGCCAATTTCTGAACCCTTCCCTGCCATAGTTTCAAGTGCGATTTGTACATCTTTATCCTTCTCAACAACTTCATTTAGTCCTTCAATAATCCTTTTTATTCCTTCATCTGCACCTGCACCAACATGTGCACCAGGATGTAAGACGATTTGTTTTGCACCTAACGCTGCGGTACGATCAATCTCATTACGTAAAAAATTGACCCCTAATTCAAACGTTTCCGGCTTTGTTGTATTGCCAATATTAATAATATAAGGTGCGTGAACGATAATATCTAACATTCCGTTCTTTTCCATATGTTCACGTCCAGCATCAATGTTTAATTCTTCAATCGGTTTTCTTCTTGTATTTTGTGGTGCACCAGTATAAATCATAAATGTATTTGCACCATAAGAAGCAGCCTCTTCACTTGAACCAAGTAACATTTTCTTCCCATTCATTGATACATGTGATCCTATTTTCAACATCATTTGACCTCTCCTGCTTTATTTATATTTATTTACCGCGTTTAAATCTCGCTTTTCTTGTTAACTGCTTTTTAATTGATTCTTGCTGCTTTTTCATTTTCTTCTTGTAACCTGGTTTAACCTTTTTCGCTTTGGGGACTTGCTTCCATGCTTCATTTTCAATATTCGTTGTTGTTTTAGTTCTTAAATGACGTACATTCCATGATTTAGCTTCTTTCCACTCACCATTTTTAACATCAACATACGTAAACGTAAGTCCTTTTTCTTCTAATTTTTCAATTAGCTTTATATCGGATTCATTGTATAAGCTAATTGCAGTCCCTTCCATTCCCGCTCTTGCTGTTCTGCCGACTCGGTGGATATAAAATTCTTCCTCTTTCGGAATCTGCGCGTTAATAACATGGCTAACTCCTTTAATATCAATGCCTCTTGCAGCTAAATCTGTTGCTACAATATATTGATAACGAAGATTTTGAATTTCTTTAAGAACTCTTTTTCTTTCTCTCGGTGTTAAGCCACCATGAATTAAGCCAACATCCATACCTTTTTCTTGAAGGGAGGCAGCCAAATCATTTGCAAGCTGTTTACCATTTGTAAAAATAATTGCTAAATACGGTTGTATAGCTTTCGATATCTCCATAATTACATCTGCTTCATTGCGATGTTTTAAAGAAACTAGTCGGTGTTCCATCGTTTCAGGTGAGAAATGATCCGATACTTTTATATACAGTGGATTTTCTAAATACTTTTTAAAGAAATGCTGTAAGCGCTCTGGGATAGTTGCTGAGAATACGAGCAATTGAATATTCTTTTTAGATCGAATAAGCAATTGGTCTACATCATTGATAAATCCTAAATCAAGCATCAGGTCTGCTTCATCAATTACAAAGGATTCCGCAGAATAAATTGACAATGCCTCTTCTTTTACTAAATCCAAAATCCTTCCAGGAGTTCCAACAATAATATGCGGTGGCTCCTTTAATTTCTCAATCATTTTCTGCTTATCCGTCCCGCCTACGAGCAATTTAGATAACCATACTCCTTCTTTTCCAGCGTACTGGATGACTTTCTTTACTTCGTCATGCAATTGTGTTGCTAGCTCCCTAGTTGGTGCTGTAATTACCATCTGTACGGTTCGCTTTGTTGCATCAAGCCGATCAAATAGCGGAAGTAAAAATGCATGTGTCTTACCAGACCCTGTTCGTGATTGTCCAATTACACTTTTTCCTTGCAATACTGCAGGCATTACCTTTCTTTGTACCTCTGTTGGCTCAGTAAAATTCAGATTACGAATCACTTCCATGGTCGATTCCTGAAATGAAAATTGATTAAATGCATTATTATTCATAAATAATATTACTCCTTTAGGGTATCTACCCTGTTATTAAATAAATTGAAATGGTTCTGTATTTGTTTCCGACGTAATAATTTCAATCAAATTATTATCAAGTTCTTTTTCCAAGAACAGTTTTGTTGCTTGTTTCATTACTTTTTCTATATAATGCCCTGCATCAATCACGGATAAGCCCATTTGCCATGCATCCTGTGCCACATGAAAGCTCATATCTCCCGTTATATAAACATCTGCCCCTTTTTGGCGTGCCAAGTGAATATACTTTTCACCACTTCCACCAAGGATTGCGATTTTCCGAACATTTTTATCTAAATCTCCAATCACTCTCATGTTTGGGACTTTTAACGTTGATTTTACATATTCGCATAAATCTCGGAGTTTCATTGTAGCCGATAAAGTACCAATCCGTCCAATTCCAAACGTCTCCCCTTGATTTTCCAGTGGAAAAATATCATAAGCTACCTCCTCATATGGATGGGCATCAATTATTCCATTGATCACTTTTGTTAAACGTTTTTCCTGTACAATTGTTTCGACTTTTAATTCATCAACAAATTCTAATTCATTTTTCGTGCCTATATACGGATTTGTTCCTTCAAGTGGTTTGAATGTCCCTTGACCATTTGTTTGGAACGTACAATGACTATAATTGCCTATATGCCCCGCACCGGCTTCTGACATGGCGCTTCTTACTTTGTCAACATGTGTTGCTGGTACATAGACAACGATTTTATAAAGTTTTTGTCTGCTTACTTCAGTTAAATTGTCCCTTGAGACTATTCCTAATAAATCAAAAAGCATGTCATTTACGCCACCATTTGCCACATCAAGATTTGTATGTGCTGCATAGACAGTAATATGATTCGTTAGTAATTTGTGGATTATTCTACCTTGAGGGGTGTCCAAATTAATTCGTTTTACCGGGTTAAATAATAGTGGGTGATGGGCGATTATTAAATCTACCTTCTTCTCAATTGCTTCATCAACTACAGATTCTAACACATCGAGGGCAATCATCACTTTTTTCACGGTTTTATTATACGTACCAATTTGTAGGCCAACATTGTCCCAGTCGTATGCTAAATGTTTCGGGGCCCATTCTTCGATCACATGAAAAACATCGTTATTTTTATATTCACGCTTCATCGTCTAGTACCTCCTTTATCCAAATTAGCTCTTCTTCAAATCGCTTGAGCTTCTGTTCATCCTTCAATTTTGCCTGCTTTATCTGATTAATGATCCGTTCTGTTTTTTCTTGCTCACTTTTCCATTTCTCGTAGAATACCTTTGTTTTATTCTCTAATAATAATGGGCCAAATAACAATTGTTTTTGATTTAAATCTTGACGTTTTATTGTGTCATCCTCTGCCTTATCCGCAACAATAATCTCATATATATGCTGATTCTCTTCTACTACTTCCTCGCTTTTAATGATGAAATTATTTTCGTCAAGCCATTTTCTAACACTTCTAGCATCAATATTAGGCTGAGCGATAATTCGTTTAGCATACTGAACTTTCGCCTTACCTTCCTCCAATATAGTCTTAATTAACGCTCCTCCCATACCGGCTATTACAATTTGCTCCACATTATCTTGATTATTTAATACTTCTAAGCCATTGCCTAATCGCACCTCGATACATTCATTTAATTGATAATATTGAACTGTCTTTAATGCACTTTGAAATGGTCCTTCATTTACTTCTCCTGCAATTGCTTTTGCGGATTTATCCTGCAGACATACATAGCATGGCAAATAGGCATGGTCTGAACCAATATCTGCAAATTTTGCCCCTTTTGGCAGATATGAAGCTACTTTAGTTAATCGTTTGGAAAGATTTAGTGTTTGTGTCATTTCGTACTCCTTCATGAAAAAGAAAAGCTTTCTGTTTATTCCAGAAAGCTTACAAAGTATATTTTCTTAATACCAAATAAGAATAATTTTCAAAATTTCTCTACATTGCCCTCTACATTGCCTTGTAACTTTTCTAGTATTAATAAAGGCTATTTCAATTTAACTATTTCTAATTTTCTGACTATGTGTTATTGTTTCTCACTGAGCCAATCGGCAAGTAAAGTTGCTTCTTCTTCTACAACTTGTGTTTGTGCAGGCATTTGACCTGTTCCCTGTTGAATAATCGTAACAATATCTTCAGCTGTAAGTGATGAGCCGATAGCTGTTAAATCTGGACCCATTCCACCACTTAGATCTGCTCCATGACATGCAGCACAATTTGCTTGGAAGATCTCCTCTGGATCTGTTGATACTTCTCCACCCGAATCTTCAGCTTGTTCGTTTCCACCTTCATCTGCAGCTTGTCTATCTGCTCGTTGGTCTAAACCGACGAATGAGATAATAATAACTGCGAGTACCCCTATAATCGCAATGATAGCAAATGGTATAACTGAGTTTCTTTTCATTACGTTTCCTCCTTATGTACTCCCCATTTTCATGTATCTAAAAAGAACATTACATATAGTTTACTCGAAAATCACTTTAGTTTAAAGGATTATCCACTTGTTTTTAAAATGTAAAGTAAATAATTGCAAAAAACAAAAGAAAAGCACTAGTTATCATCAAGTACCGGATTCTTAATTTACGCCCAATAATAAACCAACTGACAAAGTTTAATGGAATAACAACTGTATGTAACATTGAACCGCTATCCATTAATTGATTACATAAAGATACCGTCAGCAATAATATTATAAATAATGCCTTCATTAATGCCAGATGCATTATCCATACATTTGTTTGTTTATGATAACCGTAAGACCAAAATGTATAACTTAGAAAAAGAATTAGAATGCCTAGTTGCAATCCTGGATGAAATTTCGTAAAATAAAGTACAAGGAAAGAAAACGGTAACAACAATATTAAAAGACATAGCTGTAAATTTAAAATTAGATTAGTTTTCGATTCCTTAGAGGTGACAGATTCTTGTTTTTCCATTCTGTTATCGCCATTTGTATATAATGCTAGAAGAAAATCGCATTGTTCATTTGGCAATAGTTTATGCGTTTTCCAGTATTTAATTTCATTAATAATTACAGTAAATCGATCATTATCTGCCACTATATCCACTCCAATACTAATAGCAACATACAAGAAAAAGTCACCGAGCATAGAAATACTCGAGTGACTATGCTCAGGCTTTATTCTAAAAAGTCTTTCAAACGTTTACTACGACTTGGATGTCTTAATTTCCGAAGTGCTTTCGCTTCAATTTGACGGATACGTTCTCTCGTAACACCGAATACCTTACCTACTTCTTCTAATGTTCTAGTACGTCCATCGTCAAGTCCAAAACGGAGACGTAAGACATTCTCTTCACGATCTGTTAAGGTGTCTAGCACATCTTCTAATTGCTCTTTTAAAAGTTCATATGCAGCGTGGTCAGAAGGCGATATCGCTTCATGGTCTTCAATAAAGTCACCTAAGTGAGAATCGTCTTCTTCACCAATCGGTGTCTCTAGAGAAACTGGCTCCTGCGCTATCTTGAGAATATCACGAACTTTCTCTGGAGAAAGCTCCATCTCTTCACCTATTTCTTCAGGAGTAGGCTCTCTACCTAAATCCTGTAATAATGACCGTTGGACACGGATCAATTTATTAATCGTTTCAACCATATGAACTGGGATGCGAATCGTTCTAGCTTGATCGGCAATTGCTCGTGTAATTGCTTGACGAATCCACCAAGTTGCATACGTACTGAATTTAAACCCTTTTTGATAATCAAACTTCTCAACAGCTTTTATTAATCCCATATTTCCTTCTTGGATTAAATCTAAAAATAGCATTCCACGACCAACATAACGTTTGGCTATACTTACAACGAGTCGCAAATTGGCTTCTGCAAGTCGTCGTTTCGCTTCTTCATCCCCTGCTTCAATTCGGGTAGCAAGTTCAATTTCTTCTGCTGCAGATAATAAGTTAACTCTCCCTATTTCCTTTAAATACATCCGCACTGGATCGTTAATTTTAATTCCGTGAGGGACACTTAAATCATTAAGGTCAACTTCCTCTTCTTTAGAGATTTGTTGCATATTTGGGTCTTCGTCAGACTCACCAATTACTTCAACACCCTGTTCTCCTAGGTACTCATAAAATTCGTCCATTTGGTCTGGTTCGATTTCAAAGTTTGACAAGCGGTCAGCAATTTCTTCATAAGCTAGTGTCCCACGTTTTTTACCCATTTCAAGCAATTGTTCTTTTACTTGTTCAATTGTTTGGGCTGTCTCTTTTGTTTGTGATTGCTTTTTATCGGCCATGAGTCCCCCTCCTTCTAGACTAAGTAAAATTTAATTTGTATTCTTTAGTTGTTTGCGTATTTCAATAATCTGCATAGCAATTTGCGCAGCTTTCAATGGATCTTTCTGCTGTTCAGCTAGTTTCTGTTGTTCTTTTAGAGACTGAATACTTACTACATCACTATTTTGTGAATGAATAATTCGAATATAATCATTAATTTCTCTATCACTTATTTCATTCTCCACAGGAGTCATCGCAATCTCTGCAACAAGCTGCTTTAAATCCTGATCCGTTAGATTTTCAATAAATACACTAACGTCTGGTGGGTGTCCAGATTCATAAAAAGCATATAAATGAGTTGCAATAATTTTATGTGCATCAACATTGAAACCTGCACCTATTTCATCTTGTACTTTTTCTGTAATAAATGCGTCTTGCAGCATATAGGATAATATTTTTCTTTCTGCATTATGATATGCTGGTAACATTTTTTTATTATGACGATAATTTATTGTCTTATTAGTATATCTGTTCTTGTCGCTCTTATCCTGATGCACATCTACTTGTTGCCTATGTCCTTGTAACTCACTTGCAAGCGTTTCAATGGAAATGTTATATTCTTTACTAAGCTGTTGTAAATAAAATTCCCTTTCCACCGAACTCTCAATCATTGCAAGTTCTTTTACAACTGCCTCAATATAGTTTATGCGGTCTCCTTCAAGACTTAGATTATAATCTTTCATTAAATACCGCATATAAAAACTAATATACGTATCACTTGCCTGAATTACTTCATTATTAAATGCTTCCCCACCATGCATTTTAATGAAATTATCGGGATCCATATTATCCTTTAAATTTGCAACTTTTATTTGGCAGCCAACTTTTCGTAATAGGTTCGCTGCTTTGTAGGTTGCCTCAAGCCCAGCTTTATCGCCGTCATAACAGATAATTACTGTGTCGACATAGCGTTTTAATAACTTTGCTTGACCTTCTGTTAATGAGGTACCAAGTGTTGCAATGACATTCTTAATATCTGCCTGGTATGCCGAAATTACATCCATATATCCTTCAAATAGAATAACTTCATTTTCTTTACGGATGTGTTTTTTAGCTAAATCAAAATTATAAAGTAATTTACTTTTTTGAAACAGCTCACTTTCCGCACTATTCAAGTATTTAGGTTCGCCACCTGAAATGGTTCTGCCCCCAAAACCGATAGTTTTCCCAAGATTATTGCGAATAGGGAACATGACTCTTCCTCTAAATCGGTCAGTTACACTATTGTCATCTTGTAAAGAAAGTAAACCTGCTTTAACAAGAATTGCTTGGTTGAACCCCTTCTTATTTAGAAATTCAGCAGTAAAGTCTTTCAAATTAGGTGCATAACCTAATTGAAATATATCAATTGCTTCGTCACTTATACCCCTATCCTTAAAGTATTGGTAACCATCCTTTCCATCTTTTGCATACCGTAATAAATGATGATAAAGTTTAGTAAGCCATTCATAAGCAGATAATACACTCTGATTATCATTAGAAATAACAGGATCTTTGCGAATTCCAGTTTCAGGAAGCGTAACTCCACTTCTATTCGCTAAGACCTTTATAGTTTCCTGGAATGAATAGTTTTCCATTTCCATTAGAAAGGTTACAACATTCCCACCTTTTCCACAGCCAAAGCAGTGGAAAATTTGTTTCTCCTGAGCAACAGAAAATGATGGCGTTTTTTCTCCATGAAATGGACAAAGTCCAAAGTAATTTCTACCTTGTTTCTTTAATTGAACATACTCACCAATTACTTCAACAATATCATTCGATTTACGTACTTCTTCTATTACTTCCTCAGGTATTTGATTCGCCATCGCTCATCACCATACTATAATTAATATTCGTGATAGATTTAGGAAAATCCTTCACGTTTCGACAATTTTTTCTCAAAAGAAGTAAAAAGTTTACTTTTTTGTTACATACAATGAATCGAAAGACATATTTATTCCAGCTTTTAACTCCTTTATAAATAATTACATGCCTGAAAAGTATCGATAAACAGTGATAATACCGCTTTCTTGTATAATTCTACACAATACGGACAGATTCCTGCTTTATCTTGAATGTTTTACTTTTCAGAATACCATCTCATAAATAATAAGGAATACCTATATCTTTACACAAATGACTATTATAATACAATCTAATAAATATTTCTATATATATGCTTCAATTTATGAAACAGAAGAAAAAACATTCTACTTCACAAATAGTAGAATGTTTTTTATCATTCTTATCTTTCGTTCTTAATTAGCTGCAGAATACTGTTTGCTGTTTCTTCAACTGCTTTATTCGATACATCAATTACTCTACAACCTATTCTATCCACAATTTTATCGAAATAATCAATTTCTTGATTGATTCGTTCTAAATTTGCGTAGGTTGCTTGACTTCCAAGTCCCAGTACCTTCAATCGTTCTTTTCGAATTTCATTTAATTGCTCCGGTTTAATCTTCAATCCGAAGCATTTAGATGGTGCTACTTCGAATAACTCTTCAGGAGGATTAACCTCAGGAACAATGGGTACATTCGCTACTTTAATACTATTATTCGCTAAGTACTGAGATAATGGCGTTTTCGAGGTTCTTGAGACACCTATCAGAATAATATCCGCTCTCGATATTCCTCGTGGGTCCTTGCCATCATCATACTTAACAGCAAATTCAATTGCTTCAATACGTTTAAAATAATCTTCATCTAATTTATGAACAAGACCAGCTTCAAGTCTTGGGCTAACCTTGAAAACACGCTCCATTGAGTTGATCATTGGTCCCATAATATCAATTGCTTCAATCCCTAATCCTGTAGCCCTACCATTTAAATATTCGCGGAGTTTAGGGTCTACTAATGTAAAGCCTATGATTCCATTATTTTCTTTTGCTAGCTGTAAAGCTTCGTCAATTGTAGCTTCATCTTCCACATATGGAAAACGATTTATTTTATATTCTTGACCGTTAAATTGACTTAAGCCAGCTTTAATTACTAATTCAGCTGTTTCCCCCACAGAATCGGAAATCACATAAACAATAGGATTCGAACTCATCGACAAGCTCCTCTCATTGCAAGATAATTTTATATGGCTTTCTCATTTGTTAGCTCGACAAAAGCTCTAGTTATCGTAGTTTTTGTCACACGCCCGATTACAAGTAATCCATTCTCTGTATCTTTAACTACCGGTAGCCCGTCTATTTGTTTATTAATTAATTTATTTGCCACGTCCAGCAGTAAATCATCTTTTCGACAAACGGTTATATTAGGCATTCTTGTCATAATGATATGCACAGCGATTGCGTTCAAATCTTTTTGACCGATACTAGCTCTTAATAAGTCTTTTCGTGACAGAATTCCGGTTAAATAAGTATTCTCATTTACTACGAACAATGTTCCGACATCTTCCAAAAACATCGTCGATATTGCATCATAAACAGACGTGCTTTCTTTAACAATTATTGGGATTTGCTGAAATTCATGGACCTTGTATTTTTTTATTTTTTCCGTGATCAATTCAAATCCTGTTTTCCCTGTATAAAAGTAGCCAACACGTGGTCTCGCGTCGAGAAAACCGGACATCGTCAGAATAGCTAAATCCGGACGGAGTGTTGCCCTTGTCAGATTTAATCGTTCTGCTATCTGTTCCCCTGTAATTGGGCCGTTTCCTTTTACTATTTCCACAATCTTTTCTTGTCTATTTGATAATTCCACTTCTACACCACCTAGGCCATTCAGCCATACTATTAATAATAATTATAGTCTACTTATGGCAAAAAGGGAAATTATGTTATACTCTTTCAAAATCCAACTAATTTGTTACAGCTGAGCCATGAACTGTTACATTAAGTTGACTATTGCTATCGGACTGCCCCGCTGAAACACTTTGAGCACCTTAGGGTGGCTTGCAATCCGACAAGAACTCCTCGAAATTAACAAATGATTTCCTAAAACAGATGTAACGCTTTCGATGCTTTCCTTGTCCTTCAGGAATAGCAACGGCTGAAAATCCAACGGAAGTGTTTTTCTTTCCAATAGATCTTCAGCGTTCCCCTACTTTGAGCACACCGGAGCGGAAATCAACATCGTGCGTTCATCGCGGATAGCTAAATAACAAAAATCAATATGAATTGAGTATCTTAAAATTGTTGCTTCCACTCGATAAGTGACAGATCTGCAAAGTCTGTTATCAATGATGCAATTCGATTGATAAGTGCTAACCTATTATTTCTTATTTGAATATCCTCAGCCATTACCATATTGTTGTCAAAGAAAGCATGAATTGGTGTGCTTAACTCGCTTAATATGGACAATGCTAACTGCGTATCTTTGTTCGCACTTGCCTCTATATATTCAGCTGCACTTTCTTCGTATTGGTTAAATAGTGCTCGTTCAGAATCAGTTTCGAATAAGCTAGGGTTAACATCCATTTCTTCGATTTTATTTGCTAAATTCAATAAACGAACCAATGCTTCCTGAATCGGTTTAAAGGCTTCTTCATTTCGTTTTGTTGAAAGTAATTTTGCTTTTTCCTCAGTATAGTAGAACACCCCTATTTCTTTATGAACTACAGCCTGGATAACATCCTGTTCAATATTCATTTCTTTTAATAAAAATGCTGCACGAAGTTGGAAAAATTCATGAAGGTCACGTGTTACTTCATCTTCCCCCGCTTGTTCAATCGTTAAAGTTTGATATAAGGTTTGGGTTATTCCCGAGATTTTTTCAAGCGGAATATTCCATTTTCTATCTGAAAGTATTCGTAATATCCCTGTTGCTTGACGTCGTAATCCATAAGGGTCTTGAGAGCCAGTTGGTTTAAGTCCAACCGAAATACAACCAACTATCGTATCAATCTTATCTGCAATACTGACTACTGCTCCAACTACGGTTTCAGGTAATTCACCATTTGCTTGTCTTGGTAAATAATGTTCACTAATTGCTTTTGCAACAGTTGGATCTTCACCAAAATATGTTGCATATTTTTCACCAATAACTCCTTGTAATTCTGTAAATTCATTAACCATATTGGTCATTAAATCAAACTTGGAAATTTCAGCAGCTCTTATCGCAAGTTTTTGTTCCCCTTCATCTAGTCCTAATAATTTTGTCAACTCTTTGGTTATGTGAACCACACGGTCAACTTTTTCACGAATCGTTCCTAATTTCACCTGGAAGACTACACGATTTAATTTTTCTAAGTAAAAATCAATTGATTGTTTCTTGTCCTCTTCAAAGAAGAACTTCGCATCAGCCAGTCGAGCTCGAAGTACTTTCTCATTCCCGCGTATGACAGTTTCAATCGATTGATTATCCCCGTTTCTAACGCCAATAAAATGAGGTAATAACTTTCCTTCTTTAGTTATAACCGGGAAATAACGTTGATGCTCTTTCATTGAAGTAATTAATACTTCTGAAGGTAACACTAAATATTCCTCTTCAAATGATCCAAGAAAAACAGTAGGATACTCCACTAAATTTCTCACTTCATTTAGGAGTTTTGAATCAACCGGAATCGTGAAGCCTTCCTTTGCTTCTAATTCATGGATACCTTCCAAAATTAACCGTTCTCGTTCGTCCGGGTCAGCAATGACATAATTCTCAAGTAATACCGATTGATATTGTTCGGGATTATCAAGGATAATCTCTTTACCTAAGAAACGATGCCCAAACGTTTTATTACTAGTATGAACACGAGCAATCTCGAATGGTATAACGTCACTTCCATATAATGCAACTAACCAACGAATGGGCCTTGCATATTTAAGTGTTTCAGTTCCCCAGCGCATATTTTTGCCAAACTGAATACTCTCGATAATATCTTTGAAAACTGGTAATAACTCGATTGTTGGCTTACCTTCAATATGCTTTTTGACAAAGATATAATTTACGCCTTTTATTTCCTTAAGGTAGATATCCTCTGGTGTTTTTCCTTGTCCTCTTGTAAACCCTATTGCTGCTTTCGTCCAATTTCCATCCGCATCTTTAGCAATACTCTCTGCTGGTCCCTTCGCTTCTTCTTCAATTGTTGTTTGAAGTTCAGCAACACCTTGAATTTGCACTGCTAATCGTCTCGGTGTAGAAAAGGAAGTAATCGATTCATAGGAAATCCGTAAATCAGTTAATGCTTTTGCAGCTTTATCAAGAAATTGTTTTTCTGCGTCATCGATAAATCGAGCAGGTAATTCTTCTAAACCAATTTCAATAATGACATTTTTAGCCATTTATTTCTCCTCCTTTGCTAACATAGGGAATCCGAGCCGTTCTCGCTCAGCAACATAGGCCTTGGCAATACTTCTTGCTAGATTTCTTATTCTTGAAATATAACCAGTCCGTTCTGTTACAGAGATAACGCCTTTTGCATCCAAAAGATTAAAAGTATGGGAACATTTTAATACATAATCATAGGCTGGAAAAACAAGCCCTTTCTCCATCGTCGTCTTCGCTTCCTCTTCGTACATTGAAAATAGCTGGAAGAGCATCTCCGTATTCGATTCAGTAAACGTATATTTAGAATGTTCAAACTCTGGCTGGAAGAAAATATCTCTCACTGTAACACCTTTCGTCCATTCGAGATCAAATACATTCTCTTTATCTTGTATATAAGAAGCCAGTCGCTCAACACCATATGTCAATTCTACAGTTACTGGGCTTGCTTCAAGACCGCCGATCTGTTGGAAATAGGTAAATTGGGTTACTTCCATTCCATCCAACCATACTTCCCATCCAAGTCCAGCTGCACCTAATGTTGGGTTTTCCCAGTTATCCTCAACAAATCGAATATCATGTTTTAATGGATCAATCCCTAGTTTCTCTAGTGACTCTAAATAAAGCTCTTGAATATTGTCTGGTGAAGGTTTCATAATTACCTGAAACTGATGATGCTGATACAAGCGATTTGGGTTTTCACCATAACGACCATCAGCTGGCCTTCTTGATGGCTCTACGTATGCGACATTCCATGGCTCTGGCCCTAAGCTACGGAGCAATGTCATTGGTGACATTGTTCCAGCACCCTTTTCCACATCATATGCTTGCACGAGAATACAATTTTGATCTGACCAGTGTTTTTGTAATGTTAAAATCATTTCCTGGATATTCATCCACATTAACCTCCAATTAGATTAAATATATTTTTTGGAACTCTAGCTGTCACTATACCTTTAACTGACAGCCTTAGTTGCACTAATTCAATAAGAAAGTAGTTAAGCTTTCCTATATACAAAAAAGAAAACCGTCCCTATGCCTATATAAATTTATATAGGCATAGGGACGGTTTTTACCGCGGTTCCACCCTAGTTGCTCAAAATTTGAGCCACTTTGTTTAACTTGCTCCAGAGCGCCATTCCCAAAAAAACTCTATTACCTAGCTTTCACTGTCCTAGGCTCGCTTTTATAGAAAATATTTTGGTACTCTTCTCCATCATAGCAATATAGATATTATTTATTAAATATGTACAAATCATACTGCATCCGTTTATTCCTGTCAATAAAAAGTGTAATTTACCTGAGCAAATCAAGTTGCTTTAAAAACTTCCTTGATTTTAAATAGTAGCCACCGTATTTATCATAATACGCATCAAGAATTTGACGTAATAACTTGAGATTGTCAGGCTTTATTGAGATATTTCCTACCCTTTCTAGGCCAACGTTCAAGAAAATATACAAAATCTTTGTTAACGATTCTGGTAGTGGAACAGCATTTTCATCAAGGTGAATACAGCGTCTACAAAGAAATCCACCTTCAGCGATAGAAAATGAAAAAGGCAGTTCTTTGCTTCCACAATTACTACATTGATTCACAATTGGGGCAAATCCACCTTTTTTGAATAACTTCAATTCGTACATCATTATTGGCACATCTGCTCCCTCATGCTCGACTAACCAGTTAAGCGTACCAAATAATTGTTCAAACAAATAGACATCGGGAACTTGCGAATCGAGTAACTTATCAGTTAACTCCATAATGTAGGCTGTATAGGCAGTCATAATAATATCTTCACGAATCGGACGAAATGACTCGATTATTTCTCCTTGTTGAATCGTACTCAAACCTTTGTTCACATAGACGAAAAACTGTGCATAGATAAATGGCTGTGTCACAGCAGCCATTCTACTCTTCGGTTTTTTTGCCCCTTTTGCAAGCGCAGTAAATTTTCCAAGTTTTTTACTATAAACAGTTATAATTTTATGTGACTCACCATAGTCCTGTGTTTTTAAAACAATTCCATCTATTTTTTCAAGCACATATTTTCACCTTTCTTCATCGCTAGAAAAGAACAAACGTTAAATGCGTGAAAGTTACATATTCGTGTCAATGGATGATATTTTATCATTTACATTTCCAAGTTCCGGTTGGTTTACTCCATTTTCTAATTCTTTTAATAATAAATAGGTTTCAATGTTTCCCGTTTCACTAAAAAGTTTCCATGTTAGCTCTTCCACAAGAAACCCCACCTTTCTATTTTATTAAAGCTGAAAATATTGCTTACAGTTAGGTTGACCTCACTTGTACAAATCATAAGTATAAAATATTACCATATCTTAATATTCATCGTTTTTAAATCCGAACTCATTAAGTTGACTTTGCTTGTTTCTCCAATCTTTTTTCACTTTAACCCATAGCTCCAAATATACTTTCGAACCAAGTAAAGCTTCGATATCTTTTCTGGCATTTTTACCGATATTCTTCAACATACTTCCTTGTTTTCCAATTAAAATTCCTTTTTGAGTACTTCGTTCAGTGATAATCATCGCTTGTATGAAAATCGTATTGTTATCTCTTTGTTCAAGGTTCTCCATCACAACAGCTATCGAATGAGGGACTTCTTCTCTCGTCAGCTCCAAAACTTTTTCTCTAATTAATTCCGTTATAATAAATCTCTCAGGATGATCAGTTACCTGATCACTTGGATAGTATTGTGGTCCTTCCGGGATATGATTTTTGACCACATCTAGTAAGTGGTCAACATTATTTCCCTCCAATGCGGAGATAGGAATAACCTCTTCAAAATTACCCTTGTTACTATATTGTTCGATTAATGGCAATATCTCATTTGGATGAATCAAGTCAATTTTATTTATTATTAGAAATACAGGGCTACTTACCGATTGTAATTTGTCCAAAATATACTGATCGCCCTTACCATATCCTTCTTTAGCATTAATCATAAAGATGATTGCATCTACTTCATTCAGCGTATTCTCTGCAATCCGCATCATAAAATCACCAAGACGGTGCTTAGGTTTATGAATTCCTGGTGTATCGATAAAAACGATTTGTGAGTCATCTGTTGTTAACACACCTTGAATTTTATTTCTAGTTGTTTGTGGTTTATCACTCATAATTGCGATTTTCTGACCGATTACTCGATTTAAGAAAGTCGATTTACCTACATTTGGTCTTCCGATAATAGCGATAAATCCTGATTTAAATGTATTAGTTTCCATGTTGTATCCTCCGAGACGAATTTCTTATATTTTATAATACTACAATTAGAACTTAGTTTCATCTTTCCGACAAAAGCTTTTATTATTTTCTTGATTTTATTAAGATAACACATTATCCGAGTAAAAACTCTTTTAAAATAAAAAACCCACAGGATTGTGGGTACAATACTTCGATTTTAATTGTTAACATTGAATAAAGTGCGAACTAGTTTAATGCGCTTAGGGTTCTCGGGGCGCTCCAGAAATACACTACGCTTTCCGCGGAGAGCTGGCGAGCCTTCTTGTGCTAGCGCACTTCTAAGTCTCGCCTAAGCTCTTCTTCCCGCAGGACAAGGAAAGCTTCGGCAGCGTTACATCGCACGAAGAAAATGGAACTTTATTTTCGAGGAGTCTTTGTGTATTTCTTTCGCTGAGAAATTGCAGAACCCTACAAAAAAAAGTAATTACTTGCTTACTAACGATCAACGTTGATTAAGGTTTAGAATGAAATATGTGAATAACAACTTCTCAACAGATTTCAAAATTATCATCACGTCGCACTTTATAACGACTATACATTGTCCTCAAACTAATAATGCAAATAGAACTAAGGAGATTGTGATTATAGTAGGTCGAGTATTTTTGGGATAAAAATAATACAGCCAATAATTATGGAAATAAGTGCTGCAATAAGCACCGATCCTGCAGCGGCATCTTTAATAACTTTTGCTGCGGGATGTATTTCTGGTCGCACATAGTCGATTATTGCTTCAATCGCACTATTTGTAATTTCTGCAACAAGGACGAGCCCTATTGTAAGCAAAATAATTGCCCACTCAAACAGACTGATTTGTAAAATAAAACTACAAATTACAACAAAACTTGTAGCAATTAAATGAAATCTAAAATTAGATTCGGTCTTAATTGTTTCAAGGATTCCATTCCAAGCATATGAAAAGCCAATCTTCTTCTGCTTATCTTTCAATGCCAAATTCACCTAATAATTCATCCTGGCGTTTAAACATCTTTTCTTCATCTTCTTTATTCATATGGTCATAACCGAGTAAATGAAGGAATCCATGTAGTGCGAGAAATGCTAACTCTCTTTCAAATGAATGATTATAATCTGCCGCTTGCTCCTTCGCCTTTTCAATTGAAATCACAATATCACCCAATGTTAATGGCAGTTCTTCGCCTATAATTTCGATTTCATCGTCTAGTGATTCTTGCATTGCAAAGGAAATAACATCTGTTGGCACATCTTTCTGGCGATAATTACGGTTTAGCTCTTTAATTTCTTTATTATCAACGAAGTTTATCGATATTTCCGCCTCACTTGAAATACCCTCCTGCTCTGCAGCAAAGTTAATTAAGCGGTGCAGTAAGTCAATATAGTCAGATGGTACTGACTTCGTTTTGTCAATAAAATCAATGTACATTTATTTTGCCTCCTTCAATGGATACTGAATACGAGAATGGAATATCCCTTTTAATGTTCCACAAATGGTTCGATTAATTATTTTCAATTCTTTTAATGTTAAAGGACTCTCATCCAATTGTCCATCTGTCATTCGATCATTAATAATTGCAGCAACTATTTCTTCGATTTTATCCTCTGTTGGTTCATTTAATGATCGAACTGCAGCCTCAACAGAGTCACAGATGCAAATTATTGCCGCCTCTTTCGTTTGTGGTTTAGGACCAGGGTAACGGAAGATACTCTCATCAATTTGCCCAACTTCTTCTCTTTCTTTTTCTTTTTCTTTTTCTTTATAATAAAAGAATTTTAATAAAGATGTTCCATGATGCTGTTCAGCAATATCAATAATCTCCTTTGGCAGCTTATATTTCTTTAATTGCTTCGCCCCATCATATGGATGACTTATAATGATTTTAGCACTTTCTTTCGGATCAATAAAATCATGTGGATTGCGATTTGACATTTGATTTTCAATAAAGTATTGTGGTCGAACCGTTTTACCAATATCATGGTAATATGCGCCAACCCTTGCTAATAATCCATTCGCTCCGACTGCTTCACACGCTGTCTCACTAATGTTTGCTACCATGACTGAATGATGATAGGTTCCCGGAGTTTCCGTCAAAAGCTTTTTAAGCAGGGGTTGATTTGGGTTGGATAATTGTAATAATTTTATATCGGTTAAAACTCCGAGTACCGTTTCGAAAAATGGGAGCAACCCGATAGTCAAAACGACAGATAAAAAAGCTGAAATAATTCCAAAACTGGTTTGAATTAATAAATCAATTAAATCATATTTTTCAAAGGTTAGAAATACAAATAGTAATATAGTAATAATGTTTACAACCATTACGCCAAATCCTGATTTTAATATGGATGTACGATCCTTTACATTTGTTAAGAACGTTAGTGCAGCAAGCTGGGAGAAGAAGAAATAGATTACCGCTTCGATGTTAAGTGATCCGGCTATTTCCCCATTGAAAATAATACCACTAATAATAGAAAAAAGGGCTGTAAATATGATAGCAACCCGTTCGTTAATTAATAATTTCAATAAGAACGCACCTGTTGCAATAGGAACTATATAAAATATTTGATTTTCCGAAGTTAAGAATAAACTTACTAGTTTTAATACTGAGATTATCAAGATACTGATACCAATAATAGAAATAAGCTTTCCTTTTTCTAGTTTGTTTTCCTTCATAAGTAAATATAACTCATAGCCAATCATGCTACAGATCAAAAAAATCAATAATGCAAGTCCGATTGCAGGAAAAAAATTACGCTGTCCGTCGAGTAAACCAAC
The DNA here is from genome assembly GCF_003369565.1 of Oceanobacillus chungangensis. Lineage (GTDB taxonomy): Bacteria > Bacillota > Bacilli > Bacillales > Amphibacillaceae > Oceanobacillus > Oceanobacillus chungangensis. The sequence continues at coordinate 287,255 of NZ_PIOD01000002.1, read as the reverse complement.
CAAATTTAGTTCTTCATAAATTTCATTTGTAATGGTTTGTCCTTCTTGAACGATAACTTCACCTGCTCTAATAACTACCGGATCCACATTACTTGCAGCTTCTTTTCTAGCTTCTTGAGTTTGTTCTACATCGAAAAAGGAATTTTCAACAACGGCAAATTTACTAAGCTCTGTTAAAGGCTGTTTGAGCTCCTCATTAAGCGTTGCATACTTGATACTCTGATTTATTTCTGAAATTGCTGATTGAATGTTCTCTGTACGAACACCATTATTTAACACCGTTTCTAAGTTTTCGACAAAAAGCTTTCGACCAGCCTCCCGATCATCTTGGGGGCTTATAATTAACTGTATAAGTGTTTCATTTTCTAATGATTCGGTTATTGGTTCTGATAATATTTGTTTAAGGCGATTAACCTTTTCTTGATTTGATAAGGGGACAAGTCTATCACCGTTTGTTTCCTTATCATCCTCATTTTCCTTTTCGCCCAGTTCTTCGGATTCTAATGTGGCAATTGCATCGAAAACTTCCTCGATATAATTTACTCTCTCTTGCGTTATTTCTGTTGAAATATTAAATCGATCCGGTACCGATTGGACCGTCTCTCTTGTTTTCCGTTCCGTTTCTTGTTCATTTTCAATCGTAATCGGTGAACGGATTGTTTCACCTGCAGTACTAAATCTTGCTATGTCATATGTATCTGTATGTACATTATTTAATGTTATGAAAAAGAAAAAGATCCCAAGGAAAGTTGCGGATATGCCAATGGAAATAACATGCTTTCTTTTTCTAATAATTTCTTTAAATTTATTATTCTTTCTTGCCTTCCTTTTCAACTCCACACCCCATTTACTTTCAGGTACTAGAAAACTTAGCTGTCTAAAAGCCTTTTTGCGATGGTCCTAGTTGCACTTATGCAGTGAGAAAGAATTTATACCTTCTTATCTGCAAAATAAAACCCCTAAATTTCGGGGCTTCTACAAAAGATCGACCTAATTACTAGTCTCATAAGCAGCAATGATTCGTTGCACTAATGGATGTCTTACAACGTCTGTTTGATCCAAATGGACAAATATAATCCCATCTACACGCTTTAATAATTGTTCAGCTACTTGTAAGCCAGATGTGACTCCTTTTGGCAAATCAATTTGAGTAATATCGCCTGTAATGACCATTTTTGAACCAAATCCTAGACGCGTTAGGAACATTTTCATTTGCGCTGGTGTAGTATTTTGAGCTTCATCTAAAATAACAAAAGCATCGTCCAATGTTCGCCCGCGCATATATGCAAGTGGTGCAATTTCGATAGTTTCTCTTTCGATTAATCGTAATGTATGCTCGGCGCCTAGAACATCATGAAGTGCGTCATATAAAGGTCTTAAATAAGGGTCTACTTTTTCCTTTAAATCACCAGGTAAGAAACCTAAGCTTTCACCAGCCTCTACAGCAGGTCTCGTTAAAATAATTTTTTTAATTTTTCCTTCTTTTAATGCTTTAACAGCCATTACGACAGCCAAGTATGTTTTTCCGGTTCCAGCAGGTCCAATTCCAAATACAAGGTCACTCGATTTTATCGAATTAATGTAGCCCTTCTGCCCTAATGTTTTAACACGAATCGGTTTTCCTTTAACATTTCTCGTAATCTCATCCTCGAAAAGGGTTTCAAACTGACTAATTTTACCCTTTACCGCCAGTTCAATTGCGTATACTACATCTCTTTCAGAAATGGTAAGTCCTCGCCTAATCACCGTTAATAATGCTTTGAAAATATCTTGAACATATGAAATTGCTTGCTTTTCTCCAGATACGCGTACCTGTTCTCCCCTTGAAATGATGGAGACATTTAATTGTGATTCTAGTAGTTTTAAATATTTATCATTTGTTCCAAATAAAGCTAACACCTCATTTGGATCACTTAGTTGTAAATCAATTTCGGTTAAGTTTTCTGACATAATCAATCTCCTTGGTTTAGAAGTTGTGCATCACCAATATTTTCCTCAACTGTTATATATAAGTGTAATTTAACTTTACCATGCTCGATGCTTTCATGCAAAATTTTCTCTGTCATTATTTTTGCTTCTGGGCCAAGCTCTAATTGTAAATCTGCTTTAGCTTGATCAATTCCAATTTGAATCGCTTCTTCCTTTGTTCTATCACGCCGATTATACGTTTTTTCACTTATTACATTTTCTACTACTTTGACTGGTGATTCCCATTTTAATAACCGCAATGTAGCTTCTCTCGTTTCTCGATGGACATCGGTGTAATCCGGGGATCCAAACCCCCATACCGGTAATTGGAAATCTCCTATTTTTAAGTAATATTTCGTTTCATTGTTTCCCGTTACTTGCTCGTCATAGTATTCAAGAGGCACTGTCACAGAAACCTCATACCATGTATTAGCAGTAATCAATCCATCCGCTGCTACTAACCCCTTTGTGCTGTCCTCAACTGTGTCTTCCCCAATTACACCAGATACAAGCAAGTCGCCCTTTTCTACATAATCATTTACTTTTACACGTGCTATGCCCTTTGATACGTATAGCTCCTTGATGACGCCATTCTTTTTAGCAACTAAATTTCTCGGTTCGCCTGCTGGAATTTCTTTTACAATAATCTTTTCAACGCCTTCAAGGTAAAAGGTTGTCCCTTTTTGATCGACACCAACCCATAGAAGCTCTGGAACATCTTTCACCAATTGTTGCTGAATTTCATTTGGGGATTGCAATGAGAATATCCAAGCACCTGGATGGACACCATATTGATTTAATTGTTTACTAATCTTTTCCTCAATATCTTTCGGAACCCCTGTAATTTTTACTTCCCAAATAATATTGGAAAGGAAAATAATTACAAATAAGGCCAATAAAAGCCCAATCATAAGTGGCCTTTTCCTCAAAAATCGTTTTAACAAAAATGGATAACCACTTTTCTGAACAAATGATACCTTATAACCAGTTCCTCTCCTTATTTTCTTTATGAGTTTAATATCTGCCAATTTAATTTTTCCTTCACACAAATCTGGTCCATGCTTTTTCATATCCCAAATCGTTATACCATGACGTGAACATTTTTGAAAAAACAGCTCTGGTTGATCACCTTTAATTAATATAGATACGTATCCTATTATAAATGATCCTTGGATTGGTTTCATTTTCTCCCCCACTTGTTATTGCTTATTAGCTGGTAAAAATCTAACATCTTTAATACTTCCTTCTAATAGTATTTCTTGAGGCAACATCATTTTTATTACAAATGACGTTCCAGTAATTTGAACGAACCCTTGTTTCATTTTTAATTTTAATTCTGTATCAGAATAAGTTACCAAACCTAGATGGTTCTCTATATAAACATGAATTTGTCCAATAATTGTAATGCGAGGTAATTCCAATATGACATCAGAAGGAAGTGCAAGATAATTTACCATTAACGTGCGAACGCGTTGTTGCCATTTACTCATAGATGCCTCACCCTCTCATATTCATATTTATGAATTAGGGGAAAAGATAAGAACTAAACTAGCAACTGGGAAAAAAATTAATTCATTGAAAGAGCTTATTTCTTATTGATAGCTATAATTTAAATAACCTTCGGACTAGGCGCAATGTTGATTTCCGCTGCGGACAGTCGCTTTCCGCGGGAGTCTCCTGTCCCTACGATCAACGGCGTATAGAGAGGTAATACTGTCGCATCATATTAAAAAATGCTAAAAATAACAACTGCACAATCCTAGCGGAAGAAATACACGGAGACTCCTGGGGGAAGCAGAGCCTAGGTGAGACAATGAAGTGCGATAGCGCGAGTTGGCTCACCAGCTCCCCGCGGAAAGCGTAGTGTATTTCTGGAGCGACTGGTCTAAGAGCCCTTAGCAGATTAAACAAGTCCGCACTTTGTATCAATTCCGCATCATAAACTATAGATTGGTAAATGGATTGGATGTTAGAATTCAGGAAATAAAAAAGCCATTTGCAGCTTCACCTGCTGCAAATGGCTTTCTAATATTTAAGATTTTTTTCTTTGCTCTACAACACTTCGATAAGGATTACGTGCTCTTGGTGAGCCTAATACTTCTGACATGATGATGCCATTCACTAATCCCTTTCGCGTTAAATTCTCGCGAAGCTGTTTCTTATAGTTAGCTTGTTCTTTTGATAACTCGCTTACCGACTGTGTAACTCGACTTTCTACAAGTGCATGATGGGATAAATCATTAATTGCTTTGTTTTGTCCCGAATTATATTTCCCTTTAAGCCTTTCAATCTGAGCTTTCTGTTGCTCTTCAATGGATATCGTTGACACCATTGGTTTTGAGGCTTGAGGAGTATTACTTCTAGCTTGCTTTGATCCTGCAGTGGGATTTGCTTCTTGTCTCTCATTACGCTGACTTCTAGACACTGGATTCGGAGCGGGTTTCGGTCGATTACTTTGCTGTTTCTTCTTCTCTGCATCCTCTGATTTCTTGCCAAAAAGTCCCATAATGGCCGATATAATGATAACTACAATAAAGAAATTATCGAATATTAAATCAAAAAAACCACCCATCAAACCCCTCCTTTATCCATTTTAGTCAATTTATTTTTTACCATTTTCATCATTGTTTTCTTTGGTTAATTTCCCAATTGTATCACGCATATCTGTATCAGCATTTATATTTTCGTAATTCAAGTAGTCCATAACACCCATTTTACCTGATCTCAATGCTTCTCCTAATGCAAGTGGTACATCAGCCTCTGCTTCAACAACTTTCGCACGCATCTCTTGTACACGAGCGAGCATTTCTTGTTCTTGAGCAACAGCCATTGCACGACGTTCTTCAGCTTTCGCTTGAGCGATATTTTTATCAGCCTCTGCTTGGTCTGTTTGTAAAATAGCTCCAATGTTTTTACCTACATCTACATCTGCAATATCAATCGATAAAATTTCAAATGCTGTTCCTGCATCTAATCCCTTCGCTAATACTGTATGTGAGATTGAATCTGGGTTTTCTAGTACCTTTTTATGTGTTGCAGAGCTACCAATTGTACTTACGACACCTTCGCCAACACGTGCGATAACTGTTTCTTCTCCAGCACCACCAACAAGTCGATCAAGATTAGCACGTACCGTAATTCTAGCTAATGCTTTAACTTCAATTCCATCCATTGCAATACCAGCAATAAATGGTGTTTCGATTACCTTTGGGTTAACACTCATTTGTACAGCTTCAAGTACATCACGGCCTGCTAAATCAATTGCCGCGCCACGTTCAAAAGGCAATGTAATATTTGCTCGGTGTGCAGCGATTAATGCATTTACAACCCTATCCACATTACCACCGGCTAAATAATGACTTTCCAATTGATTCGTTGTCACATTTAATCCAGCTTTATGTGCTTTAATTAGTGGGTTAATTACTCTACTAGGGACAACTCGACGTAATCGCATTCCAATTAGAGTGAAAATACTTACCTTAACCCCTGCTGCTAATGCACTAATCCATAGTGCAACTGGTACGAATGTAAATAATATCGCCAGTGCAATAATAATAACCGCAATAATAATTAACGGCATAATAGTTGTTAATTCCATCCAAATTCCTCCTATAAATAAAATCTATTTTTAAATAACTTCTCTTACAACAACTCGATTTCCTTCCACTTTTATAACTTTTATTGGCTTATCCTTCTCAATAAGCCCTCCTTCAGTAACTATATCAACCCGTTCACCATTAAACAAGCCAATTCCTGAAGGACGCAACGGCGTGACAGCTACACCTACTAAACCAATTAATTCTAAGCGACTTACAGACGATACATAGCCAAGTTCTGTCGAAGTTTGATCTCGCAAAATAACATGTCTGAAAACACCTTTATCCAGACCGATTTTTCTAAACAAGATAACACCAGCTATGATAGCTACAATAAAGGCAATCGCAACACTCATCACCATATGACTGATACTATACCCTGATAAGAACAAGGATCCTAATATCGCTGCAATCCCCAGGAACCCAACGATTCCACCAGGAATAAAAAACTCTAGAATAACCAATATAATACCGAGAACTAGTAGAATAATTGCTTCCATTCCAGCTAGCCCAGCGATTATATGTCCATAGAAGAATAATAATAGTGCGATAATTCCCATCGTTCCTGGAACGCCAAACCCTGGAGAATATAATTCAACAATGAGTCCAAGGCTTGCAATAGAGAGTAGAATTGGTATGACTATCGGATTCGTGATGAATCTTGCAACCTCTTCAGCAAATGTGGGCTCAGTCTCTACAACTGTTGCTGAAGATAAACCTAATTCATTTAATAGCTCCACTCGGTCATCTACGATTCCATCCGCATAGCCTACTTCCATTGCCTGACTAGGCCCCAACGTTAGAAACTTTCCACTTGGTGCATCATATTCCGGAAGATCGACACTTGAATCTGCCATAGCTGCAGCATATAGTGGATCTCTACCTTTCGATTCTGCTGCACTTCGCATCGCTGCCAACCAAGCGGACTGTGCTTTTTTATCTGCAGCATTGCCATCACTAGTTATCACACCACTAGCCCCCATCGTTGCATTTGGCTTAAAGTATATATAATCCATATGTAATGCTATGTATGAACCTGCTGATAATGCCTCATGTACAATGAAGGACGTTGTCGGAATCTTAATATCTTGCAGCAGTTCTCCAATTTGTCCAGCAGAATCTACTCTTCCCCCAGGGGTATCAATTTCAAATATGATATGATCCGCCCCGGATTCTAGTGCTTCTGCTACTGTCCGTTTTAAAAAACCTTCTAATCCCCTTTCAACTTCTCTTTCTATCGGGATTACATAAACGGTTTTTCCACTTCCACTTTCATCTGCCGCTAAACTTGAGTTTGGATAAGTGTGAAATACCATGAAAATAATCGCAATTAAAAGGATAGGCATTGTAATTTTTTTAGCCGGCATTAATTCTCACCCCCTTTTCGCCTCTGTTAACTACTACGATTAAGATATGTAATAGGTTTCATATTAATCTTCTTAGGCGCATGAAAGTGACAGATTTTCTAACAGTACTATTTAGATAGTATCATAATCGCTTAGTCAGCGAAATAGATAATAAAGTATTTCGTACGGCCGTCGTTTAGATAACAATATCTTTTTGAAAGATTCATCAAGATAGCTTGCTGGAATTTGATATAAACGAATCATTATTCATCAAATACGTAACTTTTAAAAAGGAGCTTCGTTTTGAATCGTATATTGCTATTAAGGATGGTCGATATATAATTCAATCACTTTGGAAGCATGCAAATAAATGAAAAAGTCCTTATCGCTAACAATAAGGACTTTTTCATAACGTTAATTTAATTGTTGTAATACAAGTTCATTTATTTGAGAGCCATCTGCCTTACCTTTTACTTTCGGCATTACTGCGCTCATCACTTTACCCATATCCTTCTTGGATGTAGCATTAACTTCCTGAATCGCTTGCTGAACAATTACTAATAACTCTTCCTTAGTAAGTTGTTCTGGCATATATGCTTGCACAATAGTAAGTTCATTTTCAACTTTGTTAACAAGATCTTCGCGTCCAGCAGATTTAAATTCATGGAGGGAATCTTTTCGTTGTTTAACCTCACGTGACAAAATTGTTAATTCTTCATCTTCTGAAAGTGTCGCTTTGCCTAGATTAATTAATTCATTTTGTATGGAAGCTTTGACCATACGAATAACGCTGAGGGTCTCTTTGTCTTTATTTTTCATTGCTTGCTTCATATCTTGATTTAAACGATCAAGTAATGACATTAAAATGCACCCTCTTTAGAATTTACGTTTTCTAGCAGCTTCAGACTTCTTCTTACGTCTAACGCTAGGTTTTTCATAGTGTTCACGCTTACGATATTCCTGTAGTGTACCGCTTTTTGACACACTACGTTTAAAGCGACGAAGAGCATCCTCAAGAGACTCGTTTTTACGAACGCGAGTTGTATTTGACATGCTAATTTCCCTCCCTCCGAAGCATAAAACAAGATTATACAGACATATGCATTCTTTTATCATATGCCTGTTTAAAGTATAATATATTCCTACTTCTAGGTCAACAGATTATTTTCGTTGAATAGCATAGATTTTAATGATGTTTAATAATCTGATGTAGATCCACTGCCATTTACAATTGCAATACCAGCGCTAGCGCCAATTCTTGTTGCTCCAGCATCAATCATAGCCTTTGTTGATTCATAATCACGTACACCACCTGATGCCTTCACACCCATTTCAGGTCCAACTGTTTTACGCATTAACTTAACATCTTCTACCGTAGCACCACCACCAGAAAAACCAGTAGATGTTTTCACGAAATCTGCACCAGCTGATTTTGCTAGTTCACAGGCCTGAACCTTTTCATCATCCGTTAAAAGAGAGGTTTCAATAATAACTTTTACTAGGGCTTTATCCTTAGCAGCATTTACTACACCAGCAATATCCGCTTTAACTACATCATAATTTGCTGATTTTAATTCACCGACATTAACTACCATATCAATCTCATCAGCACCGTCTTTAATTGCTTGCTCTGTTTCAAATACCTTTGTATTCGTTGATGATGCGCCTAATGGGAAGCCAATAACTGTACATACTTTTACAGATGAATCACGTAAATGTTCGTGACAATAAGGCACCCAGTATGGATTCACACAAACAGAAGCAAATTCAAATTCTTTTGCCTCATCAATAATTTGTTTTATTTGTTCTTTTGTTGTTTCAGGTTTTAATTGCGTATGGTCAATATACTTCGCTAGTTCTTTACTCACTTTTTCCATTCCAATCTATTTAAAATTTAATATTATTCATTTCCACCATTTAATTCTTCAAAATGATAAGATAAACTCGCCAATGCATATAAAGATGCGGTTTCTGTTCTCAGTATTCTCGGTCCAAGCCTTACAGAATAAAAACCATTTTCTCTCAATACTCTCGCTTCCTGTTCAGAAAAACCACCTTCAGGGCCAATACAAACGAGAACACTTTGATTAGCAACCATTTGACTCACTATGTCAGCAAATGATTGATGACCCACTACCTTCGCTTCCTCTTCATAAGCAAACATTTTCACATCATAATTTACTGATTCGTTAATGAGCTCAGTTACAGTTAGAGGTAATGCAATTTCTGGGATTTTATTCCGATGACTTTGCTCACTTGCTTCTTTGACAATTTTTTTAAAGCGCGCCATCTTCTTCTCTATTTTCTTCCCATCCCAAACGACGATGGAACGATCCATTTTCAATGGGATAAACGCATTTGCCCCAAGTTCGGTTCCCTTTTGTAACACAAGATCGAATTTATCGCCCTTTGGTAGCCCCTGTGCAATTGTTACTGCAATTGGGAGCTCTACTGTCTCTTTCTTCCATTCAATCACCGTAGCATGGACACTATCCTGATTTAACGATGTAATTTTGCAAACAGCAGCATTGCCATCTTGATGGTTACAGATTATCTGATCGCCAACTTGGCTACGCATCACACGAATAATGTGATGTGCATCATCACCTTTAATATTTACTTCATTACCTTCCCAATCTGTCTGTGGGATAAAGTATCGTTGCATCATTTGCACCTACTTTTAATCAATTCGATCGATACTATCTGACTTTTTTTGCAATTATTGAAATCCAATCTTCCATTTCATTCATTGCAATTACCTCGAAGCCAGACTCTTTTAATCGATCATGCACGAGTTGTTTTTTCCCTTGAATGATACCAGAAGTGATAAATAATCCACCATCCACAAGATTGTTCCAAGCATCATCAACAAACCGGACAATAATTTCCGCTAAAATATTCGAAACGATAATATTTGCTTTTTCATCAACCTGCTCCAATAAATTATTTTGTTTCGCATTGATTTTATTGTCTACCTTGTTAATTTTTGCATTTGTTTTTGTGCTTTTTACAGCTACTTCATCTAGGTCGAATGCATGTACACTACCTGCTCCAAGAAGAACAGATGCAATACTCAATATACCAGAACCACTTCCAACATCAATTACTGTGTCGCCTTCATTTAAATACGCTTCAAGTGCTTGAATACTTAATACAGTAGTAGGATGTGTCCCTGTACCAAAAGCCATTCCAGGATCCAATTCAATAATGATTTCATCACTGTCTACTGGAGTATACTCTTCCCATGTTGGCGTAATTGTAATCTTCTCGGAAATCTTAACGGGCTTATAATATTTTTTCCAAGCAGTTGCCCATTCTTCTTCATGTACTTCACTTAATGTCACATGGTTCTGGCCAAGATCGATATCGTAAACCAATAAATTATTTATTGCTTGCTTTATTTCTTCAACCGTTTCTCCTAAGAAGCTGTTCATTGGTAAATATGCTTTAATTCGTACCCCTTCATCGGGAAAATCATTTGGATCTAACTCGTACATTTCCCCGAATGGAGTTTCTTCAGTATTCACTAATTCCAATGGTTCTTCTATCACAAGACCACTTGCACCTGTTTCATGCAAAATATTAGATATTGGCTCAATTGCTTCATTTGTAGTAAGGATACAAATTTCTGACCACTTCAAGTTATTTCCTCCTTTCATAACGATGAGATTTTATATGTAGACGACGTTGCGATTGCAACGATCGTTAATCATTATTCTTAAAAGCATTTTTAAACTTTTGGAAAAAAGAACCATCCTGCTCGTCAATCGATTCATTTCCACCAATTTCATTAAATTCACGCAGCAATGATTTTTGCTTATCCGTTAAATTAGTAGGTGTCATTACTCTTACTTTAACATACTGATCCCCTTGACCACGTCCACGTACATTTGGCGCACCTTTTCCTCTTAAACGGAAGGTTTTCCCTGTTTGTGTACCCGCAGGCACTTTAAGCTTCACTTTTCCATGGACAGTTGGCACTTCCATTTCATCTCCAAGCGCTGCTTGTGCAAAGGTTACTGGTAATTCACAATATATATTATCCCCTTCACGCTCATAAAATTCATGGGACCTAATCTGGATAACAACAAATAAGTCACCAGCTGGTCCACCGTTTAAGCCAGCTTCCCCTTTACCTGCTACACGAATTTGTTGACCTTCATCTATACCTGCTGGAATATTGATATTGATTTTTTTATTCTTTTTCACTCTTCCACTACCACCACAAGTATTACATTTTTCAGGTATTATCTTACCTGTTCCTTGACAATGGTGACATACTCTTCGGTTTACTACCTTTCCAAAAGGTGTATTCTGTTCCTGATTCAATTGACCAGAACCATTACAATGTGAACATGTTTTTGGTTTTGTACCAGGCTTTGCACCTGAACCATTACATGTATCACAGTTTTCTTCTTTAGGTATATTAATATCAACTTGTTTACCAAAAATGGCTTCTTCAAAATCTAAAACCATTGTATATTGCAGATCTGCACCTTGGCTTGGGGCATTTGGATCGCGTCTTCTGCCACCTCCACCGCCAAAGAACATATCGAAAATATCTCCAAAACCACCGAAGTCTTGGGAACCACCAAAGCCACCAAAGCCTTGACCACTAGCACCTGCATGACCAAATTGATCGTATTGTGATCGTTTAGAATCATCGCTAAGCACTTCGTAAGCTTCTTTTACTTCGATAAATTTTTCCTCAGCACCAGCTTCTTTGTTTACATCTGGATGGTATTTTCTTGCTAACTTACGGTATGCTTTTTTTATTTCTTCTGGTGTTGCATTTTTTTCTAATCCAAGCACTTCATAATAATCTCGTTTACTCAACTTTCATCACACTCCCGATACTCGATTGCATAAGTTTAATAATAGCATCTTTTATTCTTTTAAAGCAACTGACCAAATTCTCGACTAAAAAGCATAAGCGCCCGTTTAGAGACGTACGGACTGCGCCCCACGGACGTGGGGTGGTTCAGTGTTGCGACAAATGTTTTCGATGGGACGAGTAACCGCAGTCCCAGGACGTCTCGTTTTTAACTGAACTTTCGTCAATGAGAATTTAAGTAGGTAATTTTTATAATTTCTAAACTACCGAGTAAAAAAGTCAAAGCCAAGAGAATCCTGACTTTGACTCATTTATGTTCATCAATATAGAATGTTATTTATTCTCTTTGTCATCATCCACTTCTTGATAGTCTGCATCAACAACATCATCTGCTTGTGAACCTGCTCCATTCCCGGCACCATCAGCATTTTGCTGTGCTTGTTGGGCTTGTTGCTCATAAAGTTTTACTGACAATTGTTGTACTTGTTCTTCAAGAGCGTCTTTTTTCGCTTTGATTTCTTCAACATCACTAGATTCTAATGCCGTTTTTAATTCCGTTTTCGCTGCTTCAGCTTTTTGTTTATCATCTTCTGAAACTTTATCGCCTAAATCTTTAATCGTTTTATCTGTAGTAAAGATTAGTTGATCTGCTTCATTACGAAGATCAATTTCTTCACGACGTTTCTTATCCTCTTCAGCATTTTCCTCAGCTTCTTTAATCATCTTTTCTACTTCTTCGTCTGATAAGCCTGAAGATGATTTAATTGTAATGGATTGTTCTTTATTCGTACCTAAATCTTTCGCACGAACATTAACAATACCATTCGCATCAATATCGAAAGTAACTTCAACTTGAGGAACCCCTCTTGGTGCTGGTGGAATATCCGTTAACTGGAAACGACCTAATGTTTTATTATCTGAAGCCATTTCACGTTCCCCTTGAAGGACATGAATATCAACAGCTGTTTGGTTATCCGCAGCAGTTGAGAACACTTGTGAATGACTTGTTGGGATTGTTGTATTACGTTCAATTAACTTAGTAAATACAGAACCCATTGTTTCAATACCTAATGAAAGTGGTGTAACGTCTAATAATAATACGTCTTTAACGTCACCTTGAAGGACACCACCTTGGATTGCGGCACCTAATGCAACTACCTCATCCGGGTTAACACCTTTCGAAGGCTCTTGCCCAAGTTCACGTTTAATTGCTTCTTGTACAGCTGGAATACGTGTTGAACCACCAACTAGAAGAACTTTATTAATTTCACTTGCAGAAAGTCCAGCATCTGATAATGCTTTACGAGTTGGAATCATTGTTCTTTCAACTAATTCACCGGATAATTCTTCAAATTTCGCGCGAGTTAGTGTTAACTCTAAATGTAATGGACCAGCTTCACCAGCAGTAATAAATGGCAATGAAATTTGTGTTTGAGAAACACCTGATAAATCTTTTTTCGCTTTCTCAGCAGCGTCTTTCAAACGTTGTGTAGCCATTTTATCTTTAGAAAGGTCGATTCCATTTTCTTTCTTAAATTCCTGTACCATGTAGTCTATGATTACTTGGTCAAAGTCGTCTCCGCCTAGGCGATTATCTCCTGCAGTTGCAACAACTTCGAACGTGCCATCACCTATATCTAAGATAGATACGTCAAACGTACCACCGCCAAGGTCATATACAAGTATTGTTTGATCTTGATCCGCTTTATCAATACCATATGCTAAAGCAGCAGCAGTTGGCTCGTTAATAATACGTTCTACCTCAAGACCAGCAATTTTACCAGCATCTTTTGTTGCTTGACGTTCTGCATCATTGAAATATGCTGGAACTGTAATTACTGCTTTGTCAACTTTTTCACCGATGTAATCTTCTGCATATGATTTAATATGTTGTAAAATGATTGCTGATACTTCTTGTGGTGTATATTCTTTATCTTCAATTTTAACCTTATAATCTGTTCCCATATGACGTTTAACAGATTGGATTGTATTAGGGTTTGTAATTGCTTGGCGTTTCGCAACTTCCCCTACTTGTCTTTCACCGTTTTTAAAAGCTACAACGGAAGGAGTAGTACGACTACCTTCTGGAGTAGGAATAACAACTGCCTCTCCACCTTCAATTACAGATACACATGAATTTGTTGTGCCTAAGTCAATACCAATAATTTTACTCATAATCTTATTTCCTCCTTGACTACTGTTTCATTATTTATTTACTTTTACCATTGCAGGTCGAATCACTCGGTCCTTTAACATATACCCTTTTTGTAATTCTTCTACAACTGTATTTGATGCAATTGATTCATCTTCAACTTGCATTACTGCATGATGTAAATTTGGATCGAATTCTTTACCTTCAGTCTCAATTGGCTCTACACCCTGTGACTTCAAAGCATCTTGGAATTGTCGATATACCATCGATATCCCTTCGATCAAATTAGAGGTTTCTGGTGTTGATTCTACTTGTAATGCCCGCTCAAAATTATCTAGTGCTGGCAACAAGTCCACAACGACATCCTGAGATTTATATTTACGGTCCGCATCTTTCTCTTTTTGCGAACGTTTCTTAAAATTATCAAATTCTGCTTGTAATCTTAATAAACGGCTATAGACCTCATCTTTCTCTTTTTGTAAGGTCTCAACTTTCTTTAGAGCTGAATCCTGAGTCTCTGTTTCTTCTTGTCCATCATCGTCTGAGTCAATTATCTCTTGCTCTACTTCTTCTTGTGCGATTGTCTCATCTTGCACTCTTTCTTTGTTATCTTCCAAATTTGCCACCTCCAAAATCATTAGAAAACCAAGGTTTAACCAAGCCTTTCTGTGACGACCTTAGTTGCTCTTATGTAGTAAGAAATACTATATACTTTCTTAACTACCAAAGTAAAACTATAACATGAATAATAATCGAAATAAACTCCACCGCAAAGAAGTGGTAGGTGGGCTAGTTCCACCCTACCACAGTTCTTCATTTGTGGCATTAATAATTATTCATCATATTGAGACCATTTATATAGCGCATTGGTCATTTCTTTTGAAAGACCGTTTAATAATGAAATAACTTTACGATACTCCATTCTAGTCGGACCAATTAAGGCAATCGTACCAATCTGATCATTAGTCAGCTGATAAGGGGCAGTAATTAAACTAAGGTCTTTAATTGCCTCCACTTTGTTTTCATTGCCAATCGTCACTTTAATCCCGTGATGTGAGTTTTTCAAAAGGTTAATTATTTCATCTTCATCTTCCATCATCGTGAAAAAGGTACGAATTTTTCCAACATCATTAAATTCAGGCTGCATTAAGATGTTTGACTTTCCGCTTATATATAATTTAACTGGATGATCATATACAAAAATATCCTTTAAGTATGCATAAGAATTATCATAATCACGGATGTACAACTTCATTAGTTGTGCAACTTCGTTATGAAATATTTCATCCATGTGAATAATTGGAACACCTTTTAAGCGTTCATTTAAAATATTTACCATTTTTTCCAAATCTGATGGATTTATCGTAGATGGTACTTTAAATGACCGATGCTCCACATGGCCCGTATCAGTAATTAAAATAGCTACCGCGGTTTGAGGAGAAAGCGTAACAATTTGTAACTGCTTCAACTTTGTCTCCATTAATTCAGGACCAAGAATAATTGAAGTATAATTCGTAAGCTCAGAAAGTAACTCAGCAGACATTTGCACAATTTGTTCAAATTCATAAAACCCGTCTTCAATAATGCTTTTAATGATATTTACTTCTTTATGCAATGGATTTGGAGCAATTAAATGGTCTACATAATAGCGGTATCCCAATTCTGATGGAATACGACCTGATGAAGAGTGGGTCTTCTCTAAAAATCCCATTTCTTCTAAATCTGCCATCTCATTTCTAATTGTAGCGGCGCTATATGGTATGGTCCCCTTTTTCGAAATTGCTCGTGAGCCGACTGGATGAGCCGTCTCGATGAATTCATCAGTAATAACCTGTAAAATCAAAAGCTGCCTTTCTGTCAACATGATGTTCACCTCTGTTAGCACTCGAGTGACTTGAGTGCTAATACTGTTATTATAGTATCAAATTCTCGTTTTAAGGTCAATAATCTTGCCCTATACACCTATTAAGTCGGAATCTTCTAACATAAACTCTTCAAATACTTGATTCGCTAAAAGCATTCCGGTATCTGTCAATTGAATAAAATCATCCGTTTCCAGTAATAAATTTCGTTGAATAAGATCGGAAATCTGCTCTTTATATAATTGTTTTGGTGAGAATCCATATTTATTTGTAAATAATTGTTTGTTAATCCCAGCAATTTTTCTAAGTCCTAAAAACATTTCTTCTTCTAATTTTTCCTTAAGGGTTATTTTCTCTGTTTGCAATACTGGTCTTCCACTAGTCATTGCTTCTTTAACATAGGCAGGTAATGGTCTTAGATTTGTTATTCGCTGCTCTGGTAAGTAACCATGTGCCCCAGCTCCAAAACCGTAATAATAGCCATTACTCCAATATGTTAAATTATGTTTGCTTTCATATCCCTGTATGGCAAAGTTACTTAATTCATATTGCCTAACACCATTAGCTCGCATCGTTTGTTTTAATATTTCATACATTGTTATTTCATCATCTTCGGAGGGTCGATGCAACATCCCTTTCTTATGACGTTGATAAAACACTGTTTTCGGCTCGATTTGCAGACCATAGGTTGCATAATGTGGCAAATTAAAGGCGAGTGCCTCATCCAATGATTGTTTAAACTGTTCAACAGTTTGATTTGGCAATGCGTAAATTAAATCTAAACTAATATTGGAAAACTGATGCTTCGTTAATAGATCGACCGTTTTGTACACATCACTTACACGATGTATTCTTCCCAACTCCGCAAGTAATTTATCATCCATTACTTGAACACCAAAGGAAATACGTGATATACCGAAATCTTTCAGTAATTTTGTTTTCTCATCATCGATATCACCAGGGTTCACTTCTATTGTAAATTCCTCACAGCTTGCAATATCGAATTTATTATCAATAATCGTCAGCAAAGAACGTAATTGCTGTAAATTAAGTGCGGTCGGCGTTCCCCCACCGATGTAAATTGTTTTTATTTTATTTTTTGATCCTGTAATATTCATATTGATTTCATTTGCTAATGCCTCTATGTATTCTGTTGCAAGTTTTTCGTTATAAAAAAACTTAACAAAATCACAGTAATGACACATTTGCTGGCAAAAAGGAATATGAATATAGACAGATTGGACTTCGTTCATACGTCTCACTCCTTTTACATAGAAAGTTGCTATTTAGATAAATGCACTAACTTAGGATGATATTTAAGTCAATGGCTGTCGCTCCAGAAATACACTACGCTTTCCGCGGGGAGCTGGTGAGCCTTCTTGTGGTGTACCACTTCGAAGTCTCACCTAGGCTCTTCTTCCCGCAGGAGTCTTCGTGTATTTCTTCCGCTGGGGTTGTACGGTTATCTTTCTCTTTATAAGATGCGAAGGCATTAATTCTCTAATCGCGGTTGATTGTAGCAGAGCATAGGAGACTCCTTGAAAATAAAAACGAATTTCATTGTGCGATGTAACGCTGTCGAGGTCTTTCTTGTCCTGCGGGAATCAACGTGGCTCAGGTTCGCTGTTTATATCGACTACTTCCTATGCCCCCATGCTCAATCTGGAAAAACAACAGAGCTTATTGATGGACCGGTAGCAGCAGTTCAATCATTTTTTGCCTTTATTAAAAAGAATTGAGGAAGCTTTTTAGCAATTGAATGCTTTTAAGCTCCCCCAAAAAATAGATTTAATCATCATTCATTTGTAATACAGCCATAAATGCTTCTTGAGGTACTTCTACAGAGCCGACCATCTTCATGCGTTTCTTACCTTCTTTTTGTTTCTCTAGTAATTTACGTTTTCTAGAAATATCTCCACCATACAACTTCGCGGTTACGTCTTTTCTCACAGCTTTGATAGTTGAACGTGCTACGATTTTATTACCTATAGCAGCTTGGATAGGCACTTCAAATTGTTGTCTTGGAATAAGTGTTTTCAGCTTATCAACAATTTGTTTTCCGCGATGGAATGCGAAATCACGGTGAACAATGAACGATAATGCATCTATAGTATCACTATTTAGCAGGATGTCCATCTTCACTAGATTGGACTGCTGATAGCCGATCATTTCGTAGTCGAAGGAAGCATACCCCTTCGTATTCGACTTCAATTGATCGAAGAAATCATAAACTATTTCGGATAGTGGTATATTGTAAATAACATTTACACGAATATCATCCAAGTATTGCATATCAACAAAAGTTCCACGTTTTTTCTGAGCTATCTCCATTACCGCACCTACATAATCATTTGGTACCATAATTGTTGCTTTAACATATGGCTCCCGAATTTCTTGGATAGACTGCGGGTCTGGCATGCTTGCAGGATTATCAATCGTAATTGTTTCTCCATTTGTTGCCTCAACCTCTAAAATAACACTTGGTGCAGTAGTGATTAAGTTTATATCAAATTCTCGTTCCACACGCTCTTGGATAATTTCCATATGCAGTAAGCCTAAGAACCCACATCTAAATCCGAAACCTAATGCTTGTGACGTCTCTGGTTCATACTGTAATGCTGCGTCATTTAATTCCAATCTCTCAAGTGCTTCTCTTAAATCATTATAATCATTCGAATCGACTGGATATAATCCGCAATATACCATCGGATTTAACTGTCGATAACCCGGAAGTGCTTCTGCTGCAGGGCGATTCGCATTTGTGATAGTATCCCCAACGTGGGTATCACTAACATCCTTCATCGATGCAGTAATATACCCAACATCACCAACAAGCAGCTCATCTCTTGCTGCAATTTTCGGTGTGAATACCCCTACTTCATTTACATCAAATTCCTTACCTGTAGCCATCATTTTGATTTTATCGCCAACTTTAATTGAGCCTTCCTTAATACATACATAGGCAATAACGCCACGATATGAGTCATATAATGAATCAAAAACAAGGGCTTTAAGGGGTTCTTCTGGATCACCCTTTGGCTCTGGTACAACCTCAACAATCCGTTCTAGGATTTCTTCAATTCCGATATTCGCTTTTGCTGATGCTAAAATAACGTCATCTTTATCTATTCCTAGAATATCTTCAAGTTCTTGCTTCACCCGTTCAGGATCTGCGCTCGGTAAGTCAATTTTATTAATTACCGGGATAATTTCCAAATCATTTTCCATTGCAAGATACACATTCGCAAGTGTCTGTGCTTCAATTCCTTGCGCAGCATCGACAACAAGGATTGCCCCTTCACATGCTGCAAGGCTTCGTGATACCTCATATGTAAAATCGACATGACCAGGTGTGTCAATAAGATGGAAAATATATTCTTCCCCATTTTTACTATTATATTGAAGCTGTACTGCATTTAATTTAATTGTGATGCCTCTTTCGCGTTCTAAATCCATTGCATCAAGAAGCTGTTCTTTCATTTCTCGCTTTGTTACGGTTTGTGTATTCTCTAAAATCCGATCAGCCAG
The DNA here is from genome assembly GCF_003369565.1 of Oceanobacillus chungangensis. Lineage (GTDB taxonomy): Bacteria > Bacillota > Bacilli > Bacillales > Amphibacillaceae > Oceanobacillus > Oceanobacillus chungangensis. Next base: position 267,969 of record NZ_PIOD01000002.1, on the reverse strand, counting down.
AGTTGATTTACCATGGTCAATATGAGCGATGATCGAAAAATTACGTACGTTTCGTTGTTTTTTCCCCATTCTTGCTGTTCACTCCTACATGTCTTTTACCCTTTAACAAAGTAAAAAACTTTAAATTTCAAGGATAATTAATATGATGATTATAGCAATAGAATCAAGGATATTCAATGATTAAGTGAAACTTAAGTACAATGTGAAACTTCGCACTGCGCGTTAGCTTAACAAAAACAGAATCTATTTCATAGGTTCGATCCCAAAAAATATAGGATGAGAGCTTGCACCTACTTAACAATAGATAACACCTAATGACTATCAACTCTATCAGCAGCGATAGTTTCCAATCTGCTAAAAAAATAATTGAGCAATTTGATAAAGGACCTCAACTACAATTTCATAGAAACCAGTTACTACTACTTCTAGAAATGAAGCAAATTTAGGAATAAACTGCTCCTGCTGTTCCATTTCCATTAAATTTCCAGTTGTCATCTCATTTACAACTTCAGTCTTTGTTACTACAGGTATTTGCCCTGATGATGTTTGGTCGATATTTTCTGCCGTGCTGACATTCGCAATATCCTGATTACGGTCCGATCCATACAGGGTGCCAGCAAGAAAGAATACTGCAAGCAATAGGATAACAATAAATGTGCGTACCATTGATTTTACCTCCTATTGGGCTGCATTTACTGCTTCCGCATCCCAGTAATATTCACTAAACACTTCTGCTACTGCATCGGCAGATCGATATAGTTCTTCTAGCGTATTTTCTACACCACCGAACTCGATTAAAACGGCATTATCAGTTAAATCCTGATTATATATTCCATTATTTCCGGGACCACCTTGTGGAATAACCCCTCTACTTAAACCGGGATACTTTTCTTCTATTAATTGATCCAGCTTCGTTGCCAATTTCGTATTATTATTGAAATTCTTACTTTCACTGCCAACAATGAACATGATTCTCGCATAAGACTCACCGTTAATTTCCTTCGTTGTAACATCCCGTCCTTGTGCGTCACGATGTAAATCAAATATATATTGAATCTCCTTATTTGATGTTATGGCCGCCTCTACTACTTCACCAGAAGCATCATACGATTGCCAATACTCCATTCCTTTTTCGTTGAGTACCATTCCGATATCCGTCTTATCAACTTGAGTACCAATCCCTTTTGCTTCCAGTGCTTTTGCCAAACGGTCACTGACATTGGTGATATTTACCTCTTTATGAAAGGCATTATCTGAACCATTCGTTCCCGGCAAATATGGCAAGAAGGATTCGCGATTATGTGTATTATAGATAAACACGACATCACGTTTGCCAGTAGTTGGCGCTGTACTGGACGTATCTTCATCAATGTCCTCACCCTTTGATGTATCTTCATCAATGACTGCTAACCTCTCCTCTAATATCTCTTCTAATGGTGCTGAAGATTCAATTGGATAATTCGTAAAATCCGTGCCTTCCCCAGCAATTAATATGTTTTGATCAAACGAGGAAAATCCCGGGATTTCATTTCTTAGTAAACTCCGTGGGTCATTTGGAGTTAAGCTTGTTGCAACTTGAAAGAGAGTCTTAGAAAAACTTGGCAACACACTTTCCTCTAATAGAGTTTGTTTAAATGCTCTATTTTCCATACCAATTAAATTCATAAATATCGTAGGGTCAATATCACTTGTCCAATTCGTAATCGTTTTAGAAGAAAATCGGTATGCTGGTTGTGCTGTTGTTAGAAGACCAATCGCAAGAAAGAGAACGATGACACTTATAAGATATATCCCACTTCTTCTATATAAAAGCTTTCCTTGTTTATGTTGGTATCTCTTATTTTTTAATAGCATGATTCCACCCTTTCTAAAGGTCACTCTTAGTAAAATCTATGAGCGACGATTAGAAAGTAGAACTAAAAGTTCACAAGTAAATAGCCTTTAATAGAGTAGATTATCTTGAGTACGATGCAAAATTATCAACATCAACGTTCTGATGTAATGCCGCATTTATCCCATTTGCAATCACATTGGACATGTCAATCATGAATCCGTCCACCTCTTTCGGAGTTACCATCATATTATGCCCAATCGGTGTTAGCACTTCCTCTATTAACTTTCTTTTTTCTTCTTCTGGTAGAGTCCCAACAATTCCTAAAAATGTTTTTCGCTTCTGATCATCAGGAAGGTCTTCTTCCGTAAATTTCTTCCCTCCAAAAGACAGCCCTGCTGGTGCAAGCGATTTAGAAGGTCTATCCTTTTCATTCCACTCCCTGCCAAAATGCTTTAAGATGAAATCTATTGTATCACTAGTAATCGTAACAGCATCAACGACTGTTGGAACACCAATAGCTATTACTGGAATACCCAGTGTTTCGAAGCTAATCTCTTTTCTTTTATTTCCAACACCAGACCCAGGGTGTATACCGGAATCAGAAAGCTGAATCGTTTCATTTACACGTTCAATTGATCTTGATGCGAGTGCATCAATTGCGATTACAAAATCTGGCTTGAAGTTCTCCACGATACCATGAATAATATCTCCAGTTTCAATCCCAGTTACTCCCATTACACCTGGTGTAACTGCTGCAACTGGTCGATACCCCTCACTCACAGTTTCATAATTCAGTCTAAATAAATGACTTGTTACAAGCACTTTTTCTACTGCCATTGGTCCAAGTGCATCCGGCGTGACATTCCAATTACCGAGACCAACAATTAATCCAGTACTATTCTCAGAGATATTATTTTTTGCAATTAATTGTTCCAGTTCTTTAGCCAGTATTCTAGCTGCTGCCTCTTGCCTTGCGGTGTCCTGTTTCTTTACTCCATCCGCATAGATCGTAACGTATGAACCTGCCTTTTTTCCTAATAATTTCGCACCTTCCTCATCAATCTCGACATAGGATATGTTCACATCCCGCTCAGCTCTTTCTTTAAATGTGACACCTTTAATATGACTTTCCTGTTTTTCTTCCGTTTCTACGTACATATCCCTTGCTTCTACGGCTAGGTCGGTCCTAACTTGATATACTTTGTTTGTATCTTCCATTTCTGAAGCATCCCTTCGTTTTATACTTAATCTCGACACTTATTGTCTATTTTTTAGGCAAACTGCTAAATTACTTTATGTTGATTAGACCTCACGGGCTTTCTCCTTTAGGAATCTCCATGTATTTCCTCCAAAGCTGTTAATCCTATGCATGTGACGGCGGTTTTATAGATCCTTTAGAAAACGCCTATTGTCAATATTAGAATGGACAACTTAAGCAAAAACATACAAATTGAGCGATTAAATGATAAAAGTATTGAAATCGCGTGGCTCCTTTGGTAAAATAACTTTTGTCCACTTTAATGTAATTGCATATATTCCTAAGTTTTATCTAGAGAATATTTAACTATGCTAAACTTAATTTGAATCATTACCTTTTTAGGAGGTGAAAAAAATGGCTAATATTAAATCAGCAATCAAACGTGTTGGTATTAACGAAAAGAAACGTGTGCTTAACCACTCTCAAAAATCAGAAATGCGTTCAGCAATTAAAAACGTTGAAAAATTAGTTGAAGCGAACGACGTTGAAAATGCAAAAGTTGCATTGAAAAATACAACTAAAAAAATTGACAAAGCTGTTCAAAAAGGACTTATCCATCAAAACAGTGGTAACCGTCAAAAATCTCGTCTAACTAAAAAAGTAAATAACTTAGGCGCATAATAAAAAAAACGATCCGACTATGGATCGTTTTTTTATTTTTGACCTAAGCTTCTCGCACTATGTACAAATGTACTTGCTTTAATGGACTTGTGATGATTTATGAATTAAATCAAAAAGTAAAAGTTCAAATGCGAGCTCTTTTTCCATTTTACCCTGTTTCATTATTTGGTCTGCATCTGCTAGCCTATTCATAATATCTTCTAATTTCTTAGTAGAAAATTTGTTTTCTCTACTCATCGCAATTTTTATCACATATGGATGTAAGCCTAATTGTTTTTGCATTTGAAATTGCGAGTATCCTTTTAATTTTAATAACTTGACACGTAAAATTGTCCGGAACTGATAGGCAAGCAGCCCAATTAAAGCGATAGGCTCCTCTTTCATTTTCTCGAGGTCTTTAAAAATTGCTATTGCTTTATGTAAATTCCTTTCAATTACTGCATCAACAAGCCGTAATGCCGAGCTATTCGATGTTGGTGCAATTAATTTCTCCGCAATTTCCATTGTTACGACACCGTTTTCTCCTACATACATTGCTAGCTTTTCAAGTTCTTCCTTTAATAATCGGAGGTTTGAAGAGAGTTCAGTCTCAATCATGTCATATACATCTTTTTCGAGCGTAATTTTTAAATCATCTGCTAACGTTTTAATCCATTTGGCTACTTCACTCTCTTTTATCGGTTCACAATTTGCTACAACTGTATTTTTCTTCAGTAACTTACTGATCTTCTTCCGTTCATCAATTTTTTCGTATGGTGCAATCAAAACGATAATGGAATAGTCAACCGGATTATTTATATATCTCGAAAACGCTTCAAGATCATGTTCAAATGGTAATTTATCAGGCTTTGCTTTCAAAAATACAGGATTTGAAGCGATAATTAATTTTTGCCCACCAAAAAATGGATAGGTCTCTGCATCAGCAATCACTTCTTGGATTGGAGTTTCTTCTAAATCATAAACAAATAAATTTTCTCGATCACCCTTAAGTATGTTCGCAATTAGCTGCGAACGCAAGCGATCGATGAAGTAAGCTTCTGAGCCATATAAGAAATATAAAGGCTCTATCTGTTGTTTTTTAACTTGCTTCATTACTTCCATAAACGACATTCATTCTCACCCCAGGACATGTATATAACTAATGGTAAAGCGGAAGTTCAATAATAGCAAGCAATAATTAGCAAGAAGCTTCCTAATGAAAAAGCTTCTTGCTAATTTCTATATTAACATGCAACAGCTAGTTCTAGAAACTAACGATTACATGATATTTTAATACACATAGTTTATGTTATCTAAGTATAAGTATCGCAGTTAAGTTTTTCTAAATGTGGAGGAAAAATCTATGATTAGTGGATTTTTTTTTGAATTTACTTTATACTATGATTGATATAGGAGGGGTAGATATGAACGAATTTGAGAAAGACCCACAGTCTAGGAATAATGATGTTGTTGACTCTATTCACGGATTTGTTTGGCCATTTCTTTTCTTTGTTTTCATTTTCGCAATTGGGGTAGTAATCAGTGTATTTGGGCAGTAAATATCACTACATAATTTTTGGAAGAGACTGTAAGCGCAGTCTCTTTTTGTGTTATATTATTGTTTTCAAACTTCTATCAAGTCGCATAACAGTAATAGCCCACCCCCAGATCCAATGCCTGGACGTGAGCGATTTTCTCGCCACAGAAATCTAAGTTATCCGGATAAGCTCCGAAGTAGTTTCTTTATCAGTAAGGCATAAGGGAGATTCCAGAAGCATGCTCATTTTTTTATTTCGGTTCAGATTATGGTAAATGCGTATAGAAAATTCCCCTGCTTCCTTTAAATCGATACTGTACAGCGCCATTGATATCCGTACGCAAAATATTGATTCCTTCCGCTGTTAAAGCATCCAATACCTCGCTTGTCGGATGTCCATACATATTATTTGCGCCTGCGGAAATTAAGCCAATATGAGGATTAAGTTGTTGTAAAAACTCCCTATCACTTGATGTGCTACTCCCATGGTGCGCAACCTTTAACACGTCAGCCGTTAAGTTAGGATATGTTTTCACTATTTCTTTCTCCTGAGCTTTGCCAATATCTCCAGTAAATAGCCAGCTCTTCCCACCCATTTTTGTATACAAAACAAGTGAGTTCTCGTTTCCTGAATGATAATTGTTATTCGGTGCAATAACATGGAATTTTTGTTCCTGGATAACTATTGAATCATCTCGTTTTACTCGTTTAATCCTGATATCATAAGCTCTCAATAATCTTATATTTTCATCTGTTAGTTGATAATAGTCACTAACAATAATATTTTCTATTTCTAAATCACCTGCCATGTATGCAACACTTCCAACATGGTCTATATCTTCATGGGTCAAAATTAAGGCATCAATTTTTTTAATCCCTCTAGAATATAAAAAAGGTTTGATGATTTGTTCTGCATTGGAATTCGTCGCCTGCATATCATCGAAGTTAAATCTTGCACCTGCATCAATCATGATAACCCCTTTACGATAAGGAAGCTCAATAACAAAAGCATCGCCTTGGCCGATATCCAGCATCGTTACGGTACCAATCGGTGATAAATATGGGCGCAATGCGACCACGCAAATTAGAATCGGCAAGAATATACCAATCATAAACGATTGCTGTAATTTTTGCCGTATTAGCTGGTCCATAAATGCAAAAAATATAATAAAATACAGTATTGTGAAGATTAGTGACACAGAACTAATCATAAAGGGATAATCCGCAATCCCATCCACCCACCTAACAAAGTTGATTACAGCATAATGTACATTTACGAACATCGTATCAATAATCTTAAGTAAAGTTTTTGGTAAGACTGATAGTGGAAGGAGAACATACATAAGTGGTATAGCAAAAAGGGAAAAGTAAGGAACGACGAAGACATTCAATAAAATCGATAATGGTTGCAGCATGGAGAAGTAGCTGAATTGCAGTGGGATAATCATCATTTGCGAAACAAAACTTATTTGCAGTGTCTGCATGAACAAGGAGTTAGAATTCATGAGCCAATTCTTTGAAAGCAAAAGTGCGAAAGTAACCATAAACGATAATTGAAATCCTATATGGTATATAATATATTTTTCAGCGAGAATAAGAATAATAAACGTAATGGAAAGTACGTCCGTAATACTAAATTTAAGCTTAAATTACCTTATTAATATAAAGAACATCACCATCACACAAGCACGCCAGACTGAAGGCTCACCACCTGCTAGAATGCCGTAAATTGGAAGGAAGAGTAAGACGATGAATTGCGCTTTCTCTTTCGTAAGTAGATTGGACTTGATCAACAAGAAATATATCAGCGCTAGAAGTAAGGCTATATTTGAACCAGAGATTGCAATAATATGTGAAAGACCCCACCTCTGGAATAATTTAACCGTCTCATCTGGTAATTTGGAATCATCACCTAACACTAAAGAAGTTAACCAAGCCGATGTCTCTGCACTAACTCTGCTTTCAACGAAAGCAATTAAATCCGAACGGAGTTTATAAAAACGATTAATAATACTAGATCCTTGGCATTCAATATCTTCAGGTGAATTTACGATGACCTGATGTGTAATCCCATTCGACAATAAATATGCTCGATAATCAAATTGACCCGGATTCCGGCTTGTGCTTGGTAGCTCCAATTCTCCATTGATTACACAGGTCGCACCATGCTTTAACATTTTAATTTCATTCCCTGAATCTGCTTGGTTCGTATCAGCTTCAGGAAAGATTACTATAAGGAGCTTAGCATCCATTTGTTGTTCGTGCAACGTAAACTCTACTTTATTATCTGTTTTTAATACATCACTACTGATGCTGCCTTTTAAATGTTCATAAACATTAGGAACCATACCAGTATGATCTATTTGCGTGTCAAGTCGAGGCAGGTGGTCTAAGAAAAAGAGGAAGATGATCAAGGAAATAAGGATAGGTATTTTCCTTAAGCGACCATCATAATATAAATAACTTAGCCACAAGAAGAAGCCAATAAGAAAAATCAAATGAATTTGGCTCGTTAAACAGGCCATTGCAACAGAAATTGCCGGAAAATGCCAATATCCCTTCAATTTTTTTGCACCTGTTTATTTATTTGAAAATAGCTTTTCAGCTGCTCTCTTAAATCCAGCTATTTCTTCTTCATCAGAAATCGAACCATTTAGCTTTTCAATTAATTGAGTTACAAGCGCTTCTTTTTCTTGATAGTTTGTATCAACAGCTAAATAATTTAATTGCACTTTTTCAGTTTTGACGCCTGCTTCTTTAAACAATTCTACCGCATACGGGTGATTGCGATAGTCTTCAGCATAATATACCGATTTGATGCCACTTTGAATCAGTTGTTTACAACATTGGAGGCACGGGAAATGGGTAACATAAATTGAGGCATTTTCCGTCGGGACACCGAATTTCGCACATTGTAATAATGCATTTGCCTCAGCATGGACGGTTCTAACACAGTGACCATCAATGACATAACAGCCATCATCGATGCAATGCACACTTCCTGAAACACTTCCATTATATCCACCTGCAATAATCCGATTATCCCGTACGATTGTTGCACCAACCATTAATCTAGTGCAAGTACTCCGAAGCGCTAATAAATGGCTTTGAGCCATAAAATATTGATCCCAAGAAATTCTTTCCATTAGACTATTCCCCCTAACATTATCTTTATTAGTTTACATGCTAATATGAAATCTCGTCAATTCAAGAAAGTGATAACATTTTTATTAGATAGTAAATAACAGAACAAACAATGGTAAGTAAAATCGTTATTACTTATGGCACTTGTATACTGTCTTTCAAATTATCTAATGTTTTCTCACCGATTCCCGAGACCTCCAGTAAATCTTCAACAGTTTGAAAAAAGCCATGTTCATCCCTGTGAGCAATTATAGCTTGTGCTTTTGATGGTCCGATTCCAGTTAAACTCTCGATTTCCTCTTGGGTAGCATAATTTAACCTTATTTTCAGCAAATCGCTACTTGTACTATTAGTTGAAGATGGTTGCTCTCCAATCCTTGGTATGACTAGGACCATTTCATCCTGAATCTTTTGCGCGAGATTCACTCCTGTTTGGTCTGCATCAGCAGTAAACCCTCCTGCTTTAAGGATAGCATCATTCACACGCGAATCAATCTCAATTTCATATACACCTGGTTTAAGAACTGCTCCTTTAATATCTACAAATGCAACGGAATTATCACTTGCTGCTAGACCGGGTTCAAGCAGGTTTTCATCTTGTTGGGAGTTCTCAGCAAGATTTACAGCATTTAATTCATCATCCTCTACCATTTCAGCATCACCTGTGAAGAGGAAAAATAAAATAATAATAATCACAATAATTACAAAAAAAGCATATTTCTTGAGATTTTCAAACATTTGGGTTCACTTCCTTTTGTATCATTCGGGGAAATAAAGAAGAAAAACTGATTAAATTTAGGTGAAATCGAAGACATTACATATAACTATTACTAAGTCTTCGACAGGGAATTCTAAAGTCCTGCTAACAAAAAAAGATCGGATAATTGAATTATCACGACCTTTTTTCTGCTATAAAGAAGATTCTCTCTGATTGATCATTAATATTTTCTTCCTTTAATGAAAAATCAGCATAGATATTTATATTTTCAAAGCCTGCAGCTTCTAATAATTTTTTATAAAAATTTACTGAATAGGTTCGTTGATGATGATATTCATCAAATCGAGTGTAGCGATCTCCATCTAAAGAGAAGAAAGTTAATTCATGGAACATCTCTCCGGGTTCATCCCCTTCTGAGCAAAACCAAATGTATGAAGCATCATCTGTAACATCAGCGAAGGTTTGATTCACGTAATTTTGCTCAACATGCTGGAGCGAGTGAACATCAAACATAAAAAGTCCTCCAGCTTTCAAAGAGTCAGCAATTCGAACAAATACTTGCTTAATATCATCTTCAGCTGTGATATAGTTCATGACATCGCAGTAACTAATTGCTGCGTCAAGATTCGCTAACCCTTCTAGCTCCTTTAAATCTTGATGCAGCCATTGGATAGAAACATTCCGTTCACTCGCTTTATGCTCTGCGTAAGCAAGCATATCGGATGAGTAATCGACGCCTGTCATAACATAACCTCTCTCGGCTAGCTTTGTCGTAATCTCTCCTGTCCCACATCCGAGATCTGCAATTTCCTTCACTTGCTTCCCTGAATTTTGGATAACTTTCATTGTGAAATTAATCCAAGAATCATACGGAGCATCACTCATTAATTTGTCATATACAAATGCCATTTGCTGATAAGCCATATTACTTACCCTTCTTGCCCAATTTGTAATGGCACTCTTGCAGCGTCTCCCCATAAACGTTCCAAATTATAATAAGTACGCTCTTCTTTGTGGAATATATGACAAACTACATCACCGATATCAACTAGGACCCAGCGAGCCTGTTCAAATCCTTCCATTCGTTTTAAATGGATTCCTTCTTCTTCAACACGATCTTGGATCCCTCTCGCAATCGCTTGTACCTGTCTTTCAGTATTTCCGTGGCAAATTAAGAAATAATCTGCAATTAGAGATACTTCTTTCATATCCAATGCGATAATTTCCTCTGCACGTTTATCTTCTGCTGCTTCTGCAATTATTTGTACTAATTCTTGATTTTTCATCTAGTTAATTACCTCCATTTACTTTTTTAGGTAGGTAAGAAAGTATAAAATATTTCTTACTACATAAGTGCAACTAAGGATGTCACTGAAAGGCTTGGTTAAACCTTAGTTTTCTATTAAAATCATTATATGCATGAAACGAATCAGGGTAGATTGTTGCATTTTTTTTCATTAGGTAATTTATTGTATTTTTGGAAACCAAAAAGCATGCCTGTAATAAATCCCTTTCAGCCATTTGCCTTACCTCGTCAAGTCCTGGGAATTTTCTACCTGGCTCAATATAGTCTGCTAAATAAATAATCATCTCAAACTGACTCATATTCGCTCTACCAGTTGTATGATAATATATCGCATTTTTAATATCGGTGTCGGTAATTCCATGTTCCCGTTCAATTAATAATGATCCAACTGGTCCATGCCATAATTCATGATGATAGTCTAATAAATCCTTTGGCAATGTGCTCTCCCTAATCCACCGAGCCATTTCATCCAATGACCGATACTTTGCATAATCATGAAAAATCGCTGCAAGTTCTGCTTTTTCTACTGATTCACCGTATTTACTTGCAAGACCTACCGCTGTTTCAGCTACACGTATTGTGTGTTCCATTCTCGCTTTAGTTAAATAGGGTCTGACAATATTAATTGCTTCATTTTTTTCCATATAACGCCTTCTCCCTAATGTAGTTGGTTACCACATCTGGAACTAAATATTTTACTGATTGCTGGGATCGTAATCTTTCCCTTAGCATGGAAGAAGAAATATCGATTAAAGGTATTTCAACTTCTATGACAGGATATTCCGTTTGCAGTTTGTACCCCGAACGCTTCACACCTACGAATTGTACAATGTTAACTAATTCTTCTATCTTATGCCAATTCGGTAAATATTCGACCATATCAGCTCCAATAATAAAGTAGAATTCATCTTCTGGAAATTCTTCTGTTAACATGATCATCGTATCAAACGTATAGGATTTTCCCAATCGCTCGACTTCAATCGTATTGATTTTGAAAAAAGGATTGCTTCCTAATGCCTTATCCAGCATATTGATTCGATCCGTCGCACTCGTTTTCGCTTCGTCCTTATGTGGGGGCGTATAGGTTGGAATAAACCATATTTCCTCCAAATCCAATGTTAAGCGGACCTCTTCTGCAATTAATAAATGTCCCAAATGAGGTGGATCAAATGTTCCGCCCAATATGCCGATACGTCTCATAGTAAACTCCTTTATCTAACTTATCTCTCAACAAGTTATTATGGTAAGTGTATTTCCTTATGTTCTTCAGATTCTCGATACAAGACAATATTATTACCAATAATTTGCACAACATCAGCAGCAGTTCCCTCTGATAATTGTGCAGCAACTGTATCTTTATCATCGCTGCAATTTTGAAGTATGCTTACCTTTAAGAGCTCTCTTTTTTCTAATGCCTCGCCAATTTGTTTCACCATATTTTCGTTGACACCTTCCTTACCAACTTGAAATATTGGTTTCAAATGATGTGCCTTCGAACGTAAAAATCTTTTTTGCTTACCTGTTAACATATTATCTTCCTTCCAAAATAAGTTGTAATTCTTTATCCATATTTTCTGTTGATACAAGCTCTCCGGTCCAAATTTCAAATGCGAGCTGTGCTTGATAGAGCAGCATCGTATGACCATAATGGATTTGTGCACCTGCCGCTTCCGCCTGTGTTAACAGGTTGGTCTTTAATGGCTGATATACTATATCACTCACAATGCATGATGTATTCAAATGCTCTAGTGAGATAATGGATTGGTCGGTTGCTGGTTTCATACCAACAGATGTAGTTTGTATTATCAAGTCATATTGATTAATTGATTGCTCTGCTTCCTCTAGGGTTAGAATTTTCGTTGTAGTCTTATCTGTTGCAAGCTTAGCAATTTCTTCTGCCCTTGCCATAGTGCGATTAGCAATATCAATATGAGTGAAACCTTCTTCTGTAAAAGCGCAGAATATCCCACGTGCCGCACCACCAGCACCGAGGATTAAGATACGAATCGATTTATCCTCGCCAAAAGTAGAGAATTTACTTTCAAGTGATCGTAAATAACCACTACCATCTGTATTATAGCCCTTCCAAATTCCGTTTCGATTCAGCACTGTATTCACTGCCCCAATCTTCGCAGCTACTGCATCCACTTCATCCAAATAGGGGATAATTGTCTGCTTATATGGTACCGTAATATTAAAACCATCTATATCCCTTGCTTTCATCTGCATGATTTTCTCTGCAAAATCGTCTTCAAGAGGAATTTCATTTTTTATATACGTCCCTTGCAGTTTACTTCTATTAAAAAACGATTCATGAATCCATGGTGAATTAGAATGCTTAATCGGAAAGCCAATAAGCTCAAACCGGTACTTGTCCCCCATCGTACTTCCCCCTTAAAGAAGTGATTTTCTAATCGATACAGCTACACCCTTCGGACTATGAGCAATAACGGTAGCATCATCCGCGATACTTACCCAGCCCAATCCAGGAAAAACAATATCCGTTTTCTCTCCCGAAATACGAAATGTGCTCTTTGTTAATTTCGGTAGTCTTGATAGAGACTTCTCATTTGGCGGCGATAAAAGCTCTCCAACATGATTTTCATACAATTCATCAGCTTTTTCTACCTTTGTCCGATGGATTGGTAACTCATTTGAGAAATAACAAACAAGTGATTGTCTGTCACCTTTAATAAAATCGATTCGAGCCAGCCCACCGAAGAATAATGTTTGTCCACTATTTAATTGATAGATTCTTGCCTTAATTTCACTCTTTGGTGTAATTAGTTTTAAATCCTCTTTAGAAATATAATGAGCAATTTGCTGTTTATTCACGATACCTGGTGTATCTATTAATGATGTCTCCTCATCAAGAGGAATTTCAATAAACCCGAGGGTTGTTCCTGGAAAGTAAGATGTCGTAATGACATCGCTGAAACCTGTCGTTTGTTTAATTAATTTATTGATAAATGTTGATTTCCCAACATTTGTAGTCCCCACAATATAAACATCCTGATTCTTTCGGTTACGCTCAATCTCTCCCATTAATTCTTCTATACCATGTCCTTTTACAGAAGAAATTAGAAATACATCGAGCAGCTTTATCCCAGCTTCTTTCGCTTGTGTTCTTAACCATTGAATCAATCTACGCTGGTTCGTCGATTTCGGCAATAAATCCATTTTATTACCTACTAATATTATAGGGTTATCTCCAGTGATTCTTGGCAGGCTCTTAATCATGCTTCCATTTACATCAAATATATCAATCACGTGAACAATTAGACCCTTTGCCTTTTGAATTGAGCTAACCATCTTCAAATACTCATCATCTTTTATAGAAATATCTTGAATTTCATTATAATGCTTTAAGCGAAAGCATCGTTTACATAAAACTGTTTCTTTATCTAATGAAGATTTTGGTGTATATCCAAGTTTGTCCGGATCGGTCGTTTGAATTTCAACCCCACATCCTTGACAATAAATCTTTTCCAAACTTATTCCTCCCAACTTATTTTACCCTTTTTCCGCATATAATTTAAAATAATCCGTTCAATTCTTCGATTTATTTTAGTTATTTTACCATCTGTTTGTACTATTGGTACAACTAAAATCGTATAAAAACCTGCTGAATTACCACCAAGTACATCGGTTAACAATTGATCACCAATAACGACAATTTCTTCTTTCTTCAGACCCATTTGCTTCGCTACAGTCTTAAATGCACGGCTAAGTGGCTTCCTAGCACTATATACGAAAGGTGTCCCAATTGGCTCGGAAAACACACTTACTCTTTCTTGATTATTATTAGAAATAATCGTTACCTTAATATCATGCAATTTCATCTGTTCAAACCAATTAATTACTTCAGGGGTTGCATCACGTACATCCCAAGCAACTAACGTATTGTCTAAATCAGTTATTATTCCTTTAATTCCCTTTTGCTTTAATTTTGCTGGTTGTATATCAAATATACTTTTTACATGCTCATTTGGCAAAAATTTACTGATCATATTTAACACCTCATTTACCCATTCATCGCTGACTAGTTTATCACAAATTACCATTATAACCTATTCCTATAATAAATGACTAGAAGTTTAAAGGAAATTACCTTAAACTTTTAAGAAGAAGCAAATTCATAAATAGCTGACAGAAATGCAAAATTATGAAAATTTAAAACAAATATGCAATAATTCGTTCGACAAATAACTTTCTTTTTCTTATTGTGGATAACCTTACTCACATTTCCTCCCCATTAGCTTAGCTGTTTTAATGATAATTCCCACTTTATGCACAAGTTATCTACAAGCATCTGTAGATAACTTCGACCTTGTCCAACAATTAGAAACATGTTAAATTATTAATAGCTTAACATTTGAAAGAATATTCGACATTTAGGAGGGCTGTATGGGTGGAACACTTATCGGATGAGTTACTATTAGAATCCTATTATACAGCAAATGAACTGCAATTAAGTCCAGATTTCATCTCTTTAATTGAAGAAGAAATTCATAGAAGGTATTTATCACACAAGATTACCTGTTCGAAGTTAGGTTAAACATCATATTATTGAAGAGAAGATGCATACAACTCCTATCCATTGGGTAGGAGTTATTTCTTTGTTAAAGAAAAATACAATTATATCGAACTGGACAGACACGAAAACCGCATCAGTTACATAAAGATGTTATATAGGCAGATACCCAACGAGAAAGATTGATGTATAGGAGGTGCATGTATTTGTCCGGGATCTTAACAGCACTGACGTTTCTTATTAAGGAAGCACTCTTCTTTGTTTCATATGTGAAAAACCACGCCTTTCCCCAACCTTTACCACCTGACGAAGAAGCAAAATACATTCAAGAAATGCAAAACGGTAGTGAAGTTGCTAGAAATAAGCTTATTGAACATAATTTACGATTAGTTGCACATATCGTCAAGAAATTTGAAAATACCGGGGAGGATATGGAGGATCTTATTTCCATCGGCACCATTGGTTTAATTAAGGGCGTAGAAAGCTTTTCAACTGATAAAGGAACGAAGCTTGCAACATATGCTGCTCGTTGTATCGAAAACGAAATTTTGATGCATTTACGCGCGTTAAAGAAAGTAAAGAAGGATGTCTCCTTACATGACCCGATTGGCCAAGACCGAGAAGGAAATGAAATTAGCTTAATCGACATTTTGGAGGCTGAAAGTGACAATATTATCGAGTATATTCAATTAAACATGGAAATCGAGAAAATGCAGGAATACTTTACAATTTTAGATGGACGGGAACGAGAAGTGATTGTCTATCGCTATGGTTTAAATGATACAAAAGAAATGACACAAAGAGAGATAGCCAAAAAGCTAAATATTTCGAGAAGCTATGTATCGCGGATTGAAAAACGAGCATTGATGAAAGTATTCCACGAGTATTATAAAAAAGAGCGGAGAGGTTGAAAGGAGAACGCGAATGAAGCTCCCTCCATTCGCGTTCTCCATTATCCTTTATTACTTACACTTCTTTAATAATCGCCATAATTAATTGTGCTGCATGCTTTGCTGCTTGCTCTAAAAATTCATCAAATGAGACAGACGATGCCTTACCTGCAATATCAGATAAAGCCCGTATAATGACAAATGGCTTTTCATATTGGTAACAAACCTGAGCAACTGCAGCAGCCTCCATTTCGGAAGCAATCATCTGAGGGAACTTCGCTCGTACAAATGCTACTCGCTCAGGATCCTCCATAAATGAATCTCCTGTAGCAATAATGCCTTCTTCATAATTTATCGATAGGTTATTAACAGCTGCAATGGCTTTCTCAACAAGCCGTTGATCTGCTTCATACATCGCAGGTAGTCCTGGTACTTGACCATATTCATAATTAAATGCAGTAACATCCACATCATGATGGACAACCTTCGTAGATATTACGATATCTCCTACATTTAATTTTTCAGAGAATCCTCCTGCAGAACCAGTATTTATGACATGGCTAGGCATAAAACGTTCATGCATAATTGTAGTTGCCATTGCCGCATTTACTTTGCCAATTCCTGATTTTAATAATACTACATCTTTACTATAAAGCTTTCCTTCAACAAATAAACAGTTTGCAACACTAACTTCCTGCTTCCCTGTCATATTGTCTAATAGAAGTGCTACTTCTTCATCCATTGCTCCAATTATTCCAATCGTCATGATAGTCCTCCACTTATAGCATTTCGTTTAATTACTCTTTCGATCATTTACAATTAGCTTTTCTACTTTTGTTGGCTGCCATCCTTCGCCATCAATCCATGATAGGAAAACACGATACGTTGCAGTCTGTGCATTATCGGATACAGTTGCGATTACCTTCTGTTCGCCGCCATTCTCATACCACCATTCAATCATATCATTCTCAGCTATTCCAGTTGCAACTGACGAAGCCTTCTTCAGTTCTGCTCGGTCTGCCGTGCCTTCATTATACGTCGTTGTATGTGGGCCAGTTTGTACAGTTCCAACCGGTTCCCAGTCACCAGTAAATGCCTCTTCAACATTATCATCTGATGGTTCAGCAGGCTCTGTTTCTACTTCTTCATTATTTGCTTTAGTATCTTCTTCCTCATCTGGTGTAGTAGACTCTGCTTCATCTTCAGTAGCTTCCTCATTTTCTTCTGTATTATTATTTGAGTCATCATTTGATTTTGAATCATCATTTATAATAATTTCAGATGACTCCTCCATTGGTTCTTCGGATGTGGTGTCTGAGTCGTCATTTCCTCCGCCAAAAATCCAAAAAGCGAGAAGTACAACGATGAGCACAGCCCCAGCAATTAGCAAAATTGTAATGGACTTTGTCGTTTTCCTTCTTTTTTCGAATTTATTTAAGCGTGTATTTCTATCCATATCTCTCATCATATCTACCCCCTATACTATTATATTATAGTACCATATTTCCTATGTATAATAGTATTATAGGAACATTACATTTTTAATTATCGTATGAATCATTACTTCCTTTAACTCGACCTTGTAAAATTCCAAAAAACCATCCCGCTACAAGAAGAAAAATAATAAATATAATAATCACTGCTATTACTGTTGCAGTTACTACATTATTCGTAATTCCAGTATCAAGCAGGAAGTTTTTAATTAAATCTATTATCCATAACACTATTGAAAAAACAAATTTCGCAGTAGCATCATAAGCAACTTTTTAAATATTTATTAACGGTGAATAGAAGTCTTCCATTTATAGGTCTCCTCTTTTGCAATTAATTTCCAACTTTTAATCATCATCCGAATCATAACCCCCACCATATACACGAATGGGACCTAAAAACCACCCTACCAGAAAAAGAAAGATACTCAACATAATAATCACAGCAATTACTGTCGCAGTTACTACATCATCCGTAATTCCAGTATCAAGCAGAAAGTTCTTAATTAAATCTATTATCCATAACACGGTTGAAAAAACAAATTTCGCAATAGCATCATAAGCAACTTTTAAAATATTTATTAACGGTGAAAAGAAGTCTTCCATTTATAGGTCTCCTCTTTTGCAATTAATTTCAATTATTTGTTAACCTTACTAATCTCTTCATCTATCTTCGAAATTGCCTCTTTTCGTTGCTCGGCGTTTAATTTCTTATTCGCGTTAGCTAGTTCTTTCTCCTTATTTAAGCTGGCCAGCTGTAATTTCTTATCTTTCAGTTCATAAGCAAGTGTCTTCGCTTCTTTCGGTTTATCCAAATGAATATAACTATTTGCCGCGAGCACTTTTGCCCGAGGATTATCGACAAGCTCTGAATATAGATTAATAATCTCATTATAATCCTTCTTAACCCACGCTTGCTCAATTTTTACCTCTGGAACATTTGAATCTATACTAAGAATTGCTTGATTTGCTTCCTTTTTGTTTAACTCATTCAATTTCCTAACAATAACCTTTTGCTGTTCATCACTGCCAATTTTGGCAGCTTTTGATAAACTTTCTAACGAATTTTGCACAATATATTGCTCTGTCAATGTTTGTTTTGCAGTCTCATCCAGTGCTTCAGCACTTTCAAATAAAGGAATTGCTTCCTCAGTATTTCCAGCTATTACTTCACGATAGGCTTTTGTCACCGTATGCAAATCAGTTAGTGAAGCTTCAAGTGCTTTATTTTCTTCGATAAGTTGCGCTTCGTTTTTACCTATTTCTTCATTTTCATTCGCCATAGCCGTCGACGCTTCGGTAAGTGGCATTACTTTCAGCACATACATAGAAAGCAAGCCAATAATGACACCAACTAAAATTCCTGATAATAAGGAAACATTCTTTTTAGGAGTTTTTGCATTTTTCTTTATCGCCGCTGGTTTTACTGCAGCTTGTTTCGGTGCTGTCTCCATTTTTTTGAAAAAGCTGCTTAATATCACCATTGAATTTGCGTTAATAATTGTTGTCAGGATTGGCTCACTCGTTTTTATATGATTTAAATCATTACCTGTTATTTCATCATAAGCATACGTCGAAAACAAGTAAAGTAAGACTCTTTTTTGATCAATTAATAGTTGTTCCATATTAAAACGTTCCTGTACAAAGATTGAGCGAATCCCACGAAAAGCAAATTTAACATCACCATCAGATGTCACATAAATATTATCAGGATGAACTAGTGTGGTATATTGTGTACCGATTAATCGATCGATGGATAATATTTGCAATGCAATTTGTCGCTTTACTTCCTTGCTGGAATTTCGATAGTGTTTAAGTTTTTGATATGCTTTATTTCGCTTATAGTATAAACGAATACTAGTTTCGTCAGCAAGTATGTGCTGGCATTCAAAGAAGAAGACATCTTTCCGCTTTAATTCGTCTAGTTGCTCAATATCTACTAGATTTGTTTGTTCTTTAGCTATTTCGTAAATGATAACTTCTTCATTATCTGTTATTTCTCCATATTGCAGCGGGGCTTTTTCTGTCATTTTTATCCCTCCGTTTTCTTAAAAGCTGGTATTTATTATATTATGGATTTTATATAAACTGCAGAGTAGTGTTGCGTGTCAAGGGCTCTCGGGCCAGTCGCTCCAGAAATACACTTTGCGCATCCTAAGGGAGCTGGTGAGTCAACTCGAGCTAACGCGCTTCGTAGTCTCACCGAAGCTCTTCTTCCCGTAGGAGTCTTCGTGTATTTCTTCCGCTGGGTAAGTGCAAAAAGTAACTTTAAAGGAGTTACTTACACAAAAACATCCAATCTCGAATGTAGCAAATAAATGGAGACTGATTGTGAATAGCCAAATCATCCCATCTGATATTAAAAATTCTCGCAAGTTTGCAGTTTATATCAATTAATCAATTACGAGATACTTAGAGATGGTAAAATATACTGCCTATCTTATCTGCACACAGCTCTGGTTAACTTCTCAAAACCGCAGTAGGAGACGCTGGAGGATGTTTCTTGGTTTTTCTAGTTCTTCTTGTGCTTTCAATAATAGTTTCTTTGCTTCTCTCGCATCCTGTATTCTGTCTTTTGGTTGGAGTTGTACTAGCTTGTTAATGCATTTTTCCAGGTCCTTGGGTATTTTCTTATTAAAGTCGCGAATGGGTTTCTGTGCGATGTATACGTACTTTCCTTTTGAAACTAAATAATATAATAAGGCTCCTAGTGAAAATAGATCTGTTCTGCGGTCTGTTTGTCGCTTTTCAAATTGTTCTGGTGCTGCAAATCCTACTGTTCCTACTTGAACTGTGTCTTGGATTAAATTCTCCTGGAATCTGCGTGCAATCCCGAAATCAATTAATTTTATCGATCGGTTGTTCATCACCATGATATTGCCTGGTTTAATGTCGCGATAAATAATAGGATATGGTTTTTGGTTATGTAAATAGTGGAGAACTTCACAAAGCTCGATGCCAATATGCAGGATTGTTTCCATTGGTAGCTGATTATTATACAATGCCATCTGGTCTGATAGTGATACGCCTTCAACATATTCCTGAACAAGATAAAAATATTCTTCCGTTTGAAAAAAATCAACAACATGAGGAAGACTAGAATGATGTAGCTCACTTAACAGCCTTGCTTCATCCTTTAATTTTGCTGCCAATTTATTTGTAATGCTCGTAATTTTTACTGCCCATCTTTTACCCAGATTATTTTTTTCTTCTATTAAATAGACCTCGGACATTCCACCAGAAGCAATATGTGAAAGAACGATATATTTATTATTTAACAGATCCCCTCGCTCAATCAGAATCCCATGCTTATTCACAGTTCACACCTCTTTATCATCCGACTACATCCCCTTGAATAAGGCCGCCAGTGTTCGTTTAGTCTTTACTTGAGAAGCAGCAAACCGATGACGAACTAGCATTAGTGTAACATTATCAAATGCATCGGAAAAATTAGAAAAATTAATAAGATAATCCGATATTGCCTGCAGACTGCCGTATTCCTTCTCTAAACTAATTAACATGTTCTTGATTTCTTCATTCGAAAATAGCGTGTAAAAACCATCACTGCAAAGTAAAAATAGGTCAGTAGATTGATATGTTCCACTGCTGATATATGGGTGCACATTATTATCAATCCCTAGACACTGTGTCAGCACATTTCGCTTCGGATGATTTCTTGCTTCTTCTTCAGATAATTGTCCACTCTCCACTTGTTTCCCTACCCAGGAATGGTCTTCCGTTAGTTTCATTAACTCTGGCTCAGATTCCAGTATTTCTGTTTGCTGCTCATCTATCCTGTTAAGTGAATCGACCAGATGTGGACCTTTTTGACTTAAGTACTGCTTTAGACCATAATTCCATCCCTTCATCCGGTAAACACGACTATCGCCAATATGAATAACTCCATATTCACCTTTATACAGCACTAAAAGCGATAATGTTGTCCCCATTTTCTTTCCCGTATGGCTGCTTGCTGCTTTAATCGTTTTATTAATTTGCTGGACTATCTGTTCCCCTTCTATCAGAATTCGCTGCAAGGCATTTCTTCGTTTTGTGATTTTTTTACTCCGTTTTTCCCACCATTCTTCAATAGAGGAGATTGCTATCTGACTGGCAGTATCTCCAAGCTGATAGCCTCCCATTCCATCGGCAACTGCGAACAATGCTATTTCGTTCCCATCGTTATCCGATGATACTTGATGAAAATAGGAGTCCTCATTTTTATCTTTTTTTGTCCCTTGATGTGATGCAATTCCAATCTGCCAATTTTTGTTCATTATGAATGACTCCATTTAAATGTATAAATTGCCTTCCCTAATTCAAATTGATCGTCCGTATTCAATGCATAAATCTTATAAGGAACCAATGTATTCCCATTCAGCTTTGAGCCATTTTTTGACCCTAAATCTTTTAATCCATAGCTTGAATCATCTATTTTAATAATTTCTGCATGAATTCTTGAGATACCGATCGACTCATCTTTAAAGTTTACGGATGCCTCATTTCTGCCAATTAAGAAATTATTCGCATTGATTTCAACCGTTTGCGCTTGTTCACCGGCAGATTCTCTAACTAAAATGGCAGAAACCACTTGTTGTTGCTGACTTTCCACTACATGTAAATTCGTTTCATCTTCTAATAAGACGGTATCCTCATTGCTTTCTGAAAGAAATGTTGTATCCATTGCTGTAGCTGCGATGGAATTCTGCGCTATAAAAGAAGATGTTTGTGCAATTAATGGTTCAGACTTCTTTGTCACTTGCTGCTGGAACACAGGTTGTTTATTTATTTGAACATTAGGCATTGCTGTTTTATTTTCAGAACTATTATTTGGCACTTCAGCTTTGTCTTTTATCGGTGTCATACCTGGCCGCCAAACTTTCCAGAACACATAATCGAAGACAAGCACAACGAGCGTTAATAAGCTGCTAGCAATTAACACTGTTTGATTTGTATACATATCATAAAGCTTCCAGATAAACGCAATTGCCAGTAATGACCCCATAATCAAATAAATTCTTCCTCTAGATGATAATGGCGGAAGTTTTCTTTTTGCTTTTTTCTTCGACTTACTTACTGTTTCTTCCATGTGTACACCAGGAGTGATTGGCTGATAATTATTTTGACCCGTCCCAGGATTTGCATTGTCAGCAAAATTAGCATTCGGATTGTTATAGTACATGTCCTGATTCTGATTCACATTCGACCGAAGTGAGATTAACTCAAGCAGTAATTTTTTTAACCCTGATAATCCAAAGGCAGGATTCTTTATGTAATTCAAGATACTCTTAAACTCGTTTCCTTGTAAGCCCTCTACCTCACCGGCAATATCAGTTAACAGTTTCTTCATATCTTCTTCAATTGTCGATTCACGCTTCATTCCAGTAACCGGCAAATATGTTAAATACACATCACCAGGCTTTTCACCGATATAGACGAATTCTTTTTGCAAAATAAATTGCTGTTGATCAAGCATATAAGAACCCGATTCTTCCAGCGTAGAAATAATTGCTAAAAATAATTGATAGTAATCACTCATCGTTGTACGATTTTCTTGGAAAAATGAGGTAACTTTTTGTTTAGATGTGAGCTTATAATGTACTTTTATCGTTAAATCGATATTTTCGATAGATAAGCTAAGCAAGTGCGGGATGTTATTTGATTGGATCATTTTTAATTGCACAGCATTTAGATCTTCTGCCGTTAACTTCTTATCATCGCGTTCTGTAAAAATAATCGATTTACCATTCTGATGTGAATGCTTATAACTAAAATCATAAATATTTCCCATTTGATCTCCTCCTGTTAATTAAAATAAATAATAGTAATACGTTGTGATAACTGCCGGAATAACTGCATACATAAACGGAAAACGAGTTGCCTTCGTCGTTTTAAATTCCTCGATTTTCTGAAAACTTCTTGATGTAATAGAATGAATTATTGCAAAGAGCGCATT
The DNA here is from genome assembly GCF_003369565.1 of Oceanobacillus chungangensis. Lineage (GTDB taxonomy): Bacteria > Bacillota > Bacilli > Bacillales > Amphibacillaceae > Oceanobacillus > Oceanobacillus chungangensis. Next base: position 244,702 of record NZ_PIOD01000002.1, on the reverse strand, counting down.
CGTAATCTTCTTTAAAAACGTTTTTGTAAATAATAAAATAATAATAGCAATAAGACCTGCAAAGACTATTGAATACATCATCATATACAACACCAATTGAATCCCTATCATCGAGCCAATGGCTGCAAATAACTTCACATCACCAGCTCCCAATGCTTTGAAAACATAAAGGATTAAAAATATACCACCAGCAACAAGTAACCCGAGGAAAGAAAATAATAAGCCTTCGACACCACTTGTAATCAAGTGATAAACGATACCAATAAGCATTCCTCCAGCTGTCAGCCAATTCGGCAGTTTTTGATATTTAACATCAGTCATAAATGCAATAACTAAGAAAACAAATAAAATATAATCAATCGCTTGCAGCATTTATTTCCTCCTTTCTCTTAGAAAACCAAGATTTATCCAAACCCTTGGGCGAGAGTCTTTGTTGCTGCTTTCTATCCTGTCAAGTATTAAGCCCCAGCCCAAAGTCTTTCATAAGATGTTTTTTTGAGTGTGATTGTTTTCTCTACAAACGGAATAGAAATATCAATATCATAACTTGCATTTATTTCCAAAAATGCCCCATCACCAGTAAAGCTCGTTGGTGTTTTTATACTATCAATCTTAAGTTTGGAGGGATCAAAGAAGTTGCCGCCTAATCTGCCGGAAAACTTATCCTCAATTATTGGTTCTACTAAACCTGGAGTGACACTATCCAAATAGCCGTTTACGTCAATTGTAATACCTAAATATTCCATACTATCGTTTAATAAATCCTTGGCCAATTGCGGGTCAATATCAACACGCTCACTCAATCCATCAAATTTCTCCTCCACAATGGTTGATACTGCGGTTGTTGCTAACTCAGCAGGATATGCAAGCGTGACCACTACCTCATTTGTTTCTGCTAATGACTGATATAAAGCCATATCCACAATTGCCAACCGGATAATCATCGCTAAAAATACGATAAAAAGCATAAAAAACGGTAAAACCATTGCAGCCTCTAATGTCATACTCCCATTTTCTTTTTTGATAAATTTTATTGGAATCACCCCTTTGTAACTAGCAATTTCTATTACACATCAATTAGCTTCCTCTCTAGTAAACTCAAATGATATTTTATTGGTTAATCCCTCTAAAAACTCTCCATCGGTTAAAATATATTGATCACTGACTTCCATATCAAATAATAAAACACCTGTTTGTGATTCTCCTGGGTTAATATCTACAGGCCACTCTTCTGCAACACCTTCTATATAATACCAAGGAAATCCGCTCGAATTGTCAATCGAAGATAGGTCTGTGCTACTAAAAATATCAGCAGCAGCAACTGCTTCATCTCCAGTGTTTAATACTGTTAAATTAACAATCACAAAATTACCTAGTTCAGAAGCTGTATCGTCGACTTGTTCTTTAATTTCAACAGAATTTAAAGTAATTTCATGTTCAGAAAAGTTACTTTTTACAATTGCTGTGTCACCAATTGCTAAACCAAGCTGATCATCCGGTAAATCGCCAATAGTTGACGTGGATGAAACTGTATTAGTTTCCCTATCCTTATCAAAGCTTACTTCCTCAGCTAATTCATCGTTCGAGTTATCTTTTTCTGTTATTGAGTTACCACCACTCACTACCTCGCTATTATCTTCCTTTCCACTACAAGCAACCAGTAGAGTAGAGGAGATTAAAGCTAGAATGATAAATTTTATCCAAGTGCGCTTCATATTTTTTCCTCCTATTTTACTGGGCTTCACTTGCTGGAATTGTCCACATTACTTGGTTTGTGGTTCCGATACTTACTGCTCCAGAATCCTGTACCAAATAATACTCATCTCTTTCATTAATATCGGTAATAAATTGTCCAGAAATTATTTCACCATCGGCAATTTCACCTGTCAGTCCTTTTACACTATCAAAATACCCAGACGCATCATGATTACCGCTATGTTCCAAATTATCTTTTACAATAGTTGATTCAAGTATGTCTTCTAATAACATTGTTTCACCACTAATATTCTTAACCGTCAAATCTAGTAATAGTAAATCATCAAGTTGTGACTCTTCACCATCTAACTTTTCTTTAATAATTTTCGCCCCGTCTAATGTTATTTCAAACTGTCCGATTGTTGTATCAAATGTTCCTTTATCACCGATTCTAAGATCTAATTGATCTTCTGCTTCAATATTTAAATCATTTTCACTTGAAAATGATTCTTCTTCACTAGTATTATCCTCGGATTCAGCTGGAGTTGTATTATTAGTTGGCTCCATGTCATCCCCACACGCACTAATAAATAATGTTATTGCAACCAGAATCATTAATAATGTTAAGACTTTTTTCATTCTATCCTCCTTCCACTTTTCAAAATAATTATGTATTTATGACAGTGCTATATTGAATTACTTTATAACACTGCCACCTCAATTAAGCGTTAAAATATTTCTATTTACTGAATCTCACTTACAGGAATTGTCCATATTACTTGGTTTGTTGTACCTGCAGCAATCGCTCCAGACTCTTGAGCAAGATAATATTCTTCACTTTCGTACACATCTGTAATAAATTGTCCCGATATTTCTTCCCCATCAGCAATTTCACCTTTTAATTCTTCTACACTATCAAAATACTCGGCTCCATTTGAGGTCCCTGTTGATTCTAAATCATCTTTAACCACTGTCGATTGAAGAATTTCTTCTAGCAGCATCGTTTTACCACTAGTATTTTTTATGGTTATGTCCAATAAAATTAAATCATCAAGCTGTGACACTTCGCCGTCTAACCCGTCAGTAATAAGTTTTGCGTTATCTAATGTTATTTCAAATTGACCAATTGTTGTATCAAATTTCCCAGTATCGCCAATCTTTAGATCCAATTGATCTTTTGTATTAATATTCAAGTCATTTTTACTTGTTGCTGAATCTTCACCTGTATTCGAATCATCTTCTTGCGTTGAATCTGTTCCTTTTTCCGTATCTTCTACTGGTTCCTCTGTTGCTGAATCTTCACCTGTGTTATCTTGAGATTCGGTAGGAGTTGTATCTGCAGTTGGCTCCTTTTCGTCTCCACAAGCACTCAGGAAAAGTGTCGTTGCGATTAGAATGGTTAATAATGTTAAGATTTTTTTCATTTCCTTCACCTCTAGTTAAATTTATACAGTCTACTAAATGTCTTACCTATTAAGGTAACTGTATCTGTTAATAAGAATAATTAACTTCTTTTTCAATAAAGTATCGATTTCCTTCTACTCTGCCATCAATTGCTCCAGTTTTACCTAACATTTCTGCTAATCCAGGTAAGAACCATAATCTGATGGACGATGTTGCATTTGCATTTATATATGTCGAACTCTTTGTTAAATCAGTTTCAGTATCATGGTCAATGACTGCCATGATCCTTTCTGTTTTTTTCCCTGTCGGATGTGCGAATAAGAATAATCTCAAGTGTTCCTCATAGCCCCATTGTGGTCTTGTTTTACCTGGAAATAATTCAACTTTTCTTCCATTTGTAATATCATTCATATTATCTATCGTTTTTCCAAAAGCATTAGCAAGTGCAGCTACCCACATATAAGGTCCGAACACTTTATTTTTTGTATCCATCAACGCAGCTACAAAATTTATAGCAAACCTCACTGCAAATATTTCCGACAAAGCAGCCATATAATTCGCTCCAAAGCTTGCCTGACCGTAAATGATATATTCTACTTGATTATTTTCAAATTTATATCCAGCTGTCCCATCGGTTGGAAAGGTGTGACTAGCAAAACGGGTTAGAACATACTCATTAATATAGAGCTCATCTCTAGCTGAAATCAGCTTTTCTCCCAGATTTTCAAATAACATATCAATGAAGTTCATTGCATCATCCGCAGTATCTTCTCGATCCTCTAGCTCAAACTTTTCTCCATTTTCTTCAATCGCGCCATGATATTTAATAACTCGCTCTGCTAGCTTTTGATAGGTTTCTGTATCACCAGAGATATTCTCATAATCATCTTGAATACTGTCCATCTTATCTTTCAGGTCTTCTAAATTATCATCCGCTTCCTCTTCTTTCTCTTCTAAACCATCATCTTTAAATTCTGCTCTTCCTTGCTCAAGTATCTCTAATGCTTCATTTATTAAGTTCAAGGTATCCCTATAATAGATTCTCACTTGATCTTGAATTGCATTTCTTAATTCATTATGTCGTTTGCTATGGAATCCATCATCGACACCTTTTTTTATTTCTTCCAATTTAGGAATCAACTCATCGGTTCGATTATTATCTGATTCAAGTTTATCGATTGCGGATTGCACTTTATCAATAAGCGTTGTAAACATTTCTTTATCTAACACGTAATCATCAACAGAATCCATTGCATTATTTAACCCGCTGTCATCCCCAAGATCGTCACCACGATTCTCATTTTGTGCATTTTGATAGCTTTCCTGCTTGCTATCCTTTGCATTATCGATTGTCGTTTTGACTGTGTTGTTCAAAGTTTCCGCTTCCTTGATCAGCTCCAATGCTTCCATGAGCTTATCCTTCGCTTCAGTCGAAACATTAATTAAACGAGTTAATAATGCTGCAGCATTTCCCTTAAAATTATCTGCCTTCCGTTTATCCTCTGTTTCTTTCTCTTTTTCCTCATTTGTTTTTTCCTCGTCATCCCCATCATCAGCTGGTGGATTGATTGGATAAACATCTAAATACTTCGTATGACCATTGAATATATCCTGTAAATTATTTACTACCGGATATGCACTCACTGATGTACTGTTAATTTCTGTATCAATACTTTCAAGCTTTTCCTTTGCTTCCTTAATTAACTCTGTTGCTTTATCAAGCTTCTCTTCTCTGCTCTCTACATCGTCTTCTATTTCTTTAATAATATCGACATATACCGATGCTTGCTCCATTTCATCAGAGATTGAGAGAAATGATTCTAAAATCGATTCACCAATTTCAATTGGTGCTTGATACTTCATTTCCTCCAAAATTTGATGTTCAAATACTTCTTTATTCGCTAATCCCCGGTCAAGATTAAGATTTGTTGTTATTTCACTCTCTTCAGCTTGCAGATCAACGAAATGAAATCCTTCTCCATCACCAGCCTGAATATTCTTTTCAAATACCGTTTGAAAAAGTGCTGTAGCATCCCCTTGTTCCCCATTAAATGCAAATAAGCCTTTATCCTGTAACCCCTGATTATAAGATGACATCGTTGATCTGAGCGCTACTTTCGCTGCCTGATCTGTTTGTCTGTCAGCAACCATAATCCTCGCATAATCAATTAATACTGCATTGAAAAAGAAAAGTAGTAGCGTGATCATGATTAAGAAGATTGAGACTGCCCCTTTCTCATCCACTATAAATTTATGTATAAATTTCTTTATACAGCGCTTCATGTTTGCCCCACCTACTACTTCGCTTTATTTTTATTCATAAACTCAAAGATGTAACTGCCATATTTGGCAATTTTCTCAGTTCCATAGATTACGAAATCCGTATTTCTAATTAATTCAGCTGGCTCTGTTATCGGCTGTTTCGCAGTTGCAGTCAGTGTATTACCGCCGAATATTTCCACAACCGACGATGGAAGTGCCAATTGTTTATCAATTTTTACTTCGATTTCACTGATTAGAAAACTCTGGTTTAAATTAATTTCAGCATCATAACCACTAATTCTGCCAGTCTTCTTGCCAACTAAATCATTTCCACCGCTTCCCAAACCAAATTTATTTAAGAAGTTATTTCCAGTCAGTCTCCAGTAAAGGCCATCCCCATTCATTGTTGTATATTCTGTCATAGGGAATTCACCAGTATCCACATCTGCTGAACTGTTATTCCATGAATAGGCCATTGCACTTGCGATCGCATTAGCCTCATAGTGAATCGTCACTTTTTCATAGATTACGAGTGTAAAAAAAACAAAGAGAAGGACTATGATTAAAATAATTGGAAATAGCATCGTTGCTTCAATCGTAAATGCTCCTTCCTCATCTCTTTTTAATTTCTGTAAATCGAGTTTGTTATTCATGATCAAAAGTCCTTTCTAGTTTGATTCTAAATCATTTTTCTGTTTGGAACTCACCAATTTTTCCATCACCAAACTTAAGAAGATCATTTACCCAGCCGATAATTTGATCTCTGAATAATAATGCAATAACTACAATTACAGCGATAATTAACATCAATTCTAATGTTTGTAGCCCTTCTTCATCATTCCAAAAATTCTTTATTGCCGTTGTTAGTGTATTCATATTCATTTTACTACCTCCTAAATTTTCTGTTTTATATAAATATCCCGTGTTACATTATTGTAAGCGCAGGGTATCCAACAATAATCATTACCGCCACAAAGATTAATATCAGCGGGAAAACTAACTTTGATGATGCTTCTTCCCCTTTTGTTTTAGAAATAGCTTTACGCTTTTCCCATAACGTATGGGATAATTCCCTCAGTGCTATAATCAGGTCGTTTCCACCTTTTCGATAATTCAAGAGTATTGTCGTGGTAAAAATTGAGATTTCCTGTATTCCGCATTTTTTGCTTAAATCATTTAATACTTGATGAAACGGTTCATTACTCACCATCTTATTAACCGTTTCATTTAATTCCCTAATTAACGGAGAATTTGGATCCTTCGTTGTTGTCACACAGCGGATTAACGCCTGTTGAACCGTTTCTCCCGCATTTACTAACAAAATAATTTTATTTACAACCTCTGGTAATTCCGTTAATATCTGGTTTTTACGCTCTTTTTCCTGATTGGATAGCTTACTTATCATGGCGATAGGCAATAATACGGTAAACAGAAGTCCAACAAAGAAAATGGTTTGGTCACCTTCCGAAACTAAAGTGAATAAGAAGGTACCCAGTATACATACGAGTACGATTGAAATAAGCTGTGCAATAAACATTCTCGTATGCTGTAACGCAGTTCGATTACCGTATAAGCTGATCATTTTCTGTTGGATTTTTGCAATTTGACTATAAAAGCGTTCCATTATTTTCAATTTATCGATTAAATACAATGACACTGGAGCCATAATCATCAATTGATATTTATCTTTAAAGTCAGCAATGATAACTTCATAGGTTTTACCAACCTTTAGCGATAATCCAAAATAAACTGCAATAATTAATAATGTACCAATTCCCAGAGCAATCACCATTTAGCATCACACCTTAATATCCATAATTCGCTGACCTAGCCTATAGGCAAAAACAAGTAGTCCCAGACATGCAGTCATAATGATTGGTCCACTCGTACTCCATGAATACATTGGAGCTAGATATTCCTCCGCTGTATTTTTTAATAAGAGAATCATTGCAAGTGGTGCGATACTCATTAGCTTTGATTCAAACTTTTTAGAAGAAATCATAACGGATACTTCTTGCTGAATATCAATTTTCTCACTAATAATATCTGACGTACGACGAATAACTTCTACGAGGTTTCCACCAGTACGTTTACAAGTAATAAAAACATTGGCAAAATTTTGTATATCTTCTAAGTCTGAGCGAATACTAAAATCTAGGATAGCATTTTCTATCGTTTCGCCATTCTCCACTCTTCGATTAATTACTTCGAATTCCTGAATGATGAATGTATTTGGGTCCGGATAGAGCAAATACAAATCAACTACAACTTCTTTAAAGCTATTTTCTATCGATCTTCCTGCCGCTAATGAGGAGGAAAGTGAAGCAATCGCTTCTTTAAATTGTAATTTCAACTTTTCTTTTCTTTTTTCTAGCAATGCTTTCTTTTGGACCTTCGGATAGAGTAATCCAAGCGCGCCTAATATGACTGCTGCGATATAGCTCTCATAAAATAAATAACCGACAAATCCGAAAAATACTATTGCTAGTGATGCGTATAACAAATATTCTTTTATCGATAAATGGTACTCCGCGTAATTGATTAAATGAGTATCGATGTTTTTCTTCGCATTTTCCTGAAGCCTTTCCATGAAGTGCTTCTTCTTCAATTGCTCTAATTCCGTATTTTTCTCCATTTTAGTGGACGGAGTTTGCTCTGGATTTGCTTCTCTTTTCTTCCTTCTTGCTACGGAATAAAAATACCCGCCAACCAATCCGACTAAAACTATCACCAGTACAATATCTGTCAATTAATCACCCCCTTGCCTGTTCCTTATCAATTGATACACCTGCAAGCTGGATTTTTGATTTATTTGTTAATTGATTGCCAGTAGCCTGTAATGAGCCGAGGAGATTACCGTCTTCGTCTTCCCCTTCTTCAACAAACTCATAAAGAGGATTAAGCAGTACTTCACCATCTTCAACACCTAACACCTCGCTGATTGCAACAACTTTTCGGGAATTGTCACGCAGCCGCATTAAATGAATCATAATATCGATTGCGGAGCTGATTTGTTTCCGGATTACTTGAACCGGTAGATTCGCACCATTCAGTACCATTGTTTCCAGTCGACTGAGCATATCCTTTACTGAGTTCGCATGCCCCGTCGAGAGCGATCCATCATGCCCAGTATTCATCGCCTGGAGCATGTCTAATGCTTCTTCCCCACGAACCTCACCGACAATGATTCGGTCCGGCCGCATTCGGAGTGATGTTTTAATCAGCTCACGGATAGTTATTTCCCCTTTTCCTTCTGTGTTTGCGTTTCTCGTTTCTAAGCTGACCAAATTTGGAACATTTTTAATTTGCAGCTCGGCTGAATCTTCAATCGTAATAATACGTTCATCTCTCGGGATGAAGTTCGATAATACATTCAGGAATGTTGTTTTACCTGAACCCGTCCCACCGCCAATGAAAATATTATATTTTGCCTTAACAAGCTGCTGCAAAAAATCTGCTGCCTCCTGTGGGATCGAGTCATAAGCGATTAAGTCATCGATTGTCAGTGGCTTTTCCGGAAACTTCCGTATCGTAATAACCGGTCCCTTCAAAGCAATTGGAGGTAACACAACATTTACCCGTGATCCATCTTGCAATCTAGCATCAACAATTGGTGAGGATTCATTTACAACCCTATCAACCTTTGAAACAATCGATTGAATAATATCTTCCAGCTTCTGCTGACTCTCAAACTGAATATCCACCCGAGTTGTAGTACCGTATCGTTCAATAAAAATCTCTTCATGATTATTTATCATTATTTCGGTAATTGTTTTGTCATCGATTAGTGGCTGGAGAACATCATATCCGCGGAAAGAATTATAAATTCGTTCAACCAAATATTTAATTTCTGCTGATTTAAGCTTGTTTTCCTTTGCATAATCAAATACTGCAACCTCGACATATTCTCTTAGTTCTTCATTTTTTATGGAGTGCATTAAATCCAGCGTTTCTCGTAATTGTTTTATCAGATCTTTTATAACAACTTCACTATCCAATGCTAGCTGCACTCCTTCCTCCTGTGATTATTTTCGATTGGATAATCCCCTGGAGTTCTTGATTAAATAAATCATTTCCTAAAATTTCTGAACTTGATTGTGCTGTTAACCAATTTTCGATAAAGGGTAAGTTTCCATCTATCACAACATCGAAGTCATTTGTCGCTCTTATCCCTGTATCCAAGTATTTGTTTTGAAGGATTAGCAGCTTGTCTTTAATGATGTTTTCCTTCCCAACCAATTTCTCCTCTTCGTTAAAAAAAGATTGGGTTTTAAGCATACTTTGCTTATCATTTGTAATCGGCCATACTACTTGGTCACATTCTTTTAATGCAGCAATGTTTCTCTCGTGTAATGAGCTATCTAAATCAACAACGATATAATCATAGGAGCCAGTCTCAACAATTCCATTAATTAATCGCTTCACATCCGATTCATTGAACTCAAGTAATTCTTCGGCATTAATAGCGATATCGAAATAATCAACCATAGAATACGGATCATATTTTTTCAATGCTTCAATCTTAGATAAAAGCAACGGCGATTCCGACTTTACATAATAAAATACTTGTAAACTAGGATCATCATCATTTGAACTGAAGTAAAGGCTTGTCGTATTAATCAGCTCCAAATTTAAATAAAAAACCTTTGCATTATTCAAAGCGAGCTGCTTTGATAAATTAACTGCTACTGCTGTTTTTCCAGATCCTCCCACTGGAGAATATACAGATAAGACCTGCGTTTGCTTACTTCTCGCCAAATATTTCCCAGCAGTTAAGTTTCGATCATAATATATAGCTAACATGCCTGAGACTAATTGACCCAATCGTTGATAACGGTAAAGAGAATTCTGGTCTGAGCGATCAACTGTTAGCTTGTCATCATCTAAGAAAATAACACTCGTATCATGCAGCACTTTCAACCCGTTATAATAAATCTCTGGACTGATGAGTAATATATCAATATTTTCCTCTTCAGCAAGATAAAACTCTAATTTTTCTCTGCTTGTAAAATATGTAACAACGAATCTTGAGGACTCTTCAGCAGTTCTTAAGTAGGCTGCCAAAGATTCGACATAATCTAAATTACCATCTGCAACTACAATCCTTAATTTCTTCATCTGTCCACCTCCATTTACACTTAGTTACTAATCATTTCAATTTTCCCTCACATAATATTACTAAATCTGTCACAAAAAAAAAGGGAATTAGGCGAAAACAGTTATTTTTACCTAATTTTGTACGGATTTTTATCTTGAAATTAAGATAATATTATTATAAAGGTATCCCAAATTCTCAATAACCGAACAATACGAATTATAATAGTTTTAACGTCCGAGTTTAGTGATTCCATCAAAGTTTTCATACCCAAATCAGGGAATTTTTGTATAATTTAAAAACATCGACAAAAATAGTGATTAATGAGAAAATTCCTAAATATAGTAAATTATATGTCGAATTGCGCGGGTATATATTCCTAATATTTAATAATGCAGTCAATTATTTCGGGATTGTAATACAATCTTAATAATTAATTAACATTTATTTGTGAAAAATGAACCGTATTCCTCTTTATCTCCTATTAACATCCTATATAAAATACTAGATAAACAGTCTAATAGTTGCATTCTCAATCTATTTCCCTATGTTATGATATGAATAATTATTCTTATTTTGTAAAAAGAGGGTGGAGTGTTACAGTGAAATGTAAAAATTGTGGTCATGGCGTAAAGAAAGATGCGCAATTTTGCCCAGAATGTGGTGCAAATCTGAAAATGCAGCATGAAAAGAAAAGAAGTTCAAAGAAAATAATGATAGTATTTACTAGTATTATTACTGTAATTTTACTATCGATAATAATTGCTTTCTTCGTAGGTAAAGACAGATTTTCACCGGAGCAGGTTGTGTCGGCTTTTGAAGATGCAGTTAATAATCAGGATGCGAATCAACTTGTGGATTTATTACATTCAAGTACTGATTCCCTTGAAATTACAGAAGAAAATACGAAAAGATTAATTGATTATCTAGTAGATAATGAAGATGAGTTTGAGGATATTAAAGGACAATTAAATAACCAGGTTGAATTCATTAATTCAACATCTAATCAGAGCAATGGTACAGCATATCAGGATGATACTTATGCGACGATTAATATTACAAAAGATGGAAAGAAATGGCTGTTTTTTGATGATTATAAGTTGGTCGTTATTCCCGGTTATATTCAACTTAATCTAGATGAAGAAAATGAGATTGTAACGCTATACATTAACGATGAAGAAGTGGAAGCTACGGAGGAGTATACTAACTTCGGTCCTTATATGCCGGGTGCATATTCTGCTAAAGCCGTTTTTGACAATACATATGTGACATTAGAAGAGGAAGAAACATTGAACCTGTTTAGTACTGATCAAGAAGCGCTTGGACATACATTCGATATGCCTGTTGCTGAAACAAGCGTGTATTCGATTGTACCTGATGCACAATTGTACATTAATGGTAAGGAATCAGACATTACGCTTGATGAAGGAAAACAAGTAATCGGATCATTTCCAAATGATGAATCCGTTACATTGCAAATTGACAAGGAATATCCATGGGGACACGTGAGAAGTGAAGAAAAAGTAATTACAAGTGATAATTACGTAAATTTCGATAGATTAATTGCATTTAATGAGGAAGAACAGAACAAGATTATGGAACAGCTAAATGAAATGATTTCCAGCTATCATGTTGCATTAACGGAGAAAGATGCTTCAAAGCTTGATAAAAGGATCACAAACAACTTAAAGTCTGCGTTTACCGAGAATTTAACTGAGGTAGAACGTGAAGAACCAAATTATAGTGGTGAGCTAATCAAAGCAACTTATAATCTTTCTAAGATTTCCAACCCATTATACGATGAAAAGTCAGGCCTGTTCGGGATAACATTAGAAGCACATTATGTATTTCATGAACCAAAAGGTAATATTGGCTGGTTATTTAGAGATACAGAAAAAGACAATTATACTAGATCAAGAATAATGACCATCGTCTATAATGAAGATACGGGTGAATGGTTATTAGATGAATATAAAAATAAATATTTTATCATTGTTGAATCAGATGGGAAGGAATATGACATCAAATAGAAGCTATTTTATCAATGATTTTTGCTCTAATAATTGATAAAGGCTAAAAAATAAAAGCGAGGGAAAAATCCTCGCTTTTTATATTTAATCTACTTTCACTATTTTAACTTGAATATCTCCACCTGGAGTTGCTACTGCGACTTCCTCACCAATCTCTTTTCCAATCAAGCTTTTTGCCATTGGGGAGTCATTTGAAATCTTACCTTCAAATGGGTCTGCTTCTGCACTTCCAACAATCGTATATGTTTCTTCATCGCCATCTGGCAATTCAACAAACGTTACAGATTTTCCTAGTGAGACTACATTCGGATTATTATTATCACTTTCAATAATGATTGCATTTCGTATCATTTTCTCAACTTGTGTAATTCGTTGTTCAACGAAAGCTTGTTCATCTTTCGCTGCATCATATTCTGAGTTCTCAGACAGATCACCAAAGTCACGAGCAATTTTAATTCGCTCTACCACTTCTTGTCTACGATCCGTTTTCAAAAATTGTAATTCTTTCTCTAGTTTTTCTTTCCCCTCTTGAGTCATATAATAACTTTTCTCTACAGCCATTAAAAACACTCCTTTTTCACTCTTCATAAACAAACGAGCGATGTTGTAAACACGCTCATATAAAAAACTAAATAAATATACTATTCCATACTATGGCAGACTTTATATAATTAATCAATACTTTTTAATTATCTTTCTCGATTTTTTGCTATTATGCTTTCTATCTTGGATGCTAAAATATCAATTGCAACATGATTTTGCCCACCCTCAGGGATGATAATATCTGCATATCGTTTTGTTGGTTCAATAAATTGTAAATGGGATGGTCTCACATTGTCAAGGTATTGATCAATAACGGAATCAAGGGTTCTTCCCCGCTCTTTAATATCTCGCAATAACCGGCGAATGATTCGTAAATCAGCATCAGTATCAACAAATACTTTAATATCCATTAAATCCATCAGCCTAGGATCATCTAAAATAAGTATACCCTCTACGATAATAACTTCCTTTGGTTCTACATGGATTACTTCTGTAGATCTTGTATGATTTTTATAATCATATACTGGCTTATCGATTGCCTTCTGGTTTAATAAATCATTTAAATGCTCGATAAGCAAATCATTATCAAATGCTAATGGATGATCGTAGTTTGTATTCAATCTTTCTTCAAATGCTAAATGACTTTGATCTTTATAATAATAATCTTGTTCAAGAACAAGAATCGTTTTGTCCGTAAATTGTTCGTAAATGGAACGAGTAACTGAAGTTTTTCCACTACCACTTCCACCAGCGACACCAATTACTACTGGCTTATCATTAACCAACGTTCTGACCTCCTAAATATTCACTAATAGCAACGCCATCCCCTACCGGAATGATTGAAGAGGTGAAATTAGGATGATTTATGATAAATGTATTATAATCCCTTAATTTCTCAATCATTTTTCGGTAGCGTTTTGGTATGTTTTCTGCATCGTTATTTGCAACATACCCTCTAAAGAGTACATTGTCCGTAACGATTAACCCAGAGTCGGATAAAAGTTGGCTAGCGAGTTCAAAAAATCGTTTATATTGACCCTTTGCAGCATCAATAAAAATGAAATCAAACTGCTCGCTAGTTTCAATAAGATTTTCCATTACTACAAGGGCATCATCAAAAATAACGTGAATGGTGTCTTGTTTCTCTTGATTCGAGATATTTTCAAGCGCCTGTTTATAGCGTGGCTCATCTCGTTCAATTGTGGTAATTTCTGCTTCTGGATGGGCCTCATTCATTCTCAATGCAGAATACCCAATCGCCGTACCGATTTCTAATATCCGATTTGGCTTCTTAATGCGAATTAATTGCATCAGAAAGTTGATTCCAACCGAATCCATGATTGGAATTTGATCCTTAAGTGCCTGTTCTTCAAGTTGTAAAACCCACTCTTTTTGAGCAGGCAAATTTTGTTCTAAATAATGATTTAATTGCTCGTCCATTTAAAAGACCTCTTTCTTAGAAAACTCAGGCTGTACCTAAACCATCTGGTAACAGCCTAAGTTGCGCATATGCAGTGAAAGCTTTTTCTTTCTCTTCTGCAATATTCTTCAATCTTGGTTAATTTATATATTTATCCCTATTCTTGAGATGTTCATCATAGGTTTCAGCGTAGTGGATTTTCCCTTCGCTATCATGTAAGAAATATAGATAATCCGAATCAACAGGATTAAGTGTTGCATTCAATGAACTCTCCGAAAAATTAGCAATCGGACCAACTGGTAATGATTTTACTTTGTACGTATTATATGGAGAATCTACTTCTAAATCCTTATATAATACTTTTTCTTGATGCTCTCCAAGTGCATATAATACCGTTGGGTCTGTTTGTAAAGGCATTTCGGTTTCCAGTCGATTATAGAATACACTAGAGATTTCATTCCGCTGCTCTTCATTACTTGCTTCTTTCTCCACTAACGAAGCAAATGTAACAGCCTCATGAATGGTAAACTCTTTTTTCTTTATTTCTTCTAAGTATGGAGTTAACACAGTTAACGTTCGATCCAGCATCGCTTCTACAATTGATTGGACTGTTGGCTCTTCCTCAAAAAAATCATAAGTAGAAGCATATAAATAACCTTCCAATGGTGTTCGAATCTCTTCATTAAGTATATCATCTGATAATATCGTTGAATATTTATCAATAAGCTGTTCAATATACGCCTTGTCATTAACTACCTTAAGAAAATCTTCTTTTTTAATACCTAATTTATCTGCATAGATACCAGCAATTTGATCAACGGTAAGGCCTTCAGGAATTGTAATACGGTGTACTGGCTCAGCTATAACCTTCCCTGTCTTAAGGGATTCAATAATTTCATCTAAACTAAGCGCTGGAGTAAAGGTATACTCACCTGCCTGGAAGTCTCCTTCGTTATTCAGTTTTAAATAAAGACGAAAAATCAAGCCATTTTTTATTATACCATTTTCTTCAAGAATATCTGAAATCGTTGTACTTGATGAGCCAATTGGTATTTCTACTGTTATATTTTCATCACTAGATGAATCTACAGGCTCTAATGCAGATTTAACATAGAGAAACCCTAATATACCACCAATAGCAAGAATTATTATTAGAACGATTAATATCGTAAACACTAGTTTTCTTACGGTTCTCGCTTCATTACTTCGTGCAACGAGATCGTCTCTAAAATTCCCGCCGGTTTCTTTTTTGGACATCCGATATCCCCCTTTCATTCGACTTATTATACTAAAAATAGATAGGATTATCCATTAATTTAGTGATTTAATCTAGATAGCAATAAGAAAAGCTGATGTCGCTAGTTGACATCAGCTTCCAAACAAAATCATTATTCTTACTTATCTTCTTCATCCGCTAATGTTGCTAGCATTTCTTCTACGATGTCCCACTCTTCATCTGTTTCAATCGGGAATAATGCAAGATCATCATCGTCGTTTCCATTTTCTTCGTAACGGAATGCGTATACTTCTACTTCTTCATCTTCCGATTGCTCAACTGGAACAACAGCAATGTAGGATTGGTTCGTTTCGTCAACGTCAAATGTAAAGAGAACTTCAAAAAGATGCTCTTCACCATTTTCGTCTGGAACGATAATTCTTTCTTTATCTTCAATTGCCACTTCTTTCACCTCTTTTATTTTGGCTTCATCTGCACTGTTTGTTGTAAATGGTAATTTCCCTATAAGTCAAGGATGACTTCGACAATGTTACCTACCACTGATAATTATTATTACCAAATTTAGGAAAAACCAACAAATCATTTCAGCGGGAAGAGTATTCGCTGTCCCACTCTTAAAGAATATTGCCTTTTATTTTTTATCTAAATAACCTTGGAGAATCATAACTGCAGCCATTTTGTCGATAACCTTTTTTCTTTTCTTTCTGCTAATATCTGCTTCTAGCAGTACTCTTTCGGCAGCGATGGTTGTTAGTCTTTCATCCCAAAGTACTGTGGGGATTTGAAAGATTTCTTCAATATGAGCTGCATAACGTTGTGACGCTTCTCCTCGTTCACCTATTGTACCATTCATATTTTTAGGAAGTCCAATGACAGCTTTTTCAATTTCATATTCTTTGATTATTTTATCCAATGCTTCATCAGCTGAATGGATATCATTCTCATTCCACTGAATCGTTGTTTTTCCTTGCGCAGTCCAGCCAAGTGCATCGCTTACCGCAACACCTATGGTTTTAGAACCGACATCTAATCCAATAATTTTCATTTAATCCGCCTTTTTTTGTTGTAAATAAACTTTTACTAATTCCTCGATTACTTCATCTCTTTCTACTCTTCGTATTAAATTCCGTGCATCTTTATGTCTTGGAATATACGCCGGATCTCCAGATAATAAATAACCAACAATTTGATTAATTGGATTATAACCCTTTTCCTTTAATGCATCATGAACCGTAAAAAGAATTTCTTTAATATCTTGATCGAATGGTTCTTCTGAAAAATTAAATTTCATCGTTTTATCAATTGAACTCATCTTGACACTCCGTTCTAAGGAACTCCCGATTATTTCGTAAAAGGGGAATGTAACCTTCATTAATTTTTAGAAAAACTTGGTTGTCACCAAGTCTTTGGGTGACAGCCTTAGTCGCACTTATGTAGTAAGAAAGGATGTTTCCTTTCTTACTACCAAATAAACCATATTGGTTGACGAACTAGTAAAACCTACTGCATTCATCTTACCATGTTTTTCAACAATATTATATTTTTTTTGCTAAAAGGAGACAAATTAATTACTTATTACTAATTTCATTGACATAATCTTTGACTACAGCTAGTGCTTCCATTATTTTTGCAGGGTCCTTTCCGCCAGCTTGAGCCATATCAGGTCGGCCTCCACCGCCACCGCCACAAACGGCTGCAGCCTTCTTAACAACATTGCCTGCATGATAGCCCTGCTCAATTAAATCTTTTGACACACCTGCTGCAAGCTGTACCTTTCCATTACTTTCAGCAGCTAAAAGAATAATTCCTGAATCAATCTTTTGCTTTAAATCATCAAGCATATTTCTTAATTGGTTCATGTCTTTCACGTTAACTTTTTGTGCTAAAACAGGAATCCCATCTACATCTTCAATTTGATCCAAAATAGATGAAGCTTCTAAATTAGCTAGTTTCGCACTTAAAGATTCATTTTCCTTTTGCAATTCCTTTAGTTCATTGAACTGTCCCTCTAATCGTTCTGGAACATGGTCTTCATTCGTTTTCAGTAACTGTGCTGCAGTTTGTAATACGGATACCTTTTTATTTAGGAATTCGTATGCATACTTACTGGTGACTGCTTCAATTCTTCTTGTTCCAGCACCGATTCCACTTTCAGAAACGATTTTAAACAAGCCGATTTCCGACGTTGTTTGTACATGACAACCACCACATAATTCAAGACTATAATTGCCCATCTTTACGACACGAACGACATCGCCATACTTCTCACCAAATAATGCCATTGCACCCATTGCTTTTGCATCTTCAATCTTTTCTTCTGTAATAACAACAGGTAATGCAGCCCAAATCTGCTCGTTAACGCTGTGCTCAATACGTTCTAACTCCTCTTTCGTTACAGCACTGAAATGCGAGAAGTCAAAACGTAGCCGCTCAGGTGTTACTAATGAACCTGCTTGGTTAACATGTGTACCTAGTACATCCTTTAATGCTTGATGTAATAAATGTGTACCAGAGTGATTCTTGATAACGGACGAACGGAATTCTGAATCCACCATTGCTTTTACTGTACTTCCTGCCTTTAACTCACCATCTTTAACGATAACTCGGTGGATATTCTGACCATTGGGTGACTTCTGTACATCCTCGACATATGCAGATGCTGTGTCTGTATAAATCCAACCGTGGTCTGCAGTTTGCCCACCACTTTCCGCATAGAAAGGTGTTTTATTTAAAAAGAGATATACTTCTTCATCTTTCTTTGCTACTTCGACTATTTCTTTGCCGCTGATTAGGATTTCAATTTTCGTCTCTGCTTCTAATTGACGATAGCCGATAAACTCACTATCTACTTGGAGTTCCCCTAAAATACTATCCTGAACCTGCATGGAATCTACTTTTTGACGAGCATTTCTAGCACGTTCTCTTTGTTGTTCCATTTCAGTATTATAACCAGTCTCATCTATTGTAAAGCCTTGCTGTTCCACGTATTCTTCTGTTAATTCTTTCGGAAAACCATAAGTATCATATAAACGGAATACTTCTTTACCAGGGAAAACTGTATTTCCAGCTGCTTTTTCTTTTTCGATTACAGTGGATAGAATCTCCAGCCCATCGTTAAGCGTTTCATGGAACCGTTCCTCTTCAACCTTGATAATGTTTTTAATAAAGTCTTTTTGCTTCGTAACTTCTGGGTAAAACTCTTGCATAATCTCGCCCACTGTATCTACTAATTCAAACATAAACGGCTTTTCAATCCCAATTTCCTTCGCAAAACGAATTGCTCTTCGAAGTAATCTTCTTAAAACATATCCTCTACCTTCATTTGATGGAATTGCACCATCACCAATCGCAAAGCTAACCGTACGAATGTGATCAGCGATTACTTTGAAAGCTGTATCACTTTCCTTTGTTTTACCATAATTTACGTTTGCCAATTGCTCTGTTTTTTTAATGATTGGCATGAATAAATCCGTTTCAAAATTCGTAGGAACATCCTGAATGATAGAAACCATTCGTTCAAGACCCATTCCAGTATCAATGTTTTTCTTTGGAAGTGGTGTATACGTGTCATCCGGATTATGATTAAATTGAGAAAATACGAGATTCCAAATTTCTAAGTAACGATTATTTTCTCCACCTGGAAATAGTTCCGGATCATTCGGGTTATTTCCATATTTTTCGCCACGATCATAGAAAATTTCTGTGTTCGGTCCACTTGGCCCTTCGCCAATATCCCAGAAGTTTTCCTCCAAGCGAATGATCCGCTCTTTTGGCAATTTAATCTCATGTAACCAAATATTATATGCCTCATCATCTTCTGGATGAACGGTAACGGATAATAATTCTGCATCAAGGGCAAGCCATTTCTCACTAGTTAAAAATTCCCATGCCCACTCGATTGCTTCTTGTTTGAAATAATCACCAATTGAGAAGTTCCCAAGCATTTCAAAGAATGTATGGTGTCTTGCAGTGTAACCGACATTTTCAATATCATTGGTACGAATAGACTTTTGCGCATTTACTAATCTTGGATTTTCCGGGATTACTCGTCCATCAAAGTACTTCTTTAACGTCGCAACCCCACTATTGATCCACAGCAGTGTTGGGTCATCCTTTGGCACAAGCGACGCGCTTGGTTCTTGGCGATGTCCTTTTTCCTTAAAAAAATCGATAAATAACTGTCTGACTTCAGCTGAATTTAATTGCTTCATTTGATATCCTCCTATTTCTGTACTAAATTTTAAAAATCTTTCATTAACAAACTTACTTGTACATATGTAGTAAGAAAGTTTTTATACTTTCTTAAACTACAAAAAAATCCCCTCTCTGCTTATACGCAGGGACGAGATTTATTCGCGGTACCACCCTAATTATGAATAATAAATCGGCATTATTCATCACTTTATCATTGTAACGGTATGAGACCGACGGGGATTAACCGTACTCTAGTTTAGCTTTCCATGTCTCTTATTTAGGATTTCTTACAGCCAGATGGAAATCCCTCTCTTAAAATAGAGCCTCATGTACTTATCACTATCAACGTTTTACATATATTTAAGTAAGTAGAATCTTTTCTTACAGTATAGAAAATAAATGCATTGATGTCAATGTTCCGCTCTAAAGTCCCATATATGTTTGACAATTACCTTTAAAATCGTCAGGATTGGCACTGCCAGAATCAATCCAATAACCCCAAACAGCTTCGATCCTACTAATATTGCGAGGATAATAGCTACTGGGTGAATTGCAATACTTTTTCCGACAATATAAGGTGACAATAGATTCCCTTCAATCGTCTGGATTGCGAACACGGCAACCAATACAAAAATTACTAAACTCCCTGATGTTGTAGCCGCAATCGCTACAGCGGGAATGGATCCAATAATTGGACCGAAATATGGAATAATATTCGTAATGCCTAAAATAACCGCGAGCAGCAAAGCATATTCGATATGCAGTAATTTAAAAACAATCAGTGTGATAATCGTAATTATTAAACAAATGAGCAACTGGCCGCGAATATAACTTCCTAAATTTGCATCTATTGCATGTACCATCTTACTTAGCGGTTCACGATATCTAGTAGGAATAAATTGCTTGAAAAAATCTTTCATCCTGTCATAATCCTTCAAAAAGTAGAAGACAAGCACAGGGATAATCGTGATAACAAGAATCATATCAAATATTCTAGTAAAGCCACCAACTAATTTTGTTAAAACATTCTCTATAGATTTTTCCAATCCAATAATGAGTTGGTCCATTTTATCATGCACTGTTTCAGGGAGAAAGGAAGTGTATTCATAAATGTTTAACACGATGCCTTCATACATGTCGGTCATTTTCGGGAAATTATTTGCTAAATCGCGTACTTGCAGGACAATTACCGGGTATACACGGTATATGAGATAGGCGATGCCACCAAAAAAAAGCACATAAATAAATAAAATAGCAAGTCCTTTATGAATATTGTAACTGTGGATTTTATTAATTATTGGATACAAAAGATATGCAATCAGTATTGCAATTAAGAATGGGATGGATAATTTCCATAGAAATGAAAAGAAGATACTATAATAAGGAAAAGATTTTACTAGTAAATAGATAAATAATATAGATAGTATTCCAGTAATAATCCAGTATAAATAATTTAGCCGTTTATTTCCAGGAAACATAAGTAACCCTCCTTTGCACTGCATTCAGAATCTAGGATGGTTACTGTAATTTCCTTTGTTCTTCTGTAAATAAATCATTTAACGAGCTTAAACTACCATCTGCCTCAATTTGATGTAAGGTTAACGCATTATTTAAGATTGTCATTTCCACAAAGCATGTCCAGCAATAATAGTTTTGTGAACCGATTTTCCCTATATCTTTACCATTACAATTCGGGCATCGCATCATCATAGCACCTCATTTTTAAAATACATTATGATGTTATGCTTACCCGATTTTCATTTTTTTATACATCATGACTTACATAAAATCGTAAGGAGATATCTCTTCTTCTTCACTAGTATCAGCTAATGGAAGTGGGGTCTTCTCTAATCTCTCAACCAATTGCTCTCTTAATGATGTAAAACGGTTATTCGTGTCAACTGTTTGGATTCCTTTAAAAAACGCCTGTACCTCTCCACAAATAATCAATGACTCTTTACTTCTAGTAATTGCAGTGTAGAGTAGATTTTTTCTAAGCATGCGATAGTAGGATGAAACTACAGGCATGACGACTATTGGAAACTCACTTCCCTGTGACTTATGAATCGATATGCAATAGGCGTGCATAAAATTATCATAGTCTTTTCGCACATATACGACTTCTCGATCATCAAAAGCAATGACAACCTGTTCCTCGTTTTCCTTATTCTCATCCTCTTTGAATATCGCAACTACCTCACCAATATCACCATTGTACACACCATCTTCAGGCTGATTAACGAGCTGGATTACCTTATCGCCAACTCGGTAAATAAGGTCATTCATCTTTACTTCACGTTTCGTTTTGGTTTTCGGATTAATCAATCGCTGTAATTCTTTATTAATCATCGTTATCCCGGCTTGTGAGCGGTACATAGGTGCAAGTACTTGAATGTCTCTTAAATCAATTCCTTTGTCCTTTGCCTTCTTAAAAATGATTGTGACAACGTCAAGCATTTGGTATTCATTACATGGAATAAAACTAAAATCTGAATCATTTTGCAAGGAATCTACAGTACATATATCATTTTTTATTTCATGTGCCAATTGAATTATTTTCGAGCCTTCTTTTTGTCGATAGACCTCATTTAAACTAACTAAAGGAATGAGTTCACTTTTCAATAAATCTGCTAGAACCTGACCTGGACCTACTGAAGGTAGCTGGTCTTCATCACCAACCAGCAACACTTGCATATCATCAGGTATTGCTTTAAAGAGGTTGTTTGCTAACCAAATATCAACCATAGAAAACTCATCGACAATTAGAAATTTTCCTTCCAGTTGTTCCTTCTCATCCTTATCAAATCCATTCGCTCCATTCCATCCTAGTAGTCGGTGGATTGTCTGTGCCGGAATCCCTGTCGATTCATTCAATCGTTTTGCCGCCCGGCCTGTTGGTGCCGTCAAAATAAACGGAAAGTCGGACTTATTATCATAATCTGTCATGTTTAAGGAAACATCGTGAATCGCACCGTACGCTTTTAAAATCCCTTTAATAACAGTTGTTTTTCCTGTACCAGGTCCACCTGTCAGAATCATAACTTTAGAATGTAGTGCCTTGTCAATCGCTGCAAATTGCTCTTTCCCATAGCTCAATACTTCCGATTCTTCTATTTCACCGGTAATCTTCAATAAATCTGCTAATGGTGTCTCAATTTCGATTTCCTTTTGAATCACTCGTTTTAAATGGGAAGCAAAGCCATCCTCAGCATAATAGAGGGAAGGCAAATAAACATTTCCATTAAGAACGATGACTTTCTTTTCAGTATTTAATTCATCAAGTCTTTCAGCAATCATTTCTGGAGATAATTCATCCCTTGTAGATAACAATGAGAGAACCTGTGAAACACAATAATCTATCGGTAGATATACATGTCCATCATTAACGCTTCGCTGTAAAACATAAATACATCCAGCACCAATTCGATTGGGGTGTGATAAGGATAGTCCATTTTTCTTGGCAATTTCATCAGCCGTTTGGAATCCGAGTCCTTCAATATCAAAGACAAACTGATATGGATCCTCTTGCAGCTTTTCAATCGTCTCATCTTTATATTCCTGATAAATTTTTTGTGCCAGCTTCAAACTAATATTATATGTTGATAGATGGACAACAACATGTTCAAATCCCTGGTTTTCCTGCAAGCTTTTAACTAATTGCTCGATTGTTTCTTTCTTTATTCCAGGTACATCTGCCAGACAGTCTGGGTTATTAAGGATTCTGGATACGGCATTTTCTCCTAAATGCTCGACAATCCGCCCTGCAATTCTTTTCCCAATTCCATAGAATAAATCACTAGAGAGATAAGCAATGAGACCGTCCTTTGTATCAGGTATATAAGTTTGATAGGAATTCACACGGTATTGTAAACCAAACTTTGCATGTCTTTCAAAATCGCCATAAAAATAGTAAGTTGTTTGTTCTTGTAGATTGGAGAAATATCCCTTGGCAATAATCTCTTTTTCTTTAAAATCCTCATTGGTTTCCTTTACTCTTATTTTCACAATTGAAAAATGCTCGGTTTCATTATGGAAAATTGTGTGAAGGAGTTCTCCCTTAATATAACCTTGTACTTTTTCTGATTGCTGGTCTTTCTCCATCTATAACAACCTCACTATCTTACCTATCGTTTTCTTTCAAGAGCGCTTGAATATTCTTCTTACCGTTTGCCGCTAATATGTGTTCTGGTTGAATTCTTAATGCCTCATTAAAATGGGCTAATGCTTCATCAATATTTTCATCGTATATAGATATTATTCCTAAATTATAATGTGCATCACTATGCTCTGGATTCATTCCAATTACATTTTCAAACGTAGATTTCGCATCTTTAAGATGATTTGCTTGTGCTAGCGAAAGACCGTAAAGGAATAAAACCTCATCGTCACCTGGTGCTAACTCTGCTGCACGTAATAAATATGGAAGAGAAAGTTTAAATTGCTCTTGATTTTGTAATGTTATACCAAGCATATAGTAAACATCGCTTTCCTCCAACCCTAGTTCCATTGCTTTCTGGAAATTTTGTTGTGCAGGCTGATACAGCGATTGTTCAAAGTATAAATTACCCAGTCCATAATACGCTGTTGCAGCATTGCCATCCAGTTCAATCGCTCTGTTAAAGAAACGCTCTGCATGTTCAAAATCTTTCATATGCATTAATAAGTTACCGAAATTAATATAACCGACTGCATCAATTGGATTTTGTTCGATTACTTCATTAAAAAGCGTTGCAGCCTCTTCAAACTTTCCTTCTTGCATATATATAATACCTTGTGTGTTCTTATCCATTGTAACGCTCCTTTTGAGGGGATGAATTTTTAGCCAACATATTGAAGTTTATTTTCTTGCTTGATGATTTCATCAATTGTGGCTCCACCTAAGCAAACATCGCCATCGTAAAATACAACAGCTTGCCCTGGAGTGATTGCACGTTCTGTATTCTCAAAATCTACACGTACTTTTCCATTATCAAGTAAAGTAACTTTAACATTACTATCCTTTTGACGATAACGGAACTTGGCCGTACACGTAAAGCTCTCTTTTATTTCTGCTTCATTAATCCAGTTAATGTCGGTAGCAATTAATGCATCAGAATATAAATAATCATTCGAGTATCCTTGTTCAACATAAAGAATATTTTCCTTTAAGTTCTTTCCAACTACAAACCATGGATCACCTTCTCCACCTATGCCTAGCCCTTGACGTTGTCCAATTGTATAGTACATTAATCCATCATGCTTGCCCTTAACAATGCCATCCAAGGTTTGCATTTCCCCAGGTTGTGCAGGTAAATATTCGCTTAAAAATTGCTTGAAATTACGTTCACCGATAAAGCATATTCCGGTAGAATCTTTCTTCGTCGCTGTTACTAGTCCAGCTTCTTTTGCAATTTCACGTACTTTTGATTTCGGCATATGTCCCAATGGGAACATTACCTTACTAAGTACATCTTCAGATAATTGATTTAAGAAATATGTTTGATCCTTATTGTCATCTACTCCGCGTAACATTTGTGTATGTCCGTCAACTTCTCTTACTTGTGCATAATGCCCTGTTGCCAGGTAGTCTGCACCAAGCGATAATGCATGGTCTAGAAATGCCTTGAATTTAATTTCTTTATTACACATTACATCTGGATTTGGCGTTCTGCCAGCTTTGTATTCATCTAAAAAATAAGTAAATACCTTATCCCAATATTCCTTCTCAAAATTAACCGAATAATACGGGATATCGAGTTGATTACATACTCGTACAACATCATCAAAATCCTCAGTTGCAGTACAAACTCCAAATTCGTCAGTATCATCCCAGTTCTTCATAAAAATTCCAACAACATCATATCCTTGTTCCTTAAGTAATAATGCTGCGACTGATGAATCAACCCCACCACTCATTCCTACGACAACACGTATGTCTTTATTATCCTTCATTATTTTCACTTTCCTTTTTTATTAATCTTTTAATGATCTTTGCAACTCGCTCTGCGGCTTCTTTCACATTCTCCGTTGTATTAAAAATCCCAAAACTAAAGCGAATTGAATTCGTTGTGCAAGGATTATTCTCTCCAAACATGGCTGTTAATACATGGGAAGGTTCCACACTGCCTGCCGTACATGCACTGCCACTGGAAGCCGCAATTCCATCTAAATCAAAGTTCGTCAGCATTTGCTCCACATTTGCTCCTGGGAAACTAATATTTACAATTGAAGCGATTTGTTCTGAACTTTCCCCGTTCACTTGAAATTCCACACTATGATTTCTTAATTCATCTAAAAATAATTGTTTATACTGCTGATAGTCTGCCTCTCGCTCTGCTTTATGCTCAATTGCCAGCTCCACTGCTTTTTGGAAACCAACAACACTTACAATATTCTCTGTTCCAGCACGACGCTTGCGCTCTTGTTCCCCACCGAACTGTAAAGGATTCATTTTAACATGCTCCTCAGCATATAAAAAACCAATTCCTTTAGGACCATTAATTTTATGAGAGGATACTGTGAGTAAATCAATATGGCTTACCTTTACATCGATATCAATTAAACCAAAAGCCTGAACTGCATCTGTATGGAAATAAGCTTGATGGTCTTTTAACAGCTCGCCTATTTCTTTGATAGGTTGAATTATTCCTGTTTCATTATTTACATACATAATGGAGACTAGAATTGTTGCATCGGTTAATGCAGCTTGTAAATCCTTTATATCTACTTTTCCATTTTGATTAACTGGTAAATAGGTTACATCAAATCCTTGTTTCTCCAGATATTCTGCTGTGTGTAATACAGCATGATGTTCCTGAGCGCTTGTAATAATATGATTCCCTTTGTCACGGTTTGCTAACGCTGTGCCAATCAATGCAAGATTATCAGCTTCCGTTCCACCGCTTGTATAGATAATTTCTTTCTCGTTAGCATGAATGCTTTTTGCCATTACTCGTCTTGCAGCATCAAGATGTTGTCTTGCCTTTCGACCGAATGAATGGACACTTGAAGGATTGCCAAATGTTTCTTTATATACCGGAAGCATTGCTTCGATGACTTCATTGCTCATTGGCGTTGTTGCTGCGTGATCCAAATATATTGGTTCCATTTCTATTCGTCCTTTCGTATAATGCGAATTATTTAATAGGTTGTAATTGAAAAGTTTTTTAAAAGTAATGGATAGTTAATATAAAGTGCGAACTAGGTGTAATGTTGATTTTCGCTGCGGACAGTCGCTTTCCGCGGGCAACGCTTCAGCTCAATCATAAAAAGATTACTTCCGATGTATCTTTAGCCGTTGCAATACTCGTAGGAGTCTCCTGTCCTCCGCTACAATCCACAGCAATTGTTAGTGCATTTACTACTCCTATATCAATAGTTTTTGCACAGGACCCAGCGGAAGAAATACACGGAGACTCCTGCGGGAGGAAAGGCCTCGGTGAGACTCTGAAGTGCATTAGCACGAAGAGGCTCACCAGCCGCCCGCGGAAAGCGTAGTGTATTTCTGGAGCGACCGGAAAGGAAGTAAATATCATTACTATTTAGGTTCAAACTTTATCTAGTATCCACAACCAATTTGGATATAGACCTATATATAAAACATATAAGCGTCTTGTGGTTCGTCGCTGTCGTGATTTGCGAGAGTCTCTAGTGTTGTATTGTCTAGTACATTTTTAATTGCATCTCGTATTTTCATCCAGAGTGCTTGTTGTGCTGGTTTTTCTTCTTCAATACCTTCAACAATTGTTATCGGTCCTTCGAGCACACGAATAATATCACCAGCAGTGATTTCCTTACCTTCCTTTGCTAAAACGTAGCCACCATAGGCTCCTCTGATACTCTTGATTAAACCGGCATTTCTTAGTGGAGAAGCAAGTTGTTCTAAATAATGCTCGGATAAATCATTTTCTTTCGCAATTGCCTTTAATGACATAGGACCTCCACCATGATTCTTCGCTAATTCAATCATAATCGTTAATCCATAACGTCCTTTAGTTGATATTTTCATTTTGTGCACCTCTATTTTACGACACATGAAATCATGTATCGACGAATTCATTTTTAATACTTGATATTATAGCATGAATAGCATGCTTCTTGCATTTAACCTGAATTGGAATTAAGCTTAAATATAATATTATAAATAAAGGACGATAAAAATGAAACTAAAACCACTCGCATTTCGAATGAGACCTGACCATATTAATGAAATCATTGGACAAGAGCATCTTGTTGGCGAAGGGAAAATATTAAATCGGATGGTTCAGGCAGAGCAACTCGCTTCAATGATTCTCTTTGGCCCTCCTGGCACAGGAAAGACATCGATGGCAACAGCATTAGCAAAAAGCTTAGGATTACGAGTAAAAATGCTAAATGCAGTAACAGATAAAAAGAAAGACATGGAAATAGTTGTGGAAGAAGCGAAGATGATGGGAAATATTGTACTAATTCTTGATGAAGTACATCGCTTAGATAAAGCTAAACAAGACTTTCTTCTACCCCATTTAGAAAATGATTTAATCACTTTAATCGGATGTACTACGAGTAATCCATACCATTCGATTAACCCTGCCATTCGTAGTCGCTGTCATCTATTTGAATTACATGCGTTAACACCAGAAAATGTGAAGACTGCTTTAGTCAGAGCCATTAAGGATGAAGAAAATGGCTACGGCAAACAGGAGATTAGTATCACAGATGAAGCATTGGATCACTTTTCCAGTACTGCAAATGGGGATATGCGTTCAGCATTGAACGGACTAGAACTGGCTATCTCCTCCACACCTAAGGATCAAGATGACGAAGTTGTGATTGACCTGGAGACAGCGGAAGAATGTATGCAAAAGAAAAGCTTTTCACATGATAAAAACGGTGATGCACATTATGATGTCTTATCTGCCTTTCAAAAATCAATTCGCGGAAGTGATGTTGATGCAGCACTCCATTATTTAGGACGATTAATTGAGGCCGGTGATTTAGATAGTATTGGAAGAAGAATGGTAGTTATTGCTTATGAAGATATTGGTCTTGCAAATCCTCAAGCAGGTCCACGTGCATTAGCAGCAATTCAAGCTGCAGAAAGACTTGGTTTCCCTGAGGCACGAATTCCACTAAGTGTTGCAATCATTGAGTTATGCCTCTCGCCTAAATCAAATACTGCATACAAGGCGCTTGATGCAGCATTAGCAGATATTAGGAGTGGAAAGACTGGTGATATACCAGCACACCTTAAAGATTCTCACTATCAAGGCGCAAGCAGTCTTGGACGCGGAGTTGGTTATAAGTATCCACATGATTATGAAGGAGGCTGGATAAGCCAGCAATATTTACCAGACTCTATAAAAAACAAACACTATTATAATCC
Source organism: Oceanobacillus chungangensis (assembly GCF_003369565.1). Taxonomy (GTDB): domain Bacteria; phylum Bacillota; class Bacilli; order Bacillales; family Amphibacillaceae; genus Oceanobacillus; species Oceanobacillus chungangensis. Next base: position 215,479 of record NZ_PIOD01000002.1, on the reverse strand, counting down.
TAAAAACACGGGAAAATTTGAACAAGCTATCAAACAAGTGTACGAAAAAATTAATAAAGATAAAGCCAACCATGTATAAAACTATTCCAAGCGGTAACAATATTTATAGAGATTGTAATAAATAGGGTTTTTCACCTAGATAGATAGGACAATCGATGATTAACGATTAGTAGTTTCCTACCATTCGTTAATCAAGAGATATGAAGAACTAAAGTGATGCTGCGATGGAAAAGGAGTTGAATGGATTGGTTAAGGTTAGACAAGATGCATGGTCACATGAAGATGATCTATTATTAGCAGAAACAGTTTTACGCCACATTCGTGAAGGAAGCACACAATTGAATGCTTTTGAAGAAGTTGGCGACAAATTAAACCGTACCTCTGCTGCTTGTGGATTTAGATGGAATGCTGAGGTAAGAATGAAGTATGATAGTGCAATTGATTTAGCAAAAAGGCAACGGAAAGAAAAGAAACGGGCAATTGCAAAACAGGTACAGAAAACAAGGAATCCGGTTATTTCGCTGCCACCCACACCGGCCTACGAGGAATATAGTGAACGAGAAGAGCAAAGTACGTTAATAATTGAAGAAGCAGTACCAACGATTTCAATGGATATGGTGATTCAATTTTTACATGAGGTCAAGAAAGACTACTATGCTTCCAATCAATCAAAAGTATCACTAGAAAGTGCCCATAAAGAGAATACATTATTAAAGGAAGAAATTAAAAAACTAGAAAAACAATTAACAGAAACAGAAACACAACTTGCTACTATCCAAGAAGATTATCAAGCATTTATTCAAATCATGGATCGAGCAAGAAAAATGACGGTACTTGATGATCAAGGAAGTATGAAAGCACCAACATTCCGCATGGATAAAAACGGCAACTTGCAACAGCTGGCACATGGGTCAAATTAAGAGCAGAACTTCAATTTGGCAGATTAGCGCTTTCTACATTATATTTAAATAATATCCAGGGCATAGCAAAACAGATTACGATTAATCTATACCGCAACATATATCATATTATAAATAATAAAAAACTGACTAGCGCTAGTCAGTTTTTTATTTATGTATCGCTTACTCCCGATTATGCCGTCTATTTTTGAGTTTTGATCCCGCTTTTGGCAGGTGGGTGCTATGTTTTATGTTTATTATACTTCCCCATTTGTGTTAGGGGCATGTATGCACCATAAAAACGATTTTAGAAGCTCCCAAGTAATTAGTTGTTCGGTCAAAATACTTTTAATAAACGAACACATCAGGATTAAGCATCATTTCTCTTTTGTAAATTTATCTTAACATATAAATGTTATTTTTTCAATATTTAAAAATATATTTTTTTCGATTACATTTATTTCTTTCCCTTAACAGATGGAAGTATTAGTCATTTACCTTAGCTAATTGAATAGCTAGTTCTTGTAACTGTGCATCGCTTACCTCACTAGGTGCATCTGTAAGTAAATCCGATGCAGAAGCTGTTTTAGGGAATAGAATGGTATCACGTAAATTCGTTCTGCCTGCAAGCAACATAATCATTCTATCTAAGCCAAGTGCTACCCCTCCATGTGGTGGTGCACCGAATTCTAAGGCTTCTAATAGGAAGCCAAATTGCTCTTTTGCTTCTTCCTCAGAGAAGCCTAACACTTTAAACATCTGATCCTGCTGTTCCTTCTTATGATTACGGATTGATCCCCCACCTAATTCATATCCGTTTAACACTAGGTCATATGCGTTTGCACGAACACTTCCAGGGTCTGCTTCTAATTTATCCATATCCCCAATAACTGGAGATGTAAATGGATGGTGTGCAGCGAAGTATCTTCCTAATGCTTCATCATATTCTAGTAAAGGCCAGTCCGTTACCCACAGGAAATTAAATTTAGATTCATCGATTAGGTTTAATTGTTTCCCTAGCTTTAGGCGAAGCGCTCCTAAACTATCATAAACAACCGCATTCTTATCTGCTACAAATAATAATAGGTCGCCATCAGTAGCATCAGCACGTGTTACTAATCCCTGTTTTTCTTCTTCTGTTATGAATTTGGCAATTGGTCCCTTTAATTCGTCGCCTTCTACTTTTAACCATGCAAGTCCCTTCGCATTATATACTTTAACGAAATCGGTTAGCTTATCAATTTCTTTACGGGAGAAGTTTGCTGCCTCGCCCTTTACGTTTAATAATGCAACCTTGCCGCCGGATTCAATTGCGCCTTGGAACACTTTAAACGTCGATTTCGCCAAAATTTCGGAAACATGAATAAGCTCAAGTCCAAATCTTGTATCTGGTTTATCCGAACCAAAACGGTCCATCGCTTCGTCATAAGGCATTCTTGGGAGTGGTAATTCGATATCAATTTGCTTTACTTCTTTGACTACCTGTTGCATCATTCTTTCTGTCATTTCCATAATTTCATCACTCGTCATAAACGATGTTTCGATATCGATTTGTGTAAATTCTGGTTGACGGTCTGCACGCAAGTCTTCATCTCGGAAACAACGAGCAATTTGGTAATATTTTTCAAAACCACTCATCATTATTAACTGTTTAAATAATTGTGGTGATTGTGGCAAAGCATAGAATTCACCAGGATGTACACGACTAGGTACTAAATAATCTCTCGCACCCTCAGGTGTACTTTTCGTTAAGATTGGTGTTTCCATTTCTAAGAATCCTTCACCATCTAAAAATTTGTGAATTGCTTGCGTTGTCTTATGACGAAGTTTAAAGGTTTCTTGTAATGGTGCTCTTCTTAAGTCTAAATAACGATATTTAAGTCGCAAATCTTCTGATACATCTGTCTCATCTTGGATTGCAAATGGTGGCGTCTTTGCCTTGTTTAATATAGTAATTGCTGAAGCCATAACCTCAATCTTACCGGTTTCCATTAATGGATTAATGGTAGACTCATCCCGTGACACAACAACACCACTAATTTCAACAACATATTCAGAGCGTATTTTCTCAGCGACTTCCAAAGCCTCTTTCGAATTATCTGGGTTAAATACAATTTGCACAAGTCCTGATTTATCACGAAGATCAATAAAAATTAATCCACCTAAATCTCGACGCTTTTGTACCCAACCTTTAAGTAGAACTTCTTGATCAATATTCGTATCTGTAAGTGTTCCTGCTAAAATTCGTTCACTCATGTCTGCTGCCTCCCTGAAGTTTTGCTTTTACTGTTTCTACTAATTGTGCGAAAGGTACTTCGATCTGTTCCCCTGTATCCATTTGTTTCAGCATCACCACTTGCTTGTTAATTTCTTCCTCACCTAAAATGAGAACAAGCTTTGCCTTGTAACGGTCAGCAGCTTTAAATTGACCTTTCATTTTACGTTCTTGATAATCTTTATCAACCTGAATTCCGTTAGCACGTAATTCATGGACGATTCTTACTGCTTCTCTATTTGTTTCTTCCCCTACTGCTACAAGGAAACAATCGAGTCTATCCTCAATTGGAATTTCAATATTCTCGGCTTCGAGTGCCATCAACAAACGCTCAAGTCCCATTCCAAATCCAATTCCTGGTGTATTTGGTCCACCCAATTCTTCAATAAGACCATTATAGCGTCCACCACCGGCAAGGGTTGTGATTGCACCGAATCCTTCTGCCTCACTCATAATTTCAAATGCCGTGTGATTGTAATAATCCAGCCCACGAACTAAATTAGGATCTACAACATATTCAATGTCCATCGCTGTAAGATAATCCTTCACCTTTGAAAAATATTCCTTCGATTCTTCATTTAAGTAATCTAAAATCGATGGAGCGGTTTTCATTGATGGATGATCCTTATCCTTCTTACAATCCAATATGCGTAACGGATTCTGTGTTAATCTTAGTTGACAGTCTGCACATAATTCCTCTTTATGAGGGGTAAAGTGTTCAACGAGCGCCCTGCGGTGATTATCTCGACTTTCTTTATCGCCTAAAGAGTTAATGACTAGCTTCAATGACTTTAATCCAAGTGAGCGATAACTTGTCATTGCTAAGTCAATTACTTCCGCATCGATTGCTGGATCTGCACTTCCCAATACCTCTACACCAAACTGATTCAACTGACGCATTCTTCCTTTTTGCGGACGTTCGTAGCGAAACATTTGTGCAAAATAATACAATTTTACAGGTTGGTTTGCTTCACCAAATAATTTATTTTCAACGTAAGCTCTAGAAACAGCCGCCGTTCCTTCTGGTCTAAGCGTTAAACTTCTACCACCACGATCCTCAAAGGTATACATTTCTTTTTGAACAATATCTGTTGAATCACCAACCCCTCGTTGGAATACTTCTGTATGTTCAAATAATGGTGTGCGAATTTCTTCAAAATGGAAAGTATCACAAATACTTTTTATTTTTGATTCAACATATTGCCATTTCTTAGCATCTTTTGGCAACGTATCTACTGTACCTCTTGGCGCTTTTAAACTCATGCCTAATACCTCCTAAGTAAGCTCAGTTACATTTATTTACATTAGTACAACTAGGATAGTAACCTAGTACATTGGACTAAACCCTAGTTTTTATAAGAAACCATGTTTCATTTCCTTATATGTAAGCACAAAAAAACCCTCATCCCCTTAAAGAAGGGACGAGAGTTTACCCGCGTTGCCACCCTAGTTGATACTTATTCGTATCCGCTCTACACAGTTAACGCCTGCAAAACGTTTATACCTACTCAGTTTCGATATAAATCCTAAGGATCGTCTTTCATTAGGCCATCCTGCATAGGTGCTCTCAGCAATTGCATCTACTCTCTTTGCATTTGGTTTCTAATTACTTTATCCCTCAACGGTTTATTGTAATTAACATTAAATTATAATTCATTATTATTAAGTCTAATAACTGGATTGTCTATATATTAATCTAAAGCGGCTAGGAAAGTCAAGTTCGATTTATTTTTTTCTTTAAGCTTTTCACTTCACTAGCAGTAATCCCTAATTCTTCTGCTATTTCCAAACGATTCGCCTGGTCAGATTGTTCCATAAATTGATGAAGGTTTACACCAAATATGTCCTTGTCATTCACTGATTTCCAATGTTTATCATGTAAGCGCACTATCGATTCCTCCTATTTTAGAAAACTTGGTTGCACTTATGTAGTGAGAAAGCTTTATACTTTCTAGTCAAGATATACAAACTTCTACCTATAGCTTTGCCTAAATCGAGAAATTTTATTATACTGTTTATAAAGTTTTATTCTAGATTGGCGGGAGGATTTTTTTTGAAGTTAAAACGATATATGGTCCCTTTCCTTACTGTAATCATGATTTCAATGTTGTTTTCAAATGACGTACAAGCTAAGGAAGCGTTTATAAATGAGGATAATTTAAATGTCCGCAGTGGACCTGGAACAGAATATAAACCTGTAGGACAAGCTAGTGCTGGTGAAGCATACCCGATTGTTCAACAGCAAGAAGAATGGGTAGAAATCCAATTAGAATCTGGAACTGGCTGGGTAACAACTGAGTTTATTACGATAAATGGAGAAATAGAGGAAACTAATACAGAGCACTCTGTGAAGTCGATTACAGTTCAGCATGATAATACACCATTGCGAGATGGTCCTGCAACATCGTATGATATTGCCCATTTAGCAAAAAAAGGTACAGAATATGAGGTTATTTCTGAAACAGATGATTGGTATGAAATTAGTAATGACGATCAAACAGGATATATATTCAAACCCTTGCTTAACAAGAATGAAGCTTCCGGAAACCACAGTTTTCGCAATAAAACGATAGTCATTGATGCAGGTCATGGTGGCCACGATGTTGGTGCAATTGGTGCAACAGGAACATACGAAAAAGATTTCGCGTATTTTACAGCTTCAGAATTAGAAAAGGAGCTTACCTCACTCGGTGCAAACGTACTATTAACAAGACCAGAGGATGATTTTATTTCCCTTGCAAGTCGATCAAGCTATGCAAACTACGAAGACACTGACGCCTTTATCAGCCTTCATTATAATAGTTTTCCTGAACAACCAACCGTATCTGGAGTGGAAACCTATTATTATTATGATCAGTATGAGAGCCTTGCAACCTATATTCAACAAGGAATTATTAATGCCACTAATAACGAAGATCGTGGGGCAAGTCAAGGTAATTTCTATGTAATTAGACAAACACTTAAACCAGCGGTATTAATTGAACTAGGATTTATCTCTAATAAAGAAAAGGAAGCTCAACTGCAAACTACTGTATATCAAAGAAATTTAGTATCAGGCATTGTGGAAGGAATAGGAAAATATTTCTCTGAGCAATAAAGCAGGTTGCAATTCAATTTTTAGTAGATAAGTTGCTTACGAATCGACTACACTAGATTTGTAATTAGTCTATCAATATTAAAGCGGGCATCAATTACAATAAGACTAATTAATGTCAAAAGTAAAAACAGGAATGTGATGACGACTAAAGCCATCCCATTCCTGTTTTATTTTTCTTTACTATCTATTATCAGCGTTACTGGTCCGACGTTTGTAAATTGAACATCCATCATAGCTCCAAATTCCCCAGTTTCTACCTTTACACCTGCTTCACGCACCTTAATATTAAATGTTTCATACAATTCGTTGGCATAGTTAGGCTTTGCAGCTTGCATAAAGTTGGGTCTTCTCCCTTTTCGCGTATCGCCATACAACGTAAACTGAGAGATGGATAATATACTCCCACCTACATCGAGTATGGAATGGTTCATTTTCTCATTTTCATCCTCAAAAATACGTAGGTGAACAATTTTGTTCACTAAGTATGTTACATCTTCAATCGTATCATCATGCGTTACACCAATAAGAACAACAAATCCTTCGTCAATCTTACCGATTATTTCTTTATCTACGGTAACACTAGCATTTCTTGCTCGTTGAACTACTGCTTTCATTACTAATAACTCCTTATTACAATTACTTCTTAATAACGGGGTTGCTGTTAGTCATCCCTTAAAAAATACGTTGTTTTTCGTATGATTATTTATTTATCGTAAGAGAATAATATTTTGTTCTGACACACCACCCCAGCGAAGTGTATTTCCGAAGCTACTGGCCCGAGAACATTAAATATCCTAATGCACCGTTCTCGTTACAGAGTATACATCTTTGATTTGTTTAATCCGTTCGACGACTTTGCGCAGATGGCTCTTATTGTGAATAAGAATCGTAATCTGGATAATTGCCATCTTATTCCTGTCTGATTTACCATTTACATGTGTTAGATTGGTCTTCATTTCTGTAACAGCCTGTAACACCTCATTAAGTAACCCTCGACGATCGAATGCTGTTACTTCTAAATCAACATGGTACTGCAGATTATCTGTTTGCACATTTTCCCATTCTACTTTTAAATAGCGCTCTTTCGCTTCCTCCGTTTGCACATTCGGGCAATCAGCACGATGGACGGAAACACCTCTACCCTTTGTAATATAGCCAAGAATTTCATCTCCTGGTACTGGATTACAACATTTGGCTAACCGAATGAGTAAATTATCAACGCCCTCTACACGAACACCAGAATCTCTTTTCTGTGGTTTATTAATAGTAACATCCGTTTTTACTTCTTCAATCGTCTTCTCAAGATCTTGTTCCTCTTGCTGTGACTGACGAATTTTATCTGTAAGCCTCGTTGCAACTAAAGCTGCAGTTATTCCTTGGTAGCCAACAGCGGCAAACATATCTTCTTCTCCTGAAAAATTAAATCGTTCAAAAATCCGCTGCAAATTATCTGCTGTTAATACATCTTTTGGCTCAATATGCAATGCTCGTATTTCTTTCTCTACAGCCTCCTTACCTTTTACAATATTTTCTTCTCTGCGTTGCTTTTTAAAATATTGCTTTATTTTACTTTTTGCTTGGGTTGTTTGCGTCATTTTTAGCCAGTCCTGAGATGGGCCATAAGAGTGATTAGAAGTAACTACTTCAATGATATCACCGTTTTTCAACTTATAGTCTAGTGGTTCCATTTTCCCATTTATCTTGGCACCGATAGTTTTATTCCCTATTTCCGTATGAATCTTATAGGCAAAATCTAGTGGGATTGAACCTGCCGGAAGCTCGATTACGTCACCTTTAGGAGTAAATACGTAAACCATATCTGAAAATAAATCAACTTTTAATGATTCAATAAACTCTTCAGCATCATGAGAATCTGTTTGCCATTCTAGTATCTCTCTGAACCATGTGAGTTTTTCTTCAAATGATTTAGTTCCACCTTTAACCTGTTTACCTTCCTTATACGCCCAGTGTGCTGCAATCCCGTATTCAGCGATTTCATGCATCTCTTTCGTTCGTATTTGTACCTCTAATGGATCCCCTTTAGGACCGATTACTGTCGTATGCAAGGATTGGTATAAATTCTGTTTTGGCATAGCTATATAATCTTTGAATCTTCCTGGCATTGGTTTCCAGTTCGTATGAATAATTCCAAGGACCGCATAGCAGTCTTTAATACTAGATACAATAATCCGGATAGCTAGTAAATCGTATATTTCATTAAACTGCTTATTTTGTTTAGTCATTTTCTGATAAATACTATATAAATGCTTCGGTCTTCCAGACATTTCCGCTTCAATGTTTACTTCATCAAACTGTTTATTTAACTCTTCAACAACTTCCTTAATATACGATTCTCTTTCTCCCCGCTTTTGCTTCATTAATTGAACAATACGGTAATATTGCTGTGGATTCAAGTATCGTAATGCGGTATCTTCTAATTCCCATTTAATTGTTGAGATACCAAGGCGATGTGCTAATGGGGCAAATATTTCGAGAGTCTCATTTGAAATTCTACGCTGCTTCTCAGGTGGTAAGTGTTTTAATGTCCGCATATTATGCAATCGATCCGCAAGTTTTATTAGAATAACACGAATATCCTTTGCCATTGCTACAAACATTTTACGATGATTTTCTGCTTGCAACACTTCTTTTGATTTATATTTAATTTTCCCTAATTTCGTAACACCATCAACGAGCATTGCAACTTCTGGATTAAATGCTTCTTCTAAATCTACTAAAGTAACATCAGTGTCCTCAACTACATCATGTAAAAATCCCCCAGCAATCGTTTCAGCATCCATTTCTAGATTAGTAAGAATGCCAGCAACTTGTACAGGGTGAATAATATAAGGTTCGCCAGACTTTCTAAATTGCTCACTATGAGCATTCTTTGCAAAATCATACGCACGTTGAATAAACGCAATATCTTCTGCGATTAAATACTTGCTTGCAAGCTGAATGATATCTTCAATCGTTATAATTTCATCTTTTGCCATATAATCACCTTTATAATGTATCTTGGTATGTTTAGAAAATGTCGAATAATGTTTTTTCTCGTTTTAAGACAAATAAGTGCATTTATTAAATATTTCAATTATATGCTTTTCCTTATTACATGTCCATTTATAACATGAATTTGTTTAAATTTCTAACTAATTTCCGATTAGATTTTCCACCTATTTTCCAGATATAGGAAACTCTTTAGGAGCAAAACAAATCGATGGTGTCTTCACAGGATAATGATGGATGCCTCTCGCTAGTCGCAAGATGCAGCGCCTCTTCAATCCCGGGTAACAAAATTCAGTTCTTCGATAAGTTCTAATTCTATAATAATAGGCCTGACTTCTGCCAGACCTGTTTTTCATCTTTTTATTTGTAGCTAAGTAATGTTAGCACATCATAATTCTTTAGCTTTTCCAGACCATCAAGGTATCCAAGTTCAACTAAAAATGCGCAACCAACAACAATACCGCCTAATTGCTCAACTAATTTAATCGTTGCTTCAATTGTACCGCCTGTTGCAAGTAAATCGTCCGTAATTAATACACGTTGCCCTGGTTTAATTGCATCCTTATGAATCGTTAACACATTTTGACCATACTCTAAACCATAATCCACTTTAATTACTTCACGCGGTAGCTTTCCTTCTTTTCTAACAGGGGCAAAACCAACTTCAAGTGCATAAGAAACCGGACAACCTACAATAAATCCTCGTGCCTCGGGTCCTACAACAATATCAATTTTCTTTTCTTTAGCAAATTCAACGATTTCATCCACTGCTGATTTAAATGCTTTTCCATCATTCATTAGTGGGGTAATATCTTTAAAGCTGATTCCTTCTTTCGGATAATCCTTTACTATTTCAATATATTTATTATAATCCATTTGTTACTTCCTCCTTAGGTCTTTCAACACGATTCATACAGCTTTCAAACCATGCTTTTAATTGCTCATAATTTGAATAGTACAATTCTTTTTCTATTTTAATTTGGTTTAAACGCTCTTTATATGACGGTGCTTCACTCAAATCCTTTTTATCTGGATTCGGACTTACATGCACCACACCATTTTCTATTTTAACAAATCCTAATTCTAAAAACACCTTTGAAATAAAGATAATCCTTTCTTTCGTCCAGCCCTTTGCATTCATGATCATTTGCATTTCTTGTTTCAGATCTAACGTTTTTCGTTTGAGAACAAGTGCATAGAACCAGATAAACTCCTCTCTTGTTGGAAAGGCAGTTAAATAAGTGCTGTTCTCAATATTAAAGCATACATGAATATTCTTTGGTTTAGTTTTTTGAATGATTTCTTTTAATTGGGCTTCATTCGTAGGTAAATCATAGATATATAATACATCTGTTTTCTGTAACTCTTCAATATCCGTTTCATAAGTGATCTGAGATGCATTTAGATGGACGGGCTGAGCTTCATTTGCTAACACAGTAATCAATTCATTTATATGGGGAAAAGTTTCTATTTTCTTTTTCCCTCGCTGATCATATAATTGCCATTCTTCTATCTTCATATCCTGCAGCACAATTTGTGCCTTTCTATTGCCATTCCACTCATTAATTCCTAATTCACCAACCACAGTTAATGGAGTGTGGGGCGTAATATAAGTGTGCAGGTCTCCCATGCTAAATCCTATCCCTTCCACCTGAACATCATCTTCTTTGAAAAGTAATTTCAGATGGTTTTTCTTAGCACCTATTTGTCGTACATCAGCAGGAATTTCTTTAATTGCAAAAACTGGCTTTGGATTACTCATTCCAAAAGGTGCCAACCGATTTATTTCATCAACAAGCGTTTCGTTTATTTCAGAAAGCTGTAGCATGGCATTTACTTCTATTACTTGCTTAAAATCATCCTCACTAAGCGCTTCATGAATAAATTCGTTTAAGTTTTCTTGAATAACAGCAACATTTTCTGCCGGCAATGTCATCCCTGCCGCTTGTGCGTGCCCACCAAAATGAGTGAATAGATCCCGTATCTTCATACAATTCTTAAATAAGTCGAAAGCAGGAATACTTCGTGCAGAGCCTTTTACTTCATTAGTACCCTGCTTCTCTGTTAAAACGATAGCTGGTCGATCATATTTACGAACTAATTTGGATGCTACAATTCCTAACACACCTTCATTCCATCCTGCTTTCTGGGCGATAATGACACCATCAGGCTGATCTTGTACCATTGCTTCCGCTTCTTTAACTATTTGGTTAACAATTTCCTGCCTTTGTATATTTATTCCTTGTATTTCCAGAGCCATTTCTTCTGCTAGTACTGGATCATCTGTCATTAAAAGCTGGACCGCGAGATCTGCGTCCTGTAATCTTCCTACTGCATTTAATCTAGGACCGATTAAAAAACCTACATCTTCTTCGGTTACATTACCTTCAATCTTACAAACTGCTTTTAATGCTCTAATTCCGGGATTTTTTGTAATCGTAAGGGCATGTAATCCATAATATGCGAAAATCCGATTCTCATCCACTAATGGCACCATATCGGCTATTGTTCCAATTGCAACAAGGTCAAGTAAATGTTTCGGAAAATATCCTAGTATTTGTTCAGCAAATTTAAATGCAACTCCTACACCAGCGAGCTCATCAAACGGGTAATCTGGAGAGCATTTCGGATGAAGAATTGCATATGCATCAGGTAATTCAGTTTGAACTTCATGGTGGTCAGTTATGATTAGGTCAATTCCTAACTGTTTGGCGATACTAGCTTCATGTACAGCTGCAATTCCGGTATCTACCGTAATGATAACTTTATAGCCTTTTTCATGTGCATCAATAAATGCTGCTTCATTAGGACCATATCCTTCAGTGAATCGATTTGGAATATAGTAGTCACAATCTGCCCCTAGTTCCTCTAATGCCTTTAGCATCACTGTTGTTGAGCTTACACCATCGGCATCGTAATCTCCAAAAACAAGAACCTTTTCATTCATAGAAATTGCTTGATGCACACGTTCTGCAGCTTTTTCGATCGAAGTTATATTTATTGGATAGTGTAGATTTTTAATATCAGGTGATAGAAATTGATTCGCTGCTTCTGCAGTCGTAATACCTCTTTGAGCAAGGAGTTCCCCAACTACTGGCGTAATCCCTGTAAGGTCATTTATCATTCTTTCATTACTACCTAATGGCTTAAATTGCCAATTTGCTTTACTTTGTAACATAAATTCACCCCTGACCTTTCTATTATACTAGAGAGTATCAGGGGTAGCAAATGAATATATTATGAACAAAAGCGGAAGCGGCCGCTTAGAGACGTGCGGACTGGACTGAACCGTAGGAGATAAAGGAAACTCTTTGGGAGTGCAAGCGAATCGATGTTGACTTATTGTACGGAGGTGAGGGAAGTCTCGCTAGGAGCACGGGCCCAGGAGCTTGACGTGGCCTTTCTTGTTACAAGGATTAAAATAGGGAATTTTTATGCTTTCGGTCAATAATATTAAAAAAATTTCAAGAACGGTCATAGAAACAAATTATGATAACTAATCGTTGTGCTCTGTTGGTTCCATTTTGATAATACCACTGTCCTCAAGCTGTTTACTCATTTGTTGGTTTTTTACTTTTAACATCTTAATTGTTTTTTGCAGCTGATAAATTCTAACTAACCCTGCTGCTGCTGTAATAATTCCACCCATTAATACAGAAAACAAAATTACTAAAATAAGTGGAGATTCTCCTGACCAGAATATATAATTCACTTCTACCGATTCGACGTTCATCACTGCAAATACTGCTACAATAATAACTAAAACAATTGCTAAAATAACATATGTCTGACCTTTCATCTTACTTCCTCCATTTCCTCAACTTTCTTTATTGGTATATATTTTATTTGTTAGATTTTACTTTTTCCAATTCTATTTAAACAAAAAGATAACCCCTTGTCACGTATTTATCATAACAAGGAGCTATCTGTTTAAACTTGTGGACCATCAATCCGTTTTTTAACCTTATATTCGATTGGCTTACTTTGAATAGTTTTACCTCGCCAAATCAGCCATAATTGTGGTGCGATAAACAGGGATGAATAAACCCCGATAATGAGTCCAATTAGCATGGCAAATGCAAAGCCACTAATCGCCGGAGCTCCTACGAATAGGAAGACAACAACACCGAAGATCGTAGTGATAGCGGTATTCATCGTTCTTGTAATCGATTGGACAACACTGCGGTTGACGACTGCCTCTAATTGCTTAAATGTTGTAATCCGTTTTTCATTCCGTATATTCTCTCGAAGTCTGTCAAATATTACAACGGTATTATTAATCGTATTCCCTACAATTGTTAGGATCGCGGAAACGATGATTAAATCAAATTCTAACTGGGTAATACTGAATACCGCCAGAATGATAAAAGCATCATGTATTAAAGTAATAACCGATGTGACAGCCGAATAAAATTCAAATCGAATCGTTACATAGATAATCATAAATACTGCAGCAATTGCAACAGCATAGATTGCATTTTTAACTAGTTCTTGTCCAACAATCGGTGAAACAACACTGACCGTTGGGGCGTTTCCATATTTATCGCTAAAATGCTGTTGCACTTCTTTTACGTCCGTATCCGAAAGCACGGTAGCAAACCGAGTGACAGCAATATCGTTATTATCACCTGATAATACAATCGATTCCGGTTCTAAGGAAAGCTCCTGGAACCCTGCTTCAACTTCTTCAGCAGTTAAACTTGAATCTGATACTACTTCAATTCTAGAACCACTTGTGAAATCAACTCCTGGATTGAATTGCAGGAACACCATGGAAACTGCTCCGACGACAACCATAATTGTAGTAACGGAAAAGAATTTCTTCCGATGTTTTGTGATATTCCAAGTACGATTGAATACCTTAGGCTCGACTGTACTTGTATCAGAAATATCTCGAATGTCTTTCTGTTTTACTGCAAACCAGCTTTTTCGTTTATTTAACAAACCACTCTTTACCCATAATCCTAGCAGTAGTCTAGAACCGTATATATTAGTAATGAAGCTTACAAGAATACTTATGATTAACATCGTTGCGAAACCTTTAACCGAGCTTGTACCAAAGATAAACAGTACTCCTGCAGCAATTAATGATGTAATATTCGAATCTAGAATTGCAGAGAATGAGCTTTTCGATCCTGCTGTAAATGAGGCTTTAACCGATTTGCCAAGTCGGAGTTCCTCTTTAATCCGCTCAAAAGTAATAACGTTCGCATCTACAGCCATCCCTACCCCAAGAATTAACCCGGCAATTCCAGAGAGCGTTAAGACACCATTCATTAACTCGTAAACCAAAAGTACTAAGTATACGTAGAAAATTAAATTGATAACGGCAATTAAGCCCGGGAATCGATAGACAATAAGCATAAATAAAAATATAAATGCTATTCCAATTGCACCTGCGACCATTGTTTGATCAAGTGCTTTTTCTCCAAACTGAGCACCAACGGAATTGGAATAGATTTCTGTCATATGTACTGGAAGTGATCCAGAATTTATGATATCTGCTAATTGTTTTGCTGACTCGACTGTGAAATTACCACTAATCATAACATTGGATGTATTAAGTGTTTCTGATACACGAGGTGCGGAAACAAATTTCTGCTCTGCCTCTGCTTTTTTAACTTCCTCCGCAAATGAATCTCCCTCTTGATAGTCCATCCAAATAACAAGAAGATTATCTGGCACACCCATTGCAGCAATTTTACTTGTAACTTCTGCAAATTTGGATGCATCCTTTAGTTGCAGTGAAACGATTGGCGCATTAGTGTTCGGATCGAAATCCTGTGATGCAGCACCTTCCTTAATATCAAATCCATTAAGTAATTCATTATCATTTACATCGCGGAAAGAAAGCTGTGCTGAAGTAGCAAGCATGTCCCTTGCATCTGCTTGATTATCAACGCCTGCAAGCTCAACACGTATTCGATTTTCTCCCTCTATATTGATTACAGCTTCACTGATCCCTAATCGATTGACACGGTCATTTAATGTCTGAACCGTACCTTCTAATAAAGACTTCGTAACCTCTTGACTTTCATCTACTGGTGTAACTTCATATAGTACTTCAAACCCGCCTTGTAAATCTAAGCCTAAATTAATGTTTTTCGCGACACCTGTTACTGATATTCCAATCGTTCCTAAAAATACTATTACGATTAGGAAAAAAGCAATAATTCTACCTCTGCTTTTCATTTAATGATAATCCTCCCTTAAATCTTCGGGTAATATATGTATGTATTTTACTATGCGTCACTTCTACCAGTTAATGCTGCGATTGAAGCCATTAAATCATCGTTTTGGTAGGACTGAACCGTTAAGTAACTCAAATATATTCCTGAACCTAAATGAAAAATATCTTGTACAATTTCATGAATCCGTTTTTCAGGGTTTCCCTTCCACACCTTTTCAACGAGACATGTCCATACGTCCCCCGCAGTTGCTTGTGAATACCCCATCAATTGAAGCTCTGTTGCTTTACTCACCAGCACTGGTTCTACCATTGCTTTCCATTCATTGCATCGTTGAATAATCGCCATAATTCCCCTCCTATTCTCGGAGTTTTATTTGCTTGTCATGCTTGCCCCACTACGGTGCATATATATCATTGTATAGCAATTTTTATTTTTTGAGAAGGTAGTTGACAAAAATGACGAAGCAAACATTTTTGCAAGGCGCACTAATCTTAATCTTTGCTGGAATGATAACGCGCTTTCTTGGGTTTATTAACCGTATTGTTGTCGCTCGGTTGATGGGTGAAGAAGGAATTGGAATCTATATGATGGCTCTTCCTACCCTTTTCCTTGTCATTTCCTTAACTCAGATTGGTCTGCCCATTGCCATTTCTAAACGAGTTGCCGAAGCTGACGCAAAGAAAAATCAAGTGAAAGTAAAGCAGATACTCGTTGTTTCTCTTATCATTACGGCTATTTCTAGCATTTTTTTTACCACTTTAATGATCATTGCAGTCCCATTTATCGCAACGACATTATTAACAGATAACCGTACATTGCTTCCTTTACTAGCAATAAGTCCAATTGTCCCAATTGTCGCTATTTCCTCTGTACTTCGAGGGTACTTTCAAGGGAAGCAGAATATGAAGCCACAAAGCTATTCACAGGTGATAGAGCAAATAGTCCGAATTACTTGTGTCGCCTTCTTTGTAAACCTACTGCTTCCATTTGGCTTAGAATACGCAGCTGCAGGCGCAATGTTCAGTGTCATACTTGGAGAATTAGCCTCATTACTATTCATGATTTACACATTTAAACGAAAGAAAACGTTAAAAGTTAGGAAGGACTTTTTTGCCTACCTTAAGTCTAGTAAGGAGACATTAAAAGAATTACTATCAATTGCAATTCCGAGCACTGGAAGCAGGCTTGTTGGTTCATTTTCAAATTTCCTTGAGCCAATCTTAGTAGCACAAAGTTTAAGTATAGCAGGAATCTCAAGTGTGGTCGCAACGAGACTGTATGGGGAATTAACGGGCTATGTACTGCCACTGCTCTTTTTGCCCACATTCATTACACATTCCTTATCCATTGCACTCGTACCATCAATAGCCGAAGCCGATGCGAAAAGACAGGAACAGCTAATTCATTATCGTATCCATCAATCGATTCGTATCTCTTTTGCATCAGGAGCAATCGCAACAATCGTCATTTCACTGTTCTCAAGTGAATTATTAACATTCATGTATGGCACAGACAATGCGAGCAAATTTTTAGTGTTAATGGCACCGTTTTTCATATTATTGTACATCCAATCACCACTTCAAGCAACTTTACAGGCGTTAGATCTTGCAAGACCTGCTATGTGGAATAGCCTGATTGGCGCCTTTATGAAATTAGTCATTCTCTTTTTCCTGGCATCTAATGCAAACTTTGGCATCATGGGGGTTGCAATTGCAATGATTGTAGGCGTAGTTCTCGTTACACTACTTCATTTAGCAACATTAAAGAAAGCTATTCATTATGTAATTCCATTTAAGGATATTTGTAAGATGATTGTTCTATTAGTATCCACCTGGGGAATCGGAATGTTTCTAAGGGATTTCTATCATTCTATAAATGCTAATATTCCAATGTTTACCCTCATTTTATTAGTACTTCTCATTATTTATATTATAATTCTATTCTTATTGAAATTTATTACAAAAGACGAATTAAGGCAGATTCCATTCTTGCAAAAATTTGTGTCTTAGTAGAGTGGATGAGTTTATCTTAAAATCTCTTCTATTTTAAATACACTTGAATAAACTGTTAATAATCATGGACAAACATAAGGGGGAATTAAGATGCAAAGGCAGCTCTTCATTGCTTTATTGTATGGTTGGATCTTTGTGTTTAGTTTTATATTACTTTCAAGCATAATACTCGCACTATTATTTCGTTTTACAGCCTTCAATGAAAATTCTTTAGCTTGGATTGCACTTACCATCGGATTTGTAACATTATTTATAGGTGGATTTATTGCCGGGGCAAAAGGAAAAATGAAAGGCTGGATAATTGGTGGCCTTACCGGATTAGGATTTACACTTTTTACTTTTTTAGTACAATATTTAGGATACCAGCACGGGTTTTCAATGGAACAAACATTCACCCACCTAGGCTATATGCTTGCTTCAGTAATTGGCGGTGTCATTGGAGTGAATATCTTTGGCTCACGGAATGAATAAAAAAAGTTGCTGATTTCCCCACGGAACATAAACAATGATATTCTTTGTTAGATACTCCGCACAAGCCTTAAGGTTCGCGTTTTTAGTATTATATTTCCACCGAGGAGTGTACAGCTGCTGTAGTGCATGCGAATAATTTGAGATTAAAAAAGAAGTTAATATCTATGTATTAACTTCTTTTTCAGGTCAACTATGTACTCGATTACCTAAATAAAAAACTTTAGATAGGTAATACACACTTCCCTTTATTTCATTTTATTACTTGTTTATGTCACGGATTGCAGAACGGTCATACGTAAGTTTCGAACCACCTTCAGTGATCAAAACAACAGTATTCTCGTCAACTGCATGAACCGTCGCGTGTAAACCGCCAATTGTAACGATAGTATCGCCCTTTTGCAAGCTGTTTTGCATTTCTCTTACTTGCTTTTGACGTTTTTGTTGTGGACGTATAAGCAAGAAGTAGAAAATAACGAACATCAAAATAATTGGTGCTAATGAGACTAACATTTCCATCTAATTTCCCCTCCTTTCAAATATAAAACATAACCTTTAAAAATTCTTAGCATCCGGTTTATTCAAACCATATTGTTCAAAGAATTCCTCTTTAAAGTCGCCAAGTCGATCTTCTTTTATAGCAGCTCGTACTTGCTCCATTAATTTTACCAGAAAATGTAGGTTATGATAAGTGGTAAGTCTAAATCCGAACGTTTCATTACATCTTATTAAGTGACGGATATATGCACGAGAGTAATTTTTACATACATGGCAGTCACAATTCTCATCAATTGGACCAAAATCACGAGCATATTTCGCATTCCGCACAACGAGACGACCATTTGATGTCATACATGTTCCATTACGAGCAATTCTAGTTGGCAGCACACAGTCAAACATATCAATACCACGTATCGCCCCATCAATTAAGGCGTCTGGAGAGCCGACACCCATTAAATATCTTGGTTTATTCGCAGGTAGTAATGGTGTCGTATGTTCTAGCATACGGTTCATAATATCCTTAGGTTCACCAACGGAAAGCCCACCTATTGCATATCCTGGGAAATCGAGAGAAACAAGATCCCTTGCACTTTGACTTCTTAATTCTTCAAACTCTCCACCTTGGACAATTCCAAATAATCCTTGAACATCACTGCGTTCATGTGCTGCAAGACAGCGTTCTGCCCATCTTGACGTTCTTTCAACAGATGCCTTCATATAGTCATAAGTTGCTGGGAAAGGCGGGCACTCATCAAATGCCATCATTATATCAGAGCCTAATGCATTTTGAATCTGCATCGCCTTCTCAGGCGATAAAAACAGCTTGTCCCCATTTAAATGATTACGGAAATGTACTCCTTTCTCCGTAATTTCACGCATATCACTTAAACTAAACACTTGGAAGCCACCAGAATCGGTTAAAATTGCACCATCCCAGTTCATAAATTTATGCAGTCCACCTGCTTCACGAATAATTTCTTCACCAGGACGTAACCATAAATGATACGTATTGGATAGTATAATTCTTGCATCCATTGAATGTAAATCTTCTGGACTCATCGTCTTTACTGTTGCCAATGTGCCAACTGGCATAAAGGTTGGTGTGTCAAATGATCCATGCGGGGTGTGTACTCGTCCGAGTCTAGCACCAGTCTGTTTATCGGTTTTAATTAACTCATATGTTATTGGTGTTGTCATGTTTATTAATTCCTCTTCTTTCATTTCTAAATGATTAACATTGCATCGCCAAAACTGAAGAAACGATATTTCTCATTTACCGCTTCTTTGTATGCTTCCAGAATTGTCTCCCGGTCAACTAACGCGCTCACAAGCATGATCAAGGTTGATTTCGGTAAATGGAAATTCGTGATCAGCCCATCAATCGCTTTAAATTGATATGGCGGATAAATAAAGATATTCGTCCAGCCACTAGATTCTTTAAAAGTACCTTGATTATCTCTTGCAATCGTTTCAAGGGTTCTAGTTGATGTTGTCCCAACAGAAATAATTCTTCCGCCAGATGCTTTCGTTTGATTTAATAGTTTCGCTGTTTCATTTGTCATCTGATAAAACTCTGAGTGCATCTCATGGTCTTCAATCGTGTCGACACTAACTGGACGGAATGTCCCCAAACCAACGTGGAGAGTAATAAATGCAATGTTTACGCCCATTGATTTGATTTCGGCTAATAGATCATTAGTGAAATGCAAACCAGCAGTCGGAGCTGCTGCCGATCCTTCTTCCTTTGCATAAACCGTTTGATATCGTTCTTTTTCTGGCAATTGCTCTTTAATGTATGGTGGCAGGGGCATTTCACCTAATTGATCAAGCACCTCATAGAAAATACCTTCATAAGAAAACTCGAGCATACGACCACCATGATCTTTGAATTCTTTACAAACCGCAGTTAATTTCCCATCACCAAAAACTAATTCTGTACCAACCTTTACCTTTTTCGCTGGTTTTGTTAATACTTCCCAAGTATCGTTTTCTTCTTGTCGAAGCAATAGCACCTCGATTTTTGCCCCTGTGTCCTTCTTAACACCATACAATCTTGCTGGCAATACACGGGTATCATTTAATACTAACGTGTCCCCTGCTCGTAAATGCTGCTTTACATCAGTGAAATGCTGATGTGCAAATTGTTTCTTTTCTTTATCAATTACCATTAAACGGGATGCGGTTCGATCCTTTAACGGAGTTTGTGCAATTAGTTCCTCTGGTAAATGATAATCAAAATCTTCTATATTCATCATAAATCTCCTAACATTTACTTATTTATACCTAGTAATGATGGTAAAAATAAGCGTTAAAATAATACTAATAATAATTGAGGTCATAAGCGGAAAATGTATCGAAACATTGCCGACTTTAAAACTAAAATCTCCAGGTAATCTGCCGATAAACGTCCAAATTAATCCAATGACCAAGAATATAATCCCAACAATGATAAAAATTTTTCCCATGTCTATTCCTGCCTATTGATCCCAAAGTGTGCATATGCCTTCGGTGTGACAATTCTACCTCTTGGTGTTCTTTGGATAAAACCAAGCTGCAGTAGGTAAGGCTCATAGACATCCTCAATTGTTTGCGCATCCTCACCTATTGTTGCCGCAATCGTATCAAGGCCAACTGGTCCGCCATTGAATCCTTCGATGATGCCAAGCATTAGACGGTGATCGGTATGATCTAAGCCTGCATCATCAACTTGTAACATCTTTAATGCAAGACTTGTCGTTTCTAAACTAATTTCCGATTCCCCCTTAACTTGGGAAATATCACGAATTCGTTTTAATAAGCGATTCGCAATTCTTGGTGTACCTCTAGAACGACCGGCAACCTCTAATGCTGCTTCTTTTGTTATCGGCATTCCAAAGATATCTGCCGTTCGTTCGACGATTGCACATAAATCCTTCGTTTCATAAAACTCTAGCCTGCTCATTACTCCGAACCTGTCTCGTAATGGCGCTGATAATAATCCAGCCCGTGTTGTCGCACCAACTAATGTAAATGGCGGCAAATCGATACGAACCGACCGTGCACTTGGTCCAGTTCCGATGACGATATCGAGAAAAAAGTCTTCCATCGCTGGGTATAATACTTCCTCAACTGTCCGTGGTATCCGATGCACTTCATCAATAAACAATACATCACCAGGCTCTAATGAAGATAGAATAGCGGCTAAATCCCCCGCTCGTTCAATAGCAGGACCAGATGTTGAACGGAATTGAACACCCATTTCATTGGCAATGATTGCCGCTAGCGTTGTTTTCCCTAATCCAGGAGGCCCATATAAAAGAACATGGTCTAATGGCTCTTCACGCATTTTTGCAGCCTGAATAAAGATTTTCAAGTTCTCTTTTGCCTTATGTTGTCCAATATATTGATTTAATGTCGTGGGACGAAGGCTAAGCTCAATTGAAGCATCTTCGCTTTGCAATTCTCCTGTTACCATCCGCTCATCCATAATTAACGTCCCCTCTGCTTATTTTTTCATTAATAATGCTAATGCGTTTTTAATTACTTCATCTGTATTTTTAATATCCATTGCTTGTAATTGTGGAATAATTGCTTTTATTTCTCGATCCGTATAGCCTAATGCTTTTAATGCTTCTTGTGCTTCGATGATTGCTGTTGTATTTTCATTAGCGGTCGTAGCTGTCTCTTGTTGATCTTGATCAATTGAAATGGAAAGTTGCATCACTAATTTACCTTTTAGATCTAAAATAATCTGTCTTGCTGTTTTTTTACCAACACCAGGGAAGCTTGTTAAGAATTTGTCATCTTCCCGCTCAACTGCAGCAACAAAACCTGGGACATCCACTGAGGCTAATATTGCTAACGCACCTTTAGGACCAATTCCAGATACAGAGATTAATTTTTTAAATAGATATTTCTCATCCTCATTCTTGAAGCCATATAATGCTAGCGTGTCTTCTCGAACATATTGGTATGTATTTATTAAAATCTCTTCGTTTAATGCGGATTGAAATGCAAACGGGTTTGCACAAATTAGCTCATAGCCAACACCATGTACATCAACAACTACCGTTTCATCTTGAACGCTTGATAATATTCCTTTTATGTATGCAATCACGTCAATAATACCTCCCCATAGTTTAACATATTTTAAGTTGAAATAATAAAGTGAAACTTCATTATAAGTATTCTGTCTTTTAAAGCGGGAAAACTTCTATTTCTACAGAAATAGAAGTTTAATTCAGGTTTATTTAATCCCAATTCAAACAACTTACATTGTTGACTCTAGATTATGATGGATATCTTGAACATCTTCATTATCCTCAAGTGTATCAATGAGTTGCTGCATTTTCTCTTCTTCCTCTTCAGTGACGCTATTATAATTTTGCGGAATTAACGTTACTTCACTCTGTTCAATTGTATAGCTGTCTTCCTTTAATTGTTCAACAACTTCTGTAAATGTTTCAGGTGTTGTAAAGATTTCGAAGACACCATCTTCAGCAGTAATATCATCTGCTCCTGCTTCTAATGCAGCAAAAGTAAGCTCCTCTTCATCGATAGAGCCTTCTTCATTCGTTATGACAATATATCCCTTTCTATCAAACATGAAGGATACACTTCCATTTTCTCCTAAATTCCCATCATGTTTCTTAAAAGCATGTCTAACTTCTGCAGCCGTACGATTCTTATTATCGGTTAATACATTGACGATAACTGCTACCCCGCCAGGTCCATACCCTTCATAAGTTAGTTCCTCATAGCTAGCCCCGTCCAATGTGCCAGTAGCTTTTTTTATTGCACGCTCTATATTATCGTTTGGCATATTATCTGCTTTCGCTTTATCAATTACTAAACGGAGAGAAGCATTTGTTGACGTATCTCCCCCACCTTCTTTTGCTGCCATATAGATTGCCTTTGCATGACGCATAAAGATTTTCCCTCGTTTTGCATCCTGTGCACCTTTTCGCTTTTGTATATTATGCCACTTAGAATGACCAGCCACAAACATTCTCCTTTTTTAGTAAACTTGGTTGCCACCATGTTTTTAAGTGATTACCTCGTTGCACTTATGCAGCAAGATAGTTTGTATCGTTTCTTAGCTGCCAAAGAATCTATACTCTACTATATCAAATCCGATACGATTAGAAAACTTTACTGTCACTTAAATGATTTATGATTGTATTCAATAAAATACACTACCCTTTATCATATCATAGTTATTGCTAAATTAGGAGGCTTCGCTTTATCGGATAAAAAAAGAGACGATTATGGATCGTCTCTAATCCCGTTTTATTGCTCATTCTCATCATTATCTCGCTTTATCATTGCTTCAGGGTATGATGGAGGGGCAGGGTAAGGAAAATTAGCATCAGGCTGGGTTCCAAATTGTGCTGGAAACATTTGTTGCGTATTTAATACTGGTTGATGATTATTCTCTGGATTAGACATTGTTTTTTGATACATTTGCTCTTCTGCTGCATAAGGACGAATTGGGATGCTTGAACCGCAACCACAATCGTTATCGAGCGGCATTTGCATCATTGGGTCCATCTGATGGTGCATTGGATGGTGCATTGGATGGTGCATTGGATGGTGCATTGGATGGTGCATTGGATGATGCATCGCATGAGGTGGCATACATGGTTCCATACATGGTTCTGGCATACATGGTTCCGGCATCATTGGATATGGGCAGCAAGGAAGAACAAACTGAATATTAATCGGCATTGGCATTGGCATTGGCATTGGCATATTACTAACTGGGTGCTCTGCAACTGGCTGCACTTTCATTTCTTTCGGTTTTTGAACTGGCTTATGAATCGGTTTAGGTGCTGGCTTGGCTACTGGTTGTTCTTTTGCCTTTACATGTTCCTTTTTCTTCACTTCTTTTGGATGATGAACAGGCATTGGCGGGAAATTAATTGTCGTATAATTATTGAAATCCTGCTCCATCACTGGCATTTGCATGATTGGTTGTACTGGCATTGGCATATTCGGTTGTACCGGCATTGGCATATTCGGTTGTACTGGCATTGGCATATTCGGTTGTACCGGCATTTGCGGTACCGGTTGAACTGGAACTTCAGGTTTCACCATGACATGTTTCTTATTATCGTCCTCATGTATTACAGGCATCGCTTTTTGCGATGTCTCCTTGTACGGATGTATCACCGTTTCTTTCGGCGTTACTTTTGCTGTTTCCTTCTTTACTGCCTTCGATGTACCTGGAATTTTTATCTTCATTCCTGGCATAATCATATCTGGACTAGCCAAATGCGAATTAAGCTGTTTCAATTCTTCAAAATTGACACCGTATTTTTTAGAAAGTTCCCAAAGTGTGTCACCTTTTTGAACGATGTGTATTTTCAAAACGAACCGAACTCCTTTCATTACAAAGTACTGGGCTAATTACTCTATATCAACATATGCAATAAAATGATAAAAGTTGCCCGATTCACAAAACTAACAACGCAATTCTATAGCAAAACCGCAAACATCTGTTTAATGATGTATGTACTGCGTCTGTTCCCCGCACGACTTTCATGGTATGACAATTCCATCCGTATTTTATTAATCAGTGCTTCAAAAAGAGAAGGATATGCTTTAGGCGCACAAGTGAATCTTGGCATCAGATGAGGGAAGTCTCGCTCCTGTATAGCGTTGATTCCAGAAGTGGGGAAAGAGCTGTATTTTATCCGTAAAAAAACCGGCTCCTATTCATACTAGAGCCGGTTTTCCTTAAATATTCATATGGTATACAGGATATGTACCAAGGATGTCAACACTACATCCTAACGCTTCTAATTCCTGCTTAACGCCCGGAAATAGCACGTCATCATATGTCTGGTCAACATCAATAATGAAGAAGTAATTTCCTAATCCAGTTTTCGTTGGACGGGATTCAATCTTAGATAGGTTCATTTTGCGCCAGGCAAATGCCGAAAGTATTTGATGCAACGCACCAGACTTATCACTTGGTAAAGTGATCATCAATGTTGTTCGTTCTAACTGCGCAGGATGATGAATAGATACAAGGGATTGGTCCTTTGCAAGCACAAGGAATCTTGTATGATTATTCGGGTAATCATGAATATTTTCTTCCACTACATGCAACCCATATTCTTTTGCAGCAATAATATTACCAATTGCTGCGATTGAATCCTTGCTTTCACTCACTAATTCAGCAGCTTTACCAGTTGAAGATGAAAATTGAATGTTTGCGTCAGGCAGATGCTTGTGAATAAATTGATGACATTGTGCAATTGCATGACTGTGCGAATGAATTTCTGTTAACTCACTTAATTCGCCAGTGAAATCTCGCCTAACTAATAAATGCTGTTGAATTGGCACAACAATTTCAGCAACTACAGGCAATCTTACTTGATGGATAAGGTAATCAACAGTTAACTGTACGGTACCTTCTATCGCATTTTCCAGTGGAACGACACCAATTTCAATCTCATCTCGATCTACCGCATCAATACACTCAGGAATCGTAGTAAAGCTTCGTCTATGCTCATCATTAAAAGCAGTATCAACCGCTAACTTTGTAAATGTTCCTTTTGGACCTAAATAGCCAATTGTTTTCATCCTATTTCCCCCTGTTCCACCTATACAAAAGCACTCTATTTTTATTAGAAAACTTGGTTGTCACCAAGCTTTTGGGTGACATCCTTCAGCTGCACTTATGTAGTGAGAAAGTTTTTATACTTTCTTACCTACTAAGAATAGGAAAGTACTAAATATTCCCTAGTTTCAAATCCCTGACATAATAAGTCACGTCCAGCTCCAGTGCCCAGCGAGTAGCGAGAGTTTCCTTACCTTCATACGTCGCTGAACAGGCACTTACGCCTTTGGTCCCATTATTCTACAAAATCAAACTCATATTCTAATAAACGAATGGTATCCCCATCTTTTGCACCTCGTTTACGTAATTCATCGTCAACACCCATGCCACGTAACTGACGGGAGAAACGACGGATTGCACCATCACTTGAGAAATTGGTCATCTTAAAGAGTTTTTCAACTTTTGCCCCATAAATTACGAATGCGCCATCAGGATCTCTTGTTATTTCAAATGGAGCATCCTCTTTTTGATAACGATAAACAACTTCTTCATCAGTATCTTCAATCTCTGGAGCAATCTTCGGAATTGCTTCAAGTAAATCAGCAATTGCAAATAAAATGTCACGTAACCCTGCCCTTGTTAGTGCAGAAATTTCATAAACAGGGATACCCTCTGGTAAATTATCTTTAAATATCGCCAAGTTTTCCTTTGCGCCTGGCATGTCCATTTTGTTCGCTGCAATAATTTGTGGACGTTTCAATAGGTTCGCATCGAATTCTTCTAGTTCTTTATTGATTTTTTGATAATCATCATATGGAATTCTTCCTTCCATGCTGGCCATATCAATCACATGAACAATTACTCTTGTTCGTTCTACATGACGTAAAAATTGATGTCCTAGTCCAACACCTTCAGAAGCTCCTTCAATCAATCCTGGAAGGTCCGCCATGACAAAGCTTCGATGATCACTTGTATCGACAACTCCTAAATTCGGTGCTAAGGTTGTGAAATGATAATCCGCGATTTTGGGTTTCGCAGCACTCACTACTGAAAGCAATGTAGACTTCCCAACACTCGGAAAACCTACTAATCCTACATCAGCGATTAATTTCAATTCTACCTTAATATTTCTTTCTTGACCTGGTTCCCCATTTTCCGCAATGTCTGGAGCAGGATTCCGTGGTGTAACAAAACGAGTATTTCCACGACCTCCACGTCCACCCTTGACGATAACGGCTTGCTGTCCTTGGGTTGTTAAATCAGCAATTACCTCTTCAGTATCCTCATCAATAACCGTTGTCCCTGGTGGTACGGAAATAATTAATGGTGCTGCATTTTTCCCATGCTGGGTCTTACTCATCCCGTTTTCTCCACGTTTTGCTTTAAAATGGCGGTTGTAACGGAAATCCATCAATGTGTTCAATCCTTCATCAACTTCAAAAATAATATCCGCACCATCTCCACCATCACCGCCAGCAGGGCCGCCTAATGGAACATATTTTTCTCTTCGGTAGGCAACAAGTCCATTACCACCATCTCCAGCTTTAACATAAACACTAGCCTGATCTACAAACATTATCATTCACCTCATCATTCAATTGGAATCAAAAAACTAGACTCCAGACGATTTTCTCTATTATACACATTGAATTCTTTCTCTAAATCACTATTTAACGTCGAGCTATGCGCCAATTCAAAATGCCCATCAATCGAAAAATTCACCTCAATTTGTGAAGGTTTTTTTCGCTTTATTAAATCCAAATTTACTTCGTACAGCGTCGATAAATTAGAAATCCTCGAAAAAAAATCCATTACTTGTTTACTTCGTTTTATTAATATATCATCAATCGTGGATAATTACGTATTTTCTACTTGAATATTGTATGTTAAACGGAAATTATTGTAGAGATTATTGAACCGGATGAGCCATAAAATAAATTTTGGTGCTTTTATACTCATTAATTTCCGTTCCTCTTCATAAAAGGAGAATAATTCCCCGAACTTCTTCTCTACCTTCTCTAGCTTACCCATACTTATATACCCACTGATTATTTGCAGATCGTTCATAACATCATGACGATAAAATTGTAAGACTTCAACAACTTCTTTCTCCTCCATTATTATTCCCCCCATTGCTATTAGAATTATAGCAGAAAATAATGGAAAGTTCATTTTGTAACAGTATATTAAGGAATGACTATTTTTATACAATTTGTGACGTAAGTGTGATGTTGATTACTTCTAACGCATAGCCGCAAATTTCGACAGCATAAAATCCTCTTTAGTTTTGAGGCTCGGCACCATTAATAAGCTATGAGTCTAAAATATAAAAAAACTCCAACCAAAATGATTGATTGGAGTTTTAAATATACCGTTTTTATGCTTCTTGAGCAACCGGGTACACACTTACTTTTTTACGATCTCGACCAAGGCGTTCGAATTTCACGATACCATCTGCTTTTGCATATAGCGTGTCATCTCCACCACGACCTACGTTTTCACCTGGATAAATCTTTGTACCGCGTTGGCGATAAAGAATTGATCCACCAGTAACAAACTGTCCATCAGCACGTTTAGAGCCTAGGCGTTTAGAACGTGAATCACGACCGTTTTTTGTACTACCAGCACCTTTTTTCGTAGCGAAAAATTGTAAATCTAGACGTAGCATAGTTTTGCACCTCCTAGTTATGTTCTACTTTAATAAATTTGCTATACTCAAGTTCAATCGATTTTAAGGAAACAAGCATCCCTTCAAATAAGAGCTGCACTTTATCCATAATTTCAGAATCAAGTGACGGTGGGATGATTACATGTAAATAACCACCTTCAGCACTTTGCTCTATTTGCAGGTCAACTTGGCATAATTCTAGTACTGCATTCACGGTGCCAATCGATACGGCCGAAACACCAGCACATACTAGATCATAGCCGTAAGGACCACTGTCTGCATGTCCAGTTAATTTAAATGCTGTAATTTGATTTTCTGACCTTGATACAGTAACACGAATCATATTAATTATCCTTATAGATTGATTTTTTCAATAACTAATTTAGTATATGGTTGACGGTGACCTTGTTTACGATGATAGTTTTTCTTAGCTTTGAATTTAACAACAGTAACTTTCTTTTGACGACCTTGTTTTTCAACTTTAGCCGTTACTGTAGCACCTTCAACGTAAGGAGCGCCGACTTTAACGTCATCTCCACCAACGAAAAGAACTTTATCAAATGTTACAGAGTCATTCGCTTCAGCAGAAATTTTCTCAACAAAAATTTCTTGACCTTCTTCAACTTTAACTTGCTTACCACCTGTTTCAATAATTGCGTACATACTTGCACCTCCTTAATAAACTCAGACTCGCCATGCAGGTACTCGGGAGTTAACCCTTAAGTTTCTATCACCTGATCTGTGCGGTTGTAGCACTGGTGCTACGATGAATAACGTATTGATGTTATCATGTTTTGTATATACTTGTCAAGCATTCATTGTAATTATTCTATTCTTGATAACGAAACGTTTCACCTATCGTTTGAGTATGCTGGTTATCATGAAAATAGCTTTTTAAACACTCATTCTCGTCAATTACAATCCTCTGTTCATCTGGATAAATAATATAAATTGGATGTTTCTTTTCTCGTTTAAAAAAAGCAAACACATCCATAAATGTACTATTCGCAGACACTTTAATAGGCTGAATCGTTTGAACCGAGGTTGTTCCTTCATAACGATTCAATAAAAATCGGATAAAAGTATAAAAGCGCTGCTTCCATTCCGTTCGATTTTCCAGAAAAATAAAAACCATTATAAATAAAGCACTAAGCGTAAATGGGAAAAGAAAAAGCTGAAGGAAAATTATTGCAATCGCCATTCCCATTGAAACTAGAATGATCGATTGGTGTGCTTGCTTGTATGGCATGATCGCAGATAACAACAAAAATAAGAGCTTGCCACCATCAAGTGGATAAATTGGCAATAAATTAAATAAAAGAATTGCAGAATTATAATAAAAGGCTAATTCCAATAATGAAGCAGGAACTAGATCAAATGGTGATAAGCTGAAAATTAAGAAGTATACAATAAAATGCTGGCATGGACCAGCAAGCGTAACAAGCATTTCCTCCTTAATCGGCTTAGTCCCATGCTCATCCGTGTCCATTACCCCACCAAATACCCACAGCATAATTCTTCTAACCCGCCAGCCTAAGCTATTTGCCATGATAAAGTGCCCAAGCTCATGAAATAAAACGATTGAAAGAATAATTGCCAGCTCAGTAAATGTACCAGTAAGAATAGAAATCGCTATGAATACATATAGAATCGGATGAAACTTCACCATAGGAAGGTTATTAACGAAGGTCATCAACTTGGATCACCTGAACCGGATCAAGATATTGATTATCCTTCTCGATTGAAAAATACACTGTCTCACTTTCCTCTGTTGGTGTAAATTGCCCGACTCTTTGGTTGTTTCCTACATATTGGTATAAATGAACATCGATTTCACTTAAAAAGCCGTAACTAGAAATACTATCATCTGCATGTTGAACGACAACGGTTTTATTCGTATCACGATCATTTCCTGCAAAAATTACAATACCTTCATGTAATACAGAAACATTCGCAGCTTCACCAGGTTCAATTCGTATTCCCTCTCCACTGAAAGGTTCAGTAATATCCCCACTTACTGGAAGTGCTAATATTTCTTGACTTTGATTGTCCACCTTCTCAGGAGAAAAGGCTAATGGTGCTCCGAAAGTATCTCTGTACCATACATTTACTTTTGCAAATGGAAATTCTTCCTCTAATACACTGCTTGTCCATAATTTTGGTCCTTGTAGGCTTGATGAATCTAGCTGCCATAATAATGCAATCCCAAAGAAAAGCATCGTCGATAGAAGTGCCCTTAAAATAATACCAGAAGATACCGGTTTCTCGCTTATTCCTCCCTTGCTACTGCTCGTATCTGAAAAAACAGGGTAATAGCCATGTTTTTCTTCCTCTTCAGGAAGACTAGGAAAAATTTGTCTCTCTACATTATCCTTAGGAATAACACCTCGAAGCTTTTTGCGTTGTTCGATTGATTTACGAACCTTATTAACCCCTTTAGTCATATATCTCATCCTTCATATACATTTGTACAAGTATATGTTAGAGAAAAAAACATATGAATAAATATTGTTTTTGAAATGCATGTTAGATTTTCAAGTGATTTAATAATGATGACATCACAATAGTATAGTTGACTTTCATTCCGGGCAGTCGTAAGCCAACGAGCAATTCTCACTCCAAAAATCTCGTATTATATTTTAATTACAGCCATTGCAAAACAAACTAAAAAAGATGTAATGCCCTGTAACATTACATCTTCCAAGAGTTTATGATCCCATTCTGAAAAACTCTTTCACTCGTTGAAACATTCCTTTTTCATCCTCGAGTGATTGTAATGGAACGGATTCTCCTAATATTCTTCTTGCAATATTTCGGTAAGCGATCGATGCTTTTGAATTCGGTGTTAAAGCTACCGGCTCGCCTTTATTCGAAGCTTTAATGACTTCTTCATCATCAATGACGATACCGATAAGATCAATGGAAAGAAGTTGTACGATATCATCAACATCAATCATATCACCACTTTTCATCATATGATTGCGAATTCGATTAATTACTAAACGCGGTGATTCCATCATTTCTTCCTTTTCTAGTAAACCAATAATTCTATCTGCATCTCTTACACTAGCTTTTTCCGGAGTAGTAACAACAATTGCTCGATCCGCTCCAGCAACAGCATTTTGGTATCCTTGTTCAATTCCGGCAGGACAATCTATAATAATATAATCATATTCCTGTTTTAATTCCGTAATTATTTCTTTCATACCCTCTGAAGTTACCGCCGTCTTATCACTTGTTTGTGCTGCTGGAAGTAGAGAAAGGAATTCAAAACGTTTATCGCGAATGAGTGCTTGTTTTAATTTACAACGTCCTTCAATTACGTCAACAATATCGTAAATGATTCGATTTTCAAGCCCCATTATGACATCTAAATTTCTGAGCCCAATATCTGTATCTATTAAACATACTTTTTTCTCCATTAATGCAAGTGCAGTACCAATATTGGCTGACGTCGTTGTTTTACCAACTCCACCTTTACCAGAAGTAATTACGATTGCTTCACCCATTTTGTATTCTCCTTTCGAATCCATTTAGTTCTAGGCGCTTTCGTGCGAGTACTTGTAGTCGATCAATAATGATTTTATCTTGTTCTTCATCAATTAGACCACATTCCATATACACACCTTCAGATTCATAATCTGGAGCACGACTAATATAATTTGCTATCCGAAGTTGAGTGGGCTTCATATAGGATGCAATAATAAATGTATTATGGTCACCATTCACACCAGCATGGGCTATCCCATACAAATTACCCATAATATACACATT
This sequence comes from Oceanobacillus chungangensis, assembly GCF_003369565.1. Classification (GTDB taxonomy): domain Bacteria; phylum Bacillota; class Bacilli; order Bacillales; family Amphibacillaceae; genus Oceanobacillus; species Oceanobacillus chungangensis. The sequence goes on along the minus strand of NZ_PIOD01000002.1, from coordinate 183,039 downwards.
ACCAGTTGCAATTACTTTGCCACCTGGATTCACATCACCAATTAATAATAGATCCCCAGTAATATTCAATACTTGTCCAGATCGAATAATTTGATTTACGATTTTTACCTCGCTATTTTCTTTCCAGCGCAATGCATCATCTTTAAGGACAACATCAGACTCGATAGCGTATATTTCAAAACGATTTTCGGTACTAATAATTTCTCTTAGTCGTTCTTCTTGTTCAGTTTTCAAATAACGATTTCCTAATTTGACAGTTACCGAAACAATCGGTTCATCAGGCTTAGGCTTGCTAGAATTTATTTTGTCATGAAGTTCCGTAATTGCTTCATTAAATGAACAAGCTTCATCAATAAAAAGTATTAGCCCTTCACGTGTCCCCTTAATCGTTACCAATTGTTTCTTATCAAGCAAAATAAAGTCACCTCATTACATCCTTAACGCATTTACAGCATTAGTTAAAGTCAATAATTAACTGCAACAATCTGAATGAATTTCTTCAATCCAATTGTTCATTTCCCCATCGTTGTACTCTTTTCGCAAACAGGGGATAGATAATAATCATAAATAAAAGATTAAGTAATACCGTCGGTAGCAAACGATTAAATAAATAATCTTGCCAAAACATATCAGTCATCCCAATGATTAAATAGATAATATAAATCATAATATCTGCTATGATAATACCCACTACACCTAATAATACCACGACAAAGAAATTACCGTGTAGCATTTTCTTTAAGTTTTGGATAATATAAATTGAAACTGTATAGGAGAACATATATACCCCTAAAACCCCAGCATATACAGCATCTAAAAGCAAACCAAAAATAAGTGCATATACTACCGCAAAATATGTATCATCTTTATCATACAATACCGCCACAAGCACTAAAAAACCTGCTACCCAATGTGGAGTAAATAATTGATTGCCCATCACAACGGTTGATGGCAAAAAGTCGATTGCAACTCCTTCAAGTATTAGCAGGAGAAATAGAAGGAGCGGGATATATAATCGTTTCATTACTCATCCCCCTCAGTTTCACTTTCTTCTACTCCCTCAATACTTCTGTCAAGCACTATCACTTGATTAACTTCATACATTTCTGCTGCCGGTTCCACTAGTGCTGTACGAGTTAAGCCATATTGATCGGAGACGACATCCTTAACCGTTCCAATTTGAAGCCCTGCTGGGAATACGCCACCCATACCAGATGAAACGACTAATTCGCCTTCTTCTATATCTGTATCAGATTCCTCAATAATCCTGAATAAAAGCGAGTTCGTTTCCTTATCAAATCCTTCAATCATTCCGTATATATTGCCACCTTCTTCACGCGAAATCATCGCGGATATCCGGTTATACTCATCAAACCCAGACAATAATTGCACTTTTGATGTAAATCCATTGGCTGTTTTAACTTTCCCAACCATGCCTTCAGCAGTGATTACTACCATATTCTGTTTAATCCCATGCTGCTCACCTTTATTAATTGTAACTTCATTGAGCCATTGCTCAGGAGAACGTGCAATAACCGTGGCTTGAATTGGATTATAGTCGCGAATAGTTTCTGTAATATTTAAATTGTTACGGAGCTGCTCATTTTCTTTTTTAAGCTCCTGCACTTGATACACTAGCCCCTTATGCTGTGCAATTTGTTCTCTTAATACCTGATTTTCTTCATACGTACTTTTGAAATCTTTAATATTTGCAACAATATCTGTTACAAAATTGACTGGGGTATGAATGACATTCTGTCCCCATCCAACAACATCGTTTAAAAATTTCTCAGCTGTATTTGGATTATCTCGATTATTTAACGAGTATCCAATTAGGATAACGAGGATAATAAATCCTATTAAAAATACAAATAATTTTTTGTTTCGTAAAAACGGCATAACAACACCCTCTTAAATTATGGAAGGATGAGAAGAAATGTTTGGATTGGAACGGAACTGTTGAATAAACTCTAATGATTTACCTGTTCCAGTCGCGACACTGTCTAACGGTTCCTCTGTAACAAATACAGGTATCCTCGTCTCATCACTGATAACTTTGTCTAAATTTTTTAATAATGCACCACCGCCAGATAACACAATTCCACGATCCATAATATCTGCTGCAAGTTCTGGTGGAGTTTTTTCTAATGTGCTTTTCACACCTTCTACGATTGCACTTACTGCATCATTGATGGAAGAAGCAATCTCAGATGCAGTTACGGTAACTGTTTTCGGCAAACCAGTTAATAAGTCACGACCACGGACTTCCATTTCAACATCCTCTGTAACCTCACCTGCACTGCCGATATCCATTTTAAGTGATTCTGCAGATCTTTCCCCAATCATGAGGCTATAGTTTTTGCGAACATATTGAATGATTGCTTCATCCATATCATCCCCGGCAATTCGGATCGACTGGCTGGTAACAATTCCGCCTAAAGAAATAACAGCAACCTCCGTCGTACCACCACCGATATCAACTATCATACTTCCAGTCGGCTCCCATACCGGTAAACCCGCCCCAATTGCAGCAGCAAAAGGCTCAGCAATTGGGAAGGCTTCCTTTGCACCTGCTTGCTTTGCTGCATCAATAACTGCACGTTCTTCTACCATTGTAATACCAGAAGGAACACAAATAATGACACTTGGTTTCCTAGCAAAAGAAGATCGTTTCCGCATTGCTTTCTTGATGTAATATTTCATCATCGATGCCGTTGTATCATAGTCTGCAATGACACCGTCCTTCATCGGTCTTATTACTTGAATATTCCCTGGTGTTCTTCCAATCATATTTCTTGCTGCACTTCCAACTGCTTCGATTTCCCCTGTTTGTGCATTTTTTGCGACGACTGAAGGCTCTCTTACGACGATCCCTTTTCCATTAACATATACAAGGGTATTCGCTGTCCCCAGGTCGATACCGATATCTTGTGACAAACTAAATCTAGTCAAAACAATCTCCCTCTCCAAATCACAATTCAAATCTTATATGTAGCTCTGCGATACAGATTAATTTTTACTCGTGCATATAAACATTAATTATGGCACTTACCGTTATCATTGTATATCGCCAGCTTGTTCCTATCAAGCTGAATAAGCGCCACTTTTTCTATAAGAAATTACGAAAATGGCGCTACATTACGAATCCATATTTAATTATACGAAATTATAACCAAAATTGATAGTATTAGTATTACAAGTATCCTTTTTCTTTTAATGACACAAATTTTTGATCCCCTATAATCAAGTGGTCTAATAAATCAATGCCAATTATTTTCCCTGATTCAACCAGTCTTCTTGTGACATGGATATCTTCTTGTGATGGGGAGGGATCCCCGCTTGATAGCAATAGGTAAGGCTTTGAGATAATCACCGCCTTTTCCCCTGCTCCGTACCGTGCATGCAACTTTCATCGCACACGGCACTCCATCGTTTGTCATCTTTCGTTATACTCAATCATTGTTATGTTGGGGATTTTTTTGAAGATGTTCTTGCTTTTCATATCGAGGTCTATTTCATTCTTATTATATAACGTAAAGTTAATTCTAGATGATTGAGCTGAACGAAATTGGACAAAACGACTTGAGGCTATAACTCGGTTTCCATTACAGAAACGTCCTTGCTCCTGCCTCTACTCTCACTGCCATAAAAGAAAGTTATTGATAAAACATTTCCTTTCTAACACTTCGTCCGAGTGTGTACTCTCCATGTTGGCAGCTTTCCACGTTCACTTAACTCTATCAGTTCTTAATTTAGGTGCTAGCTCTTGCCTGGTGTCCTCTCCACCGCTTTACCGGTGCGTGGAGCTTTCATAACCATCGTTTACTCGTCCACGGAACACACTTGATTATTAATCAAGTCCATTCATTTCTAAATGGTCCCACTTTCAGACATTTCCTTCGCTAGTTCGTCAGTGATTTTTGCACATTCTCACCATATTAAGTTTTTTTCGACTCCCGGCCTATCCGCTGCACCAACCACTTCAGATTGGCTTTCGGTTACTACATAGCACTACGACAACGTTCAGCCGACTTCACCGAGCTTCATACCAGGTTCTTATACACATCAAATCCAGCATGTCGGAGGATTAGAGTAGGCATTTTTAGAATGCTAGGTTGTCACTAAGTATTTAGCTGATGTGCTAGCTGCACTTTGACAGTAAAAAATTGCTTATGCGTACTTAACAACCAAGATATTATTCTATCATTCTACCTATCGAGTTAAGCGTTCACACTTCCCTTATATAAGGAAGCGTGCGTAACCTTTTCAGTTACGAACATGTCGCACGATGGTTATGGGCAACAATAATCGATGCTGCTGATCGTTTTACTGCCTCGCGGTACACTTCTCTAGGGTGTACAATCGATGCATTCAGACTACCGATAAAAATTGTTTGACGATGAACAATCTGGTTTTTAGTGTTGAGGAAGAGGACAACAAAATGCTCCTGCTTCAAGTGGCGCATTTCCTCCATGACATAACTCGCGCCATCGTCCGGAGAACGGATAATATACTTCTCATTTGGCTTGTACTGATTCATTCTCTTTCCAAGTTCTATTGCAGCTAAAATCAATACCCCCTTAGCTTCACCTATCCCTTTAATCGCAATCAACTCTTCAATCGTTGCTTCCTTCAACAATTTTAGACCTTCAAAATGCATTAAAATACGATTTGAGAGTGCCATAACAGGCTCTTCTCTCGTTCCACTACCAATTAATATTGCTAGAATCTCTTGGTTTGAAAGATGTTCCGAACCTAAACTTAACAATCTTTCCCGCGGTCGTTCCTCCTTGGGAACATCTTTAATTGTAATCATTGATAGCGACACTATTTTCTCCTCCTTTCATAAGATACAATCATATTACTTAGAGAAGAGCAGGAACACAAACTGCTAAATCCACATAATAAAGTAGTGAATCAGGTTGAAAAATCATTTATGTGCTAAGAGAAAAGTCAATTATCAATGATGAATCATTACCCAAAATAGAAAAACGGTAAAATTTAATAAGGCAACAAGCAAAAGATGAAAGCAGCGATTTATTTAGATGTTGTTATTGGCTTAATAACTGATCGTACTGGTTCATAAGTCGTAGTAAACTTAAGTTGGCTTCTGTTGATGTTAACTCATTTATTTTAGAGATTTCTGAAGTTATTGATCCTAGTATCTCAGAATCAGCAACAGTTTGTTCACTAGGTTCTGTAAATATGTTTTCCGGTAAAGTTGCTAGCGGATCACTTAGAACTGACAGTGCTGTCTGAAAATCCTCTGTAAATTGCTGAACGAACTGAAATTCTCCATCCGTAAGTTTAACCTCCCCTTCAGCTGTTGACCATTCCTTAACAAATATATCAAATTCAGTCGTAAGTCCGGTTGCAATTGTTTTGGCCTGTTCTTTTGTAGCAGCTACTCCTAAAAATAAAAAGTATTGATCATCCTTTTCCCAAACGATTGCTTCTAGACCAGCATCCGCAAATATGTTCATCCACTCATCAGCATTCGTTTTATTTGAAAACACGCCTGCTTGTAAAACAAATGCATTTAAAGATATAAGAGAATGTGCTTGTGTAGGGATAGCCTCCTGATTATCCCGTTGATTTATAGGTGTTGTTGCTAGACCTGGATCTGCCGCTTGATTGCCATCGACAATTACAAAAATTTGAAACATCACATAACTTAAAACCGAACCAATTATTATTGCAGAACCGATTGCTATAAGCAGTGTTCGAAGTGAGCGAAAACGCCCCGTTTTCTTTCCTTGTTGCATTTTCGGTTGCTTTAGACTCGCAAACGTTTGAACTTCTTCATCTACATTATCCTGTTCCGATTCTTGGACGGTTGCCGCTTGCTCTCCTTGGTAGAAATTAGTATCAGCCAATTTCCTGATGGACTGATGTTTTTGCTGATTGATAACTTTACCATTTTGTTTGATGATTACCTTTTTTTTCTTAGCCACGCTTTTCCCCCGCTTTGCTAGAGTAATTAATTCAACTCTAGCACAGGAGCTATAAGAAGTAAGACGAATGATGTCTAATGATTTAATAAATAATGTGACATATAGTATGTTATTTCGAGCAAACATTAGAGAGTCGTTATAGTCTCCTTATGGACTGGGCCACGTACGTGAGATCTCCAATCACAACATAGTATTTCATTAGGGCGAGTATTCGCAGTCCCAGTACGGTGCCTTTTTAGCGGAAATTCCTCTAAAAAAATAGCGGAAATTCATCATGAATTTCCGCTTCTTGTATTACCCTTTTAATTCCTTAAGTCTAGCTTTCACTTTGGCTTGTTTATCAAGATAATCTTGTTCTTTTCGTTTTTCTTCATCGACAACAGCTTGTGGTGCCTTGCTTACAAAGCCTTGGTTGCCTAGCTTCTTCTGAACACGTTCCACTTCTTTTGTCCATTTCTCTAATTCTTTTTCCAATCGTTCAATTTCTTTGTCAAAATCAATTAATCCTTCGAGTGGCAGGAATAACTCTGCACCTGTTACAACTGCTGACATCGCTTTTTCTGGTACAGCTAATTTCGTAGCAATTGTTAATTCACTAGGATTACAGAAGCGTTCCAAATACTCGCGCTCTTGCTCCAGTTCTTTCACTACTGCATCATCCTGTGCCTGAATTAGCAAGCTAATTTGTTTAGACATAGGTGTATCTACTTCTGCACGAATATTACGTACAGACTTAATAATTGCAACTAAACGTTTCATTTCTTTTGCTGCTGTATCATCATGGAATTCGCTTCGTACTTCCGGCCATTTTGCTACTGTTATCGAATCCCCATTGTGTGGTAATTGCTGCCAGATTTCTTCCGTAATGAATGGCATGTATGGATGTAACATACGCATTGTTTGATCCAGTACATGTGCGAGTACGGAGCGAGTTGTTTTCTTCTTCGCTTCATCATCGCCATATAACGGCAATTTCGCCATTTCGATATACCAATCACATAACTCATCCCAAATAAAGTTGTATAGATGACGACCAGCTTCACCGAATTCATATTTATCGGTATTTTTCGTTACATGTTCAATCGTTTCATTCAGTCTAGTCAAAATCCATTTATCTGCAAGTGACAATTCACCGGTTAAATCAATATCCTCATACGTAAATCCTTCCATGTTCATTAGAGAGAAACGGGAAGCATTCCACACTTTGTTAGCAAAATTCCATGTTGACTCTACTTTTTCCCAATAGAAACGTAAATCCTGCCCTGGAGTTGATCCAGTAAGTAAGAAGTAACGGAGTGAATCTGCACCATATTTATCAATGACATCCATTGGATCGACACCATTTCCAAGCGATTTACTCATTTTTCGTCCTTGTTCATCACGAATCAACCCATGAATTAAAACATCCTTGAACGGTCGTTCTCCTGTAAATTCCTTCGATTGGAAAATCATCCGAGCAACCCAGAAGAAGATAATGTCATACCCAGTTACAAGTACATCGGTTGGGAAGTATCGTTTGAAATCTTCTGCGTCCGTATCAGGCCAACCCATCGTTGAGAATGGCCATAATGCTGATGAGAACCATGTATCTAGTACATCCTCATCCTGCTTCCAGTTTTCGATATCCTGTGGTGCTTCCTTCCCTACATATACTTCGCCAGTTTCTTTATGATACCAAGCTGGGATACGATGCCCCCACCATAACTGACGAGAAATACACCAATCGCGGATATTTTCCATCCAGCCTAAATACGTATTTTCAAAACGCTCGGGAACAAAGTTTACTTTGTTCTCGCTCTTTTGTAATTCAATTACTTCATCTGCAAGTGGCTGCATTTTTACAAACCATTGCGTTGATAAATATGGTTCCACTACTGCACCACTTCGTTCAGAATGACCAACTTGATGAATTCGTTCCTCAATATTAAAAAGGACACTCATTTCTTGAAGATCTTTTACGATTTGTTTTCGGCACTCAAAACGATCAAGTCCTTGATATTTACCTGCATTTTCATTCATTGACCCATCTTCATTCATCACTAGGATTCGTTCTAAATTATGACGATTTCCTACTTCAAAGTCGTTTGGATCATGTGCTGGTGTAATTTTAACAGCTCCTGAACCTAATTCCATATCAACGTATTCATCGGCAACAATTGGAATTTCTCGACCAACGATTGGTAAAATTACGGTTTTACCGATTAGATGCTGGTAACGCTCATCTTTCGGATGGACAGCAACCGCCGTATCACCGAGCATTGTTTCTGGACGTGTTGTTGCGATTTCAATAGTTTCTTCACTATCCTTAATTGGATAGTTCATATGGTAAAACTTACCGTGAACCTCTTCATAGATTACTTCTATATCAGATAATGCAGTTTGAGTTTGTGGATCCCAGTTAATAATGTACTCTCCGCGATAGATAAGCCCTTTTTCATAAAGCTTTACAAATACTTCCTTAACCGCTTCTGATAATCCTTCATCAAGTGTGAAACGTTCACGTGAGTAATCGAGCCCTAATCCCATCTTTTCCCATTGGGAGCGAATGAAATCGGCATATTCTTCCTTCCATTCCCATGCTGTATCAAGGAATTTCTCACGCCCTAAATCATAACGGTTCGTGCCTTGTTCTTTTAATTTTGCTTCAACTTTTGCTTGTGTAGCAATACCTGCATGATCCATTCCAGGTAACCATAGAACATCGTACCCTTGCATTCGTTTCATCCGGGAAATGGTATCCTGCATCGTCGTATCCCATGCATGGCCTAGATGCAGTTTTCCTGTCACATTTGGCGGTGGAATAACAATGGAATACGGCTCTTTATCTGGTTCCCCCGTAGCTTCAAAATATTTACCTTCTAACCAAAATTGATAACGACCTTTTTCAACTTCCTGTGGATTATATTTTGATGGAAGTGATGTTTTTTCTTGCTCACTCATTTTTTGACCTCCTAATAGTAGAAAACTTAACTGTCACCAGCATTTAGATAAAAGCCTCAGCCGCACCTTCGCAGTGAAAAACTTTTACTGTTATAAAACTTGGTGTTCACCAAGCTTTTCGGCGATAACCTTAGTTGCAATTATGCAGTAAGAAATATTTTATACTTTCATAACTGCCAAAGTAAACTAAAAAAAACCTTTTCATCCTTAAAATAAAGGACGAAAAGGGTTAGCTTCCGTGGTACCACCTTTGTTTATAAACCAATTAATAGTTCATACACTTATTAGCTAATAACGGCAGACTCCCGGCATCTCCTACTGTGACTTCAAAGATGCTGCATCAAGGGCGACCTTCCAAAATAAACTATCCTGGGAAATTCTCAGCAAACATTTCCCTCTCTTTAGGTATTTATCTTGTACTCTTCCCTATCCTCGCATTTACGTATAAACTTGAAGGTAATTTACTTTCATTTTATAGCTTCAATTAATAAACGTCAACTATTATAATAGCTATTGCACAATTCAAGGCTATGTATACATATTATATTGTAAAAGAATTAACTGTGCAGCCATTTAGCTGCTTGCAGACCAAAAGAGGCCTCACTTATTACTGGAAATGATGCATGAACTATACTTGAACAATCTTACGGAAACTGTAAAGGGAAATTCTTCATATATCTTTATCAATTCAGAAGGGAGGATAAGAAATGGGGCGCTACTACCGATACAAACTTCCACCTTGGGCAAGACGGTGTATTTTTATATTAGAAAGCATTACTTTACCAATCTTGATTTTCCAATTAGTTCGTACGATATTTTTCGTTACTACCTTTGATTTAATCTTACTAGGATTATTAGTCTGCTTACTGATTGCATTTTATTTAGAGTGGTTTTAACTTTACAAAATCCTTGGTTGTCACCAAGCCTTTCGGTGACAGCCCTAGTTGCAATTATGAAGGGATAAAGTCATAATAATTTCTTAACTACCAAGGTCCTCAAAACTGATTGTTTCAAACTCTTTTTCAATGTAAGCTGACCATTTCAAACCAAATATTAGTTTTCTATATTCCTTTTGCAGAGATTGAACCTGATGGATCATCGAATATTTTGTTGTTTTTTGAAAATAGTTACTAACAAGATTAGTATAATTTGTTGGATCTAATAAATATATATTAAGCAATTGATGCTCTGGCTTACTCAAACGATAAATGTCATTGTACGTCGGAAATAATTCGATTAACTTTTCAGTGGGGCCATCAAAGTTACTAGCCTCATAATGAAAAAAGCTGACCAAATCATTCACCGCGTTCTCATAATTCGCCCGTTCCCAATTAATAATAAAAGAGCCAGGTAGATGGGAATGATTTAAACTGCGATGGCATAATGATGTATTCCATAGAAATTCGGCATCATCTGAATCAATAAATTGATCAATCCGCTTATTCGATTCATTTAAAGCATACTCCAGGTCACGATATTGTGTGCAAACCTGAAGCTCAAATGGTGCCATATATCTGCTTTTTTCAAATTCGATTACTATGTCCAGCAAATCCTTCTTCACCTGCTCGCAATATGATTGATAGCTCGTAAAACTCTTTTTAAGATTTCCCGTTGAGATGGACTGGGTTCTTTTCGTTTTTTCGTGAATAGTAGCAAGATTTATTAGTACATTATCCAGCCATGGCTTGGTCATTGCTTGATTCGACTCATCGATCCAAGGAGATAAATAATAATAGATTTCATTTAATTCCATAAATAAATTTCCATCAACTGTTAAATAAACCGGTACAATCGCAGTTAAGTGTAATATGTTTGCTTGCTTATAAACATATTCCCATTGTGATATTGTTTGGACGGTTAAGGAACTCTTCTTTAATGCATAAGTATGCTTACCATCATTTACTCGATATAATTGAGCTGTTACTTCTTGAATTTCTTCGGGATAAATACCATATGCGTGCAGAACCCTCTTGACCGTATCCATTTTTCCACCACCAATTTTAAATAGATTCTACCCCTTGATCGAATTTCAAGGGGTAGCTGCAATTTACAATTTGAGTCTGCTGTTTGACTGAAGGTACTTTATTGAATGCTCTGCTTTTGTTCGTTATTTTTTCTCTGCCGGGATATATAATAATTGACCTTCTGACACATCAAAATCATCTTCCAATTGATTTTGCTTAATTAGTTGGATTGCACTAACATGGAATCGTTCTGCGATAGTTTCAATTGTGTCTTCTTTTTGTACAATACAAAGTCGCATTTTAATAAATTTATTCTCTTCAGAGTTACGAAAAACATCCGATAGATAACTTACATCCTCTACTTCCCTATCTACATAATTATCTTCTTCAATTTGCTCTTCATGCCAATCATTATCGGTATCATCTATTTCCTCTTCTATTTCTTCTTCTATATCTTCAATATCTTCCTGTTCCACATCACCCATCTTTCCGAAAAAGTCAGCAAAAGATTGTGATTTTATTTTCACTCTCCCAACATCATCTTCATCTACTTTTAGTGATTCGGATAAAATAGGGGAATGTTCCTGATTTCCTGCTTCCAGTTCTTGTTTTTCCTTGTTTTCAATTTGAATCGTGCCTTCTGTTTCTCGATATAATTGAACTACAGCCTCTCCCTCTGCCTCTTCCATCTTCGGTTCTTGTCTTTCCTTGTTCTCAATTTGAGTCGTGCTTTCCGTTTCTCGATCTAATTGAACTGCAGCCTCTCCCTCTGCCTCTTCCATCTCCGGTTCTTGTTTTTCTTTGTTCTCAATTTGAGACATATCTTCTGTTTCTCGCTCTAATTGAGCCGTATCAGCTTTATCTGCTGCTTCAAGATTTTGCCTTTTCTTAATTTCAAATTGAAACGTGTCTTCCAATTCTCGCTCTATTCGTTCTTCATCAGCCTCGTCTGAATCCACCTCGTCTTCAAATAACTGAGGATGATCGACCTCGCGATTGATACCATGGATCGCAATTGTGGAATAAAGCTTCAACTGGCTTTCCTCGGGAATTTCATAATCAAACGCTTCAATACTAACTGTCACATCATTAAAATCATTAACACGATAAGTTGGCACGGAAATTTCAATTGGAAAACGATGTGTAAATTCTGATATTTCATCATCAACATTTATCACTTTTTCTATATATCGTTTCACATGTAAATTATCAAAGTTTAGCCATGATTCTCCTGGCTCTTCCTCCTCCGAAACAATCCTAACATAGTCCCCGCTTAGTTCAATTACCCCTTTTATCGAAATATATTCAGAATAGGCTTCAATCGAAATTTCAGGATCTAAAGAGATTCCTCTAAGCTCTGCAACTTCCTGCCCTTTTTCAAAAAACAAGGACTCATTTAATTCAAAAGTAAATACTGATGAATCAGTAGTCAACTGATTTCCTCCTTTCCGGCATACAGCTTGCTAATATGCTCGATATGTCTTAATTATCTATATGAAGGATATTTTTGAGATATGCTTAGAAACTGAGGTTTCTCCTAGTCTTTAAGTGAAAACTGAGGTTTTATATTAGTTAGGTTCATTACGGGGGACTATCGTACTTTATATAAACTGCAAACTGGCTTAGGATGATATTTGCTTCCTTGGCCGTCGCTCCAGAAATACACTACGCGCACCTTAGACGAGCTGGTGAGCCTTCTTCCCGCAGGACAAGGAAGGCTTCGGCAGCGTTACATCGCAATTAGACAAATTGCTCTTTATTTTCGAGGAGTCTTTGTGTATTTCTTCTGCTGAAAATAGAGTAGAATCTAAAAACAAATGAATGGCAAACCCACAAACTATCTACGTTGATTATTGCAACGTACTTGAAACTCATATGTAATTTACAGCGACTACATTGATTCTAAGATACAATCGTAACTTATTCGTAGTTTTATAACTACACAGCTATCTTCCAATATTATCTTGAATATTTTCTAATACCAAAAGAGCTATTCCTAATATGGAATAGCTCTCTAATTTTTTGATTATTTTTCAATTTTGCTGAATGCCGATCGTACTGCTTGGATTGTTTTTTCGATATCTTCGTCGGTATGTGCAGTGGATAGAAATAGGCCTTCAAACTGTGAAGGTGGTAGGAAAATACCTTCTTCAATCATTGCACGATAGTATTGTGAGAAATAGTCAAGGTTTGAAGATTTTGCTGTTTCAAAATTGATAACTTTTTCATTTGTAAAGAATACACCAACCATTGAGCCTGCTCTATTTACATGCAGTTGTATATCAAAATCGGCTGCTGCCTGCTTGTAGCCAGCTACTAATTTATCTACTTTTTGATTGATTGCTTCATATGCATCTTCATCTAGAGCTGCTAATGTTTCATACCCGGCAGTCATTGCTAGCGGATTTCCTGATAATGTCCCTGCTTGATAGATTGTCCCTGCAGGAGCAATGTTTTCCATAATTTCACGTTTCCCACCGAATGCGCCTACTGGAAGTCCCCCACCGATGACTTTTCCTAAACAAGTTAAATCTGGTGTCACATCATAGTAACCTTGCGCAGAATAATAACCAACACGGAAGCCTGTCATTACTTCATCAAAAATAAGTAATGTTCCATGTTCTTCGGTAATTTTCCGTACTTCCTGTAAGAAGTTATCTTGTGGTGGAATGACACCCATATTTCCACAAACAGGCTCGGCAATGACGGCAGCAATCTCCTTGCCATATTTTTCAAATGCTACGCGAAGGCTTTCTGGATCATTATATGGGACCGTAATGGTGTTTTGGGCAATTGCTTTAGGAACACCTGGGCTATCAGGTAAACCTAGTGTAGCAATTCCAGAACCTGCTTTAATTAATAAGGAATCACCATGACCATGATAGCTTCCTTCGAATTTTAAAATAATATCTCTTCCTGTATATCCTCTCGCTAAGCGAATCGCACTCATTGTTGCTTCTGTTCCCGAGTTAACCATTCTTACCATTTCAATTGATGGGACACGGTCAATTACTAATTTCGCAAGTTTATTTTCCTGTAAAGTACCTGCACCAAAGCTTGTCCCTTTTTCGACAGTTTCTTTCAGTTTTGTAACGACATGTTCATTTGCATGACCTAAAATAAGTGGTCCCCAGCTAAGCACATAATCAATATATTCGTTGCCATCAATATCTTTTATTTTAGAACCCTTCCCAGATTCCATGAAAATCGGCGACATGCCGACTGATTTAAATGCTCGTACTGGTGAATTAACCCCGCCTGGCATTAGATCAATCGCTTCTTTATAAGCATCTATTGAATGATTAAATTGTTTCATTCTTACCCACCTCTTATCCTATTGTTCTTCCTTCAACCACTTTGCAACATCCTTCGCAAAATAAGTTAAAATAATATCTGCCCCTGCACGCTTCATAGATGTCAGCATTTCCATTACAATTGATTGTTCATCAATCCAATCATTTTGTGCTGCTGCTTTTACCATAGAGTATTCTCCACTTACATTATAAGCAACTACGGGAACATTACAATTATTTCGTACATCACGGACTACATCAAGATAAGATAGAGCAGGTTTCACCATGATAAAATCTGCACCCTCTTCTATATCAGATTCAGCTTCTCGAAGTGCTTCTAACCGATTTGCAGGGTCCATTTGGTACGTCTTGCGATTACCAAATTGTGGTGCACTATCAGCTGCATCACGGAAAGGACCATAAAATGCAGAAGAATATTTAACCGCATAGGACATGATTGGAATATTCGTAAATCCTGCTTCATCAAGAGCCGAACGAATATAAGCGACAAATCCATCCATCATATTGGATGGTGCAATAATATCTGCACCTGCTTTTGCTTGAGAAACTGCTGTTTTTGCTAACAACTCTAACGACTCATCATTCGCGACATCATGATTGTGAATCAAACCACAATGCCCATGTGATGTGTATTCACAAAGACAAGTATCAGCGACAATTAACATATCAGGGAATGTATCCTTGACTAATCTTGTTGCAGATTGGACAATCCCATCATCAATAAATGCACCTGTGCCGATTTCATCCTTTGCCGTAATAACTCCGAAGAACATGATTGCTTTAATGCCAAGATCATAAGCCTCACGAACTTCATCAAGCAACAGATCTAAAGATAATTGGTAAACTCCAGGCATAGAAGGGATTTCGTTTTTTACATTCTCCCCTTCAATCACAAACATTGGATATATAAAATCATCGACACGCAAATGGTTTTCCCGTACTAAAGATCGCATTGCACTGGAGGATCTTAATCGTCTATGTCGTTTAAATGCTATTTCTTTTGCCATTTTTATTACTCCTTTTCATTTCTGGTTAGAAAACTAAGGTTTAACCAAGTCTTTCGGTATCACACTTAGTTAATTCTTTTTTAAGTCCTAAGATAATTACTCATGGCTTCAATCATGCCATCAATTGTAAATTCTTCCGCTGTCAAAATATCGGTAAAACCAAGTTCAATTGCTCTTCTTTCTGTCGTTGTGCCAATACAAACGCATTTTTGTTGCACCTTTTCCTTAGCCATTTCATGATATGCTTCGATACATGATGGACTAGTGAAAGTAATAAAATCATAATCATCTTCTGTTAAAAGCTGATTCAATGCTTTTTTAATATCCTCATTAAAGACGGTTTCATATACTTCCATCCCAGCATATATTACGTCATTTTCAGAAAACGCTGTTGGCAGAATAGCCAATGAACGATTCCCCCGAACTAAAAGAATAGAATCAACCGTCCCTACAGCAGCTAAAAATTCACTTGCCATCGTCTCTGCATTATAGACTGTCGGAATAAAATCAGCGGTAAAACCGTATGTGTTTAACACATCCTCTGTTTTATGCCCAACAACTGCAAACTTTTTCGCATGCAGCTTCTCTAAATCCACTTCGTAGCGTGATGCTAATGTGAAAAAGGCAGACACACCGTTAGCACTTGTAAAGAAAATCCATTCAAATGTCGCTAGATTACGAAGTATATTTGCATTTTCAATGTGATCCTTAACAGAAATCTTCAACAGCGGCATTTCAATTGGTATCCCACCATGTTTTAAGATCTTTTCAGAAAATAATTTCGCTTGTCCCGCTTCTCTAGTGATAACGATTTTCTTATTTTGAAGGGATATTGCCATTATTGATCAAGCTCGGCTTTCACTTCTTCTACAATTTGTTTTGCCCCTTGGTCAATTAATTTCGTTGCAGCTAGTTTACCAATTGTTGCAGCATCAGTCCCACGGACAACCTCCTTCAAGATTGTCTTTCCATCTGGTGTTCCAACTAATGCGGTTAGGACAATTTCATCTTTTTCCAAATATGCATAACCACCAATTGGTACTTGACAACCACCTTCAAGTAAACGAAGGAAGGTTCTTTCTGCTGTAACTGTCTTCGTTGTCCATTCATCATTAATTTTTGCTAAAATTTCTCGGATTTCTATGTCATCTTCACGACATTCGATTGCCAATGCACCTTGTCCAACAGCTGGGACAACTAATTCAGGTTCAAGGTATTCCGTTATTAGTTCCTCACTTAATCCTACTCGCTTTAATCCAGATACTGCAAGAATAATTGCATCATAATCTTCTTCGTGCAACTTACGGATTCTTGTTTCGATATTGCCGCGAATCCATTTAATTGAAATATCTGGACGCTCTGCAAGTAACTGTGCCGCACGTCTCAAACTACTTGTGCCAATAATTGCGCCTGAAGGAAGGTCTTTTAATAAGCGATTCTCTTTCGCAATATAGGCATCCCGGTGATCTTCTCGAACTGGAATAGAGCTAATTACTAGTCCTTCTGGAAGCTCAGATGGCATATCCTTCATACTATGTACTGCAAAATCGATGGTTTTATCGTACATTGCTTGCTCAATTTCCTTAACAAATAAGCCTTTTCCACCAACTTTAGATAGGGTAACATCTAAAATTCTGTCCCCTTTTGTCACGATTTTCTTTACTTCAAAATCATTTTGTACGCCTGCTTGCTTTAATTGGTCGATAACCCAATTAGTTTGTGTTAAAGCCAAATTACTTTGTCTAGAACCAACGATTATTTTTCGCAATGTATTTCCTCCTAGAAATGAAAATTAGATAATGTGCTAAATAAAAAGAAGTTAATTATTAATACGAAGAAAGCAGATGTATTATAGAGTGATAAAAATTTCCCCTGATATCCTTTCACAACCCGTAATACAAGATAAAAAATGTAGACAACTAACACTAGTATAGAACCAATTGTTTTCATGTCAATCCAATAAAAGGTTGATGCTGATATATAGGCCCATACAACCCCTAGAATTATTGCAAGCAACAATAATGGTACAGCAATTGTTACGGTAATGAAGGCATATCGGTCCAATTGATTCAAATCACCAAAACGCCACATCCAGTTTAAACCTTTCTTCGCTTTTAAGAAACGATATTGAATTAAGTACATTAAAGAAAATAAAAACCCAATTGTAAAAAAACCATATGAAACAATTGCTAGCGTGATATGTGCCGCTAGTAATTCATCAGCAAATGGTCTCTCAGTAAACGCAGAATTTACAGGTCCAGTTGCTGAAAAGCTAAGCAGTAAAATAAAAAAACTAAAAACATGAATAAAAAACACAATAAAATTAACAGGGAATAATCGATTGATGATTAACGATAGTGTAATCAGTACCCACGAATAAAAGAATAAGCTATCAAGAAAGCTAGTAATTGGAAAGCTGTGAGCAATGAACAATTGATAAATTAAAAAAAGGCTTTGTATAGCCCAAACGATACCAATCAACCAGAAAGCGATTTTATTTGCTCTCTGGTTGTCATGAATAAAATCTATAAAATAACCGATGACACTCAATGCATAGATAATAAGTATGATTTCATAAAACTCTCTAGTTTCTACCATATATTATTCCTTCCTTAAGTAGTTTGGATGTTTTCAACTTGAGGAAAGGCAATCTTCTTTTCTGATGTTAAAGATAATATTGACTGGTTATTACTTGACTGTTTTTCAAAATTTGATTTTACTTCATCTTTAATTCCAAATATATCAACAAATAATTGTAAGGAAGCTGCCGCATTCTCTTTTCCTGCTAATTCTTTTGCTTGGGTAATTGGTTCTTTAAGTAATTGATTGATTATACTTTTCGTATGTTTGTTAAGAACCTTTCTCTCTCTTGTTGTAAGATCAGGCATTTTCCGTTCAATGCTCCGCATCGTTTCTTCCTGAATAGATTGTGCTTTCTCGCGCAATGCAGCAATCACTGGGACAACTCCTAATGTTTTTAACCATTCTTTAAATGTAACGATTTCTTCTTCAACCATTAGTTCAATTTGTGTTGCAGCAGTCCTTCTTGCTTCCAAATTAGTATCAACTATATGCTGCAGGTCATCAATATCATACAAGAAAACATTGTCCATTTCGCTGATCGCTGGATCAATATCTCTTGGAACAGCAATATCAACAAGGAATAATGGTCTTCCTTTTCTTTCCTTCTGGATAGACAGGAGCATTTCTTTTCTCAGTACGAGTGAATCTGACCCAGTTGAACTAATCAATATATCTGTAGTAGTCAGAATCTCTAGTAATTGTTCAAACGACGCTGCCTTTGCAGCAAATTTCTCGGCTAGTTCCTCCGCCTTCTGTAAAGTTCGATTAACGACGGTGATATCCGTTGCACCAGATCCATGCAAATTCTTCGCAGAGAGCTCACCCATTTTCCCTGCACCAAGAATGGCAACATGTTTGTTCTTAAGGTCACCAAAGATCTTCTTCGCTAGTTCAACTGCCGCGTAGCTAATCGATACGGCTTGTTCACCAATAGCCGTTTCACTATGGGCGCGTTTGCCAAATGTAATTGCTTGTTTAAATAGCTCATTGAAAACGGTACCAGTAGCTTTCGCCTGTTGAGATGTTAAAAATGCTTGTCTTACTTGTCCAAGAATTTGGGTTTCACCAAGAACCATCGAGTCGAGTCCTGTTGATACCCTGAAAAGATGCTCCATTGCACCATCATCCTCAGTGATTCGCAAATAAGCAGAAAACTCCTCTTTATCAAGGTTAAACCATTCTGCTAAGAAGTTTTTAATATAATATCTTCCGGTATGAAGTTGATCAACGACTGCATAGACTTCCGTACGATTACATGTTGATACTATAACGTTCTCCAAAATACTTTTTTGGTTTTTTAATTCAATCATTGCATCCATAAGAGAAGATTCCTGAAAAGTAAGCTTCTCCCTAATTTCTACAGGAGCTGTTTTGTAGTTAAATCCAACTTTAAGAATATGCAATTTCCTACCCCCATATAATGTAAAACATCTTTCGAACTTATTTATAATAATTATTATTTAATATCTTATAGTAAAATGTAATTCCTTTATATTATACCATGTAATTCGATAAAATATGACTTAAAATGTGAACAAGATTTGAAACAACATGATAAGATAGAACGTATAGTATATGATACGTTTGTACTTTATCATACAACAAATGGTTAAGCAAGAAATGCAGTCTAGATGTAAAAAAGTCTCAGCTTGTTTGCAATTAAATATTTGTAAATTTTATTTTGAGCTAATTCCTATTTTTAGTTTATATTTATATATTAAGTGTGAATTATTTTCAATGATGATTTTTGTTAAGGACACTCCAACACTCTAGTGCGACTGCCACTTGGGAATACATTCAATTTATCATATGACAGGCCAGAAAAACGCTAGCAAGCGCTCAATTCCTGCGGGAGGAAAGGCCTAGTTGAGTCTTCGAAGGGCGACAGTACAAGAAGGCTCACCAGCCCCCCAGCGGAAAGCGTAGTGTATTTTCGGAGCGACTGGCCTGCAAACCCATTTTCATCACTATTCATAAGTACATTTTGAAACAGCATTAATTTACTAGTAAAGGAATGATTTTTTTGAAAAAGCAAAATGCATTACTCGCGTACATTCTAATTGGGATTGGGATATTTTTTCTACTGAGACAATTAAAAATACCAATATTAACGGATTTTTATTCGTGGCAGACGTTTTTAATTGTGATCGGGCTTGCATTATTAATCCACGGCTATTCAGCTAAGCATTACCAAAATCTATTCAGTGGGACGATCGTCCTTGGTGTTGGTATTCATTTGCATGGACTAGCACATTATTCATTCTGGATCGATCATTGGGCCGTTTACGTACTTATTGTCGGTATTGCCTTTATTATTCAATATTCGAAGACGAAGAATGGGTTATTTCCTGGAGTGCTACTAATTTTGCTTAGTTTATTGCTGATTTTCTCGAACAGGCTTGCAATTAATCTCACATGGCTTAACGACATCATTCATTTTATTGAACGATTTTGGCCGATAATCCTCATTATTATTGGGTTCTATCTATTACAAAAGAAAAAGTAAATTGAAAAAATTAGACGCATTATGTATTAAAATTGTTTTTATTTCAAAATTGCCAGCCAAAAAACAGCTAGCTGCAATAGGAAATTTCCTTTTGCAACTAACTGTTTTTTGTACTAGGCTTATTAATTGAATAACCAGTAATGTTAAATATACTTGCTCAAAATGCCCCACGCTTCTTCTTTTCCCTCGCCAGTTTCTGATGAGAATGGTAAGACAATGTCATCTGCTTCAACGTTTAATGTTTCCTTTGTGCGTTTAATGAAGCTTGCACGTTTGCTCTTAGGGATTTTATCGAGTTTCGTTGCAACAACGACAACAGGTAGTTCATGATACTTTAGGAATTCGTACATTTGGATATCGTCTTTCGTTGGTTCATGTCTGATGTCGGTAATTAATAGTACAACTTGGAGTGTTTCTCTTGATTGAAAATACTCCTCCATCATCCCTCCCCATTTTTCACGTTCAGACTTTGAAACCTTAGCATAACCATATCCAGGCACATCTACAAAATAAAACCGTTCATTGATTTTATAAAAATTCAGTGTTTGTGTTTTCCCTGGTTTTGATGATGTTCGCGCCAGTGCCTTACGATTAATTAATTTATTAATAAACGAAGACTTCCCAACATTCGAACGACCAGCTAAGGCGATTTCCGGTAACTGATCACCGGGATATTGTTTTTTACTTACTGCACTAATGACAATTTCTGCATTTGTTACTTTCATGTTTACTCCCCCACTAACGCATGTTTCAGCACTTCATCAAGATGACTTACTGGAATATACGTTATTTCGTTTCGAACACTTTCTGGAATATTTTCGAGGTCTTTCTCATTATCCTTAGGAATGATTAAAGTTGTTAAACCTGCTCGATGTGCACCTAGAGATTTTTCCTTCAAACCGCCAATTGGTAAAACACGGCCGCGTAGCGTAATTTCTCCTGTCATTCCGACCTCTTTCTTTACAGCTCTCCCTGTTAATGCGGAGACTAGTGCCGTTGCCATTGTGATTCCAGCAGAAGGTCCATCTTTCGGTGTTGCTCCCTCAGGCACATGGATATGAATATCGTATTTTTCATAAAAATTAGGTTCAATGTTCAGCTCCTCTGCACGAGAACGGATATAACTAAACGCGGCTTGTGCAGACTCCTGCATTACGTCGCCTAATTTCCCTGTTAAGGTAAGTTTACCCTTTCCAGGATAATGTGACACTTCAATTGATAGAATATCACCACCAACACTTGTGTAGGCAAGTCCTGTTGCTGTTCCAACCTGGTCCTCCTTTTCCATTAAACCATAATGGAAAACGGGTTTGCCAAGTATTTCTTCTAAGCTCTTCTCTGTTACAACTACACGCTTCTTCTCGTCTGAAATAATGA
Source organism: Oceanobacillus chungangensis (assembly GCF_003369565.1). Lineage (GTDB taxonomy): Bacteria > Bacillota > Bacilli > Bacillales > Amphibacillaceae > Oceanobacillus > Oceanobacillus chungangensis. Next base: position 161,394 of record NZ_PIOD01000002.1, on the reverse strand, counting down.
TCTTTGCCGTTTTTCTGCAAAGTTTTGCTAATTGACGTTCTAATCCCCGTACTCCAGCTTCTCTTGTATACGTCCGAATTAACTTCAGTAAACTCGCATCTCGTACTTGCAGTTCGGTCTTCTTTAAGCCATTTTCCTTCAGCTGCTTCGGCAGAAGATGCTCTTTTGCAATATGCATTTTTTCGATTTCAGTGTACCCTGCAAGCGATATTAATTCCATGCGATCAAGTAATGGCCCGGGAATACTGTTCACATTATTTGCTGTTGCAATAAATAATACATTTGATAGATCATACGTTTCTTCGATAAAATGATCACTGAATGTACTATTTTGTTCCGGATCTAAGACCTCAAGCATAGCGGAAGATGGATCACCACGGAAATCATTCGACATTTTATCGATTTCATCAAGTAAAAATACTGGATTAATCGTGCCTGCCTTTTTCATTCCTTGCATAATACGACCAGGCATTGCACCGATATAGGTCCTGCGATGTCCTCTAATTTCGGCCTCATCACGAACACCACCAAGAGATATTCGTACGAAATTACGATTTACCGCACGAGCGATTGATTTCGCGAGTGATGTTTTCCCTACACCAGGTGGTCCAACAAGGCAAAGTATTGGACCTTTAATCGTGTTTGTAAGTTTTTGAACTGCAAGGTATTCCAGTATTCGTTCCTTTACTTTATCCAACCCATAATGGTCCTCATTTAATACTTTTTCAGCATAATTAATTTTAATTGTGTCCTGTGACTTGTTTGTCCACGGCAATAAGAGCAGCCAGTCTAAATAATTACGAATGACTGAGCTTTCTGCAGAGCTCTGAGGGACTTTCTCATATCGCCCTAGTTCTTTTAACGCAACCTCCATAATATTCTCTGGCATATCGGATTGCTCAATCTGCTCTCTTAGCTGATCGACTTCAGTTGATTTACCATCTCTTTCTCCAAGCTCTTTCTGAATTGCTTTTAACTGTTCACGCAAATAAAATTCCTTTTGTGTTTTTTCCATTGACGTACGGACGCGTAACCCAATTTTCTTTTCTAAATCCAATACCTTTTTTTCGTTGGATAGAAGCTGCAACAGATGCTGCATACGTTCTTTTACATTTTGCTTTTCGAGTAATTCCTGTTTATCTGGAATCTTTAAAGATAAGTGAGATGCAATGATATCTGCAAGTCTTCCCGGTTCTTCTATATCAGATACAGTTGCAATTGTTTCCTTTGTGATTTTTCTTGACACTTTTATGTATTGTTCAAATTGAGCAAGGAGCGAACGCATTAGCGCTTCTTCCTCTGCCGCATCACCATGTGCATCTTCTAATTGGGCAATTTCAGCTACAAATAGATCCTCTGTATCAGTATATTGAATAATTTCCGCACGATATAAGCCTTCCACAAGAACACGTAATGTACCATTTGGTAATTTTAGCATCTGTTTTACCATCGCAACAGTTCCCACACGATAAATATCGTTTGGTTCTGGCTCATCTAAGCTCACTTTTTTCTGTGCAGCTAAAACAATGGTTTGATCACCCATCATCGCTTGTTCTAATGCAGCAATTGATTTATCTCTTCCTACATCTAGATGTAATACCATTGAAGGAAATACAAGCAATCCGCGTAATGGAAGGAGGGGAATTTGATTATTGTCTTTCGTCATAGTATGTAAACCTCCATTTATCTATTTTGCAGATAAGAAGGATGTAAATCTTTCTTACTGCATATGTACAATTAAATTCTCACCAATTAACTCGGAGAACCAATTTTTTATAGTAAAAATATATTACGTAATAATCACGACGTATAAACACACCCCTAACGAAATACTGGCAAAACAAAACTCAATGCCTTGCGAGAAATATCTTTAGTAATGCCAGAGCTAGTCGAGTAACTATACTTTAAAATCTATGTGATTAAAGTCTATAGAAAACTTCGATATTTGTAAATCTTAATCGTTCAAAATCATATATTTTCGTTCATATGAGTTAGTATTTACCCATTTTGTAAAAGTAAACAGTGAAAAGAGACTAACATGAACCGAGCTCCTATGAATATAAGAGCTCGAATACTAAGTCAGTCTCTAATCTTTAACTATATAAAAGATCGCTTGTACTACAGTTCGCAATTATGCTTTATTAGGCACTCTCTTTAGGATGCTTAGCATTTCCAGCTTGAATTGTTCCATCTCTAAATACAAGTGTAGGACTGCCATCTTCTTCAGTTACTGTTTCTTTTGTAATAATACATTTTTCAATGTCATCTCGTGATGGTAATTCAAACATTACTTCGAGCATGATTCCTTCAATAATTGATCGCAGGCCACGAGCACCTGTCTTCCGCTCAATTGCCTTCTTCGCAATTTCAGAAAGGGAGTCATCTTCGAATTCAAGTTCGACATTATCCATTTCAAATAACTTCTGATATTGTTTTACCAATGCATTTTTAGGTTGTGTAAGAATTTGGATTAACGCATCTTCATCCAATGGCATTAAACTGCCGATGATTGGAATTCTCCCAATGAACTCAGGAATCAGACCATAGCGTAATAAGTCTTCAGGAAGTACTTTTGAAAGTAATTCGTCCATACCAAGTTCTTCTTGCTCATTTGATCCAAAACCAATTACTTTCTTACCTAAACGACGTTTGATTACTTGGTCGATTCCATCAAATGCTCCACCAACAATAAATAAAATGTTGGTCGTATCGATTTGAATGAATTCCTGATGTGGATGTTTACGTCCACCTTGAGGAGGCACACTCGCTACCGTTCCTTCAAGAATTTTTAAGAGTGCTTGTTGTACTCCTTCACCCGAAACATCACGTGTAATGGATGGGTTCTCTGATTTACGTGCAACCTTATCGATTTCATCGATATAAATAATTCCCTTTTCCGCTTTCTCTACATCATAGTCTGCTGCTTGTATTAATTTCAACAGAATATTTTCAACATCTTCCCCAACATATCCTGCCTCAGTTAAAGAAGTTGCATCTGCCATTGCAAATGGAACATTAATGATTCGAGCTAATGTTTGTGCTAGCAAGGTTTTCCCACTACCAGTTGGTCCGATCATTGCAATATTACTCTTAGAAAGCTCTACATCGTCTGTTGTCTTTGGTGAATTAATTCGTTTATAGTGATTATAAACTGCAACAGATAAGCTTTTCTTCGCCTGTTCTTGACCAATAACATAATCATCAAGAATATCACAAATTTCCTTAGGCTTAGGAATTTCCTTTAATTCCATTTCCTCTTCTGTACCTAGTTCTTCTTCCACAATTTCCGTGCAGAGTTCTATACATTCATCACATATATATACACCAGGTCCGGCAACTAGTTTACGAACTTGATCTTGGCTCTTTCCACAAAATGAACATTTCAATTGTCCTTTTTCTTCATTAAATTTAAACATTATATTTCCACCCCTACGAAACCTATTATTAATTCTAGGTTCCAACTTTTATAGTCATCATATCAGAACAAAAATAAAAAACAAAATGAAAAACATTGGATCCATGTATTTTAAACCATATCCAGCGCCAAACGACTAACTGGCCAACATTCTGTAGATTTGAGTTTCCTTTATCTACGAAGGTATGTTAAGCAAATTAGTCACTTTGTGTGGCAACATTGAACTACCGTACATCGCTAACTTAAGCGCTTCTGCTTTCATTGATAGCTTTTATATTCTGATTTGTTTACATTCTTCTTTCCATTATCGATAAAATACGCAGAAAGTCAAATCATATTACTTATACTATATGTTGATTTTATTAATTAAGTCTAGTTTAAACTAATTATTATAATGTTTATCTGCTGAAAATATTATGTAAATGAATGGTAGTTAATTTTCCAATCTGCTAAATAATATAAAAACAAGGTGCGGTAAACACACCTTGTTTCTATACGCTATGTTTTGTCGCAATTACATATGGAATGAATCAATTAGTTGCTAGCTTTGCTATTATCAACTAGGAATTCAATCGCTTTTCTCATTTGTAAGTCGCTCTTAATTGTATCTGTGTTTCCACCTAACATAGGAACTAACTGTTCTGCATCGATTCCGTACATTTCAGCCATTTTCCCTAATTCTTCATTAACATCTTCGTCAGTTACATTGATATCTTCCGCTTTTGTTATAGCTTCTAATGTAAGATTTGTTTTCACGCGTTTTGCAGCATCTTCTTTCATTTGTTCTTTAAGTGCTGCTTCGTCTTGACCTGAGAATTGTGTGTACATTTCTAAAGTCATACCTTGCATTTGCAAGCGCTGTTCAAATTCTCTTACCATTTGCTCTAATTCAGTTTCAACCATTGCATCTGGAATATCTACTTGTGCATTGTCAGATGCTTTTGCAATTAAATCTTCACGTTTTTGGTTTTCAACGTCTTGCTTCAATTCTGCTTCTAGTTGTTCTCTTTTCTTCTTTTTCAATTCATCAAGTGTTTCTACTTCTTCATCAACGTCTTTAGCAAATTCATCGTCTAATTCTGGAAGTTCTTTGAATTTAACTTCATGGATTTTCACTTTAAATGTTGCTTCTTTACCAGCAAGTTCTTCTGCATGGTAATCTTCTGGGAATGTTACACTGATTTCAGTATCTTCATCAAGTGCTTTACCAACTAATTGCTCTTCAAACCCTGGAATGAATTGTCCTGAACCAATTTCTAGTGAATGGTTTTCTCCTTTTCCACCGTCAAATGCAACACCATCAGTAAATCCTTCGAAGTCCATTACAACTGTGTCGCCTTCTTCTACAGTACCTTCTTCTTTAACAACAAGTTCTGCATGACGTTCACGTAGCTGTTCAATTTCTTTTTCAACATCTTCATCAGATACTTCTACAGATGGAACATCAATTTCTAACCCTTTGTAGTCGCCTAGTGTAACTTCTGGTTTCACTTCTACTTCAGCAGTGAAAACTAAAGTGCTGCCTTTTTCAATTTGATCGATATCAACTTGTGGTTGATTGATTGGGAAGATATCTGTCTCGTCAATAGCATTTTTGTATGCTTCAGGAAGTACGATATCCACTGCATCTTGGTAAAGAGATTCTACTCCAAAACGTTTTTCAAACATTCCACGCGGCATTTTCCCCTTACGGAATCCAGGCACTTGAACTGTTTTCACAACTTTCTTGAATGCTTGATCTAATGCTTTGTCAAATTCTTCTGCAGAAACCTCAAATGTTAGAGTTCCTTTATTACCATCTTGTTTTTCCCATTTAGCTGTCATTACATTTCCCTCCAAAATCTATTATATCCATTCATTTATTATGTTTTTGAATATATGTTAGCGAATGCTCAGATTTACAACCATTTTATTATACCATAATTTGTTTGGCATTCAACCATATACTATTAGAAAACTTGGCTGTCATCAATCTTTTAGGTGACAGTCTATGTTATCCGTATTCGGCGAGCTAAAAACAGATATCTATTCCTCAATGATACTTAAGTACAATGTTTCACACATTTTGATTTCATCAACATAATGAAAAACAGTGTCCTCTTGTACTATCGCATCTTTTGTTTCAGTATGTATGTTTAAATATTCCTGACCAATAAATGTTAAAGCTCTTACTATTTGACTCATTTCTTTTCTAGGCGGTGTAATCGGGTATAGTACAAAGAAATAATGATGCAATATTTGTTTGATTACCGCATATAATGTCGGATTCTTTAATTCGGTATCCTTCAGCGACAATAAAATCTGCTGATACAAGGTATTTTCAATGATATCCTCTGTTTCATCTGGGATAATCTTCAAGTTGATATTAAATTTCTGTACGTCTACGCTTCTCGTGACATGATTATCCTTTAATAGATTGATGATTGCAGTTTTGATTACGGGATGAATATGCTCATTTACTAATAATTCAAGAATAGTATCGGTAGCACTTGCATGAATTCGTCGCAAATTCTCAATGATCCGCCATTGTTCTGAGTGGTTATCACTTTCAACTGCTTCTGTTAATTCCTCTTGTAATAGAATTGATTTTTCAACCATAATATCTACTTTCATCTTCTTGCTAATATCATATAGCTGTGTAAATTGTTCACGGAATAATTCTGGCAGCTGCTTATCAGCAAGCTCTGCTCCAGCATACTCCATTAATAATTCATATTGATTCGTTTGAAATAAAATCGTCAAGTACATATGTAAGTAATGATAATAATTGTCATCCTTATGTTGGATCAGCTCTTCACAAAGTGCTTGCGCTTCCTCGTATCTGCTAAGCTCCATTAAACACATCAATTTCGCAATCAGAATTTCATAATTATCCACTTGATAACTTAATAATTTATTTAATTTCTGTAAGGCTTCTTCATACCTTTTCTCCTGTAATGCGTATAAACTCTCTTCTTCTAATGTTTTTTTCCATTTTGGAAAGAGAATCACATTATTCGGCTCGCTCTGCATTTATTCACCTCCTACTAGTTAGTATTTATATTTTACATATAAGCTATACATACCCTAAAGGTTACGGTGGTAAACATAATAGAAAAAGAGAAACCTAACATATGGATAGGTTTCTCTTCAAGTAGCGTCCCAGGCAGGATTCGAACCTGCGACCCACAGCTTAGAAGGCTGTTGCTCTATCCTGCTGAGCTACTGGGACATTTAATTGGAGCGGGTGAAGGGAATCGAACCCTCATCATCAGCTTGGAAGGCTGAGGTTTTACCACTAAACTACACCCGCAAATGGTGCTCTTTCTAACACTCTTATTCACATTATGTAAGTCGTTTAAAAGATATTCTTTTTTAACGGACAAGTTTCATTATAGGCAATAGGGTATATAATGTCAACAGTTATTAAAAACTTTTTCTAAAAAACTTTTAAAACTAGAATGAGAGAGCATTAAAAACACCTAATTTTTAAGTAATTCCGAGTTAAAAATGACGCTCATTTCGGATGTTCCGTTCACAGTTTATATTTTCCGAAAACTAGACATAATGCTATTTTTCCCAGCAACAGACCAGAAAGCTGATATCAGCTTAAGCTACTTCGCTCTCAGTATCAACTATTAATTTCACTTGGCAGATAAGAAAGTATAAAAACTTACTTATCTGCATGGGTGCACCTATCCAACATCTCTTGATATTAAACAAGTAATACTTGTCGAATTATAGCGATACTTGATTAGCTAAATCAGAAACCTCACTGCCATCTAATTCATAAAACCGAATCTTTATGTCATCGGTTCTATCCCATTCCATTACAGCATAGGTTTTTTCCTGACGTCTTCTTGGCATGCGGATACTTCCAGGATTAATAAATAATTGGTGGTCCTTTAATAAGGTTCCCGCAAGATGCGTGTGTCCAAAACAGATGACATTTGCCCCTGCTTCCTTTGCACGGATAGACAATCCCGTTAAATCTGTCTTCACTCCGAGCAGATGTCCATGTGAAACATAATAGGTTAAATTATCAATCTTTATGATTAATTCCTCTTCATAGCGTGGATCGACGTCACAATTACCCTTAACAGTATAGAAGTCTTTTAATGCTATTGCATCAGCATCTAATTCAGAATCTCCACAATGAATGAAATATTCGACTTCGTGTCGTTCTTTTATCATCGTAATTTCGTCTGTTAATCCATGACTATCACTCATAATCAATACTTTCGTCATTCATTACCACCTCTTATCTTACCTTTTATTTACTATGTATCCCTTTTTCCAGCTGGCTAATCGCATTTTTTCGGTGGCTAATACTATTTTTCTCGTCTGGTGAAAGCTCTGCCATTGTCTTAGTATATCCTTCTGGAATGAAAATTGGATCGTACCCGAAGCCGTTTTCCCCTTTTTCCGCGTTTGTGATTGTACCTTCACAATAACCTTTATAAAATACAGTTGCTTTATTCGGCGCCGCAATTGCCAGTACACAAACAAATCGAGCAGATCGTTCTGCTGCTGGTATTTCCGCTAATTCATCAAGAACTTTTCTAATATTCGCCTTATCATCTGTTGGTTCTCCGGCATATCTTGCAGAAAAAATGCCTGGCCGGCCATCTAGTGCATCAATGATTAAACCAGAATCGTCTGCTAAAACCGCGATATTAAACATTTGGGCTATTTCTTCCGCTTTTAATGCGGCATTTTCCTCAAAAGTCTGCCCCGTTTCTTCTATATCTGGGACAGGCTCTTCGAGGTCAAGTAAAGATACAACTTCCACATTAACCGTTGCGAAAAATTGTTTGAATTCGGCTATTTTTCCTTTGTTTTTTGTCGCAATCAATATTTGTTTCATGTTGGAAACCCCTTATTTTTTCTTTGTTTCACCAATTCGCTGCGCTAATTCACCAAGCACTTCTTTTTGGATGCCAATGATTTGTTCCAATCCTTCGCTAGCAAACTTTAGCATCGTTTGCAATTCGACAATCGAGAAGGTTGCTTCTTCACCTGTTCCTTGAATTTCCACGAATTCACCGGCCCCTGTCATTACAATATTCATATCAACATTTGCTGCGAAATCTTCTTCATAGTTTAAATCTAGGATTGCTGTTTCATCCGGTAATATCCCTACTGAAGTCGCACATAGGAAATCTGTAACAGGCATTTTACTTATTTTTTTATTTTCTAGTAAATGTCCAAAAGCAAGGACTACAGCAATAAATGCACCAGTAATCGAAGCTGTTCTAGTACCACCATCTGCTTGAATTACATCACAATCAACCCATACTGTCCGTTCACCAATTTTGTCCAGGTCAACAACAGACCGTAACGCTCTGCCAATTAGTCGTTGGATTTCCATCGTTCTTCCGCTTACTTTACCTTTTGATGATTCACGGATATTCCGATCGGCAGTTGCTCTTGGTAGCATGGCATATTCAGCTGTTATCCATCCTTTACCTTGTCCACGCATAAACGGTGGAACTCTATCTTCAATACTTGCATTGCATATTACTTTAGTATTGCCGACTGTTATTAAAACAGAGCCTTCAGGATGGGTTATGTAGTTCGGTGTAATTGTTATTGGTCTAAGTTCGTTTACTTCACGTTGATCATTACGCATTCAAAATTCCTCCTTGGTAGTTAAGAAAGTATAACATATTTCTTACTACATAAGTGCAACTAAGGCTGCCACCGAATAGCTTGGTTAATCCTTAGTTTTCTAATATTTCATCATTTAGCTTATCATATTTTCTTCAAAAGAAAAATGAACATACATATGATTAACATAAATATAGTGGATAACTTGTTCTACCGATCCAGGAAAACTCGATACCTCCTCCGGATCGAACTGTTTCCCCCAGAAAAGAAGTCGATAGCCTTACCATTCCTGCGGGATTCTTTGGGCTATTACCATTGCTAGGAATATAGAAGTAATCCAATTTTTGGATAAAAACCTTTTCCTCTCTACAAGCCATTACATGCAAATAACGACTTGACTGTTCACACGACGATAACAAAGTATTTTTACCGAATATCAGCCGACACAAAAAAGAGGCTAGTCCATTAGCCTCTATCCTCAAAGTTGTTCTGTTGGTGTGAATGTTTGCTTTGTGACTGGTTCGTCGTAAGATTCGCCATTTTCGTTAACGAGTTGTTCTTTGTTCTCTACTTTAACATCAACTGCATCGATTGATTCCTGTTCGGTTAGTGTTCTTACTAATGTTTCCATTACTTCATCTGCAATGATGCCCGCTTCACTATCTTTTAATATTTCCTCATTAAACACTAACTCTAGCACGCCATCACTTAGTACTGGCTCACTTGCTAAATCAGTTTTGGAATTAAATACGTGCAAAACGTCGGCTTGAAATCCTGGTCCATCTAATAAAGATTGAATAATGGAGTGAAAGAATTCTTCCTCACCTTTTTCTACGTACTGGGTTACTGGAACATAATAGCGATTTTCACCATGTTCTGCTGGATAATACATCGTAACAGCCTGACTATTTACTAAATCAAGTGTGTCTGTATCCGTAATATTAATTCCATTTGCTCGCGAATAGCCATTACCAATTGGTGTTCCATTCACAGGCATTTCTGTTTGTGGATGTCCATTAATCCATAGCTGAACTTTGTTTACATTTTCGAATTGGGTTAATGTATGTGTTACAGATTCTAATATTTGTAGTTCCTCGTTCGCTTGATAATCTTTGAATTCCTCAGATAAATCAACAATCATCGTACCATCTTCCTTAAGGTTAACGCCAATAACCTCAGTTCCTTCTGGTAAAACGGCCTGAAATCCATTCGGCAGCATTTCAGTGACTGGTCCACCTTTAACTAAATATTCTATTACCTGTGTTGCCACTTCTTTTGATTCAAGCTTTGGCAATTCAAGCGTTTGCGATGCAACCATACCGTTCGCATCGATTAAGAACAATTGCCTTGGCACGGTTTCTTCTGCTACTTCGCTTGCTTCTGTATCTTCCGTCTCTTCAGCTTCTTCATTTGACGCTTCAGAATCTTCATCTGATGTCGGCTTCTCTAAGTTATTCACTTCCTCAGCATTTTGTGGAGGGTCTAGGTCCTCTAGAGATTGTTCTCCTTGAAAACACCCAGTCAACAGAACTGAGAGCGTAATCGCGCCAGTCATAAGTAACACTTTCTTTTGCATGTTCATACCTCCTACGATGGTTTGTACTAATATATATACGAGCCTATATTTTAAAATAGACCACCAAAGTAAAAGATGTAACTTCTTTTTAAATCCAATAACAAAAGCGCAAGTACCCGCTTGTGCTGAGTACAGACTGTGCCGCGCCGTTTGGAGTGGTTCGACATGTCGAACATCCCTTCGCAGTAGATAAAGGAAACATGCTCCATCACTTTAGAGGTATTCCTAAGTTGGCAAAGCTGTTTATAGTCGGCCTTCCTTAATCAAAGGGAGTAGATGTTGACTTTCACCACAAGGGTATAAGTACGACTAAAATTCTGGTTCCACCAATCGGCAAGTCTTTTTTTAGCTTGCAGCTTGTCATGAGATTAGGGAAGTCTCGCTAACACTTTAGCGCTGGAGCAGTATGTGGCCTTTCCAGGAAGAAAATTAAGAAAGGGAAAATTTATATTTTCTTACCCAATTAAAAAAATCAAGGAACATGAAAATCATGCTCCTTGATTTATTGATAATGTAGCCTTTTCTATTTGTAACACATCTGGTTGATGGTCATTAAAAATACTTTTTGCAATTTTATTAAACATTTCTAGTTCACCAGTTGTATAGATTTGATGTACGGGCATCCAATCTTCTTTGTTTAATAAATGATGTACATCCAATATAGTACTTGCTTCTCTTGCTGTTTCCTCACTGGAAGAAATAATGGTTACCTGTTCCCCAATGACCTGCTGGATTGTGTCTTTCAGTAATGGATAATGCGTACAGCCTAGAATTAGAGTATCCATTTGTTTATATTGCTTTAGCGATGCCAAGGATTTAGCGACAATCTCTTGTGCTTCTGGGCCAGCTGTAATTCCCTTTTCTACTAGCGGCACGAATAATGGACATGCAAGCGGATATACATTGATTCCTTCATTTATATTTTGTAATGCTTCCTTATACGCCATACTCTTAATGGTTCCTTCTGTACCAATGACCCCGATATGCGTATTGTTTGTAACTTTAATTGCTGCTCTTGCTCCTGGTTGAATAACACCAATTACAGGTATGTCTAACTTTTCCTGTAAATCTTTTAATGTAAAAGCAGTTGCCGTATTACATGCAATTACTAGCATTTTAATATTTTTTCCTAATAAAAAATCTACCATTTCCCAAGTAAATTGCTGTACTTCCTCTTTTGATCTAGGTCCATATGGACATCTTGCTGTATCACCTAAGTAAATTAATTTCTCTTTTGGTAATTGGCGCATTAACTCATGTGCTACCGTTAATCCACCAACCCCTGAATCGATAACTCCAATTGCTTGATTCAAAAGATCGCCTCATCTATGCTGTTATTTTTCATTTACTATTTTCATTTGTTCATATAGAAAACTCAATAATTCATTCAATTTCGTCACATCTGCTTCAGAGAATTCTGCAAGAACTTCTCCTAAATACGCTTGGCGTTTTGCTATCACTTCATGGATAATGACCTTGCCCTTTTCCATTAGGTGAATGCGAACGACTCGTCTATCCTTTTCATCGCGAACTCGTTTCACTAGTTCTGTTCTTTCCATTCGATCAACTAAGTCTGTCGTCGTACTAAATGCAAGACTTATTTTATTTGACAGTTCACCAATGGTTAAATCGCCTTCCTCAAGTAACCATTGTAAGGCAACAAATTGTGGAGGTGTGATTGGATAGTTATTTAAAATTTTACGACCGTTTTGTTTAATGATTCCAGAAATATATCGTAGTCGTTTTTCCATTATATTTATTTCCTCTTTGGATGGTTCGGTTATCAAAAGTGCTACCTCCTACAAAGTACTTTCCATACTAGTTTATCATATTCTATCAAAAACCAGGTGTATTTTTAATTTTGCTATACTGTAAGATGTAGCACAAAATCTTTACTCCACTCATGATGCTAAAGAATGGAAGTAGATATTTAATGCAATGGATAAACTAATTTCATGTGCTAAAGACATTCGGATCAGCCTCTTCAGAAATACACTACGAGCACCTTAGGGATCTGGTGAGCCAACTCGGGCTATCGCGCTATATTTTCGAGCAGTCTCCGTGTATTTCTCCCGCTAGGATTGTACATATGTTATTTTTAGTATTTTCTTAATAAGATGCAGTGTTACTGCCTCTCTAAACACCATTGATTGTAGCGGAGGTGTGGGGACTCCTGCGGAATAAACGAAAATGTTGAAACCATAGCGTTCTTTGCTAAGGCTCAGCTCGAGGCCGCCAGATGTGCGACTGTCCGAAGCAAAAATCAACATTGCACCTACTAGTCCTCAATTTATCTAAATTTCAACAAATTATACAAAATATACATTTATTTTGTCAACTAACATAGTGAACAGCAGCACTTTCATAGTATATATAAAAGTATTCGTTTATTAAAAAAATTTCCGCCTTTTATCATATATAACATGAACGTATTTCACTGCATATCATAAGCTATATTGACTAAATAATTTCCCTTCAAACTGCAGCTCTACAAGAGCAAGGAGGGGTTAACATTTGAAGGACAACGAGTATAAGCCGAAGCAATTATTAACAAAGCGAGAAAAAGAAGTATTCGAATTGTTAGTACAAGATAAGACAACAAAAGAAATCGCGCAAGAATTGTATATTTCTGAGAAGACTGTCCGAAACCACATTTCAAATGCGATGCAAAAATTAGGAGTCAAGGGGCGCTCTCAAGCCGTAGTTGAGCTTCTCCGCATGGGGGAATTGAAGCTCTAAGATTAGTGAAGCTTTCACCAGCATAGGCTGTTTCAATAGAGGTGATTAGTGAAGCTTTTCGAACATATTCCAATCTTTCTATAACAAACAAAACCGACTTACTAAAGAGAAGTCGGTTTTGTTTGTTATAGAAAAGTTTCCGTTTTAATTTTCTCGATAAGAGAAGCCACGTCTAGCTCCAGCGCTAAAGCGTTAGCGGAACTTCCTCAACTCATGACAAAATAAAATAGAGAAGACCTTCCGATTGGTTACACATGAGGCTTAGTCACACTTATACCCTTGTGGTGGAAGTCAACATCTTCTCCCTTTATTTAAGGAGATGCTGACTAAAATCGGGCATTCACCAACGTCGGCATACCCCTAAAATGAAGGGGCATGTTTCCTTTATCTCCTATGGCTAAAGGCCAGGAAGTACGTCGATTTTGTCCTTTAATGTGCATTGTCACTGCCAAAGAAATTCTTAAATGCTTGAATATTTGTAGCACGGTTCATTGCTGCAATGGACGTTGTTAATGGGATACCTTTCGGGCAAACTTGCACACAGTTTTGTGAGTTTCCACAACCACTGATTCCGCCTTCATCCATTAATCCTTCTAAACGATCACTTGCATTCATTTCACCTGTCGGATGTGCATTGAATAGACGAGCTTGTGAAATTGCTGCCGGTCCAATAAAGTTAGATTTATCATTTACATTCGGACAGGCCTCAAGACATACACCACATGTCATACATTTCGATAGTTCATATGCCCATTGGCGCTTTTTCTCAGGCATTCTTGGTCCTGGCCCTAAATCATGTGTACCATCGATAGGAATCCAAGCTTTTACTTGTTTCAAAGCATCAAACATCCGTTCACGGTCAACAATTAAATCACGTACAACTGGGAATGTTGACATCGGCTCTAGTCGAATAGGTTGTTCTAATGTATCAACAAGCGCTGCACAGGATTGCCTTGCAGTCCCATTGATTACCATTGAACATGCACCGCATACCTCTTCCAAACAGTTCATGTCCCACATTACTGGTGTTGTCTTCTCTCCATTTGCATTGACGGGATTTTTCTGAATTTCCATTAATCCTGAAATAACGTTCATGTTTTTACGATAAGGTATATTAAACGTTTCTTCATATGGATCAGAGTTCGGATCATTTTGTCTAGTAATAATAAATGTAATTGTACTTTGTTCAGCCATTTTTACGAAACTCCCCCTTAGTGTGTTGTCGTATAATCGCGCTTACGAGGCTTGATTAATGATACATCCACATCCTCGTATGAGAATACTGGTGAAGCGTTTCCTTTATCAAATTCCGCAATTGTCGTCTTTAACCAATCTTCATCATTTCGCTCTGGGAATGCAGGTTTAAAATGTGCCCCACGACTTTCATTACGGTTATATGCACCAATTGTAATCACTCGTGCCAAATGAAGCATATTCTTCAATTGACGGGTAAACATAACACCCTGATTACTCCAGCTAGAAGTATCATTAATGCTAATGTTCTCCCAGCGTTCGAGCAGTTCGAGAATCTTTTTATCCGTTTCTAGCAGTTTATCATTATCACGGACTACTGTAACATTATCTGTCATCCATTCGCCAAGCTCTTTATGAATCTGGTATGCGTTTTCTCCACCATCCATTTTCATAAGTGCTGCAAACTTTTCTTGCTCTTCGCTTTCTCTCGCTTCGAATAATGCAGCAGGTAAATCGTCTGCATGCTGATCAAGTCTATCAATATACTCGATAGCTTTCGGTCCAGCAACTAGACCGCCGTAAATTGCTGAAAGTAGAGAGTTTGCCCCTAAGCGATTTCCTCCATGCTGTGAATAATCACATTCACCTGCAGCAAAGATGCCTGGGATGTTTGTCATTTGATTTTCATCGACCCAGAGACCACCCATTGAATAATGGACAGCTGGGAAAATTTTCATCGGCACTTTACGTGGATCTTCACCTACGAATTTCTCATAGATTTCTATGATTCCACCTAGCTTAATATCCAATTCCTTTGCATCTTTATGTGATAAATCAAGATACACCATGTTTTCCCCATTGATTCCAAGTTTCTGATTAACACAAACATCGAATATTTCACGAGTTGCAATATCGCGCGGTACGAGGTTACCGTATGCTGGATACTTCTCTTCAAGGAAGTACCAAGGTTCCCCGTCCTTGTATGTCCAGATACGTCCACCTTCCCCACGAGCAGATTCACTCATCAAACGTAATTTATCATCACCTGGAATAGCGGTTGGATGTATCTGAATAAATTCTCCATTCGCATATTTCGCACCTTGCTGATACAAAATACTCGCAGCGGAACCAGTATTGATCATTGAGTTTGTTGATTTACCAAAAATAATTCCTGGACCACCAGTAGCGAAAATCGTTGCATCCGAGCGGAATGATTTAATTTCATGCGTTTTAATGTCTTGTGCGACAATCCCACGGCCAATTCCCGCTTCATCAATGACCGCTCCTACAAATTCATAGCCTTCATATTTTGTAACGAGGCCTTCTACTTCGTAACGTCTAACTTGTTCATCTAATGCGTATAATAATTGCTGTCCTGTCGTTGCCCCTGCATATGCTGTTCGATGCATTTGCGTTCCACCGAAACGTCTAAAATCTAGTAAACCTTCAGGCGTACGGTTAAACATAACACCCATCCGGTCAAACATATGTATTATTCCAGGTGCAGCATCACACATTGCTTTTACTTGTGGCTGGTTAGCTAAGAAGTCCCCACCATAAACCGTATCATCAAAATGAAGCCATGGTGAATCGCCTTCACCCTTCGTATTTACTGCACCGTTAATTCCGCCTTGAGCACAAACGGAGTGAGAGCGTTTTACAGGTACTATCGAGAATAGATCTACACTAACCCCGGCCTCGGCTGCTTTTATCGTAGCCATTAATCCAGCTAGCCCACCACCGACTATCGCGACTTTACGATTACTCATAATATATAACGCTTCCTTTCTCTCTTTCTATTAAACACCGAATGCAAATTGAATGATTGTTCGAACTCCAAGATAACTTACAGCAAGAAATACAAATACTGTAACGTATGTTAATACACGCTGAGATTTTTGTGATTGTGTAATACCCCATGATACACAGAAACTCCATAATCCATTAGCAAAGTGGAATACAGTTGAGATTACGCCGATTAAATAGAACCACAACATAAATGGACTAGATAGAATACCTTCCATCAGACTATACTCAACTTCTGCATTACCCAATCCAATTTGGACTCTCGTTTCCCACACATGCCATGCAATAAATACTAGTGTTATAAGCCCAGTTATTCGCTGTAATGCAAACATCCAGTTACGGAAATAACCATAATTTTTTAGCGAATAGTTTGCAGTTAACGCAATATAGACACCTAAAATTGCATGATACAAAATCGGTAGGTAGATAATGAATATTTCCAGTAATAGTACAAACGGAAGATTCCCCATAAACCCTGCTGCTGTATTAAAGCTTTCTTCACCATACACGGCAAAATGGTTCACCACTAAATGCTGAACTAAAAATATACCAATTGGTACGACGCCCAGTAGTGAATGAAGTCTTCTGTAA
Source organism: Oceanobacillus chungangensis (assembly GCF_003369565.1). Taxonomy (GTDB): domain Bacteria; phylum Bacillota; class Bacilli; order Bacillales; family Amphibacillaceae; genus Oceanobacillus; species Oceanobacillus chungangensis. The sequence goes on along the minus strand of NZ_PIOD01000002.1, from coordinate 144,484 downwards.
AAATACTCACGCTGCCCTGCCATGTTATCCCCCCTTGTCAAATGTTAGAAATAATTTATATGTACATCTTAAAAAAAGTAAAGCGCTTAACAAATTACTTGCCAGTTTTTTTAAAATAGTACAATTTGTAACAATTTAATTGTACTTCTAACTACAAAAAGCGTCAAGATAACGAATCTAAAATTAGAAGAATACATGAACAATTCCTTCTTTTCTATTAAGTAAGCGGTATTATTTCGCAGTTTCTTAATAATCGGTAACAATGATTTTCAACTTAAATTAAATAGGATAGAATCAACACTTGATTATTCAAGTAAATATATAGATAATAATATTAGAAAACTTGGCTGTCACCAAGCCTTTAGGTGATAGACATAGTTACACTTATGTAGTAAGAAGTAGCTTATACTTTCTTAACTACCTAGCAAAAGTGGTAGAACGAAAGGATGACATCAATGTCAAAGAAGATGGAACAATTTTCCACATCACAACTTGAACAATTACATACTGAAGGTGCTGGATATGACGTCCTTCGTTATATAAGTTTACCAGAGTTACTTGGACCTGAAGCACAGACACTTCTCTATTTCATGGGGAGAAATCTTGCAAGGAAATTTACGATAAGCAATCTTGAGGATCTAATTACAATTTATGATAAATTAGGCTGGGGTAAACTGGAATTGGTGAAAGAAAAAAAGAAGGAGTTACTTTTTCATCTCATGTCCGATTCAGTTGTACTCAGATTACAGGCACCATTTACAGTAGAATTTCGCATGGAGGCTGGGTTCCTTGCTGAAGCAATTCAAATAATATACGGAATTGAATGTGAATGTGTAGAGGAAATTAATAAAAGAATCCATCAAGTGGAGTTTAAGATTGTCTATACCGCTTAATGATAGATAAAGAGAGAAGTTCGTTGGTTAAAGAACTTCTCTCTTTTATGTTTCTAGATGTTAAGCATATGCTTTGCTTCACTCACTTTTATTCAAATGGCTTAGTATGTCTGTTGCAATATTTATCGGTATCCCCAGCTTCGTAATCTCCTCGATATTTGCTTGTTTGATTTCCGTAATCGATTTAAAATGTGTTAATAATAGCCTTCTTCGTTTTTCACCAACACCTGGAATTTTATCTAATTCTGACTGCACTAGATTTTTCCCACGTAATTGGCGATGGAAAGTAATCGCAAATCGGTGTACCTCATCTTGAATTCGTTGGACAAGATAAAATTCCTGTGATTGTCTTTCTAAAGGAATGACAGTTGGTGGGTTTCCGTACAATAATTCACTTGTTTTATGCTTATCATTCTTTGCTAATCCGCCTAATGGAATATCAAGACCTAATTCATTCTCTAATACGTCTAAAGCGGCGCTCATTTGCCCCTTCCCACCATCGACAATGATTAAATCTGGTAATGGCAGTTCATCTTGTAAAACTCTTTTGTATCTTCTCCTAATAACTTCTCGCATTGTTTCATAATCATCCGGACCTACTACATCCTTAATTTTATATTTCCGATAGTCCTTCTTACTCGGTTTCCCATCAACAAAAGCGATCATCGCTGATACTGGATCTGTTCCTTGAATATTTGAATTATCAAATGCTTCAATTCGATGTGGTGTTTCGATATTTAATTTCTCACCGAGCTTCTCGACCGCTACTATCGTTCGTTCCTCATTTCGCTCGATTAGTGAAAATTTCTCGGATAGCGCTATTTCTGCATTTTTAATTGCTAGCCCCACCAATTCCTTCTTCCGCCCTCTAAATGGGGTATGAACATCGATCTCTAATAATTCACTGAGTATCGAAACATTCGTTCCAATCGGTACGAATATTTGCTTCGGTTTCAAGTGGTTTTGATGGAGATAGAATCGTCCAACAAAACTAATAAACGTCTCTTCCGCAGTATCGAAAAAAGGAAAAACTGATACGTCTCGTTCGATTAACTTTCCTTGCCTTACGAAAAATACTTGGATGCACATCCAGCCTTTTTCAACACTATATCCAAAAATATCGCGATCAACACGGTCACTCAAGGTCATTTTTTGTTGTTCCATAACAGCCTCAATATGCTGAATCTGATCACGCAATTCTTTTGCTCGTTCAAAATTTAACTGCTCACTAGCTACTAGCATTTTATTTTTCAAATTTGTTTTTATTTCACTAAATCCCCCCTGAAGGAAGGAGGAAATCTCCTGTACAATCGCATTATATTCCTGAATAGACGGTTGTTGCTCACTGCATGCTAAGCATTGATGCATATGATAGTAAAGGCACGGTCGTCCCGGCGGATTATTGCATTTCCTTAGGGGATACATGCGATCAAGTAATTTCTTTGTTTCTCTTGCTGCGATAACGTTAGGATACGGCCCAAAATATTTTCCTTTGTCCTTTTTTACTTTGCGTGTAATTAATAACCGAGGATGTCTTTCTGAAGTGATTTTTAAATAGGGATAGGTCTTATCATCCTTTAACATCACATTATATTTCGGATCGTATTTTTTAATTAAATTCATTTCTAAAATTAATGCTTCCATTTCTGATGATGTAACAAAGTATTCGAAGTCAACAATTTCCTGGACCAATCGTTGTGTTTTGCGGTCATGTGCACCTGTGAAATATGACCTGACGCGATTTTTCAGCAGCTTAGATTTTCCGACATAAATGATTGTGCCTTGCTTGTCCTTCATTAAATAACAACCAGGCTGTGCTGGTAATATCGCTAATTTTTCTTTGATTAATTGATTCATATCGTTTCCATCCCTTAAATCTATTAAAAAATGTTCAAAAAGGAGGATTAAAATGACCGAGAAGTTCAAGGCAGCGAAGCTCCCCGTACCGGGCTTCCACAGGATGTAGTGACTTCTATGTTGCCCATAGGACCTGGGCGGTTTAATAGAAGTTCCTTGACTGTTTTAGCGTGAGGAACGGTAAAGCATCACGTCAGAAATTCGATGTGCCAGATTTACCTGTTTTTTTGAACGCACATTATTAGAAAGTCCCTTGTTACAAATAACAAGGGACAAAAATGAGACATAATATTGATTATAATTTAAGCGTGTTTGTTAATCATATCAACTAACGCTTCTTTTGGTTGGAAACCAATTGCTTGGTCAACAACGTTACCATCTTTAAACAATAATAAAGTTGGAATACTCATTACACCAAATTTACTAGCAGTTTCTTGGTTTTCGTCTACATCTAATTTTACGATCTGAACTTTTTCGTTTAATTCACCGTCAATTTCTTCAAGAACAGGTGCAATCATTTTACAAGGTCCACACCAAGGTGCCCAGAAATCAGCTAGCACTAAGCCTTTTGAAGTTTGATCAGCAAAGTTTTGATCTGTAACATGTTCAATTGCCATTTTTTTTACCTCCTTTATGCTACATTTATAGCTCAAATAGAGTATACCATCGTTATTCTTTACTTCCTAATAGTTTGCTTACACTTTTTTCGGAGGTCCTTGAAATTAATTTCAATTATTCTTTTTAATAAGGAATGATTAGTTACCGAGGTAAACTTTAGGGAAATAAGTCTCACGGGCATGCCGCTCCCAAAATACACTTTGCAATGGATAAACGTAGAACCTGGTTGACAGATTATACAAACTAATATTACCTTGTCTTACTTCATATCCCACTGAATAAATGAATAAATACTAATTAGATTCTTAACTAACCCATTAAAGACAATTCAGCTTTAAATTGCAAATAGCTTTTAGTACATAACAAAAGAATAAAATGTAACTTATGAGAGGCTATCCTACCTTCACTTTATTTATCTCTTCAATTAATAAAGGAATGATTTCAAATAAGTCTCCAACGATGCCGTAGTCAGCGATGTTAAAGATATTTGCTTCTGGGTCTTTATTGATTGCGACGATTACTTTTGAATTCGACATGCCTGCTAAATGCTGGATTGCTCCGGAAATTCCAACAGCAATATACAAGTCTGGGGTTACTACCTTTCCAGTTTGCCCAATTTGCAGGGAATAATCACAGTAATCTGCATCACATGCGCCACGTGATGCACCGACAGCGCCACCGAGTGCTTCTGCAAGTTCATATAGCGGTTTAAATCCTTCTGCACTTTTCACTCCACGTCCGCCAGCAACCACAACCTTTGCCTCTGACAGGTCGACTCCTTCTGTTGCTTTACGAATAACATTCGTAACAATCGTTCGGATATCCGTTACTTCAATATCTAGCTCACGAATATTCCCAGTTCTTGCTGTATCGCGTTTCATGCTGGGAATATTATTTGGACGAATAGTAATAAACGGAAAATCACTAGTAAAGATTTTCTTTTCAAATGCTTTTCCAGAATAAATCGGTCGAATGAAGGCCAAATGGTTTTCCGTTACTTCGATTTCTGTGACATCAGATACTAAGCCTGTGTCTAACTTACTTGCAAGCTTGGGTGATAGATCTTTACCAATTGACGTATGCCCCATCACAATTCCAGCTGGGGATTCATCATTGATTACTGCAAGTATTGCCTGACCAAATCCTTCTGATGTATACGCTTTCAAAGCACTGTGTTTCACGGTTACGACACGGTCTGCACCGTAATAAATAAGTTCCAGTGCTTGACTTTCAAGGTCATCGTTGCCACATACTACACCAATAATCTCCGCATTTTCATTTAGTATTTTTGCAGCTGCAATTGCTTCAAACGATACATTTCGTAATGCACCATCCTTTGTTTCCCCAATAACTAATAGTTTTTCACTCATCTTCTTCTCTCCTCCCCTTTTACATACCTACATTACTTTTGCATCATTTTTCAGTAAGCTGACCAATTCCTTCACTTGATCCTTTACGTCCCCTTCAAGTACTCTGCCTCCCGCTTTCTCAGGCGGTAAGAATATATCAATTGTCTTCGTTTTTGCTTCAATGTCATCTTCCCCAAGGTCAAGATCATCTAAATAAATCTCCTCTAACGGCTTTTTCTTCGCCTTCATGATTCCTGGGAGTGATGGGTACCTTGGTTCATTCAACCCTTGCTGACAAGTTACAAGTAAAGGCAATGTTGTTTCAATTACTTCTACATCACCTTCAACATCCTTTTCAATATTCACTGCAGTACCATCAATTTTTAAGCTTGTAATTGTTGTAACATAAGGGATACCTAATAAATCAGCAATCCGTGGACCGACCTGCCCACTCGCTTCATCAATCGCAACGTTGCCAGCTAGAATTAAATCTACATCCTTCCCATCGAAAAACGCTTCTAAAATTTTTGCTGTCGTAAATTGATCACCATCATCTAAATCTTCTTCCGTATTAATTAGAACAGCTTTATCTGCCCCAATTGCTAAAGCTGTCCGTAGTTGCTTTTCTGAATCCTCATTGCCAATAGTTACAACTGTAACTTCGCCGCCATGAGCATCACGCTGCTGAATTGCCTCTTCAACAGCATACTCATCATATGGATTAATAATGAATTCTGCACTATCCTCGTCAATTTGCCCATTTACAACAGATATCTTCTCTTCCGTATCAAACGTTCTTTTTAATAATACATAGATTTTCATTCATTCTCCCCCTCTGTTTCTCTTATTTATCCTGAAAATGCGGTTTCCGCTTCTCCAAGAATGCTTGAATTCCTTCTTTGGCGTCCTCACGTCCAAACACGTCGCTAAATGCGCTTGCTTCTTCTTTCAGGCCTCTTTCAAATGATTCATGTTTTGCATAAGAAAGCAATTGCATAATGTGGTTTATCGCCGGCTTACTTTTTGCAACAATTTTCGCTGCCAATTCGTTGGTTACATCGAGTAGATCTTCATCAGCTACAACATGATTTGCAAGTCCAAATTGATAAGCATCCCTGCCACTTATTGGCTCGCCAGTTAAAATTAATTCATAGGCTTTGGTCGCACCAACTAAACGCGGTAAACGCTGTGTACCTGCAAAACCGGGAATAATCCCAAGCGTTATCTCTGGTAAACCGAGTTTTGCTGTTTCTGTTACGATTCGAATATGGCATGCCATCGCTAGCTCTAAGCCGCCTCCTAGTGCTGCACCATGAATCGCCGCAATAACTGGAATTGGAAAATTATCAATTCGATTAAATACTTGCTGGCCATTTTCGGATAGTGCTTGGTAATCATCTGCCGCTTGAAGCGAGGTGAATTCCTTTATATCTGCACCAGCGGAGAAAAATCGCCCTTCCCCTTTTAAAACAACTGCCTTTACTTTAGTATCATTCTCAATTTTATCTAGTGCCTCGTTCAAATCTTGAATTAAATTACTTGATAATGCATTAGCTGGTGGGCTTTGAATTGTTAAATGAACTATTTGATTCTTTACTTCATAGTTGATTACTGCCATTGTTTTCCTCCTTTTTCTTATACTGCAGGAAACGATTAGAAAACTAAGAGTTTGTCAAGCCTTTAGATGACTGCCTTAGTTTGAACTTATTCATTATGAACATTTACGCTCTCATAATAAATCTACAATAAAAGATTATTAACTTCGTAGACCATGAATCAGTAGTGCATGAATCTGTGGAACTTGGTCGACTAAGTTGTACTTATGTTCCTTCATTACCCAATTGGTTACAATTTCATCTAGGGTTCCAAAAATCATTTGCCGCATTAACGGAACATTAATATCTTCGCGAAATTGCTTCGTCTCAATTCCTTCACTGATAATAGTGTCAATCATCGTTAAATATGGTTTTAGTACAGCATTGATTTGGCGACGTAATGTATAGTTTGATTGCCTTAATTCCAACTGAGTAACAATAGCTAAGTCATGGTTCTTTTCTAGTTGACGAATATGCATATCAACCAGCGTGAACAGCTTCTTTTCCGCATTTTCTTGCTTACTTGTTTCTATAGCAATCTCTTCAATAAATTGCCCCATTTTCTCCTTAAATACAGTTACAAGAATATCTTCTTTGTTTTTAAAATATAAATAAATGGTTCCGTCAGCTACTCCTGCAGCCTTGGCAATCTTTGCAACTTGCGAATTATGGTAGCCATTCTCTGCAATGACTTTAACAGCAGCCTCGATAATTTGGTTGTATTTCGGTTTATTTGACTTCATGATTTTCTCCTTAAGGATAGCCATTTGATAATGAATGACTATTCATTCATAAGTTAATCATAAATCATACTGGCTGAGAATGTCAATACAAAGCTAGTCCATTTCAACCTTAAAAAAAGAGTGGTTACTGAGGCGTACTCATCTCTTGTGCTTCATCGATTAATTTTCTTCGGAGGATTTTTCCAATTGCTGTTTTAGGCAATTCATCACGAAACTCATAAATTTTTGGTACTTTATATGCCGCCAAATGCTTACGGCAATAGGAATTAAGATCTTCCTCATCTACTGTATATCCTGATTTTAAAACAATAAACGCTTTTACCGTTTCACCACGATATGCATCAGGGATACCAACGATTACAGCTTCCTGAATTGCCCCGTGCTCATATAACACTTCCTCAATCTCTCGTGGATAAATATTATAGCCCCCAGCGATAATCATATCTTTCTTTCGATCAACAAGAAAGAAATATCCTTCTTCATTCATATACCCGAGGTCTCCTGTGTAAAGCCATCCATTCTTAAGGACATTTTCCGTTTCTTCTGGATTATTCCAATAGCCCTTCATTACTTGCGGACCTTTTACAGCAATTTCCCCAATCTCACCTGCAGCTGCTTCCTCATCATTACTATCCATTTTGAAAATCTTCGCGTCAGTATTCGGCCATGGAACACCAATACTTCCATTTACTCTGTCTGTATATACAAAATTTGCATGGGTAACTGGGGATGTTTCGGTTAATCCATAGCCTTCCACTAATTTTCCACCTGTTATTTTCTCGAACTGTTCTTGAATTTCTCTAGGTAATGGCGCAGATCCACTAAGACATGCTTCGATTGAGGACAGATCATATTTATTAATATCTGGATGATTCAATAGACCAATATAAATCGTCGGTGCGCCAGGAAATAACGTTGGCTTCTGCTTCGATATCGTTTTTAATACATCTGCTGCATTAAATTTTGGCATTAAAATTATTTTCGATCCTTGCAGAATGGCAAAATTCATCACCGTCGTCATACCGTACACATGAAAAAACGGAATAACGCCTAACACTACTTGTTGTTTACCTTTTGTTTTATACAACCATGCCTCACACATTTGAACATTTGACACGAGATTATAATGTGTTAGCATGACCCCTTTTGGAAATCCAGTCGTTCCCCCCGTATATTGGATTAACGCAATATCCTCTTTTGGATCAATTTCGACTTCCAGATAATCGGCTGGAGTGTTATCAACTATTACTTTCCATAGATGGGTCTCTTCACTTTGCTCTACTCTTACAACCATATTATATTCTCTTTTTTGGATGAATGGATAAATCAGGTTTTTAGGAAATGGCAAATAATCCTTAATACCTGTTACGATCACATGTTTTAAATTCGTTTTTCCCTTTACGTTCGTTACCCTTGGCACTAAGATATCTAGGCAAATGAGGATGGACGTTCCCGAATCCTTTAATTGAAATTCCAATTCCCGTTCTGTGTAGAGTGGGTTCGTTTGAACAACGATTCCTCCTGCCATCATTATGCCAAAGTAACTAACGACCGCTTGGGGGCAATTAGGTAACATTATTCCAACACGATCACCTTTCTTTAATCCAATCGATTGCAAATAGTATGCGAGCTGCTTTGCATGGGTATACAATTCATCATATGTTAATTCTTTTCCCATAAAGTGAAGCGCTTTCTTTTCTTTGTAGCATTCAGCACTTTCCACTAGAAAAGCGTGTAATGGTTTTTCTGCATATTGCATGTTAACAGGAATTTCCATCGGATAATGGTCATGCCATTTCTTAACCAGCTCCATCTAATCCCCTCCTTATTTCGTTTATTATAACTATTATATCGATTAATTTCTATATTTAGAAATGTTTCGCAATATTTTTTATCAATTTCGATGAAAAAAACGAATCAATCAGATTATTTAACAGAAGCAATAAGTAAAGTCACTGACTGATTTCTAAAATTCGACTTTAATTATCTCATCATTTGAATTTCCATTCATATTGGATATCAGGTAAGTTTTCTTCATTTTCATGGCCTCTACCAATTATTTTAAATCCATTTTTCTCATAAAATCGTTGTGCATGTTTATTTACCTCAAATGTGCGCACCGTTAATATTCCGCTTGATTGTGCTTTTACCTTACTTAATAATGTGTGACCTATACCAATTCCTTGATAATCTGTGTGAACATAAAGTTGACTTATTTCTATATCGTTATAAGCAATCATTCCAACTACTCTTTCTTCTAAAAACACTAAATCTATTTGAAAAAGTTCTGGTAATATGTTGTTTAAAAAATAAATGTGACTTTCTAAGTTATGAATTTCTTTCTGACCAATTGCCCGTTCCTTACTTTTCCTCCACATTTCCACTGTTTCCTCAGCATATTTGGGATTATACTGGGAAATAATGAATTGATGTTTGTTCACTACAATTCCTCCACGTTTGTTTAATAAGAATGGACAGATTTTAAGTTTCTACCGATAAAATTAGCCGAAATAGGCTTTAATTCTAATTCTCTTGCCCAAACAGAAAGTTGACCAATGTGATGAATTTCGTGAGCGATAATATGGTGGAGTATCTCATCCTTAGTGTATTCCCCTTCATCCCAAGGTACATTTATAAGAGTATCTTTGGATTCAGCTAACTTGGTTTTTAGACCGGCAACAATTTCATTTCGCAATGTATCAGACAGAGATTTAACCTTTTCAAGCGAATTATAATCAGCAAACTGAAAAACTACATCTTCTTTACCTTGAATACCACGAATCCAACTGTATTCCACGTCAATAATGTGAAAAAAGGTATATAAAATATTTCCTACTCCGCCTCTTCGGACTTTTAACAATTCATCAGGTGTTAGTAGGTTACACAAGTCAAACCATTCATCTCTTACTTGCCAGTTATATTTGAAAAACTTTATCAAAGTGTAACACCCCTCTAAATTGATTGTTAAAATTATTGCAGTTAGCATTTCATTAAGTAGATATCTTTTCAATACAGATAATCTTTATTAGATTTTCACGTTTGTTTTCGCACTTTTAATTGGGCTTTAAGGTTAAGGTAGATACCATACCCTCCTGCTATGATTAGAAATAATTGACCATAACCAAAATTTAGATTAACCCAATAAGTGAATAATATTAAGAAGATCACAATAAAGATTATGGTAATAATATTCCGATAATATTTATTCATTATTAGCCTCCTTATCCATTTATCCAATTTAACAATATTTCCCTTTAAAAGATGAAGTAGCAACGAATGCATTGATGTGTTAAAGCACCAGGTCATTAAATAAGGAAACGGCGTTACCCTTCTTGAAGTAAAGCTGCTGTTCGATTATTATATCATATTATTAATAAATTCTAAATTAACTAATAATTAATCGGCGAATTTACATTAATTTCGACCAAAGAACACATATTATTGATGATATTCCAACAAAAAATTTGAGGCTGGGACAAATTAAAATATTCAACTATAAAAGCGAACAATATACTAATTTAGCGTAGGGAATATACGGTAGACTCCTTCGGGAGGAAAGGCCTAGAGATGAGACTACGTAATGCGATAGCACGTAGGAGACTCAGCAGCCGCTCGAGGAAAGCAAAGTATATTCCCGGATCGGTTTAACTTTCTAACTATCAAATTGTTCGGATTAAGCTTTTGTTAAAACACTTATTTCCTAGCCTCATAATTTTTTACAGTTAGTACTGATTATCTCCAACAACTTATAATCTAAGTATCGCCGGGTTTTTTAAGAAAAAATATGAATGCATTCCAAAGTCCAAATTCATTCTCCTATTTATTCAACATATTAAACTATAATATTATTGGAATAAAAAAATCATGCTACAGAGGATTGGTACCTCTACAGCATGACGTTTCCAATTAGATGAAATAAATAATTCCAGCAACAATAAATAGAATCGCAACAATGATTAGTATTTTAGCTAGTCGTTCAAATACCATTTACTTTGCCTCCTAATCACCAATACTTGCACCAATAACAAACGATAAACCAATAGAAATCATCATCGAAATAAAACCGACCGCCTTATTACCCTTTCCTATCTCCTCATCCACCTTAATCGTTGGTGTTAGAAATTCAAAAATAAAATAGCCTAATAGTAGCAAGACAAATCCTAGCGCGCCCCAGCCAATGCTTTGCAATATCGTATCATTATGTTCAATCGAATAACGAAAGATGGTTGCAATTCCAAATACTTTTCCACCGGTTGCCATCGCAACTGCAAAATTTCCATTTTTTATTTCTTCCCAATTTTTATACGATGTTACAAGCTCGAATACAGCCAAAAATACGAGGGTACAGAGTACAACTACACTGTACCTTGCTGCCGTTACGACAATAACGTTTTCCCAAAAAAGACTCATACGTGTCCCCCTACATTTGAAATCTCACTTGTTGATGGTTTAGCGGAATTCAATTACTGTTACACCACTGCCACCTTCACCGCTCTCTCCAGGTCTTGACGAAGCTATACTTGGATGCCGCTTAACATAATCCTGAACACCTTTTCGAAGTGCACCTGTCCCCTTACCATGGATAATCGAAACACGAGGGTAGCCAGCAAGAATCGCGTCATCAATATACTTTTCTACCTTAAATAATGCATCTTCATAGCGCTCGCCTCGAAGATCGAGCTCTGTGCTCACATGATAATTAGAACCTTTAATCGTTGCGACTGGCTTTTCGATTGCTTCCTTTTGCTTTCCAAGTAATTGGAGATTCTGACGCTTCACTTTCACTTTTAGTATACCAACCTGTACTAAATATTCACTGTCACTCACTTGTTTTAAAATTTCACCTTTTTGATTCATTGATAATAGTTTAACATTATCTCCAGGTTGAAGTGTCTTTTTCTCCTTCGATTGCGTGACTGGATTCGGTTCCTTTTTCTTGGAAAGATTTGGTTTCGCATCTTCCAGCATTTTTTTAGCTTCAATCCACTCATGCTCTTTAATTGAAACATTTGCTTTCATCTTACGAATTTCGTCAACAATCATTTCTGCTTCTTCGCGTGCATTTTGAATCGCTTTTTCTGCCTTTTCTTCCGCCTTTTTATACAATGCTTCACGTTGCTGTTCAAACTGCTGCCATTCTCTCGCTATTGCGTCACGAAGTTGTTCACTTTCTTGTAAAACTTGAGTGGCTGCTTCATAATCACGTTCTGCACCGAGCTGTGATTCTTCTAGTGAAGCAATCATATTTTCCACACTTTTCGAATCGACACCTATCAACCCTTTTGCCCGATCGATTATTCGTTCCTCTAGGCCAAGTCGTTTCGAAATTTCGAATGCATTACTTCTACCTGGAACTCCAATCAACAAACGATAGGTTGGCTGTAAAGACTCTACGTCAAATTCAACCGATGCATTAATTACATTTTCACGATTATAACTATATGCTTTCAATTCTGGATAATGCGTTGTCGCAATGACACGTGCATCTCTCGCAATCACTTCATCTAAAATTGCCATTGCTAGTGCAGCACCTTCACCAGGATCTGTACCAGAACCGAGTTCATCAAACAACACGAGGGAATCATGATTGACCTCTTTAATGATGCTAACTATATTCGTCATATGGGATGAAAAAGTACTGAGATTTTGCTCAATTGATTGCTCATCACCAATATCAGCGAATACTTCTTTAAACACCGCTAGCTCGCAGCCATCAAGTGCTGGCACCTGTAAACCAGATTGTGCCATTAACGTACATAATCCAACCATTTTGATTGTGACCGTTTTACCACCAGTGTTTGGTCCTGTAATAACAATCGATGTATACGTTTCACCAATTTCCACATCATTTGCAACAACAACATCACTTGGTATTAATGGGTGGCGTGCTTGCTTCATTTTTATTATCCCTTGATCGTTCATCGCTGGCTTTGCTGCCTTCATTTGTTGCGCTAATTTCGCTCTTGCTGCGATGAAATCAATCGTTGCGAGAATCTTGATATTTTCCAGTAAAACCATCTCTTCAGCCGCAATGTCACCACTTAATTCGGCTAAAATGCGGTCAATTTCCTGCTTTTCTTTAACCGTCGCCTCTTGTAACTGGTTGTTCAAGTCAACAATTGCTTTCGGTTCCATAAATAGTGTTTGCCCTGATGATGACTGGTCATGAACAATCCCGCCAATTACTGCTCGATATTCTTGCTTTACTGGAATAACGTATCGATCATTCCGAATGGTCACAATCGAATCAGAAAGCATTTTACTATTGGACCGTGTGTAACTATCCAATTTTTCACGGACTCTACTTTCATATGAACGAATCGAGGAACGAATTCCGCGTAATTTCTGTGATGCACTGTCCATCATATAACCATGGTCATCGATACAGCTTTTTATTTGTTGTTCTAGCTCACGTAGCGAAGTAATTCCTTCTGCAAGCTCTTTTAATATTGGTAAATCTTCCTCTAAGTTTTCCAGGAATCCTTTAACCTGCCTGCCACCATAAATAGTATTGGCAACGTCTAAGCATTCCTCTGTAGAGAGAACACCACCGATAACACTTCGTTTCACGCTACCGCGAATATCGGATATTCCTCCTAATGGAATGACTTTATTTAACCGAATGATTTGTACCGCTTCATCCGTTTCACTTTGCAAGGTAACAACCTCTGCTAATTCAGTCGATGGCTTCAAAGCTGCCGCCATTTCCTTCCCAATTGATGTTGCTGCATTTCCAACTAATTGGTCAATTATCTTCTTAAATTCAAGTACACGAAGAATTCTTTCATTCATACTTCAATAACCCCTTTAAAAACCTCTTATTTATTACGATTGAAATAAGCGATTAATTTCTCTAATGGCCACGTATTCATAATCGAATCTTTATGAATCCATCCTTTTTTAGCAACTCCAACACCATACTTCATATGTTCGAGCATTCCGTAACTATGGGAATCCGTATTAATCGCAAGTGTAACGCCCGCCTCTTGTGCCTTTCTTGCCCATGCTGCAGATAAATCCAAACGATTCGGATTTGCATTAATTTCTAATGCTGTATTCGTTTCTTTCGCTTTTGCTATCAGCTGTTCTAGATTGACTTTGTATCCTTCACGTCTGCCGATTAATCTCCCAGTCGGATGGGCGATGAGCGACACATACGGATTTTCTAAAGCTTGATTTAAACGATGCATGATGTTTTCCTCACTTTGATTAAAGCTAGAATGAATCGCACCAATGACGAAATCCATTTCCTTTAAAAATTCATCGGAGAAATCAAGCGTACCATCTGGTAAAATATCCATTTCTACACCTGCAAAAATATGAAAATCATTATATTTTGCATTCAATGCTGCGATTTCTTCTCTCTGTTCACGTAATCGCTTCTCGTCTAAGCCATTTGCAACACGTAAATAACGTGAATGGTCGGTGATTGCCATATATTCATAACCTTTTTCCCGTACCTTATTGACCATTTCTTCGAGTGACTGTGCACCATCACTCCATGTCGTATGCATATGCAAATCACCGCGAATATCTGTTAATTCCAACAGTGGGTGCTCCTGTTTAAATGCGTCAATCTCACCAGTATCTTCACGTACCTCAGGAGGGATAAAGGTTAGACCGAAATGATGGAAAAATTCCTTTTCAGTCGAGAAAGTTAGAATCTTACTATTTGCTTCTACTTCTACCCCATACTCATTGATTTTCTCACCACGTGATTTGGCAAGTTGTCTCATCGCCACATTATGGTCTTTCGATCCGGTAAAATGATGAAGCGTAGTGGCAAATTCTTCTCGTTTTACAAGGCGAAAATCAACATTTATATCATATGTAGCATGAATCGTTACCGATACTTTAGTATCGCCTTTTGCGATGATATCCTTTATTCCAGGCATTGCAAGCAAGTGATCACGCACAACAAGTGGTTGATCGGTTGCGATAATAAAATCAATATCTTTAATTGTTTCCCGCATTCTTCGCAAGCTTCCAGCGCGGGAATAATCAATAATTTCCTTAATGCTTTCTAAGTATACTTCAATCTCTTCTGCGATTGGAAGCATCATCGCAATTGGCAATCGCTCTGGACGTTTTCCTGAAGCATTAATTGCCGCAAGAATTTTTTCTGCAGATTTTTTACCAAATCCAGCAAGCTTCTCTACTTGCCCTGTTTCACATGCTGCTTTTAATGTCTCAGCATCGATTACACCTAATTCTTTATACAATTTCGCTAGCTTCTTCCCACCTAAGCCAGGTAGATCGAGTAAAGGGATTATTCCATCGGGAATTTCAGTTATTAATTGCTCCAGTAATTCCGAACGCCCATCATTCTCAATAAACTCCTGAATGATTGCTCCTGTTCCCTTGCCAATCCCTTTAATCTTCGTAAAATCTTCTATCTCCGCAATTGACTTTTCATCACTTTGCAGGGCAGCTGCTGCCTTTCGATATGCTGATATTTTAAACGGATTCTCACCCTTTAGTTCCAAGTAAATTGCAATACGCTCCAGTAATTGAATGACATCTTTTTTATTGATTGCCATCTTCCCACCTGCTTTTCTTTCTTTTTATCATCTATACTACTTAATATTATAGATGTTTTTAATCCTTTTCACTTACTAAAGGTTATTATTTAACCTGTTTAAAGTCAAGCTATACTAGGTTGTCGAGGATTCTGAGGAAACCTTTGTTCGGACCATTTATTGCTTATTCATATAAACTCTGAACTACTTTAATGTACTAATGCCTCTAGGGCCAGAAGTCCCGGGAATACACTTCGCTTTCAACGTGGGAGCTTGTGAGCCTAATAGTAGGACAAGGAAAGCTTCGACAACGTTAAATCACGCGAAGAAAATTGAGGAGTCTTAGTGGCTTTCAGAGTGACAACCGATCTCCCATATTGAGTAACGGTTTTCGGTTTTCTTAAGACATAAGTAACAGAAAGTAACAGCTAGGACAGGACAAATTGTTAGTTGAATTTTTTTATGAGAACTCTACAAAAAACGGCAATAACAACTGTATTGCCGTTTTTTTCTCTTCACTCCCGATTATATACTATAAAAAATAAAAGCTCGAGCTATCCATAAAAAATAGCCCAAGCTTCGTTGATGATAAATTTCTAATATATGGATTTCCCTATTACTGCGTCTTTCCATCTTCAATATACGTTGACCACAGCTCCAAAATCTTCCCTGACAAATACGGTGTCTGTTCAATAATAAATAATGCGACATTTGAATTATTAATCCATTCCTGCACAGACGTCATCGGTGTAAGTGCAAGGATATAAAGAATGATAAATAGAATGACGTATATTTCGATAAAACCTAAGATTGCACCAAGAATTTTGTTCACAGAGCTGATAATCGGTATAGATGCTACAATATCTAGCATTGACGCAATAATTTGCAGGATGACTTTTGTTGCAAAGAAGATCACAGCAAATGCAATTGCGTTATAAAAAGCAGTCTCAAGTGGCATTGCCGCTAAAAAATCTGCCCACGCACTTTCCGGCAGTTCTGGATATGGAATCCATAATACGAGCTTTTCACCTAGATCATCATAATATAGGACCGCAACTATAAACGCGACAATCGTTCCTATTAAATGAAGGACTTCTAAAATAAATCCTCGTTTTAAGCCAACTAAAAAGCCAAAAATAAGGATGACAATGAGTAGTAAATCAAACATAACTTATTTATCCTCTTTCCTTTTCATGGAGCTTAATAAACTAGCATAGTCTTCTTTCAGTTTCAAATAATCATTCATCGTATTGATGGCAGTAAGCACTGCTAAATTTGCAGTGTCAAGATGTCTATTCGCATCTTGAATCTCGTTCATCTTTTCATCTACAAGACTTGCGACCAATTTAACATGACTAGCTGGTTCTTCCCCAACAATATTATATTTTTTATTATATATTTCTACTGTAATCCGTTCTTTTTTATCTTGAGTCAAGTGAAAATCCTCCTGCTCTTAGAAAACTCTGTTACCCGTTTGCTATGGGAAAGTACGTCTCCCACATCATATCACGAAAAAATTCTTCACTCTATATTAACATGAACTGCTTTCAAAAAGAAGTATTTCCTTATGAAGAACAATTTGCTATAGTCAAAGTACAAAAGATTGGAGAGAGATGAATGGCTCAACAAGTACATATCTATTCTATAGAAACCATAAACAAAATGAAGCATTATTATACCGATTCATTAACGACAACACCACAGGGTGCTATTTTCCGCGCAAAAACACCACAGGCGGTAATCACTGCATATAAATCAGGTAAGGTACTATTTCAAGGAAATGCACCCGAAGCAGAGGCTGCAAGATGGGGTGAAGGAAATCCTACACCAGAAAAAAAGAAGCCACAAGCAAAAGTATCAAGCTATACACCTCCTGCCACTTTATTCACAAGTAACCATATTGGTTCAGATGAAGCAGGTACAGGTGATTATTTTGGACCGATTACTGTTGCTGCTGCCTATGTCGAAAAGCAGCATATCCCATTATTAAAGGAACTAGGTGTGAAGGATTCAAAGGCCCTGACTGATCCAATAATCCGTAAACTTTCAAAGGAAATCATTAAGCTTAAGATTCCTTATTCACTTCTCGTTTTACACAATGAAAAATATAATAAACTGCAGAAGCGAGGCTGGTCTCAAGGAAAGATGAAAGCAATGCTGCATCATCATGCGATTACGAATTTAACGAAGAAAATTGGCAATGCACCATTAGATGGCATTTTAGTAGACCAATTTTGTGAACCGAACATATATACGCGCCATATTGCAACGGAAAATCAACGTCTACAGGATAAAACCTATTTCATGACAAAAGCGGAAAGTTATTCGATTGCTGTCGCTACTGGATCCATTATCGCGAGAACAAGCTTTTTGAATGAGATGGATAAGCTTTCCGAACAGATAGGGATCGAGCTGCCTAAAGGGGCATCACAAAAAGTAGACCGGGCGATTGCGGCAGTCATGAGAGAAAAAGGAGAAGAAGCCTTAAACATTTGTGCGAAAACCCATTTCGCCAATACAATTAAGGCAAGAAAATATTTATAGAAAGCAAACAGGAGCGCTACCAGTTGGTAGCGCTCCTGTTCCTTAATATGTTCATTGGTATAGCGCTGCGAAAATACGCTACGCTTTCCGCGGGCGGCTGGTGAGCCTCCCGCAGGACAAGAAAGGCTTCGACAGCGTTACATCGCAATCAGATAAATTGCCCTTTATTTTCGAGGAGTCTCTGTGTATTTCCTTCGCTGGGACTGTGCTTAATCTTAGCTTTAATAACAAAACTACCTTTCAAATGTCCATCGAATTGGAGCGGTGAACATTTGACTCATAAGGGAATAGTAACAGCTGAAGATCCATCGGAAATTCTTATAGAAAGAGCTAGCTATAGTGTTGCCTTAAAATGCACGACTTTCCGTATCGAAAATCAACATTTCTATACCGTTGAACTATAAACCAAAAGCTAAGCTATATTATTTAGAACCTGTTTTCACGAGCGAACATACGCGTTAAAGCGTTGGTTCACGGATTCGACAACTTCTTGATAGGATGCTTCCACTTCATCATCCTTCAATGTCTTGTCTGGGTGTTGATATAGTAAGCTGTAGGCAATTGACTTTTTACCATCTTCTACATTTTCACCTTGGTACACATCAAAGATTTTTACTTGCTTCACAAGTGGTGCACCGACTTCTTTAATTAACGCCTGCACATCCCCTGCATGGATAGTATCATCAAGAATAAACGCAATATCCCGTTCGATTGATGGATACTTCGGTATCGCAGAAAATGATGGTTCTCCATCATACTTCTTAATCAGTACATCAAGATTTATATCAAATACATACGTTGCTTTTAAATCCAATGCTTTTTCCAGAGTCGGATGAAGTTGACCGATAAATCCAACTATATTGCCATCTACTTCTAATGTCGCTGTTCTGCCTGGATGCATGTCTGCTAGCTTCGCAGGTGAAAAAGTTACTGGGATCTGCAGGAAGTCGAATAGCCCTTCCACAATTCCTTTGACAACGAAGAAATCAACATCTTTCACTTCTTGCTGCCATGGATGCTCTACCCATCTGCCAGTTACTGCACCTGAAGCACGCAATAATTCCGTTGGCTGTTTCGTTAATGTTTCTTCATCGCTTATGAACACGTTTCCGACCTCGTAAAATGCAAGATTTGCTTGATTTCTTGCTTGGTTATATGTTAGAGTATGCAGCAATTCAGGCAAAATACTTAATCGTAAATATTTACGATCCTCACTCATTGGCATCGCTAAGGACACTCCTTGAGGATTTTGTTCATTCACCTCTGGACTTATTAATTTCGAAATGTCCTCACCATTCGTTAAGGAGTAGGTCATTGTTTCCATTAAACCGACACCTTGTAAATAGTTTTTCACCATTCGTTTTAATGCCTGTCTTCCTGTCAGTCCACCAGATTGTGCAACACCTACTGGAAGTGTATACGGCAAATGATCATAACCATAAATTCGCGCAATTTCTTCGAGCATATCCTCGAAGATTGTAATATCTCCTCGACGTGTAGGTACATGGACTGTGAAATCATCCCCAGCTTGATCAAATGTAAAGTCAAGCCGATTTAAAATTGCTGCAATTGTTGGTGCATCAATTTCAGTACCTAATCGTTCATTTACTCGATTGGTATTCACTTCCACTATGCTTTCAGAACGGTCAAGTGCATCAAATTCAACAACATCAGCTAAAACGGTACCACTAGCATATTGTTGTAGTAGATTACAAGCACGGATTCCTGCACGTCTCACACGATTCGGATCAATCCCTTTTTCATATCTTGTACTTGCTTCACTTCTTAATCCTGTCGCTTTCACTGTTTTTCGAATCGAAGCTCCGTTAAAGTATGCGGCCTCCAGTAAGACATTCTTTGTCTCGCCGACTACTTCTGAGTTCGCACCACCCATTACACCAGCAATTGCGGTTGCTTCCTTGCCATTTGTAATAACTAACGTTTCTGCTGCTAGTGTTCTTTCCTGGTCATCCAATGTTGTGATTTTCTCTCCATCAACTGCACATCGAACAACAATTTTATCCGATGCAAATCGATCATAATCGAATGCATGCAACGGTTGGCCATATTCTAATAAAACATAATTTGTAATATCAACTACATTATTGATGGGACGGATTCCTGCAGCCATCAAATAATTTCGCATCCATAATGGTGATGCTTTAATTTCCACATCTTTAATTAGAAATGCGCCGTAATATGGATTTAAGTCCTCTGCTTCTACTTCAACTGAAATAACATCATGTGCAGATTCCTTGCTGGTAATGTTTAACGTTTCATCGGGCAACGTAATTGGCTGATCTAAAATAGCCGCCACTTCATAAGCAACGCCAAGCATGCTTAATGCATCTGCTCGATTTGGAGTTAAGTCGAATTCCAAGACAGCATCGTCTAGATTTAGTAATGACGTTACACTTTCACCAACAACTGTTTCTTCAGGGAAAACGAAGATTCCATCGGCAACGTCTGTAGGAATATAGTTTGGATCAAGACCTAATTCCTTCAGAGAGCAAATCATCCCGTTTGATTCAACACCGCGAAGCTTCACTTTTTTAATTTTTATATCCCCCGGAAGACTTGCGCCTGGCAATGCTACCGCTACCTTTTGGCCCTTCGCTACATTTGGTGCACCACAAACGATTTGCAATGTTTCTTCACCCACGTCGACCTGACAAACATTTAATTTATCTGCATCTGGATGCTTCTCACATGAGGCAACATATCCAACCACTACATTTGTGCTTTTTTCAGCAATATACGTTACATGATCAACTTCAATTCCAGACTTCGTAATTTTTTCTGCTAATTGTTCGGGAGTAATCTCTCCTAAATCTACATAGTTTTTTAACCAATTATAGGATACTAACACTTTTCTACCTCCTTATGCCTGATGGTATTGCTTTAAGAATCGTTTATCATTTGTATAGAATGCGCGAATATCGTTTACACCGTATTTAAGCATGGCAATTCGTTCTGGTCCCATACCGAATGCAAAACCTGAATATTCTTTCGGATCATATCCAGCCATTTCTAATACGCGTGGGTGAACCATTCCTCCACCGAGAATTTCGATCCAGCCTGTTCCTTTACAAACAGAGCAGCCCGCGCCTTTGCAAACCTTGCAAGAAATATCCATTTCAACGGATGGCTCTGTGAATGGGAAGAAGCTTGGGCGTAGACGAATTTCACGATCTTCACCAAACATTTTCTTCGCAAATACATCCAGTGTTCCTTTTAAATCACTCATGCGCACATTTTTGTCTACATATAATCCTTCAATTTGTGTGAATTGGTGGGAATGTGTTGCATCATCATTATCACGACGATACACCTTACCTGGGCAAATCATCTTGAATGACTTTCCACCCTGATATTCCTGCATTGTTCGTGCTTGCACTGGTGATGTATGGGTACGCATTAATAATTCATTCGTAATGTAAAACGTATCCTGCATATCACGTGCTGGATGATCTTTCGGTAGGTTTAATGCTTCAAAGTTAAAATAGTCCGTTTCAACCTCAGGACCCTCTCGTACTTCATAGCCCATACCGGTAAATAAATCCTCAATTTCCTCCACGATGCTCGTTAATAAATGAGGTCCACCTTGGTTAACTGGTTTACCTGGCAATGTAACGTCAATTGCCTCAGCCTCTAATTGCTTTTCTAAAGCTTTTTGCTCAAGCTTTTCATTCTTTTCATCTAACGCAGCAGTGATTGCATCACGCACTTTATTAGCAATTTCACCAATAACGGGGCGTTCCTCCTTAGAAAGCTTACCCATTCCTTTTAGCACACCTGTTAAGGAGCCTTTTTTACCTAAATATGCAACACGGACTTCTTGAAGTGTTTTGATTTCATCAGTTCCAGCTATTTTCTCCAATGCCTCGACCTGAATTGCTTCTAATTGCTCTTTCATCGACATTTAACCTCCTAAAAGTATTAGAAAACTAAGGTTTAACCAAGCCTTTCGGTGAAAGCCTTAGGGGAAGTTCGGTTAAAAACTAGGGCGTCCTGGGACTGCGGTTACTCGCCCCACCTTAAAACCTTTGGGACTGCGGTTACTCGCCCCATCGAAAACCTTTGTCGTAACACCGAATTGACCTACATCTTGTAGGCCCCACTTATGTAGTAAGAAATAATTATTAATACTTTCTTAACTACAAAAAAAGCCCCCTCCCTAAAAAAGGGACGAGGCTTTGATTTCGCGGTACCACCCTTGTTGACAGTTGGGGCACTTCTGCCCTTTTTGTCCAACTTAAACCTGATAACGGATTTACATCCGGAACACCTTTACTCACGTAATATGAGGTCCAAGTGCCAGCTCCTGAGTGAAACAATAGCAATTAATACGATGGAAATGCTCTCAGTCCAAGACATTTCCTCCCTTTATCGCTCGTAAATGCTATCCTGCTCGTTCAACGCTTTTTTATTTACTTTAATATTAAGTTCATTATAAGTAATTTACGGTATTGTTGCAACTTATCTTTTCAGATAGTACATTAAAATCCCTGCAGCGATGCTGACATTTAATGATTCTGCCTTTCCGTAAATCGGAATCGTGACAATTTCATCTGCTGCATCAATGAGTTCCTGCTTCACTCCTGCTCCTTCATTTCCTAAGATTAACGCTACTTTTTCGTCGATTGCAATTTCATTGTATTTTTTTGCATGCTGTAAAGCAGTTGCCCATATTTTAAAGCCATCTTGTTTCAATACTGTAACTTCATCGATTAGGTTTGCCTGATAAATCGGGAGATGGAAAATTGAACCTTGGGTAGAGCGAATGACTTTATCATTATAAACATCAACCGTACCATGACCAAGGACTATTCCGTCCATTCCAGCAGCATCGGCGGTTCGAATCATCGTCCCTAGATTTCCTGGATCTTGGACCGAATCAATTAAGAGCAAATATTTCCCTTTTCGTTTAAACTCCTCTTTCATTTCTAGTACAGCAGCAACACCTTGAGGCGTTTGTGTTTGGGTAATCTGCTCAAATACAAGAGCACTTACCCGTTCAACTTCATAGTCCTGACACCAATTCGGCAGCTCCACGGCTTCTTCTGCAATGATTTCTCGAATTACCCAGTCGCTTTTCCAAGCTTCATCTAATAAATGAAAGCCTTCTATTAGAAAGGTTTTTGTATTGTTTCGTTCTTTGCGATTGTGTAGCTTCTTCCATGCTTTTACTCGTTCATTCTTTATTGATGTAATCATATATTCCATCCTTGTCATTTTTACTACTATTATCATACATATTTTAGTAGTGGTTGGTCAAACTATCCGTAAAGCACGAAGATGAGGAGGATAATGATGAACTTAAATATTCGTAAAGCGATCCTGCATAATATTTCTACAAATGACCAAGCACAATTAGAGGCAACGATTGTCGATGCAATTCAGGCTGGGGAAGAAAAGATGCTCCCAGGTCTCGGCTACTTGTTTGAACTAATTTGGAATCAATCAACCGAAGAAGATAAAAGAGAAATGGTAACAGCACTAGAACAAGGCGTAAAGCAAGCAACAATGTAGAAAGCTCTTTTACTGTACAATACTTGAATTACATGCTACTGATTGATATCCAATTGCATCGCTTCATCGAAACAACGACTGCTTTCGATGAAGCGGTTTATTACCACAGCGGTAGTACAACATTATCCTATTATCCGTTTTTTAATAATTTTCCGCCTATTTTTCCAACATAAGCCTCCAGTCAAATTATTAAGAAAAATAATGATTAATACCTATAAATTATAATAAAGAGGAAATTTTCTTAAAACAGGACGTAATTTTTTACACAAATCCCCATTTAACTAGGTAAATATACTTACTTTAAAATCTTAAATTAAAGACATTACCGTTACTTTAGACTCATTATTGTAGCAACTACCATTTAGTTTTGTTTGACTACCCTTCCATTAAATGGTATAAAACATAAGGATACCAACTTAAGTCTTACAGTAAACATGTTGGTATAAGATCAATTGAGAGGGGAATAGTTCGTGAACGAAACAACGAATGATGGGAGTAATAAGAAAAAAGGAGTCTCAAAAGGAATTATCGCCATTACAATTATTGCAGTATTAGCAATTGGGGGCGCAGTTGCAGCATTCATGCTCAATAATTTATCCCTGAAAGAATCTTATTTTCTAGCAGAAAAAAAATCAACAGATTTCATGATTGATAAGGTAGAAGAAAGATATGAACCTGAACTAGATTGGTATGAACATTCTAAAGAAAATGCAACAGAATCAAAAGTAGACCTTTCGGGTGAGTATAATGTTCCTTCAACAGAAGCAGCATATGGTGGAGTTGATCCATCACAAATTATTAATAACTCGAATCTTACAATTACAGCTGCAACCGATATGGAAAACAAGCAAATTTCAACCGATATCGCAGCATCGATTGGTGGAATTGAAGTAAATGACGTGAATCTGTCATTTACAAACGAGAAGTTAATGCTTAGCTTACCTTTTGTTGAAGAAGTGATTCAATTAAAAGATGCAGATTTAGGTCCCCTGCTTTATGAATTAGACCCAGTATCATTTACTGGTGAAGAAACATTGGAATTAGATAGTATTTTCGAAGGTAATGGTGGTCTATCTGAAGAGGATAGAGAATATTTTAAAGAAGAATATGGAAAAATGATTTATGATCAATTACCAGAAGATGCATTTACTACTGAAGATGAAACAGTGGAAGTAAATGGAGAATCAATCAATGCCGAGAAAATTAGCATGCAGCTCACTGAAAAGCAAGTTAAAGAGATTTTAACAGCTGTATTTGATAAAATGGAAAAAGACGATAAATTGAAGGATTTAATCCGTAAACAAGCAGGACTGCAATTAGGTGGAACTGCAGCAGTTGATCCCGAAATTGATCAATTACTATCAGACTTTGAAACAGGTATTGCTGAAGCAAAAGATGGCCTAGCAGATTTACAGATTCCTAATGGATTTAACTCTACAATTTGGGTAGAAAACGATTTAATCGTACAACGTGATTTAGCAATTGAAATGGGACCTTCTGCAGAAGAATTAGTTACATTCTCTGTAAAAGGCGGACAATTACTTAAAGATACGACACAATTCTTTGATTATGATTTTGGATTGACTGAATCCGGTAACGAGAGTGTTGTTAATATTGCTGGTAACCTAACTTGGGAAGATAATAAGGCATCAGATAAGATTAGCTTAACAGCGGATGAATTTACCCTTGCTTATGACGGAACCGAAACATTAACTGATGGTACTCGTGATTTTGAACGTATCTTCACATTTGAGGAATCAGCTACTTCTGGTTCTTTAAACTGGAATGGTTCTGCAACATATAATAAGGATCAAATGAGTTCAGAAAACAGCTTCTCTATTGAAAGCCCAGATATTTCGCAAGATATGTTTGCCCTTCATGCAAATGTGGAAGGAAAAACGATCGATAAGGTAGAAATGCCTGCTGAGGATAATGTAAAAGATCTTGGAGAGATGGGCGCACAAGGAACCATGGAATATTTCGAGCTTGAGGTCGTACCAAGCTTCCAGGAATGGTTATTTACTAAGTTGGCCGGAAGCGGAAATTTCTAAAAATTATTAGTATTTAGGTTAACCTCTTGAAGAAACGGAAGTGCACTGCATGAAACGTATAAACCATATTCACTTATTTACGAAAAATAATTTTATGCAGCTAAAGAGGAAGTGGCTCCCACTTCCTCTTCTTTTCATTTTCCCGCTTTTATTAATCGGGATAGTTGCTGCCCTTGTGATTACAATCGTTTTACCAGAAGAAAATGATCCGATTCAAATTGGTCTCGTCGACTTAGACCAATCGAAGGAAACAAAACTAGTCAGTGGGTTGATAGAGGAATCATCTTCGCTAAGTAGCTTTATTCAATTACATAGTATGTCAGAAAAGGACGCAGCAACAGCAATTGAGAACAATGAGATTAGTTCCTACCTTACCTTCCCGGAAGGATTCACAAAGAACCTTTACACAGGCAAGTCGGTTCAATTGCGAATTATCGGCAATCCAAACCGGAAGATAGATAGTTACTTAATTAATGAAATTATCGAAAGCGTGACGAGACATATTCGTAGCTCTCAGGCAAATATTCTCACGATCAATGAATATGCAAAACAGTTAGGCATGGATGATGAGACGCGGAATGAGTTTGTTTTTGAACAGTTTAAGGAATTTGTTTTCTATACGCTTGGCAGTAATCAAATACTGAATGAAAAAGAAGTGACAAATTTAGCGACGTCTTCACCGATTCATTACTTTTTTCTTGCTGCCTGGTTTATTATTCTAACGATTTGGCTGCTTACCATATATCGTTTTCTTACCAGTGAATCGCCACTAAGGATGAAACAACGGATCAAGCTTTATGGGGTGACCGAGCTGCAGCAAAGCATTTCCAAAAGTATCGTGACACTTATTACGGCAAGTTTCTTTGCTGCGATTACTTTCGTTTGGCTCCAGTTATTTCTATCATTTGATCTAATTTTAGAGGATTATGCTAGATTTATAGGTCTTATTCTTTTATATTGCATCGTATTCCTCATCGGTCTGGCAATCATCGAAACGTTGATTTCCGCTCCGAAAATAAGTCTGTTCACCCAATTATTATTCACTCTGGTAATTTTAGCCTGCAGTGGCGCTGTTCTTCCTGTAATTTATTTACCATTACAGCTGCAGGAACTCGTTAGCTATAGTTTTTCCTATCAGGCCTTCTCTTGGATTTCAGAGATTTTGCTTAACGACCGAATGTATGCAGACTATATCCCACTCTTATTAATCGCGTTCGCGGGATGTTTCATTCTACTTGGGATTTCTGCGTGGAAGGAGCGTGTTCAATCATGATGGCGATTTTACATACGAGGCTAATCCATTGGAAAAAACAAATGCTCTCCATATTATTCTGGCTCCTATTTCCAATACTTGCGACCCTAGCAATTGTTTACGGTACGAATCTCATTCAACAGGATAGCAAAATCCCGGTTGGCATCGTCGCAGGAGACGATAGCGAAATCGCGAATACGCTCTACGATTCGATTAAAGCGACACCACTCATCCGTGTAATAGATGTAACGGAAGCAGAAGCTCGTCGATTGGTTGAGAGCCATGAATTAGATAGTGCCTTTGTGATTGGTGATGGTTACGAGCAGGATGTAGAAAACGGCCGACGCAACAGATTGATTACAAGCTACCGGTCCAATTTATCATTCGCCTACGCACCTGTCAGTCAAATGATTATTTCACTCGTCCAACAGGATACTAGTCGATCTAAAGCAGCCCATACAGTCATTAAACTTAGTAATAATTCAACGGAGCAATGGACATGGAATGAAATTGTTGCAAAAACAATTGAGATACAACGGGAGGAAGATCTACTCCGTACGACCTTCTCCTTTGCAAATACAGCAGGAGCAGACAATGAAAATCACGTCAGTCTTTGGAATACGTGGGCATTATGGGCATTATTTAGTATCCTATCTACCCTCCTGCTATTCGACTGGCTAATTAAGGAAAAAAGAGCGGAGATATTACCGAGATTCGCATTTATACGTTTTTCTTATCAAGATTATTTATTCGTCAATGTATGCTTGTATACTATGCTATTTTTCATCTTTGACCTGCTTGCAGTTATTGTCTTCTATACCTATCTTTCGGAGCCTATTTCCTTGTCACTGATTGGCGCGATACTAGCATTTCGTCTGTTGATTATTATGGGTGCATTTATTTTCACATTATTATTCCGAAATCTTTATTTATATTATAGTACAGCATTTTTACTAGCATTAATTATTGCGGTGATTAGTGGTGCAATAATCCCGATTGATGGGATTACGAATCGTTTTGGGTGGGTCGCATTGCTTAACCCGATACAGCCATTCTTACATGTGGATTATATCAGTCCATGGCACATCGTCTGTATTATCATTATCGCTATTTGGTATGTAAAAGGAGGTAAATCCAATGCTTAACGTAACATCCCTATCGAAGGCTTACAGGAAAAAAGTGGTACTTGAACAGATTTCCTTTTCCGTTCAGCCTGGTGAAATTATTGGATTAGTTGGAGAAAATGGTGCTGGTAAATCGACATTGCTAAATATTTTAGCAACACTGCAGAGGCCAACAAATGGCTCGATTTACTTGCAAGAGAAATCCTATAAAGATGAAAAGCAGTCGATACGGAAGGCGATTGGTTATGTTCCCCAAGATATTGCCATCTGGGAAGAATTTACTGTTGAAGAAAATATGATTTTTTTCGAAAAACTAGCTTGGAAAAAACGCGGGAATGAAGCACTAAGGCAATTATGCTTGGACATGTCTCTTGATAAATGGAAGGAACCAGTGAAGACATTGTCCGGTGGAATGAAGCGAAAATTAAATTTGGCAATTAGTCTTATCCATGATCCTACTCTCCTGCTCCTTGATGAGCCAACTGTCGGCATTGATTTAAAATCCCGTAAAGAAATTGGCGCTTATTTGCAAGAATTGGCATCCGCTCATGAGAAAATGATTTTATATACATCCCATGATATGGATGAAATTATCGATTTATGTGATCGAATCATCTGTATTGGTGATGATCCGTTTTATGAAGAAATCTTAATCAATTCTGGTAAAGCAATTCTATCATTTTAGTATTGCTATATTGTCTAATCCATCTTAGAATAAAGGTATAGGTCGAAGGGAGTACCGTGTTAATGGAAATCAGAGATTTACAACAAATGATTCAATATCAAGCATTATCAGCAATGACATCTACTCGTGCATCTTCTTCACAAAACATGAATATAGTAGATATATCGTTTAAACAATTACTGCAAGATAAAATCAATACGGCGATGATGCTGTCGACTGCAAATAGTAATAGTCCAGCAGCTATGCCTGCTGTATATCCAATGCAGACGTATGCAGGACAAGCTGCTGTAAATTATTCTGTACCAAGTGGTGATATTAATGCCACGATTTCTTCAGTAGCTGGAAAATATGGGATTGATGAGAAACTGATTCATGCAGTCATTAAAACGGAATCCAATTATAATGCCTCTGCACAAAGCCATGCTGGTGCACAAGGATTGATGCAATTAATGCCGGCAACAGCAAGATCCTTAGGTGTTCTCAATTCATTTGATGCGAGTCAGAACATTGAAGGTGGTACGAAATACTTGAGTCAAATGCTCAATAAGTATAATGGCAACCTAGAGCTCGCACTTGCAGCGTATAATGCCGGCCCCGGAAATGTTGATAAATATCAAGGTATTCCACCATTTAATGAAACCCAGAACTATGTGAAGAAAGTAATGAATTCGTATTTAGTTTAACAGAACAAAAGTGGAAGCGCCCGTTTGTGCTGAGTACGGACTGCGCCCCGTAGTTTGGGGTGGTTCGACGTGTCGAACATTCCTTCGTAGGAGATAAAGGAAACATGCCCCTTCACTCTAGGGGTATGCCGACGTTGGCAAAGCCTGCTTTTAGTCGGCCATCCTTTACATCAGGAGGAGTCGATGTTGACTTTCACCACAAGGGTATAAGTGCGACTAAGCCTCATGTGTAACCAATCGGCAAGTCTTCTTTATCGTACGGAGGTGAGGGAAGTCTCGCTAGGAGCACGAGCGCTGGAACTGGACGTGGCCAATCCTGTAATAAGGGTTGTAGGGATTTTTTTATACTTTCTTAACACTAGCCAAAGATGCTAGTGTTTCTTTTGAAAATAACTTTATAATATAATTGTTTAAAATTCATTCGCACCAAATATTTAATTTACTAATAAAAAAGGGAGTCTCAGCATTCATTCTGCTAAGACACCCTTTTCCACATAATCCTATGCTAAAATTATTTCCTTCACTGTTTCAGCATCTAACTTCTTAATCACTTCAACAATTAATTTCACTGCGTTTTCAAAATCGTCACGATGCAGGATGCCGGCATGTGAATGGATGTAACGAGTTGCAACCGTGATTGAAAGTGTTGGAACACCATTGCCTACAAGGTGGATTGATCCAGAATCAGTTCCCCCACCTGCAATCGTTGTAAATTGATAGGGAATATTCTGTTCTTCTGCCGTTTGAACGACTAAATCACGTAATCCTTTGTGAGAAACCATCGATGCATCATATAAAACGATTTGCGGTCCATCACCGAGCTTGCTGTCTGCTTCATGTGGCGAAATTCCCGGTGTATCCCCTGCGATTCCTACATCGACAGCAAAGCCAATATCTGGTTGGATTTTATGTGCAGCTGTTTTTGCACCGCGCAGGCCAACCTCTTCCTGTACATCACCAACACCATAGACAACATTCGGGTGGTCAACATCTTTCAGCTGTTTTAATACTTCAATTACAATTGCTAGGCCAATACGATTATCCCAAGCCTTTGCGAGCAATAATTTTTCATTTTTTAATGTTGTAAATTCAAAATAAGGAACAATTGAGTCTCCTGGTTTCACACCAAATGCTTCTGCCTCTTCTTTACTAGTTGCTCCGATATCAATAAACATGTCTTTAATTTCATACGGCTTTTTACGTGCTTCTGCAGGTAGAACATGTGGTGGTTTCGAGCCAATTACACCAGTCACGTCGCCTTTACTTCCCATAATCGTTACGCGTTGTGCAAGCATGACTTGATTCCACCAGCCGCCAACGGTTTGAAAATAAATAAATCCTTTGTCATCAATACGTGTTACCATGAAACCCACTTCATCTAGATGACCAGCAATCATAATCTTAGGTTCGACTTCATTACCTACCTTTTTCGCGATTGAGCTCCCTAGATTGTCGGTTGTCATTTTATCTGCATATGGTGTTATATATTTCTCGAAAACCTGACGCACTTCTTTTTCATTTCCAGGAATTCCTTTTGCATCAGTTAAATCCTTTAGCATTGTTAATGTTTCATCTAATTTTGTCAATATGTACAGCCTCCTTATGATACATTCATATTATAGCGTGAATTTGGATGAAACGCCTTTATTTTTGTCTTTAATTATTTATTTCTTACTTTCCCCGTGAATAATCTGACGCTATATTGATAGATAGGCAAATATGAACCATATTAAATTCTAATCCTTTTCAATGGGCATGCGACCTTTATAACCACAAACAGGACAAGTGACAATACGTTCGTTTCTGACTCCAGTCTTCAATGCTAATGCAAAACTTAATTTTGATAATTTAAATCGATTGCCGCAATGTGGACATATAAAATGGGTAGTTTTTGTCCAAATATCCGCATATTTATATAAAAATAAATATGCTAAAACCACTATGACCGCTGTTTGAAGTAATCCAACTATTATGTTTTCCTCTTCCATTATATAATCACATTCTTTCCTGCTAGATAGAAGTACAGTAAATTAAGAAGGTGAATTCACATCCGTATTAATTATGAAACAGTTTAAAATTAATCTACTTCTATTAAAATTGTTTATTTCTTGTATCTGTTGTTGCTGTATTTAGCTCTCAATAATATAACGTATTATTTTCCAGAGGATCCAAATCCACCTTTATCTCGCACTGAGTCTGATAATGATTCAGTTTCAACTAGGTTCACAAGTAACACAGGAGCAATCACCATCTGTGCGATTCGCATCTGTTTTTCCACTCTAAAATCTTCTTTACCATGGTTAATTAAAATTACTTTGACCTCACCTCTGTAACCTTCGTCAATTGTGCCAGGACTGTTTAGAACCGTGATGGAGTGTTTCAGTGCTAGTCCACTTCTAGGTCTAACCTGTGCTTCAGTTCCTTCAGGCAATTCCATTTGTATTCCTGTTGCTATTAAAGCTGATTCTCCAGACTTGATTATTTTTTCTTCAACTGAAAATAAATCCAATCCAGCGTCACCAGCATTTGCCCTGTACGGTAATCTTGCTTCTTCATGTATAAGCTTGACTTTCAAGTTATATTCCATTTTAATACCTCGTTTTCAGTAATTATTTTGGGCTGTTACAAAAGTGAATTATCTTTGTCCAGCTCGAAAGTTTATATACTTTCAAATTTGCTAAGTATAAGGAACAATGCTCTCTATCCAATTGTTCCGAAAATACAATTCGCTTTCCGCGGGGAGCTGGTGAGCCTTCTCGTGCTACGCACTTCGTAGTCTAACCTAGGCTCTTCTTCCCGCAGGAGTCTCCGTATATTTCCTCCATTGAGGTTTGAGCATAATATTTCTATTCTTAAGCCGCAATCATTTCATTTTCGTAGCGGTGGAAGACTCCTCGAAAATAACTGTCGATTATCTTTCGTAGATGGTATGTCGCAGAAGCCTTCCGTCCTGAAAGAATAACAATGGCTGAAGATGCATCGAAAGTGTTTTTCTAACTCAAGCGTTGCAATACATTGCAAAAATATAGCAATATTTTCTTTAACACTAACAATATACAAAAATCAACCGTATTCTATAGGGATATGAAAATTCATTTATCCGTCACATTATTGTAACACGAATTTTGAAAATAAGTGAAACTTACCGGATAGCTCATACGTATTATAGGTTAAAACTAATAAGGAGACGGTTTACAATGATGATTGTCCTACTATTCAGGCTCTTAATTCTTATCTCAATCATGATGATCATTTATTCTGGAATTAAATACCTTCGTAATCCACAGCGAAAGTTAAAAGCAGCAAAAGAAGCAAATGAATTCTATTTTTTAGATGATGCAAATAATAGTAAGAAGAATCTTCAATTTGTTTATAAAGGCTGTCTATTTATCGGTGAGAAATATTTAGGTGCGACCGAGGATTCCTTTAAAGTCGTAGATATTCATGTAAGTGTTAAGGAGCCACTTGAATTAGAAGGTTTCACACGTGAAGATATTTATTTTTTAGAAAATGAAATGCTCATTCATTATCCACACTCAAAGATCGAATGGAAGCATCCAATCAATCAATTATTACTTACCAAGCTACACTAAATAGGTCACTCATCTAGTCCTTAAGCACAGATGAGTGACCTTTTAAAATTAAATTGGATAAATGCAACAAGCCTTGAAACGAGTGCTTTCGCTTTTACTAATTTGTTACGTGGAAAAATTCATGCCATTTGATGATAAGTTCTTTTCTTCTTAAAACATAGATAATTAACAATAATAGCGCTAGAAAAATGAAGATAGATAGAGGAGTTAGATTAGAAAGCCAGCCACCTATACAAGTGTATATGACCGCTAAAGGAATAGTCGATAAAATCGATGATTTCGTATATTCTTTACTATTTTCCGAGATTTCAATTAAACATAATGATAATAAATGAAAATGGATAAACGGAATTAGTCGCAGTATGGTAACCTGTGACACGGTGAGCTTCGTATATTTACCAAGTAATTTCTGTTTCACATGTAATAACTTCTCGAATGATTTCGGATTCCAGTGGGCCAATCTATAAAAAATAAGGCATGATAGAGTCATACCAATAAATGAATAAATTGATCCATAAACTGGTCCAAACAATATTCCACCAGAAATACAAATAAATACTACCGGAAGAAATAATAATGGCCGAAGCAAATGAATCATGATGAACAAAAACGGCGCGAAATAACCACCTGTCTCAATGACTGCCATTATATAATTTCCGAAAAGCTCCATGACTCTCCCCCTTTATCTAACCTGATCTTTCCTTGGTAGTTAAGAAAGTACAAAATAATTCTTACTACATAAGTGGGGCCTACAGGATGTAGGTCAGTTCGGTGTTGCGATAGGACGTCACGTTTTTAACCGAACTTCCCCTAAGGCTGTCACCGAAAGGCTTGGTTAAACCTTAGTTTTCTAATACATGTATATGACAGGAGACGAGCCATTATGACAAAAATAAATGATAGTGTTATTCCCAATGATGCAGCCTAACCTATCGCCGTAATAAAATAACCAAATAAAGCAATGTTAATAATGATTAATATTGGCATGCCGATTGTAAAAGAACGATGCTTGGTCTTGTGTCGAAATAGCTTCATCCCTGAATATGCACCAATTGCGCCACCCAGAAGTGCTAACAGCCAAAAGGTTCGTTCCGGAATTCGATATTGACCTTTAATTGCCTTTTGTTTATCAACGCGCATTAGAAAAAATTCAATTACATTTACGAGCAGTAGATAAGCTAGTAGTTGATCTATCATTTCCATTACGTAAAACTCCTTTTATGTAAAATGTAAAAAGGGTCAAACCCAATCTAATGCTGGATTTGACCCTATATGCACTTATTTTAAAGCGTCTTTTGCTTTCGTAGCTAATTGAGCAAATGCTTGTTCATCGTTGATTGCAAGATCTGACAACATTTTACGGTTGATATCGATTCCTGCTACTTTTAAACCATGCATTAATTTGCTGTACGAAAGATCATTTAAACGTGCTGCAGCGTTGATACGTGTAATCCATAATTTACGGAAATCACGTTTCTTTTGTCTGCGGTCACGGTAAGCGTATTGACCTGATTTGATTACTTGTTGTTTTGCTACTTTAAATAACGTTCTTTTCGAACCATAATAACCTTTTGCTAATTTAAGGACGCGTTTACGACGTCTGCGTGTTACTGTTCCACCTTTTACACGTGGCATAATAATTCCCTCCTAGTACATTTACGATCTAATTTTTTATTTATTTAGGTAACATTGTTTTGATGCGTTTGAAATCTCCAGGAGATACGATCGCACCTTTACGAAGTTTACGTTTTTGTTTTTGTGATTTATTTGCAAACATATGACTTGTATATGCATGTGATCTCTTTAATTTTCCAGAACCAGTTCTTTTAAAACGTTTTGCTGAACCTCTATGAGTTTTCATTTTTGGCATGAATATTTCCTCCTCGTCTTGTTCGTCCAAAGCAACATCTTTCACAAGGAATTCGCTACTTTAAACCAGTTAACTTACTTACTTTTCGCTGATTGGGTTAAGCATAATAAACATATTACGACCTTCCATTTTCGGTCTAGCTTCAACTGTTGCTATATCTTTCAGCTCTTCAGCTAAACGATCTAGTACCTCTTGGCCAAGTGATTTATGTGTAATTGCCCGTCCACGAAAACGAACTGCTGCTTTTACTTTATCGCCTTTTTCAAGGAATTTTTTCGCATTCTTTAATTTAGTTTCAAAATCATGCTCACCGATTCCTGGAGTAAAGCGAACTTCTTTAATATTGATTACTTTTTGATTCTTACGAGCTTCTTTTTCTTTCTTTTGTTGCTCAAAGCGATATTTCCCAAAGTCCATGATCCGACAAACTGGTGGTTTTGCTCCAGGTGCAACCATCACTAAATCCAGATTTCTAGTTTCAGCGATTTCTAATGCTTCTTGACGTGTTTTAACCCCAAGTTGGTCACCGTTTGAATCGATAAGACGTACTTCTCTAGCACGAATCTTCTCATTGACGTTCATATCTTTGCTAATAGCCAGCCACCTCCAAATTATTTGTAAATCTGATCTTTTATTGACAAGCGAATTTTTATTTAGAAAACTTGGCTTCACCTAGCCTTTCGGTGACAGCCTTAGTTGCACTTATGTAGTAAGAAATATTTAATACTTTCTTAACTACAATTAAAAAAAGTGTCGGTACAAATGCACCCACACGTCTCCAAATTTCTATTAAAAAGAGTTCGGAACCAGTCAACTGCACAATTTGTGCGTCAATCAGGTGAGAAGCGGGTGCTTCTTCTTGTCTCAGATCATTTAATTTTCAACTTTATAAGTATATCATCTACATTTTGTATTGTCAAATATAGATTTTGAAAAACTTTATTTACTGTATTCAGTATAGCATCATTTGGGAAATTGTCCAAGAATATGATTTTATGTGATAGGGCTATTGTTTTGTCATCTTGACTGCGAAATGAAAATCGTAACGGTATCAGCAACAAAAGCGACATAATAAAAGCAGCCATCCAATTACGATAGACTGTTCTTTTGCTACTGCTTTCGAATAAAGCTTAATTCTATTGGTAATATTTCTCCAATAATGAACAAAAGAGAAGAGCGTGTTCAGTAAGTTAGATTTACTGATACTTTCTAAGTGCTTATGGTTTAGCCCAAATCAAATATAAATATCCTGCCATGTAACGCTCTTCCCTAATAAGTTTTAAACTAGACCTTTTTACAATTTCACTAATATTTCTGTTCTGGTGACACCCTACTAATTTTAATGCCAAAGGATCCAATATTTTTTGTAGCCACGCTATTTGTTTGTTCGTGCTGATTCCATGCTCCATCATAAGTATTTTCCCTTCTGGCTTACACCACTTTTGGAAGTTGTTTAAGACAATGACAGGGTCTTGATAGGCACATAAAGTCCCAGAAGATACGATTGTATCAAATGTGTTTTCGTTAAATTTAACAGACTCAACATCTTCTTGGATAAATGTAGCTTTAAAAGGATATTCTTTTGCAACATTCCGGGCTATTTTCAGCATTTCACTACTAAAATCCACCCCCGTCAATTCAACGTCTTTGTAGAAGGGAAAATTAAGGCCTGAACCAACACCAACTTCTAGCACCTTGCCTTCTACATCTTGAAAAACGCGATCACGAAACTGATAAGCACTATTATTTTTTTGGCGTTTGTGGGATTTATTTGCTTGTTTATCAAACTTTTTAACTAAGGATTTACGCTCCATATTTTTCCCCACTCTAAGGTAATTTATGTGAAGATTACGGCATTTGGATAATGATG
The DNA here is from genome assembly GCF_003369565.1 of Oceanobacillus chungangensis. Taxonomy (GTDB): domain Bacteria; phylum Bacillota; class Bacilli; order Bacillales; family Amphibacillaceae; genus Oceanobacillus; species Oceanobacillus chungangensis. The sequence goes on along the minus strand of NZ_PIOD01000002.1, from coordinate 107,706 downwards.
AATAGTCTTTTTTATATTTACGCTTTTGTATAAGAATAGGTTTCATTCACCCTTACTCGATTAAAGAGTGCGATTGCGGAAAAGAAAAAAATCCTGCATATAACAGGATTTTTGACCTAATGTTGATACAGTGCGGCTTTATTACAAATGGTTAAATCTTAGTTTTAAAGATACATTTGCTACGGAACTATTTTCGCAATGCTTTATTTGCTACTTCATTTTTGATTAATGCTTCAAAATCAGTATAGCTGTATGTTTCTGATTTTTGTTCTCCATATCGACGTACGTTTACTGCTTGATCTTCAATTTCCTTATCACCGAGAACGAGTGCGAATGGAATCTTTTGTGTTTGTGCTTCGCGAATCTTATAGCCGATTTTCTCGTCACGTTCATCGAGTTCCACTCTTATTCCTTGTAGTCTTAATTTATCTACCACTTCTTTTGCATAATCAAGATGCACTTGTGGTGATACTGGGATTACTTTCACTTGAGTCGGTGCAAGCCATGTTGGGAATGCGCCTTTATATTCTTCAATTAAGAAGGCAACAAAGCGTTCCATTGTTGATACGACACCACGGTGAATAATGACTGGACGGTGTTCCTTGCCATCCTCACCTACGTAGGATAAATCAAAACGTTCTGCTGCTTGATAGTCAAGCTGTACAGTAGAAAGGGTCTCATCCTTACCGAGTGCAGTTTTGACCTGGACATCCAGCTTAGGGCCATAGAATGCTGCTTCGCCTTCTGCTTCCACATAATCCAGATTCATTTCTTCCATTGTTTCTTTTAATGTTGTTTGTGCTAATTCCCACATTTCATCGTTGTCGATATATTTCTCTTTATCTTCCGGATCACGATAAGAAAGGCGGAAGTAATAATCTTTGATTCCAAAGTCTTCGTATACTTTTTGCACTAATTCTACGACACGAACAAATTCTTCTTTTAATTGATCTGGACGTGCAAAGATATGTGCATCATTTAATGTCATCGCACGTACACGTTGCAATCCTGCTAATGCACCACTCATTTCATGGCGATGCTGCATTCCGAGTTCAGCAATTCGTACTGGTAATTGACGGTAGCTCCATAATTTATTTTTATAGACCATCATATGATGTGGACAGTTCATTGGACGAAGCACCAATTCTTCATTATCCATTTCCATCGGTGGGAACATGTCGTCTTTATAGTGCTCCCAGTGCCCACTTGTTTTGTACAACTCAACACTACCAAGTACTGGAGTATACACGTGATCATAGCCTAATCGTTCTTCCAAATCAACGATATAGCGCTCGATGTTGCGACGGATTGTTGCGCCCTTTGGTAACCATAGTGGTAAACCTTGACCAACTTGCTGGGAGACAGTAAAGATATCCAATTCCTTCCCTAGCTTACGATGATCCCGTTCTTTTCTTTCCTCTAGGATACGTAAATGTTCCTCAAGTTCTGCTTGTTTTTCAAATGCAGTTCCGTAAATTCGTTGCAGCTGTTTATTATTGCTGTCCCCGCGCCAGTACGCACCAGAGATTGATAATAATTTGAATGCTTTAATTTTACTTGTTGATGGAACATGTATTCCGCGGCAAAGGTCAAAATATTCCCCTTGCTCATAAATCGTTACCTGTTCATCTTCAGGAATTGCTTCAATCAATTCAAGTTTTAAATCATCACCAATTGCTTGGAATTTCTCGATTGCTTCTGCACGAGAAACTTCAATGCGTTTGATTTCTAAATTTTCGTCGATGATGCGTTTCATTTCTTTTTCGATTTTCGGAAGGTCTTCAGGTGTAATGGAATGTTCCATGTCCATGTCATAGTAGAAGCCTTCTTCAATTACTGGACCTACGCCAAACTTCACATCTTTATAGAGACGTTTCACTGCTTGTGCCAATAAATGAGCTGCAGAGTGACGCATCACTTCAATGCCCTCTTTGTTTTTATACGTAATGATTTCAATCGCACCGCCATAGTCTAATTCGCGACGTAAATCCACTAACTCTCCGTCTAGCTTGATAGCTAGAGCTTGCTTCTTTAATCCCGAAGAAATTGAGCCAGCTATCTCTTCGCCAGTTGTTCCAGCTGGAAAGCCTTTTACTGCTCCATCCGGAAATGTGATGTTAATTTCTGTTTCCATCATAATTACTCCCTTCAATATTAAATTATAGAGAACCTGGTTGCCACATCGCCATTAGGTGACAGCCTTAGTTCCTACTAAAAAAGCGCTCGTTCCTTTGCATCGATTAAATGCAAAGGGACGAGCGCTTGTATGCTTCGTGGTTCCACCCTAATTCCCGTGAAATTTGCTCACGGCTTCATTGATCTTTAACGCAGATAAGACGCTACTAATTACTATTATTTCCATAGTAGAGTTCAGAGGTGGTAATTACTTGTCGATACATTAGGAAGCTTACAGCCAAATGACTTCCCTCTCTTAAATGTATGTTAGACTTAAGCATCATGTCCTCATCATTACTTTTTTATAAGTTTAAATTACTATATAGGAATTATAGCGCTAAATTTTTCAGAATGCAACTTTATTTTCGTTCCTTTTTCATAGAATACGTAAAAGGAAAATGGCGTAACGCTTGAAACTCAACTTTCTCCTGAAATACATTAATAACGGTTAAGGTCTTTGGTTCAGATGGATCGTCACCATATATTTTGATTTTTTTGGGGGTCATTGCTATTAATGGTGAAAGATTCATTTCATTCTCGTCCAATCCGACGATATAAAGGGGTTCCTTTTGCATTAATATGCGTAATTCCATATTTGTAAACGGCTTTCCACTTTCTTTATAAAATGTAAAATTAGTCCCTTGAATAATATGAATAACGGGCAGTAATGCTTCTTTCTTGGCAATATATTCACGAAGCATGTTAATAAAGCTCTGATGATCTTCTTCTCGTTTAAATTCATCGATGGCAATACCAACATAATGAATTAGTTCATCTTTAAAAGATTTAAGACGGAATGTTACAATCGATTCATAATGAATGTCTGCAGTATTTTTCATACTGGCGATGAATAATGTGTTCAGTAATTTACTTGGATCCTTCTTGCGATCAACTTTGCTTTTTCTAAGCTGGAGACTGTCGCTATCGCCACCTGTGTATATCCAGGTCGTTAAATCGTGAATACGTTCAATTTCATCGGGATTTGAATAATAATAAAAGTCCTCAATAATCTGCTTTATCATCGTTCCCAAACGATGGTTGATGAATACGTCCACCATTGCTTTTGCAATTGTATCCAACAGTCCGGCATGTACCGTTTCAAATTGGATTTCATTCCCCCATTCTTCATTCGTTTTCCAATTAATTTCTATGTTTTTTGTATGACGAAATAAATGCTCGCAAAAACTAATCACTTCTTGATCAGACTCAATGTATACCGTTAACATTCACATCACCCTCATCCACACCAAACTGTTACATTATATGGACAAAGTGAAGGAAAAATGATTAATAAGAGAATCTAGTAAAAATTTCAATTGCAAGGTTACCGTAAGTTGGTTAACAACCTGCACAATGTTATACCGCTCCGTAAAGAGGATGTTAGGAGCAATAGTCATCATCATATTTGTTACAAAACAAATCGACCTATTATTTTCTATTAAATAATTACTAGAGAACTTTCGAAAATTCAGCATAAAAAAATAGAGAAAGCCACATTCGATCGTATGGCTTTCCCTTATTTCCGGCGATTTGCTCCATATACTGCTACAGGATTACTTACTTGTTTAATTCGTTCAATTATCCGTCCTGCTTTGACCGTTTCAACACCGCTTTTCGTTGTTGCAAGCTGGCTCTCCAACTGCTCTAGTGTGTAATTCGACGTAAAGAATACGGGTAGCTGTTCCATCATCCGGTACTGCAAAATCGAGCCAAGTATTTCGTCTCGGAACCATGCGGATTGTACTTCTGCACCAATATCATCGAGCATTAGTATATCTGCATTTTTAAAACGATCGATTTTCTCGTTTACAGAGTCGTCTTTAAACGAACCCTTAATTTCACGAACAAATTCTGGCATGTAAATAACCATTGAAGAAATATTAATTTTCTTTAATTCATTGGCAATTGCACCTAAGAAATATGTCTTGCCAACCCCAAATGGTCCATGAAAATAAATTCCTTTTCTCGGAAGCTTCACACTTGCCTCCCGAATAAAACGAAACGCTTCTTTAACTGCCTCATTTCGATGTTCATCAACATGCACATCATTGATTGATGCTTTAAGAATTTCTTTCGGCACATGTACACTTTGAATGAGCTTTTCTTGATCTCTTTCTTTTTCATACATTAATCGGCTATGGCATTTCTCATAGGATAGGTGTATTTCATTATTTGAGACATGGAGAATTGGCGAGTAGCCAGGAAGCATGTTTTTACATTCCTCAAACGCCGCGCAATGATTGCATTGCTTCGATTGGGTTTTATACTCATATAATTTGATTAAGCTTTTATTAATTCCTTGCTTTGTTAGTTCTGGATGGATCGATAAAAACTCTTTTATCTCCGGATCTTGGAGTACGTCATTTCTGATTTTGACATAGTTTTCTTGGAAATTCTTATTTTCTCTCATCCATTTTTTTAGTGAAGATTGGATTGGTTCCATTGCAATCATCCTTGAGATCTATTTTTATGCGGTATCGCTTTCCCATTAAGTAATGCCTGTAATTCTGCTTTTTCTTTTTCTAAATCGATAACCGTCTGCGAAGTTTGAGCAACTGTTGACTGTTTCGTCTTGTTCCGGTCTTTAAACCAATCTGGAATAATTTCTTTTGATATCGGCTTGTAATTATAGGCTGTCTTCTGCTTCGAGCCCTTTTGGAATTTATTTTGTTCTGTTTTCGCAAATTCCATTGCTTCTTTCGCCGTTTTAATATTGGCACGCGACCAGTGGCTGGCAATTTTCTCTAAATAAGCTTTGGATAGCTTCATATTGGATTGCAATAGCACATAATGCACGAGCACATTCATCACAGGCGCTGGCAATCCTTGCGAAACCATCACCTCGCGAATGGCTTTTAAGTCTTGCTCCGATGCCTGATTCCCACCTGATAGATCCTCAAGCAACTGCTTCGGTGAGATGGATTCTAATTCCTGAATCAGCATTTCTTCCTTCGTTTGCGGTTCTGTCTGCTGTTGCTCCGGCGGGGTTCTCTTCTCGGTTAACGTTATTGATTTATCATAGTGCTTCGATTTAAATAAATCATGACAAGCTGTTTTAAATTCATCTGTATCAAGCACATTATCTTCCGTTAATGCCCATAATACAGATTTCTCCACTTCATAGCTATCTAAACCGTATAACAGTACCATTTGTGAAATGAGCTTACGATTCTCCTGTGTTAATACCTTACCAACTGGAATCAATCGTTGCTTCAGCATTTGTACCATCCACGAAAAATCAATTGAACGCTCATTTCGCGCCTGTATCTTATTAACCTTTTCCTTAGGCTTCACCGCTTCAATTGATGGCGTAAAGGTTTGAAATACTTCATTAAATCGAGCGGTAATATTCTCTCCGATGCCGCTAGGAGCTTCTTTATAATAATGTCGTTTTAAAGCATGATATTTCGTGTCCCCTATTTGATGCATCAGCAGCTGGGAAAGCATCGCATCCTTGAAAAAATCGCTTGGGGCAAACGGACTTAATAGTTCATACGTAAAGACCGTTCTTTCCTCCGCTTGCTTTTTAAAGGTGTTCAATAAACCGATACCTTCAAGCTTCAGTCTTGCTTTATAAACTTCATCTAATGGGATATTCAAATAATTCATTAATGTATGATGGGTTTGAGGAGTTGAATCGGATTGCAGCTCCATTTCATGCAACAAAGTCTGATATAATGTGACTGCATGTACACCAATTAATGGTTGATAGAGATGTGCCAGTGATTTCGTATAATCATTCGGCAAATATTCTTGTAAGATGACATAATACCCATCAACTGGTAACACTTTTCCTAAATATTTCAAATAACCTCACCCTTTTTATAATTAGATAAGAAAGTAGAAAAAATTCAACATTTCATTCTATTGCTAGTTGGCACACTTAGCTCCTGCACCTATGCTCCTAACAGTATTTCCTCAGCTCTGTATTTTGTTTAACAGGAGCTTCTACTTTCGTTCTAAGAATCGAATGAATTTTTCTTATCGGTAATTAAATCCTTTAATTCATCTAAAAACACTGTAATATCTTTAAACTGCCGGTAAACGGAGGCAAACCGAACATAGGCAACCTCATCGACTTTTGAAAGTCGTTCCATTACCATTTCTCCTACCTGATCACTTGCAACCTCGGATGACCCAGAATTTCGTAATTCTTTCTCAACATTGGATGCAATTGCCTCTATTGTCTCTAGAGGAACTGGTCGTTTCTCACACGCTCGAATAAGTCCACGAACCAATTTCTCTCGCGCAAATTCTTGTCTTGTACCGTCTTTCTTCACAACAATTAATGGGGCTTGTTCCATACGTTCGAAAGTAGTAAATCGGAACCCGCATTCTTCACACTCTCGTCGGCGTCGAATTGACTTATTCTCATCTGTCGGCCGAGAGTCAAACACTTTTGTGTTTTTATAGTCACAATTGGGACATTTCATTTAGTTCAACCCCGTTCATGTAAACGATCGTTTTGCTTTCGTTTCTGTAATTAGTGGTAGTTCTTTATCGACTAACGTATATAATTGATTGATTAGTTTTGTGCTATATCCGAAATCCATTGGTATGATCGATTCTGTCGTTACAGAAAAATCGACTGCGGTTTGAAATGGCCGTACCATGATTACTGTTAAAACAATAAAAACCTTTTTTCCTTTTGTCGCAATGATGCCAATTTCTCCATGCTCCTCGGAAATAGAGTTTACTTTAAAACTATCGGATTTGGCAATAAGTTCTTCAATTTTCTTTAATGCTTTATCTTTTGTTGTTTTATAATAACGTGTCTGTAGAGATGAATCCCAATGATCTTCTCTTGTTTCTGCATGATTACTAAAATATTTGGATAATGTATTGCGGATAGACAATCGCCACACCTCATTAAGTTTTTTTTAGAAAACATGAAAATTCGCCACGCCTTTAAGCGAATTGGTTAGTTGCATTTATGCAGAAAGATATGTGTGTACACTTTCTTTACTACAAAGTATCATTTACCGTAACTAATAGTTTAACATATTTCGCCCAATTCCTCTATTAATATTAGAAATCAAAATGAGGATAAAGTGCTGATTAGCTTTGAATGATATTCATTTCCTTGACTGTCGCTCCAGAAATACACTACTCTGGGATTATACAAAAACATATTAGTTTACTAGCCCTCTATTAAATATTATTGTATTTCTCTCATAGTTATAGTTATTGTTCGCAGTAGTATTAAGAAGCTTCTTAAAAAAGAAGCTAACAGAATTGCATTAAGGCGTACAATGTACCTATACTTCAATCACCTTTGCACCTAATATATACTTAATTAAATAATCATTACTATCCATCTATTAATTAAAAAAATATCATTGAAAATATCTCAATCAAAGAAAAAGCCACCTAAATTTAGGTGGCTTTCGTTTAGTAAATTGTCGCGGTTTCTTTTTTAGTAATATAACTCCCGATATGATTTGCTAAATCGAGGACACGTCTGGAGTAGCCCCATTCATTATCATACCAAGCTAACACTTTAATCTTATTGCCCTCCATCACAATCGTAGAGAGCCCATCAATCGTTGCTGAATGTTCGGTTGTCGTATAGTCAATCGAAACAAGTGGTTCGTCACTAAAATGAATGATGCCTTGTAATTCCTCGCTTTCAGCTTGCTTAAAAGCTGCATTTACTTCTTCGACGGTCACAGTAGCTTCCACATCGACGACGAGGTCGACTAAGGAAACATTTGGGGTCGGTACTCGTAATGATAGACCATGTAATTTACCATTTAAATGAGGCAGCACTTGTCCTAATGCTTTTGCTGCTCCCGTTGACGTTGGGATAATCGATTGGGTACAGCTACGAGCACGGCGTAAGTCCTTATGTGGATTATCTAAATTTTTCTGATCATTTGTGAAGGCGTGTACGGTTGTCATCAATCCATTAATAATGGAAAAATGCTCATCAAGCACCTTCACTACTGGTGCTAAGCAATTCGTCGTACATGATGCATTAGAAATAACATCATCTGCTTCTGGATCATACGTATGTTCATTTACGCCCATTACAATCGTATTGTCGACTTCTTTCCCAGGTGCTGTAATGACTACTTTCTTTGCTCCTGCTTGGATATGTAGTCCAGCACTTTCCTTCGTTATAAATTTACCTGTTGCCTCAATTACAATATCAACATTAAGTCGTTCCCATGGCAGCAAGCTTGGTTCACGTGAATTGACGATTTCCACGATTTGCCCATTGATTTCAACTGCATCATGAAGTGCTTTCACTTCTTCGCTATAAACACCATGGATGCTGTCATATTTAATTAAATGTGCGAGTGTCTCAGGTGGATAACTTGCATTAATTGCAACTATTTCTAATTGTTGCTCGTTCATCGCTTGACGAAAAACCATTCTGCCGATTCTGCCAAATCCATTAATCGCAACGCGTGTCTTCACCATTTCGATCGAACCCCCAATATGTTATACTCAAAACTATATTATCACAATTAGTATAACATATTTAAATAATAATGTTACTTATTTTAATGTTTTTTATAAATTAAGGTATTATCTTCTCTTTTCTAGCGAAAAAAAGAAGGGCTCCAAAATTGAGCCCTTCTTTTAGTTTATTTGCCAATCGGTTAATATTTTTTCCAGCTGTTCATACGATTCTTGTTTACTGCCGTTATTATTAATAATTGCATTGGCCAGCTTTGCTTTTTCTTTTACTGGAAACTGGGAAGCGATTCGTTGCTTTGACTCTTGCTCCTCTAGGCCATCTCTCTCCATTAGACGTTGTAATTGAACATGTTCATCGACATAGACAACAATTGTCTTATCTACTAACGCCGTTAAATTGCTCTCGAATAATAACGGTATATCGAGTACAATACAGCGTTCGCCTTCAGCAATTAGCGCATCCCGCTCGGCTATCATCTTTTTTCTAACCTCTGGATGAACGATGCTATTTAACGTCAACCGCTTTTCGTCATCGGAAAAGATAATCGAACCTAGCCTCTTCCTGTCCAAAGTTTGGTCTTCTCTCAAAATTGCTTCGCCAAATTCCGCTACAATTCCTTTATATGCCGGTTTACTCGGTTCTACTACGTCCCTTGCGACTTTATCAGCATCGATGACTGGAATCTTGAAGTCATCGAACATAAGGGAGACAGTGCTTTTCCCACTAGCAATGCTGCCTGTTAAGCCAATCACGAGCGTCAATTTCATTCACCTCTTATTGTTTCTGGCATGTTGGACAAATATGGGTTCCGCGTCCGCCAACCTTTGATTTGACAATTTCGTCACCACAATACTTGCATGCAGTTCCTTCTTGTCCATATACGAATAATTCTTGCTGGAACATTCCCATCTCACCATTTCCATTCACATAGGATCGAATGGTTGTTCCACCTTGCTTAACCGCATCGCTTAGAGTCTTGATTGCTGCAGCCTGAATTTGTTTCACTTCATTGTCCGATAATTGACTCGCAGGTTTTAATGGATGAACCCCCGCTTTAAAAAGCGTTTCATCAACGTAAATATTGCCAAGGCCAGTAACGATTGTTTGATCGAGCAGTACTTGCTTGATCACTCTTTCGGTTTTTCTAAGCCTCTCTGAAAAGTATTCAAACGTAAAAGCCGCATCAAACGGTTCTGGACCTAATTTCTTCAATGGATCATGAAGCAATTCTTCTCCTTTAGGGAAAACATGCATCGTTCCAAATTTCCGAACATCGTTATATCGTAATTCTTCTCCATCTGTAAAAGAAAAGATAACATGGGTATGCTTTTTCACTGGCTCATCCTTAGCGTTTACACTATACTTCCCTTCCATCCGTAAATGAGATACAAGGACATAATGATCGAAATGAAAGAGGAGGAACTTTCCTCTTCTTGTCATATCACGAATCGTTTCGCCAATTAAAAGCTGTTTAAATAAGGCAATATCATCTGGCTCTTTAATAATCTTTGACCAGTTTACGGTTATATTTTCAATTGTTTTACCTAGTACTAGCGTTTTTAATGTGCTTTTAATTGTTTCTACTTCTGGTAATTCTGGCATTCTTCATTCCCCTTATTTTGCATCAAACCAGCTATCTCCGTAAGAATAATCGACCTTGAGTGGGACAATTAATTCAACGGTATTTTCCATCATAGCTGGGACTATTTCTTTTAATTTCTCAATTTCTTCTTTAGGTGCTTCTAAAATCAATTCATCATGTACTTGAAGGAGCATCCGTGCTTGCAGCTTCTCTTCTTTTAGTTTCGCATCCAAGTCAATCATGGCTTTTTTAATAATATCTGCTGCACTGCCTTGGATTGGCGTATTCATTGCGGTCCGTTCTGCAAAGCTTCTTAAATTAAAGTTTCTGCTCGTAATATCTGGCAGGTAGCGACGGCGATTCATAATTGTTTTCACATAGCCATGCTGCTTCGCTTCCTGGACGATATCTTCCATATATTGCTTCACATCAGGATAGATATCAAAATAGCGATCAATAAAGTTTTTTGCTTCTTTTCGTGTAATCCCCAGGTTTTGGGAAAGGCCATAATCACTTATTCCATACACAATTCCAAAGTTAACGGCCTTTGCTTGGCGTCGCATATTCGATGTTACTTCGTCTTTTTCTACATGAAAGACTTCCATCGCCGTTTGTGTATGAATGTCGAGATCACTCTTAAATGCAGCAATTAATTTCTCATCCTTCGCAATATGGGCAAGCACACGTAATTCAATTTGCGAATAATCGGCTGCAAACATAATCCAATCTTTCTCTGATGGTACAAATGCACGACGGATCTTCCTGCCCTCTTCCAAGCGAATCGGGATGTTTTGCAGATTCGGATCAATCGAACTGAGTCTCCCTGTTTGTGTCAATGCTTGATTATAGCGTGTATGAATTTTACTTGTGTCCTTATTTACTACCTTTAAAAGTCCTTCGATATAGGTGGATTGCAGCTTCCCTAATTGACGATATAATAAAATCTTCGGAATGATTTCATGCTCGGTTTCTAGTTGTTCAAGTACATCTGCAGCAGTAGAATAGCCAGTTTTCGTTTTCTTAATTACTGGTAGTTCTAATTTCTCAAATAGGATTGGCCCGAGCTGTTTCGGTGAATTTAAATTAAATTCTTCCCCAGCTAACTCGTAAATTTCCTTTTCAAGATTTGCTAATCTTCCTTTTAAATCTACTCCCATTTCTTCGAGTCGACTTTTATCTACTAAGACACCTTGAGACTCCATTTCGCCTAAAATAAGTGCGAGTGGCATTTCCAAATCAAGTAATAAATCTGCTTGTTCATTCTCTTCAAGCAATTCTTCCATTTCTGGCTGCATGGCAAAGAGTGCATGCGTCTTCCTTGCAATATGCTCGGCTAATACCGCTTCTTCTGGAACCTTCTGCTTCGCCCCCTTACCGTAAATCTCTTCATCAGATTGCGCCATTGTTTTACCCATTCTAGTTGATATTGCTGGGATATCATGATTATTTTCTGATGGATTTAACAAGTAAGATGCAAGCAGCATATCAAATCTAATTCCTTTAATATGGATGTCATATCGTAATAAAGCGACAAGAGTTTTCTTCGCATCGAAAACATATTTCTTCTTGCTCTCGTTCTCGGCCCATTCTTTAAAGATGTCCGACTTTATCGCAAGCTCTGTCGGTATAAAGTAAGCTGCCTTTTCATTTACAATACCAAAACCCTCAATCGCTGCTTGATGGTAGTTCTCACCGAGCATCTCAATTACAACTGCTTCTTTACCAGTAAACATATCGCCACTGATTTCTTCAACAATTGTATAGTCGATTTCATCTAAACTAACTGTTGTTTCTTCCACACCATCTGCACCAGCCATTTTATTTAGCAGCGATTGGAAGCCTAATTCTTTAAAAATCCCGCTAATCTGATTCGGTTTGTACTCTGAATAATTTGCATCATCAACCGTTACCTCTATTGGCGATTCACAATTAATCGTCACGAGCTCCTTACTCATAAATGCATCATCTCTATAGGTTTCAAGATTTTCCTTCAGCTTCTTACCACTAACCTCGTCCAGATGTGCATATACTTCTTCTAATGTTTCGTACTGCTTTAATAGTTTAGTCGCTGTTTTTTCACCAACACCTGGAACACCTGGAATATTATCGGAGCTATCGCCCATTAATGCTTTTAAATCAATGATTTGTTCTGGCGTTAATTCCATTTTTTCCAGCATATAGGCTGGTGTATATTTTTCAACCTCACTAATTCCTTTTTTCGTTACACTGACTGTAACAGTATCATCGACGAGCTGCAGCATATCCTTATCACCAGAGATAACCGTTACGTCAAAGCCATTATCCCTTGCTTGTTTTGAAAGGGTACCAATAATATCATCCGCTTCATATTGATCGAGCTGATAATGCTTAATTCCAAATGCATCAAGCACTTCCTTTAAAATTGGAAACTGCTCCGATAACTCTGACGGTGTCTTCTGTCTGCCGCCTTTATATTCCTTATAAGTTGAATGACGAAATGTTGTTTTCCCCGCATCGAATGCTACCAGCAAATGTGTAGGCTTTTCTTCCTCTAGCATTCGCAGCAGCATCGTAGTAAATCCGTAAACAGCATTCGTGTATACCCCTTTATCATTATTTAAAAGCGGTAAAGCAAAAAAAGCGCGATAGATTAAACTGTTTCCGTCCATTAAAACTAATTTATTCGTCATAAATTCAATTCCTCCAAAAAAATTATCATTAAAGCTATTTTATCATTGTCGCCTATGAAAAGAAAAATTTTAGTAATGTAGGGTTAATTTTAGGGCCAGTCGCTTCAGAAATACACTTCGCTTTCTGCGGGGAGCAGGTGAGCCTACTCGTGCTGTCGCACTTCGTATTCCCATCTAGGCTCTTCTTCCCGCAGGACAAGGAAGGCTTTGGCAGCATTGCATCGCAATCAGACAAATTGTCCTTTATTTTCGAGGAGTCTTCGTGTATTTCTTCCGCCGGAAATGAGCAATTGCTATTGTTCTTCTATCTTTCTATAAAGATGAAATGGCAATTCCTATCTTATGTAGTTGATTGTAACAGTAACCTGAAGCAGTGCCCAAAGGACTCAACTGTTATTAACTGAAATAAACATAGTTAACTTTTCATAGTTCTTTAATCGAGATAACTACAATAAGAAAATAGCCTCCGCTAATAAAGAAACATCCTCATAAATTTAGAGGATGCTCTTTATTCATTATTAAAGCGGCAAGTATACATGCATGCTTGTCCCTTTATTTACTTCACTTTCAATTTCAATTTCTCCTTCATGAACCTCGACAATATGCTTTATTATTGCAAGTCCAAGTCCTGTTCCACCGGTGTTTCTACTCCTAGCTTTATCAACACGGTAAAAGCGTTCAAAAATTCTCGGAATTTTTTCTTTATCGATCCCTATCCCTGTATCTGACACATTGATATGCACATATTCTTCCTGCTTTTCAACTTTCAAATAAATATGTCCGTTCTCTGGCGTATAATTAATTGCATTATCTATAAGATTAATAAAAATTTGTTTTACGCGCTCTTTATCCGCTTTAAACACAACATTTTCTTCTATGTCCACATGTAAGGTGAGTTTTTTCGCTTCAGCATGATACATAAAGGTCGGGATGATATCTTGTGTAATATCCTTTACATTTATCGTATTCAATACGAGACGGAAATTCTCATTTTCAAGCCTTGATAGTGTAAGCAGATCTTCGATTAATAGCTGCATCCGATGACTTTCATTATAGATAATCCTTAGAAACTCCCGTGTTGTTTCCTCATTGCTCATACCACCATCAAGCAACGTCTCAGCAAAGCCCTTCATCGATGTAATCGGTGTTCTCAGTTCATGAGACACATTCGCAACGAAATCCTTGCGCATCGATTCTAATTTTTTTAAATCCGTTATATCTCGTATGACGAGCACGGCACCCTTTAAATTATTTTGATCATTGAAAATCGGGATACCAGATATTTCGTAATATAATTTTTTGATTCCTATGTAATGGGTAAAGGATTCCTTAATACTATTCTCCGATACAAAAGCCTTTTGCACTGCTTTAATACATGCCTCATTTTCTAATACATCGTAATATAGCTGAGAAAGATAATTCTCTGCTTTTCCGCCAAACATATTGATAAATTTTGTATTAATAAGCTGAATAAATCCTCTTTCATCAATCAGGATTAAACTGCTTTCGGTATTATTCACTAGTGTATTCAGTTGCTCTAATCGTAAATTCTTCTTCGTTGCAAGCTGGTTCAAGTGACTGGCAAGTCCATTTATTTTTGTATTTAATGTTCCAACCATTGTCGGGCCATTTTGTAATCTTACGCCATAGTTCCCCTTTTGAATCTCTTCCATCGTATCGATTGCCTTTTCAACTGGCTTAATTAAAATCCGCGAAAAGTACGATATCATGTTTAAAAAAATAATATACTCAATAGTCAATACGATTGCTAATGCAAGGTAGTTATCCGTAAAGGGAATGAGTAAAACACCAGTACCAAGCACAATGAAGAACAACATAACTACATATGTGAACAGTGGCTTTTGAAACAAATTACTCATTGGTTAGGATCCTCTAATTTATAGCCAAGTCCGCGAACCGTTTTGATGTAGATAGGTTTCTTTGAATTAGGTTCGATTTTATCGCGCAAATGGCTAATATGCACGTCAACAATCCGTGTATCGCCAACAAAATCATAATCCCATACTCCGCTAAGCAATTGGTCTCTAGAAATTACCTTCCCCTTATTATTCGCTAAGTAAAATAATAACTCAAATTCTTTTCTCGTAAATGTAATCACATTGGAATTAACCTCTGCTTCATATCTTTCCGGGAAAATCGTTAAATCGCCAACCTTTAATTTATTAAAACTCGTTTGTGTCGATTTTTTCGTTCTGCGTAAAATTGCCTTAACCCTCGCAACAACCTCTTTAGGACTAAATGGTTTCGTTAAATAATCATCAGCACCTAGTTCCAGGCCAAGAACTTTATCGAACTCATCATCCTTCGCAGTCAGCATTAAGATTGGTGTCTCATTTCGATTATTTCTTAAATGCTTGCAAACTTCCATTCCATCCATCTCAGGAAGCATCAAATCAAGAATAATTAAATCATACTCATTATTCTCTGCCTTTTGGATTGCTTCTAAGCCATCATATGCTATGTCTGTTGAAAAACCAGCCTTTTCGACATTATAATTCAAAAGTGTAACAATTGGTTTTTCATCATCTACGATTAATATTTTCTGACTCAAGTAAGAAACCCCCTATAATATACTCTTTCTTAGTCAACTAAGGTATAACCACAGCTTTTGGTAACAGCCTTAGTTTCACTTCTGTAGTAATAAAGTATTTTTACTATCATAGTACAAAAACACAAAATCTATTACTCTTCCCCATCTTACCATGAATCAAGCGTATTATATTAATAATAAGATATTGTAAATAAAAATTTACACATTAATTGGTAAATTGAATTATATTTTATGAATAGTGAGCAGTTGTAAACTTGGATGGAGCTATTAGTTGAGAAGTGGAGCGCGCCAGAAACAAGTTGGAGCTCACATACAAATAATCGAGCAAAGAGGCTCGAAATATCATAAAAGCTATATTTTTTGTCCGATAATTAAAACCCGCTCCAATCAGAATTGGAGCGGGTTCTCTTTATTGCAGTATGTTAAGCACACTTTTAACAGATGCTGCGGACTTATCAAGTGCTGCTTTTTCCTCTGCTGTTAAGTCGAGTTCGATAATCTTCTCAATTCCCTTTTCACCAAGTATGGTTGGTACACCAAGATAAATATCAGTATATCCATATTCCCCTTCTAAATAAGCAATAGATGGGAGCACTCGGCGTTGATTTTTGAGTATTGCTTCTGTCATTACCACTAGTGAGGCTGCTGGCGCATAATACGCACTACCGTTTCCTAGTAGGTTGACGATTTCGCCGCCGCCTGTTCGTGTTCGTGCAACAATTTCATCTAAGCGCTCTTTAGAAATCAGTGTCTCTAATGGGATTCCGCCTGCATAGGAATAGCGAATCAATGGTACCATTTCGTCGCCATGCCCACCTAATACAAATCCGGTAATATCTTTGACAGAGATGTTCAACTCTTCCGCAATAAAGCTACGAAAACGTGCGGTATCAAGTACACCTGATTGACCGATAACACGTTCCTTTGGTAGTCCCGATTCCTTGAATACTGTATAGGTCATTGCATCGACTGGATTTGTCAGAACAATAATCGTCGTATTTGGTGAGTACTTGACGACATCACTCGCTACTGCTTTCATGATTTTTGCATTTGTATTTACTAAATCATCTCGGCTCATGCCTGGCTTACGTGCAATGCCCGCAGTAACGATGACTATATCGGAATCCTTAGTATCTTCGTAGCTTGATGTTCCAATTACTTTTGCGTCAAACCCCTGGACAGGTGCTGATTCTGCCATATCGAGCGCCTTACCCTTTGTTGGGTTTTCCATATTCGGGATATCGACTAAGACAACATCGCCTAATTCTTTTTGTGCTATTAGAAATGCGGTTGTTGCTCCAGTAAATCCAGAGCCGATTACAGAAATCTTCTTACGATTTACTCCCATGATCATTATCCCCTCTTATCTAGCTCCTATGTTTAGTTCATATTCTTAATTAATTCTGAACCGAATTCAGAGCATTTCACTTCCGTTGCACCGTCCATTAGACGTGCGAAGTCGTAAGTGACGACTTTTGTTGCAATTGTTTTATCCATTGAATCTGTAATTAATTTCCCTGCTTCTCTCCATCCTAAATGATCAAGCATAAGAACAGCTGATAAAATAACAGATGATGGATTTACTTTATCAAGTCCAGCGTATTTTGGTGCAGTACCATGTGTTGCTTCAAAAATAGCATGTCCAGTATCATAATTGATGTTTGCTCCCGGAGCGATACCAATTCCACCAACCTGTGCTGCTAATGCGTCAGAAATATAATCTCCATTTAAGTTCATCGTAGCTACAACGTCAAACTCATTTGGACGAGTTAAAATTTGTTGTAGGAAAATATCAGCAATCGAATCTTTAATAAGAATCTTACCTGCTGCTAATGCATCATCTTGAGCTTTGTTCGCTGCATCTTTTCCGTCTTGCTCAACGATGCGATCATATTCAGCCCACGTGAAGACTTTATCTGCGAATTCTTCTTCCGCTACTTCATATCCCCATTGCTTAAATGCACCTTCTGTAAATTTCATGATGTTACCTTTATGTACTAAAGTAACACTCTTACGGCCTTCTGTTATTGCATATGTGATTGCAGAGCGAACCAAACGCTTAGTTCCTTCTTCTGATACTGGCTTAACTCCAATACCTGAAGTCTCTGGGAAACGAATATTACTTACATTCATTTCTTTTTGAAGAAAATCAATGACTTTCTTCACTTCATCTGAGCCTTTTTGCCATTCAATTCCTGCATAGATGTCTTCTGTATTCTCACGGAAAATAACCATATCAACATCTTCTGGACGTTTTACTGGTGACGGTACACCTTCAAAGTAACGAACAGGACGTAAGCATGTGAATAGGTCTAATTCTTGGCGTAATGCAACGTTAAGCGAGCGGATTCCTCCCCCAATTGGTGTTGTTAATGGACCTTTAATTGCTATTTTATATTCGTTAATTTTATCAAGTGTATCTTGAGGCAGCCATTCGCCTGTTTTATCAAAAGCTTTTTGGCCTGCATATACTTCTAGCCATTCGATTTTCTTTGTACCATTATATGCTTTTTCCACTGCAGCTTCGATTACGCGCTGTGCAGATGCCCAAATATCTGGACCTGTTCCATCTCCTTCAATAAAAGGAATTATTGGGTTGTTTGGTACATTTAGATTGCCATTTTCTACTGTAATTTTTTCACCTTGTGTCATTTTATTCATACCTCCTAATATAATTAAGGGAGGAATAGCTACTGATTGTTGCTATTCACAGGCCCACTACTCACTTATTATCGCTTTAGACTATTATTTACGGTCCTAAGCCTAAAAGCACTTCCTATCAATGAATCTCTTAATCTCTATCTTTAATTGTTACATATTCCTTTGTCGTTGGTCCAACATATTCTGCTCTTGGACGGATTAGACGGTTATTTTCATATTGTTCAAGAATATGTGCACACCAGCCGGACGTTCGGCTAATCGCAAAGATTGGCGTAAATAAATCATGGTCAATCCCTAATGCATCATAAACAGATGCACTATAGAAATCAACATTCGCAGGTAATCCTTTATGCTGCTTAATATATCCCTCAATTTCTATAGACATATTATACCATTTTTCTCGTCCATTTAGCTTTGTCAATTTACGTGACATTTCTTTCAAATGCTTCGCACGCGGATCACCATTACGATAAACACGGTGACCCATGCCCATAATCTTCTCTTTATTGTCTAATTTTTTCTTAATATATGGAATTGCTTCTTCTTCTTCACCGATCTCTGTGAACATTTTCATAACTGCTTCATTTGCCCCACCATGAAGTGGTCCTTTTAATGCTCCGATAGCTGCTGTTATTCCAGAATAAATATCGGCTAATGTTGCAACACAAACCCTTGCTGTAAATGTCGATGCATTTAATTCATGGTCCGCGTGTAGCACGAGCGCTTTATTAATTGCTTCTCTTTCAATATCTTTCGGCTTCTCATTATTCAGCATGTATAGGAAGTTTTCTGCATAGCTAAGATCCTTCTGTGGCTTCACTGGATCTAATCCCTTACGTATTCTCGAGAAAGCTGCAACAATTGTTGCAATCTTCGCTTGGACGCGAATCGCTTTTCGCTTATTAGCTGCTTCCTCCATCACATCTGCTTCGTCATCATACAAACCAAGCAATGAGATTGCAGTACGTAATGCTCCCATTGGATGCACTGTTGTTAAGTCATAAGAACGTAAATGATCGATAATCGCATCAGGTACTTCCATATTAGCAGCGAGTTCTGCTTTCATCGCATCTAATTCTGTTTGATTCGGTAGTTTCTTATTCCACAATAGAAAAACTACTTCTTCAAAACTAGAATTATTAGCTAAATCATCAATTCTATAACCAACATATGTGAGTTGATCATCAATAATAGAACTTATGGATGACTCGGCTGCTACAACCCCTTCTAGTCCTCTAGTTGATGTTGTCATAACAAACCCTCTCCTCTATTCAATATTGTATTCGGTTTCAGAGGTTGTTCAAAAAGTATGGTTAAAACGACACATTGAATCTCTTCGCTAGCTTGCTTTTCCACTACTCACGCTAAGACATTCAGGGAACTTCTACTAAAACCGTCTACGTCCTGTAGACAAAGTATAAGTCACCACTTCCTGTGAAAGCCCTTTGCAGGGAGCTACGCTGCCTCAATCTTCTCGGCCCTTTTTATCCTCCTTTTGAACACTCACCTTAATGGAATACGATTTAACAATATTTATTCCCCAGTTGCCTAGCCAGACTATGAACTTATGATAGTTAAAAACTTATATGGCTAGCAAACAAATAGAAACAAATACCGTCTCCCCAAATCTAATTATAAAGTATTATGAATGTAAAGTGAATTGAAACCGTTTAATTTATATAAAATTATAAATAGAAATTTAAATTCTCTCTCAGAATACGTGCTAATTTCTTTTCTATTAGCATATGTAGAATAGTACAAGCATCTTTTTGTAGAGAGGATTTTCTTTTATGTACAAGCCTTTGTTAATGCAGCTATTACGCCTCATTATCGTCATTGCCATTATGATATGTGGTTACTTTATAATAAAATATACTTTTATTTATCTATACCCACTATTTATTGCAGTACTGTTAGCGTCCCTGCTTCATCCGATCGTCCATTTTATTGAATCGATTATTCCAATGCCTAGAGCTTTTGCAACTTTCATTACAATTATATTTATCTTTCTGTTTTTATTCGGGACTATATACTTTATTATCATCGAAATCTATCAAGGAACAGCCTTTTTAGCGGAGAAACTTCCTGCATATTTTCAAGCATTTCTATTATATATCGAAGCATTATTTAATCAGTCAATTGTTCCCATCTACGAAAAGGTTCTCTCCCTATTCCAAACATTAGGTCATTCACAGCAACAAACAATTGAGCAAAACGTAAATAAGCTGACAGTAGAATTTGCTACATCTGGTGCAGAACTGCTGCAGAACTTATTTTCAAGCATTCCTAGACTGCTTTCCTTCGTACCAGATTCCATTACGGTGTTTATTTTTACTATTTTGGCAACTTTTCTCATTACAAATGACTGGGAGCGACTTAAACAGGGGTTGAAAACAATACTGCCTCAAGTAGCAAACACATCTACAAAAAAGATTCTTTCACATTTAAAAGGATCTTTACTCGGATTTATAAAAGCACAGTTAATTTTAGTTATAACTACATCAGCTTTAATCCTGATTGGATTACTTATCTTAAGGGTGGAGCATGCTGTAACGATTGCTCTATTAGCTGCATTCGTTGACATTATTCCATTTATCGGAACGGGGATGATCTTTATCCCCTGGATGCTTTATTTATTTCTTACTGCAAATTATTCGCTGACAATTGGCATTACGATCATCTACATGGTGACAATCGTTTTACGCCAATTAATCGAACCAAAAGTATTGTCCTCTAATATGGGGATCCATCCACTTGTCGCATTGCTAGGGTATTTTCTCGCACTTCAGTTTTGGGGAATTGGTGGATTTCTGGTAGCACCGCTCCTTCTTATTGTTCTGCATGCCTTTTATCATGCAGGAGTGTTTCATTCGATTGGTGCGTTTATAAAAGGCTCTACATGATTACCATTTGCGATGAATGATTGTCCCATTTTCTATTTTACGCTTGAGAAAGTGATAGACCCACCATTTGATTGGGCGTCGTGTAAATGGTAGCACTAGGACAATACCTAGAATATCTGAAATAAAGCCAGGAGAAAATAAAAGAATCGAGCCAATAAAAATACAGATTCCATCAATCATAGCTTCACCAGGTGGCTGTCCCTGGCTTATCATCAACCTTGCCCTATTCCATGTATCGGTTCCTTGTCTTTTGGCAATTGCTACTCCAGCAATACCTGTGAAGAGTATGAAGAAGACGACCCACCATGGTCCAATCATGCTTCCAAGCCAAATGAATACTCCAATTTCAGCAGCTGGTATGAGGAGTAAAGCAAGTATCAACCAACGCATAAAGCATCTTCCTTTCTAATCTATAGGCTTATTTTGTACTGTTTGTTGCTTTTATACAACTCAGAAGCAATTGCTCTCTCGCCGTTCGCTCCGAAAATACACTTCGCTTTCCGCGGGGGCTGGTGAGCCTTCCTCCCGCAGGAGTCTTCGTGTATTTTCTACACAGGGGTCGTGCGAATGATAAAAGTAAATTAACCCTCTATTAAGATAGAACTGGATTTCACTCTCACATGACCGTTAATCGTCGCTTCGGCCTACTTTTTAGAGATATGAAAATAGAAACCGGCTGATTAGCCGATTTCTATTTCTATTAACTATTATATTTTAACATATGGCGATTAAAGAACGCTCGCGTGACCTTTATAAATATCGCCTTTTCTTCCATCAATTGTGATTGCTTGGCCGTCTGTTAATGTTTCAAATACATCCTCAACACCAACAATTACTGGAATACCTAGGCTTAATCCTACTACAGCTGCATGTGAAGTTAATCCACCTTCTTGTGTAATAACTCCTCCAGCTTTTTCGATTGCTTCCATCATATCGCGATCTGTTCCGTTTGTAACGAGAATGTCGCCATCTTTAACCTTCTCAATTGCTTCCTTAGCATTTTTAGCAAATACTGCTTTACCGTATGCTGTACGTCTGCCAATACCTTGTCCTGTTGTAAGTACATCACCAATAACATGTACTTTAAGCAAGTTAGTTGTACCACTTGCACCAACTGGAACACCAGCAGTGATAATTACACGATCTCCACGGTTGCAAAGATCTGTGTTTAGTCCTAAGTCAACTGCAATATCCAGCATTTCATCTGTAGATTGTGCTTGTTTGCCCATAACAGCATGAACACCCCATACTAATGAAAGCTGACGATTTACTGATTCTGCATATGTTACAGCAAGAATCGTTGCTTTTGGACGATATTTAGAAATCATTCTTGCAGTATGACCACTTTCTGTTGGAGTAATAATCATATTTATATCTAAGTTTAGTGCAGTATGTGATACAGATTGTGTAATTGCTTCTGTGATTGACATATCTACATTTTTGGAACGTTCTTGTAAGATCACATTATGATCAAGTGCGGATTCTACTTTTAATGCAATATTGTACATTGTTTGTACAGATTCGACAGGATAATTTCCTGCAGCAGTTTCACCTGAAAGCATGATTGCATCCGTACCATCTAAAATCGCGTTCGCAACGTCTGATGCTTCTGCTCTAGTTGGACGAGGGTTTCTTTGCATTGAATCTAACATTTGTGTTGCTGTAATAACTGGTTTTCCAACTGTATTACATTTCTTGATTAATTCTTTTTGTACTAATGGAACATCTTCTGCTGGAATTTCAACACCTAGGTCTCCACGAGCAACCATCAAACCATCACTGACTTCTAAAATTGTGTCAATATTATCGACACCTTCTTGGTTTTCAATTTTAGGAATAATGTTGATATAAGAACCATTATATTCCTTCAGCACTTCTCTAATTTCAAGTACATCTGATGCACGTCGTACAAATGATGCAGCAATAAAATCAACTTGGTTTTCAATCCCGAAGATAATATCGCTCTTATCTTTATCTGTAATTCCTGGAAGATTTACAGATACATTCGGTACGTTTACACCTTTTTTATTTTTAACAATACCAGTGTTTAGGGCTTTTGTTACAATATTACCTGCAGATTTGTCGATCTCGATAACTTCTAATTCAATCAAACCGTCATCGATTAAAATCTTAGAACCAACATGTACGTCGTTAATTAGCTCGTCATATGTTACAGAAAAACGATCTGCTGTTCCTTCAACTTCTTCCATTGCGATTGTAACAGTGTTACCTTCAACTAACTCTGCTATACCATCTTTAAAACTGCCTGTTCTAATTTCTGGACCTTTTGTATCCAACAAAATTGCTACTGTTTTACCAGTATTCTCGGAAGCTTGTCTAATATTTTTAATACGATTTAAGTGTTCATCATGGTCACCGTGAGAAAAATTAAGTCGGGCAACGTTCATGCCTGCTTCAATTAGCTTTTCTAAAGTTTCTACAGATTCTGATGCTGGACCAATCGTACATACAATTTTCGTGTTTTTCATCTGTTACTTCCTCCTTAGGTTATGCAATACTAAATTGATAATTCTTTTGATAATTGATACATATCTTTATCAATTTCGTGTTTTTTCGACAAAATATCATTAATATCGTAATCAACAAGTTCATTGTTTTCAATTCCAACCATTCTTCCAGACTTTCCGTTCAGCAAGATTTCGACAGCTTTCGCACCCAAACGACTTGCTAATACTCGATCTTGTGCAGAAGGTGATCCTCCACGCTGTATGTACCCTAAAACTGTTACACGTGTTTCTAATTTAGTTGCTTCTTGAATTCGTTCACCGTACTCAATCCCACTACCAACGCCTTCAGCTAAAACAATGATACTATGCTTCTTACCGCGTTCATGCCCGCGTTCCAGACGATCAATTACTTCGTGAAAATCATCTTTTCTTTCTGGAATAATAATGCTTTCAGCTCCACCAGATAACCCTGCCCATAGTGCAAGATCTCCTGCATCTCTTCCCATTACTTCAATGATATACGTACGTTCATGAGATGTCGCAGTATCACGAATTTTGTCGATTGCTTCTATAACTGTGTTTAATGCCGTATCAAAACCTATGGTGAAATCTGTTCCAGCGATATCATTATCAATTGTTCCAGGAACACCAATACATGGATACCCCTTCGCAGTCAGTTTCTGTGCACCACGGAAGCTGCCATCCCCACCAATTACAATTAATCCATCAATTTCATATTTATTTAATTGCTCAATAGCTAAATTTTGACCTTCTTCTGTTTTAAATTTATCACTTCGGGCAGAGAAGAGAATAGTCCCTCCACGTTGAATTATATCGCCAACAGAACCTACATTCATCGGTTCTATATTACCTTCCATCAATCCTTGATATCCATTTTTTATTCCAAATACTTCTACGTCATGATAAATAGCCTTTCTAACAACTGCGCGAATAGCAGCATTCATTCCAGGTGCATCGCCACCACTTGTTAGAACACCAATTCTCTTTATCATTTACATTCACCTCTAGTCGAAAATTATTTGAACCTAACTTACTGTACCATAATTTGTCGCAAAGTGGAACTTCAATCAATGCCTGAGATAGCCTTGCCGTAAACCCAATTATGTAACTGTACTATATTAAGGATAATGAAAAAATAGTAAAATAGCAATGATTTATTAGAAAACTAAGCTTTAACCAAGCGTTTCGGTGACTTGCTTATGCAGTATGCAAGTCGTTATTTATCTTACTTACCAAAAATTCACGTAAAAATAACAAAGGCGTATGGATACGTTAGATAACTAGTGCTTAGCCAAGCTCTTTTCGGTTACAGCCTTATTTACACTTATTAGTACTTTCTTAACCACCAAGAAAGGGCTGATAATGCTAGCATTATCAACCCTAGGACTTATTGCATTTATTCGAATTCACCAATCACTTTATATTTTTCCCATCGTTTTTCTAATAGCTCGTCTTTCGTGTAACTAGAGAGTTGTTCTAGTGATTGCTTGATTACTAGGTCAATATATTCTGCCTGCTGCTTTACATCGCGATGTGCTCCACCTCTTGCTTCAGGAATAATCTGATCAATCACATGCAAGTCCTTCAGATCATAAGCAGTAATTTTCATCGTTTCTGCAGCTCGCTTTGCCTGTCTGGAATCCTTCCATAGTAATGCCGCAGCACCTTCTGGAGAGATTACAGAATAGGTTGAATTCTCAAGCATGTGTAGACGGTCACCTACGCCAAGTGCAAGCGCACCACCGCTTCCACCTTCACCTATTACAATACAAATAATCGGAACCGTGAGTCCTGCCATTTCCATTAGGTTTTTGGCGATTGCTTCACTTTGTCCACGCTCTTCGGCTGCCTTACCAGGGTATGCTCCCTTCGTATCGATAAAGCAAATAATCGGGCGATTGAACTTCTCTGCCTGCTTCATATGACGAAGAGCTTTCCTATACCCTTCAGGATGCGGCATCCCAAAGTTTCTGCGAATATTTTCCTTTGTATCTTTCCCACGCTGATGGCCAATGACAGTAACAGGTTGATCATGATAATAAGCGATACCCGCAATGATAGCTTCATCATCACCAAAGTAACGATCACCATGAAATTCAATGAAGCTAGTGAAAATCTCTTCCACGTAGTCCATCGTTGTTGGGCGTTCAGGATGCCTTGCCATCTGTACACGATCCCATGGCTTTAAATTACCATAGACATCTTCCTCTAGCTCTGCCAAGCGCTTTTCTAGTGTCGTAATCTCTTCAGTCAAATCCAGTTCACTTTCGGAAGTGAATTTCTTTAATTCGACGATTTTTTCCTTTAAGTTGATGATTGGTTTTTCAAATTCTAAAATATGTTTCACGCATCATTCCTACCCTTCTGGTGCATTTCAAGTAGCGTTGTAAGAAGGTCTTTCATCTCTTCTCGCGGAACAATTCGATCCAATTGTCCGTGCTTTAATTGAAATTCTGCAGTTTGGAAATCTTCGGGTAGTTTCTCACGAATTGTCTGTTCAATGATGCGACGACCTGCAAATCCAATCAATGCGCCAGGCTCTGCAAAATTATAATCACCAAGAGAAGCAAAGCTTGCAGAAACACCACCTGTAGTTGGATGGGTCATAATCGAGATCATTAGTCCACCGCTGTCACTGAAGCGTTTGATTGCAACAGAAGTCTTCGCCATTTGCATTAAGCTCAAGACACCCTCCTGCATTCTTGCCCCCCCAGATGCAGTGAAAATGATGAATGGCAATGATGCCTCTCTCGCATTTTCAATGGCTCTCGTAATTTTTTCTCCAATCGCAGAACCCATACTTCCCATACGGAACGAAGAGTCCATAACAGCAACCGAAGTGGCTTGTCCGTTAATTAGCCCTTCACCCGTAATGATTCCTTCATTCAATCCCGTTTTCTGCCTGTCCTTCTTAATCTTCTCTTCATAATCAGGAAAATCAAGTGGGTTGACGGATGTTAATTGCTTATCCCATTCTTTAAATGTACCTTCATCGAATAGATCTTCAATTCGATCCCATGCTTTTAATGGGTGATGATAGCCACAATTTGGGCAGACATTCAAAGTTTTCTTCATTTCTTTACGATAAAATATTTTATGACATTTATCACATTTTTGCATTAAACCTTCAGGAACATCTACCTTGCTATGTTCGCTCGGTATCGTTGCGTATTTCTTACGCTTGCTAAACATAAATTTAGCCAAGGTAATTCCTCCTTTATGAGCATCTTGACTTCACTCTTGAATAGATCAAATGATTCATTCGTTTTAATAATTTTATTTGGCTTGTTTTAATAATGTTGTATATTGGCTGCTTTATAAATAATACGCGTCATTCTTATATCAATTATACTAGCTTATCCCAATTAAAAAGACTGTCTAAACTAGTCGATGAGTTAATTTTTTGTATCTTCATATAGAAAGAAAGCCTGCTAACTTTCTTGTTTGCTAAATAAATTCTCAATCGATACATAATCGTGTTCAGTATATAACCTTACAAGCTCTCGATAAAACGATGGGTCATATACATCCCGTTTAATCGTATGTGAGAATTTCTCCATTAGGTGCCATATACGCGCTAATAATAAATTTCCCGTTTTCATAAAGATAAAGTTAAAAAACGCAACATGGCGGTCATTTGGATGTTCATATGTATCATCGATCATCCGATACATTTCTTCAAAATCCTGATCTGTAAATCGATCGAAAGCAAGTTTCGCTGCTTCCTTCTCAATAATTCGCTTCGATAAAAACAAATCTTCTCTAGTATTGCTTTCCTGCAAAATAAATGATGATAAAAGTTCGACGGTTTGAAACGGACGATACGTACTTAAAAAAGTACCCTCACCGGCCTTTGTTTCAATTAAACCAAGCAATTCAAGGGCCCGCAGTGCTTCCCTTATCGACGATCTGCCAGCCTGCAGCTTCTCCGCCAGCTCACGCTCCGAGGGAAGCTTGTCCCCCGCGTTTAGCTTGTTTTTCTCTATAAACCCACGAATTTCATCTAGTACACCTTGGTATACTTTCTGCTTCGGCAATAGTGACATAGTGCGTTGTCACCCTTCCACGGATAAATTCTTTATTGACTAGTAAGTTTCCGAGTTCTTTCTGCTACAATTTCGGGATCAACTTCCAGCCTTGCAACTCCAGTTTCCATCGCCGCCTTGGCCACACTTGCTGCGACGATTGGCGCAACACGTGGATCAAATGGTGCAGGAATGACATAGTCATCGTGCAGCTCCGCTTCAGAAATCAGCGAGGCAATAGCTTCTGCAGCTGCTACTTTCATTTTTTCATTAATTTTAGTTGCCCTTACATCTAGTGCACCACGGAATATTCCTGGGAATGCGAGGACATTATTCACTTGGTTTGGATAATCCGAACGCCCTGTACCAATTACCTTTACACCAGCTTCTTTTGCATCTGCTGGTGTGATTTCTGGATTCGGATTTGCCATTGCAAAAATAATCGCGTCATCATTCATCTTGGCAACCATTTCCTTCGTTAGTGCACCACCGACAGATACGCCGATAAATACATCTGCACCTGCTACAATAGCATCCAATTTTCCTTCGAGCTTATCCCGATTCGTAATCTTTGCTACTTCTTCCTTCACAGCGTTCATTCGGTACGTTCTTCCTTCAAAAATAGCGCCACGAGAGTCACACATAATGATGTCCCTAACACCAAAGCTATGTAAAAGTTTTATGATTGCAATACCTGCTGCTCCGGCCCCGTTTGCGACTACTTTTATTTCGGAAAATAACTTCCCAACTAGCTTTAATGCATTAATTAATCCTGCAACTGTAACAATTGCCGTACCATGCTGATCATCATGAAACACAGGAATATTCGTTTCATTCTTTAATCTTTCCTCTATGATAAAGCAATTCGGTGCAGCAATATCTTCTAAATTGATCCCACCAAAAGTAGGCTCCATTAATTTCACGGTCCGCACAATTTCATCCACATCATTCGTTGCTAAACAAATCGGAAAAGAATCCACCCCAGCGAACGTTTTAAATAGAACAGACTTCCCTTCCATTACAGGTAACGCAGCTTCTGGACCAATATTTCCTAATCCTAATACGGCGGTACCGTCACTTACCACTGCAACCATGTTACCCTTCATCGTGTAATCATATACCAAATCCCGCCGTTCATATATTTCTATACACGGTTCTGCAACACCTGGTGAATAGGCTAAACTTAAATCTTTTGTATTACGAACAGGAACCTTAGACTGAACTGCCAGCTTCCCTTGATTTCCCTTGTGCAACTGTAAGGCTTCATCTCTTAAGTTTACCATTTTGTTACTATTCGCTCCCTTGAGCTGTAGATTTTTTAAGGCATTATTAACAGCTTAGCTATGTGTTTGACAGATTTTATATTATCGATTGTACCATTTTTTTAGTATTAAACAATAATGAAGTAGACCTAGTACTAGTACTATCGAGCAATAATTATAGCGTTTATCTGTCTTATTATTAAATATACACTTTTGGCTTTTGGTTTCGCGATTTCAATATAATAGCAACAAACCGGACGAATTATATGCACAATTAATAGGTGGTCAGACCACCTATAACTTCTCTATTATATCAGATGCGTCAAGTCTGTAAAGTATCGATCTTTTTTCTACTTTTGCAAGACGACATCTGCTTTTCCAAAATAGTTTCTTAGACTATCCAGCGCGTCCCGTGTTGGATTAATATAGTAGTCCTCTGCAAGCTGGTAGGTTTGCTTTGTTTCCTCCTGGTAAATAATAATCGCAACACTTCCAGGAAATTGGTGTGCCACCTTTTTAATTATTGCCAAAGATTCCTCCGTGTTTGCACTTTTCATCTTTATAAACAACCGCTGACTCGATTGCTCTAACAATTCCTCGGCAGCAAAAGGCTTGATTTCATCAAGTATCCATTGGACCCGATTATTTCTCGATTCGATTTTCCCTTTAATCGTAATGAGTGATTCCTCCTCGAGAAATTTTCTCGTTTCACGGTGTAAATCTGGAAAAACGACAGCATCCATCTCGCTCGTTTCATCCCCTACCGTAATAAATGCCATGGACTCACCGCGCTTCGTACGAATGGGCTTTATTTGTTGAATAATCGCTGTAGCCTTGATATTTTTTTTACCTACTAAGGTTTCGGCATCTGTGAGCGTGACAAAACCACTTGCTCGCAAACGTGACCGATATTCCTTTAATGGATGACTTGAAATATACATCCCGAGAAATTCCTTTTCATCTGCTAGCTTTTTAAAGATACTGAAATCCTCTATTTCCACATAATTCACTTCAAGTTCGATTTGATTTTTAAATAAACTTGGCTGATCTGAGAATTCCCGAAAAAGCTCGCCTTGTTCCATCGCTTGATCAAGCGAAGCTAAAAGACCTGCACGATTGGCATATGTTTCGTCAAATGCACCAGCAATAATCAGATTTTCGATTGTTTGCCGGTTTACTAGTTTAAAATCAATTCGCAAGCAAAAATCAAATAGATTCTTAAATTTACCCTGCTTCCGCACGTGGATAATTTCCTTGATTGTTTGACTGCTGACCCCTTTTATGGAGGCTAAACCCATACGTACTTGTTGACGCTCTACAGTGTATTTTCCGTAACTGTGATTGATGGATGGCGGCAAAAGCGCTAGTTCCTGCTCCTTCATCTCCTTGAAGTACATACTTAGTTTATCCTGTTGATTCCGTGCTGTACTTAATAACTCTGCAAAGAAGTTTGCTGGATAATTTGCTTTTAAATAACTTAATTGATAGGAAATTTTACTATACGCGGCAGCATGGCTTCGTGGAAACCCATAATTCGCGAATTTTACAATCCAGCTAAAAATTTCCTCTGCAACATGAAGCGTATAACCATTTTGCAGACAGCCATTGACAAAAGCTTCCTTCTGTTCTGCCATTACGTCCTGCTTCTTTTTACTTACGGCACGTCGTAATATATCCGCTTCTCCTAAAGTAAAACCTGCAATACGATTGGCAATTTGCATAATTTGCTCCTGATAAACCAATACTCCATAAGTCTTTTCCAAAATCGGTGCAAGATCTGGGTGTGGATATATTACTTGTTCTTTTCGATGCTTTCTTGCAATATAAGTTGGGATAAAATCCATTGGACCTGGACGATAGAGCGCGTTAACCGCAACAATATCTTCATATGATGTCGGCCTCAAAGTCTTTAGCACCCCTTTCATCCCTTGCGATTCAAGCTGAAAGACTCCATTTGTTTGCCCTTTGCGCAACAGTGCATATGTCGCTTCATCATCTAATGGAATCGAGTGTAGCGTAAGACTTTTATTCGCTGTGTGTTGGATTGATTTGATTATTTTCTCAAGCAACGTTAAATTACGCAGGCCTAAAAAATCAATTTTCAATAACCCGAGTGATTCCAAATCAGTCATCGTGTATTGGGTTAAACGCGTTTCGTTTGATCCAATCGTCAGCGGCACATGCTCACTTAATGGGTTCTCACTAATAACAACCCCTGCCGCATGTGTCGAAATATGCCGAGGAATTCCCTCTAGTTTAATCGCGACGGTAAATAATACTTTTAGCTTTGGTGATGCTTTAATAAATTCGCGAAGATCAGCAGAATCTTTAATGATTTCAGTTAGTTTTTTATCAGTCTGTGAAGGAAGCTCATTCAAAATAAAGCGCGCTTCCTGATCATCGACTTCTATCGTTTTTATCAGCTCGCGGATTAATGACCTTGTCGCAAACGTACCGAAAGTAATAATTTGTGCGACATGTTCCACTCCGTATTTCTCTCGAACATAATCAATCACCATATCCCGCTTTTCATCGGCAAAATCAATATCAATATCTGGCATCGTTTGTCGTTCAGGATTCAAGAATCGTTCAAATAATAATTGGTAATGAATCGGATCGATATCGGTTATTCCTAGTACATAAGCAACAAGTGATCCCGCTGACGAACCACGACCAGGACCGACTAAAATTTGATTTTCTTTTGCATAGTGAATAAAATCAGCAACAATTAAGAAATAATCACTAAAATTCATCGATTTGATAATACCTAGCTCATACGCTAATCGTTCGGAGACTTCAGCTGTTACTGTTTCGTATTTTTTTCCGACCATTTCGTTGCAAAGCTGTTCTAAGTAATCATTGGCGGTTAAACCATCTGGGACAGGAAATGAGGGTAATAGACGTTGGTCAAAATCAAATGTTACTTGACAGCGAGAAGTTATTTTTTCTGTTTCCAGAAGCACTTCTTGCCATAAATCACCGAAGCTTGCTTCCATCTCGTCTGTCGATCGTAAATGTTTTTGCCTGTTGCGCGGATCTGATACTTGCATCGCCCAGCGGTTTCCATGCTTCATTGCCTGGAGACAATCATATGCGATCGCATCTTTTTCATCTAAATAGCGAACATCATTAATCGCAACGACAGAGATTTCAAACTGCTCATAAAATGCTTTAAGTGAACGTATCAGCTCTATATCTCCATTGGCTTGAACACCTAAATAAAAGTCTCCATTCGAGGTTGCCTCCTGCCACCTGCCCACATATGCCGCTGCTTGCTCGAAAGGATGGTCAAGCAACAACCCTTCCAATGTCTGATTGGCGGCAACAGGTAAAATACATATTAAATGATCTGTATAAGTGTGCAAATCTAAGAAATCAATTGCATGAAGCTGTCCCAATTGCAAGTCTGTACTAAGTTTGACAAGTGCCTCATACCCCTGATTATTTTTCGCAAGGAGAACTATTTCATTCTCCTCATCACCAATCATCACCTTCGTTACCATGCCGATAATCGGCTTAATTCCGGCCTTCATACATGCTTTATAAAAAGGAATCGTACCATAAAGTACATTCTCATCTGTCAGTGCAATCGCATTAAACTGCAGTTCTTTCGCACGGTTCACTAATTTTTCAATTGTAATCGTACTATCCATCAGGCTATAGCCACTTCTAACTCGTAAATGTGTATATGACATTATATCCCGCCTTTTCTCTACTAAATAAGAGACTATAAAAAAAAATCTCCTATATTAATTCTCGTGATAAGAGAGGCCACGTCCAGCTCCAGCGCCCAACGACTAGCGAGACTTCCCTCACCTTCGTACATAAATCAACATTGATTCGCTAACGCTCTTCGTGTTTCCTTTATCTCCTACAGTTCAGTCCAGTCCGTACGTCGCTAAACGGGCGCTTGCGCTTTTGTTATTTCCATTATAGCAATAAAGATAGAACATGCATACGGTAGTTTACTAATTTAATTTCATATCTTGTCCTAGCAAATCATACAATGTGGAGAATAGATACTGAGGAGTGTGCATTGCGATGGAGGAACGTTTCTTCGCTTCATTTATTCATTGTTTTTTTATTGCCTTTGGCGTAATCATTGGTGGATCGATCATTGGAAGTATTGGTGATTTCATTACAGGAAATGCACCACTGACGGCAATTGGCCGCATTGCTAACAGACTAAGGATTTGGGCAATCGTTGCGGCAATCGGAGGTACTTTTGATGCCATTGCCAATTTTGAAAAGGGTGTTTTTGAGGGAACGACAATGGACTTATTGAAACAGGTATTACTGATATTATCAGCAATGGGTGGCGTGAAAACAGCAATCCTATTAATCGAATGGCTGATCCAAGGGGAAGTTGAATAATGCATATTCCTCCATATCATAAAAAGCCTTCATGGCAACGATTCCTCGTCGGTGCCGCGATTGGAGGAGTCCTATCCTATTGTCTATTAATGTATATGTTTGGTTACCAATACGAGCAACTGATTGCTGAGAATTATGAGTTGCAAGCACAGGTGACTAAAATAAAGGCCCAAAATGAAGCATTACTAAAAGATAAAGAAGATTTAAGTGAAAAGTCTACTCAATCATTAACCGTTCAAGCCATTGAAGTAGAGATTTCGAATGGGGCCGAGTTGAAATTAGATCGGCTAATTACGTTTCAGCTAGAGGAAATGATAAAAGCTGCTATTCATTCGATTATCGGTGAGCCAATTTACGTTATCGATAGCAGTGAAGAACTGCTCGTATCTACCATTGAAAATAAAGGGTTCACGGTCGACGACTTCACGTATTATTTCGAGATTACGAAATTAACAATTTCACAAACAGTAAAAATAACAGTGAAAACTAAATTATCAGATTGATAAAAAGCTGATTTCACAATAATAAAATCAGCTTTTTCGGTTGAGACTACTGTATGCTGCAGAAATTTAGCTAAATCTTTAGTTCTCCTTACACAGTGCCTCTAAATCTGCAATGATATTGTCCACGTCATTCCATGATGCAGCTTGTGCACCTGATGCTAGCGGGTGGCCCCCACCGTTGTACTTCGCTGCTAATTGGTTGATAACTGGTCCTTTTGAGCGAATGCTTACGCGGATTGAATCGTCTTCTTCCGTGAAAAATGCCCATGCCTTAATCCCTTCGACATCGCCAAGTACATTAATAATTTTCCCAGGATCTCTCGGTGTGACATTAAATTTCTCTAGTATTTCTTTCGGCAGCTTAATTGTCGACGATCCCGCTGGAGTGAGCTTGAAGTTTTGTAAAATATAACCCTTCAGCCTTGAGAGTGAATCTTTTTCCATATATAAGTTTTTATAGAGTTCCGTGCGGTCAAAATTATATGTAACGAGTTCTGCTGCATATTGGAAGGTTTTCTTCGTTGTACTCGGGAACATGAATCGTCCTGTGTCACCAACAATCCCACCATAAAGTAAGCGTGCAGCCTCATCGCTCATCTTCAGTCCTTGATCCTTTCCGTATTCATATAATTCATAAATCATTTCACTTGCAGAACTTGAATTGGTATTTTCCCAGCGAACGTCGCCATATTCGTCCACAACAGGATGATGATCAATTTTGATTAACTTCTTGCCTAATTGATATCTTTCATCGTCAATTCGTGGTGAATTGGCAGTATCACAGACGATGACAAGTGCTTGTTCATAGCTTTCATCCGCAATAACATCCATTTTCGCCAAAAATTCAAGTGAAGCCTCTTGCTCGCCAACAGCGTATACCGATTTATTAGGGAATGATGCTTTAATAATTTCCTTCAGTCCCACCTGTGATCCTAGTGCATCAGGATCTGGTCTAACATGGCGATGAATAATAATCGTATCGTATTGTTTTAGATTTTCAATAATTTCAGCTTTTGACATGGTTATAACTCCTGACCATTTAGTAGATTCAGTAATGCTCGCAAATTCAGTCGGAAAACGGTACAATAAGAATAGTAAGACTTAACTGAATTTAGGAGAGATTACATGATTATTTTTCCAATTATTATTATTATTTCCCTTGTGCTATATGTATATTATAAGGTTGCAATCGTAAAGAGTAAAGATGGACTGATTCAAAGCTACTTTAATGCAAAATCTCGTATCTGTCTTGGAAGCTTCATTTTCTTCTACGGGGTAAATCAATACATATACTATTTGTCTCGTTTTTCCTTAATCATTGGTATCATCTTCATATTCTTTGGCGGATTACAATTATACCGAGGGTTCAGAGAGGTAAAACATTATCGGAGCGAGTGGAAACGATTGAATCCGGCGGAGTAAATTAGAAAAGCCTTAGAAACGATACATAGAAAAAGCTGGCTATTGATAAAGATACCAGCTTTTTCTATGTCAATTATCGGTTCATCAATTGTGCCATAATGAGGCCTTTACCGACGATTTTCTGTTTTATCAATACATCAACTTCGATTTTTGCATAAACACGACCAACGTCAAGGATTTTCGGTTTAATCGTTAGGATACTTTCGATTTGTACCGGCTTATTAAAGTAGATTGTTATATTCTCGATTACAAGGTCAGCCTTTTTCGTCTTCATCAGTAACCGACTACTCGCAGTGGAAATGATGGAAGTGAAGACACCGTACGATAATGTACCCAGTGGATTCGTCATTTGTGGCGTTACTTCCGTTTGATACGTATCCTCTTCTCCACTCACTTCTTCCAAACTTGTGGAAATAAGGTCGTCAATCGTTTGCCCGACCTGTGGTTGGCGCTGCATTTGCTGCAATGCTTTTAGAACATCCTGTCTAGAAACAAGTCCTTGGAGCTTTGAATCTTGATCGACAATCGGAATAACTTCGATTCCTTCCCAAATCATCGTATGTGAAACAGATGCAAGGGATGTTTTCGCTGTAACGACTAGTGGCTTCTTTGTCATTACTTTCGTCACAGGCGTTTGATCATCCCTGCCAACAATATCCCGTGCTGATACAATCCCGACGACACGAAACTTTTCATCGACAACAGGGAAACGACTATGCTCCGACTTCTTATTTAACATATTCCACTGAAAAATGGTATCACTTGAATTCAAATAGTAGGTATCGTCCAATGTTGTTGCAATGTCGCCAACGAATACGATATCTTTTTTAATTAACTGATCATAGATAGCTCGGTTAATCATTGACGCAACAGTAAAACTATCATAGCTTGTCGAAATAACTGGCAATTCCTTCTCATCTGCAAGCTGTTTCACCTCTGCACTTGTATCAAATCCACCTGTAATTAGTACAGCAGCACCTGCCTTTAATGCAGCTTCATGTGCATTAACCCTATTTCCGACAATTAATAATGAATTCGCCTCTGTATAACGCATCATCGCCTTGATTTCCATCGCACCGATGACAAATTTCGTTAATGTTTTATGGAGTCCAGATTTCCCACCCAATACCTGTCCATCAATAATATTGACGACTTCCGCATAGGTCAGATGCTCGAAATTCTCCCGTTTCTTTCGTTCAATCCGAATCGTACCGACACGATCAATCGAACTAACAAGCCCTTGATTTTCCGCTTCTTTGATTGCCCGGTATGCCGTCCCATCACTGACATTCAAATCTTTGGCAATTTGTCGTACCGAAATTTTATGCCCAACTTCTAATGACCAGATATGTTGGATTATTTGCTCATGTTTTGTTGCCATCCATTCCCACCAGCCTTCAACTGTACTACTTAATTATCTTGTCCATAATTATACAGTTGAAAACGATTAAACTCAATATTTATTGCGTTGACGTCTTCTTAATTCCTCCTGTTCCATAACTGGTGGTCTTGTCATTTGTAAAAGTGTTGCTAAATTCGCACCTACAACAAGAACTAAGAAGAACAGCCATATTCCCCAAAAGACGAAACCTAATGTTGACGTTGCATTCGGAATGAAAGGCCAAGCGAAATATAGGAAAAATGCTGCGAGTAGCAGCCGCAGAATTGCATAGTGTCTCATCAGACGCGCCCCTTTCGTTTTGTAATAGTTTATGAATGCCAGTATGGAATAAGAACATTGCTTGTGAAATCTAGTACTATATTTAGAAATGGTACTTGTATTGAGAAGTATCAAGTATACAAAGCAATATAATAATACTAATGCTTAACTAAGCCTGCTGATGACAGTCTTAATTGCATTTATGCAGTAAGAAAGAGATTTTACACTTATCCATTAAAAATAGAAGACGCTAAAAATTAGGATTTTAGCATCTTCTCAACGATTAATATATTAGTAAGCTCGTTCAATTAATTTTGGATTATCAACCGTGTAAATAATTGGTTCCTGTTTTTTCAAGTCAGAATAAGTGTTAATAATATCTGGGTTATAGATGACTTGGATGCGTGAATCCCTCTTTTTTTGTTCACTAACACCTTCATAATAGTCACCATATATTTCCTGAGACCCTTGGAATCTCCGTTCTTTCGCACGACCCCGAATAGCATTCAATACGATACGCCTTGCTGAAATTCCACCCTCAATACGAATATTCGAACCAACACCAAACATTTCAAAAATATCATTTGAATAGAAATATCCTCTTATATTACTCGGCTCATCCTCATAGAGACTGTTATTACTTATCTTTACTTGGCCGTCTGCAAAGACAATTAATGAGCCTTTTTCTCTATTATTTTTATTTAAACCATTGATTCTTGAGTATTGTATTTCCACATCTCCATTTACATAAATTAATGCGTTTAATTCTGCATCAGCACCGATTATTTTTAGGTCACCATCAACATAGATGGGTCCCTGGATTTGAATTTTATCATAGTAATCGGGGTTATTACGATAGCTTTTAGTACTAATGCCTGGATTGCCGATTGTTAAATTTCCACCGACATACATGCCGTTGGTTACCGTAGTTTTTGCAAACTGCCTGCTCGTATTTCTAATAGATAAATTAGTATCTGTTGCAAATTGTTTAAAAGTATTATTACCCTCAAATTGATGTGCTCGGATATTATCACATATCCAATTCTTGTAACCAAACCAGTTATAATTCCATTCGCAATTCTTATTGTCAGCAAATACTTTAGATTCTTTATATGAGTCACCTTCATTAATAACAGACTGAGATATGACTTTATCAGCTTCCGATTCTCCATATTTATACAATTTCTCTTGATCCTCAATCACTATCTTATCTCGAACCGGTTCCCTTTTAACAATTTCTGGTGGTACAGTAAATGCATCTTCGAGATTACTAATCCTCTTGTAATTAGCATTATCAAAACCATCATTATTTTTAATAAGACTATTATTTCTTTTAATATGACTATTATATGATGGTACCGTATTAAATTTATAAATCTTATCACCTAATACCAGTTTAGCTTTAAACCCTGTTTGATTACCATGTGCAGATTTGGGGAGTATGCTGGGAAGAACCGAACCAATCCATTCATCTTTACCAAGTAAGGCATACCCATATTCAGTCGTTATTAAGCTTCCATCTACCTTCATATCCCCTTCAATTTGCACTCCACCATGAAGAAATAAATTACCTTCTCCGTCTAAACAATTGTTATTTCCTCTTCCTTTATTTGGTTCACAAGCAATATGCGAACCAATTGCATAGTTCAATGCATCTGGTTCTGCCCTGGCGCCAATTTCTACAATATTTACGATTTCTTTGTTTGTACCATCTGCGCTACCAGTACTTCTAAAAGTGACACTTTTTCGTACTTCATTTGCTTCGCCTGTTTCCATATCTAAAAGAGTGTTCACATATTCTATGATACAGGAATCATAAACTCCGGTCTCATTATTTTCCGAACGAACGCCTCTTTCATTGTTGCACTTATAGGAATCGAGTATAGATTCTAGTTTATTAATGAACTCCTGACGTGGCAGGCCATATGTACCTAAAGCAGTCTGCAGCTTCGCATTAATCTCACCTGTGATATGTGCCAAGCCTTTTTCCGACAGTTCAGTAGCCTGTGAATAATCTTCACGATGATCATTTTTATTAATCCCATTCATCGTAATGGTTATTAGTGAAGTTGTGATTACAATAAAAACTAGGCTAATTAACACCGTTAGAAACAAAGTATATCCTTGTTCACTTGCAAAATGGCGTTTCATTTATTAGTTCCCCCCATTTTTTGCCACACAGTTTAGAATCTAAAAAATGCTATTGCTCTGTGCTAATATCATCAATTAACTGAATAACGCTTTTTGTTTCTATCTGCTGTCCACTGTCATCTTTACTAAGTACGAGGGTAATTTCAATAGGATTATCACTCAAATTAGGGTCGCCTAGATTTGATTCATCTGTCACTAGCTCCGAGATTTTTGTACCGTTCATAAGCGCTGTACTATCATCGGTCAGCATAATTTCCTTATCGTTGATAATTGCTTTGCCATTGATAAATCCCGTTCTGCTCGTGCTTGCAGCTTCTTTATTAGTTATTTCTAAATAATAATTGGATGTGCCTGCTTCTGGAAATTGTGGTCTTACTTCACTTACTTTCAAGGAATACAATTCATTTAGCATTGATGCCATAATCAAATCGGCTTGATCACGAAGTTCTGCCTCTGCTTCTACTCGGTTTTGGGTCTTATAGCCAGTTAGAAGAATCGATATACCAATTAAACCAATGATTGCCGATATTGTTACTGCTGCCAGCAGCTCAATTAGTGTTATCCCATCTTCATTTTGCTTAATTTTATTCAACATAGGTTATATATCCTTCCACTTTGTGATTTGCCTTGCCTTTGAGTTCTACCGTTACTATGACATCAATTAATTTCAACTTTGTCTCATCGCTATTCTGACTTACAGTAAGTGAAATATGATACGTATTATCATTAATTAAAACTTCGTATAAGGATTCGCAGTTGTTCTTCTCGCAATTTGCTGCCGTGTATGTCTTTCCTACCTCCGTTAAAGCACTATTAGCACTCGAATTATCAAAATAAGCTGAAGGATTATGCTTCACTCTTTCCATCGTTGCTTGTCCTAGATTAATGGCTACTAATCGGTCATTATTGGAAACTGCCGCTTCATTTGTAAAAATAAATAAATTAAATACACCAACTAAAATAATAGAGAGGATCGTAAGTGACGCCAGAACTTCAACTAATGTAAAACCCGTTTCGTCCGTTAACGATTTCTGTACTTTTGACCTCACAACAATCACTCCCTATCTGCTACATTCCTATTTAATTGCTAACCTCTTTTCTTACTCAGCTATCGACGATTGTCCATTTGCACCTGTTTCATCATAATAAAATGTCGTTACATCTATAGTGGAAACAATCGATTCATCCACATCTTCCCCAAGCATCAATTCGCTTTCTGCTGGTTTCTCAAATTCGATTCGATTAACCATCATGATTCTTTCTTGCTTTTCAATTTCTTGAATGAATTGTTGATAGTGTTCATAATCTGGTGATGCAACGTTCATACTAGCTGTTATGAGACGTAGGTTTTCCGGCTTTTCTATCATTTCTATTACTGGTGGTGTTTCTACTTCAACTGCATCTGCTTTAGGTTCTGCATCAGCTACTGCAGATGCTTCATCACTTGTATCTTCTTCAGCGGTTTCAGCACTTTCAGTATCGGCAGTTCCTTCTTCCTCCACAGTACGTTCTGGTAATGTACCATCATAAGAAAATGTAATATCATAAATTCTGCTTCCACTTAATAATTCGATTTCCCCTATTGTCATAAGAAAATTTTCCAGCTCTGGT
Source organism: Oceanobacillus chungangensis (assembly GCF_003369565.1). Classification (GTDB taxonomy): domain Bacteria; phylum Bacillota; class Bacilli; order Bacillales; family Amphibacillaceae; genus Oceanobacillus; species Oceanobacillus chungangensis. Next base: position 67,220 of record NZ_PIOD01000002.1, on the reverse strand, counting down.
GTACTTGGCATAAATTTAGCTAATTTCATTATTTCTATATCCTTATTCAGTGAAGCTACATTGTCCGCATTATTCAATTGTGCATGATAGGTTGCGATATCTGACTCTAATTGTGTCTTTTGATTTTCTTGTTTCTGAAGTTCCTTAGTCATAGGCTGATAAAAGAGAAAATACGCAACAATTATTAGTATAAAAAGTAATCCGAGCAGCAAGAGGAAAGATTTTTTATTTTCCTGAAATAAGTTATTCATCAGTATCTTCCTCCTTTACCAACTCACTCTTATTAACTTCTAGCGAATAATAAGCATGATAGCGCGGTATAATGTTGTATTGATCTTTTATTTCATCGTCCGCTTCACCTGTTTCATGCTCAAAAGTTTCAACCTGATTAATGACTACATTTTCCATATAGGCTGAATTAGTCAAAGCTTCAACATAGTCTGCCGAATCGGTTATCGTTTCAAATTGCGTTTCAATCTGAACAGTCTCAAAGTCATAATTTAAATCGCTTAAATAGCTATTTTCTGGTAACAGCACCATAAATTCTTCGATTAATTTTGAAGTAGGAACAACATATTGCTCCGCATATGTAATCGCACCTTCTAACGTACTGGAATCACTTGTATTTAAAGCATTTACCCGAGCTTCAAGCAATGTTTTTTCTTCTGTTAATTGGGATACATTTGCTTCTGCTTCTGTAAGTTCAGCATTTGTTGTTACGTAAAAATAGATGAGTGAACCACCAAGTAGCAGACAGATAATTAATCCAATAAAAAATAAAATAAAAGGAACATTATTATATCGCTCGTACTTCGGTAAGAGATTAACTTCTGGCTTCATCCGCTAATTCTCCCCCTTCTAACGCAAGCCCTAATGCCGGTATATAGAAGCTACTAATTTCCTTAGCTTTTGTTTCATGATTTTGTAGCAAGTTGATTGGCAAGTCGATCTGGCTTTTCATTTTCTGATAAAAATCCTGTTTGTAAGGATGGTCACCTATAATAACGATATCAGTAACGCTTTCCTCACCTTTATGTAATGAAAAACGATAAAAATTCATAATCCTCTCAAGCTCTAAAATCTGATCATCCACGATTCCTTTAATTACAGATTCCTCATCCTCGAATTGCCAGCTAATAGAATCATCTGTTTGACCACTTGATTGCCATCCTTTTAATATCAAATCCAAATCCTGGAAACGCAAAAATTCTAGCTGATGATTACGAAAAATATTTAGATGAATCGATGTTAAATTTAATTCAACAAATAAATAAGCTTTTCCAATATTAACTTCCTGCATATGTTGGAAATAACGATAAACCCCAAATGCTTTGAGATCAGCAACAATAGGCTTCAGTGATACATCGACGAATATCTCTGTATATTTCTTCATTACTTCCTCAGAAGCTGCAAATAACGTACCTTGACTGATTTCATTTAGTCCTTCAATTCCGTCTCTAGAGGGCGTTGATGTTTCATAAGGTAAATAATGAATATCCAAAATAGGCTTTTTAAATGGCAGATGAATGCTCTTCCCTATTTCCAAACCAAAATATTCCTTTATTTCCTTTTTATTTTTTAAATGTGCTGGAAACTCAACCTGTCGCATAATAACGAGAGAGTCAGGAACATAAAAACGAACAAGGCGATTTTTCAAGCCAAGTTCCTTCACCAAATCTCTCATATAATTATAAAACTGAATTTCATCGGCAACTTTCCCGTGAACGATAATACCTGCTGGAAGTGGCTTTTCATAAACCATTTTAATTGAAGAAATATTATGACCAGACGTTTCCACGATCCGCAGCACATAATCTTCAATTACGATATTGATTACTTTTTTAGATTTTCTTAGTGAAAACATGATGTGAAATCACCTTTCTGTGACTAGGGTTGATTAATAGTTTTAAAGAATAGTAGCAATTCTTTTCACCAGCCCACCATGAGGTTGATGGGATCGTGGAAGGAATTGGCATTTAGTATAAGTTATATAATAATTATATTACTTCTTATTTGTTCATTAATATCTACAATACTTCTCAACCGTTATATGGTCGAAAAGTATTGTAGATAGAGGCATTATCATTTACAGGCTGTTTCTCTTCCTTCAAGTAGTTCTGCTTCTGTTGCAGCAGTAAGTTCACATTCAGTATTATTAGTTGAGCTTGAGAGGGTAACACTATAATTTCCACCAATACTTGATACAGTGGCCGTAGTGTATACACCCTTAGTCCACGGATCTACTAAAGTATCAAGTGTCTCAAGTCCACCCGCTCCACCTGTTCCTGGATATACATTAAAATCCGCTCCAATTTCAGTACCACTAGCTTCGGCCAATTTGGCTGCTGATACTATTTGTTGTGCATTCGCCACGTGCGCATCCTGCCTAGAATTCTCCATAACATTCCCAATCGCCACAAACGCAATTGCCCCAACAATTGCCAAAATAACAACTACTGCAAGTAATTCAACCAAAGTCAATCCTCGTTCATCTTTTTTCAATCTTTGCAGAAACTTTTTCATCGTTAAATCCTCCTATTGTTTAATATGTAATAAATCAAATAACCAAATATAAGTCCTCTATGCCCCTTGCTCCCCATCACCTCCCTAAAATCTTTGCTTTGATTAATTACATCTCCCCATAAATCGAAAACATCGGTACCATAATCGCAATAACGATAAAACCAACAACCCCAGCGAGAATAATAATCATCAACGGCTCAATTAATGATTTCAATGTATCAACAGTCCGGTCGACGTCTTCCTCGTAAAAATCAGCGACTTTTGCAAGCATGAAGTCGAGCTGCCCTGTTTGTTCGCCAATTGCAATCATTTGTGCAACGAGTGGGGGAAATACCCAGCTTTTTTCTATCGGCTCAGAAAGCGGACGTCCTTGTTCGAGACTATCTTTTGATGCAAGGACTACTCTACCAATGACAGGATTACCAACGACCTTTTCGACAATTGTCAGTGCTTGTAAAATCGGCACGGAGCTTGCGAATAGCGAAGATAATGTTCGTGTCATTCGGGCGATAGCTGATTTTTGTAGCAGCTTCCCGAACACTGGCATTTTAAATAAAGCAATATGTACCGAGTAATGAAAAACTTTGTTGTTTCGATAGAAATACAGAAAGACAGCGATTGCTACACCTACAACTAACAAGCCAAACATCCAGGAATTCCGAATAAAATTACTCATACTCACAACAAGCTGGGTTATTGCCGGCAATTGACTCCCCATATCCTCAAACATCGTCGTGAATTGCGGGACGATTGTAAGCATTAGGAAAATCACAACCGCAACAACGACAACAGATAGAATCACTGGATATGCCATCGTTGATTGTATTTTCTTTTTTAAGGAGTTCTGTTTCTCAAAATAGCTTGCCAGTCTGTCCAACGTGTCATCAATATTCCCTGTCAATTCCCCTGCACGAACCATGTTGACGAACAATGGCGGGAAGACTTTCGGAAACTTTCCGACCGAATCAGAGAAGGTGTGTCCTTCTTTAATCTCGGACTCTACTTGAAAGAGTGTCTTTTTTAACCCTTTGCTTTCGGTTTGGGCCGCTAATATATTTGTTGCCTGGACAATCGAAATTCCTGCGCGAATCAAGGTAGCGAACTGGCGGCAGTAGATTACAAAGTCCTCTGATTTTACTGTGTTTCCACCAATCGCAATATCTCGATTGAAGATCGTTGCCTTCGTTTCCGTAACTTCACGGGGACTAATGCTTTTCTCCTGAAGCTCAGCGATTGCCTGGCTCCTTGATACACTTTCAATTGTCCCGCGCTTCATCGTTCCTTTTGTTGTTCTTCCTACATACTTATAAACTGGCATTAATATTCACCTGTATTTGATAGATAGGCACTTGCTACGTCAAATGATAGAATTCCACTGGCAAGCAATTCCTTTACTGACATTTCCAGTGTATGCATCCCTGCTGCACGACTCGTTTGCAAAATGTTTGTAATCTGATCAACCTTCTCATTGCGAATTAAATTGGCAACCGATGACAAATTGATTAATATCTCTGTCGCAGCAATTCTTCCACTTCCATCTGCCCTTCGCAGTAGTCGCTGGGAAATAATCCCCTCAAGGACCGATGCAAGCTGAATCCGAATTTGTGGCTGCTGGAATGCTGGAAACACATCGATAATCCGGTCAATTGTTTGTGCTGCACTGCTCGTGTGTAACGTTGCTAAAACGAGATGCCCCGTTTCCGCTGCAGTAATTGCGGTAGAAATCGTTTCATAATCACGCATTTCCCCGACTAAAATAATATCTGGATCCTGACGAAGCGCCGCACGTAGCCCGTTTGCGAAGCTCCCAGTATCCATCCCAACCTCGCGTTGATTGACGATTGACCTTTGGTGATGGTGCTCATATTCAATCGGATCCTCGAGTGTAATGACATGCTTTGCACTGTTCTGATTAATATATTCAATCATCGCGGCTAACGTAGTTGATTTACCAGAACCTGTTGGACCAGTAACTAGAATCAGGCCTTGGGGCTTCTTCGCTAAATCTTTTAAAATTTGTGGCATCCCTAATTGCTCAATACTCGGGATTTGGCTCGGAATCACGCGAGCTACGATGCCAATCTTTTGTCGCTGGTGGTATGTATTGATACGAAAGCGTGATACATTTTCAATCACATAAGAGAAATCGAGCTCGCCAATTTCGATGAATCGATTCCAGTCAGACTCCTTAATGATTGCCTTGGCCATTTTCTCAGTATCCTCGGCAGATAGTATAGCTTCCCCTTGTGAGATTAGCTCACCATTTATTCGAAAAACGGGCCTGGACCCGACCGTAATATGTAAATCAGATGCACCTTTTTCATATGCCTGTTCCAATAATCCCTCGATTGTCTCGTACATGAGTTACACCTCCTACTCTTGGGTCACGCGGAGGACTTCTTCAGTCGTCGTTAATCCTTGTGCCACCTTCAATAATCCATCATCAATGAGAAACGGCATTCGCTTTCGGTTCACATAATCGCGAATATCAGCCATACTTGCTGCATTCATAACGAGTCGATTAATCTCATCGTCAATTGGCAAGATCTCATGAATCGCAAGCCGCCCGCGATATCCTGTCCCATTACAGCTTGGACAGCCTTTTCCACGTTTTATTGTATCCACTTCAATTCCAGCTCGCTGGAAAAGCTCCTGCTCTCTTTCGGTTGGTAAAACATCTTCCCTGCAATCTCTACAAACGCAGCGAACAAGCCGCTGTCCGACAACACCTGCAAGGGATGACGAAATGAGAAATGGTTCAATTCCCATGTCGATTAATCTCGTTAACGCAGCGATTGCACTGTTCGTATGTAATGTACTTAATACTAAATGTCCTGTTAGTGATGCTCGAATCGCGATTTGCGCCGTTTCGAAATCACGGATTTCGCCAATCATGATGACGTCTGGATCCTGACGTAAAATCGAACGTAGTCCACTCGCAAATGTCATGCCGATTTCTTCCTTAACTTGAACTTGGTTAATCCCTCGCAGACGATATTCAACTGGATCCTCGATCGTAATAATATTGACTTCCTCTGAGTTCAAATGGTTCAATGCTGCATAAAGAGTAGAAGATTTTCCTGATCCAGTTGGTCCAGTAATTAATACAATTCCATTTGGCTTTTCAATCATTTTCGTAAATTTAGCCAAGTTAGCTGGAGTTAATCCTAATTTATCAAGTTGATCCATTGAGTTTCCTAAATCAAGTATCCGCATTACAATTTTTTCACCATAAACAGACGGTAGCGATGATATACGAATATCGATTTGTCGATTATTAATATCTGCTTTTATCCGGCCATCCTGTGGAATTCGATTTTCAGTAATATTCAAATTCCCCATAATCTTAATCCGAGCAATTAGTACATTTTGCATATATTTCGGCAACGCTCGTTCTGTTTTTAGAACACCATCCACACGATATCGAACGGTTAGTTCCACTTCTTGTGGATCGAGGTGGATATCACTCGCCCGCTGTGCAACTGCATTTGTTATTATCTGATTAACAAGCTTTACAATTGGCGAATCTTCATCGGTAATCCCAGTTTCATCCATGCTTTCCTCTGGCGAATAATCATCCATTACCTCATCAATTGATTCCTGCAAATCATAATATTTCGTCACCATACGATAAAGGGCGTCCTTAGTCGCTATCCCAGGCATGATCTGGTAGCCTGTTGCCATGCGCAGCTCTTCCATCGCGAAGTAGTCCATTGGATCTGCCATTGCTACAAATAATTTATTGCCATCGACACGAATTGGTAACAGCAAGTGACGCTTTGCTAACTCTTTTGGTACGAGCTGAATGGTCTCTTGTTCGACCGGGTATTGTGCCACATTAATGTGTGGAATGCCCAACTGGAATTCGAGCACTTCAATTAGCTGCTGTTCTGTTATGTAACCTTCTCTTAGTAGTGCATCTCCTAATTTCTCGTCCGCACCTTTATTTGCTAACGTCTCTGACAATTGGTCTTCTGTAATTAATCCTGACTCAACAAGTAAATCTCCTAATCGCTTCCGCACCATTATCTACTGCACCTCTTCTTCAATTACTGCTCCAGCAGGAATTTCCTCACCTTGAATTAGACTCTCTGTTTCTTCAGTTTGGGCTTGTATGTCTTCATTGCCAAACAGGCTCAAGAATAAATACAAATACATCAAGTCACAATACGGGTTATTCTCTGCTTCTTCTGTCGCAACATCCGCTTCCTGTAATGGTTCTGTCGTTACAGACTCCGTTTCATTTTCCATCATACAAGCCAGCAACAACGTACTTGGGTCTGTCTCACTTTCTTCACATTGCACTTGGTCTGTTGTACATTCTGGATTCGCACTTGGCACCAGTTCCGGCGTCAGTGAACCAAGACTTAGCTGTGGTATTGTCGTTGATTCTTCGATAGCTACAACTGTCTCCGTTGTCACATCCTCTTCTGGAATTACTACTTCTGTTGACACTTCAATAATTTCTGGCGTTGGAAAATAGAAGTCTCTGCTGATTAACACATGCTCGTTGATACTTCCATCCTCAGCAAGCTCATTCCGGTATACTTCGATTTGTACTCCTGCTTCTCCATGCTGCACTACTTCCTCTTCCCCTAAATCAAAATCAGGGTTATAGCGATACAACGTTCTTGGTTCAACTTCAACTTTGTTTTCAAACTCGTATGTATATCTAATTTCCTCTGGGAAGGAATGTATCGACATAATCATTTGCCCATCTTCTACACTTGCATGTACGGTATAAGCATAGGCATTCGGATTATACAGTAATAAATTCTTCTCTTCTGCACGGTTTACTTCCGCGTCCAAGCCTGACGCTGCATAGCTCGTCACTTTCTCCTGTTGATGACGTTCAATTATTTCTACATTCGTTTGCAGCACTAAAGCATATAAGCCCGAAGCAACGAAGCTCATTTCAACCTCCGAATTATCCATTCCATTGGGTAATGTGATTGTATCTAAGAATGACAATTCACTTTCCGCTTCGATTGTGAGTCCATCAAGTTCTTCTATTAGATAATTAATTGCTGCGTTTGATGCCTCTGGGATGCTAAACGTAATTTCCGCAAGGGCGGATTGTTCAATAACTGCACCATCTATGTATTTAATCGTAATATTGCTTTCTTCTAGATTGCTTGCGATTAATTGTGCATTTGCCAAGGTTTTTTCCACGTCAACATGCGCTGGCCAATCAATCGCATCATTTGCTATCGAGACATCTAACGGAAGCTGCACATTCTTTTGTTTCATAAAAAAAGTTGACCAATCTCTTTTCGTCCGCTCATCAAGCTGTTTTATTGCTGCATCAATGTCAAACTGAAATAAATTACGGGGAATCGCTATGCTTTCATATTCACTCACTGCAATGACTGGGTCCTCGCGTTGCCATTCCTCTACCTTCGACTCTAGCCTCTGCTTTGCTTCCTCCAGTGTTAAACCTTCTAGCGGTACTCCAGCAATTGCAGAGCCTTCTGAAACTTTCCCAGCTGCTTCGACAACTTCATTCGGTAATAAGTAAATAATCAGAAAGGCAAGACCAATCGTTATTATAGGATTTTTCGATAATTTCATAGTAGATAACTTCCTTTTCAATCACTAATTAACACAATTTTCGAATATTTTCGCATAATGAAAAAACCTAACATATCAGCACTCCACGCATTCTATGAAAGGTCGGTTGCACCACTAGCTCCATACGATATAGGTGCCCACTTATAATCGTATTTCAACACTTCATCTATCATTTTATAGTTCAATAGTATCAATTGGCGAAAATTGTGTCAACTATATTTTTGAGTCAAAATAACTACTAAAAATTAAAATCGTTACCAATACTAGTTCTAATAACCCATTAACCAATTGTTAATTTAATGTAAAATTCAACTAAGTGGCAAATTTTGCTTTTTAAATTATTAACCTTAAGTACCAATCAATCAGCATCTCTCCGTAAAAATAAGCAATCAGCGCTGCCAATACAATATACGGTCCAAATGGCACAGGCTGTTTACGTTTAATGACTTTAAATAAAATTAGCAACATACCAATTATCGCGCCAAGCAAACAGGACAGGAAGAATGCGAGCAGCACTTTTTCCACACCAAGGACAATTCCAAGCACGGCAAATAATTTCATATCACCGGCTCCCATCCCTCCACGACTAACGAGGATAATGATTGCCAGGATCACAGCAATAACAATAGCCCCAACAATTGGAGACCACCAAGGATCAAGCGGTTGAATCACCCGCATAACCGTTATTAACGGGAGGAAAAAGAGTAATATTTTATTTTGAATGACCATGTATGTAATATCGGAAACAAGAATAATCATCAGCATCGAAACGAGGAAAAGTGCTGTAATTAACTCCCAGTCGAAGCCGATTTTCCAAAAGCTAAAGGCAAACAGAAAGCCTGTTAACAATTCAATTGACGGATAAGTGAAGGATATTTTTGTTTTACAATGACGGCATTTTCCTGTTTGCAAAAGGAAGGAAAATACAGGAATAAGCTCATACCATGAGAGCTGGTGCTTGCAGGAGGGACAATAAGAACGGTCATTAACAAAGGGTTCATTTTTTGGAGAACGTAAGCCGACAACATTATAAAACGAGCCAAAGGTAATGCCAAATAGAAAAAAGAATAGAGTAAATAATAGTTGGATGATCAACGCTTCCTTTCATTTTGTAGGTATAAAGTAATATAACCAAAATTATAGCAACATTCTATTAAAAATGAAACAATATTTTTAGTACTATTTTACTAGATTTTATTTTTCTGTCGAATATCGGCGTATTTCGGATGGATATCAGCGCGTTTGCTGAATATATCGGCGTATTTTCAAATATATCGGTATTTCAATCAATAAAAAAACGCGAGCCTCACAGCTCGCGTCAATTTCAATTATAGCTCTATACTTTCGCCAATCTTCATCGCCAGTCCTTCACCCGTTCTAACTTGGCTTGTGAACGTGTCGGGATCCTGCTCAATTACTGGAAACGTATTGTAATGAATCGGTACAACAATCTTCGCATTAATCCAATCTGAGGCAATAAGCGCATCATCTGCTCCCATTGTAAAATTATCGCCTATTGGTATAAATGCTGCATCTATCTCATGCATCTCACCGTACATTTTCAGATCGGTAAATAATGCTGTGTCGCCTAAATGATAGATTGTCTTCTCATCAACGGTTAGCAGTATTCCACCAGGCATACCACCATAAATGACGGTACCATCTTCTTCAACAAATGAAGAGCCATGGAAGGCTTGTGTAAATTTCACTCTGCCAAAGTCAAAATGATGGGAACCACCAATATGCATGCCATGCACCTTTAATCCTTTTGATCCAAAGTAATCTGCAAGCTCGTTTGGTGCGACAACAAGCGTATCATTTCGCTTTGCTATGTCAAAGGTATCGCCAACATGGTCATTATGTCCATGTGTTAATAAGATAACATCTGCTTTAATCGTACTTGCATCCAAGTCACATGCTGGATTCCCCGAAATAAACGGATCAATTAAAATCGTATGTGTCCCTGTCTCAACCTTTACAACTGAATGTCCATGATATGATACTTTCATCAATAACCGCTCCCTTTCTATTAACTCCTACTTAACTAATTCCACAACAACCTTCGCTATTCCTCTACCCTGTTAATAGTTTTTCCATGCATTCTCATATAATTGAATTAAATGTGGATCTATTAACGTATTTGGCTTTAGCGTCTTCACATTACCGTTTTTTTCCTCGATAATTGCATCCTCGTCCACACCAAAAGCTGCTAAACTTGGGAGCAAATCCGTTGTCAAAAATCGAGTTGGAACGTTAATATCAAGTGCTTCAAGATCAATTTCCTCGCGACTTGCCATCACAAATCCCCAGTTGCCAAAGCTTGGAACATCGACATGAAGATTTTCCGTATATAGTCCCGTTGATGCGACCGTTTCGGCAATCGTCCAATAGACCTCTGTAGCAAACACTGGACTCGTCGCTTGGATCATCGCAGCACCACCTGGCTCCAGATGATTGCGAACGAGTGAATAAAATTCCTTTGTGTACAGCTTATTTAAGCTTTCATCATTCGGATCTGGTAAGTCAACAATAATCACATCAAACCATTTGTCCGACTCCTCTAAGAACTGGAAAGCATCCATATTGTTAACAGTCACTTTATCACTCTTAAGTGAACCGTCATTTAATTTGAGCAGTCTCTCATTTGTATTCGCAAGCTCTGTCACTGCAGGATCAAGGTCAACTAAAGTAATCTGCTTGACTTCATCATATTTCAGTACTTCCTTTGCGGCAATACCATCCCCACCGCCTAATATCAACACGTTTTCTGGATTCTCTGCCGCGACGATTGTCGGGTGGATAAGCACTTCATGGTATCGATACTCATCTGCCGAGCTAAATTGCAAAGAGCCATTTAGAAAAAGCCGCACGTCCTCTTCTGCGCCTTGTGTAAGAATGATTTTTTGGTATTTCGATTCTTCCATATGTAAAATTGGATCCTTGTACAGCTTTTGTTCAAACTTAAATGCAGCAGCTTCACCAAATAATAAGCCGATGATTAATGCAACAAGGATTAATATTCCACAAAAGGCATGTACCATGAGCCGACGTATTTCTTTTCGAAACAACCATAATACGGTTAGTGCGATGATGACATTGACACAGCCTACAAGAAATGCCGACTTCACCATGCCGAATTGCGGCCGTAAAAGGAAAACAAATAATAGCCCACCAATTAGACCACCTGCATAATCAGAAAACAGTACCCTAGCCGTACTTTTATTCAATTTCACGCCAATTTCATTTGCCTTCCGAATAAGAATTGGCAACTCAAACCCGGTTAATGCACCGACTAAAATTGTAATGAAATATAAATAAAACGCATCGGTTCCAGCAGGTGCAAATGCAGTTATCCCGAACATCGTAAAGCTAGAAAATCCACCGATAAGTCCGACACAGAACTCAACCCAAATAAAAGAGATGATTAAATTTTTCATTACCTTTTCACTCAGACTTGCACCAATACCCATTCCTGTTAGAAATAACGAAATCGTTAATGTATACTGCTTAACCCCATCACCTAAAATATATGAACCCAGTGCACCGAATAATACCTCAAAGATGATCCCACAAATCGAAACAATCCCGGATGCCCAATATATGATCGTGCTTTTTCTTAATGCTTCCTCATTCAATCCATTTCACCCCATCAACCGAAAAATAAAAACAGCGGCCGAGCTGTGGCTGGCCGCCCATATCCTAACTCATTATCCCGAATTAACTGGCTGTAAGACCCACACTTCAAGAAATCGAGAAAAATCTAGAATTGTAAGTGGGGATCAACAGCCAGTAAAATCCCGATTCGTTCAACTAACAATGAATGGGGAATAAAAAGAAACCCCACTGATTGAAGTTTCACTTTATGTAATCGATGCACCAACAACTAAAGCAATTCCTATCGATACACTAAACGAAATAATACCAACCGCGATATTATTTTTCTTTAATTCTTCTTCAACCGAAAACCTTCGTATTACTAAATTAACGAGCATATAGGCAATCATTTGCAGGACAACCCCAAACATGCCCCAGATAACCGTTTCGTAAATATAATTGCTATGGTAAATCGCAAAAGCAATAATAATACTGATGCCGATAATTTTCCCTGCAATCGATAAGGCAACAGCTGCATTGCCTTGATGCACCTCTTCCATATCTTTATATTTTCTCGTTAATATTTCAAAAATAACGACTCCAATCATGATAATGACAATCGAGATGAAAAAATAAGCAATCGTTGCGATATATGCTTCCATCGATAATCCCTCCTTTTACTTTCCTGCGTTCGGTCCGCCGCCCCTAAATGTTGTATTTCCACGGTTTGTTGTGCCGTAACCTTGCTGCTTCCCAGTATATCCACCATAACAAGCACCAGTCTGACAAGAACGTGATCCCCAATTATTTCCAAATATACTTTCGAGCAGTCGAATCCCAAAATACGTTTGTAAAAAACTTGGCGAATAATTTCTTTCGACAAATGCCTCATTAGCTACTTCGATTAATAAAACACTTGCATCATCTACACTAGGCTTCAGCGTAACAAAATAATCTGGGTAAATAAATATTTGCTGTTCATCGACAATTTCGCTCGTTTCTTCCGGCTCTGCTTTCGATGTTATAAGACTTGCAAGTTCTTCCAAGCTAAACTTTGTTGTCGCATAAATTTCTGCCGATGTAGAATCATCGGAAACAACGTCTATTAGCGGAAAGTTCGCTCCAATAATCGAATCAATTTGGTTATTCGGACTTGCAGTGATATTAGCTTCAATATCTTCTTTTTCTAATTCATCAGGAATGTTCTCCGCTGTTACCGTTACTTCTTGTTGAATTCCTCGTTCAGAACTGTCCATAGGGGATGAGCAGGCAGTTAAAAATAAGATAAATAAAATAAATCCGCTAAGCATACACCATCGCTTTAACAACTAAATCCCCCTCCCATAGAACATAAGGGAGCAGTAAGTTACTGCTCCCTTATGGTAGTTTCTATCTTGCTTATTCTTTACCCATTTTTTGTTTCAATGCAGCTAATTCATCGTCGACATCATTTTTAATTAAATCTTCAAATTCATCATCTAATGAGCGACTCGCTTGTGACAAGTCTTCACTTGTTTCAGCTTCAGCCTCAAAGCGCATCACTTTTTCTTCCATACGCTCAAATCCGCGTTTCGATGCATCATCACCAATCGATGACATCGTACGATTGATTTTCGTACGTACTTTCGCAGATTCAGCACGTGCTTTAAGCGAATCGCGTTTTAAATTCATTTCTTGATATTCTTTCTTCATTTCATCTAGGCGTTCACGAAGTAGATCTGCATCTGCTTTCGCTCTTTCCCATGATTCATTTAGAGCAATAGCTGTTGCATCATGATCTTTCTTATCTTGTAGTGCACGACGCGCTAGATCATCATTACCTGCTTCGACAGCCTTTTCTGCTTGTTCTTGTCTCTTTTGCACCATTACTAATGCGTCATTTGCTTTACGCTTCAACATTTTTTCATTCGCGATTTGTTTCGCAACAGCAGCTTCAACCTCGCGAATATCTTCTCCCATGTCACGCATGTACTGGTCCAGCATTTTCACCGGATCCTCAGCCTTATCTAGCATTGCATTCAGTTCTGAACCTACTACTGTTTTTACTCGTTTAAAAAATTTAAACATGTATATTCCTCCTTAATATGATAATCATTCTTTAATTGGAACCTGCGATAATTTTAAGCTCATATGGCTCAATCGCGTATCCCGTGCTCACTTCAACTTCCGTATCCCATGATTCTAACCCGAGGTAGCTTTCCTCGGAATCATCCTCATAGTCGGCATAATGTGTCTCCATTCCATGTACATTTTTACTTCGGCCCTCACCTGTTACTCTGGCAACGCCCTCTTCCTCTAAATAATAGGTCTTATTGTCATACGTCAATTTTTTCGGATATGGCTTCGATACTTGGAGCTTTACCTTTTGATAAATCGCCAGTTCAAGTTCATCATCCATTTCTACAGACAACCAAAGCGTTCCCTCTTCCCCGAGCAATTGGTAATCATACCATTCATAACTGCCATCGCGGAGTGTGAGTTTTCCTACAACCTCGAAATCATGAAATTCATAGGTGACGATATCGCCTACCTTCATGTTCATCACGGTTCTTTTTTCTGGTGCAGGCTGATTTTGTTCCTTCTTTGAAAAAAGCTTCGAAAACAGTCCCATCGATTCACCTCTATTTCATTTCGACGTTATAATAGTTATACGAATAAAAATCCAATAGGTTTCAAAAAAACATAAAAATATTGCTCATTTCAGAAATTGTTGTTATTTAGATAATCTGGGAACAAAGAGCAATGTTAAATTTCATTGCAGACTGGTCTTCTATCCTCCGCTAACACACGTGCATATTCAGAACGTATGTTACTTTACTTCGAAATCGATAGATTAAGCATAATCCCAGCGGAGGAAATACAAGGAGACTCCCCAAAAATAAAGTTCTATTTGTCTGATTGCGATGTAACGCTACCAAAGCTTTCTTTATCCTGTGGGAGGAAAGGCCTCGGTGAGACTACGAACTGCTCTCTTCAAAAGAAGGCTCACCAGCCTCCCGCGGAAAGCGTAGTGTATTTCCGTAGCGACTGGCCAGGAAGCAAATTAAACCTTTTTGATAAACACACCTTACATTTGTTATACTAGTTATATTCTAACATAGAGGTGAAAACGTTGACTACTCGAATGAATAGCTTATTAACAGAAATTAACAAACAACAAATAGAAAGTGTGCTCGTAACATCGAAGGCAAACTTTTATTACTTAAGTAATTATTATACAGACCCACACGAGCGTGTAATCGGCGTTTATATCAGTAATAAAATAGACCCTGTATTAATTCTTCCCAAAATGGAAGTAGAAGATGCGAAGAATGCCGGGTGGAAGCATGAAGTGATCGGCTACTATGACCACGAGGATCCATGGGAATTACTCCGTTCCCATTTAGAGGGAAATGGCGGTACTCCAGCTTCAATTGCACTTGAACAAGACCATATTACTTTAGAAAGATACCAAGCAATCAAGCGGATTTTACCGAATGCAGAAATATTTGATGCTAAAGAAATCATGGCAAACCTGCGTGTCGTCAAAACGAAAAAGGAATACGCATTACTTAAACAAGCTGCACAGCTCGCTGATTTCGGTATCGAAACCGGTGTAAAGGCAATTGCTGAAGGTGTTACCGAATTAGAATTGATAGCGAAGATTGAATACGAATTGAAAAAACAAGGTGTTCAAGAAATGTCATTTTCAACAATGGCTCTTTCCGGGATAAAAACTGCTTCCCCACATGGTACTCCATCGAATAAAAAGGTTACTGCTGGGGATTTAGTAATGTTTGACCTTGGGGTTGTGTTCGAGGGCTATTGCTCTGATATTACAAGAACCGTTGCTTTTAAGTCAATTACAGATGAACAGAAGAAGATTTACGAAACTGTTCTTGCAGCAGAGCAAAATGCGATTAATATTTCCCAACTAGGTACAGCTGTTGGCAGCATTGATAAGGCTGCAAGAACAACGATTGAACAGGCTGGTTATGGTGAATATTTCACACACCGAATTGGTCATGGTCTAGGAATTGAAACGCATGAATACCCATCAATGCATGGAAATAATGAACTCGCAGTAGTTGAGGGCATGTGCTTTACAATTGAACCGGGAATTTACATTCCAAATACAGGCGGCGTTCGAATCGAGGATATGATTTTTACTACTGAAAAAGGACCAGAAATACTTACCGCATATCCAAAAGAACTCCAGATCATAAAATAAGTCCATTAATAAGTTTATTATAAGTGAAATTTGTAAAGCGGCTCGTCGTTCGATTCGAAGAGCCGCTTTCACTATGTTCAACTTTACTTTTTCGCATTATTAAACTTGTGTATCCCTCGGTTATTCGTAAGTTGATCTTCTACTACACCGCTTTGATAACTTTCGAATAATTGGTTTTGTACAGCTGCCACACCCTCTGGATCTAATTCATAATTACTCGCTTTTTTTCCTTCTTTTTTTGACAAGTGACCCACCTCCATAACGGTAGTCTGTCCACATAATCCAAAATAAACGGGACCTTTTTCTTCCATATTTTGTTTGAGACGCTTTCATATAGGGTATATAATAAATGTAAAAGGGGAGGTATAATCATGGAATATAATAATATCGTAGTAGCTGTAGATGGTTCAGAAGCCGCAGAAATAGCATTCAAAAAATCATTAGACATTGCAAAACGAAACAATGCACGATTGGTACTTGCACATGTTGTTGATTCACGTACCTTTGCAACTGCTGAAGCTTATGACCGTTCGCTTGCCGATCGTGCAGAGGAATACGCAAAGGAACTGCTTGACTCCTATGTTGAGAATGCGAAGTCTGCAGGTGTTACCGATTTAGTTCGTTGCATTGAATACGGATCCCCAAAAGTAAAAATAGCAAAAAATATTGCCAAAGACTTTAACGCCGACCTAATTATCTGTGGCGCAACAGGTATGAACGCTGTAGAACGTTTCCTAATCGGAAGTGTTTCCGAAAGCATCACAAGATATGCTGAATGCGACGTATTAGTCGTACGCTAAATAATATAAAAGACTAAAGGCTGCCACTTTTAGTGGCAGCCTATTCTTTTTTTAATGAAAAACGTTGTGATTCTTTACCTATTTGTGTGAGCTAGTGATAATCTTGTTTAGATTTAGACAGCAATTGATTTCCAAACAATTACTCTACTTCAATCATTACTGATTTTTATAAGGTAAGTCACTTTATCCTCATTAACTTCTGCACTATCCAAGCGGAGAAAATATACGGAGACTCCTGCGGGAAGCAGAGCCTAGGTGAGCCTACAAAGCGCAATAGCGCTAGTAGGCTCACCAGCTCCCCGCGGAAAGCGAAGTATATTATCGGAGCGACCGGTCCGAGAGCTCTTAGCACTTTATCTAATTACAAACTAACCCAAAAACAAAAGCGCCCCATTGACATGAGGCGCTTCTGAATCATTTATTTAGCTAAACGTAACGTATCCCTTGCAATAACAACTTCTTCATTAGTAGGAATGATAATTACTTTAACTGGTGAATGTGGATAGTTGATGAATCTTTCATCTCCACGAGTTTCGTTTAATTTAGGATCCCAGTAAACACCCATAAATTCTAAACCATGTAAGATTTTTTCTCTTACAGCAGAACTATTTTCGCCGACACCTGCTGTGAAGATAATTGCATCTACACCAGACATTTTCGCTGCATAAGATCCGATATATTTATGGATTCTTTCAGCAAATACATCTAATGCTAATTCTGCACGTGGATTCGTATCCGCCTGCTCTTGAATATCACGTAAATCACTAGAGAATCCTGAAAGTGCTAGCATTCCACTTTCTTTATTAAACACATCAATTACTTCTTCAGCTGTCTTACCAGTTTTCTCCATAATGTACGGAATTAATGCAGGGTCAAGATCTCCTGAACGTGTTCCCATGGTTACCCCAGCAAGTGGTGTGAAGCCCATTGATGTATCAATTGACTTTCCGCCTTCGATTGCAGTGATACTTGCACCATTACCGATATGGCAAGAAATTAATCGCAGTTTTTCAATTGGAACACCCATTAAGTCTGCTGCACGCTCTGATACATATTTATGTGATGTACCATGGAAACCATATTTACGGATGCCAAAGTCATCATAATATTCCTTAGGTAAGCTATATAAATAAGATGTGTTTGGCATCGTTTGATGGAATGCTGTATCAAACACAGCAACCATTGGCACATCTGGTAAAATTTCTTGGAACGCATAGATACCTGTTAAGTTCGCTGGGTTATGCAATGGTGCTAATTCCGATGTTTCTACAATTTTCGCGATTACATCATCAGTAATTAATACAGAATCATCGAAGTATTCTCCACCATGAACGACACGGTGGCCAACTGCATCGATTTCATCAAATGACGCTACAACACCTGTTGAGATTAAAGCATCTAATAGTTTCTTAACGGCCACAGCATGATCTGCAATATCGCCAACCATTTTCTCTTTCTTACCATCTACTTCAATTTTAAAAACAGAATCCTTTAGTCCAATTCTTTCCACTAAACCGATTGCTTTTACTGTTTCCTCTGGCATATCGATTAATTGGAATTTTAGTGAAGAACTACCGGCATTAATTGCTAACACATTACTCATTGATGACAACTCCTAAATATGTTTTATTATTTTTCGTATTTTTTAAACCATGCATTCATTTGCCCAAGAATGTCTGCCATTCCATTTGCATTCTTAAAGGCTGGCATTTGTACTAGCAACGGTTGTTTCAGTGTCTTCGTACGCTCGCCCTTCTTCTGCAGCATCAGGATGCTCTTAACATTCGCTTTTGATTTAAATGCACTTTCGGGTAAACGTATAACCCCAACAATATGAGCATGTTCTTGAAGATAACGGTGAAGCTTGTCCGATTGATCACTGTCGAACAGGAAGTCTGGAATAACGAGAATCAAATAGCCTGCTTCTTTCGTATAATTCATACTTTGCTCGATAAATAAATGATGGGCATAGGAATGACCACTATCCGCCTTTAATTCGAAATTATTCGCCCTGATATCATCTGGATAATAACCAACTGGTAAGTCGGCAACTACTAAATCAACAGGATCTAACAGAAATGGTCTCAAACTATCCTGATGGAAAAATTCAATTTGCTTCTTCTGCAAATTCGCATTAAGTACAGATAGTTGAATTAATGTAGGATCAACTTCACTAGCAAATGCTACAACATCCTGTCCAAGCTGTTCGAGTACTGTTGTAATTAAATTACCCGTACCACTTGCTGGATCAAAGATACGGATGCTTTCTTTACCTTTCATAAGCTGATCGGCAAGATATCCGATAATTAATGCCACTGTCTCTGGTGTCATTAAATGCTGTTGCTGCGTTGAATCCTTCATACCTTTGAGGATTGCTAATTGAATCGCTTTACGAATATCAATTGTTGCATATGAGGATAAATCGATTTTTGCTAATGCGTTTTGTAAATTTCGTGACAGTATCTCATCCATATCTTCCGCTGTATCATTAAAAAACAACGTTTCCATTGTAACAGCTAAACTGTCTAAATAGGCTTCATCATTATGCTTTTGAATTAATTCAGTAGTATGGTCCACCCACTCAAAAAGTGGTTCAACATTTGATTTATCCACTACCATGACCTCCATTCGCCCTTTCTTCAACTTTACTATTGTACCAAATGAACAAAGGTTAGTAAAAGATTTATCATAATTTAATTTATTTTTTCTATAACAGTTAAGAAGTTTCGGAAGTTTTCGCTGCATTTGCCCAACAAAAGCTGTGATATTTAATCATTCTAAAAAAAATCCCCCTCAAATTAATAGAGAGAGATTTCTTGTATGTTGATTGATTTTATTTTGCTGCTTTAACTGCTTCAAGTGCTGCTTCATAGTTTGGATGTGTTTTTACTTCTGGGACATATTCAACATATGTAACCTTATTGCTAGAATCAACAACGAAGATCGCTCTAGCTAATAAACGATGTTCGCCCATTAACACACCATAAGCCTTTCCCACAGATGCATCACGATGATCTGATAGCGTATCTAAATTTTTCACGCCTTCTGCTGCACACCAACGTGCCTGAGCAAATGGTAAGTCCATACTAACTGTTAGGACTTGTACATTGTCTAATTTATCTGCTTCTTCATTAAAGCGTTTTGTTTCCTCGGAACAAACGCCAGTGTCAAGTGATGGAACTGTTACGATTAATTTCACTTTACCATCGTAATTAGCTAATGAAACTTCTTGAAGATCATTTGATAATACTTTAAAATCTGGTGCTTGATCCCCAACTTTAACTTCTGTTGCTGGTAATGTAACGGATTCTCCGCCAAATGTAATATTAGCCATTTAAAAACTCCTCCACTTCATATTGTCCTTCACCTATATTATGAATAGTTTATAGAAGGATGTCCAATAAAGCGGTTTAATTAAATATCGAAATCTAGCGGAGGCTTTTGTTTTTTATTTTCCTTATGCTTCGATGCACCGGAATCCTGCATCATTTGCTGAACCTTTTCCATTACTTGCGGAGCAAAATCAATCATTTTTTCATATAAGTGAGTGCTTTGGTCCAAATGAATCATCTTAACCCCATATTGCCCTACAATTAGAAAAGCAACCGGTGTAATCGAAACACCACCACCACTTCCACCACCAAATGGTAGCGTTGCATCAGAATCTCCTTGTGAACTGCTTCCATTGAACTCACTGCCCCCAGCTGCAAAGCCGAAGCCGAGCTTTGAAACTGGAATAATTAGCGTCCCATCTGGTGCCTCTACTGCATCACCAATTATCGTATTTACTTCTATCATATTTTTTAAGTTTTCCATTGCCGTTGTCATTAGACCCTGAATTGGATGCTCATCCATTGCTAATATTTCCTCCTTATTATTCCGAATTACTTGTAAAGAACGAAGCATTGCCTCGTTTTTTACGAAGAAGTGTATGCCTAGCTTGCCCTAGCGGCAATGAAATAATGCACTCAATCGTCGTAGTAAATTCCTTCGATTGGAAGGTTGGCAGGACTTCGATATCCGGGCGACATACGATCTCCCCCATCTCGTATATGTAGCCAATAATTATCCCTTTAATAGACCAGACTGCACCACTCGCAATCCCTGTCAAAAATGCATCGCCACTCCCACCGACTGTTGACCAGCGCAATTGATGAATACGAATAGTATTCAATATGTAGTCTATCTTTTCTTTTGCATCCTTTACATTTGCTTTTAAGCGTTTTACTTCATCCGGAAATGTTGTGAAATCCACTGAGATTGGATCAGGAGATATATCAGAGATGTCGAGATTTTTGCGGTACAGAGGAATTTTATAAATCGTGATCGTCAAAAATAATTGTTGCTGTTTATTTTTTAATGAATAGTGCAAGTGAAAATAGACTCTCGAAAAGAATAGAAGCATAAACAATAGGAATAGGATACCGAGAATTATTAAGCTAACAAGCATGTCAATCCCTCCATTCTTGCTTTCGACATATTTTCTATTTTTGCTCTACTATCACATATTTAAACCTTGATATTGACAAATTATTAGAGCAATTCGTCAATTAATGATACGATAAATATGTTGACATAAATTGGAGGGATGAGAAATGACAGATAGAAACAAAATGTTCTTTTATTTTCACAATGATAATGAAACAACAGAAAATTTGAAACCGCTATTTTCCCTAGCCAAGGAGCATGGATTTGAGCTTGTAGAAAATTCCAAGCATGCAAATATTATCGTAAGCATTGGCGGCGACGGAATGTTTCTCCAAGCTGTGAGAAAAACTGGATTCCGCCAAGATGCGATTTATGCTGGCATAACAGGAAAGGACGAATCATCGCTTTATTGCGATTTTAATTTAGATAGGTTTGATGATCTTCTAGATTCTGTATTAAGGGATGAATTGGAAGTACGTCGCTTTCCGATTATAACTGCACAAATAAATGATGGAACTAAGTTTTATTGTTTAAATGAGGTAAGTGTTCAGTCAACAATTGTGAAAACAATTGTTATTGACGTTTTCATTGATGATCAACTGTTTGAAACCTTCCGTGGTGATGGATTGGTAGTTTCTACACCAACCGGAAGTACTGGCTATAGTAAATCTGCTAATGGTGCAGTTGTAGATCCACTTATTCCAAGTATTCAAGTTTCTGAAGTTGCATCCATGAACAATAATAATTATCGCACATTAGGATCTTCCTTCATTCTAAATAAAGATCGCAAATTAAGACTAAAGCTAAGACAAGAAGGAAATGTCCACCCAATAATAAGTCTCGATAACGAAGCACATTCCATCCAAAGAATTGAAAATGTCGTAGTAACAATGGATGACAAAGTAATTAAAACCGTCAAATTAAAAAACAACTCCTTCTGGGATCGTGTCAGACGCTCGTTCCTTTAATGTTTTTTAAACAACAATGCAACATCAATAAAGCGAGTAATCAGGTTGGGAATGTGAAGGATCAATAAATAAGTCTGATAAGAAATCCTGTTCATACAGGGTTTTTTATTTTAATATGAATTTTATAAGGATTTACTTTAATAAGCTGTTAAGTGTAAACTGAATTTATAGAATTAATAAAAATGTTCAAGAAAAAACTATACATATACTAAAAATTCATCGTAGAATTGCTTACAAGGTGGGAGTAAGAGATAAAAAAGCCAAGCAATTATCTGATGGTAATTTCTACAATATCTTATTGATGGGGAGATTTTATAAAGATTAGAAGAGAATCGTTTTTGTAGTTTTATCACGCCTTTCCCTAGAAAGTGCAGCAATAAAATAAATGATATATATTAACGATGATATAGGAGGTACATTATGACAGTGGATTTCTATTGTGATGAGGTGTTAAATGGTAAGACTAAGGTAAAGAAGGTGTTAGAGACAGATAATGTATTAGCATATTATCATACAAAACCTTATTGGCCAATCCATATTGTAGCAATACCTAAGAAACATATTTCTTCACTAATTACATTAGAGGAAAGTGATAATGAACTATTGCTTGAACTACTAGGAGTAATTAAAAAGGTAGCGAGTATGGTTACAGAAGAAAATGGTGCTTGTAGGGTTATTACAAACGTAGGAAATTACCAGGATTCAAAACATCTTCATTGGCATATTGTTTCCGGAGATAAAATAAGATAAATACTTTACAATTCAATAAGGACTACTGACCATCGAGAGCACCTATATGAATATTTAAAGGGCTATCCCTCAATTTGAGGAATAGCCCTAGCCATATAATTATATTGATAAATTGTTATTGTTGTCCGCCAAATTGCTGTTCAGCCATTTGAACAAGACGTTTTGTAATTTCTCCACCAACAGATCCGTTAGCACGTGAAGTTGAATCAGGACCAAGTTGAACACCAAATTCTTGTGCAATTTCATACTTCATTTGATCTAGTGCTTGTTGCACACCAGGAACTAGCAATTGATTGCTATTGTTATTTGCCATGTTAGTTCACCTCCTTGGTACACATAGAATGTGTAATTTGGAGGGAAAACATTCATCCAATTAAATGGTAGTTCCTGTTACTTTTCCACATTTTTTCCAGTTGCTGCTATAGCTTAGAATAGCCCGCTAAATCCTTCATCTACTTCTTTGCGGTCATGAGCGACAACTGTTTCAATCCCATCAATTGCTTCTTCAATCGACTTTGTAAAATCATACGTTGATTCATAAAAAGAAACCTTATCAAGTCTTGGTTTTGTCTTCGGTGCTTTCGGAACAAAAATAGTACAGCAATCTTCATAAGGTAGGATTGACGTTTCATACGTACCAATTTGTTTCGAAATATCAATGACCTCTTGTTTGTCCATCGCAACTAATGGACGAATAATCGGGTAGTTCGTCACGTCATTAATCGCATGCATGCTCTCCATCGTCTGGCTTGCTACTTGTCCAAGATTTTCTCCTGTCGTTAATGACAAAATCGATTCATTGCGACTTACCTGCTCTGCGATTCGGAACATCATTCGACGCATAATCGTCATCGCATAGCTTTCTGGCATTTCTCTGAAAATTTCTTGCTGCAGCTTTGTAAATGGAACAATATGAACTTTAATTGATTTACCGTATTTTGTTAATTGCTTCGATAAGTCAATCACCTTTTGTTTCGCTCTTTCACTTGTATATGGCGGTGAATGAAAATGAATTGCTTCTAAGTGTACCCCACGCTTCATCGCTAAGAACCCCGCAACAGGACTATCAATCCCACCAGAAAGAAGTAATAATGATTTTCCTGACGTTCCTACAGGAAGTCCACCTAATCCAAGGACAGCTTTTGATGTAATATACGCTGCTTCCAATCTGATTTCCACTTTAACTTCAACATCTGGATTGTGAACATCTACTGTAATCCCGTCCGTATTTGTTAATAAGTGCGCACCTAATAGTTGGTTCAATTCATTCGTATGAATAGGGAAATTTTTATCGATTCTTTTTACTGTCATTTTAAATGTTTTCACATCTTTTGCATGTTGTAAGGCGAATAATGACGCTTCTTTAATTTGCTCAATATCATTATCGACTTTAATCGCTAGACTTAAACTTTGAATTCCAAATACTTTCCGGCATTTTTCCATCACAGGCTCAGGATCATGCCCATTTAATAATACGAACATTCTCCCTTGCGTCCGTGTCACCTTAACATTTGGGAATTCTTTGATTTTTTGTTGAAGATTTTCTTGTAACTTAATAATAAATTGTTTAATGTTTTTTCCTTTTAAAGACATTTCGCCATAGCGAATTAATATATGATCATATTGCATAATTATCTACTCCATAACTTCTCTAAATTGTGTAATTGCCGCTGTTAGTTCCTGGACAAATATTTCTAACTCTTTCTTTGTATTATCATATGCCATACTAATTCTTAAGGCAGATGTCGTGCGATCACTATCAAACCCACATGCAGCAAGAATTTTACTTTCATCGGTTTGCTTAGAAGAACAAGCAGATTTAGTAGAGATATAAATATCCTTCTCCCCTAGCATATGAATGATTACTTCCGGTTTAATCCCCAGAACGGATATATTCAAAATATGTGGTGCACCTTCCACCGGTGTATTCACATAAACCCCATCGATTGTTCGGAGCGCTTCAACAAGATACAGCTTCAGGTCGTACAATGCCTTCACTTCATTTTTTTCGCGGTCTTTAATCAAACGCATTGCCTTCACCATCGAAACAATTCCAGCCAAATTCTCTGTACCAGAGCGAATTGCTTGCTCCTGGTCTCCACCATGGAAGAGTGGAAATAGCTTCGTATGCTTGTTCACATATAATAGCCCAGTTCCCTTTAGACCATGGATCTTATGACCAGATATCGTACATAAATCAATTCCACTATCCGGCAGCTCAAGCGGTACTTTACCAAACCCTTGCACATCATCCACATGGAAAAACAGCTTTGGATGCTGCTTGGCGATTTCTCCAATTTCTTCAATCGGTTGGATAGATCCTGTCTCGTTATTGACGTGCATAATACTAATTAATATCGTATCATCCTGAATCGCATTTTTTAAATCATCTAATGATATTACACCATTTTCATCCACTGGTAAATAGGTGATAGTGAATCCTAATTTTTCTAATGCCTTACATGCCTCTTCGACGGAAGGATGTTCAATTTCCGAAGTAATAATATGTTTCCCTCTCCCCTGATGCTCAAGGGCAATTCCTTTAATTGCTGTATTATTCCCTTCTGTTCCGCCAGATGTGAAGATAATCTCATTACGTTCAACATGTAAAATTTCCGCTGCTTGTTGTTTCGCCGCATGCAAAAGTTTCTCAGCTTTGCCTCCGAATTGGTGAATCGATGAAGGATTTGCATAAAATTGTTTTGTAACCTGGTCAAAGCTCTGTAATACTGCTTCATCTGGTTTGGTTGTTGCGCTATTATCTAAATATATCATCTTCATAACTCCTTCTTACCTGGTGATAAGTAAACTTGGCAGTCACCAAAACATTCGGTGACTGCCAAGTTGCACCTTATATAGTTAAGAAAGTTTTTCTTAACTACCAAAAGCTAGGGCTGATCACCTTATTTGGAAGTATATCCCAAATGTAGCGACAGCCCTTATTAATTACCTAATTCATTATCATTGTCTGATTCTCTTCAATATGTTTTAATGCGCCCGGCTCCACTTCTTCAATCGCCTTCGCTGCGGTCTCAAGTGCAAGCTCATATTCATACGCCTTAAATAATCGCTCTGACTCAATTAATTTCGCTGCCAAAATAGGATTTCTGCTTCGATAACGATTCGCATATTGAATGACCTGCTCTGTTAAATATGCTTGGTCAAGCATCATCTCTATCTGTTCAATTGTTTGATCCAGTGAAATTTTAGCATCTGTTAATGCTTGCTGGACACTTCCCATATCAAGTGGAAGATTCTCCAAGCTGACAATTACCTGCTGATTTTTATTTGTTGTATTCTCAATACTATTCCAAATAAAATTCGGCACTCCTGGAATATTACTCTTCTTCAGCTTTCGATTCATTGCTTGCAATTCATTACGCATCTCTTCTAGCTTCTCTCGGGCCTCGAGCTCATCTTTACGTAAGTTTGCAATACTATCTTTAAATGCTTCATGGCTTATTTCAAGCTCCCCTAACATGTCGAAGCCATTTTCAATTTTCTCTCTCAGATTAGAGTGTCCAACGTTAACATCATCCATTTCGTTCTTAATGACAGCAAACCGATCATTTAACGTTGCAATACTCTTACCAATCGATAAATATTTTTCCATATCATTGTCTTCGAAGAAATAGGCTTTTCTTAACCGCTCTACTTCCTCTTTCGTCGTATCATACTTTTTAGTTATCGCTTCAAGCGATTGCTCGAAGCCAGGAAGCTTTGTTTCTAAGTAATTCTTGGCTATCGCTTCTTTTTCCAAAAGCTGATACATCTCTTTAATGCGCTCATCGATTTCATCAATCATACCAACAGCATCATCTGTTTCACCATTATTTAATAATTGCATTAAATCAGTAAGTCTCTCATGATATGTACGAATCTCTTTTTCAAATGCAAGGTGCTCAATATGATATCCATCTTCCTTCATTTCTTTTACACCAGCTAATAAATTATCTAACTGTGAAGGTAGTTCGTGTCTGCATTTTTTGTAAATTGCCGGAAATTCTTCTAGCTTTAGTTCTAATGCTACTTTATCACGCTTTATTTGCTCAACAAGCTCTCTCGCTTCTAGATAGTCACCAGAACCTACTAATTCATGATACTTCGCAAATGCCTCATCTAATTCGTCCATCATGGTCTCGAAGTGAATCTCCGCTCTTCCATATTGGAGACGATTTCTAGAAAATGTCTTACGTATATCTTTAATACTAGGCTCAAGCTCCTCTACCTCAACCCTACTCGTTTGCTCCGATTCCAAAAGCTCATCTAGCTCTTTCAACATCCGATCAATATCTTTTTCAATTGATTCCAATGTTAATTCTATTGATGCGAGCGTCTTATTTGCTTTGGAAACAAGGAATCGATCTGCCGCTTCCTCGGTATCCAGTAAATATTCTTCTATATCCGGTAATTCCTTTGTAATGATATGCTCCCAGCGATCTCTCCAGGTTTCAAAACGGTCCTGGGTTTCTCCGGATAGATTTAAGTTCTTAATTTGACTGATTTGCGCTGCGATATTACGCCCTATAATATCGAGTTTCCATTCTTCCAGCCTGTCAATTCCGTCATAAATCCGTTTTCTTAAGATTAGTCCTACAATTAATATTACAATGATAATTAAAATAGCCCCAATGATGTAAACCATACAATGCCTCCCAACCAAATTCCAAACAAGAGGATATTTCTTTTATTTATTTTTACATTAGTGAAAATATATTTTTCAGTAATTTTCCTTAAATATACTAACATGATACCACGGAATGTATTATTTTGGTTAATGTTTTAACAAATAAATTCATGATTCGCTAGATTTTTGCACTTCGATATCGATTTATCTGTTTTTCTATCGATTTCCCTTCATTATCAACGATAAAATCAATCCATTTTTGAATAATGTTGACATACTTTTTCACAAATATTTGATGAGAGTATTCGCCAATGATTTGATCCTTCCAATCATTATGTAAAATATATGGCGTAATGAGCATCCCTTTAAATTGTAAAAACAAATATTCCTTCATATCATGCTTAACAAAATCATCGAGCGCACGATAGAATGCCCTTTGAATATAATGATTTTCTTTTGCTAAATAAGTGACCGCCATCTCCCTAACGAATATGGAATCAAATGATAATTCTCGTTGAATAAAACAGGTTAATTGATGATTCATCTGCTTGTATTGTATAATGGTAAAAATTAATTCATGTAAAATTTCTAAGGGCGTGAATGTTTCAAGTAGCTCTAGGTGCCCCTCAATCGTTTTCAAGTATTCTTCATAATAATTCGTTACGGCATACTCAAGAAGACCTTGCTTGCTATTAAAGTAATAACTGATTGAGGATACGTTAGCACCTGCCTTTTCAGCTATATCACGAACCGTTGTAGCTTGAAAGCCTTTTTGAAAAAAGAGGGAAGAAGCTGCATCAATCACTTTCTGTTTTGCTGGATTTTTTTGCATTTTTAATCAACTCCTTATTTTTAAAAATACGACAAAGGATATAATTATCCTGCAAATTGTTATCGACAAATACTGGTTTTTTATGTCGAAATGCTAATAGTTGAAAGGGGAATAATGATGTTTGAAACAACAAAAAAATTAGGTGACAAGGAAAAAGACTATGAATTACTCATCAAGCAATTAACTGCCCTAACGGACGGTGAATTAGATGAAATCGCAATCCTTTCGAATGCATCTGCATTATTAAATCAATTTTTAACAGAAGTAAATTGGGTAGGCTTCTACCTTTGGAAAGAAGATGGATTAGTGCTCGGACCATTTCAAGGACTGCCGGCATGTATCCGAATTCCTTACGGGAAAGGTGTATGCGGTACAGCAGTAAAAGAAGGGAAAACCCAGCGAGTTGCCGATGTACATCAATTTCCAGGACATATCGCCTGTGACAGTGCCAGCAACTCGGAAATTGTTGTTCCCGTGTTTGTTAATGGTGAAGTATACGGCGTGCTTGACATCGATAGCCCAATCAAGAACCGCTTCGATGAAGTCGATGAACTATACATTGAGAAATTTGTAAAGACATTGGAACAATATCTTTAAGTGAACAAAAGCTTAAAGCTAGTTTGAGCTGTGTACGGACTGCGCCCCGCAGTTTGGGGTGGTTCAACATGTCGAACATACCTTCCTAAGAGATAAAGGAAACGCTTCGGGAGCCAAAGTGAATCGATGTTGAGTTTCAACACAAGGGTATAAGCGCGACTGAGCGTCATGTGTAGCCAATCGTAAAGTCCTCTTTATCGTACGGAGGTGAGGGATGTCTCGCACGGCGCTGGAGCTGGACGCTACCTATCTTATCATGGGAATTTTTATTAGCAATTTTTTATACTTCTCTATATACTAAACGAAAACTAGCAGCCATTAATGAAGCTGCTAGTTTTTTTCTACTCGATTCTTCCCTAAACGTTTCGCCCGATAGAGCGCTTTATCCGTCCGCAAAAATAAATTAATTGTTGTATCCTGATCTCCCTGTTCCCAAGTGGATACACCACAAGAAATTGTCACATTTGGTTTTGACGTTGCCATTACCCTTTCACGAATAATCGTGGCAATTTCCATTCCTTCTTCTATCCTAGCATTCGGCAAATAGATAGACAATTCTTCGCCACCCCATCTTGCAGGGACATGTCCGTCTTCAATACTTACATATTGCCTCATTACATCCGCAACTTGTATGATTACCTCGTCCCCAACATGATGCCCATAATTATCATTTACCTGCTTGAAATTATCCACATCAAAGAGTAATAATACCCCTCTTTCATCCGTTTTGAATGACGTCTCAATACTTTCTTCTAAATAATTCCTTGAATATAAACCCGTTAAATAATCAGTAATAATCGTTCGCTCCAACCGCTCCCTAAGCAACGTATTCGTTATCGCAAGTGAGGTGTGCTGGATTAAAGCCTGAATCAATTTAAAGTTTTCGAAAGTGAAAAAATACTTATCTTCATGCAGGATAACAGCAAGTCCATTCGTATCTTCCACATGATTGATTGGAACTGCCATTACCGAATGATACGGTGAATCAGGATTACTAGCAAAATTCCCACTAAATAACAATTCCCCATCAGATTTTATCTTTTCCATTAAAAATGTAATAAATTGACTTCCTGCATCCGTATTAAAATATGCCGTACTTTCAGCTAACACATTATATTCTGTTTCATTTTCATGATTGAGATAAACAAATCCAACCTCACTAGCATGACAAAGATTAACGATTTCATTTTTTACAAGCTTCGTTATCTCATCTATTTCTAAATTTGAATTCAGCCGTCTGGAGAACTCATTTACAAATGATAAGGAAGAAACTTGTTCCTTGGAATTTTGATACAGGGTTATCCTTTCGATTGCAATTCCTGCTAAATTTGCAAACTCGGTAAGGAATTCTAAGCTTTTACGAGAGAGGTAGGTAGAAATCGGCGTAATAATTTGCAGGACACCATATATCGCTTGATTACCTACAAGTGGTGCGTATATATTTGCTACGTTTTCTTCTATTTGTAGCTCAATCTGCAATTCTCCTGTAAGGAAAGCGAGCGTACTTTTGCTTTCCGCTTGTTCATCCGAGTACTGTATCATTTTAATAGGTAAGCATCCAGCATCACTATCTTGTGATAGTAATAAACTAAAGCTATAGTTTGGATAGCGAATATTTAATGCATCAACAATTTCGGTTAATATTTCTTTTTGCGCATTTTTGGCGAATAGACTTGCGCTTAGTTCATATAGAAATTCATGATTGAGGTTGTCTTGTTTATTATTTACCAATGGAATAATGATTGAGAGAAATTTTTCCGTTTCCTTAACAAAGATCCCTTTCTCTTCTTCCGTAAATGGCTGACGATTCTGACTCACAGACAATACGAATAAAATTTCCACGCCATCAATTGACTTTAGTGGAATAATATTCACCTCATGATCCAATGGAACATGTTGCAATACCATCGCTTCATCATAATGAGTATTTCTTTCGACCATTTCCAACGGTAGAAATAACGCATTGTCTGCTTGAAAATGCATCAGCCGAAATTGTTGAACCCGTCGATGATAAACATAAATTGCACCATAAGGAGCATCGATGAATTGCTTTAACTGCTCAATCGCAAACTGAAATAACTGTTCGACATCTTCCACCGAGTTCACAATGTCAGCTAATAAATCGAAATAAAACTGTTGATATGTTAATGATTTGTCTTCTCTTGTTTTCATATATCCCACCCGCACACTACTTTAATTTACTTTTACTTGTTAGTATAAATTATACCTTATCTAGTAATATTTTCCTATAACTTATCTGCAAATGAATTGTAAATTTTTTACACTTAGGAGATTTTTCAGCTATTTATTTTCTTCTTAATTCTTATATTGATATAATATATACTGCAGGAATCGCGCACCCCTGCGAAGTGTATACAACCACCGGTCGGCCTGTGAGCTATCTCACTTCCCAGGTTATGTTGTAATACTTCCTACCTAATAAAAACAACCATCTGATAGAAAATAATCAATATGGAAAATATGCAAGATTTTTTCTTGACATTCACAAGAATAAATTATATACTTGTTGTTGTGTAAATTAATAAGGTAGCCTAGTGTGTTCGACGCTTGAACCCATTTTGTTCCTCATGAAGGTGAAGAAGCCCTTCCTAATCCGAGGTGTATCGTGTAACTCTCTGCTGCTGGAGCGATGGTACATGAAAACATAATGGACAACGTAAAGAATACGGTCATTTTATTTTTATACAAAATAAAATATAAAGGAGGAAATGTCCTATGTCACGTTTTACTGGATCAGTATGGAAAAAATCACGTCGTCTTGGCATTTCATTAACTGGAACTGGTAAGGAATTAGATAAACGCCCTTACGCTCCTGGTCAGCATGGACCGAACCAAAGAAAGAAACAATCTGAATACGGCTTACAATTACAAGAGAAGCAAAAACTTCGCTTCACTTACGGACTTAACGAACGTCAATTCCGTAACTTGTTTGACAAAGCTGGTAAACAAAAAGGTATTCATGGTGAGAACTTCATGATCTTACTTGAATCACGTCTTGATAACCTTGTTTACCGTCTTGGTCTTGCTCGTACTCGCCGTCAAGCACGTCAATTAGTAAACCATGGTCATATCTTGGTTGATGGATCACGCGTTGATATCCCATCATACCTTGTAAAACCTGGTCAAGCAATTGGTGTTCGCGAACGTTCTCAAAAGCTTGATATCATCAAAGAAGCAATTGAAGTAAACAACTTCGTTCCTGAATATACAACATTTAATGCTGATAAATTAGAAGGAACTTACACTCGTTTACCAGAACGCTCTGAACTTCCAGCAGAAATTAACGAAGCGCTTATCGTTGAGTTCTACTCTCGTTAAGTTTAAAGCTATTCGTTTTAAAAACCTTAGAGACTTTATGTTTCTGAGGTTTTTTATTTCTATAGTTTCCTAAATAACTATTATACTTTAACAAAAAAGAAGCACGAACAAGTTCCCCAACTTGTTCGCGCCCTTACCTTACTTAAAGTTAACCAATGAATATTTTTTCTTCCCGCGGCGAATAATCGTAAACGTATCTTCAATGCGATCATCCGCTGTTACAACATAGCCTACCTCTTGCTGTCTCTCACCATTAATGTAAATGGCACCATTTTGAATATCTTCCCTCGCCTGTCTTTTCGATGGAGAAATCCTTGCATTTACTAGCAGATCAACTAAGCCAATTTCTTCTTTTGCCGCCTCAAATGTTGGCACATCTTTAAAGCCTTGCTCAATATCGCTTCCCGACAACTGTTTCAAATCCCCGCTAAATAATGCATCGGAAATTTTCTGTGCTTGAATGAGCGCTTCTTCACTATGGACTACTTTCACTATTTCTTCAGCCAATCGTTTTTGTGCTACACGATTTTCCGGTCGGTTGTCGACTTCCTCTTGTAATGCTTGTATTTCTTCAGCATCTAAGAACGTAAAGTAGTTGATAAACTTAATAACATCACGGTCATCGGTATTAATCCAGAACTGGTAAAATTCATATGGTGTTGTTTTTTCAGCATCGAGCCAAATCGCTCCACCAGCTGATTTACCGAATTTCGTACCATCTGCCTTTGTAATTAGTGGAACAGTAAGACCGAATACTTTAATTTCTTCGTCTTGATTTTCTCTTGAACGACGAATCAATTCCATTCCAGCAGTAATATTCCCCCACTGGTCACTACCACCAATTTGTAATGTACAGTTCTCTGATTCATTCAGTTTCAAGAAATCGAGTGATTGCAGCAGCATGTAGCTAAACTCGGTGAACGAAATCCCGTTCTCAATACGCGATGCAACAGAATCCTTTGCAAGCATGTAATTGATGCTAAAGTGCTTCCCTGTGTCACGAAGAAAATCGATTACAGTAGTGTTACCTAGCCAATCGAAGTTATTTCTCGAAACAACTGGATTCTCTCCCTCACCTGATGCAACGATTTTCGCAATTTGCTGCTGAATACTATCTACAAAGCCTTGAACAGTATTAGCTGTATTTAAAGATCTCTCCGTAGAACGGCCGCTTGGATCACCAATCAATCCAGTTCCACCACCAACAAGCGCGATTGGTTTGTGACCTGCTTTTTGGAAACGTTTCAGCATCGTTAACGGGACTAAATGACCAATATGCAGGCTGTCTGCTGTCGGGTCAAAGCCACAATATAATGTAACCTGATTCGTTGCCAGATGCTCTTCAAGTCCCTCTCGATCTGTCACCTGTTGGATTAACCCACGATTTTCTAAGTCTTGTAAAATGTCCATTCCTACCACTCTCCATCACGATTATTTAAACGAAAATAAAAAAACCCATCCCTATCAAAAAAAGGGACGAGTTGAACACGCGGTACCACCCTTGTTGCTAATTTATTAGCCACTTGGGATTGTTAACGATGTCTCCACCGTTCCGATTCATAGTCATAAAATCATACGACATGAGCCTGAAAATGCTCCAGATTGTAATTCGCCTGCAAATGTATACTAGCTCCCACCAGCCGCTAGCTCTCTATTAAAGGGATTTGCAACACTACTCAAGTTCCTTCATCACATATACTATACGATAAAATGCATATATCTATTCATACCATATCTGTAATCTATTTGCAATATATAATTCGAAAATACTGTATAACAAAAATTGCTATTATGCTATAATAATAAAAGAATTTTAGGGGGTTTTTACATGAATTTTAGAGAATCGCTTCAAAAATTTGCGACTAAAATAAAAACATTATGGAAAACAGGAAAGATTCAGCTAGCATCAAGAATTACATACGATGTTGTTTGGAGCGTTATCTTATTCTTTCTAATTGCAGGTTTTATAGCCGTATTCTTTATTGGTGGAATTGGCGCGGGTTATTTCGCATCACTCGTAAAGGACGAGCCACTCCGAAGTGCTGAAGAAATGGAAAAAGACATCTATAATTACGAAGAAACATCCAAGCTGTATTTTGCGAATGATGTCTATTTTGGTGATGTAAGATCTGATTTATATCGTGAGGAAACAACATTAGAAAATATATCCCCTATATTGACAAACGCTGTGATTGCAACAGAAGATGAATACTTTCAAGAACATCACGGGGTTGTTCCAAAGGCTATTCTCCGCGCACTATTACAAGAAGTGATGAATACCTCCGTACAATCAGGTGGTAGTACATTAACACAACAATTAATTAAGAACCAAATCCTAACGAATGAAGTATCGTTCGAACGTAAAGCAAAAGAAATTTTACTTGCAATGCGCTTGGAACAATTTCTCAATAAAGATGAAATATTAGAAGCGTATTTGAATATCATTCCATATGGTCGGGATGCTTCCGGAAGAAATATTGCCGGAATTCAAACTGCCGCTCAAGGTATATTTGGAATTAATGCGAATGAAGTAAATCTAGCACAAGCAGCATATTTAGCCGGATTGCCACAAAGCCCTTCCGCATACACTCCTTTTAAAAATGGTGGCGGTTTAAAGGATGAGGCTGGAATTCAGCTTGGATTAAACCGGATGAACACTGTACTAAATAGAATGCTCGATATGGAATATATTACAGAAGCAGAGTATAACGAAGCAATAAATTATGATATTGTGGCAGATTTCACTAAAGGAGTCGATTCTCCTAATGAAATTTACCCGTATTTAACAACAGAAGTAGAAGCACGAGCAAAAGATATTATTCGTAATATTCTTGCGAAAGAAGCAGGATACACGATGGAGGATTTAAGGAACACAGAAGGATTGCTTGAGGAATACAACACAATGGCAGACCGTGCATTACGAATGAATGGATATAAAATCCATACGACAATAAATAAAGAAATCTATGATAAGTTTCAAGAAGTTGCCAAGAATTTTACACAATATGGACCTGATACTGTAACAACCGTAAATACAGAGGAAGGGCCAGCCCAAATACAGCAATCTGTTCAAGCAAGTGGGGTTTTAATCGAAAATAGTACAGGGAAAATTATTAGCTTCCTTGGTGGACGTGGATTTGATGAAGAGAACCAATTAAATTACATGACCCGCCCACGTTCTAACGGTAGTACAATGAAGCCACTGCTCGCTTATGCACCAGCAATGGAAAAAGGAATTGTTCAGCCTGGAACACCGATTGCAGATATTCCAACATCATGGGGAGGATATACTCCAGGGAACTTTGACTTAAGATTTCACGGTATTCTTTCTGCTCGGGATAATTTAACAAATTCCTATAATATCCCTGCACTTAAAACATACGAACGAGTCATGAATGATAATCCTGTAGATCAATACCTAAGGAAAATGGGCATTACAACATTAGGTGACAATGAATATGCGAATCTATCCCTTGCGATTGGTGGAACGTCGACAGGTGTTACACTCGAAGAAAATACGAACGCATATGCAACATTCGCGAATAGCGGGCAATTCGTTAATGCCTATATGATCGAAAAAATAACAACAACAGATGGTGAAGTTGTTTATCAGCATGAAGCGAAACCTGTTCCAGTGTTTTCACCGCAAACAAGTTATTTAACACTCGACATGATGCGTGATGTCATTTCTGAAGGATCTGCAACATACTTAAATTCACAATTAAAATACCGCAATGTCGATTGGGCTGGAAAAACAGGAACATCGCAAAACACAAAGGATGTATTATTTGTTGCCTCTAACCCAAATGTGACGTTTGGTGCATGGATAGGTTATAAAACACCAGATTCATTAGTCTGTGAATCCTGTGACCTGCATCATACGAATCGAAATATTAAGCTTTGGGCCGAGCTTGTAAATTCGGCATCTGATCTAAATCCGGAATTAATGGCACCATCGGAAAAGTTTGCCCGACCAGACGGCATCGTGGAGCAAAGCTACTGTTCCATTTCAGGAATGCTTCCATCTGATTTATGTTCCAGAGCAGGACTCGTAAAAACGGATCTCTTTAACGCCAAGTTTGTTCCTACACAGAGAGATGACAGTTTAATTACAGGCAAACAAGTAATTGTTAATGGTAGATCTGTATTAGCCGGTGCAAAAACACCAGCTGAATTTGTCCAAGGGGATGGACTGACATTCAACCCAGAATTCCTAAAGCGAAATGGCTATGATCGACTATCTGATCTTACCCTGCTCTTCCCACCAGCAGAACGAAGCAAATGGGAAAAAATCGGCATTCCAAGTTCCAAAGTCGGCAGTTCGGTAACAGATGACGGAAAAGCACCAGGAGCCCCTACTTCTGTTACGAAATCAGGAAGTAACTTAACATGGAAAATACCTGGTAGTAAAGATGTGGTTGGCTACCGCATCTATCGCGCCGACAAGGCTGGCGGTAAGTTTACAAAAATTGGACAAACAACATCAACCTCCTATTCAATAGGAAATGGTGCTGGAGTTTATCATGTAAAATCAGTTGATTATTTCGGTTTAGAATCCGCTGCATCTAAGGAAGTCGCAGTAGGTAAGCCAAAAGCCGAACAACCAGAAAAACCAGAAAATGCAGATGAAGAAAAAACAGATGAAGCTAGTGTAGATGAAACAGAGACTTCGGAAGAAACTAATGAAGAGACTAGCGATGAAACCGAAGAAACCCCACCTGCTGAGGAAAACACAGAAAATAGTGACACCGAATAATCATGTAGAGAAGCAATGCGCTTCTCTACTTTTTTTGTATTTATATGGCCTGCTGTGCTGAGTTCTTCCTTGTTTCCAATGAGAAATAGCTTCAGTGACACTGCGAAGTGCTCTCTTTACTTGGGGGCTCACCGACCACCTTAACCCGCATATAAAGTGTATTTCCAAAGCGTTAGACTCGAAATATATAGTTATTAATTTCAAGTCAAAACACTTAATGTAATCATATTTCAAAAAATACTAAAATTTCATCCCTAAATCCTGTATAATAGAGTTATGTAAGCGGATTACAATTTAGGTGGTGAACCAATGAAACACACAAAGACTTATATCAAACGAACGCTGGAAACCTCAAAAGGAGCTATTGTAATCGAAGGCCCGGTCACTAGAAGTGAATTGGAGAAATATCATTTCCATGAACATTTAACGGCATTCCGGCCTCCTTCAAAGCAATTTGAGGCAATATTGGATATCGCCAACATTTCTGAAGGCCGAATTATTATTGCACGAACAGAAGAAACCATTATCGGCTATGTAACCTATCTGCATCCAGATCCACTTGAAAGATGGTCTACCTTTCATATGCAGGATTTAATTGAGTTAGGTGCAATTGAGATCATTCCCGAATATCGCGGAGAAAGAGTCGGTTCGAGCTTAATCGAAGTTTCAATCAGCGATGAATATATGGAGAATTATATTATCATTTCCACCGAATATTATTGGCATTGGGATTTAGAGGGTACCAACTTAAGCATTTGGAATTACCGTAAAGTAATGGAGAAAATGATGGCAGCTGGCGGGCTATTACCTGCCCCTACCGATGATCCGGAAATAATCTCACATCCAGCAAACTGTTTAATGGTTCGTATAGGCAAAAACGTGCCACAAGAATCACTTGAAACGTTCGACCTACTACGTTTTCTTGGTCGTCATAATAATCGTTCCATGAGGGAGGGTATTTAATATGTTAGTAGAAGAAATCATGACAAAAGATGTAATTACATTACCGCCCACTGCAACGATTGCACAGGGCTTGCGATTATTACAGGACTACCGGATTCGACATATCCCGATTGTCGATGAACAGTATCATGTGATCGGCATTGTGTCTGACCGTGATATTCGCGACGCAAGTCCTTCTATTTTCATTAAAAATGGCAATCACCAGGAATTACAAAATGAAATTCAAACGATTATGAGCAGTCCAGTAATTAGTGTACATCCACTTGATTTTGTAGAAGAAATTGCCCGCGTTTTTCATGATAAGGAAATTGCCTGCCTTCCTGTTGTACAAAACTATAAATTGGTCGGAGTCGTAACGGAAAAAGATATGCTCTACACATTAATTCAATTAACAGGAACAAATGTCCAAAGTTCGCTTATTGAAGTAAAGGTGCTCGATATCCCCGGAATGCTTCCAGGTGTAACAGCAATTTTAGGAAAACGCAACGTCAATATCGTATCTGTGTTAATCTATCCATATAAAGATGATCCTGATTATAAAATTCTTGTTTTTCGAATTCAAACTATGAATCCAACGCCCGTCATTCAAGATTTACGAAATGCTGGTTATAATCTTCTTTGGCCGAATAATATTTCGGAGCCAAAACTATGACAGGAAAGGCAACATTCGTTTTCTCCAAAGAATATTTGCAATACCAGTTTAGTCAGGACCATCCGTTCAACCAGCAACGGGTATTGATGACGAAAGAATTACTTGAATCGACAGCGATGTTAAAGGATCAGGATATAGTCAGCCCACGATTTGCAACCGACGAGGAATTACGATTATTCCATAATCACTCTTATATCGAAGCTGTCAAAAATGCAGGAAAAGGAAAGTTAAATAAAGACGAAGGTTTACTATACGGACTCGGGACAGAAGATACTCCTATTTTTCAAAATATGCATGAAGCAGCGAGCCTCTTAGTTGGTGGTTCTTTAACAGCCGTAGATGCAGTATTGAATGGTGAGTCTGACCATGCACTCAATCTTGGTGGCGGCCTCCATCACGGGTTCAAACGGAAAGCATCTGGATTTTGTATTTATAATGATGCAGCGATTGCAATAAAATACATTCGAGAAAACTATCAGTTAAAAGTGTTATATGTTGATACCGATGCACATCATGGTGATGGTGTACAGTCTGCTTTCTATGATGATCCAGATGTTTGTACTTTTTCGATTCATGAAACAGGACGATACCTCTTCCCCGGTACTGGTGAAGTGAATGAACGAGGAATAAAAGAAGGGCATGGCTACTCCTTTAATTTACCAATCGATGCATTTACACAGGATGATTCTTTCATCGAAGTTTATGAATCCGCTTTCAAAAATATTGCGGCGTTTTTTAAACCAGATGTTATTCTTACACAAAACGGTGCAGATGCACATTGCTATGATCCGCTCACACATTTATGTGGCACAATGGAAATTTACGAAAGGATACCTGTCTTGGCAAAGGAGTTAGCACAAACTTACTGTGATGGAAAATGGATTGCTTTAGGCGGTGGAGGCTATGATATTTGGCGTGTTGTTCCAAGGGCATGGGCACAAATCTGGAATGTGATGAAGGCAGATCAAATTGCAACCGGCGATCTTCCAAAAGAGTGGCTGGAGAAATGGCAACCGAAATCTCCACTCCCCCTCCCCACCCATTGGCATGACTCAAGTGAAGCCTATCCAGTCATACCAAGAAAAGAAGAAATTAAAGAGAAAAACAACAAGAACCTCCAGCACCTGTTAAAGTA
The DNA here is from genome assembly GCF_003369565.1 of Oceanobacillus chungangensis. Classification (GTDB taxonomy): domain Bacteria; phylum Bacillota; class Bacilli; order Bacillales; family Amphibacillaceae; genus Oceanobacillus; species Oceanobacillus chungangensis. The sequence goes on along the minus strand of NZ_PIOD01000002.1, from coordinate 27,475 downwards.
TACAAATACTTCTGCAAGCTAGCACATTGTAAACCCATTCGCTTTCATTAACGACCTTACACTTAATCTGTGCATAATATAAACGAAATTAAATAGGCTTAGAGAAATTATCTCCAAGCCTTTGTTTATCATTCTGTTCAGCATAAGTGCACATCTGTTAAAAATTTAATTTGCCTCCATAGCTCATCATCGTTTTATTAAGACTGACAAGTCACCTTCAAAAACTTTTTCTTCTTTATTATTAAAAGTAGACAATGTTACAGTAAGGATACCCGTTTCATTTTTGGATGTCTTTTTATCAATAACCTTAACAATGCTATGTAATTCATCACCTGGGTACACAGGCTTTATAAATTTTATATTATTCATTCGTGTCCCAGCAATAACATCTTCCCCATAGTAACCTTGTTCCACCCAAAGCTTAAATGAAATTGCCAGCGTGTGGATCCCAGAAGCAATAATCCCATTAAACCTTCCATGATTTGCCTTTTCTTCATCCAAATGCATATATTGAGGATCAAATTCACCTGCAAACTTCATAATAGCGTCTTTTGTTAATTTCAATGCCTTCGTTTCAAACACTTGTCCAATTGTAAACTCATCAAATTTCATATATGCACCTCTATTTATTAATTGGTATACTCATTTATATTAGCATCATCTACTAATAAAGGTAAATTATTTATCCAACTGCCCGCGTGCTGACGACCGTCGTTTATACTATATTTTCATCTTTTGAAGATAATTGTAATTTCGCATCTTGCTGAAAACTAGTAACTATTTCATTCCGTTACTTTCCCTTCTTTATCACCCTTCTAAGTCTATCCCCACCCCAGATTTGACCAGATGTCTGAGACAAATCAAGATTAGACATAGAAGCCATTTAAAGCTATAATAAATTAGATAAAGATCTTGACGTTATCATAGTTTAATCATTTTTATCAGTCTTATATCAACGGATAATATTAGCTCCTTCGATTGTTACCAAGTACATTATGGTAGTCTTGTTGCGGTATTTTATCCATAAGAGAATCAAGTACAATATTCGAACTTCCCTGGTATAATTTATTAAATCTTATGGGACAACCCATTCGGTAAAAAATAGTTACAGAAAGCATCAATCTGCTTCTCAGTAAGTTGATGAAAAACGACTAGCAATTAGAACTGAAATCTTATATTTGTCATTTACTGCAAATAAAGTCGAAAAACTCGCGAACATAGCGAAGTATGTAATTAACACGTACGATAGGAGACGAAACAATGTTATTAACATCAATTTTACAAAGCCTATCTTTTGATGTAATTCAAGGAGATATCAACCAAGAAATTCAATCCATTGCCTATGATTCCCGGGATGTACAAACAAACAGCGTATTTGTTGCCATCACTGGATTCTCTGTTGATGGACATAACTATATCGATAGCGCGATTGAGCGTGGCGCAAGTGTTATTATTGCGGAACGAAAGGTAACTACTGATAAAGATGTGACGATTTTACAAGTCGCAGATACAAGAAATGCATTAGCACTTGTATCTGCAAACTTCTACCATCACCCAACAGAAAAATTAAATTTAATTGGAATTACTGGAACAAACGGAAAGACATCGATCTCTTATTTTATTAAATCCATTTACGATGAAGCTAAGAAATCAATCGCCCTCATTGGTACGATCGGGACCGTGATAAATGATCAAGTAATCCAAACAAAGAATACAACGCCGGAATCTCTAAATCTTCAACAATTTTTCGCAGCAATGGTAGAAGAAAACACGAAAAATTGTATGATGGAGGTTTCCTCCCATGCACTCAATTTAGACAGGGTTGCTTATAGTAAGTTTAATACTGGGATTTTTACAAACCTTACACCAGACCATCTTGAATTGCATAAAAATATGGACGAGTATTTCGAGGCAAAAGCTAAATTATTCGAAATGACCGATTCTTGGAATATCATCAACGCAGATGATCCATATGGTCGAAAACTCATTGATCGGGTGAAAAACTACGATACGAAGCTAGTCACCTATGGAATCCATAATCAAGCTGATATTTATGCAACTGACATAGAATATTCCTTTAATCATACAGTCTATACGGTGCATACACCAACAGAGAGCGTGAAGATTAGAGTAAACCTACCAGGCGAAATCTATGTTTTAAATAGTTTAGCAGCTATTGCATGTGCGTATAATAACGGAATTCCTATCGAGGTCATCCAACAAGGGATTCATCAAGTCAAAGAAATTAAAGGTCGACTTGAAGTAGTCTATGAAAAAAATAACTTTAAAGTAATTGTCGATTTCGCACATACAGAGGATGCATTGGCAAAGGCAATCAATACATTAAGACCTTTTGCAAAAGGTCGAATCATTCTCGTATTTGGTGTCTATGCAGACCTTAGCGAGGACGGAAAACAGAAATTTAATGGCATGGCCCATGTCGCATCAAGACTTGCTGACCTTTCGATTATCACATTGGACAACCCGAAACACCATGATCCAGTATTGATAATGAATGAAACGATTCAGGCGATGGAAAATCATGAGGGAGCATATGAAGCAATCCCTGATCGTAAGGAAGCTATTGAGCACGCGATTAACATAAGTAATGAGAATGACATTATCCTTATTGCTGGAAAAGGACATGAAACAACGCAGATTATTGGCGACAAGGAAATTTCCTTTAATGAAAAGGAAATTGCACTGGATGCACTTGCAGCCAAGACATTTTAATGCAATAAATTTATATTTTGGTGGTGCAATCATGACAGACAAAAAATTAGGAATTATTGGTGGAATGGGCCCTTTAGCAACCAAGGTTTTCTATGAAAAAATCATTAATCATACGGTGGCACATAAGGACCAGGACCATATCGATACAATCATCCTAAGTCACGCTACCCTCCCAGACCGTACCGAAGCAATCTTACGTGGTGAGGGCCAATCATTCATAGATGCTGTGAGAAAAGATATCGAACTGCTCGAACATGCCGGTGTTGCTAATATCGCCATTCCTTGCAATACTTCCCATTATTTCTATGATGAGATGCAAGCAATGACTAATATTAATATAATTAACATGATTCGCGACACTGCTGAATATATTTATCACAAACATGGTAAAGGAAGTAAGGTCGGCATCCTAGCAACAAATGGTACGATATCTACTGGTATTTATGAGGATGAATGCAAACGAAATGAACTTGAGCCCTTCCATCCAAATGAAGAGACCCAAGAAAAAGTAATGAATATCATTTACAACATTAAAGCAGATGTCAATTATCAACCAGTCAAGCTTGACGCTTTGATCCATGAATTAATAACAAAGGAGAACTGTGCCTGCGTGATTTTAGGTTGTACGGAATTATCATCTGTCACTTTAAGTGAAGAGAGCAAAAAGCACTCTATTGACCCGATGGAGATTTTGATTGAAAATGCGATACGATTATCTGGGAAAAAATCCAAATCATCATTAATCGATGAGCAAGTTTATATCTGATTGAAGCATAAGGGAGAGGGAGGAGATACTATTGAACCAACAAGAAAAACGTCTGTTTGATCTTTTTATCAAGGAATCGTTTAATAATGATGTACTCGTTCGAGAATTGCGATTATCGGATGCTGAGGTGGTCTATCTTCAACAATCCTTTCCAAATGCAGAAATAAGCTGTATAGCAACAACTAAGCCACAAGAGAAACGTTGGTACAAGGTTAAGCTACAAGCAGCAAAAGTTCCACAATACGTTTGATAAATAAAAATGACAGCCTTTAATCATAAGGGCTGTCATTTTTAATTTATGTTGACATTTTGAATCCATATAGGTTCTCAGGCCAGTCGCTCCGGAAATATACTTCGCGCACCTTAGGAGGGCTGGTGTGCCTTCCTCCCACAGGACTAGGAAAGCTTGGGCAGCATTTCCTAGTACGAAGAAAATTAAACATTATAATGAACGTTTCCCTTTCTAATGAAGATGTAACATTAGCGAAGATTGACTTCTTATAAAGTAGTGAATTTCCTAACTCTGCGCGCAGAAATCAACACTGCACCTAGATTAACTAGTCCGGAGCTTATATCAACAGGCAGCTAATCCCTTGAATTATTATTCTGTTTTTTCATCCAGAATAATAATTTCTACGCGCCGATTCTTTGCCATATTATCTGGGGTATCATTTGCTGTAACTGGCCGTAGCTCCCCGTAACCAGCAATGGAGAAACGTGATTCTTCTATGTCGTAGGACTGGATAAAATAGCGTACAACACTGCTCGCACGTGCCCCTGAAAGCTCCCAGTTTGATGGATAGCGAAAGCTATTCATCGGCCTGCTGTCAGTATGTCCCTCCACTTTCACTTTGTTCGGGATTTGTGAGAGCAATGTACCTATTCTTTGCAAAAATGGCGTACCCTCTTCTAAAATATTAGCTTCACCTGGATTGAAAAAAATACTGTCCTGAAGCACTAGTTCGACACCACGCTCTGTACGATTCGCGGTTATTAGCCCATTTAGGTCATGCTGATTTAAGTATGCTTCAACATTTCCCACTAAAGCCGTTAATGAATCTTCCTCTACTTCCGGCTCTTCTATGTCTTGCTCTAAATCCAAATTAATTGGATCTTCATGCTCATTCAATTTTTCTCCATTTTCCTCAACACTCGTCTGATCTGTCGGGTATTCACTTGGGACAATGGATGGAAGAAAATCAAAAATCATCCGATTTTGAAACGACTCGGAAACAGCGTCCAATTTCGTTTGATCAACCTGTGACATGGAGAATAACAAAATAAAAAATACTAAAATTAATGTAATCATATCCGAATATGTAACCATCCATTTTGGCGAACCATTATTAGTTGATTTTCTTATTTGTCTACGCTTCATTGATGCTGTTCCCTACAAATTCTACATCGTCATCTTGTTCTTGTAGCTTTGCTAATGCTCCCTTTGGAAGGAAAGCACTAAACTTCTCTTCTAAAATTCGTGGATTTTGACCGGATTGTACCCCGATAATCCCCTCGATAATAATCTGTCTAATAAAGACCTCTTCTTCTGTCTTCGTCTCAAGCTTGCTCGCCATTGGCAGAAAGAATAGATTCGCTAATACTGTTCCATATAAAGTCGTAAGTAATGCGACGGCCATACTCGGCCCAAGTGCTGACGCATCGGATAAATCATTCAGCATAAGTACTAGACCGATTAGCGTACCAATCATACCCCAAGCCGGTGCATATTCCCCTGCTTTTTCAAATAAAACTCTGCCTTTAAAATGCCGGTCTTCCATAGCCGTAATTTCTGCTTCCATAATATCCTTGATAACTTCTGGTTCTACTCCATCTATAGCAAGCAGGAAGCCCTTTCGAATGAATTTATCCTCAATCTCACTTATATCAGATTCAAGTGAAAGAATACCTTCCCTTCTTGCGCGATCGGATAATTGGATAAATAGCTGAACTAGTTCACTTAGCTCTTGGTCATTTTTATGAAATGCTTGCTTAAAAATATTGCCAGCCAGCTTTATTTGTTCAAATTTAAACGTAATCATCATTGAACCAATGACCCCACCGATAACAATGAATATAGATGGGATGTCTAGAAAAGATGCGAGCCCTTCGTTTCCCCCACTTGATAGAATTGCGAGCATAATCATAATAAAACCGATAGTAATGCCGATAGGAGTTAACATATCACGTTTTCTCATCATTAAATCTCCCTCAAATTACGATTAATATACAAATGTAAGTAAGCCACCAAGATAATATTGGAAGCTTAATTTAGTAATAAGAAAGTAACAGCTTTCTTAACGAATAAGTGAAACTAAGGCTGTCACCCTAAGGATTGGTTATAACCTTAGTTTTTAACATTTCATTCGCATATTTATTATATCGGCAGGTTGATTATAAAGTTGAATCTCTCACTTCGATTCGATGTGGTAAAGTTACATTTTTTTCTGTTACTTCTTCTTTGTTCATATATTTCGTAAGTAATCGCATCGCAACCGCACCGATATCATACATTGGTTGAACAACCGTTGATAAGGTTGGACGAACCATCGTTGCAAGTCTTGTATTGTCGAAACCAAATACTTGTACATCCTCTGGAACTTTAAGACCAGAATCCTGTACACCATGGATAACGCCTAATGCCATCTCATCTGCTGCAACAAAGATTGCTGAAGGTAATTTCCCTAGCTCTGCAAGTTGTTTTACTGCATCAAGTCCAGACTCATATGAATAATCACCCTTTACGATTAAATCCTCATTAAGTGTGATTGACGCTTCTTCTAGTGCACGTTTATAACCATTATATTTGTATTGGTCCACTGTTGTTTCTAATGTTCCACTCACAAATGCAGGATGTTTATCGCCACTTTCAAGTAAATGTTTTGTCGCTTCATATGCAGCTGCTTCATAATCGATATTTACCGCTGCTATCGATTGTGTATCATCATATGTAGATGCTAGTACAACAGGCACATTGGCTGTATTAAATTGATTGATATGATCTTCTGTAATTGTTCCACCCATGAAAAGGATGCCATCTACTTGTTTTTCATACATGGTATTAATCAATTTTAATTCATTCTCTTTATTTTGATCAGAGTTACTTAAAATGATATTGTATTTATACATTCTCGCAATATCTTCTATTCCACGTGCCAACTCAGAGAAGAAAATGCTCGAAATATCTGGAATAATTGCACCAACTGTTGTCGTTTTCTTACTTGCTAATCCTCGAGCAACAGCATTTGGACGATATCCTAATCGCTCAATCGTCGCCTGCACCTTTTTACGTGTTGTTGGTTTTACATTCGGGTTGCCATTTACTACTCGGGAAACGGTAGCCATGGAAACATTTGCTTCTCTTGCTACATCGTATATTGTTATATTCATGTTCATTACCTCCTAAAATTGTTCCAAGCCCATTTCTTTTATCTTATCATACTCTACCACGAAAAAAATTACAAAGTATAAAGCAAAAAATTATCATTAACTTGCCGTCAGCTATACATTTTCCCATGTATTTCCATTCATTTTTCCAAAATATAGATATTATGGGTAGTAGTCTAACTAGCCACTTCGACAGGAGGTTCTCCAAAAATAATTGCGATGTAACGCCCGCCGAAGTCTTCCTAATCTTCGGGAGAACTACAAGCGTATTTTAGCAATAAATATAAAAAGCTAATCATCTATCGATGATTAGCTTTTTACATTGCATTTATTATTGATTATCGTAGTCGTCTGTCTAAATCCGTTATCTCCTCGAAGAACTTATCGAAAGTCGGAATATCCATTTGCTGTGCTGAATCGGATAATGCAACTGCTGGATCTGGATGTACTTCTGCCATGACACCGTCTGCGCCGATTGCTAATGCCGCTTTCGCTGTAGGTAGGAGCAAATCGCGACGTCCTGTTGAATGAGTTACATCGACCATTACAGGTAAATGCGTTTCTTGTTTCAATACAGGAACAGCAGAGATATCTAAAGTATTACGTGTTGCTGTTTCATACGTCCGAATACCGCGTTCGCATAAAATAATATTTCCATTTCCTCGTGACATGATGTACTCTGCAGCATTAATAAATTCTGAGATAGTTGCTGATAATCCACGTTTTAATAGTACAGGCTTATCAACTTCCCCTGCTGCCTTTAGTAGCTCGAAGTTCTGCATATTCCGGGCACCAATCTGAATGACATCTAAGTATTCAATTGCTTGTTCGATATGTGCTGGATTAACAATTTCACTAATAACAGCCAAATCGTATTCATCTGCTACTTTTCTAAGAATCTGTAATCCTTCTAATCCTAGACCTTGGAAATCATATGGAGAAGTTCTTGGCTTAAACGCGCCACCCCTTAATAATTTTAACCCCTTGCTTTGTAATACTTTTCCTACTGCAGCAGTTTGTTCATAGCTTTCTACTGCACATGGACCGAATACGAAATGTGTTTTACCGTCGCCAACTTTTTCCCCTTTAATATCAACAACTGTATTGTCTGCTTTCTTCTTGCGTGAAACGAGTAATGCTTTGCGATGATCGTCTTCCTGTAGCTCTAATCCAGCCTTAAAGATTTCTTTGAAAATGTGTTCAATCGTTGAATTCTCAAAAGGACCATTATTCTTCGATGTGATTAGATTCAACATTTCACGCTCTCTAATTGGATCAAATCGATACATACTTTGTTTGCTCTTCACTTGGCCAATTTGTTGGACAAGCTCTGCACGATTATTGATTAATTCAAGTATTTCTAAATTAACTTCATCTAACTGATTTCTTAATTGATCCATTTCATTACTCATTCCATTTACGCCCCCAGGTGATTTTGTATTATAATAATTAGAGACCATTATAGCTAAAATTATATCATTTGTCATCCAAAACTTGTAGTATAATAGAAATAATCAATCAATTTATCAATGATCATTAAGAAACAATAGACTTGCTAAGTCTTGCTATCTAGCTAATGAAAGCGCAATTAAGATGATAGAAAAATCATATAATTCATTCGATTAATATTGCAGCATAGAGGAGTATTACAATGGAAAATCAGATTTTTGCTTTAGATATCGGTACAAGAACCGTTACTGGAATCATTTTAGAAAAACATCAAGAGAAATATACGGTTGTTGATTACATAGTAAAAGAACATCGTGATCGGTCGATGCTTGATGGACAAATACATAATGTCATAGCAGTTGCTGACGTAATAAGAGAGGTGCGCGAGGAACTGGAAGAGCGCAACGACACTACATTACATAAGGTTTATGTAGCAGCTGCAGGAAGATCCCTTAAAACAGTAGAATCCTCAGCGATTATTCCACTTAATCAACAAATAATTAACGAGCAAGAGACCATTAAGCATCTTGAGCTTAGTGCCGTGCAAACAGCCCAAGTGAAACTGGCAGAGCTTGAAAAGGATAATGATTACTCCAATTACTATTGTGTTGGCTATTCTGTCCTTCAATATACCATTGATGATGAAAAAATCGGTTCCCTTATTGATCAAAGCGGGGAAGCTGCAGCTGTCGAAATTATTGCTACCTTCCTGCCTAAAGTCGTCGTTGAATCATTACTTGCAGCACTTGCACGCGCAGATTTGGAGATGGAAGCATTAACGTTAGAACCGATAGCAGCAATCCACATATTAATTCCAGAATCGATGAGAAGGTTAAATGTGGCATTAGTTGACATCGGTGCAGGAACAAGCGATATCGCGATTACTGATCGGGGAACGGTCGTTGCTTACGGAATGGTGCCAGTTGCAGGTGACGAAATAACCGAAGCGATTAGTGACCAATATTTACTCGACTTTCCAGAGGCTGAACAGACGAAGAGAAGAATCGTCAATAATGGAAAAGACACGGTAAAAGACATTTTAGGATTTGAGACAGTCATTACATATGAAAACTTAGTGAAAGATGTAAAAAGTCAAGTCAAAAAGCTGGCAAAATCGATCACGAAGGAAATATTCCAATTAAATGGAAAAGCACCAAAAGCAGTAATGCTAATCGGCGGTGGGAGCCTGACACCAGAATTGCCAGCGATTCTAGCAGAGAAATTAGAGCTTCCAGCCAATCGGGTCGCTGTACGGGGAATTGATGCAATCCAAAATCTAGTGCAAAATGATAGTATTCCAAGCGGTCCTGATTTCGTTACCCCGATTGGTATCGCCATCGCTGCCAAACAAAATCCAATTCACTATATCAGTATCCAAGTAAATGAAAAAGTAATTCGTTTATTCGAAATGAAACAATTAACCGTTGGCGATTGTCTTGTGCAAGCAGGAATCGTGATCAATAAATGGTACGGGAAACCCGGAAGTGCCTCAATCATTAAGCTTAATGGACAAGTAATTACGCTACCTGGAGAATATGGTACGTCACCAGTAATCACGCTTAATGGACAAACTGCACGCGTGGAGGATTTCGTCCATCATCAGGACAAGATTTCGATTTCAAAAGGAACAGATGGTAATGCTGCAACCGTAACGTTAGGTGAACTGATTGGCGAATTACCAACACTTAAGATTCAATTTAATCAGCAGCCTACAGAAATAAAGCCAACTGTCTATGTTAATAAGATGAAACAAACGAAAGACTATTTCGTACAGGATAATGAAGACATCGTAATTAGGGAAATCAAAACGATAGAGGATTTTCTCGCTAATAGAAGCAATCATATGGTTAACGAAACAGAATTATTTAGTGTCTATATCAATAATGAATCTGTAAATCTTGAAGTTGGATCAACACAGTTTTATCTTAATGAAAGAGAAGTAAGCATTACTCATCCATTACGGCAGTTTGATCGACTTATAATTAGTAACGCAAAAACACCAGCCGTAAGTGATTTATTAGCAACGCTAGACCAAGAGTATTGGCAAACAATTGATATCACCTTTAATAGTGCGTCTGTTCAATTAAAACAGCCTGTCCTACATGTTCTGCGTGATGGGATGGAGTTACGAGAAGATAATATCATCAATAGACTAGACCAGCTGCAAATACAGAAACGTTCGCCTGAGAGCTTTATATTCCAAGATGTATTTCGTTATGTAGATATTAACCTAAACAAGATTAGCGGCAAATTTAAGCTATACAAAAACAATGAACCAACAAGCTTTGATCAGCCAATTAAAAATGGCGATGCGCTGGAACTCAAATGGGATTAAGTTAGGAAACGCAATATAATTTGGCAGCTAAAAATAGAGCTACAGCATAAATCATGCTGTAGCTCTACTACTTTCACTTATTTTTGTTGTTGGGGTACTTTATTTTGAACTTTAGCCGATGCTTTTTGAGTTGATGCATTCACATTTTTTGCAGCTTCTTGAGTTTTAGCATTTGTATTTTTTGCTGCTTCTTGTGTTTTTTGATTTACATTTTTTGCTGCTTCTTGTGTTTTTTGATTTACATTTTTTGTTACTTCTTGAGTTTTCTCATTAGCAGTTTTCGTTAAGTCTTCCGCTTTTTCATTCACATTTTTTGCTAATTCCTCTGATTTATTGCTGACATTTTTACTTAACTCTTTCGTCTTGTCAGCAACAGTTTTCGTTAAATCTTGTGTTTTCTGCGCAACATTTTTTGTTACTTGTGATGTAGTATCCATTGCTTTTTTACGCAAATCAGAGCCAGTAGTGAATGCTTTCTCTTTCCAATCAGAACCTTTTTCTTGCGCAATATCTTTCCACTCACTTGCACGATATTTCATTTGAGTTGCACCCTGATTAATGTCTCCTCTTAATTGTCTGCCTGATTTTGGAGCAAATAATAATGCTACAGAAGCACCTACAATCGTTCCAACTAACGTTCCAATGATAAAGTCTTTTGTATTAATATTATCAGCCATTTCTATTCCTCCTAAGGTTTTTATTTAGTTTTATTTTTTCTATTGCTAACAAAATCAAAGATGGTTGCTCCCCATTTTACTGCCTCAGCAGCTTTAGCCTGGTCTTCTCTAGATGTTCGTGAAATACTTTCGGAAAGATTATTCAAAGCTTCATTGAATCCTTTTACCGATTCCCCAACACCTCTCGCACCATCAAAGAGATTATCTAACTTTGATGACTTCTTATTCATATCATCTGCTAATTGATTCGTTTTATTAAGTAATTCTGTAGTTTCTGTCGTAACACCTTGAATTTGTGTCTCTAACCCTTTTAATGTAGTAGACACTTCACCCATAGTTTCTTTCGCTGCCTTCAATGTAATGATGACATAAATTACTAAAACTACAAATGCTATGGCTGCAATAATCGCAGCAAGATACAACATGACTTCCACGTAAGATTCAACCCCTTTTTCGTAAAAATATAGTTAGACTAGTGCAATTGGAATAAATAGTTGCCATAAGCATCTGTTATTACAACACTTACTAAGTATTTCCCTCTCGCTAGATTGATTAAACATATGTAGGGTAATTTCCATTTGCAAACCTATTCATTCATATCCCTAGTATATATCTTTTCTTAATTTTTATCGAGAAAAAGGGTAAATAATTGTTAAGTATGAATAAAAAGGCTCATTTCTTATTTTTCTCTGTAAACTGTAACAAAATCAATCCCTAACCGTCGTGCACCCTACGTTATGTAGCGATAAGCTTATACCAATATTATGAACAAACTAAAAAAGACACGATTTCCGCTATTTCTAGAGAATTCGTATCTTTTTCAACTATTATTAAATTATTAATATGTTTTAGTCACTAATTTTGTACAGTGTCATTTTTCAACTTTTCTTCATACGCGCGTTGGAACTTCTGAATGTCTCCCGCACCCATAAAGATTAATACCGAATCCTCATACGCTTGCAACACTTCTGTATGTTCGATATCCAGTATTTCACTGCCTTCAATTAATGCTTGCAGGTCATCGATTGTTAAATTACCTGAATCTTCTCTCGCTGAGCCGAAGATATCACAAAGATATACTTGATCTGCACCGTTTAAACTATCCGCAAATTCCTGTAAAAATGTTTTAGTTCTAGAGAACGTATGCGGCTGGAAAATTGCCACTATTTCTTTCCCTGGATATTTTTTTTGTGCAGATTCTATCGTTGCAGAGATTTCTTTCGGATGATGTGCATAATCATCAATTAATACTTGATCCCGGACTTTCTTTTCAGAGAATCTACGTTTTACACCTTGGAAGGTATATAACTTCTTAATATCATCCGCGTCAATTCCCTCGTAATGACAAATCGCAATTACAGAAAGAGAGTTCAATACATGATGGTTGCCATACATTGGTATGGTAAAATGATCATAGTACGTGTTGCGCACAAATACATCAAAAGATGTTCCATTGTCCGTCTCTTTCACGTTTTGCGCTTGGAAATCATTTGTTGGTCCAAATCCATAATAAAGTACAGGTACCTTCGCCTGTATTTGCTGCAGCACTTCATCGTCTCCACAAGCGACGATTCCTTTTTTCACACGATCTGCCATTGACTGAAATGCATCGAATACATCATCAATGCTCGTGAAATAGTCAGGGTGATCAAAGTCAATATTCGTCATGATTGCATAGTCTGGTTCGTAACTTAAGAAATGACGGCGATATTCACATGCCTCGAAAACAAAATAACTGCTATCAACGTGACCACTACCAGTCCCATCACCAATTAAATAAGAAATTGGATAGGATTCACCTAATACATGAGCGAGCAGCCCCGTTGTCGAGGTTTTACCATGTGCACCTGTGACCGCGATGCTCTTAAATTGCTTTAACCATTCCCCTAAGAAATCATGGTAACGGTAAAATGTACAGCCTATCCTTTTAGCCTCTTCAATTTCCATATGATCATCGGGAAACGCATTCCCAGCAATAACCGTAAAGTCTTCTTTTATATTTTCTGTAGAAAACGGTAAAATCGGTATATTTTTGTCTTCCAATGCTTGTTGGGTAAAGAACTTCTTTTCAACATCAGAACCTTGCACTTTTTCTCCAGAGTCAAACAGAATTTGCGCAAGTGCGCTCATACCTGTACCTTTAATACCAATAAAATGGTAAGTTGTCATAAAACGAACCTCCAACTTGTTCATCAAAAAGAATTAATTTTATAGTCGGATAATGTTCACGACCAAGTTACATTATACCAAAAAACATATAAGTGTAAACTATAAAATTCCTATTCGGTTACCTCGTGGTATTCAACATTTTCTAAACGAGGGTTTGGTCTAAAGCGACGACCTTCTTTCGCTTCTGGTGCGCCGTTAAAAATAACAAGATCACCAGTGAAGCCAATATTAAGATGGAGTAAGCTTCTGCCAACACCATACATATCAACTGGTACACCTTGATTCTCGAATTCTTTAATTCGATCGTACGTGAAGCCACCCGTCACCATAATCTTCACATGCTGGTAGCCTTCTTCATCCAATGCTTTTCTTAATGCAAATAACAGTTCCGGATTTACACCTCTTGGATCAAATGTGCCCATTAAATGATAGTTTCTTAAGAAATATTTATCCACTAACGTTCGAGACGTATCAAGTCTTACCGATTTTAATTCATCACCAAATTCCCTTGCTACTTTTAATGAGTCAGTTACAACATCATTATTATAGTCTACAAGTGCTGCAAGTTCGTCATTCGGAAAAGTTTCATGGTATGCCTTTGTTGCTGCTACAACATCACCGCGGAACATTTGAATCAATGCATGTGGCATTGTTCCCATTCCTTCTTTGCCCCACCATTCATTCATCGCATTTGTTGCTTGTGCCTTTGAACCACCAATATAGGCTGCATAACCATCGCCAGCTTGAGTCGTATAATGATCATCACGATCGCCCATAAAGATGACTGGTTTATGTGTACCAGAAATTTGCGCGGCTTTTACCACATTGTATACATTTGTTGCTACAGATGTTCTTCTGGCTAATATCCCATCGATGATTCCCTCTAAGAAACCAAATTGCTGGTATGCGCCGGAAATGGTTAATACCGTCTCATATGGTGTAATCTTGTCGCCATCCTTTAATGACTTAATTTCTAATGTCTCAGGCTTATCTGCAAAAGTGTGAAGCAATGCGATGACCTCATCTGTCCCACATAATACAGCATCTTCCTTTTGAAAAAACTGCATCGTTACATAGTTATTGGGAATCTTTTCCTCTGCAATCTTCTTCGTTTTTAAGAAATATACAGCTGAAAACCAGCCTTCCTTAATTCGTTCATCAAATTTAAACGTTTTATTTGTTAATCGATCAAGTTTCCCTGCTAATTTTAAGTCGATTTCTTTCATCATTTGCTTCTCCTTTGTATCGCGTCTCTGATACTACCATCATATATAGTAACATAAAAATTTACAAATAGTTTACATCTCTTCTAGCTGTGAAGGTGTGACTAAGACTTCTCTTGGTTTGCTACCATTTTGACCAGAGATAATGCCTCGACTTTCCAATGTATCGATTAACCGTGCCGCACGATTGTAACCTATTTTAAAATGACGTTGTAATAACGATGTACTTGCACTATTTTGTCTAAGGACAAATTGGATTGCTTCCTGTAATAATTCATCCTCTTCCTCATCAACTGCAACTTGTTCAAGCAATTGTTCTTGTTCAAATAAATAATTCGGTTCTGCAAGGGTTCTAGCATAATTCGTCACACGCTCGATTTCCTCGTCAGATACGAAAGGTCCTTGCAACCTCACTGTCTTCCCTGCTCCGTTCTCTGCAAATAACATGTCCCCTTTACCGAGCAGCTTCTCCGCACCACTGACATCGATAATCGTTCGTGAATCGATTTGGGATGATACACTAAACGCAATTCTAGTTGGGATATTTGCTTTGATTAATCCTGTAATAACATCAACTGAAGGTCGCTGGGTTGCTAGAATTAAATGGATCCCGCATGCTCTAGCTTTCTGTGCAATTCGACTAATCGAATCTTCTACATCTTGTGGAGATGACATCATTAAATCAGCTAATTCATCAATGACAATGATAATAAACGGCATTTTTTTATCTCTACGCCCTTGTTGCGTCACCTTTTTATTGTAGCGCTCAATATCGCGAACCCCTTCATGAACGAATCTTTCATAACGATCCTCCATCTCCGTAACAGCCCATTTCAAGCTCTGGGTGGCAGCTTTCACATCCGTAATAACTGGCGCAACTAAGTGAGGGATGCCATTATACGGTGCAAGCTCTACCATTTTCGGGTCAATTAATAAGAATTTAACATCATCATAGTTTGCTTTATAAATGAGACTTATTAGAATCGTATTAATACAGACACTTTTACCCGATCCAGTCGCACCAGCAATTAAACCATGTGGCATTTTCTGGATATTCGTTATAGCCGGCTCTCCCTCAATACTTAAACCAAGCGCAATCGTTAGTGGCGACGTTGCTTTTTTAAAGTCTTCTTTTTCAAATATTTCCTGCAGTCCGACCATTTGCGCCTTAAGATTCGGTATTTCTATTCCAACGGTATTCTTTCCAGGTATTGGTGCCTCAATCCGAATATCTCTTGCTGACATATTGAGCTTTAAATCATCACTTAAGCTTTTTATTTTACTTACTTTAACCCCTAGCTCAGGGTGGACTTCAAACCTTGTTACTGATGGACCTTGGGTTGCTTTTACAACTCTAGCTTGAACATTAAAGTGTGTTAATGTCTGTTCGAGTAATGCTTTCTGGTTTTCCACCCAAACATAATTTTCATCGCTCTTCGGAACAGGATCATTTAATAAATGATCTGGAAGATACGTTTCCTTTTTCTCTACCTGCTCTACTACTTGCACTGTACTCATTGGAATATTACTGCTAGCATCCTGCTGCTTTGATGCTGTATTGCTCGTTGTTGGAATCCGATTTTCTTCACGTTTTCCTACTTGGTTTGGTTTTGATACTTCCTTTTCTTGCATAGAAGCATGATTCCGGTCATTTTCTTCATTTGCTAACCGTTTGCGTCTGTCGAATAAATTCTTCTTATCTCTCGGTGTCATCATAACGTTGAATGGTGTCTTATTTTCTACACGTTGATTATCCGACCGCTCTATTTGACTAACATTGGATGGTGCAGGTTTATCATCCTTTTTACGAATAATATCCTCCTGCTTAATCTCATCTGGTACTTGACCATCCTTCTGCTTGCTTTCCTGAGTTATTTGGTGATTTTCCTGCTTACTTTCTTCAAAGACCTTTTGTTCTTGCTGTTCCATTAAGGAATCTGCAGTAACACTGCTGCTTTCTCTTATTTCTGGAACGATTACAAGCTTCGTTTCTGTTGGTTTTTCTAGTTGTTTTTCTACTGTACTCGCAATTTGATCCGTTTGTGCCGCTATTTCATCTTTTCGCATAAATGCTGGTACATCATCAATCTCATCTTTTTTCCTTTTCTGTAATCCATAGATTGGGGATGGAACCTCTGACACTTTGAAAGGTGTATCTGTTTTTTTATATACTTTATTACTTATCTTTTCAGGTTCTTGCTGTTTCCTGACTATTTTTTCTTCCTTTTTTCTTTGATAAGCAGGAGTCTCTTTCCTTTTGTAGGAAGAGGTTTCTTTCTGTTGATAAACAGGTATATCTCTTTGCTTCTTCTCCACTCTCTCATCTGGGATTACAGGAAACCGAAAAGAAGATTTCTTTGGATATTGATACGTCATCCTAGCCTTCACGTTAGAGGCTGGATGGTTCTTAGAGACTTCCTCTTCAGAATGCTCTTCTTCTTCTCCGAATAGACTTTTGAATTTATTTTTCCATTGTTCCCACATATGTATTCACTCATTTCTATTTCCATAAAATCATTAATTTCTATTTTATCATTTTTTACCGTTTCATGTAGCCTATCTTTACGAATTGATTAAGATGTACTATTTTTACTGTTTTGTTGGTTGAAACTATCAATCCGTAAAAAAACAACCCGAACTGTTAAGCTTGGGTTGTCGATTATTATTAGAAAACTTGGTTGTCCCAAGTCTTTGGGTGACAACCTTAGTTGCACTTATTCGTTAAGAAAGTCGCTATACTTTCTTACATTAAAACTTAAATTCTTCTCCAACAGTATAGGAATCGTCAAGCACATAAATCCCTTTTTCCGTTGGTGCGTTCGGTAAGCCTAGTTCTTTTTGCGAACAAATCATACCATTAGATGGGACACCCCTAAGTTCTGATGGTTTAATTTGCAGTCCGCTCGGCATTGTTGCACCAACCTTTGCAACCACAACTTTTTGATTTGCATCCACATTTGGTGCGCCACAAACGATTTGCAGTAGCTCCTCTTCACCAACATCTACTTGACAAACACTCAATTTATCCGCATTTTCATGTGGTCCCTTACTCACGACATAGCCAACAACAAATTTGGGACTTAAATCAAATTCAAGTGCATCATCCAAGTTATTTTTTGCAAATAATGTCTTTAGTTGCTCCAGTAATTCTGTCGTTAAACGAATTGCTCCGGTACCTTGAAGTTCTAAGTATTTAGAAGCTTGGAAAATATTATAACCAAGAATACTGCCATCTGTAGATGTGATTTTTGTAATATCACCATATGCTTCCTGTTTAATTTCGTATCGATCTCCGTCTTTTATCGGAATCAACAAGCAATCGCCAATTCCATTTGGATTGTAAAATACATCCATTTAATTCATCCTTCCTAATCTTTTACTGGACGATTTTTAGCGAGAATAAAGATCGGTTCCAATTTTTTATCTTCATAGATAAATGGTAGTGACGTAATTGGAATTCGCCCTTCCGCAAAAAACTTCATCGTCATTTGTGCTAATATATCATACCCTGTATTATTACGAATGTCAGCAAGAATCAATACATCCTGGTGTGGCACTGCAACAGCCAGGTCTCCATCAGTATTTGCTTTCATCTCTTCTAAAAATGCTTCATTCAAAATTCGACTTGCGTCATAGCCGTCCTGTGTTGCTATAAAATAAAAGTCATTTTCCGCAACCGTATCTTTTTTTGCCTCTGTTGACAGTGAACGGACATTGAAGCTGGCAATTTCATCGATTCTTTCTTTCCCCCAGCCTTCTTTTGCAAGCAAGTCTTCATCAATCAATTGATATGATTTCCCTAAATCAAGGGCATAAAAAATACGCGTTTCCGCAGTATGGTCTTTTGTTATCAATTGATTGCCACGCTTCGTCTCTGTTGGAAATGAACTAGAACGAATAACAGGGAAAATATGCTTCTCCATTCCTGCTAGCTCATGTTCCTCATTCATAATCCGTAATGCCTCTGTCACGTGATCCTCAAGTTCATCAAGTGCAGCTTCACCACGCTCCTGAAACTTGCCAATTACACTCGGCAAGGATATAGTCATCCCGCGTTTTGATTCCTTCCACTCGATTCGAAGTGTGTCCTTATCGCGATTAAAGGAGATGTAGTAAGCATCATTTGCAAAGCGCTTTTGCAGCCTATTTTTCATTTGAAAGCTTGTCATTTTCATGATCCTGTTTCCCTCCTTTTCGAAAACAGATTCTTATTTTGGACTAAGCAGATAATCCTTCAATAAAGCTTATGATTTCTTCTTTTGTTTTACGGTCCTTACTTACAAATCTTCCCGCTTCTTTTCCATCTTTATAAGCTAAAAAGCTAGGAATTCCCATAACACCATGTTCTTGACAAATTTCAATGAACTTATCACGGTCTACGTGGACAAATGTATATTCTGGAAATGCTGCTTCAATTTCAGGAAGATCTAGTTCAATATATCGACAGTCTCCACACCACTCTGCAGAAAACATCATAACTACATTTTCATTTTTTGCTAATTCATTATATTGTTCGATTGATTCTAATTGTTGCATCCTTGGTCAACTCCTTTTTATAGGCAGGTCCAAATTTTTACGAACTAAGCCTTTTTCATATAATAACTTTGTTTACGCTACGTTTCAATTGATATGCACATTACCTTTCTGTACTGATGAATTTAGCCATCTTCATCATTTCAAGTGCATCCTTATCTAGCTTCGCCTTAGTAGTGTAGGTTGTGATTTTCACCCCACCTACGCCAATTTGTAATTCATAACCTTCCCCATCATCAGCAAGAATTCGAATATACCCAAAGTTATCTTCATCCTTGAATGATTCGATTGCCAATGCTTCTTCAGCTTGTGCTGCATGATAATTTAATTTACTATTGCTATCTTCAATAACATTATGGAATACAATAAATGTTTGATCCCCATTTTCTAATATAAGGTTGGTTTTATCACCACTTTGAACTTCTAAGTTCGCTGGAAGATAAAGTAATTGTTCGTTCACTTCATGATTTGCTTTAATTGGAGTTTGATCTTCAAATGCTAGTTTTGCCGTCTCTTTCGCGTCCTGAATAGCATTTTCCTCCGATTTCAAGCTACAGCCACTAAGAACCAATACTATTAAAAGGGATGTAATAATTCCCCTAATATATTTCCTCAACAAGCTCGCCTCCTCACTTAGTACTTTTATACCATTTCATATCTTACTAGAGATTTACGCCAATTTAAACCCTTGACTTAGGAAGTTTGCGTGCAAATCATTTGCAATTTTTCCATGTTTCGCTACGATTAGGATAAATTACAAGGAAAATGGAGGGATAGTTATGGAATTTATCGTTTATTTAGCGGGACAAATTCATGACGATTGGAGAGATAAATTAATTGAATTGGTAAAAGCACGAGAATTACCATTTACCTTTGTTTCTCCGCAGACTAATCATGATCGTTCGGACAATATTGGGGAAGATATTTTAGGAAATCAGCCTTCGAATCTTTATAAAGATGATGCAGCATCATCAATTAATAACTTCAGAACAGAAGTATTATTACAGAAAGCAGATATTGTCATCGCACTATTTGGTGACCAGTATCGCCAATGGAATACTGCTATGGACGTAAGTACAGCAATATCAATGAACAAACCTACTATTATTATTCGGCCGGAATCCTTAATTCATCCGCTGAAGGAACTTTCTAATAAAGCAAATGTAACCGTTGATACCGTAGAACAGGCACTCGATGTGTTGGCGTATATTTTCGAATAAGCCAGTTAACTAAAGATTGTAGTATTTCCCAAGCTAAGATAAGAATGAGTAGCTAATATAAATTGTGAACATGTGGCTTCAAATGTGTCTTCAAACCTAGACAGTCGTTGCAATTTACACATGAGTCTCATATATACTGCTACAATCAATGGTGATAGTTAGTGGGTTTGTCATTCTTTTGTTTCTAGATTCTACTCTATTTTCAGCGGAAGAAATACACGAAGACTCCTCGAAAATTAAGGACAATTTTCTTCGTGCGATGTAATGCTGCCGAAGCTTTCCTTGTCCTGCGGGAAGAAGAGCCTAGGTGAGACTTCAAAGTGCGACAGCACTAGAAGGCTCACCAGCTCCCCGCGGAAAGCGTAGTGTATTTCTGGAGCGACGGCCAAGGACACAATATCATCCTAAGTAAGTTCGCTGTTTATATAAATACAACAAAAGTTGATGAATCTAGTTTAGATAAAGAGCAGCTAAGATTATATCCTTGCTGCTCTTTATTTCCAGTACTCCCATTGCCCACGAAGCAGCTTTACAACATGAGCAAACATTTCTTTTCTAGAAACGAGATCATTTGTGAAGATTCCGATCGTTCCCTCGTGGGTACTAACTTCTTTCCGGTTTGCATAATCATCCATAATATCCCCTAGTTCAAAGCCATTTTTCAGTGATTCGACTATTTCCTTCGGCAATGCAATTCGTGCGCCACTGGCTGTGTGGACTTGCCAATCTTCCGAGACCAACGCACCCCAATTACATAAATATAATGTATCGTCAATAAACATCACACCACCCTCAAGACCGATCCCAATTCCGTTTGTCGTAGATTTCCTGCATTCCATCGCTCGATTAATTGCCCCTTGCCTCGTTTCCTCATCGGAAAACGGTTGTGCGGGTACATTTGACTCTGCAGTAATAGCAATCACTTGATCACCTTCGAATATCTCTGCAACAGCTTTAACTTTTGTCGGATTTTTTGAGCCAATTATTATCTCCATTTATACAGCTCCCTTAAAAATAGCTGCCACCCTGTTGGTGACAGCTAATCGTTATGATAGTTTAGTTCGCATTTAAAATGTGATCTACTGTATTTTTATCTGTCTGTTTCACTAACTTCACAAGTAGCTCCTTCGCTGCTGCGTAATCATCAATATGAATAATAGATGCAGCTGTATGAATGTAACGTGAACAAATTCCAATTACAGCTGTTGGTACACCATCACCACTTAGATGGATTTTCCCGCCATCAGTACCGCCTTGTGAAATAAAATATTGATATGGTATGTTATTGGATTCTGCTGTATCAAGCACGAATTCGCGCATACCTTTATGGGTGATCATCGTCCGGTCAAAAATTCTCAGCAATGCACCTTTTCCTAACTGACCGAATGCTGTTTTATCACCTGATGCGTCATTTGCAGGAGAGGCATCTAGAACATATGCAATATCAGGCTTTATCATATTTGTTGAAACTTGCGCACCACGTAAGCCAACCTCTTCTTGTACCGTTGCACCAGAATACAATTGGTTCGGAAGCTTTTCTCCTTGCAGTTCTTTTAAGAGCTCAATCGATAAGCCACATCCGTATCGGTTATCCCATGCTTTAGCAAGAATTTTATTACTGTTTGCCATCGGCTGAAATGGTGTGATTGGTACGATTGAATCTCCAGGCCTCACGCCTATTTTCTTTACATCTTCCCGATCATCTGCACCGATATCGATTAACATATTCTTAATTTCCATCGGCTTATTCCGTTGTGCATCTGTTAAAAGATGTGGTGGTATTGAACCAATTACACCAATTACCGGGCCATTTGCCGTCATAATTTGCACGCGTTGAGCAAGCAATACCTGACTCCACCAACCGCCTAGAGGCTGAAAACGAATCATTCCATTTTCTGTAATTTGCGAGACCATGAACCCAACTTCATCCATATGTCCAGCAACCATAACCTTTGGACCGTCTCCATGCTTCACACCAAAGACACCACCAAGATTATCTTGGATTACTTCATCTGCATATTTCGTTAATTCTTCTTTCATAAATGCTCGAACAAGATGTTCATTTCCTGATGCACCTTGTAATTCTGTTAAATTTTTAAATAGGTCTAATGTCTCTTGTTTCATCTAATTCCCTCCACTTTATCTATGTATGTCCTCATTATAACGGAAAGCGATTCTAATTTTCCACTTCTTTCCACGATTAGAGAAATTCCCCTTATGCCTTCGTAACATTTTCAATTTTACATATTATATTGTATACTATTTACTAATAGACACGGCAATTTACTAATTATAATCCTAAAGTAGGTGAATGGAATGAAAAAAAGAAATATTGTTCTCGCACTCGGAATAGGCGCTGCAATTGGCTACTTGAC
Organism: Oceanobacillus chungangensis; assembly: GCF_003369565.1. Taxonomy (GTDB): domain Bacteria; phylum Bacillota; class Bacilli; order Bacillales; family Amphibacillaceae; genus Oceanobacillus; species Oceanobacillus chungangensis. The sequence goes on along the minus strand of NZ_PIOD01000002.1, from coordinate 4,611 downwards.
GAAGCAGCAAGTTGATACCTATCAGAAGATTTCTCCTGAAAGAGCATTACATAATGCAAAGGAAGCATATAAGAAAAACGGACCAATTAGTGGTTCATGGATTTATATGAAACCAGAAGAAATTGAAAAAAACGGGCTCGTCTTTAACGCATATCGTGGTGGAATTACACGAAGTATCGACGGAGAAAACAAGCAATATGAATTTTATGTTGATTTGGATACGGGCGGCATAATCGAATCCGTACAAACTGCTTAAATGAAACGTAATTGAAATCGGCACAATCGCCGATTTCTTTTTACTTATATGAATAGCGTACACGCTCTACTTCTGCAATCTTTTCTCCAGAATGATTAAATTTTATTGCACGATAATAGGCATCATGATAAAACGTATACCATGCCTCTTTACGATAGCCAAAAGCCATCCAGTTTTCCTTCTCATGTACAGAGGTCACTGGATAATCATCATATGCAAGTACCCATAATTTATTATGATGTGCATATGTCGGCATAAGGTCGGCCATATGAATGAAACAATCTTCCCCATCTTCGAAGACAAGAATCGAATGCCCTTCACTATGTCCTCCAGTATGAATTAAACGTAAACCAGAAACAATCTCAATTTCATCAGCGAAAGTTACCACTTGATCCTCAACCGGTTGCCAGTTGCTTTCAAAATAGGTGTTCACTGAGCGAATATTTGGGTTGCGCATCTCATTCCACTCAATTGCAGATGTGTAGATTGTTGCATGTTTAAATTGAGATATATAAGTGTCTTCCCCTACTTTATTCGTCAAACCATTCGCATGATCATAATGTAAATGTGTCATTAGAACTGCATCAATATCATCAACCGATAACTCGAGTTTAGCTAACGACTCATCAATGGAGGCTTGTTCAATTACACCAAAATTTCGTAATTGCTTTTCCGTTAGTTTGTTGTTTCCAATCCCTGATTCGATTAGAAAATGCCTGCCATCAATTTGTAAAAGAATCGGATCTGCCCTTAGTTCGATCTGGTTTTTCTCATTATGCGGGTATTTCTTTCCCCACAATGCTTTAGGTACAACTCCAAACATTGCTCCACCATCAAGAAATGATACTCCGCCATTTAACCAAGTTAACTTTGCTCTCCCTACCTGTAAATGCTCCATTATGCCCTCCCCTTTCTTATTTCATTTCAAGTGTAACGAATAGGATACAATCAAGCAAACGCTATTTCTTTTTAACAGCTATTAAAAAAATCCGCCCAATGTCCATTTTGAACACCAAGCGGATGCGAATTGACAGCTGTTTATTCTTTTACAAAATCAATCGTACTTCTTACCGTATCAATTGGGCGAACCATTTTTTCAATCGACTCACGTTTAGGCTCTAAAAATGGAGGTAAAGATAATTTTTCCCCAAGCGTTTCATAAGGTTCATCTCCCATAAAACCAGGACCATCTGTTGCAAACTCAAATAAAATTTGTGGTGCAACTCTTGCGTATAATGACTCAAAAAAGTGACGATCTACATAACCTGATGTAGGAAGACCGAAGCTACTCATACGCTCAATCCACTCTTCCAATACAGCTCGATCCTCAACACGGAACGCTGCGTGATGCACGGTTCCGAACCCTTGGCGTGCAGGTGGTAAAACTACATTCTTCTCAACATAGATTTGCGCGCCATTGCCGCCTTCACCAACTTCAAATAAGTGCAATGATCCTTCTTGTGCAATCTCTTTAAATAAAAGAACCTTTTCTAATACTTCTTTGAAATAATCGTATTGTTCAATACGTACATGGATCGGTCCTAAACCTGTAATCGCATATTCAAGTGGCACTGGTCCTTTTTGCCATGGCGTACCTGACGCAATGCCTTTGTTATTTTCATCGGAAATCAATTGATATTGTTGGTCATCAAAATCGACAAAAGATAGTGTCTTTACACCAAATACCTCTTTAATCCCTGTATGCTTCACTTCTAGTCGGTCAAAACGTTTTACCCAATAGTCTAGTGCTGCATCTGTTGGAACACGGAAGGATGTTTTATAAATTTCATTCGTTCCATGCTCTCCCTTAGGTATTCCAGGAAAATCAAAGAACGTCATATCTGTTCCTGCACTCCCCTTATCATCCGCAAAAAACAAGTGATACGTTTGAATATCATCCTGGTTAACAGTTTTCTTTACTAAACGCATTCCTAATACATTCGTGAAAAATTTATAATTCTCTTCGGCACTACTCGTAATTGCCGTTACATGGTGCATCCCCTTTAAATGATTCATGGATCATACCTCCATTATTGTTAATTTATTTTTATTTAAAGTATCTTTAATTCAATATAAATATACAATGAAATAGGTAAGCTGTCAAATCAACTATTCTATATATTATTAAATTATCTTTTCGTAATAGAAGGAAAATTACGAATTAACGTTGAACTATACAATATGGGGTGATAATATGGAAAACGATATGGGTATAAATGAGAAGGCTTATACCACTAGCGAAATTGCAATTATGCTCGATATGGGTGTCACAACTGTGAGGAAATATGCGCAATATCTCGAAAAAGCTGGCTATGAATTTTTTAAGTCGAAGAATAATGCGCGATTATTTGTTGAAAGTGATATTATGGCGCTGCGATATTTAAAGGAATTAAGAGGAAAATCATCGATTTCAGTAGAACAAGCAACGAATATAGTGATTGAGAAGTTTAGTAAAGAAACGAACAGGGAAACAATACGAGAGAGTCCTCCAAGTGCACAACCAGCTAATAACCAATACGATGAATTAAAAGACATGATGGAAAACCAAAATGCTCTTATAAAAGAATTAGTCACCCGGTTAGATAAACAACAAGAACACATTAATAATCGTTTAAATGAACGTGATAAACAATTAATGCAAGTAATGAATGAGCGCTTGGAAACACAGCGATTAACTGCAGCATCGATAGAAGAAGCAAATGCGAAGGGAAAGCCTTCCTTCTTCAGTAGACTTCTTAGTAAAGTAAGATAATATATATATTGCTTTAACACTTATAATCCTGTATAATTTAAAGATTAACTAAAATATTTTTGTTTTAATACAACGATAGAAAGAGGTGGCATAAATGATTCAAGTTAATATTACAGTTCAATTTTCTGATCAGTATTATCATACAAATGTAATTACACATCGGGATTCAACGGAAGAGGAAATTTTCCAGCTTGCACTAAGTCAAGTTCAACAACAATGGAAGAAATAAAGATTAATACCAACCCAATTTGAATCGCCATTCCCCATGTGTCTACCACATCCTATGTACAATTGATTCAATTCAAAAGCTATTATACTTCATGACAAACACCTTAGGTAAATGCCGCGAGTAAAATACCAAAAGAAAATAGACCCTTATACAACTATATTTCCTAATTCTTTTTAATGAATATAATTCTATTTGGGTCTATTTTTTTATCATTACCTAACTTTCACAGAGTAAAAATAAAGTTTAGTCGAAACTACAAGATATAGTAAGTACGAATTCGTTATGTATACAAATAATTATTATTATTTTAGTAAGCATGATAGTCCAATCGTAAGATTTTTTAGTGAATTTTTTCAAATAAACAATAAAGCACCTCATATAATTAATCGAATTTTAGGGTAGCTGTGAAGAATCCAGCAATTTCAAAAATATCCTTTTATATGAATCCACCCCAGATGTTCACCTTTCAAGAGTAAATATTAATGGAGCAGTGCATGCTTATAATATTGTTTGCGATGATGTAAATAAAGGGGGATCAATATAACAACCAGATATTTTCCAATATGCAAAATTTCGAATAACCTCTGTAACAGAATCAGGAATTTTTCAGCTAAAGAAATTAGGTGTTATATAATATTTAAATTCACATTTACAAATCATAATAATTTTATGGAAAAACACTCTAGTCTACTAGGGTGTTTTTCATATGCAAGCCGATACTTTTTCAACATTTCTCTATTAATCCGCTAATTAAGCGAATATCAAATACTGAGATAATCGCTCATACTCTTTAATTTCCTTGGAATAGATTATATTTAGAACATGCTAATATCCGTTTAACAGGATGACTTATTCAGTCCTAATAAATAATATGTATGTTCTAAATAATTTAGAAAGGAGAAATATAATGTCACAACCAAACCTTCCAAATATCACTCCACAAATCACAGTTTCTCGCGATGATGCAATCAATCTATTATTGGCATCAATTGCTATGGAAGAATTAGGGCTTGCCCATATCATCAATGCTGAAGGAGAAAAAATTCAATTTGCTCTAGGAACATTACCTGGCGGACCTGAAGCTAGTTCGCTTGAAGATGTTCTATTAGTAAATGATAATGTTCAACAAATGCTTGAAATAGCTATGAAAAAAGAATTACTTCTAGACAATAAATTGAAAAATGTCACTAAAATTATCCCTCCTTCTTCAATCGGCCCTACTGGACCTACTGGGCCTCCAGGGGCTACGGGTGCGACCGGAGCTACGGGACCTACTGGGGCTACGGGACCTACGGGCGATCCAGGAGCCACTGGCGCTACAGGACCTACGGGTGCTACGGGACCTACGGGCGATCCAGGAGCCACTGGCGCTAC